>CAWIQZ010000010.1:0-329748 GCA_963838465.1 uncultured Bacillaceae bacterium
AGTGAGAAGTTATCAATAAGTGTACCACCATAGTTTAAAGTTTGTGCTGACAACTGTTCCGTTTACGCCTGTTTTCTTCGCTAACGTAAATACTTCTTCAGTTGGCATATTTGCGACAAATGAAACCCTTCTTTATTTGTACTTCCACCACTAACCCACAGATGAGTTTCAGGTAATTCAATTGTTAAATCAGTTCCTTCAGCAGTGTAATGAAGGGCTTTAAAATGCTTTTCATTTAATGTATTCATTTTTTCATCAAGGTTTTTAAATGCTCCTTCCAAGCTGCTACGGGCTCGTCTTGGTTAATTCGAGTTGCAGCAAAGATTGCATCCCAAAGTTTCTCAACAGCTTTTCTTCAGATACATCAGGAAAGACTTTCTTTGCCCAGCCGACAGAAGGAACAGCAACAATCGACCAACTAATTTTATCTGAATGATGTAAGAACGGAATCCTTCCATCGCTTTTCCGCTTGCTTTGTTGGCATTTGAAACTTGTTCAGGATCTGCATCTTTTAATAAATCTGGGTTCGATCCTGTGATGCTTAAAAAGGCAGCGCCATTTTCAGCCATTTCTTCATAGCCTTTTGCGATCCATTCGGGGAATTCATGAAAGGCTTCATCTGGAGCAAGTTCAAATTTTGTTTTCGTTAGCTCCTCGTCACTCCATTCAACATGAACATTTTTGGCTCCTGCTTCATACGCTTTTCTTGCCACTAATCGAACGAGTTCAGCAGCTGAAAATAGGGGTGCGAATCAACAAGTGTTTGACCTGGCTGGATATTAACACCAACTTTAACAGCAAGTTCTGCATATTTTTCGAGCTTTTCTTAAAGATTGACATCATTACCATTCCTCATTTCTATATGATGTAAGTGCGATTTCCAATTCATATTTAACAAAGATTGTGAGAAAGTGAAAAGAATAGCGGTTTCACTGTTTTTATGCTATGATAGAATCTGAACAAAAGAGAAAGAGGTTCGCAAACTCCCTCTATAAAAAACTAAGGTGTGAACTGTACATTAGTACAGTTTTCTTGTCGTTTATAGACAATATCAGTTAGCAATGATTACCGATAAAAGTTGTTTTATAGTTTATAAAGAGAAGCCACTTATGATTACTATATCAAAAGAACAGATATACCATATAGGAGTTGATCGAATGCTCTTTCTTCATAAAAAAGCTTTGATAATCGAATGCCAGACAAAAAAGGAGAAATGAGACATGAGAAATGAAAAGGCGGTCGTCGTATTTAGTGGAGGTCAAGACAGTACGACATGCTTATTATGGGCGCTTAAACAATTTAAGGAAGTGGCAACCGTCACTTTTGATTATGGTCAACGTCATCGATGAAATAGAATGTGCACGTGAGATTGCCGAAGAACTAGGCGTTTCTTTTCACGTTTTAGATATGAAGCTTATTAATCAATTATCAGCAAATGCTTTAACGAGAGAGATATCGAAGTAAAAGCAGGGGAAAACGGAGAATTACCTTCGACATTCGTTCCAGGACGTAATCACCTTTTTTTATCATTTGCAGCTGTTTATGCACAGGCGATTGGTGCTCGGCATATTATTACAGGTGTATGTGAGACGGATTTCAGTGGTTATCCAGATTGCCGTGATAATTTTGTTAAGTCATTGAATGTGACGTTGAACTTAGCGATGGATGAAAATTTGTGATTCATACGCCATTAATGTGGCTGAATAAAGCTGAAACTTGGGAATTAGCTGATCAACTAAATGCGCTTGAATTTGTAAGAGAAAAAACATTAACATGTTATCAAGGAATTCGAGGGGACGGTTGTGGTGAATGCCCTTCATGTGAGCTACGCAAACAAGGTTTAAATACCTATCTTGAGAAAAGCAAGGAGGTGGTAGTCAATGATTCAGCAATTTTATCCACAAGTTCAACATAGTTACCGCTATGAGTTAAATAAAGATATGCACTTAGCTGCTGCTCATTTTATTCCTGAAGTGAAGGCTGGACAATGTCAGCATATGCATGGCCATACGTATTTTATTAATATTACAATTGGTGGGGATTCTCTTGATGAACTTGGGTTCCTTATCGACTTTAAACGAATCAAGGAGATTGTTCATAAGCGTTATGATCATACTGTATTAAATGATCATCCTGAATATAAAGATGTCTATCCAACAACAGAACGAGTAGCAGAACAAATTTGGACAGCTATTCAAAAAGAGTTGAAACATAGACTAATAACCAAAGTGTCTACAAGTAGTCGTTCGTGAAACGCCAACAAGTTATGTTGTTTATCGTCCGAAGCCGGAGGAGTTAGAATGAAAATACCGGTAATGGAGATATTTGGACCGACGATTCAAGGGGAAGGAATGGTCATCGGTCAAAAAACAATGTTTGTGCGGACAGGTGGTTGCGATTATTCGTGTTCTTGGTGTGATTCTCGTTTTACTTGGGATGGGTCAACTAGAAGCACACTTATGCAAGCAAGCGATATTGTCGCAGAGTTAAAGAAATAGGCGGCGACGTTTTTCTCATGTGACGATCTCAGGTGGGAATCCCGCTCTTCATAAAGGGATTGATGAACTAATCGACTTGTGTCATGAAAAAGGTTGGAAAGTGGCGATTGAGACGCAAGGGTCGATTTGGCAAGAATGGATGAGAAAGATTGATGATGTAACAATTTCACCGAAACCACCAAGCTCAAAGATGGAAACGAATTATGAACACTTGATCATTATATCGAAGAGCTTGAGGAACGGAATGTCATTTAGTTTGAAAGTTGTGGTTTTCGATGATGAAGATTTTGAATATGCAGAAATGATTCATAGGCGATATCCGTTTGTTCCGTTTTACTTGCAGATTGGAAATGAGGAAGTGTCTTCAACGGATGATGCAACGTTAGTTTCAAGCTTATTAAAGCGATATGAATGGTTAATTGAGAAAGCAACTGAAGTCAATAATAATGAATGATGCAAAAGTATTGCCGCAGCTACACACCTTTATTTGGGGAAATAAACGCGGCGTTTAAGAAGGTGGCAATCGATGAGTAGTGGAAGAAAAGAAAAAGAATTAGAAGGGGTTAATCTACTAGGAAATCAAGGAACACATATGATTTCTCTTATAACCCATCAGTCTTAGAGGCGTTTGATAACAAACACCAAAACCGGGATTATTTTGTAAAATTTAATTGTCCTGAATTTACATCATTATGTCCAAAAACGAACCAACCAGATTTTGCTACAATCTACATTAGTTACATTCCAGATGTGAAGATGGTCGAAAGTAAATCGTTAAAATTATATTTATTTAGTTTTCGAAACCATGGTGATTTCCACGAAGACTGCATGAATATCATTATGAATGATTTAATCGAACTAATGGATCCACGCTACATTGAAGTGTGGGGCAAGTTCACGCCACGTGGCGGAATTAGTATTGATCCATATACTGAACTACGGTAAGCCAGGTACGAAGTATGAGAAAATGGCGGAGTACCGTTTGATGAATCATGATATGTATCCAGAAAATATTGACAACCGATAATTCCTTTTAAGTCCGTTTATTCTCTTTCTATTTACGGTTTTTCGTGACTTTTTACGTGATAGTTAAGAAAATTATAGGACAAGCTTGACTTTTTATGTGACCTCAACAGATGACTCAAACTGAGGTCACATAAATGCAGTTGAACCCTTCTCCTACTTGGGATGAAGGGTTATTTTTTATTTTCTTAACATCATGATTAACACTTATGTGACTCGCCATAGATCCACTATACACGACTGGTTTAAAAGTCTTGCATAAAATATAAACAAAAGTTTCGCAAAACTTGTTCAATGTTTGTGCGTCATTAGGAATTAAACCTGTTATTCTTATATCATCGGGAATTGACCAAGAGGAGATACTTGATCGATACCCAAATCTAAACATCACAATTCTTTTTCACCTGTCACATAAGTGGCAGGTGCTTTTTATGTGTTTTGTTGAAGGAATTTGTTTCCTTGTAGCGAATGACTTGATGAAAAGGAGTGATAATTATTGTTAGAAAGTAAAAATATTATTAGGTTGGCTATTCCTGGCTGGGTCTTCACTTTTTTTGTTGTTATTTTATCTTGGATCAATCAGAGAGTGTTTTTGACACCCTTAAATTACCGAAAGTTGACGGTATTGCCTGTCCAGAATTAGTCGATTATAATGTCCGTATATAATTCGAAACATTTCGACATTTATAATTCTGGAGAAAGGAAAAGACATCTCCCATAATGTATAACTGCGCCAACAGTTATACGGGAGACGTCCCACCAAAAAAGTATATGGTTATTGTATCAGATTATCAGCTGATTGAAAACATCTTACTGGAGTTTTTAGTTAGGGGTGCGGGGAGGATTCCTTCTCCATGTTGTGGGAAAAACATGATGGTTATAGGAACTAAGAATCGAAAAGCCAAGGATCATACGGGACAAAGTAAGACATATAACATTCGGAGGTTGAAGTGCACCAATTGCGGTACCATCCACCATGAATTGCCGGATTTATTGATTCCTTATAAGCGCTATGAAGCGGAATGTATCGAAGACGTTCTTACGAACCCATCCACCCACATTGTTCCTGCCGATGATTCCACTCTTTCGAGATGGCATGGCTGGTTTCATAGAATTTGTGGATTATTGGATTGGCTGTTTGACTTCCATCATGATCAGAACCAAACAGGAAAATATCCCCCTGGATTTCACGTCCAAAGGTTCAGGGACTGCACTTCAAAGGATAGGACGCTTGGCAGGAGATGCCAATGGATGGCTGACAAGAATTGTCCGGCCTATTGTAAATATTAATTTTTGGATACATACCCGTTCTGCATTCATTGTCCAATAACCCCTGATTTACACTCATGATAGACACAGAGAGGAGAGTGTATCATGAGGGATCATAAGAAATCAGAAGAATTGGCAGTGCAACGTTTTCAGCTGATATCCCCTTTATTGGCAGAGGGGCTTGATGCTGGAAAAGTGAAAGAATTAAGAGAGCCAGATAGCGAAGGCCAATGGTCTTTCAGAAAGAACCATCAGACGATATTTGGCTCAATTTCGGGATGGTGGGTTTGGGGGATTAAAGCCTCAAGGGAGAAAAGTTACTCGAAAGTCAGAAGCTATCCCTCCTCATCTATTGGACCAGGCGATTCTTCTTCGTAAGGAAGTGCCGAGCCGGAGCGTAGCTCAAATCATACAGATTCTTGAATGGGAAGGGCTTGGCTGAACCAGGACAAATCAAAAGGTCAACCCTTCAGGAAAAACTGACGGAAAAGGGTTACAGTACACGACATATGAGACTCTATTCCCAGACAGGAGTAGCCGCCCGAAGGTTTCAAAAACGACATCGCAACCAACTCTGGCAATCAGATATCAAGTATGGTCCTTACTTGCCGATTGGTCCGAATGGAATGAAGAAACAAGTGTATCTTGTTGCTTTTATCGATGACGCCACCAGGTTTGTGCTTCATGCAGCTTTCTATCCTACACTTGGATTCAAGGATCATTGAAGATGCCTTCCGGCAGTCCATCCAAAAGTATGGTGTTCCAGAGGCTGTTTATTTTGATAACGGAAAGCAATATCGAACCAAATGGATGTCACGTACCTGCTCAAAAATAGGCACTCGCCTCACTTACACAAGGCCATATGCAGCGGAATCAAAAGGCAAAATTGAAAGGTTCAATAGAGTCATAGATTCATTCATCAGTGAAGCTGTCATCGAAAAGCCGAATACTCTGGATCGTCTGAATGAACTTTTCCAAGTGTGGCTGACTGAGTGTTATCAGAATAAGCCTCATTCTGCACTTGGGGAGAAAATCAGCCCGGAAACCGCATTTCGTTCAGACAAGAAAGCGATTCGGTTCATCGATCCAGATACGTTAAGCAATGCATTTCTTCATTGTGAGACAAGGAAAGTCGATAAATCAGGATGCATCAGTTTCATGGATCAGAAATATGAGGTGGGCTTGACATTTATTGGACGACAGGTTGAGGTTATCTATGATCCTGCGAATATCGAGGAGCTTACCATTGAGTTCGAGGATTATACTCCTTGGAAAGCCAAGAAGCTTGTCATTGGGGAAAGAGCTGGGAAGCGTCCTGCATTACCTGAGCACCTGCAGGTGCAGGGTGTGGACTCTTCAAGACTATTAAAGGCAGCTGAACGAAAGAACCAGGAACGTCAAATCGAACAGAAACCTGCCGTGACCTTCCGTGGCGTTTGGAAGGAGGATGATTCTCGTGTTTGAAGCCTTCTATGAAATGGAAAACACGCCTTTCACCAGAGATCTGCCAACGGACCAATTGTATGATTCCTCTATGATGCAAGAAATCCTTGGAAGGCTTAAATATGCAGCTGAAAGACAGCTTTTTGCCGTCTTGAGTGGGGATAGTGGTACAGGAAAAACGACGACAATCCGTAAGTTTGTGGACAAATTGGATAAAGGTAAATTTCACGTTCTTTATCTATCCGACTCTAAGTTAACTCCTCGCCATTTTTACAAGGGGCTATTGGAACAACTAGGCTCTGAAGCGAAGTTTTATCGAGGAGATGCAAAACGGCAACTTCATCGTGAGATTGAATTAATGAAAGGCATACGAGGACTACAACCAGTGGTCGTAGTGGATGAAGCTCATCTTCTGGATCGGGAAATGCTTGAAGAGGTTCGTTTTCTACTGAACTTCAAAATGGATTCGCAAAGTCCGATGGCGCTTATCCTTGTCGGTCAAAGTGAATTGTGGGATCGACTTCGCTTACAATCATACGCAGCCATACGCCAAAGAATCGATATCCAATTTCAGCTAGGACATCTCGATCGTGCTCAGGTTGAGGAATATGTTACTAGGCATCTTCGATATGCCGGAGTTGATCAACCAATCTTTTCAGATGGGGCGATTGACGAAATTCATCGGTTCTCTGGTGGTGCCGCAAGGCTCATTAATAAACTCTGTACACATAGTCTTCTGTATGGCTCACAAAATGGCCGAAGAATCATTGATGATCATATGATTAAGCAAGTCATCCAAGGGGAACTTTCATGAAAACCCGCTGGAAAGAAATGAATTACAATGAAGAGCTGGATTGTTGGGTTGTGTTTTGGGGAGAGAATTCAGGTTATAAGATGCGATGTGGTGAATGGTTTGATCTTCATCTAGGAAATGGTCGGACTCTTCCCTGCCGCTTGGAACTTGGGCAGAGACTGGTATATCCTTACTGGCCGAAATGATGTAAGGTTTTACCTTAAGAAAAATGAAACGTATCAAGTTGATTTGTAAAATGATTGGGGAAGCAAAGGACTGCTTCCCCTTCATTTTGGACAGTGAATCCGTCAGTTTTAGGACAATTAGCGCCGTCAAGTTCCGGACATTGTAGAACGTCATTAACACGTCACCATATTTTTAAAAAGAAAAGAATGAATTGTTTAGTTAGAAGAAATTAAACAAACGTTTGATTAATTGGATCATCTTCAATGTCATTAGCTCCTTTTTCTGCAAAATTTAGTTGGATTGAGAATAAGTATCGTGTTTGATGACAACTAAATCTATCTAAAAATGACTAAAAAAGGTTAAAGGTGCTTATATGAGTATCTTCAACCTTTTTATATAAATTTAATTGACAAATCTGAAAAATGATCATATATTGTATATGAGCATATGTTCATATAGTTTATCCTACAGTGAATTTGAAAGAGATATCGTGACGGAGGGGTAACAGTGAAGAAGCAGGATCATCCACATTTATCAGATCAAACAGTAGAAGACGCATCTCGTATTCTAAAGGCGCTTTCGGATCCTACACGAATTAAAATATTGTATTTATTATTTCAGGAAGAGTGCTCTGTTGGGCATATGGTCGAGGTGTTAGGAATCTCTCAATCAGCGATTTCTCATCAGCTAAGTTATTTGAGAAATCTACGCTTAGTGAAGTATAGACGTGAAGGGAATACGTATTTTTACACGTATGATGACGAGCACGTTGTCGAGATTTTAAATCAAGTCATTGAACACGTCGAACATCAATAGGAGGAATGAGAAATGGGGCATGACCACCATCATCACCATCATCATTTTGAAGAACAGCGTGAAGGAAATAAGAAAGGCCTTATGATCGCGTTAGGTATTACGACGATCATTATGGTATTACAGTTTTTTGGTGGCTTAATCACCAATAGTTTAGCCTTGCTTGCAGACAGTGGACATATGTTAAGTGATGCTAGTTCACTTGCGTTAAGTTTAGTCGCCATTTGGTTTGCAAGCCGCCCAGCTTCGCCGAATAAAACGTATGGCTTTTATCGATTTGAAATTTTAGCTGCTTTGTTTAACAGTGTCACGTTATTTGTGATTGCTGGTTTTATTATCGTTGAAGCATACAACCGTTTTTTCGATCCACCAACAGTTGCAAGTGGAACGATGATTATGATCGCTTTTATTGGTTTAGGAGCCAACCTTCTTAGCGCTTGGTTTTTAATGAGAAAAGGGGACATAAATCATAATCTCAATTTACGTAGCGCCTATTTACATGTGATTGGTGATGCCCTAGGTTCTGTAGGAGCGATTTTGGCAGGAATCATTATGTTAGCTTTTGAGTGGTATGTTGCAGATCCGATTATTTCTGTTGTTGTGGCACTCCTTATTCTAAAAAGTGCTTGGGGGGTATTAAAGCATAGTGTTCACATTTTGATGGAGGGAACCCCGCCAACCATTAATGAAAGAGAAGTAAAAGAAATGCTTGAAGGGATAGAAGGTGTGAAAAGTGCACATGACCTTCACATTTGGACGATTACTTCGGGATTAGATATGTTAACTTGCCATTTATTAATTGAAGATGATAAAAGTAGTCAAGTTATTTTACAACAAGCGATTGACCTTATTCATGACCATTATAAAATTGAACATACAACGATCCAAGTTGAAAAATCAATGTTACAGCATGGAGAAATGAAAGTATAAGGTTTGAGTAAATATAAGAATCATCCCCTGTGTTTATTGGAAGTAGGGGATGATTTTTTTTGTGAGTTATTACTTCTGTTGTTTGAAAAGATGCAGCATTTTCTCAAGATGTTTAATCGTGGGTGTTAGGTTCGCTAGGAAATATGCCTCTCGTAATCTGCGCGAATCGGCACTGTTTTCCAGATAAGCAGCCCCTCCGCCATGTAACATCGCAGCATGAACGGCTTGAAGAGTAAGGTTAGCCGTATCTCTACGAATAAACACGACATCTTTCCACTCCAAATGTTTAGCCGATCGTGCAAACAGAGATTGAAGAGAGGTTTGAAGCAAGTTCAGCTTCTCTTCAATCTCGTCTGGCTGTACAGGCAGAAATGAATGGCTCGCACCTTGTCTCTTTACACTTCTTTTCACGGAGCGAAGGGCAGCCTCGGTTACACCCAAGCCAAGGGGTATTTGATAGGCTAAAAAGGTTGAACGAATAGATTGAATAAACGTATCTGCGTCCTCAGCAATGACTTGTTCAGGCGGTATCAACACTTGATCAAATTGGCAGGCAAATGTACCACTACCATTAATACCGAGAAAGTCTGTCTTCTCTTTTAAAGTAAGACCTCTTGTTTCACATGGAACAAACACCAAGACCCTTTTATTCTCATTAACTTCTGCCACTGCTCCAAACCAATGGTCACTCGCTAAGTTTGACACTGCAGGAAGTGTACCAGAGAGAATATATCCCTCTTCTGTCTCTCTGGCTTTAAGATGAAGCTTCTCAAGCCCCCCATAGTATTTCATTGCATTAGAAAGCCCTGTGCTTGCTAAAACTTCTCCTTGTTCAAGTCTGGTGAGAAAGCGATTTTTTAATGGTTTGTTTTCAGAGTTTCGAATATAGGTTAAGGAAGCTAAGTGACACCATATGAGAAATCCCGTCGTCATGCAGATAGCTGGAGGCTTGTTTAACGACTTGTAGCTCTCTTTGGACGATTTCTTCAAAAGTTAAATCTTTAAAGGAAAAGTAGCCGTCCTTACCTAGGAGCTTAACAATGTCTTTCGGATAATAACCTGAATCAATTTCACGAACACGTGGTTTAAGATATTTATCAATTAAAGTGGTGAGGGATTCTTGTTTATTTATAATCACTGCTTATGTCTCTCCTCTTATCAAATTGGAATTTTGGTGAAGTCTTTAGATTATATTGTACTGGAATAAAAAAAGCATATAAAGTTTATTGAAAAAACCGCTTGACTTAATACCTAATAGGGTATAATATACGGGTATAGGTATTGAGACTTTATAACAAATGTACACCATCACTGTCATCCATCATCCTTAAAGGAGGGATCTTGATGTCAGCTAAACGAAAAGAAGATCATTGTACGACTAGTCATTGAGGCGTACAAATAGGGAAGACAGTAGAAGGTAACAAGGGGAAAACCCCACCACCTATATGACCTGCTGTATACCTTTGGTTCCTGGTAGGACCCTTATTCATTGTTTTTAGTATTGCGTGGTTTGTGATGTCACTTATTTAATGACTATTACTGGAGGGATTTTGAAATGAGTAAAAAAGTAGCGATTATTGCAGCAAACGGTTCAATGTTTGACGCTTATAAAGTATTCAATCTAGCAACAGCAGCAGCTTCAACGGATGCTGATGTACGAGTATTTTTTACATTTGAAGGATTACAATTGATTCATAAAGAAGGTCATAAAAACTTACCACTTCCAGAAGGAAAAGAGCACATGAAGGCAGGGCTTTGAACAAGCAAATGTGCCATCAATTGAAGAGCTCGTTCAAGTAGCACAAGATCTTGGTGTTACATTTATTGCTTGCCAAATGACGATGGATGTAATGAATCTGAATAAAGAAGACTTTGTTGACGGCATTGAAGTTGGTGGAGCTGCAACATTCTTAGAATTTGCTTATGGTGCTGATACGACGTTAACATTTTAATTTTTTACAATGAAAAGCTAAGTGCCTGATCCCCTAGGATACAGCTTCATTTATCATTGATAGAGTTCACACGACGAGATCAGATACTTATGCATCACTTTCTTCTTTGAAGAAAGGGGAGTGAAAGAAAGGTGAAGACACATGGAATACACACAAGAAATGAAAAATAGATTGAAAAGAATTGAAGGCCAAGTGAGAGGCATTCTGCGTTTAATGGAAGAGGAACAGGACTGTAAAGCGGTTATTACGCAAATGTCAGCAGCCCGTTCTGCAATGGATCGCGCAATGGCTTACACGATTGCTAAAAATATGCAGCATTGTTTAATGGAACAAATCGAAAATGGCGAAGATACTGAAGAAACGGTGAATGAAGCAATCCATTTACTTGTGAAAAGTCGATAATGGAGTAGCAATTTGTACGAGACCATGAGTTAATAAAAATACCTAGTTGGGTATAAGGAAAAGTGTTGACATTCTTTTTTTAGCTCTTGTAATATAGGTATAGGGGTAATGGTATAAAACAAATGGAGGTAATGATCATGTCAATCAAAGTTGATCACGTATTAGATGCAAAAGGGCTCGCATGCCCGATGCCAATTGTCAAAACGAAAAAAGCGTTAGATGAATTAAAAGCAGGTCAGGTTCTTGAGGTTCAAGCGACAGATAAAGGTTCGTTAGCTGATCTACAAGCATGGGCGAAATCAACTGGCCATCAATATTTAGGCACAAATACGGAAGGTGATGTGCTTGTGCATTATGTGCGAAAGGCTGATCCTTCTGAGGTAAAAGAAGAAGTTGAATTTCCAAATGTGATCACGAATGAAGAGCTTGAGGGCAAGCTTGATCAAAATGGCATCACCATTCTTGATGTTCGTGAGCCTGCGGAATACGCGTTTTCACGCATTCCAGGTGCGACATCGATTCCTTTAGGGGAGCTAGCGAATCGCGTAGGAGAATTAAATCAAGAGGATGACGTGTATGTGGTCTGTCGAACAGGGACGAGAAGTGCGATGGCTGCACAGCTTTTAACGGATCATGGGTTTAAGAAAGTGACAAACGTCAAGCCTGGCATGTCACAGTGGCAAGGCAAAACAGAACAGAACTAATTTACGATCAATCACACATACATTTGGAGGGATAAAAAATGGCTATTCAAGCAATGAAAGCAGGAGAGTTAGCGAAGGTAGTAATCAATAAAGAAGAATTATTTATTCTCGATGTACGGAATACGGATCAGTTTGATGAGTGGAAAGTGGAAGGAGAAGGCATCGAGATGATGAATAAGCCTTACTTTGATTTAATCGAAGGGGTCGATGAGATCGTTGACCAAATTCCTAATGACAAAGACATTTTAGTTGTCTGTGCAAAAGAAGGCTCATCAAAATTTGTCGCGGAAATGGTAGCGGAAGCAAAGAGCCGAGATATCTACTATTTAGAAGGTGGCATGAAAGCATGGAGTGAGCACCTTGAGCCAATCAAAGTCGGCGATTTAGACAATGGTGGAGCGGTTTATCAATTCGTCCGTCTAGGGAAAGGCTGCTTGTCTTACTTAATCGTATCCGGTGATGAGGGAGCGATGATTGACCCGCTTCGTCTTGTCAGCCAATACAAGGACTTTGCCGATACGTTAGGGATTAAAGTGCTTCATATGTTTGATACGCACTTACATGCCGACCACATTTCTGGAGGACGTCGTTTAGCTGAATCAACGGGTGGAACATACTATTTACCGCCAAAGGATGCTGGCGAAGTGACCTTTACGTTCGAGCCTTTAGAAGACGGGAAAGAAGTGACGTTTGGTGAGGCAAATGTCAGAGTGAAGGCTGTTTACTCACCAGGTCATACGATTGGAAGTACGTCACTGATTGTCAATGACACGTACTTGTTTACTGGAGATATTCTCTTCATTGATTCCATTGGTCGTCCAGACTTAGCAGGAAAAGCAGAAGACTGGGTGAGTGATTTACGTGAGTCGCTATATGTCCGTTACAAAGCGCTTGATCAAGACTTACTTGTCTTACCAGCTCACTTTGCGAAGCTAAAGGAACTCGATGATCAAGGTCGTGTGTTCGCAAGACTTGGTGACTTATACAAGACAAATGAGGGATTAATGGTCGAGGATGAAGAGGAATTTCGTCGTATGGTTTCAGAAAACTTACCGCCACAACCAAACTCTTATCAAGAAATTCGTCAAACCAATATGGGTAAGCTTTCACCTAGCCCAGAAGAAGAAACGGAAATGGAAATTGGTCCAAACCGTTGTGCCGTATCATAAGAAAAACACTGATAAGGAATCAAAAACAAACAATAGAGGAGATGTCGTGAAATGAATAGTGATAAAGTATTAAACGCAACAGGGCTTGCTTGCCCAATGCCAGTAGTGAAGACAAAGAAGGAAATGGATCAGCTTGAATCAGGTCAAGTGCTTGAAGTACACGCAACAGATAAAGGAGCCAAGTCAGACATGGCTGCTTGGGCGAAAACATCAGGTCACGAGCTTGTTCACCAAGCTGAAGAAGGCGATGTTCTAAAGTTTTGGATTAAGAAAGCCTAGTACTAGATAGAAGAAAGGGCATCACAGACATGATGTCCTTCCTTTCTTTTCTAGCTGTATCAACAGGCAGAAAGGGGTGTGAGCATGGAAATTGGTTTTATTATCACGCTTTTCCTCATTGGCTTTATCGGTTCCTTTATTTCAGGAATGGTCGGGATCGGTGGCTCGATTATTAAATATCCGATGCTGCTCTATATTCCAGCCTTACTCGGATTTAGCGCTTTTACCGCACATGAAGTCGCTGGAATTAGTGCGGTTCAGGTCTTTTTTGCGACGATTGGTGGCGTGTGGGCGTATCGAAAAGGTGGATACCTAAATAAAACCTTAATTATTTATATGGGCGCAAGCATTATTAATCGGTAGCTTTATCGGTGGATTTGGGTCAACCCTTCTGAGTGAGGGCCAAATTAATCTCGTCTACGCGATTCTCGCGACGATTGCCGCCGATTCTGATGTTTGTCCCGAAAAAAGGACTCGATGATCAGCCGATGAATCAAGTGACATTTAACAAAGGCTTGGCTGCGATACTCGCCTTGATTGTCGGGGTTGCTTCAGGTATTGTCGGAGCTGCTGGAGCGTTTATTCTCGTTCCGATTATGCTCGTGGTCTTGAAAATTCCAACACGGATGACGATTGCCACCTCGCTTGCGATTACGTTTCTGTCATCAATTGGCGCAACAGTTGGTAAAATTACGACCGATCAAGTATTATTCTGGCCAGCTGTCATTATGGTGATGGCGAGCATCATTGCTTCACCATTAGGAGCCATAGTCGGTAAAAAGATGAATACGAAACTATTACAATGGATCTTAGCTCTGTTAATCGTCGCCACGTCGATTAAGATTTGGCTCGATATCTTTTAAACAGAAATGTATTTTTTTGATTGCTATTATACCCATTGTGGTATATGATAGACATATGAAAATACCCATATACGTATGAGGAGGAGATTGAAATGGAAAAGAAAAAAGCGACAATGATCGTCTTTGACGGCGATTTAGATAAAGCGATTGCGAGCTTCATCATTGCGACAGGAGCCGCAGCCATGGGAAAGCCTGTGACGATGTTCTTCACGTTCTGGGGATTAAATGTATTGCGTAAAGAGCAGTATGTAAAGGTGGAAAAGAACTTCCTTGAGAAAATGTTTGGCAAAATGATGCCGCGTGGCCCAGAAAAGCTTGGACTCTCAAAAATGAACTACGGCGGAATTGGTCCAAAGCTAATGAAGCATATGATGAGAAAACATAATGTTGTCTCATTAAATGAATTAATTGAAATGGCGAAAGACCTTGATATTAAAATGGTGGCATGTACGATGTCAATGGATGTGATGGGCATTCAAAAAGAGGAACTCATTGATGGAATCGAATATGCAGGTGTCGCAACATATCTAGCAGAAGCAGAAGAAGGGAATGTGAATTTGTTTATTTAAGCGGAGTAGAATAAAACATCATACCTGCAGAATGCATGAAAACTGGAACGAAAGTCAGTAGTGAGGTCATCCTCATTACTGGCTTATTTTTAATGAAATAAAAATAACGGGCTATGATGTAATGAATAGAGATAGAACATCATGAGTAATGAGAGTACAACTTCAACGACTGAGTCATAACAATTAATTAAGTAAGTTAAAAAAGGAATCGATTGTGCTATTTTTTAATGATGAATTAACAAGTATTCACTTAAGATTTTAGATAATTCATCCTTCAATTGCATTCAAGCCAGGTCTATATAATAAAAAAGAATATTTTGAAAATAAATTGCCGAATGTAACTAATGAACAGATTCAGAAGTTTACATGGTGTTAAACTATGGTCAGATAGAGTTGATGCAATTTCAATTGCTGAGAGTTGCACTAGTTAGGAAGAATATGAAAGGAGAAGTCTAACTGAGTTGGGGTATGGGTGCGCAATAAAATAGCACTCACCATTAATAGATAAGATGACTAGGAATCACGGCCTATAAGGAGCTAATTGCTTCAATGATTGTCAGTATCTTAAAGTTCAACTTTAGACCTATTATTTATGAGGATATATTAACTCCCTCAGAGGCTAGTGAAACAAGGAAAGAAGGGGAGACAACTATTATGACCTTTGTCGATTTAAAATATTTAACATCTTCTGAAGCTGGAGAATTTGCACAGGACCAAGGTGCAGTCGCTTTAATTCCAGTCGGAGCATTGGAGCAACATGGACCACATTTGCCTTTATTTACAGATTCTATCTTGGTGGAAGTGTTGGCTGCTAAGATTGCTGATCGTTTTTTTGAACCGATCATTGTTACTCCTACTCTTATGGCAGGATTATCTGAACATCACGTAGATTTTCCGGGAACAATTACCTTAGATCCCGCTACATTAGCCGCAGAGATTAAGGCTTATATCACTGCATTGAAACATATGGGTGTTACGCGCATTTGTTTACTGAGTTTTCATGGTGGAAACTTCAAATTTCTCGGGGAGTATGCGCAAAGTTACGGCAGTACTTACCCAGATATTCATATTGAAGCTTATGATGACTTTAAGAGATTTTTAAATGTGATGTATCAGGCTGGTTTAAGTACAGGACTAGCTTTAGCCCCCACAGATAGTCATGCGGGCGCGATAGAAACCAGTTTGGTGCTTCATGTGTTAGGCGTACATCGGGTACGCTCTTTTGAAAATGTAATTGGTTATATAACTCCAGAACCAGGATGGATGGAGATCATGCAGGAAAAGGGTGTGCCAGCAATCAGTCCTAATGGGGTATTTGGAACTCCGATTGGCGCAAATCCAGAGGCAGGTAAGGTCATATTGAATGCATTGGTGGAAGAGGTTGTCAGCTGGCTTAAGGGAACCTATAAACTAAAGGAAAACATTAGAGACTATGTGGACAAGTAATTTAAAAGGGATATAAAAATTAAAAAAAACAGAACATTCTAAAATAAATACCTGTCTTTCTTTTAAATAAGTTAGGCTAATAGAGCGATTATAACTTTATCAATATATTTCAAAAAAAGAAAAACATTTGGGAGGAATTTGTGTGAAAAAAAGATTATTATTAACTCTAGCGTGTTTGTTTCTTTTAGTTTTGGCTGCCTGTGGTAATTCAAATCAGTCTACAGGTACAGCAGATGAGGAAGGAAATGGTGCAACTGAGACAACTGAGACAATAACATTGAAGTTAGGTCATCCGTCTCCACCGCAACATTCATATGGACTAACGGCTACGGCATTTGCTGAGGAAATTGAAGAAAGATCAAATGGAAGATTAACAATTGAAGTGTATGATTCTGGGCAATTAGGAGGTCAAAGAGAATTAATTGAAGGTGTCCAAGTAGGAACATTAGACATCGCATTAGTTTCATCTGGGGCTGCAACGAACTTTGTGGACGAGTTGTCAGTTTTAGATTTACCATTTTTATTTGAAGATATTGATCATGTGCATCGTTCGTTAGATGGAGGTTTGGGAGAAGCTTTCTCAGAGAAAATGGAAGAAGCAGGTTTGAAAAGTCTTGGATTTCTCGATTTTGGCTTTAAGAATTTTGTAACGACTGGAACACCGATATACGCTGCTAAAGATTTAAGAGGGATGAGAATAAGAGCTCAGGAGAGTCCAATTATAGTAGACACATATTCTAGTCTAGGTGCTGACCCAATAACGATGGATGCTGCTGAAGTATTTACTTCTCTTCAACAAGGTGTCATTAATGCAAGTCAAGATACATTTGGTGTTGCTGAATCATTTAGGTTGTATGAAGTTCAAGATTATATTACTAAAGTACCGATGTCTTATGGTGGAGCAGTGCTTATGATAAGTCCGAATGTTTTTAATTCGCTCGATTCTGAATTACAAGCTTTAGTAGTAGAGTTAGGAGATAAGCATACACAATTACAACGTGAATTAAATAAAGAATTAGAAGAAGCATCTGAGAATTACGTTCAAGAGAATGGAGTGGAAATTATTGAGACTGAAGAAGTAGATATTGAATCTTTTATTGATGCAACAAATCCAATTTATGATAAATATGGAGAAACATATCAAGATTTAATTGAAATAGTAGAGAATAATAAATAAAAAATGATGTAACTTCTGAATTGGTAAGTCAATTTATTTATTTGCTTACTTACCTCTATTACAACAACCATAGGAATATATGTTGTTAATTATACAAGAAAGGAAGGTTTCACCTTGCTTTCTTGTAATTATATGGAGTGAATAAAATGGGGATTTGGAATAAGCTTCTTGTGAATTTAAATCGTTTAACTGCGAGTATTACGATGATATTTGTCGTTGTGATGGTTTGTCTTATCTTTTTACAAATTGTGATGCGTTTGTTATTTAATACATCTTTTGTAGGGACTGATGAACTAGCTAGATATCTCATGATTTCGATCATTTTCTTAGGGGCATCTCTTGCTTTTCAATACGGTAGCCACATTAGTATAGATTTATTTTTAAATAAAATGTCTAAACCTTCACAAAAAATTTTACAAACGATTGTAGCTATTCTATGTATTATCCTTTTAATAGTCATCATAATTAAAGGCTTTGAGTTAGTAAGTTTAACGATGGTACAGCGATCTCCGAGTTTAATGATTCCAATGGGATATATATATAGCGTCATTCCTATAAGTGCTATTCTACAAATTTTAAATATAGTAGATGTAACGATTAAGTTTTGGAAAAACGAGGAACTTCAGGAGGAATAGGAACATTGATCTTTCTACTTTTAATCATAATGTTGTTACTCTTTTTTATAAACGTACCTGTTGCTTTTGCAATTGGCTTGTCAACAATGATCGTAAGTTTATTAGTTACAGAGGTTAATCTTTTAAGATTAGTACAGTCAATGTTTTCATCGCTTGATTCTTTTCCTCTTATGGCTATTCCATTTTTCATACTAGCTGGAAAACTGATGGAATATGGTGGTTTATCTCAGAAAATTGTTGAATTAGCTAGTAGTCTAGTTGGAAACATTAGAGGAGGACTAGCGCACGTATCCATTATGGCATGTATGCTTTTTGGCGCTATTTCTGGTTCTTCTGTCGCGACTATCGTTGCTATCGGTTCAATTATGATACCCCATATGGTCGAAGGGGCTATGATAGAAATTTTGCTTCGGCTGTCCAAGCTGCAGGAGGGATAACAGGATCGATTATACCACCTAGTATTCCGATGGTATTAGTAGGGGTTATAGCTGGTGTTTCTGTAGGAGATTTATTTATTGCAGGGGTCGTTCCAGGTTTATTGATTGGGTTTTCATTAATGATTGTAGCTTATTTTGTCACTATGAAAAAAGGATATGGAGAAAGTGGATTAAAATCTAATAAAGGTTTTATCCAAACGTTAAAAGAGAGTATTTGGGCATTATTTATGCCAGTCATTATACTAGGTGGAATTTATGGAGGGATCTTTACTCCAACTGAAGCATCAGTAATTGCTGTTGTGTATGGATTTGTAATTGGTGTATTTATTTATAAGAAAATTACATTTGCAGTCTTTAAAAAAATACTTCTTTCGACTGTTTTAACTACATCTTCTATTGGTTTAATCATTGCTACAGCATCCTACTTTGGAATGTTAGTAACTCTTGAGAGGGTACCACATAATATAGCTGAAACATTAAGTGATGTGAATCTTTCTCCTTTTGCAATCCTGATATTAATATGTGTGTTTTTACTATTATTAGGAACTTTCATGGATGGAATGGCTGCATTAATTATTGCAACACCAATTCTATTTCCGGTTGCTATAGGAATTGGTGTGGATCCAGTCCACTTTGGTGTGTTAATGGTTGTTAATTTGTCAGTTGGTTTACTAACACCCCCATTAGGAGTAGGTTTATTTGTAGCTGCTAAGATAGGTAAGGTGAAATTCGAATCTATTCTAAAACCTATCCTTCCATTTATATTAATCTTAATACTAGATATTATCATCATAACTTTATTGCCACAAATCAGCGTTGGTTTTTCAAATTTAATGAAAAATTAGTACATTTCATTTTCGCAAAGAATAGTGGAACAAACATACGCCGTTGGTGAATTCAAATTTTCACCAATAGATTTTTTTAGTAAGGGATTTACCTAGCGAGAATGGGGGTAGTCGTTAGTTTATCGCTGGCCAGAAGTATATGGGTCAAGAGGATGTCAAACAGTATTCTAACAGGCATCCTCTTTTCCATGTTCTACATTAAATAGCTTAAAAACGCTTGGAGGATAGGATTTAACCATATTTTACAATGATTATTTCCATGGATGAAGAGCTTAGATTCTTCATCTTTTTAACTAGGTACATCTCTATTATTCGTTCTATGAGATTGTAAGCTTGGACTACAATATTTACTAAAACATGACTGATTTATGTGCGGAAATTTGACAAAGATCCACACATTGCGGATTAGATCATGTAAAATATGTATAAACTATGCTTTCAATGAGAAGAAGACAACTAAGACTCAGATTAATTAACGGAATATTTAAAAATAAACACTTAATACCATTAAAGGAGAAAATTCTAATTAATAAAGAATCTATTCTTAGACTTTATTAAAATTATTAATATAGGTAGGAATATAGCATGTGATAGTAATGAGTTGCTTCTCGACACTCAATACAGTTATAGGAAGGAAGTGTACCAATTGCCATACGTTATTGAAGAAGCATTTCATCCTCGCCATTTTGGACAACTCCCGCCTGAGATAAGTGAACTAGTTACGCAAAGGACTTTCAAAAAAGGAGGTAACATCATTTTTCAAGGAGATCCAGCAAAACACTTCTATCATATACATTCAGGCAGGGTAAGAGCAACTATCGTCCGGTCAAATGGTACAGAAAAAGTGTTCGCCTACTCGGAAAGTGGTCATTTTTTTGCTGACGTTCCTTTCTTCCAACAGGCAAATCATTGGTATACAGTCACAGCAATAGAGCCTACCACTGTCAGTGAATTTTCGAAAGAAGTCATGGAAAAAATCATCCGTAATAATCCAGATTTTGTGTTTTTGTTGATGCAATCAATCTCTCAAAAAGTTTGGATGTTAAGTAATCAAATGATGACTCTTACATTCGACCCTACTGAAGTCCGTTTAGCCCGTATTGTAGCTGAGATCTTGAATCGTAAACCTAAAACTGAGGGTATTCAATCGCTAACTATTACCCATCAAGAACTTTCTGCTTTAATGGGTATATCAAGAGTGATGGTCACGAGGATTTTAAACGATTGGCGTGGAAGAGGAATTGTTAATCTTCGAAAGGGAATTCTATATATCAATGACTTGCAAGCGCTTAAACAAATAGCTGCCTTTAGTATGTAGTAGTAATCTATTGAATGCTAATGAGTATAGATAATACTAGATTAAAAGTAACATAATATTAATAACGTTTTAGAAATAAATCCAAAGAAGTAATGTTAGATAATAGCTGTTTTTTAATTGGTTCTAAATCAATTGATAGGGGAGCCTTCTATTAGCTACCGCGTTTTCGCTTTGCATCCTTTTAATCAAAAGAAACAATATAAAGCTGCTAAATTCAATAGACGAAATGGGATTGGTCAGTTGCTTATGCAAAAGGCGGAAGAAAAAGCAAAACAAAAAGATAGGTCATTATTAGTCCTTGATACAAGAGAGGGAGATCCGTCCAATAACCTATATACGTCATTAGGTTATATTCAAGCTGGTCGGATTCCCAACTATGCGAGATCGGCGCTACCATCCACTACTATAAAAATGTTAATACGAACGAGTTTAGTTGAAAATAAGTTCTGAAAATGGAGGTGATATCGTTGGTTTTACATTATAAAGAGTATGGGGATCAAAACGGTCCTCTAATGGTTTTTATACATGGAGGAGGAGTTAGTGGGTGGATGTGGAATAAACAAATCGACTATTTTTCTAACTATCATTGCATCGTTCCTGATTTGCTTGGACAAGGACAGAGTAGTAGTGATACGGATTTCACGATAAACAGTAGTGCCGAGAAAATCATTAACCTAATGGAGGAAAAAGGAAAGAAAAAACAGGTGATTGTCATTGGATTTTCATTAGGTGCGCAAATATTGATTGCAATGCTTAGTATAAAGCCCAATTTAATCGATTATGCCATGATTAATAGTGCATTAGTAAGGCCAATTCCTTTTATGAAACCAATGACTAAAATGTTGATGCTTACCCTTCCTTTCGTAAAAAATAGAGCATTTTCAAACATACAAGCCAAATCAATGTACATAGATAAGGATGACTTTGAAACCTATTATCAAGAAAGCCTCCTGCTAAATAGGGAGACGTTCGCTAGGATTTTGGAGGAAAACATGTCATTTCGATTGCCGGAAAATTTCAAGAATTCAAGTAGTAAAATTCTCGTTACAGTTGGAGAAAAGGAAAAAGGCATCATGAAAAAATCATTTGCTGATATTTTAAGAAGCCATCCTAGCTGTACAGGTTTAATCATTCCTAACATTGGCCATGGGGTATCGTTAGCAAAACCGGATTACTTTCATCAGTTAATTGAAGATTGGCTTGCTGAGGATGTGTCGTGAGAATAGAGTTCTATTCAAAGAATGATGATTATTAAGCTATCAAGCAGAATAGTGGAAGTAGTGCAAGATGAAACGACATAAAAGCGATGTTAGAGGAGGCATTTCTTTTTAAAAATTAAGGTTCATAAGTGTCTCCATTACGCTTATATTTCAAGGGAACAAAGTAATGAAGTAAACAAAATATTGGGAGTGTAAACAGAGCTTATCGAACAGTTGAATAACAGGAGTTGTCACTATGGCAGCTCGGTTGTTGTTATTTGATAACCGTTACTTAATGTGTAGACCTTGTCGATTAATCAAAATAAATTGAGATTAAAGGGGAGATTTCGTGCCTAAGTGGATGAAAACGATGTTGATGTGGATTTTTATATTTCCAATAGTCGTAACAGCTTTTTTAATCATAACGGACTATTTTTCGGGAGAACCCATTGAGTTATCTTCTTATTTGCCTAACTTATTAGGTTTTGCAACGGGAGGCATCTTTGTCGGGTTTGTCATGTATCACATACAAAAATTGAAAAAAGAGAATAGAAAGTGAATGTTAGATGATCAATAATGACTTTTGTGCTTACTAAGTATAGTAAGGGAGTTGTCTCTAAGAGAAAACTCCCAAATAATACTCCGCTGTTCTGCATAAAGGTTGTCTTATGTGCTCACTGTTAATGAACGATATAAGTAGTTGCCCTGCGGTTCGCCAACAATCCCTTTCTCCAAACTAAAAATCATCTCTCCACGCAAAAATGTTTTTGTGACACGGGCATTGATTTTCATGCCAATATACGGGCTATGTGGATTCTTGTAATAAAGGTCTGTCGCTTGTACCGTGTAAGACTGAAGAGGGTCAATAAAGATAAAATCAGCATCATAGCCTACAGCAATTTCTCCTTTGTTTGAAAGGGATAGATGTTTGGCTGGGTTGGTTGCGATTAATTTAGCAAAATCTACGACGCTCATACCATGCTTGTTCACGGCTAAGGCGAACATGATGTCAACGCTGTTTTGACAGCCTGATATTCCTCCAGTAGCTTCGAAAAAATTTCCTTGTTTTAGATCAGTCGTACACGGTGAGTGATCCGAACTGATCCAATCAATTTTCCCCTCCAGCAGACATTCCCAAAGTGCTGCTTGTTCCTCTGGATAGCGCAGGGGAGGTTGACATTTTGCGATAGGCCGATTCGAGCTAAGTCATCTGCGTTAAGAGCAAAATAGTGAGGACAGGATTCAAGTGTAATGTGAACGCCTTCGTACTTCGCTTTCTCGATTAGCTGGACAGCTTCAAATGAGCTGACATGAACGATGTGAACGTGGCATTTTGTCGCTTTTGCAAAAAGAATCACACGAGATACAGCCTCTACTTCAGCTAGGACTGGGCGAGAATCAACGAAGTCATATGCACTGGTTTTTCCCTCTTTTATTTTTTGTTCTGCTAGTCCATCGGTGATCATGGCGTTTTCACAGTGTATGAGCAATATCTTTCCTAAGGTTGAAATTTTCTTCATGCCTTCAAGTAGAGTATAGTCATTGATGCTTCTGAAATCTTCTGGCACATTCGTTTGATACGTGGAGAGGAAACATTTGAAAGCAACAACGCCTTCATCAGCAAGCTCTTCTAAATGGTCGAGATTATCAGGCGTTAGTGCTCCGTAAAATGCATAATCAATATAATTTTTCCCTGAAGCAATTTTTGTCTTTTGCATAAGCGCTTCTTTCGTGGCTGTAGCTGGTAAAGCGTTGAGGGGCATATCGATATAAGTTGTTGTACCTCCTGCCGCAAGTGCTTTTGAACCAGTTTCAAACCCCTCCCATTCCGTACGCCCCGGCTCGTTAATATGAACATGTGTATCAATCATACCTGGAAGAATATACTGTCCTTTTGCATCTATAATCTCTACTGAATATTCTCTTGGTATACTTTTTCCTAGTAGTACGATCTTCCCTTCTGCTACCTCCATTTCCGCTTCTAGAATGCCACTTCTGGTTACAATTTTTCCGTTAGTAATAATTTTCATTTCTGTCATGGTGTCTATTCCTCCTTAGTGAGTTGAATTGTGAATTATCATAGCAAACAGAAAATAGTATAACAAGTTTGAAAAGGGTGAACATTCAAAATTTATCTGTCACATAACTTTACAAATGATTAGCTATCGTAAACATGTGTCTGTACGATAAAGGCATCTTCAAACAGAAAAGAGGTGAAACGATGGATACAGGTAGAACTGCCGTACTTAAAAGGTTAAATTGGCTTGCAGAATTTGGAAAGGACGACCAGAATGGGATTACAAGGTTTGTCTATACAGATGAATGGGATCAGGCACAGCAAGCGTTAAGGACATGGCTCGAAAAGGAAGGATTTGCTGTCGAAATTGATGGCGTTGGTAACCTGGTGGCTACTATAGTAGGGACAACTCTTCCAGATGAAGTTGTCATGACGGGGTCACACCTAGACACCGTGGCACATGGAGGTATTTATGATGGACAGTATGGAATAATTGGTGGAGCACTAGCTATTTTAGAGCTTATAAAGAGCCAAGGCCTACCGAAAAGAAGTCTCCAACTGGTTGCATTCGCAGAGGAGGAAGGAAGTCGCTTTCCGTTTGCGATGTGGGGAAGTAAAAGGATGTTTGGCGTTGCGGGGTTAGAAGATGTACAAGGGATTACGGATACTGACGGTGTGTCGCTAGTAGAGGCGATGGATAAATTTGGATACTCAGGAGAACAGCTACGAAAGCCCGATGTAAAGGCCTTTATCGAAATGCATATTGAACAAGGAAGTGTCCTTGAAAAAGAGGGGAAAGATATCGGGATTGTTTATAGTATCGTAGGCCAGCGTAGACTCCGTGTGACAGTGCTTGGGGAAGCCAATCATGCTGGTACGACCCCAATGAGCTATCGTTATGATGCGATGAAAGCAGCAAGCTCGATGATCAGTCAAGTGTTGACTATTGCCGATGAGGCTGGCGACCCGCTTGTGGCTACTGTAGGGAAATTTGAGTTGGAACCTAATATTCCAAATGTTGTTCCTAAGAAAGCAACATTTACTCTTGATATTCGTCACACCGATGAGACTACATTATCAAGCGCGACAGATGAAATGATAGTGGAACTCAAATCAATTGCAAAGCAACAATCAGTCGATGTAAAAGTTGAGACATGGTTTGCATCGGAACCTGTACCAATGAACGACGAAATCATTCAGCTGTTGAAACAAAGTTGTGAGAGTAACGGTGTTTTGTATAAGCTGATGCATAGCGGTGCTGCGCATGATGCTCAAGTTATTGCACCCCTTATTCCAACAGCGATGCTCTTTGTTCCAAGTCAGTCTGGAATCAGTCATTCTCCTCTTGAATATACGAGAGAGCAAGACTTGGAGAAAGGAATGATTGTGCTCAAAGAAGCATTACGTCAGCTCGCTTATTAAGTTATTAAAATTCTGAAAGTTTAGAATTTAGGTTATATAATCTGACAAATGAGTAGTAATCATTGATAAGCATTAGTACGATGATAGAGAAAATTTTAGAAAACAGATAATTTTATTTTCCGAAGGGATGATGAAGATGAAAAAGAAAAAAAGCAAAGTAAATGGGTTGGTAATGTTAGTAGGTAGTTTGCTTCTTTTAATCCTTGCTGCATGCGGTAGCGGGAATACTGAAGAAGAAACATCTTCTGCATCTGGTACTACTTCTACTTCCTCTGAAGTGTCGACAGAAGACAATGGGCAGGCGACAGACGGCGATAGTGAATTATTACTGGGTTATGCAACATGTGCTCACTGTTTGACGATGGCTTTGGCTCCAGATTACGTTGAAAATGTTAATCTTGAGGCAACAAACTTCGCTTCTGGTAATGACGTCTTAACGGCACTTGTCTCTGGTAGCTTGGATGTAGCCCAAGTAACATACCTTCACTTTATTACCGCTTTAGATAAAGATTTTGACTTAGTTGCGATATCCGGTCAGATCAATGGCGGCTCAGAAATCCTCGTTGGAAATGACGTGCCTCTTGAAGAAAACGATTGGGATACTTTTAAACAGCTGATTGAGGAATACAAGCAATCAGGAGAAAAATTTCGCGTTGCTGCTTCTCGTGGAAATGCTCAGGATATCCATATGAGAGGGGAATTTTTAAAAAATGGGATTGATCCAGTAGAAGACCTTGAGATTATTAATATTGCGAATCCAGCCGACCATGCAAGTGCACTTGAAAGTGGCGAAGTAAACATGATTTCGACAGTTGAACCATTCGCTTCGCAAATTCGTCTAAATGGGTCTGGTAAGCATTTTTCTTATCCATATGAGCAGGCTGCAGGTAATTTAACGAACTTAATTGTCACTCGCTCTGATGTGATTGAAGAGCACGAAGCAGAGCTAAATGAGGTTGTCAGCGGAATCGTGCGAATGGTTGAAGATTTGGATGGAAATGAAGAACTTTGGCTCAAGGTGTTAAGTGAACATACGTCCCTTAGTGAAGAAGTAGGAAAAGAAGCTCTTAATAATTCTTTCCCAGATTACCGGATGCATCAAGAGGAGACTCTAGCGATTGTCGAAATGATGAAGGATTTGAACTACATTCAATCGGATGTCTCAGAACAAGTAATTGAAAAAATGGACTACAGTTTCTTAATGAACGCCACGGGCATGACTGAAGAAGAGTTAGGTCAATAGTTTAAAAGTTTTTAAAAATGGTGTGTAAAAGGAGGAATTACAATGAATCTAGCACCAAGAATGAAGTCACTATCGATAAAATTTATTGTTCCAGTTGTTTTTCTACTCCTTTGGGAGATGGCTTCAAGAGCAGGGCTTATTTCTAGCTCGCTCTTGCCTGCTCCAACTAGAATTGTTGAGGCCTGCATCGACTGGGTTTTTGGATTGACGGGCATGGCGGAGGCGAACAGCGGTCAGTGGATGAATGATGCAAGTAGCAGCGCAGTGCGTGTCTTAATTGGTTATAGTATCGCTGTGGTTAGTGCAGTAATCATTGGTATTTTCATAGGCTGGTGGAAATTCGTCGAGAAATTAGTGGAGCCAACGCTTCAGATGCTACGTCCGATTCCTCCCGTTGCTTGGATACCTCTTGCGATCATTTGGTTTGGAATCGCTGATAAACCAGCAATCTTTCTTGTCTTTTTAGCTGCATTTTTCCCGATCTTAATTAATACGATTCATGGTGTCAAGACTGTCGATAAGAATTTAGTGCGTGCTGGAGGTATGATGGGAGCGAATCAGTGGCATCTATTGCGATATGTTATTTTCCCGGCTGCTCTTCCAAATATCTTTGCTGGTATGAGAATTGGTATTGGATCTGCTTGGATGTTAACTGTAACGGCGGAAATGGTTGCTGTTAACAGCGGACTTGGGTATGTGCTTTGGGATTCGTATTATTTTCTTCGTTACGACCTTGTAATTGCAAGTATGGTAAGTATTGGATTACTTGGGTTTCTTACCGATTTTGCATTGAAAAAAATTATGGAAGCCGTGTTGCCTTGGCAGCGAGGAGTATCTATTGAAAGTACCCAGTCGTAAGGAGTGATGGTAGATGGCATTTTTAGAAATCAATAATGTTGAGAAAGTGTTCAAGGATGAAAAACGAGGAACTGAGCTTAAAGCTCTTCATAACATTAACTTTTCAATTGAGGAGAATGAATTTGTTTGCTTACTGGGAGGGAGCGGCTGTGGGAAATCCACGCTGCTCAATATGATTGCTGGCTTTGATCAGCCAACGGTAGGAGAAATCTTAATAAATGGTAGAAAAATTGAAGGAACGGGTTCCGATCGCGGGATGGTCTTTCAGCAACCGACGCTAATGCCTTGGCTAACGGTGTCTAAAAATATTTCCTTTCATTTGAAATTGAAGGGAGTGAATGGGCGCAAGAGAAGAGAAGAGGCACAAAAATATATTGATATGGTTGGTTTGACTGGCTTTGAAAAACATTATCCTCATGAATTGTCTGGTGGTATGAATCAGCGTGTTGGGATAGCAAGAGCGCTCTTGCTGAATCCTTCTCTTATCTTAATGGATGAACCTTTCGCGGCTCTTGATCCTTTTACGAAAACTGACATGCAGGAGGAGTTGGTCCGAATCTGGCAGGAGCAGAAGCGAACGATCATATTTGTGACTCATTCCGTTGAAGAGGCTTTGATACTAGGTACGAAAATCATTGTTCTTAGCAAGCGTCCAGGCAGAGTCAACAAAATAATAGACCTTGATATGAGTCGTCCTCGGGACACAACGTCTCAAGCCTTTAATCAGCATAAGCGTGAAATTCTTAGTCTTATAAAAGAAAATAATACTTCGACAAAGCCAGACAAACAAATTCAAGCCATCTAGGAGGAAATTACGTGTGCACGATGGTCATGAAGAGGATCCTAGAGAGTGGAATTCTTGTTGCCGCGAAAACGGTTGATACGCCCAAAACCATCCTCACCTTTGATCTCAAGCAGAGAGGTCCGAGTGGATATACGTTTCTTTATTTTAAAATGGGTTGGCAAAAAGGAATCAATTCTGGAATGAATCAAGAGGGTCTGGCGGTGCTGTCTGCATATGCTGGTACAAAGCTGCCTAACCATTTGGGAGAGGACACACGTGGAATGGCTAATGAAAGTGTATTGAACGAATGTAGTACTGTTCAAAGTGGGATAGAGAAGTTGAAGACTTTTTTCAAAAAACAACCGAGTGGAGTAGGAGGGACGCATTTTCTTATGGATCAAACCGGTGCAATGGCTGTGTTTGAGCATGAACCTAATGTCATGTTTCAGCATCAAATTGTTCAATCAGATGAGGTCATTCGCGCCAATGAACCTTTTTTGCTCCATGAAAAAGACGAGGAGCAAGAAGCGCTAGATCGTCGCTTGCGTTACACCCAGGCTGAATTTGGTTTAAAGAAGGTTACTAGTGAAAACTGGTTAGCATCCCTGAAGCAACTCCTAAGTAGTCATCTCCCAGAAGAGAAGCATCAGCTTGGGCAAGTGTGCATTCACGATTTTGAAAATAATGGTGCAAGAAGCAAGGATTTAAAGACGCATACAACTGAGACGGCGCTCATTTTTAATGTGAGGCATAGGCAGCTTTTTTACTCAGTGGGTCCACCATGTAAGGATCAGTGGAGGGTGCTTACGTTGAACGAGTGAGGTGTGTAAATGTTTTTATTAAAAGGAGATATCGTTACATTAAATCAGCATTCTGATGTGCTGTATCAGTCAGCTGTTGTTATCAAAAATGGATATATTCACGCTGTAGGAGCATATGATTCACTGGTAGAACATTATCCACAAATAAAAATTATCGATTGTTCTTCGATGCTCATTATGCCTGGATTTGTGAATCCCCATTATCACGGGGCACTTGTCATTAATAGAGGAGTTGGTGCGGACACCGGCGTTCCACCTTTATATTCTCGTAACCTTCCTCAGGGTGTGCTTTTAACAGAGGAAGAGTGCGATACATTTAGTATTCTTGGCTATGTTGAAGCGCTACGTTCTGGTAACACATGCATCGGGGCGAACTACATCCAGTCCGAAACGAGCATACAAGCAATGATAGACCTCGGTCTTCGGAGCGTGATAAGTGAACGTATTCATAACATCGACTTTTTTCAGGCGGCAGAGAAACTCTACCTATTAGATGAAGAAGCTCAATTTAACACTCTTTCGAAGAATGTCGAGCTGATTGAGAAATGGCATGGAAAAGAAAAGGGAAGAATCACCTGTCATTTTGGACCCCACGCGCCGGATACGTGTACGACGGCTTTTTTAGAGGAAATCGCCGCGCTGGCACGTAAGTACGATGTTGGCATTACAACACATCTTGCTCAAAGCATGATGGAGATAGAAGAAATTCAGCGAAGAGATGGCATGACGCCCGTTCAACTATACAATGAGCTTGGACTACTTGGAGCGAAGACGGTTGCGGCTCATTGCATTCATTTGACGGAAGATGATCAAGAACGGCTTGCGAACACGAATACAAGCGTAGCCCATGTTCCAGAAGGAAATTTAAAAAAGGGAGACGTTGCACCAATATCATCCCTTGAGCAAAAAGGGGTCAACGTCGCTCTATGCACAGATTCCATGTCTGGTAGTATGTTTGAGTCGATGCGGTTTGGTTTAGCAGTCCATAGGCTATCAAGTGGTAATAGGGTTAAACCAAGTCCTCAACATATGCTAGAAATGGCGACGATAAAAGGGGCTAAAGCACTTGGAATGGCTGAGGAAATAGGTTCCATAGAAGTAGGCAAGAAAGCAGATCTTATCGCCGTGAAAAAGAATCGATATCATCTTACTCCAATCATTTCTCCTTATGGCACGCTTGTTCATTCAGCGCAGGCAACAGATGTGGAGCATGTGTGGATAGACGGCGAATGGCGTGTGAAGCACGGACAGGTGCTTGGCATAAATGAGGAAGAACTTTGTGCACAGGCGCAAGCATTATCCGACCAATGCTGGAGTCGTTATGTTTAGGAAGGTAGAAATAGAGAACGGGGAGGAGGTTTCAATGGATCAATATTCAATAGAAAAACCAAAGCCGTATTACGATCAGATTTATAATAAAATCCGGGAAATGATTCTATTTGTCAAACTCAGACCAGGAGAACGTGTGTATGAAGCGAGACTAGCACGCCTGTTTAATACGAGCCGCAGTCCTGTTAGAGAGGCAGTTAAAGCATTGATGAAAGAGGGATTACTAGTATGTGATGAGAAATCTCGTATTTTCGTGTTTGAACCGACTATAGATGATATTATCCAAATCTATCAATGTCGGATGGCACTGGAGTCCTTTGCCGCTAGGCTGACAACGGAATCGGCGACAAACTTTCAAATTGAGGAGATCGGGAACGTTTTAGAAGAAACAGAACGTCATTTAGCAGATGAAGAAGCAAATCGTGAAAAAATCATTCAACTAAATACGGCATTCCACGAGCTTATTATTAAGCATAGCAATAACCGTTTTCTTATTAAACAGCTGAATGAATTGAATTCCTTGAGCTATTATTTTAGGATAGTCAATTTTAGAGGGAAGAACCGTGGGAGAGTATTGTATGAGGAACACAAAGAAATCTATCAATGCATCAAGAAGCGCGAAAGTCAGAATGCTGCAGCAGGGATGATGCTGCATATCGAACATGATTTAGATCATTTCCGCGAACTGAACAACGAAGATTTGAAAAATTATTCAATAGGAGGAGTTTTGAATGAGAAAAGAACCAAAAAAAATAGGGATGCTGACTCCATCGTCTAATACAGTTCTAGAACCGATTTGCATGGAGATGTTTGCCCAACTAGAGAACGTCACTTGCCATTTTGCACGTTTTGAAGTAACGAAGATCTCTTTAGAGAAGGATGCTCTCGATCAGTTTGACTTTGAGCCAATGTTGGTGGCGGCCGATATGCTCGCCCACGCTGACGTCGACGTCATTGCGTGGAATGGAACGTCGGGAGGATGGCTTGGATTTGATGTTGATCGCGAGCTTTGTCGCAAAATTACGGAACGCACGGGCATCCCAGCTACCACGTCAATGCTGGCCCAGATTGAAGTCTTTAAGGAAAATAATATAAAGAACATACACCTCGTTACACCATACATTTCAGAAATTAACCAGTTGATTTCTGAAATGTATGAAAAATACTGCGGCGTTCAAACAGTTAAGGAGCAGGGTCTTGCGCAAACAGTGAACCGCTCGTTCAGCCAAGTGACGGATGAAAAAATTGAAGAAATGATCCAATCGGTATCTGTTAAGCCGTCTGATGGTATTAGTATTGTCTGCACAAACTTTCCAGCAGTAACAAAAGTTGAATATTACGAAAAAAAGTATGGCTTTGTCATTTATGATACGATCACGACTCTAATATGGCAGTGTCTGCGCATGATTGATGAGGATCCTTCCACTATAAAAGGATGGGGAGAAATCTTCAATGGCAAGCAACTTGTCGTAAAAAATGGGTAGAAGATAAGAAGAAGTGGAAAATGTATTTATTCCAAGAGAATTCTGGATATCGGTTGAGAGCTTCTAGGCTTTTCAATTGATAATACATAAAAGAGAAAAACTGATTTTAAAGGCACTTAGACTTTGTTAGATAAAAACAAATTTAATATCCCTATAACATGATATTCACTAATGTTATAGGGATATTATTTGGTAACGCATTAGCTAGAAAAATAGGACAGCCGACAGCCCCACTCATCTTGTCGAAAAATGTTGAGAAATAGCGTTTGGCCGGTAACTTGCTAGATTCGGCCGATAAACTTCTGAAAACCGCCGATAAACCCCTGAGCACGGCCGATAAACCTCTGAAAACCGCCGATAAGCCTCTCCATTCAGCCACTATTCGTTTGCACCAACCGGATATAATCCTCTTTCGTATCGATATCCTCTAATGGCGGTACATCGAAGTGAACGAGCTGCCGTTTGTGATGATATTTGTTGATAATCGTTCTAGCGCCTTGATCTCCAGTTGTGGCGAGGAGCTCTGGAAATAGGGAGCGATCAAAGAGGACGGGATGACTGGGCTTTCCTTTAAAGGAGGCCTGAGTAATTGGAGCAGATGCTTGCCGATAATGTGCAATCACTTGACTAATGATCGCTTGGGTCATCATCGGCTGATCAGCGAGTAAGATCATCACCGCTTCTACATCGTCATCCATTGCGGCAACTCCAGCTTGTAATGATGTACTCATCCCTTCATCTGCTCGATCATTCAAGACGACGTTGATCGGTACATCATCCAATTCCGCTGCTAATCGTCGAATAGCAGGATTGATGACAACGGTTGTGCGTGTGTCGGGTGTTTGCATGGCCGTTTCTACAACGGTTCGCAGGATGGTTGTCTTATTCCATGGCAAAAGCAGCTTGGGCTCGCCCATCCTTCGCGAAAATCCACTCGCTAAAATGATAATTTCGATCATCGCTTGCTCCTTTCTTATGAATCGGTTGATTGCGGAGTTTTAGTGAATTCCCACTCCTATTATTGGCGTGGCAAATGATTTCGGAGAGAATGCTCATCGCGATTTCTTCTGGTGATTCCGCCCCAATGTCTAGACCGATTGGCGAATGGAGTGTTCCTTCTTCGGGAACATATCCCTCGTGAAGCAGCCGTGCTGTGCGCTTTTTAGGTCCAAGAATGCCTAAATAGGACAAGGAGTAACCAAGCATCTGCTGTAAAAAGAGAGAGTCCTGTTCAAAATGATGGGTCATGATCACCGCATAATCATTTTGACGAACGATTAATTCTGTCGGGAAGGTCCCGATCGGTGAAACGATGAATTCATCAGCATCTGGAAATCTTTCTTTGTTCGTATAGCCAGGTCGGTGGTCGACGATTGTCACTAGCCAATTAAGGAGCTTTGCCCCACGAACGAGCGGCACGACGTCTGGACCAGATCCGAAAATAATCAGCCGTGGGATATGTTTTAATTTTTCGAAATAAAGCTCTAGCTGAGCGCCATCTTTTTCAATTGTAAATAATCCAGATTTTGAAGGAAGTTCGTTTGTTTGCTGTTGATCGATGGCATATGTTGTCCCAACTGGATAATGCTCTGGCTGCGATGAAGAGATAATGGTGATCGAAGAAGATTGCTTTTTGAAAATCGTTAGCTTTTTGAGAGTTTGCTCTGGTTGTTTCATAGGAAGAAATGGTTCTATCCACACCTTCAAAGCGCCGTTACAGCCGACACCTAATCCCCAAGGTACGTCCTCGTCCCCGTAAAAGTCATACTCAACCATTTTAGGAGTTCCAGAAGCGATGACCGTGTTTGCGTGTTCATTAATATCTTCTTCCACACATCCGCCACTTAGTGTCCCGATAATGGTTCCATCTGATAGAATCACACTTTTTACTCCTGCTCCTCGATATGTTGATCCTGAGGTATCTATGATTGTCGCAATTGCTGCATTTGTTTTCGTCATCCAGCACTCTTCAAGAACTTCTAAAATCTCAAGCATCTTGGCACCTCTTCTTCATATGACTTTTAAGTTATATATCGCATGCGTAATATAATGCTATCTTATACTGTATGGCTGACATATTCAAGTACGTTTTCCGAATAGAAAATAAATCGAAGAAAATTGCTCCAACGGTCGTGACAATATCTACAATTAATTATATGGGTAATCTACCAGGAAAGAAACGAAATATTTGCTTAATTCACTTAATTGTATTATGGTGACCATATGAAGTATACGTAATATAAATGATTGGCTTAAGCACACAATCAAATGAGACATATTGATTTTGAGTATGTCGGATTGGAGAGTCGATAATGAACCATACATTAATCAATGATCAATTGCAGCGGCCTTTACGTGATTTGAGAATTTCTGTGACAGATCAATGTAATTTCAGGTGCACATACTGCATGCCTGCTGACATTTTTAATGAGAGCTACTCATTTTTGCCGAAGAAGGAAATTTTGACGTTTGAAGAAATTGAACGGCTCGCAAAAATCTTTGTTCAGCTTGGAGTAAAGAAGATCCGCTTAACGGGTGGTGAGCCTCTTCTGCGAAAGGATTTGCCTAAGCTGGTTCAGATGTTAATGAACATGAAAGGACTAGAAGATATTAGCTTAACGACAAATGGTGTTTACTTAGTCAAATATGCAGCTGAGCTTAAGAAAGCGGGTTTGCGGCGGGTGAATGTTAGCCTTGACGCGATCAATGATGAAGTATTTAAACAGATTAATGGACGTGGCATTAGCACGAAGATTGTCTTAAAAGGGATTGAAGCAGCACGGACTGCTGGGCTAGAAGTGAAAGTGAATATGGTTGTCAAAAAAGGGATGAATGATCAGGAAATCATCCCGATGGCTTCCTATTTCAAGGAGCAGGGTATGACATTGCGGTTCATCGAATTTATGGATGTCGGAAGTACGAATGACTGGAATTTTAAACATGTGGTGACGAAGAAGGAAATCTACGAAAGGATTCAATCTATTTTTCCGCTTGAGTCGCTTGAGCCTGACTATTTTGGGGAAGTTGCGAAACGCTACCGTTATAAAGGAACAAATACAGAGGTCGGCTTTATCACGTCTGTGTCGGAATCGTTTTGTTCGAGCTGTACACGGGCGCGGATTTCAGCAGAAGGAAAGCTATATACATGTTTATTTGCCCAGAAAGGCTATGATTTGAAAACAACCGTTAGGACGGTAGCATCAGATCAAGAGATTGCAACGGTGGTCTCAGACATATGGCATAACCGAACGGACCGTTATTCAGATGAACGGACAGAGGAGACGGTGAAAAACCGCAAAAGAATTGAAATGTCTTATATTGGTGGCTAGAAAAATGAAAGCCCCGGCAACCCATTAGAAAAGGGTGTCGGGGCTTTTTCACGTATAGACTTGTCTTCACTGGGAATCCGGGAGTTTTGTATTGATCTCTTCCATTTGTCGACGAGCTTCGGCAATCATCCCATTAAGGCCTGCGACGCGAAGATCTAGAGCCATGAGCTGATAGACTCGTGCTGAAGGGTTTTGGCTTGGTCGACTGGTCACTCGTGTGCGAATGTCTTCCAATTCCTTCACCTGACGTTCCATACTATTCAGGTTCTTCTCTAGGATTTCTAAGGCATTCCTGTCACCGACATGATTGGCGAAAAACATACGCACGAGGAATTCGTCTTTGGCGAGACGGGACTCTGCAGGGGCCATAAGCCAATCTTCCAAATACTCTTTTCCTTCGGGAGTGATACGATACACTTTTTTATTTGGTTTCGTTACCTGTACGATAAGGTCTGATTCAACCAACCCGCTTTTGTCGAGGGATTTTAGAGCTGTGTAAATTTGCGTTCTACTTGAGCTCCAGTTATATGAGACAGAGTTTTCGAATGTATTGTTCAATTCGTACCCAGTCATGTCCCGCAGTGAAAGTAGTCCAAGGATACATGCTTTAAGACTCATGGTGATTTCCTCCTACTTTGCTGATCACTCTGTTGAGCGTGACGCGTTAGTCCGTTTTATCTGTAAAAAGCAGAATATTTCAGACTCATTATAATTCAGTATAGTCCTACAGTTTTCCCTCTGTCAATTACCAAGTCTAAAATATATTAACAACTATTTTTTTATCCTGACCTCCTCTTGTTAACTAAAATAATACTATTGAAAACAATTATTTTATCATTCTTATATTGCTGAATTTTCAGGAATATAGTATAGTAGCATTATGACGTATACGAACTATTAAACATAAACACTATAATAAGGAGGTGAAGATGTGATGGAAAATAGGGTGGCGACAACTGTTAATGGTTCTATCGCAGAGATTCTTATCAATCGGCCAGACAGTCGCAATGCGATTAGTAAACAGATGTGGCAATCGTTGACAGAGCAGTTGAGGGAGCTCGAACAAAACCCAACTGTTCGAGTGGTGATTATAACGGGTGAAGGCGAACAAGCTTTTTCAGCTGGTGCTGACTTTAGCGATTTAGCAGAGGTTGCCGATGATGAGACGCTTATTGATTCCATGCTACTCGCGATTGAAGAAACGATGGCAGCGATCGAGCAAATGTCTAAGCCTGTCATTGCGAAAGTGAATGGAGCAGCGATTGGTGGTGGATGTGAGCTAGCAACTAGCTGTGACATTCGAATTGTAGCCGATCACGCAAAGTTCGGTATTCCTGCTGGGAAGCTCGGTATCGCGATTACGTGGCAGGATACACGAAGGCTATCATCCTTAGTAGGTGTAAGCTGGGCAAGGGATTTGCTCATGACAGGCCAGGTCATTGATGCAAAGACGGCTCTCCAAATTGGGTTAGTAACACGAGTCGTTTCAGCTACTGACTTGGATCGCCAAACAAAGGAGCTCGCTGAACAAGTCGCAAAAATGGCACCGCTTACATTGAAGGCTGCTAAATTCCATACGCTGGATGTTGCGCGTGGGCATGAGCTGACTTCAAGAGAAGAGGGATTTGCTATTGCGAAAGAGGCTTGGGCTAGTGAGGAATTCAAGAAAAGGGTCAACGCTGTTCAGCAAAAAAGGAGCACAAGTGTTTCGATAGCAGGAGGTGAAAAAAAGTGAGTGGATTAAAGTTATACATGTATACGTGTGGGAGCTTAACATTTGATCCGTCGGTTTTCCTTACTGACCAAAAGGGAGGGGAGAAGATAAGCGGACCCGTTCCGTTCTACTTATTGGAGCATCCAACGAAGGGTCGCGTGCTAGTAGATACTGGCTGTCATCCTGATGTTGTGACGGACCCTGTTGCTGCTTGGGGTGGACTAACCCGTGCCTTTTATCCAGAAGTGAAAAAGGAAGATTTGGTATCAGAACAGCTGCGGAGGATGGAGATCGATCCTGATTCGATTGAAACCGTCTTTTGCACACACTTACATATGGATCATGCTGGAGGCAACTGTCTGTTTCCAAAGGCGACATTTCTCGTGAGTGGCAAGGAGTGGGAGACTGTGCAGGATCCTTCTCTTGAAGGCAAAGGGTATTTTCGCAATGACTGGGATCATCCCCTCAATTATGTTCACGTCGAGGATGGGCACGACCTATTCGGTGACGGTAGCGCAATTCTCCAGGCTCTTCCTGGTCACACACCAGGTCATATGGGGTTGATTTTGCAGCTTGAACAAACAGGAACGGTCGTACTTGGCATCGACACTGTTCCAATGGAGGGCAATATCGATGGTCCTTTACCGCGAATGGTCACAACACCAGAGGAAGCGCAGCAATCAGTGAATAAAGTGAAAGAGCTCGCTTCAAATGGAGCAACCGTCATTTGTGGTCACGATCCAGAGCAATGGGCAACACTTCCGATGGCACCAGCCTATCTCGATTAATAAACATAAAGGAGGCGAAATCATGAACACACAGTTGATTGGTAGTATCGGCAATATGGTGAAGCAGCAAGCGCGTAACTATGGAGACAAGCATTTATTTATCAAGGGAGATGTTATTCGCACATACAAACAATATGATGAGCGCACAGATCAGTTAGCCAGTGGACTTCTCGGTCTGGGGGTGGAGTTTGGGAAGCCAGTTGCTACCTATCTAAAAAACTCGATCGAGCTACTAGAGGCTTATACAGCGATTGCTAAGGCGGGGGCTGCGACTGTTTGTGTGAATGCGGATCTTACACCTCGAGAAATTCAGTACATCTTCCAGGATTCTGAGGCGCAGATCATCATGACGGATGAAGAATCATCTAAGTAATGTCGAGCAGGTACTAGCTAATTGTCCGGCTGTTAAAAAAGTTGTCGTCGTCGGGAATTCTGGTAAGCATCTTGCTTTTGAGGATGTCGTTTCTATGCCTTCTTTAGCCCTTCCGGAAGTAACGAGCGAAGACTTAGCGCAAATTGTCTATACGTCTGGGACGACGGGGATGCCGAAAGGAGCTCGTCTCACTCATCGAAATGTTACATGGGTAGCGGCTGCTTGCGTTGATGCTTTAGGGTTCCAGGATGATGATATCGTTTATCAGTTGTCTTCCGCTGTTCCATTCTTATGCGGTAAATACTTGCTATCTCCAAATTATTTATACTGGGGCAACGGAGGTCATTTTGGAACGTTTCTCTACTACCGCTGTCCTTGAAGAAATTGAGAAGCAAAGTGGCACCGTTTTTCCAGGAGTGCCGACGATGTTTACCTACATGGCAAATTTCCCTGAACGTCATCAGTATGATACGAGCACGTTACGTATGTCGGTTTCCGCTGGTGCTGTGCTAACAGAGAAGGTATTAAAAGACTATCAGGATGCTTTCAATATTAAAATCTATAACGGCTGGGGAAGTACGGAGACGGCCTCCTTTGCAACATTTGATAGGGTGGGAGGAAAACAGTTGCCAGATTCGTGTGGTTTGCCGTTGCCAGGTTGCTCGATTCGTGTTGTTGATGATAAGGGCAAAGACTGTCCACCTGGCGCCCGTGGTGAGATGCTTGTTCGTGGTCCAAATGTGATGATTGGCTATCAAAACAAGCCAGAAGTCAACTGAAAAAGACCTTGAAAAATGGCTGGTATATACTGGAGATATCGCCTATCTGGATGAAAATGGCTATGTCTTTGTCGTCGATCGTCTAAAGGATTTAATCATTTCAGGCGGCTATAATATTTCTCCTAAGGAAGTAGAGGACGTCATCCTTGCCTACCCAGCCGTGTTAGATGTAGCGGTGGTAGGAGTGCCAGATGAGGCGAGGGGCCAAGTGATTAAGGCATTCGTCGTGTTAAAGGATGGACAGATGGCTACCTCAGAAGAGTTACTCGAATGCTGTAAAGCGTCACTCGCGACCTACAAGCTTCCGCGTTCATTCGAATTCTGTCAAAGCTTGCCTAGAACGACATCTGGGAAAATTAAGCGATTTGCTTTGTTAGAGGAGCGGAAGGTGTTAAGCCTTAGGCTGATCACTCGCTACGTAGGTTGAAAGATAGATAACACTTCTAAAATGGAGAGGGGATAGAAAATGGATCTTCAAATGAAGGAGAAAGTTGTATTAGTAACAGGTAGTGGGCAAGGGATCGGTCGAGACATTGGCATGTCCTTTGCGAAGGAGGGCGCTCATGTTGTGTTTCACTACTTGAGCTCAAGTGCAGGTGCAAAACAAGCGGTACAAGAGGCACAAAAGCTAGGTGTAAAGGCGATGGCTGTGAAGGCGGACGTCACAAAGCCCGAGGACGTCCTAAAAATGGTGGCAGAGATTGAAGAGTCGTTAGGTGGCATTGATGTATTGGTCAATAATGCAGCCTATGTAAAGCAACAAAAATTTCTAGAGTCTAAGTTGGAGGACTGGGTTCCGCAGGTCGATGTCACGATTTATGGAATGATGCATGTGACGCAAGCGGTTCTAAAAGGAATGACGAAACGAGACGGTGGGACGATTATTAATATTACGGGAGATTCCGGTCGTGTAGGAGAATCTGGATTAGCTGTAACAGCGACGACCCGAGCAGCAGCAATTGGTTTTACGAAATCACTTGCTAAAGAAATGGCTCGTTATAAGGTACGTGTTAACTGTGTGTCTCTAGGTTTAGTTGAGACACCGAGCTTTGCTGAGCATGTCGGAAATGCTGGACCAGAGCTCATGAAAAAGATTATTTCCGCATATCCACTTCGTCGTTTAGGACAGCCAGACGATGTGCCACCTGCCGTTCTTCTCCTAGCTTCTCCGCTCTCAAGCTGGGTGACAGGTCAGGTGCTAGCCATCAATGGCGGCTATTCCATGATTTAAGAGCAAGAGAAATTGACAATTAGTGCTGACCCCCTGCTTTTATTCAAGGGGTCAGCTTCGTTGATAGATATGAGGAGGTTATACAATGAAAGCTGTTACATTTGCCGGAATAAAAGAGGTTCGCGTCGCTGACGTTGCTGAGCCTGAAATACAAAACCCACATGAAGCGATGGTCAAGGTTCATACGTCTGCGATTTGTGGATCCGATCTTCATCTCTACCATGGTCGGATGGAGGGAGTCGAACCAGGAACCGTGATTGGGCATGAATACGTAGGTGTGGTGCAAGCGGTTGGTTCGCAGGTTACTTCTGTTCGTCCTGGAGATCGAGTCGTTGGAAGCTTCCATACAGCTTGCGGTCATTGCTGGTATTGTCGGCAAAAGCTTTATAGCCAATGTGTTCATTGCTGCCTCTTTGGCTGTGGGACGAATTTTGGGAACCTTGCTGGCACACAAGCCGAGCTAGCGATGGTGCCACACGCTGATTTTACGCTTCATCCCGTTCCAGACGATTTGACGGATGAGCAGGCGCTTTTTGCTGGAGATATCCTGGCGACTGCTTACTTTTGTGCCGAGCGAGGCAATATTCGCCCAGGGGATACAGTCGCTGTCATTGGCTGTGGGCCAGTCGGATTGCTTACCATTCAGTGTGCAATGATTTTTGGTGCTGCTCGTGTCATTGCGCTCGATGTTGTTCCATCCCGTTTACAAATGGCTAAGGATTTAGGTGCTGACCCTGTTAACTCGGCTGAAGATCCGATTAAAGCAGTCAAAGCGATGACAGGAAATAGAGGTGCAGACGTCGTATTAGAGGCCGTTGGGAATAAGGTGACGTTAGAATTAGCCTTTAAATTGGCACGCGGATTTGCAACGATCTCGGCGGCAGGTGTCTTTACAGAAAAGGATCTACCATTCCCTGCTGGACGTAGCTTTGCGAAGGATTTAACCTTACGTCTTGGGATGGCTAACGTTCCTGCTCAATTTCATGCGGTGATCGAATTGCTTCGAAGTGGTCGCATTGATCCAACGACGTTAATTACAGATACATTGAGTTTAGATGAAGCCGCACATGGCTATGACATATTTGATCGTAAGGAAGCCATTAAAGTCATTCTTAAGAGTGGGAGGTAAGACTCATGAAGACAGACATTCAAGATCAGCCCATTTTGAAGACGGAAGTGAAGGAAGAGGAAAAGGTTTCTACGCCAAAAAAGGAAAGCCTGTTTGGAGCTGCGGTGCCTCGAAAAGAAGATGCTCGTTTGCTAACAGGTCGAAGCCAATACATTAGTGATCTGCATTTGCCTGGAATGCTGCATGCCGCCTTCGTACGTAGTCCACTGGCTCATGCAACGATTTCAGAGTTTGATACGGAAGATGCTCTAGCCATTCCTGGAGTAGAAGCCGTGTTAACAGGAGACGATCCAGAGGTAAGTAAGCTTGTGCTTCGAGCTCAGTCGGAGTTAAGCAGCTACAAGGTGACGAATCAACCGATTTTAGCTTGGCCAAAGGTTCGCTACACTGGAGAGCCAGTTGCCGTTGTCGCTGCAACCGATCGATATGTGGCCGAGGACGCAGCTGAGCTATTAGATGTCGATTATGATTTTCTTCCAGCTGTGGTTGACGCCTCAAAAGCTGTCAATGCCGAACCGGCGCTTGTCCATGATGAGGTTCCAGACAATGTCTTAGTTTATCGAAAGTTTGATACGGGTGATACCGAAGCTGTTTTTGCCAATGCAGATCTTGTCATTAAACGTACATTTAAAACGAATCGTCATCAAGGTGCCCCGATGGAGGGAAGAGCTTGTGTGGCTGTCTGGGAACAAGTAGAGAAAAAGCTGACGCTATACAGTTCAACACAAGTGCCTCACTTAGTTCGCCATGGCATAGCTGAAGTATTAGGACTATCTGAAAATCAAGTTCGTGTTTTAACGCAAGACGTCGGTGGTGGATTTGGTGTCAAAGCTGCGCTTTATCCAGAGGAAATTGCGATTAGTCTATTGGCGATGAAAACAGGTCGACCTGTTAAGTGGGTCGAGGATCGTCGAGAAGGCTTAGCAACTTGTACGCATGCGAGAGAACAACAGCATGAAATTGAGGTAGCGTTTGATTCAGAGGGGAAATTGTTAGCTGTAAAGGATCGTATTCTGTGTGATGTTGGCGCTTACTCTGTTTATCCATGGACGGCAGGGATTGAGCCGTTAATGGCTGGTGGACTTTTAACAGGTCCTTACAAGGTGGAACATTATTTCTGTGAGACGCACGGGGTTTGTACGAACAAGGCACCGGCTGGCCCATATCGTGGTGTTGCGCGGCCTGCGACTACCTTCGTCATGGAACGAGTGATGGATATTGCTGCACGCTCGCTAAATATCGATCCAGTAGAGATTCGCCGCCGTAATCTCGTCATGCCAGAAGATCTTCCTTACACGTCTCCAACACGCTTGGTTCATGATAGCGAAGCGTACCCTGTCTGTCTTGATAATGTACTAGAAGCGATTGATTACGATCATTTTAGAGCGGAGCAGAAGAAGCTTCGAGAAGAAGGTCGATATATTGGCGTCGGGATCGCTTGTTACAATGAATTGACAGGTTTAGGGAAGAAGGCCGCTGCTGGACCAAGGATGCCATTTAGGACAGGACACGAAGCAATGACTGTTCGCATTGATCCGTCGGGGAAAGTATCGGTTTTAGCTGGGGTTACTTCACAAGGACAAGGGCTTGAGACGACGATGGCTCAACTAGTGGCATCTGAATTAAAGGTTCCATTAGATGATGTGCAGGTTCATATGGGTGATACGACCTTAAGTCTGTTTGGATTCGGAGCTTTTGCAAGTCGCCAAGCTGTTATCGGTGGTGGAGCTGCATTACGAGCTGCTGCTAGTCTTCAAGAAAAGGTATTGGCGATCGCTGCTCATTTGTTAGAGACATCCCCTGATAACCTAGAGGTGGAGGATGCAAAGATTTGGGTTCGTGACAAGGCAGAGACAGCGATTACCTTAGCTGATGTTGCTAGAGTTGCCTATATGCAGGCGCACTTGCTTCCTTCAGAGATTGAACCTGGTCTAGAGATGACTCGTTTCTATGACCCCGTACATGGAACATTTGCTGGTGGGGCTCAAGCATTCGTTGTCGAGGTACTTCCGGAAACAGGGGAAGTGAAAATTCTTCGTTGTGTGTGCTCAGAGGATAGTGGAAAAGTGATTAATCCGCTTGTTGTCGATGGTCAGTTACACGGAGCAATTGCTCAAGGTATCGGTGGTGCCCTTTATGAGCATCTTCGCTATGATGAGGAAGGTCAATTACTAACAGGTAGCTTAATGGATTATCTCCTACCGACTGCAACAGAGATTCCCAATATTGAACTGCGTCACGTCTCTTTCCCTTCTAAAAACTTAGGTGGAATGCGTGGTGCCGGTGAGGGTGGAACATTAGGACCTCCTGCCTGCTTAGCAAATGCTGTGACAGATGCGCTAGCCAATTTGAAATTGACATTGATGAATTGCCAATTGTCCCATCAAACCTTCGTGATTTGATGCGTGCAGCCTCATCCGATCCAGGACGGAAACAAGCATAACTCGGTGATTATCATCATACGTTCATTTTCTAATAGATAATTATGAACAAAGCAAAGTTTAATCAGAAAATATGCGTTTTCATGTTGACGAATCGTCAAGATGGATACTATTATGTAATTATAGTACGCATACGTATATAACGTATACGAATATAATAAAGATAACAACAAGATTTTTTATCATTAATCGGAGAGAGGATGATGGCTGTGAAACCAGCTCAATTCGAATACTACCGGCCCTCGACCTTATCTGAAGCGGTTTCATTACTTCAGGATCTTGGGCCTGCAGCAAAGGTGATAGCGGGCGGACAAAGTTTATTGCCCTTGATGAATTTCCGACTAGCTCGTCCACCTTATCTGGTGGATATCAATCGAATTAGTGAATTAGAGGCGATCTCTATAGAAGAGAATAGTGTAAAAATTGGAGCGCTCGTTCGTCATTCATCACTTATGCGTGATCCTGTACTCAAAAAAAGCTTGCCTGTTCTTTCAGAGGTTGCTCGGTACATTGGACACACCCATATTCGTAACTCTTGGCACCTTTGGAGGAAGCGTTGCACATTCCGATGCTGCCGCGGAATTGCCGGTTGCCTACGGTAGCTCTCGATGCAAGTTTCCGTGTCGTTGGTCCAGACGGTGAGCGGATTATTCCGGCTGAAGAGTTTTTTATGACGTATTTGACGACTGCCCTACAGCCAGGCGAGATTTTAGTCGAAACGAACATTCCACTCCCTTCAACAAGAGCTGGCTACGGGGTGCATGAAATCAGTCGTAGGCATGGTGATTTTGCGATTGTGCTTATCATAGCGCTCCTAGAATTGATGTAGACGGGACGTGTAAAAAGGTGCGCTTCGTTGCCGGTGGTGTAAGTGATACGCCGATTCGGTCACAGAAGGCAGAGAAGTATCTGTTAGGTAGACAGCTTTCAAAGGAAGACCTTGCAGAAGCAGCAGCTTTAGCCGCTGGAGAGTGTAATCCTGAGGCTGACCTACACGCCTCAGCAGAATATCGAAAGGAAATGGTCGAGGTACTCGGGAGAAAAGCATTAGAGGATGCCTTGCCAGAGCTAAGGGGAGGTAAGAACAATGACTAAAGTATTCCTGTTCGGACGACTGTGAATAAGAAGTCTTATTCTTCAGAAGTCCCTTCTCGGCTTTTACTAGCAGATTATCTTCGGGATGAATTGCTCTTAACCGGTACAAACGTTGGTTGTGAGCAAGGTGTTTGTGGAGCATGTACAGTACTTATTAGACGGAGAACCAGTAAGATCCTGCTTAATGTTTGCAGCTCAGGCAGATGGAAAAGAGATTACAACCATTGAAGGAGTAGCGTGTGGAGATAAGCTACATCCTCTTCAAGAGTCATTCCGTCAGCACCATGGCCAACAATGTGGATTTTGCACGCCAGGGATGGTCCTCACGGCAATGGATATTTTGAAACGCAATCCATCCCCTACAGAGGAAACCGTAAGAGAAGAAATCAGTGGCAATATTTGTCGCTGCACGGGGTATGTGAATATTATAAAGGCGGTTATGGACGCCTCAAAAGGAGGAAACACGATGCAACTTAAAGGAGAAAATCTATGTTCATGCGGACGCTGAAACGGTTTACAATGCATTGATGGATCCGGATCGTTTGGCTAGTGCTCTACCTGGTTGTAAGAGTTTGACTGTGCCAGAGCCGAACCATTATAAAGGAGTAGTAGAGCTAGGGGTTGGTCCCGTTGTGGGAACATATAAAACGAGTGTGAAAATCGAAGCACAGGAGCCTCATCACTATTTGAAGCTAGCAGCGAAGGGGAAGGGTCTTACCGGTCAGGTTGCTTTCACGATGGAGCTGAATTTACACGAGGTTGAAGCTGGTACGGAAGCAAGATGGGAAGTCGATGCGAAGGTATCTGGTCTAGTAGCTAGTGTTGGGAGTCGGGTAATGACTGGAGTTGCGCGCTTTATCGCTGACCAATTTTTCAAGAAGCTATTAACTCCTGAAGAGCAAGAGAAAGCCAAAATCGCTCAAAAATAGTAACAAAAAAATAAATCAATAACGGAGGTGCTCCTATTTTGAAGAAAGCTACTTTGTTAGAGTATGGTGTGTATATCAATGGACAATGGGAACAAACGGGTGAGGATGTCATTGAGGTAACGAATCCTGCCACAGGTGAATGGGTTGGAAAGGTCCCGGCAGCGGGAAGAGATACGGTTGGCATCGTGCAGTAGATGCAGCGACGGAGGCCTTCAAAACATGGTCGCAATCGTCTGCTGGTGAGCGATCAGCTGCCCTATTGCGCTGGCACAACCTTATAGAGCAAAACAAGGAAGAACTGGCTCACATTCTTACTTCAGAGCAAGGAAAGCCGCTTGCAGAAGCGCGTGCAGAGATTCTGATGCATCTGGATATGTGGCCTGGTATGCGGCAGAAGCACAGCGCATTTACGGGGAAACGATTCCTGGGGCGACAGCGAACCGTAGAATTTTTGTTCTGCGTCAGCCTGTAGGAGTAGTTGCAGCGATCACACCATGGAATTTCCCTGCTTCGATGATCACGAGAAAGATCGCCCCTGCGCTAGCTGCTGGATGTACAGTCGTTCTTAAGCCAGCGAGCCAAACGCCACTCACGGCAGCCTATTTAATGGACCTGTTCCACCAGGCTAAATTTCCAGCGGGCGTGGCAAATCTTGTAACTGGAGCTGGATCTGTGATCGGGAAGGAATTTCTAGAGAACCCACTGATCAAAAAGATTTCTTTTACTGGTTCCACGGAAATCGGTAAGAGCATCATCAAGGGCGCTGCCGATCATGTGAAGCGCGTATCGATGGAACTTGGTGGACACGCTCCGATCGTCGTATTCGCCGACTCTGACCTCGGAAAAGCGGTTTCGGCAGCGGCACGGATGAAGTATTTGAATGCTGGACAGACGTGCATTTGTATCAATCGAATTTTGGTCGAGGAATCGGTGGCTGAGGAGTTCACGAAACAGTTCGTTGCAAAGGTAGAAAAGCTCAGAATTGGCAATGGCATCGCTGACGGAACACGAATGGGTCCATTAATCGATGAGAGTGCCATTGAAACGTCTGAGTCTCATGTTTCTGATGCAGTAAGAAGGGTGCTAAAGTCGTTGCGGGAGGTAAGCGATTAAATGAGGGTGAATTTGCTAAAGGGACGTTCTATGCACCGACTGTCCTTACTGGGGTGACTAAGGAGATGAAGATTAGCCGTGAGGAAACCTTTGGCCCAGTCGCACCGATCTTTACCTTTACGACCGAAGAGGAAGCAATCGAGCTTGCCAATGACTCTGATTATGGTCTTGCTTCTTATATTTATACAAACGATTTTACTCGTGCTTGGCGTGTCAGTGAGAAGCTTGAGTACGGCATGGTCGGGTTAAATGATATCGCTCTTGGTGCGGTTCAATCACCTTTTGGTGGGGTCAAGCAGAGCGGGATTGGCCGCGAAGGCGGACATCATGGCCTTGAGGAGTATTTAGAAATCAAGCAAATTTCAACAGCGCTTTAATAGAAAGATAGCATGGCAAAAAAGGGGAAGCGGTAATCAACAATGAACGAGGCTGACCGTATGTAACGGATCAGCCTCGTTTGCATTGATCATAGAAAGCGGGTGTTGTGATGTTCTTTTCAGAAACAGAAGTACAGGTACGGTATGCAGAGACAGATGCGATGGGAGTTGTCCATCATGCGAACTATATTATCTGGTTTGAGCAAGGTCGGACAGAGTTTTTCGAAGGTTTAGGACAGCCCTATCCCGACATTGAAAAGAAAGGCTTTCTGTTACCTGTGATAAACGTTCAATCCACTTACAAGAAAGCCTTTCGCTACGGCGATAAAGCGATCATCAAAACAAGCATTGAAGAGTATAGCCGTTTAAGAGTAATCTTTAAATATGAAATATACAATAGCAAGCAGGAGCTATGTGTGGAGGGAACAACCACTCATGTGATTGTCAAAGGAACAAATTTTTACCCGGTCATTATTCCAAAGTCATTACCAGAGCTTCATGCGGCTTTCTCAAATGCAATCTGTTAAAAATGATGAAAAGGTAGAGAAAGAGAGCTAGGTGAGAAGAACTGATTCTTCGAGGACATTGCTTTCACAGAAAGCAATGAAAAATCTTCTGAATCTAGCATATAACAATGAATTAACAGAATAGTAGAAATGCGAACGGATGTTTGGTATAATGAGAGTCAGCAACTTCATAAAGCAAGGTGGCGGCTGAACTCCCTGGCTGAAAGGGGGTGAGGCAGATGACGATATACGAGGCATTTAATTTAGTCGCACAGTTTAGCTTAGTGCTCGTTGCGACAGGTTCCCTTTTTATGACCATTGTCGTCTATCTACACAAAAAGAAATAGCCACCCTGCCGTCCAAAGTAAGGTGAGCTATTTCTAGAGCAAAGCGTTATTTTGGTCAGCCTGCTAACGACTTGCGTTACCTCTTTGCCATTATGCAACGAGTAATCGCAGGTGAACATCATTCATGCGGCATGGAGTTGCCATTTCCGAGTGTTTGCCGCACTCGGTCTTCTTTCAATCTACGTTACTAATGGTCTAATTATACATGATCATGCGCCTGTCTTGCAATCAATACACGAAAGACCATGCTGAAAAATCTTTCGATGTTGTGCAAGATTTGCATGCCAAGGTCGAGCTCCTTCTTTACTGTGACAAACAATCCACACAACTAAGACTTTAGACATAAAAGCACAACAAAAGTCAGTGTTCTATTTTCGACAGGAAGCAAGAACTATGTCGAAAATAGGTATATAGCAATGTGTGAATGCAATCAAGATCGATTAAAATGAAATTGTAATCTGAAAATTCATAAAGAGAAGAGGATGCAAGATGAAAAAAGTGATCTTGTTGATGCTCGTCTTTTTGTTAGCCATTCCGATGTTTGCGATGGCAGAAGAAGAACGAGAAACACTTGACCTCACGTTTGAAGATACTGGTGAGGGGTACTGGGCTCAAGAGTATATTGAAAGAATGAAGGCAAAGGACGTTTTTCAAGGGTATGATGATGGAACGTTCCGCCCAAGTGAGTCTGTAACGCGCATGCAAACGATTGTCACAGCGGTTCGATTACTTGGACTTGGAAGAGGAAGCGAAGGCGAAAGATGTGAAGTACGCCTGTTTTCTTTGAGGATACAGAAGCATATTTTGCCAATGGGAAAAATGATTGGGCAAAAGGATATGTGCTTGTTGCGTTAGAGCAAGGCTTATTTGATGCATCAGAAAATGAGCTTGCACCGAATCAGCCAGCAAAAAGAGTATGGGTTGCTAGTATTCTTGTGCGCGCACTCGGCTTAGAGGATCAAGCAAGAGAAGCGATTACGGTTAAACCAGCTTTTGGTGATGCCAATCAAATTCCAGCAGGTTCATATGGATATGTCAATGTTGCTGCTGAACACGGAATCATTACAGGTAACGAGGATGGTAATTTTTCTCCAAATGCAAACATCACTCGTGCGCAAATGGCAGCAGTGCTAGATCGTACGTATGATGGTTTGCTAGATGAACAAGGGGTTACGTTTGTACGTGGTGCGCTAGTTGAACATAATGCTGAAGCGAAATCACTAACAATTGAACAAGCGAGAGGCGAGCAAGTATTGACGTATGCTGATGGTCTTCTCGTTCTTTACAAGGGTCGTCTCATTGATCCATCACAGCTTCGAGTTGGTGATGAGCTATCTTTATATGTGTTAAATGATCAAGTCGTAGAAGCTGAAATTTTAGATGAAACGGTTGCTGATCAAGTAGTGAGTCAAGAGCTTCAAGAGTTTGAAGTGGAAGCGGAGTATCAAAACGGTGATGAGCTAGAATTAGAATATAAGATCCGTAAAGGAAAAGTTCAAGCGCAATTAGAAGAAGAGATTGGTGATACGGAGCGAGAGCTTAAAGGAGAGCAAGCATTGGTAGAGATTCAAGCTTATGTCGATCAATGGGCTCTTACTGCCGATATGTCTGAAGAAGAGATTGTAACAAGTATTATGAATTCTCTTCCAAATCCAGATGACCTTAAAAAGCTGAAGATTGAGGTTAAATTCTCAGATGGTACGAAAGTGAAGCATGAGCGTAAGGCGAAGGAATCTGAGCGTGGCTCGTATCAAGGGATTCACGAATTCAAGCTAGAGGTTGAAACGCATGATAAAGAAGAGCTTGAATGGAAATACAAGCACGAGAAGGATGGAAAAGTAGAAGCAGAAATCAAATCAGAAACAGATGATGATTCCAAAGAAGAGCTAGAAGGTGCTGAGGCACAAGCTGAGATTGAAGCTCTTCTTGATACGATGCTTCTAACAGATAGCATGTCAAAAGACGAGCTGATCGATGCGGTTCTACTTGCCCTGCAAATTGACGCGGCTAATGTGAAGGAAATTGAATTGAAAATCCACTTTGACTCAGGAGTGAAAGTGGAAGCTGAAAGAAAAAATAAACAAGATAAAGATGATGATGACGAAGACGACAAAGATGATCGTGATGATGAAGACGAAGAAAAATACAACGATCAGAATAGATTCTAAAGAAATAGCAAGTAAATAAGAAAGTGCTTCCCCCCTAGTAGAGAGACATTCTTTCTATTAAGGGGGTTTTTCTTTGTTTGATCAGATAATCAATCAAAGAAAAAACTTTAAAAAGTTGCAGGATATTGACAAGTATTTATAGAAGAGGTAAGTTGCACCAAAAATCAAGGAGGACTATCATGCGAAAAACAGGATTATTCACGACACTATTTGCCCTCGTTCTCGCGGTGTTACTACCAGCTTTTCAAGCGAATGCGAATGAAGGTTTTAACGATGTAGCTGCTGACTTTTGGGCAGGAGCAGAGATTGATACGTTAGTAGAATTAGGCATTATTTCTGGCTATGAGGATGGGACGTTTCAGCCGAACCGTACAGTTACTCGTGCTCAAGCAGCAATTATGCTATCAAAAGCATTAGACTTAGATACGGATGTTCCGAATCCAAATTATCAAGATGTTTCAACAAATTATCATGCTTATGAAGAAATTGCTGCCGTAACAGATGCAGGTATTATGTCTGGAAGCAATGACAGCTTCCGTCCAGGGGAGCCGTTAACACGAGCCCAAATGGCCGTTGTATTGGCTGATGCCTTCCATTTAGAAGGAGATGGAAGCTCTTCTTTTAGCGATGTTCCAGAAGGATTTTGGGCTGAAGCGCAAATTGATGCGATCTACTCTTACGGTATTACAAGTGGATATGAAAATGGCACATTTGGCCCGAGGAATGTTACGACTCGTGCACAGTTCTCCGTATTTCTAATTGGTGCGCTAGCTGCACATGAGGAGCCTGTTGAACCAAATGAACTTGCAGAGCTTTTAAAAGAGGCGTATGCTAACGAGCTTGCGCTTGAGTCTTATGACTTCGAAGGAAATATGGAAATGGGTCTAAAACTACCAGCTTCTTTCACTGAAATCGACCCTGAGCTAGAAATGGTAGCGGGTGTGATGGAAGATATCTCGATCGAAATTAAAAATGGGACGTATCAAGCTGATCCAATGATGATGGAAATGGATCTTGCCGTTACATTAGGTGGCGATGTGAATGTCACATTAAATATGCCAATAATCATGACAGAAACAAAGATGTGGATCAAGCTTCCAAACTCTCCTTTCATGCCTCTACCAGAGGAGCTTGAAGGTAAGTTTATGGAATTTGATATGGAAACTCTAGCAGAGCTTGAGGGACAGGACCCAACAGGTGTCATGGTGAATCTTGACCTTCAAACTGAAATGGCTCTAGCAGTCTATAATCTATTCTTTGATCATTTTACAGACGGATTCTATGATTATGCAGATCTAAATGCAATCGATTATCCAAATTCGATTGATGCTAAGCATGTTGTGAAATTTGAGCTGACAAATGAAAAGCTTGAAGAATTCCTTACTACATTTGTCGAAGGATTTATGCCTGGAATGGTAGAGCTCATGGCAGACCCTGAGTATGCTGATCTTTTTGGAATGACTCCAGAAGACGCTGAACTTATCGAAGCAGAGCTTGAGGTCATTCAAGCAGAGCTAACAACACTATTCAATGAGCTTGATAATGTGCTAGATATTAAAGCATTTGAAGAATATATCGTGATTAATCAAGACCATATTATTGCTCATAACAAGCTAAACCTAGATCTTGACTTCACGCTTGAAGGAGAAGTCATTGGTTTGAAATTAAACAGTAACCAAGGCAAGTCTCGCATTAACGAAGAGCCTATCTTTACTTATGGCACGCCTGATGCAGCTGATGTCATTCTCTTTGAAGAATGGTTGCTAGAAAGCATGGAAGGCCTTGAAGGAATAGAAGGTATTGAAGGATTAGAATAAACGTTGATTGAAAAAATGACCCGAATAATAGGCAGAGAGCTGTCTATGTTCGGGTTTTTTGTGGTTTTAAAGTAGAGCGTGTAGCAAAAGACCTCCTCCTAAAATCGCTTAGATTCTAGAAGGAGGTCTTTTCATCTAACCATTCATCGAAAGCTGCCAGAAATATGATCAATCTGCCATACACCGTCTACACGAAAGAGATTATATTCATAATAATTGACGGTAGGATTAATATCACTGATTGGTTCCGTACCAGAGATCACGACATAATTTGGCTCAATGGCATAAAGGCGCAGATCTTCCATCGTTTTAAACGGGTTGAGCTGTGAAATTTCTGAACCCCATTCCCCGAGGTGGTCATAGTAGAACGGCTCCCAGACTGTATCGACCATGTCAACGCTGTAATAGTCTAGAAAAATAGGCTTGATCGTTTCAAATGGAGCCAACGGTTGGTTTTGGTTAAAGGATTTTTCCCATTCCTCATACATCGCGCCTTCAATCGCATCTTCTGCTTCAAGAATAAAGGCTGTGAAGAAATCCAGCTCAGGGATCGCCTTGTCCTCTGGTTTAAAGCGATCATCTAAGACTCTTGCTAAAAAGACTGAGAATTGAGCGCGGGTCGTTGACTCATTTGGACGGAATGTTTGATCACTTGCATATCCAGTTGTAATCTGATTGTAAGCGAGGTTTTGAATGTACGTATAAAAGGTGTTACTTCCTTGAACATCTCGAAACACCGTTTCAAATGTCGCTTCCTCAAGGTCAAATGTTCGGTCAATCACTGCGGCCATCTCACCTCTTGTCAGAAACGCATTCGGCTTAAAGCTTCCATTGTTGCCTGTCATAATTCCTTCGTCAGCAACCGCTGCTATTTCTGCATAGGCATGGAAATCCTCCCGAATATCCTTCAACTGAGGATTCGGGCGATTTTCTGTTTCGAGGTTCAAAGCATTCACAATCATAATCGCTGTCTGCGCTCTCGTCACATTGTTGTTTGGCTGAAAGCTCCCATTCTCATAGCCATTAATGATTTGCTGCTCATGTAAAAATGCAATCTCCTCTTGCGCCCAAAAATCGGCGTTAACATCTGTAAATGAAGTCTGCCCATATGCAATAGAGGGTACTAATAACAAAGCAATGACTAGACTTAAAAAGATACCTTTCCTCATAAACACCTCTCCTAATAGTAGAATATAAGTGTATGTTCAAAAAGGAGGCCAGCGTGAAACAACTGCTCTCATATTAGATTTTTTGAACAACTTAGTCACTAGCTTAACATTTATGGAAAAAATTTCGATAGGTCTTTAGTGAGATTACACATGATCGAAGCTTGCATAAACGGATTTGATATAATGAGAGAGAGTTGCAAAAAATTCTAAAAGGTCATTTCAATCTGATTGATGAGGAGGAGGCTGAGCATGAAGGCGGAAAAGCTTGAATTGGATGTCGTTCTGAAGAAGCTAGAGTCTTTACAAGGTTGGAAGGTAGCTGATGATAAATGGCTGCTGAAAAAATATCGCTTTCGTTCTTATATGGAGGGGATCGCATTTGTGAATCAAGTGGCTGAGCTTTCAGAAAAAGAAAACCATCATCCATTTATTTCAATTGATTACATTGTGATCACGATAAAACTCTCATCATGGCGAGCGAATGGACTCACGGAGTTAGATTTAAAGCTGATTGAAGAATACGACAAACTATACAAAGAAAGGAGCCAATGATTGTGGCAAGCATTGGCCTAATCTCTATAAAAAAAGGTTGACTCATCAAGTACGGCCCCTGCTAAACGCTAGTTAGTTAGGAGTTAAAGCTTGATAGCGAGTCAACCTTTTTTTTATTCTTCGTTAAAGATTACTTGCTGATCCATTTTGATCGTTTCACCTTCTTTGTTTATGAAGGTAAGCTGAGCATGGAGCTCTTGATTCGTTAAAAATGTCACATCCTCTTCAGATACAATGTACTCAATCAAATATTGACCAGAAGCAGGTTCCGTGATCGTTCCCTCTTCAGATCCATTCAAGCGAACAGATTCTAATCGATCGTCTACTTGATCAGTCGTGACCGTGATCGCGATAGTATCGCCAATGGCATAGTCTCTTGCTTCAGCCGTTATGGTTACGACAGCTTCGGTATCAGCTGTGGCTGCTTCATATTGTTCTCTTAATATGTGTTCTTTTTCGAGTAGCTGCTCGGCGATTGTCGCCATTTGCGCCGAATCACTCACCGTTATCGTTGTGAGCTTCGTGAACAATGGTTCGACTTGCTCCCATTCGTTTGCGGATAGATGCTCCTCGATTTCTTGTAAAATCACATACTTGCTAATGGCGCCTTCGACTAAATCAAGCTGTGCTTGTGCAGGCTCCACATAGGCTTGGGCAACAACGCGACGGTTGCCGACTCCGACAATGCGCTCGATTGCTTCTGTTGTGCGGTTGCGCTCGACAATGATTGATTCATAGCTTGCGACTGTCTTGTCATCTACTAGATTTCGTTCAATCTGTTGTTCAAGCATAAGACGCTGAGTCGTTAATAATTCTCCTCGGCTCATTGCCCGCATCATCACTGTCGCACGGCGGCGTAGCTCGACTGTCCGTTCTAAGCGTTGTTGAAGATTGCGCTTGAGAGCGTTGTTGTTTAATTGACGAACGATGCTTGATGCGTGTGAAATCGCATCGCGTGTTTCATTGTATTGCTGTTCAAATTGCGGTGTTAACGCAACCTTATCAGGTGTTGGAATAATGTAATAGTCTGTTAGTTTACTAGCTGATTGCTCAGCCTTCGTCACTTCTCTTTGTGCCACATCTCTTAAGCGATTCAAGTATAGCTTATGACCCTCTTGGGCAACATATAGGCCGACGTAGCGGTTTTGCTGCCATGCTCGCCCAAATGCTGATAGAGGAAGATTGGTTGGACCTGCATATCTCCCTATCTCAGGTGTGAAGGCTGGACGTTTAAATTCTGATACAAACCAATCCGTCATCCCCCCACCAGATGGATTGGAGCCTGCGAAAATCAAGGAATATCCAGTCATACGCCCGATTTGTCTAGCATAGGCGAGATCACGCTGATAGCGGGCTCCGCTTTGATGAAAGTTCCAAAAGAGAATTTCACCGCTAGAATGATAGCTTACGACCATTTCTGGATCAATCTCACGCGTGAATTGAACGAGTGCCTTTGTTTCACTTGAGCTGTGTGGCGCTGGTCCCTTGTAATTAGAAAAGCTAGGGCGCCCAGGATTTCCACGAATGTTTCGCCAATTGGCATCGTACTGTCGGTTTAAATCAACGCCTTTTGCGTTGGCTTTCCAGCGTCTGAAATCACGACTGCCATTATTCATCGTGATGAGACTGGCGTGATCTTTGCTCGGGAAGGAGCGCAGTCCAGATTGCTGTAATTCGACGCCATCAGGATTAACCATTGGCACGAACCACATCGTCGTTTGATTTAAAATCGAACGAATATTGTAGCGACCATTATCGTAGCTACGATTACTTCGGTAGCCCTGTGCATACTGTTCAATCATATGCATATTTAGATTTGTTGTTAGCCATTCACGTGCATGGTGAGAACCGTTCACCATCACCGTCGATTCTCCTTTTCCAAGGGAAACGGCATAGATATTACGACCGTATTCACTTTTGCCAATGACTTTGTATTGAATTAAGTCAGGATAGCGCTCAGCAAGGGCCAAAAGATCCCGCTCCATTTTAGCGTATGTATAAACCTGGTTTGGATTGACAATGGTGCTGGATGCTTCTGTCAGCGTGCTAAAGGTAAATGTCGATATGAGCACAATAAGCATAGTAAGCCATTTTTTCATAAAAAGTTGTTCAGCTCCCTCTTATTCTCGTTGTATTTCTAGTTTACTAGAAAGAGGAAAAAAAGACGCTATTTATTTTTTTATACTTGTGAGAAAGTTTACCTTTATTAAAGGATTAAAGTATGAGTGCAACTAGGCTTTCTCCATAAAAGGTCGGCGATAAATCCAGTTTGCTAATTGTTAAGAATTTATTTTTATTTCAATCAATTGAGACAAACGATTTGGTAGCTGTTATATTTAAAGGGAATCATTTACTGGGAGGGATTATATGTATTCTTTTAAAAAAGCGTTTGTCGTCTGTTTAGCCGCTATATTGATGTTCGTCCATGTTGGCACTGTTTCAATTGTCTCGGCTGAGAATCATGATACGACGAAGTTAACGATTTTGCATACGAACGATACGCATGCGAAATGGGAAGAGTCTAGTAGTGGGATGGGCTATGCGAAGCTAGCAACATTAATCAATCAATACCGAGCAGAAAATGATCATACATTACTATTGGATGCGGGCGATACGTTTCATGGAACGCCTTTTGCAACGGTAGAGCAGGGTGCAAGTATCGCGCGAATTTACAATGCGATCGGATTTGATGCACTCGTTCCTGGTAATCATGATTTTAACTATGGCTATGAGCGTTTATTTGAATTGGAAGAGCTAAGTGATTTTCCAATAATAAGTGCAAATACGCGTTTTGAAGAAAATGGATCGCTTCTGTTTGATCCTTATATCATGAAAGAAATCGCTGGTCTTAAAATTGGAATCTTTGGTCTTAGTACACCGGAAACGAAATTTAAGTCAGCTCCAAAAAATACATACGGCGTTGAATTTACGGACCATGTCGCCGAATCACAAGCAATGGTCACAGCGCTTGAAGCCGAGGGTGCGGATATGATCATCGCGCTTTCTCACCTTGGCACGGATGAGTCGAGCATCGAGCAATCAACAGATGTCGCAGAAGCGGTTGAAGGAATTGACTTAATCATTGATGGTCATAGTCACAGTGTATTTGAACATGGGTTAGAAGCGGCTAATGACACATTGATTGTGAGTGCGGGTGAATATACGGAAAACTTAGGCGTGGTTGAAATAACATTCACAGGTAATCAACTAACGGAAAAAACGGCAAGTATCGTGACGAAGGCTGCTGCGGGAGAACTGGAGGCTGATCCTACTGTACAAGCCGTCATTGATGAGATTACCGAGGCGCAGGAAGTCATTTTAGGTGAAGTAATTGGTTCGACTGATGTTCTTCTTGATGGTGCGCGTGAGAATGTTCGTGCTGGTGAAACGAACCTCGGAAACCTGATTACGGATTCGATGATCGCTGAGAGTGGAGCAGAAGTGGCGATCTTTAATGGTGGAGGGATTCGCGAGTCGATCCCAGTAGGGGAGATTACCCGCGGAGATGCGATCACCGTTCTTCCGTTTGGGAATGTTCTGCAAACGAAGGAGTTAACAGGTGCGACGATTAAAGCTGCGCTTGAACATGGTGTAAGCGATTATCCGAATGCGAAAGGAGCATTTCCGCATGTTGGGGGAATGACTTTTGAAATCGATGTTGATGCTTCGGCAGGACAACGCGTGAAGAATCTGCAAGTTGCGGGTGAACCAGTTGTGCTCGATCGTACGTATGTCGTCGCCATGAATGACTTTATGGCTTCAGGTGGGGACGACTACACGATGTTTATCGATGCCCCGCTTGTCAATGATTATGCAGCCCTTGATGAGATTTTAATTGATTATATTGCCGAGCATACACCTGTTAGTCCAGCAATAGAAGGTCGTATTACGGAATACGTCGAGCCTCCTGTTGAGCTCCCATTTACAGATGTTAATGCGGATGATTGGTATGCAGAATTTGTGGTAGACCTTTACGATCAAGGCCTTATCCGCGGAACATCAGAGACCACCTTCTCACCAAGCCGGACACTGACTCGGGCACAATTTTCATCAATGCTTGTGCGTGCCTTTGATTTAGAAGCAACAGAAAAGGCGCCATTTACCGATATTGGACGAATAGCAGAAGAAACTCAGATGGACATTTCAGCAGCCTATGAGTACGGTCTTGTTCATGGCTGGAACGACGGTACATTTGGTCCAAACAAACCGCTTACTCGTGCGCAAATGGCGATTATGCTGAAGCGTGCCTATGAGCTTCATATGGGAGGAGCTTTTGAAACATCTGAGTCAACGCCATTCAACGATATCACTCGCTTAGATGAGGAAGCTCAGCTTGCGATTACAATGGCGTATCAGCTTGACCTCGTTGCTGGTTATGGCGATGAATATCGTCCAAATGCCTCAGCGACGCGCGCCCAAAGTGCGAAGGTCGTATCGCTATTCTTAGCATTGCATCAATAGTATGAAAACCAAATGAGCGAGAAGAGCGAGTAGGAGGCTCTTCTCGTTTTTTCGTTTAACTAATCAATAAGGATAAAATCATGATCACATTCTGAAAGAGAATTAAGTCTTCGCGATAAACCGAGTTTTTCCCTTTATACTGTAGCGGCTTTTCCGTCCCTAACGTATGACTCCGATTTAAACTATGGTAAAATGGTAGATATGTTGCTGAATGAATCAACGTATGTAAGAGGAGGATAAATCGATGTTATCATTTTTTAAGAAACGCGATGAAGGCGAGAATCCGCAGCTTGAAGGAGAAGAGAGCGCGGTTTCATCGGATGCTTTTGGCCATAATAAGGAAACAGCTGAAGAAGATGAGCTGGTCGAAACGGAGCTTTCCTTTCCGCCAGTCTGGAATATTTCAAAAGAAGATGTCTACTCATTCCAATTTTTAAATGGCGAGTGTGCTCCACTTAAGCCGAATCAAATTTCGCTTAGTGGCATTGAACTACGTCAGGATCCATTAGATAAAAAGGTGTTTGTGACAGCCTTTGTCCGTAATAGCTTAGACAAGGCGATTAAATTTGAGGAAACAAAACTGGTCTTAATTGATGAGCAGGGAACGAGTTCTTGCGCGTAAAAGCTTTGATCTCGGCGCGATTGGCGAGCTGCCAGCGCGCAGCAGCCGTCCGTGGGTGTTTGAATTTGGGCCAAAGGATATGCTCAAGGTTGATTTGCCAAAGAGTGGATGGAAGCTAGCATTTCAATTGGAATCGAAGCATCGTCTAGAGCTTGAGCCAACATGGGAGAAAGCACTGGATGATCATGCGAAGCAGCAGCTAGAGGCTCTTGTTCAAAAAGCAGGTGCTCCAAGCAAGGGTGAAGTGAATTTCATGGGTGTCCAAGCTCAGAAAAAGGACGATGGTACGCTCCATGTTACGATACTCATTCGCAATGGCTCAGAGAAAAACATCAACCTTGAACAGCTGCCGCTACATGTCGAGGATGCAACAGGTGAAGTCGTTGCCAAAGGAGGCTTCAAGCTAGACGCATTTACGGTCAATGCCAATACGAGTAAGCCGTGGACGTTTATTTTCCCGAAAGAAATGGTGTTCCAAGACAATCCAGACTTAAGCAAGTGGAAGGCGTATGCCCCGCAAAATTAACAAGAAAAAAGCATTCCCGTTAAGTGAGGTTAGTCGACCTTGTGCGGGAGTGCTCTTTTTGATGGAATTGCTGGACAAATGGGTGTGTAGAGGATCAAATAAGGTGCGTCATCCTAGCATATCAGCTGTTTGGATGGGTGACGGTGACAGTCATTTCAAGTAGCTCGTCTCCTGCTGGGGAGGTGGCGAGGAGAGTGGCTGAGCCCTCGTCTAGGAAGGTGATATGATCGCCATCAATTGCGGCAACAGCGTCATTTGTGCTGCTCCATGTTTCATTTAGACCAAGCTCCAGCTTCATCGGAACATCGGTGAGATACGTTCCTTGAAAAGCAGGACTCCAGTTCACAGTTGGCAGTCCATTGACACTCAGCTGCTCGACTTCACTTGAAGCCGCTGAGACCATGATGTCAGCGCGCCCTCTTAAATCGAAAGTGGTGAGGAGGTCTTGCTGTAGCTGTTCTGGACGCTGATGGAGGAAGGAGACGAATTGATCAATGCTCTCTTCCCATTCAGCAACGGAAGCGGGGTAGCCCCATGCTTCAACCGTTTGGGGAATGCCTGCTTCGATTTGCCCTCTCCACGCGGCAGTCAGTTCTTCTAAGCGATCTGCATCAAAAACGGTATTCATGCTATGGGTCAGGCGGCTAATAAATTCGGATTTGAATGCCTCATTTTCCAGGAGGGAGACAAAAAGGCGAGATGTGACAGTATCCTCAGAAAGAAGGGTGTTAAGAGAGAAAGCGTCCCCTTCCTGTCGGTCAAATGTAGAAAGCGCCCATTGCCATTCATTCTTTCCACCTCGCTCACGCCAAATCGTCGAATCCGCTCCATTTGATTGAAAATAGGTGTGAACAATCAAATAGTCTATAAAGCTCACTGTATCCATTTGAGCCGCAATTCGTGTCATCGCTACAGGATCTGCCAGCGATTGAGCAGTTGCAGATGAGAGGAGTGAATAAAAGGGACTGTCATCCCCATGTAGAACCGTCCCGTTACCCTTGATTAAATCAAGCTGTCTTTGATCGACTTGATGATGATCGGCAAAATAGTGATGATCATAATGATCAACGATTTGATAGACACCCCAGTCCTCTCCATTGAGATAAAGCGTAGTCGGATGATAACGTTTCGTTTCTATCGCCAAGCTTTGAGCAGCCGTATGGATCACTGCATTATGGATGAGAATTGGTTCATGATCCTGCCCGTGGCTCAAGATAAACTGCTTCACACGCCCCCGCTCGCTATTTTCAAAAAGAGGATGCGAGATCACATGTGGACCAATTTCTCCACGACTATAAAGAATGAACGATTTTTTCTCGTTATCAAGGGAGTCCCCGTCATAGATGCGAATGCCTGCTCCTTGTTCAAAGAGAGGCAACGCTGGCTCATTTGCGGTAAAATAGCTCACTTGCACCGGACGTTCCCAATTCGGTCCTCGCATCATGAAATTTCCTGTTGTACCAGGCTCAGCTAAAGGATCGGCATGAATCCCTTCGACATAAATGCCTCGCTGCTCATCAAAAAGATGGGCAGGATTCATCGCCAAAGAAAGGATCGGTAAGTCTCCAGCAAATGATTCATTCAGCAAATAGGTTCTTGTGACGGTTTCGCCAATTGTTCCATTCACTAAAAACAGCTTTGCTCGTAAAGTTGATGTTTCTTCGATTAGAAGCGGACGGAAAAGGGCTGGTGAGGCATTCGTTGGCTCACTACCATCTAGTGTGTAGCGAATAATACCCTCTCGCGGTGCTTCGACAATGACTTCAAACGGCTCATCATGGTAGCCACTATGCTGTGAGATGAGCACCCGTAAGCTTGGATCACCAAAGTCTACATCACGAACACGATGATACAACTCGTCTAATATCTGCTGGTCCTCGTAAGGATTTCCTTGCACATAGACACGAGCTGTCAAATCTTCAAGCTGACCTAGTACCTCAAAGGATGTGACCAGGTTATTACGGACATTGAGATCACGAAGCCTTGTCAGCGTAGCAAGGGCTGAGAGATCGCTAATTTGATTATCACGGACATTTACGATTTCCAAATACGCCAGCTTCCCTAAAGGCTGGAGATCGCTAACCCGGTTATCCCGAACATTTAGCTCGACAAGACCTGTGAGATCCGCTAACGGTTCAAGGGAACGTATTTGGTTGTGCTGTGCATGTAAGGTTCTCAAGCTCCCCAAATGGCGAACTGGCTCTAGGTCTGTGATGTGGTTGTCATTAATCGATAAAACCTGAAGATGAGGAGTGTGCTCTAGCGGTGATAGATCAGTAATTAAGTTTTCACCAGCATGCAACTCAATTAACTGTCCAAACCAACGAAGATCCTCAAGGCTTTCAATCTGACTGTTGCTAATCGTTAAGGACGTTATTTCTTGTAATTGTTGCTCTGTGAGCGGACGATCTGTACCTAGTGATGCACGAACAGCACGTTCAAAATCGCTGTCTGCAAAATCGACTCTCGTGTCAGAAGAGAGCAGGAGGGCGCCCCCCCAGCTGGCTAAAAGCAAGACAAACAAGCCAGCAAATATAACCAAAGTATATCGTTTCACGGTCGTTCTCCTTTCGTGTAGCTAATCAATCGTCGATGACGTCGATACGGATGATGTTCACGAGCTTCTCGTCAGCTTTGCGTGTGAGCAGTGCTGTGCCCGTTCCGACAGCAGTCGCCGTTCCAGCTTCAATGGTCACAATCGCATCATCGCTTGAGAGCCATACCCCTTCTCCTAATTCCCTTTCATCAGATAGCTGCCACGTTTCTGCGCTCATTTGGAAATGCTCGACGGTAATCGGCAGCTCTCCAAGTAGCTGATTTGCTTCATCATAGAGCGAAAGAGTGGCCTCTCCAGGCTCGTTAAAGAAAAGCTTATTCTCATGTAAGACGGTGACAACGGCCTCATTATCTGTTTCGATACGGGCTAGGCTGTTCTCATGACTAATGGAAATCGGCACTCCTGTCATCCAGCGGTAAAGCCGATCGCCAGGCAGATCTTCCCGCCATAAGGGGTATCCATCAATCGAAAGCTGTTGGCGTAACGCTTCGTCAACACGCATCGTTGCATAGCCATCAAGCTCGAAATGATCTGCCAAGTGGGCGAGCATATAGGCAGGTCGCTCCGTAGCAAACTGTCTCATAATGTCGACATTGCTTTCCCAATCCTCGTACGTAGCAGGCTGTCCCCAACGTTTAATATGGTTTGGCATCTCTGGCTCGATAACGGCGGCCATTTCATCAAGGAGCGGAAGCGTTCGATCAGGATGAAAAACCGTGTTCAAATAATAGGTCATGCGATTAATAAAATCATGGCGAAATGACTCATTATCTAATAATGAACGTAGCACAAGTGTCGACCAGTCAGGATTCGGTAAGGAGTCCCTGCCTGCTTCTGTCGCCATGTCGAGTGTGTGATGGCGAAATGCATGAGGTCGGCCATAAAGACCAAACCCAAAGTCAAGATCGAAAATGACCCATCTCCACAAATCTCCTGCTTTGCGATCACGGTAAAATTGATGATTATTTCCGGGCCAGTCTGTATTCCGTACAAAAATTTGCGCGAGGTTATAATCAATAAAGTTGTCCAGATCGATCCATTGCTGTACCTGCTGATAATGAATAGGGTCTGATAGATCATTTGCGCGAATATAGGCTTTTACATGTTCCCACTGGGCATTTCGTCCTTCCGCAATCTCTCCATCTCTTTCAAGAAGGTCAAGGTCGTCTGGATGAATGCCAAGCTCTCGTTCAAAGTAATGCTGATCATAACGCTCGCGAAGGTTGTAAATGCCCCAATACTCACCATTCACATAAAGAACAGTTGGTTGATACGCCTGTGTTTCGACGTTTAGGTCGTCTTTGATCAGCGCCTGTAAATAAGCATCACGAAAAAGGGTGCTTTCGTGATCATTTCCAGAATTTCGAACGAGCAATCGATTATAAAGGTGACGGTTGTCCTCACCGAAAAAAGAATAATTAAACGTGTTGTTCCCGTATTCATTGCGCGCATAAAGACGGAAGGATTTTCGATCGTAAGCGCGCGAGGCACCACCATGAATCCGGATACCAGCATTTTCAGACAAAACGAGCTCGCCGTATTTATCAAAATACTCGACCTTCACTGGCCGCTCCCAGTCCTGTCCTCTCATTGCATAGTTTCCTGTACTAGCGATATCTTCTGTTCGAGAGTTCATATTTACTCCAGGTACATAAATCCCGATTTCCTCATCAAACAGATTAGCAGGGTCTGTACTGAATGAAAGGATGGGCAAATGAGCTGTTTCTTCGATCAGATACGTCTCCCTCCGTTCGTTGCCTGCTTCACCAGTAGGAGTAAGCGCAATTGCACTGACAACACTCGATTGATGAACTTCAATCGGACCATCATAACGAGGTGAGTTTTGATCAGGCACAGAACCATCCGTCGTATAGTGAATCACAGCATTCGAGGGTACAGGAATCGATAGGGCCACTTCAACAGCGCCAGCCTTTCTGCCACCCAACTCAGATGCTTCGACATAGACAGCAAGCTCGCCAAGGTCTGTTTCGCTGATCTGTTCATAAAAGGCCTGAATCGGTTCAATGCTTTGAATTCGGTTGCCCTCTAAAAGAAGACGGTCGCGTAGCTGATTTTTGTTCGTAAGGGGCGACAGATCTTCAATAAAGTTATAGCGCGCATCTAAGCTTCGCAAATCAGGTACGCTTTTTAGTGCACGGAGATCCTTGATGAGGTTTCCTCGAATATCGAGCTCTTCAAGCCAAACAAGAGAAGCAAGTGGCTCGATCGACGTAAGCCGATTATCTGCTAGTCTTAAAGTCTTGAGCCGAGCCATTTTTTTAAGCGGGTGGACCGATTCAATCCGGTTGCCCTCTAAATGGAGTGTTTCGATTGAAGCTAGTTGCTCAAGACCATCGATCGTCTCAATTTTGTTATCACTTAAGTCTAGAGAAAGAAGATTTCGTAATGTTGTTAAAGCACCAAAGTCAGAGATATGGTTTCCGGATAGATTCAGCTCTACTAAATGAGGGAAATTTTCGATTCCACTTAAATCTGTAATATCGCTATCAGACAAATCAAGCGATGTGACTGTTTCTACTATATGGGAAGGTAAAGAGCCTTTATCAATTTGTAATTCGGTATAAATGACTTCTTCCAAATGCGGGTCAAGAAATGGATAGCGTTCCTCTGAATCTCCTTGGAGCGCATAGTAAGTAGACCCCCAAAGAAGCAAGAGAGCGCCAAGTAAAATCATAATCGTCACTTTCATTTATAGTAAAATCCTCCTTATAAGGGTGTAAGCAAATATAAAAGGGTGAACATGAAAAGATTGTTAGAATTCAATTATTCACTATAATAATTGGGATATTAAAATGAAATTGTAAAAAATACAGATATTATTCCATTTATCTATGTTAACATATTGTAAAGAGCAAGCGTCTTTTTATTGTGTTTTTCTAAAAAATTGTCAAAAAAGGTGTGAAAAAAGTGGCTTTAGAGATTTTTAGTCGATACGAGCTGAAATATTTAATTCCTTATTCCGTCTATGAACAGCTGACGCCATATTTGTTAGATCGCATGCGTTTTGATAAATTTGGTGAGAAGGGACGCTATAATATTGTCAGTCTCTATTTCGATTCTAATGATAAGAAAATATACTATGAAACGAGAAATAAGCTCCGTTTTCGGCAAAAGCTTCGTCTACGAGTCTATGACAATGCTCATTTAGAAAGTGCTGCTTTTTTAGAAGTGAAGCAGAAGTATAATAATGTCGTCAATAAACGGCGGACAAAAATCAAGCTAAAGGATGCCTATCATTTTCTGGAGGAGCGTTCACCTGCTTTTATGGAAGGCTATGACGTTTCTAATCCGCAGATTTTAAATGAGGTTCATCGGTTTCGTTCCTTATATGAGCTTGAGCCAAGAGTGATTGTCAGCTATGATCGGCAAGCGCTTCACGGCCTATATGAGGATGACCTGCGTGTGACGTTTGATTTTAATTTAATGTGTCGTGATGATAATCTTCGCGTTGAGGACGGTCCGGTGGGGGATCATTTTGTCGATTCCAACCTTGTCATCATGGAAGTGAAGGTTACCCATAGCGTGCCATTATGGTTAACGCGTCTTTTAAGTGAATTCGAGTGTCCAAAAAAGAGTGTTTCAAAATTTTGCACGAGTATCGATTTAACGGAGAATGTGCGAAGTGGACCTGTTTTGCAGGATGAAAAGATCATTATTTAAGTATAGGAGAGAAAGATGAATCAATTATTCAACGAGCTTAATAATTTTGCAGATTTTACAACCCGAGCATCGGTCATGGAGGCTTTTGCAGCGATTACGCTGAGCTTTATTTTAAGTTTATTTATTACATGGGTCTACCGTAAAACGCACAAGGGTGGTCAGTACTCTCAGTCATTTGTCCATACGATTATTATCATGTCAGTCGTTGTATCGGTTGTAATGATTGTCATAGGTAATAACATCGCGGTTGCCTTTGGATTAGTAGGGGCCTTTTCGATTATTCGGTTTAGAAGTGCGATGAGTGATCCGAAAGATATTGCCTTTATTTTCTTCGGAATGGCAGCGGGAATTGCCTGTGGGCTTGGATTCTATACGCTAGCTGTCCTATTTGCGATCACCTTGTCGATTCTCATTTATTTTCTGTTTGCTGTTGATTATGGGAAGAAGGCGGAGCAGCAAAAGACGTTAAAGGTGACCATTCCAGAAAATATGCACTATGAGAGTGTGTTCGATCAACTCTTTGAGGAGTTTATGCAGGACTATCAGCTCCAGCAGGTAGAAACAACAAATCTTGGCACGATGTATCAGCTTACATACACGATTACTCCGAAAGCAGACATCTCAGACAAACAGATCATGGACGCGATTCGCGAGCTAAATGCTAACTTAAAAGTGTCGATTATTATGCCATCACGGATGTTTTAGAAAAGCTATGAAAATAGGACGATTGGGTTCAGCCCTCAATCGTCCTATTTTTACTATTGCGCGTTCGCTTGCTGATAGGTGCGAACGAGGAAAACAGCGAAATGCGTTCTTGTAGTCGCTACACCTGGTCTAAAGGTATTGTCTGGGAAGCCTGTTGTAATATGTGCCGACACAAGTGCATCAACGTAAGACTTCGACCAATGGGAAGACCTAACGTCGCTGAACGATGAAGTCGAATCAGCCTCTAGCTGAAAGGCAATCGTGAGCACCTTAGCCATTTGTGCTCTCGTTAATGGAGCGTCAGGATTAAACGTTTCTGCCTTATTGAAGACACCAGCCTCTGTTAGCTTTGCAATCGCATAATAGGCGTCATCTGATTCATCAACATCGGAGAAGCCCGGGTTTTCAGGAACGGATTGATCAAAAGGGACAATTCTTAGCAACGCTTCTGCTGTTTCAGCACGAGTGATTGGAAAGGCAGGACCAAAGTGAGTGTCGGATATGCCGGATAGGACATTATTATTGACGAGAAGTGAGATTTCAGGATAAGCCCAATAGGTTTTTGGGAGATCGACAAATGAAATGTCTGTTTCTGGTTCCATTTGAAAAGAAGCAATAAAGGCCGCAGCCATTTTTTCATAGCCCTCTAGTGATGGATGGATATCAGCTGGGTTCGGTAAGTAGGTTGGTAGATCATTATCGAAAATGCCTGCTAATGGAACAAAAGAGACACCGTTCTCAACAGCCGCCAATTGAATCGTCCCATTAAGTGCTTGGAAAATGCCATCTAATGGAGCAAGCTGTGCTGGATCAAGGTAAGGAAAGGCTTGGTAATAGCCAGATACATAGACTGCTGCATCAGGATTTAGCTCTTTGATTTTTTGAAATAGGCGAGTCAGATTTTCTTTTTGCTTTGTAAGAGTGAGTAGGGCTTTCTCTTGCTCAAGTGAAACGGTTCCTGCTTCTAGATCAATATCCGCTTCTCTTAAGAGATCATTTGCACCGACAGTGAGCGTAATCAAGGTGGCATCGCGTATCGCATCTTGAATCTTCTTGCCATCGACTTCATGATTAGTAAGCACATCATCGAGGACGTTTTGAGACGTATAGCCAGGAACCGCAAATTGATTCGTATAGCTTGCTAGCAATTGCTGTTCCTCGAAATAAGCGGCAATCATGTCTGTATAGCTTGTTTCAATTTCCTTGAAAGGAGTTTGACCAGCAGCCAGTGAATCTCCTAATGCCACATAATGAATCTCATTTGAAGCGGATGGTGATTGCGCCGCTACTGGAATAACACTTCCAAACAGAAAGACCAATGCAACCAATAGCGCCATAAACTTATTTATACTCTTCCTTTTCAAACCTTTCACTCCCCTTAAACTTTTTCCAAACAATGTAACATATTCTCTAAATATTGAAAATAATCCTTTAATTTTAAAAAATTGTGTAAAAGGGGAGTGGACTTCGCACCGCTTCCCTGCAGTTGTGCAAAGACACCATGCCAAGCAGCATATGAGATTCAAATTTGATCGTTCTTGTGCTAAAGTATTCTTAATCGAAAATGACTCAATCTCTCTCAAAGGGGAGTAGCTCAATACAGCAATGTCGTCAGGACGGGATATGTATATCCCCGGCATTGTTGGCAACAATCGTTGTTAGCGAGACCTTTGCCAGATGAATGGTGGAGGTCTTTTTTTAGCTGATTTGATCGAGAGCCGACCAATCTTATAAATAATCGGCCAAAGTAAGAGGTTTATCGTCCGGATTCTGCTGTTTTTTGGCTGGAGCTGAGCGGCGATCAGCATGATTCAGCAATTTACCGGCCGAAGTGAGGGGAATATCGACCGAACTCAACGACTTATCGACCAAATTGGGAGTTTTACCGGCCAAACTCAACGACTTATCGGCTAAACGACAACTTTAGACTATTTTCAACATGATGAAAGAAGAAAAATGGAGGATAACAGGAGATGACTTTAGGTCCACGTGTGTTAAAAACGGGAATTGCCGTGACACTTGCTTTATATATTTGCTCGATTTTTGGCTTAGAGCCTGCTGTATTTGCTGGAGTGGCGGCTGTATTTGCGATTCAGCCATCCATTTACCGTACATGGAAGCAAATGCTCGACCAAATTTTGACAAATACAATAGGTGCAGCGATTGCTCTGTTTGCGATTCATTTCTTGGGAGATAACCCGATTACGATCGGATTGGTGATGATGCTCGTGATTTCACTCAGCTTGAAAATGAAAATGGAGAGCACGATTCCTCTTACACTTGTTACTGTGCTAGCGATTATGAGTGCGCCGGGGAATGAGGAATTTCTTTTTACGCTGAACCGCTTTTTAATTATTTTAGTCGGTATTGGCTCAGCCCTGCTTGTGAACCTGATCATTCTACCGCCTAAATACAAAAAAAATTATATCGTAAAGGTACAAGCCGTCTTTCAAAACCTGTCCCTCTTACTGCGGACAGCGATTTCTAATGAAATGACAGAGAAATCATTCCACGAGCTTAGCGTAAAGCTAACAAACGACATTCAAAAGGTAGAGGATCAATTTAAAATCTTTGATGAAGAAAGAGAGAAAATGGTCAGATTAAACCCATTAGATGTTAGAGAAATCGTTGTTTTTAAACAAATGCTTAAGACGCTGCAGCAAGGCGAGCAGCTGCTAGAAAACATCGAAGAGCACTATTTTCAAAGCAAGACAAGCAAGGAGGAAAACCGATTATTTGACGACCATCTCGAAGATTTAATCAACTACCACGAATACTTATTTTTAAAATATGAAGGAAAAATAAAAGAAACGGAGAATGACAGCGAAGAAGACGATGTAATGAAAAAAAGTGAGACCTTCTTTGAGCGAACGCTGGAGAAATACAGCCAAAACGAAGACCAAAAGCTCCGTCTGATGATTATCGCTTCGTCTGTTGTCGAATATACGTATCATTTGCGTCGCTTGAATCAATTAATCGATCAGTATCAGCGTGCAGCTAAAAAGTGAGGCATTTTCTAAGAGCTTATGTTTTGTTCACTCACCAAGAGAAAGGGTAAAATCATGTTGAGCTACCGCTTTTTTCATTTGAGGGATAAATGGAAAATGAGCATTTGCCTGGTAGCCACCTATTTCGGTCGGTGAAAGATCGTTCGACCAATAAATCAACAATTTGGCTAATAACGCTCCAACCTAAGGGTGTGAACCACATTATCTAGTGATGTCATCAATAAAGGAGAGTCTAACGTGGAAGCTAATTATTGTTTATCTTGTGGAGATCGCTTGGAAAGCCGCAACATGGGAGGGGAGGATCGGAAGGCGTGTCCTAGCTGTAGCTATGTCTTCTGGGGGAACTATAGCATTGGTGTGGGGGCCCTCATCATCAAGGACGACAAAATCCTGCTAATCCGTCGAAGCCTGGAGCCAGGAAAAGGGCTCTGGACCAATCCCGGTGGTTATATCGAACAGCATGAAAAAATTGAGAAAAGCATTATCCGAGAAGTATTCGAGGAAACAGGCGTTACCGCCAAAGTGAGAGGCATCGTCGCAGCTGGCGATCTCCCGCGTCATGTTCACAATGTGTATCTCGTTTTTTTAATGGATTATGTAGAAGGAGAGCCTCAACCAGATCAAGTCGAGGTCGATCAGGCAGGGTTTTACAGTTTAGAGGAAATGGAATCGATGAATGTCGCTGAAGTAACGCGCCGTCTCGCTGACATTGCCTTTTCGCAGCCTTCTCATGGCTTGCAAGCTGATCCCAACCTGATCACTTCATTACCAGGCTATCACTTATACCGGATCAAGCGACTATAGGATTAAAAAGCAGAGTGACATGCTCTGCTTTTTTGCTTAGTTAAAGGAAAATTTCTCCCATTCTTTTTAAGGATATTTAGATATTTGTATCATAAAGCTCCTCATTTTTACATAGGAAAAAAAGTTTGTGACGACAGAGGAGCAGGTATAGATAACTAATCTTATAAAGGAGGTTTTACAAATGGCACAAAATGAAAAGAACAACAATAATGGAAACATGAGCTACGAAGAAGCAGGAAGAAAAGGTGGAGAAAAAGTAAAACAAAAGTATGGAAAAGAGCACTTTGAAGAAATCGGCAAAAAAGGCGGACAAAACTCGAATAACAATAATTAAAGCTTAAAATTAGGATAGCAAACAAAAACCATCTTCTGCGTCGTATTCCAACGATACGGCATTGCAGGAGATGGTTTTTTGATGGGAAACAACAGGAGATTAACCTGCTCATTTTGATTACCTTTTAAGGATGAAAACAAGCTAGAATTTTATTTTCAAAAACAGGTTTAAATCGAATGAATAACGGGAAAGGAATCGAGATTCTATCGCTTTAATCATTCTAAATTGATGAGGGAGGGATCGTATTATGGCCTAGACCGATAACGGATGATTCATATCATACATAAGCATCATGATCGTACATCATACTCTCTGCTTCTTCGTCTAGGTTCAATAAAAGTAAATAAATTGGAGGGGCAAAGGGAGCAATCGTCACTCTCATACCGTTTTCTTAGCGATAGTAGAGACGAGACCTTTAAAAAGCCGGATACACATATTGAATGCATGCTATTACCATATCATTTTTATAGTCGAGGATAGGAGGTTAAACTATTGCAGTCTCATGAGATTATCGGGAATTCTATTGTAGAAAATAGCTATGATCTTTCAAAGGAAATGAATGAAGTGCTGGACAAAGAGTTCATTCAATCGATCATATCACCACAAGAGCTTGAAGAACTAAACCAATGGAGAGCCCAATTTATCAGCTATATTGGTCAAGCGATTAAAGCCAATAATAAAGATATCGTTTGGGATCAAGTGACAAAATGGGCCAATTTAACAGGTGAATCAGCTGTCGAGAGAGGGATCTCATTAGACGAAGCACTAACGACGCTCACATCCTATCGAACGGTTATTTGGAAGGCGATACTAGGAAAATTGGAAGAGATTGATATTTCGAAAGAAGAATTAATTAACATCGGTTTTATGATCGATCCGCTTGTAGACCAAGCTGGATGTGTGTTTAGCACGTCTTATGTCGAATATCATCGGAAAACGATGGACATGGCTCAAAAAGCGATTTTTGAATATTCCGTGCCTGTGGTTGGTCTTTCTAATTCAGTAGCAATTCTTCCGCTCATTGGAGATCTTGATACAAATCGAGCAAAGCTATTAAAAGAAAATGCCTTATACAAATGCGTAGAATTAGGCAATACCATACTCATTATTGACTTATCTGGTGTACCCATTGTTGATACAATGGTGGCCAATGAGATTTTTCAGGTGATTAGTTCGCTAAAGCTTATTGGCGTTGATACGATTTTAACAGGTGTGCGACCAGAAATTGCGCAATCAGTTGTGCAAATCGGGATTAATTTTAAAGATGTGATAATCATGAGTAATTTACAAAGGGCGATAGAGTCACTGCAAGCAAAAGGTGAATTTTGATTTGTAGTGATTGTAGAGTCCATTCCTTTTGCAGTAACGCTAGGACGCGATACGTGAGACCTAGCGTTACTGTTGTTTCATTAGAGAGGTCATTTGATTGTTCAGCTAGCTCCTCTCCCAGACTCTGATGTCATTTCACTATCATGAAAAAGTGGAATGAAGTCTTCTATGATTCTTTGACCCCATCGCTACATATTCTATCAATTAACGGACAAAATCATCTATTTTATGAAACCTTTTACAGACTTAAACCGTCTAATAATATAGAAGGAATATTATTAGACGAAAGTCGATTTCGAATAAACCGAATACAACGCAAAAGTAGTGGTGAGCCAAAGATGCTAGCTGACTTTCTAGCAATTGATGAAACGATGACTTTCTTCACCTATCGAGAAACTAGCGGAGCCGAACCCTTCTCTCTATTGCTCTCTTATTAGCATAGATCTAAAAAAGAAAGGCTTGATTAGATGAACAAAAAAATTGTACTTGCAGGTGGCACAGGCTTTTTAGGGAAATCATTAGCCGAATGTCTAATTAATAAAGGCTATCAGGTTGTCAGTTTAACGAGAGGGAAGGCTGCGACAAGAATTGGAGTGAAATATGTCCAGTGGGATGGTTGTCAGCTAGGCGAATGGGCAACGGAAATCAATGGCAGCTATGCTGTCATTAATTTTACAGGGAAGAGTGTAAATTGTATTTATACGAAATCGAATCGTGAAGAAATCGTCGACTCTCGTTTGAATTCTGTCAAGGTGTTGAGGAAGGCGATTGATGCTTGTCAGAATCCCCCTCGATCCTTTATTCAAGCTGGCTCCTTGGCAATTTTCGGTGATACACGAGATTTGTGTGATGAGAGCTCACCTCATGGCGAAGGCTTCTCTGTTGAGGTGTGTAAACTGTGGGAATCTGAATTTTTTAAGGAAATACTCCCAGAGACTAGGCAGGTGCTATTAAGAATTGGCTTTGCTTTAGGAAGAGATGGAGGAGCGCTTGAACCCTTGATCAAGCTAGCGCGCTTGAACCTTGGCGGGACGGTTGGTTCAGGAAATCAATACATTAGCTGGCTACATATCGAGGATTTAAATCAGATGTTCCTTGAAGCAATCGAAAACGACAGCTACATTGGCACATATAATGCGACAGGGGTCAATCCAGTTACAAATAAAGAGTTTATGAATGCATTAAGAAGCGTGATGGGCAAAGGGTGGGCACCGCCAGCACCAACTCCTTTTGTTTGGTTAGGTGCATATGTTTTCATGAAAACGGAACCAAGCTTAGCGTTGACAGGTAGAAATTGCATACCACGACGATTACAAGATCAACAATTTGATTTTCAATATACGGATTTGGAAGAGACGTTAAAGGATTTACTAGCGTAAAAAAAGGGGGTTATGATGATACGGTATTTATTCTATGTATTCGCTTGCTGTCTCATCCTTTTAGTTGCTTGTTCGTCATTCACCAGTAATGGAAAAGAAGATGTGATAGCTGTTTTAGATGGTGAAGACATTAAAGGAAAAGATATTTTGACTCAATATCAAATAGAGGATTCCTATATTGAGGTTTATTTGAAAGAGGAAATCGTCATTCATGAAGCGAAAAAAATCGGCATAGAGGTCTCAGATGAGGAAGTGGAAGAGAGAAGACTGGCACTCTATCCCAGCCTCGATATGATTGAAAATAGGGAATTTTACGAATTGCAGGCTGCTACGCTAGATGTCTCTGCTGAAGAGTATTTTGAGCTCTGGGCAAAAGAGTATCTAATGAGGAATGAATATATTCAGCAGTATGTTAGTGAAACATTTGCTGACCCTTCTGATGGTGATGTCGGTGGAGTGGCTTGGGGACAGGAAATTAACCAGCATATTCATCATCTATACTTAATGTATCAAGAAGAAGAACAATTAGTGATCTACTAATGTAGTTCCAGAAAATATATGGGAGGACGACAATGAACACAGACTACCAATCATTAATCAAAGGGATTTTTATGTGTGGCGAGCAAGCCGTGACAACTGCCGTTTCAAAAGAAAATGCTCAATTAGTCGTTGACTTGCGTGCAGAGGCTGAGGAAAGTGCAGGAGGGGATGATGTGAATTGGGTACGAGTTCCATTAGTAAATGGTGAGCCCAATCAGTCGGAGCTTTTATGGAAAGCGATTCAGCATGTCACTGGTGCTTATGAAGAGGGGAATAGAGTTGTTCTCCATTGAAAAGGTGGCAAAAGCCGCACAGGTAGTGTGGCCGTAGGTGTTTTAGTAGCACTCAACATCGCTTATTCAATTGAACAAGCGATCCAAATGCTTGAAGAGATCAGACCTGGTATGGAGATCCATCCAGAATTTATAAAGGATCTACAGAAGCTGCCTCTGTGAGGGGGGGTATGCGGAAATTTGTCGTTTGGCCGATAAAGTGCTTGTTTCGGTCGATAAATACTGCAACTTGGCCGGTAAACCCCTCAATTCCGCTGATAAGCCCCAAAAGCAAAATGAAATTCCACCGCACAAAAAGCAGGAATCTATCTATCTGAAGTAGAAATGCTTTTCAAACAATAGAGGAGGGATCATTTGATCAAAAAAGAACGAAAACGACCACTGAAAATTCAAAAGCTTGAAGCATTATTACGAAGACTGCCGCTAGATCATCCTAAGCATCCATTTGTAAAAGAAGAGTTGGCAAAAAGCGTTGCTGGCTTCAGAGGAGAGCAGTCTCTTGATTATCATTTATCCTTTCTCCCCATGAATGACTACTTCATCCTCCATGACATCCGCCTTCCTCATCTCGAAAACAATTACTTTCAGCTCGACACCCTCATTTTATCGACACGTTTCATTCTCATCCTTGAAGTGAAAAACATCGCAGGCACATTGTACTTTGATCAAGCCTTTCATCAGCTCATTCGTACGGTGGATGGAAAGGAAGAGGCTTTTCCAGATCCTTTGCTGCAAATAAAACGCCAGCATATGCAGCTGAAATTATGGTTATCAAAAAGAAAATATCCACCGCTTCTCCCGGTTGATTCCTTCATCGTGATTAGTAATCCTTCAACCATCATCAAAACAGCACCTGACCATACGGAGGCCTTCAACAAAGTTATTCGTCCCGCTACAATCCCGATGATAGTCGAAAACCTCAACCACATTTATCCAAACGAGATCCTCACATTAAAAGAATTAAAAAGGATCACAACCCTCCTCAAAAAACAGCACACTCCTTCTAATCCAGATCTCTTTCAACAATTTTACATCAACAAAGCAGAGCTCCTTACCGGTGTTTTGTGTCCTACATGTAGGAATATCCCTCTTATTCGAAAAAGAGGAACGTGGTTTTGCACGCATTGTCTATCTTCTGATAAAGCTGCTCATATCCCCGCGCTACAAGATTATTACCTTCTCATAGGCTCATCGATCTCCAATCGACAGTTGAGAGACTTTCTTCAGCTTTCCTCAGCTTCTATAGCAAAAAAATTGTTAACCGCATTAAAGCTCGACCATTCCGGCATGAACAAAATCAGAAAGTATGAGCTGGGCACTCTCTTGGATGATAAGTAATGGAGTTTGGCCGATAAACTACCCAGATTGGTTGATAAGTAGTTGAGTTCGGCCGATAAGCTACCCAGATTGGCCGATAACCCCTGCGCTTCGACCAGTAAACCCCTCCACCCCAGCGCATCCACCCGCTCCCACGACAAAAAAGCCGCAGAACCAGATGTTCAACGGTCTTCTCTCACAAAAATGGCTTAAATCAATGCTAAAAGTGCTCCGCCTACTGCCCCTGACACAACAATCATCCAAGGTGGGAGCTTCCAGAAGACGAGCATGCTAAATAATAATGCTGCAAAGGCAAAATCAATTGGTGCTAAAATCGAGCTTGTCCAAATCGGATGATAAAAGGCTGAAATCAAGATCCCGACAACCGCTGCATTGACGCCCATTAGCGCTCCTTTTATCTTCGGATTTCTGCGTAATGTGTCCCAAAACGGTAATGTACCAAGAATAAGCAGAAATGCTGGTAAGAATACAGCGACAGTGGCCAGTAATCCACCTTGCCAGCCGCTTATCACGGTTCCAAGGTAAGCAGCAAATGTGAATAACGGTCCAGGTACGGCTTGTGTCGCCCCATAACCAGCTAAAAAGGCTTCTTCGCTTAACCAGCCAGTTGGAACAAATTCTCGTTCGAGTAATGGTAACACAACATGTCCACCACCAAACACTAACGAGCCCGCACGATAAAAACTATCGAACATCGCAATCCAGTTTAAACTCGTCATTTCTCGTAAAATCGGTAACAAAATAAGCAGCCCGAAAAATAAGCTTAAACAGATAACCGCAAAGCGGCGACTAATCGGAAATGTCATCCTCGATTGGTCGCTTTCTTGATGCTGTCTGTAGATCATGTACCCGACAAATCCAGCTAATAAAATGACTCCGACTTGTGTAAAGGCGGTTTGCCACAAGAGTGTTGCGACTAGCGCAATTAACGCAATTGTTCTTCTTTGTAAGTCGGGCGTTAAATTCTGCGCCATTCCTAAAATCGCATGAGCGACGACGACGACAGCCACAATTTTCAAGCCGTGAATCCAGCCAGCGCTGCTCACGTCAAACCCCTGAAGGAGTAGGGCAAATACGATTAGTGCAATAACCGAAGGAAGGGTGAATCCAATAAAGGAAATGATCCCACCTAACACACCTGCGCGCATAACTCCAATCCCGATCCCGACCTGGCTACTAGCGGGTCCAGGTAAGAACTGACATAGCGCAACTAAATCAGCATAGCTTTTTTCATCCATCCATTTGCGTCTGCGGACATATTCCTCATGAAAATAGCCTAAATGAGCAATCGGTCCGCCGAAGGATGTTAATCCAAGACGCGTTGATACGATTAAGATTTCTAGTAATGATTTCAAACTTCTATGTTGGTCCATTTTGTAACTCCTTTTACGACTCTTTCATTTCCTTAATACAGGAAAATAATATCATTCATTTCTACTAAAAGCATACCATTAAAACCGTTTTGACCTAACCCTTAATGAGTATTTTTACGTAATCTTTACATTCATTTTTTAGTATAGTAGGTACATTTCTGCAAGGAAGGATTATGCATTTTATGTCGGTGTACGAAGAGAATCTTTCTTAGAGAAATTGATTTGCTAACAATGTGAAAATTTACATTTAAAGGTTTAAAAAGAGTATGATAGTATTATCTTACTCATAATAGTTTTGAAGTATAAGAATGCAAGGATGCGAGTGCTTTTGATGTTGTGATAGATAGAAGAAAGAATGGTATTCCAAAGGGGTAGTATAAATGAAAAAATGGTTTCGAACAAATCCGGATCAGTTTGCGATGATGATGGATAGTATGGTTGATTTGATTTTTGTTCTAGAAGTCGTTGGTGAAAGTGAATTTGTCTATCGCTTTATTAATAAAAAAGCAAAAGAAGTCGTGGGGGTAACGGATGCTGTTCTTGGAAAAACATTTGCGGACATTTTCCCAGTAGAGAAAGCTTCGTATATTCAACACTATTATTATAAAGCACTTCAAGAGAAGAAGGCAGTCAAATTTGAGCGTTATGAAAATAATGGCTGGATTGGTGAAACAACGTTAAGCCCGCTTTTTGATGAGGATGGCAACATAACGCATATTTTCTCGATTACGCATGACTTGAAAGAAAATAACAAAATGAAGGAAGCCATTTTACAAAAAACAAATGAGCTTGAACTCGTATGGAATTATACATCAGATGCCATCTTTATCATGAATGAGGATGGTTCAATTTATAAAGTGAATCCAGCATTTGAGGAGATGCTTGGATGGAAGGAAGAAGAATTAAGAAATCTACTGATCCCCCCTATTTTTCTCGGGCATAATCAAGCGAAACATGAAGCCTTTTTACATCGACTGTTTTCAGGTGAGCCCTTTAGCAATATTGAACGAAAACGAGTACGCAAAGACGGGGTCATTATTGACGTGCTCGCCTCTTACCGCTCCATTGTTTTAGGGAACAAGCCTTATGCGATTGCAATGTATAAGGACGTGACGAACATGAAAATGGTTGAACAGCAATTGCGTGAGAGTGAGGAGCAGTTCAAGTCATTGTTTGCCCATAATCCTGACCTCATCTGGTCGACAGATCGAAATGGGATAATCACAAACGTAAATGCTGCTGTGCAAGCTGTACTAGGCTACACGGAAGAGGAAATCTTGAATGGCATCGACGAACATCTTAATGGGCTACAAGGATGAGCAAGTAAAAGAAAAAGCGACTTGTAGGAACAAAACCCTACAAGGAGCATCGCAGGAATATGAATTAAGTGTATACGATAAAAAAGGGCGCCGGGTTGATTTAAAAATCAAATCGATTCCAATTATGATGAATGGTGAGATTAAGGGCATGTACGAGGTTGGACAGGATATTACCCTTCAGAAGAGAGCAGAAGAAAAGCTAAAACGATTAGCCTTGCTCGATGGATTAACAAATTTGCCAAATCGTCGCGCTATTAATGAAGAAATTAATTTTGCGTTAGAGGAAGCAAGTAAGAACGACCATTCGTTAGCATTGCTCTACATTGACTTAGACGATTTTAAACAGATTAATGATTCAATGGGCCATGATGTCGGCGATGGGCTGCTTGTTCAATTTTCACGTAAGGTGAAGAATATCATGAATGAGGAGAACCGCATCGCTCGTTTAGGTGGGGATGAATTTCTCGTCTTAATGCCAAAAGTGTTTGACCGATCCGAGCCAGTAGAGCTTGCACGCAGCATTATTGAATTATTTCAGGAACAATGGACGATTGGAGAATATGAATTTTCAACGACTCTAAGCATCGGTATAGCAATGTATCCGACTCATGCGAAGAAAAAAAGAGAACTGCTTAAGCAAGCAGACGAGGCTCTTTACCTTGCAAAAAATGATGGGAAAAACCGTTTTAAAGTTATTGGAAACTAGCGCCGAGTGAAGGTTATACCCCGGTAGAATGTCATCAGAGAGACGAGAGCAATGTTTGCATCAAGCATTGCTTTTATCTATGTAAACAGATTATGGCAAGCTGACCCAACAGCTTTCTAATAACTGTGGGGAGTGTAAGATTTTGTTACATTCATTTAATTATATAATAATGTCAAAATTATAAAAATTTTGGTACAATTCTGTTTGTGGTCATGTTTGGTGAATGATGCTAAAGGAAGAATCGATAATCAAGATCTAGACCAATACTTTGAGATCATGCTAGATGAGTTAGAACGGATTAATACAATTGTCAATAAATTTATGATTAAGTAGGCGAGAAACCTCCCATCTTCAAGGAATGTGAAGGGAGAAGCCCAATGAATAAGTGGGGGATGAATCGCCTTTTTTGCCTAGCAAAACACTTATTTGCATGGTAAAATAGTCTTGTACAGATTGCTCTTTGAAAACTGGATATATGAGGTTGTGACGAGAAACGCTTTGTCACGTAAAATATCCAAGCAACAATCGCCCCACATGTACCGAAGTAGCGAAAACCAAGCAGAGTAGGACGTGTGGAGAGTCCAACGTACAAGATAGGTAAGATTTCACCGTAGGGACTACGGGTAGAGCCTACTCAATAACTGGTGGCTACACTGGTGTTCGTAGGAATCCCCCACTTCAAGCTTTAGCTAAGTGGTGGGTAGTTCAAGGAGCCGCAGTCTAACTTGAAAAGCATCAAGTTAACGACATCCTTTGAAACGGTTATTGACGCTGTTTGTGATTCTGACCATATCAAACAAGTATTAATTAACCTCATTCAAAATGCCATCGAAGCGACATCTGATAACAAGAAAGATATTGATATTTTTTTGAAGGAAGTCAATGCAGATACGTACCTGATTCAAATTTGGGATCGTGGCTGCGGAATTAGTGAAAAACGTTAAAAAAGACTTTTCGAACCGTTTTATTCCACGAAAGAACAAGGAACGGGATTAGGACTAATGGTTTGCAAACGACTTATCGAGCTTCATAATGGAGAAATCGAAATCATTAGCAAAAAAAACTACGGGACAACCGTTAAAATCTTTTTACCTAAATATATTGGCATACCATCTGAGGGGACTATAGCGAAACGGTGCTATGAAATGAAGTAAAGAAAATAACGTCAAAATCTGACGATATTTATTCCAGATCCTAACGTTATTTATATCGTTTAACGGCTTTAAGACAACTTTAATACAATTATCTGTTTTCGTATCAAATATTTCATACCCGTGTTTGGCTTGATCCAATGGCAGAACATGGGTGACAACATCTCCAGGATCTACCTTCCCATCAGCAATTAAATTGTAAAGATATGGCATGTAGTGAATGACTGGTGCCTGTCCGCTTCGAATATTAACATTACGTTGAAAGATATCCCCGAGTAGGAAAGCCATTATAACGTGAGCCGTAAACACCTGTAATTTGAATCGTGCCTCCTTTTCGAACGGCTTGGCTGGCAATGACTAAGCCACCCATTGCCCCACCGTGAAGCTTTAAGCCTGATGCGACAAATTCAAGCGGAGTCATCTTTCCGCTCATCCCGACACAGTCAATGACGACATCGGCCCCGCCTTGTGTCACTTCTTTTAAATGCCCGCCAATGTTTTCTTCTTGTTCAAAGTTGACAATTTCCACATTATTCGTCCGCTTTGCATGCTGCAGGCGATAATCAACATAATCAACAGCAATCACTCTTTTGGCGCCTTTAAGCCAAGCAAATTTTTGTGCTAGCAGTCCGACTGGGCCGCACCCGAGTATAATCGCTGTATCCCCTTCTTTTAACCCAGAATTATCAACACTCCAGTAGGCTGTAGACATCGCATCAGCAAGCAGCACTAATTTCTCATCTTCGACCTCAGAATTTTCGGGGATTTTAAAAGGGGTAAAATTTCCATAGGGCACACGCATGTATTCAGCTTGTCCACCTGGATAACCACCGACTGTATCGGAATAGCCAAAATATGCGCCCATTTCCCCATTCTCGTTTGCGTTGTCACATTGACTCTCTAGCTCATGTTGTACAAAACCAGCATTCCCCGCAGCTAACGTTAAATGGAATGATGACGCGGTCACCTTTCTTTACCTTGGTTACCTCTGGTCCAACTTCTTCGACAACACCCATCGGTTCATGGCCGATAATATAATCCTCTAGGAAAGTTGGGGATCATGCCATGAATTAAATGTAAATCTGATCCACAAATCGCTGTAGTTGTGAGCTTGACGATAATATCATCAGGTTTTTTAATGTCGGGTGCTTGTACTTCTTTCACCACACATTTTTAACCCCTTGATAAGTAACGGCTTTCATACGTCAATATCTCCTCCATATATCATGATTAATTCGGTGGGGTTGGAAATAACCCTTTTCGATTTGTGTTGCCAGGGAAGAGCGGGAGTTTGGCAATATCGACCGCTGTTTGAGCAGACTTTTAAATCCAATCTGAACTTGTTCATCCATGTTATAGGGTTTAAACCAGCCTTTGCGTCATCATCAGATCCGAGATATCTCTCCATGTAAATCAATGGCAGTATCCATTTGTTTGCGAGCACGGTTCTCACCTCTGGACTAGAGGATTCAGTCAGGGCAATCGCATAATTTCTCACACCAGTTTTTGCAGATAATAGAAATTCAAGCGCTATTGCAGAATCTGCAAGTTCAGGCATGCCTACTGAATTGATGGGATCTAAATAATCATTCATCTCCTTTCCACCTCCATCTATTGTGTATTCGCTTTTGTATAAAGACTTTGTAGCTCGGTTATATCTTGGATCGATTGGTTTACGTCTTTTTCCATTAATGCTTTAAGATCTTGATCAAAAACGACCCCTTGCATCATTTTTGATTTCATTAAACAAACAGTTTTCATATTAAGAATTTCGTGTGTTTCCATTGTTTCATGAAAGGCCATGCTATCCTGTGACATGTGATCACCTCCTAAATGAAATAACAGAACTAATTTCTCCTACGTTGGCTTGTTTTATACATAGAAGAACGAGTAAAAAATGAAATAGGGCACATATAAATGTACTAGTAATACATAAGATAAATAAGCAAAAACAAAAAAAGGAGTGGAATGGATAATGACTAACTATTTAGCCCTTCATGAAACCTTGGAGGTCCATGAATTATTAACGTTAAAAAATCTTTGCTTAACAAAAGCAACGACGATGAGTGGACTAGTCCAAGATGAAGAACTAAAGAACCTTCTTTCAGCAGATGTTGATACAGGTAAACAGCATATTCAACAATTACAAGAATTTTTAACGATTCGGGAGGAACAAACATGAACAACTTTATGAAAAATGTTGCTGGTATGGGCGGAATGACGGATCAAGTGATTGCGACTGATTTTTTAGTTTCGGCAAAATCAGGCGTTATCCATACATCGATGGCCTTAACAGAAGCGGCAACTCCTGCTTTGCGGGCAGCGTTACGGGAGCAGCTGCATGCAGCAATCGATACACATGAAAAAATAAGCAGCTATATGATGGCAAAAGGCTACTACCATCCAAATGAATTAAGCGAACAATTACAGGTTGATATGAAAGCTTCAGAGAATGCGATCAATCTTGCCGAGCAGTGATAAAGGTTGAATATATGTCTGATAAGGAGAGGGTAAGTGCGAGAAAAGCACTTATCCTCTTTGCTATGTAATCATTTTTAAAATACCATTGACTGTACTTTTGTATTAGTGTACTATCGTTGTAGTACACTAATACTGTGTGAAGATTTAAATAATTGGAGGTTTTGTTTATGACCGCATGGTGGAGTTTAACAAGGAAAGAGCTAAGATTAGGTTTACCGATCTTTCTAATTCCGATTATTGCCTTTTTACTCTTGGCTGGAATTTTAGGCTACGTAGGAAATCGTAATGGTGTTCTTTTAGAGACGCTTGTTGGCTTGAGTATATTTGCCACGGGGGCTCAAATCTTTTACTTAGTTTTTTATTTGATTGGTAGCCTAGGAGCAGAGATGAAAAAAATGCATTTATGGCTGCACAATCCGCAACCAGCCTATGCTTTACTTTTAGCAAAGCTCGTTGCCGGGCTCATTTCCATGGTGATCACTTTTCTTATGACAGGTGCTACATTCTTTTTTGTCTCGCTTAATCTCATGGAGAAGCTTCAAGTGCCTCTTCCGTCATCGGCACAAATAACAGAGATTGCCGTGTGGGGGAGTATCCACATTTTCTTGCTAGCGATTAGCTTTGCGATTGGATTTATCTTTTTCTGGATGATTTTCCTCTTGTTCACTCGCTCGCTTGGAACGTTTTTAAGTTTTGTTTTGACGTTTATTGTCTTTATCGTTTATATGAGCTTATTCATGTGGTTCGCGGATACTGCCTTCTACGAGATGTTAACAAGTTGGGGAGCCATCGATCTAACTGAAATGATGCACAGTTGGAATTTCACGACGAACCTGCAAACAGGTGGAACAGATATCGTTACGGAAACAGGCGTGGTCACTTTTTACCTTGGAACCTACGTGTTAGAAACAGTGATTGCCCTCGTTCTCTTTTCTCTTTCCTGCTGGATACTTGACCGAAAAGTTGAGGTGTAAGAGATGACAGATACCTTTCAATCATCACAACCAATTTACAGTCAGCTTGCCGACAGAATTAAGAGGCAGGTTTTACGCGGAGAGCTGAAGCCGGGTGATAAGCTTCCATCTGTACGAGAAATGGGGATTCAATCGAATGTGAATCCAAATACGGTTCAGCGAACATATCGAGAGCTAGAGGGGATGAAAATTGTGGAGACAAGACGAGGACAAGGAACATTTGTCACAGAAGATGCATCCATTTTAAACGACATGAGGGAACAACTAAAGCAGGAAGAGATTTCGCAATTTGTGAGAGGCATGCATGAGATGGGCTATTCAGACATCGAAATTGAAGCTGGACTACAAGCATTTCTCTCGGATGAGAAGGGGGGCGTCAAATTTGATTAACTTTGATAACGTCACAAAAAAATTCATGAGAAAAGTCGCTTTGCAAAATGTCAATCTCGAACTAACCAAAGGAAAAATCGTTGGTCTTGTCGGTGAAAATGGCAGTGGAAAATCGACCACATTAAAGCTAATCGCAGGTTTGACCCAACCATCGAAAGGGTCTATTACGGTCGGAGGTGTGAAGGTCGACCATCGTATCGCCAAGCAAGTCTCATACTTATCGGAGCTCGATGAATATTATGGTTTCTATAATGTTGGGCAAACAATCGATTTCTATGCGACGCAATTTTCCGATTTCAACAAAGAAAAAGCAGAGGAAATCCGTACCTTTATGAAGCTTGATCGAAACGCCAAACTCAAGCATCTTTCAAAAGGAAATCGAGGACGCCTAAAAATTGTTTTGACATTAGCACGTGAAGTACCTGTCATCTTAATGGATGAGCCGCTCTCTGGCCTTGATCCAATGGTTCGTGATTCGATTGTCAAAGGGTTAATTTCTTTTATCGATCTTGAGAATCAAATCGTTCTGGTGACAACTCATGAAATCAAAGAAATTGAAGCGATCCTTGATGAGGTGATTGCGATCAAAGACGGCCACATCATTGGCCATCATAACGTCGAGCAGCTACGATTTGAAAAAAATATGAGCATTGTCGAGTGGATGACCGATATTTATGAGTAAGGTAGGGGGGAAACAGGCGGAGAGTTCGCCTGTTTTTTGTATGTATCGCCGACTAGCATGACCTGCTTAGGAACGAGCTTCATGATCCTAATTCGTTCTGTTTGAAGAGACACCCCCCTTTTGCATTCATCATCTCCAAATATACGAATGCACGTTCTTATTTCTGCTTGAAATCGAATATATGTTCGTATATAATAATAAAAAAAAGAACAGAAGGAGAACCGATATGAATGGAATGCTAATGCGTAGCTTCGAAAATAATGAAAAGATCGAAATCATTTATTTGGCAGCTAATGGTGCGTTATCTCAACGCGAGATAACGGTGCGAAGGATGAATGAAACACATGCTATTTGCTATTGCCATCATCGGCGGCAATGTCGCATGTTCAAGCTTGGCAATATTCTATCGGCTTATCCAGCTTCCTTGAAGAAACGAGCAAAATAGGTATGCTTTTGCTCGTATGGAGTGACTTATATCCTAGCTGAGCATCTCTAAGCGGAAATGAGGTCGTTCAATCAACAAAGATGCCACGTTTGATTAATTCATTTTTTAGAATTAAGATGAAATCTTTATCTAAATCTAGTTCAATTGATTTGTGATAAGCTTCAATGATAATTTCATCTTTTACGTGTTCCAACATATCTGTCCCCTCACTTCACCTATTTTTCGCTTTAGAAAATATATCTTTTTTAACGAACGAACGTATTATTGTGAATCATGCTATTGCCATAAGCCACGTTTTCTCATTCAATACTGCTGTTCTTTATTTTAACTGTTATTTCCTATTAATAAGACAATTGAATGAAGCGTTAACAAACTGTTCACAATGAGAGCGTACCCATGTGAGTATAAAATAGTGTATTCCTCCTTTTGAACGCTTTAAGAGATCGACCATTATTCGCTATTTAGATATATTGTAAGATTATCTACCCGCTTCAACCTACCTACTAACAGCTAAATCTGTAATTATTTTTCGGAATTCCTTTAAATGGTCGAGCTGGTAACTGTGTTTAATAAATTTAAAATAATTGTTAAGCTAATGTATAGATTCCTTTCTCATTATCATGTAAAATGAGTATAATTTACTAGTTGGAGAGAATCGCTATATATCTCTTCTTTTTTACAAAAAATGTACTCATTTTATAAAAAGAGAGAGGGTGTTTTCATTGAAAGCGAACCAAGAGTTGAATTATTATCATAAATTAGACATTGTTGCGACAGAAGTAGTAGAGCTATTAAGTGAAACGATTGATGTCAATACTATTTTCCTTGCTAGTAATGATGAAGTCTCCAACTTTATTATAAAAGCGTTTAATCGGCAATCGTTATTGCTCGAAGAAGGAGATCGTCTGCCATTTAATGATGTTCTTTGTCGGCTCGTTGTTAGAGAATGAAAGTGAGCCTCTTGTCATTCCCAATTTAAAAGAGAATCCATTAAGCTATGATCATCCAATTACTCAGAAAATTGGCAATGGATGCTTTTTAGGAGTTCCTATTTACAAAGGAAATGGGGAAGTATATGGAACTCTTTGTGCATTTGACACAAAACCCTATGAATTTAGAGGATACGATATTAAGTTGATTAAGACATTAGGAGCGCTAATCAGCCAAACCATTTATCTGGAGGACGGAATGATTCGCGATTCACTTACAGGCTTGTATAATCGTCATTTTCTCAAAGGCTATTTTCAATATTATATTAAAGAAGCTACTGATCTCTTAAGTGTTCTATATATTGACGTAGATCATTTCAAAGAAATAAATGATAACTACGGTCACGACATTGGTGATGAGGTATTAAAGAATATTTCTACTATGCTTAAGGAAATGGTTCCGGAAAAGAATATCGTTTCTCGAATTGGTGGAGATGAATTTATCCTGTTAGTTCCGGAATCCTCAGAGGAACAGCAGGAGGCAAAGGCTTTAGGTGAACGTATTTTAACTACATTAGCGTCTCAGCCAATCATGGTTGAAGCCCATCATCATTTGTCCGTTTCCGCCAGTATCGGTGTCAGCTTATATCCTAGAGATGGGGATGGTTTAGATACTTTACTAAAAGAAGCTGACCAGGCGATGTACAATGTAAAACGGAAAGGCAGAAACAACATTCATTTTTATAAATAAAATAGGAGTGAGGAGGATTTTAGCTGCTCCATATTCTTCGAAGCTACAGCTGAAGCGAGAATAAAAAAAGACTAAGGCTTTCGCCATCAAGGACTTGGCGATAAGCCATGTTTTTCTAAGTGAATTCTGTTCACTTACTCCATGCACGTAGTTATTAGCGTTTTTGATTTGTGGGTATATAGTCTTCTAATGGCTGAGGTCTTCCTAATAAAAAGCCTTGTCCAAGAGTAACACCCAATTCTTTAGCTGCTTGTAAGTCTTCCTCGTATTCGATGCCTTCTAAGATCATGGCGGTTTCATCATGTTTAAAATATTCCAACATCACTTTAAGGATCTTTTGTTTTTTTGTTGAAGTTGCTAAATTAATGGTAAAATAGCGGTCGAACTTAGCGATATTTGGTTCAATCTCGATAATGGTACGAAGAGAGGAATCTCCAATCCCGACATCATCAAGCGCAATGAAAAAGCCTTGTTTTTTCAAGTGTAAAATGGATTCTTTCAATGCGGTTAAATCTGATCCTTTTTCTGCTTCATTTACTTCAAACACGATGGAACAAGGTGAAATATTGATAGAGGCTGTGAGGCGCTCTAAACTGTAATGAAAAGCTGGATCAATCAATGTAGAGGGATAGATATTGACAAATAAACGTAAGCCATTAAAATGTGCGATTTCGTTATCAAAGGTCGTAAATGCTTTGAAAATCGATTTTAAATCTAATTGAAAAAGCTTATTCTGTTCTTTTGCATAATTGAAAAGTAATTCAGGATTCTGCAATCCTTCTGAACGAAGCAAAACTTCATAACCATATAAGCGGTCATTTGTTAAATCAATAATAGGTTGAAAAGCATGATAAAATGCTGTTTCTCTCATGACCTTATCCCAATAAGTATTCTCCATTTTAAACTCCTATTGTTTATTCTTATTGCCTATTCAATCATTTTTCAGTGTTTAATAGTTCTTTACCCGAAAATTAAAAATTTCACACTACACACAAATGAATGGCTTTTGATGATATGAGTAAAAAGTACCTGATCTATTTATACTATAAATTTAGTCGGAATTTTGCAATACTTATACCAAATTGAAATGAATCGGTGGAATCGTAAATTTGTTTATAAGAAGCAAATAAGAAGAAGGAGTGATCGTTTTTAATAATAGGAAAAAGACGTATGCTCATCAAAACCTTTCTTACTCCTCCTCTTCATTTTTATAAGACAAGATAGAATATAATTCGCACATATCACGCTTTATCTGTCTTTTAAGCGTTAAATTTGTGCATTTCTGATAGTCTACTTTTAATTTTTTTATCTCTCTATAAAAAATATATTTGTCATCATTTGTAAGCAATTTAAACACCCCTTTGAATTATGAAAGAGAACATTTCATCATACGACTAGACCATGCCACTCGTTTCTTTAAATCGATATTATTCCTTTGAAAAGTTCTCTCAAGACGGTGATCAGTGCCATAAGGAGGACGAATAATGCGAGATGTTCATGCATTGTTGTTGCTGCAAACTGAGCATTATGGATGAAATTGAGAAACATTTCGCTACTTTAGTTGTGTGTACCTTATAAAAAAATCTTCAAACGTTTGATATTGTTAATGGAACAGTCTGATCATTGAGCTAAAAAGGATATACGCTATACAACAGTTTTAGGCACTCTATTGATCATTTTCTCTACAAGAGGAAGTGGAAGTTTCTCGATTAGGGTTTATGATGAAGAAGGTGATCATAGAAGGGCGTCGATAGGGAATTTGATTTATCGCCAAGAAACGAAAGCCTTAATTGCACTCACTCATTCATGCATCTACTGCTGGTGAGGCTTAAGATGGATGTTTATCTTGGATTATGAAAAAACTGTCGCCAAATGGTCCGTGAATCATGACTTTTTGCCGACAGTCTTTTTAATTATAACGAATAGTTAAATCGGTTAGTCAATGGTTACATTTGCAACATTTTCGCCGTCTTGCACAGCTTGAACATTGACTGTTTTGTCTGCGTATTCAGCTTTGATTTCCTCAGCGTAGCGCTCAGCGAGTTCATTGATTTCCTCTTCAGTTAGTGTATCATCCATCATCATTGTACCAATGGCCATATCACCATCTACGTAAACTTGGCCACCAAGTACACCCTCTTCTTCAAGGATCGCACCTGTTAATTCGCTATCTTCAGTTGTGGAAGGCGTTTCTTCTTCCGTGCTGTCACTAGCGTCTTCATTGGATGTATCTGTACCTTCTTCATTAGCTTCATCCTCTTGCTCCTCAGGTGTAACGGATTCTTCTTCCGTCATTTCAGGATCTTCAATAGGTGCTTCTTGCTCTTCTCCATTAGAGCAAGCGGCGATAATCGCTAGGCTGAGAGCAGCAGTTGCGAAAAGAGTCATTGTACGCTTTTTCATTGGTTGTATCCCCTTTTACGTTATATCTGTATTTGTCCTCTGATTGAAGAGAAGGACTAATGATAACTCTATCATCTTCCAATTTTTCTATCAAGTGCTGCAAGCAGATAGTAAATATGTCAGGAGAAGTCAGGCTCTGTGCGCGAGACTATATACCTAAAAATGCTTGCAGAATGCTGTAAGTAAATGTATTATAAAGGTGTTAATGCAAGAATTATCATTTTATAGAAGGTCGTACGCTCTTTCTAGTAATCTTGCATACGCAGAAACGTCTCTTTTCTTGTATGTGGGATAGGCTTCAAGGGTTTTGAGTCTTATCAGAATGGATCGCAAGTAGGATCACTTTCTGAATGGCTGCAAAAAGACTAAGGCTTTCGCTGCAAGGACTTGGCGTAAAGTCGCGTTTTCTATTGAATAGCTTTTAGTTTGCGAATGGCTTGCTTACGCCACGATGAAACGGTGTTTGTCGAGACACCATGCTCTTTAGCAATCTCACCGAGCTTCTTATCGTGAACAATGGCTTCAATGACCCAGAGTCTCTCTCGTTTGGATAAGTGACGAAGGTAAGGGGTGAGAGAAGAAGCGGTCGAGTCCACCAAGTCGTAACTCATCTGTTGATCCATAAAAGCAGTTGTCTGTTGATCGTCATAAAGAATGTGATGATCTCCAAACCGTCTCTCTTTGCGCAACATCATCAGCATATGTCCGCGTACAGTATGAAGAGCATAGGCTGCAAATGTGCCTTTCTGCGGATTAAAGTTTCGATATGCTTCCCAAAGAGCGACGACACCGACTTGATAATACTCATCGTACTGACGATAAAGGTTAAGCTTTTTTATTTGTCCTTTAATCAATGGTTCGAAATCTGCTAGAACGTGTTCAAATGATTGTGAGTGCATCATTTATTTCCTTTTGGAAGCGCTCCCAATGTATTCCGCGGTAGCCTTAGCGTACGTGAGACTCCGTTTTCCTGCACCTTAGAAAAACGTGAAATTCAGTACTAGACACCACGTGAAAACAAACAATTGAGGATATCCTTTATCATCATTGCACCTAAGTTATAGGCTGCATTGATGAAATTGATCCAAATTGAAGGGAGCAAGGAAATTGAACAATTATTCGACGTTAAAAGAGTATGAAGCCCATTCAGACACCCTTGCTGTAGTAGCTTATCGTGACCCTGTGTACCAGTCGATCATCTATGAAAAAAAAGACATCTACTTATGTCAGCAAACACCAACAAAAATCATCCAGGCATCCTGTCAACCGAATGGAGCATCCTATGGTGGTAGGAAGGATTATGCCAATTATGCAACAGGGAAGCGTTATAAGCTGCCGATCCTGATTCAAGAAAGTCGAAATGTACTCGCTTTTCCAACTCATTCAACGGATCACATGGATTGTTCGTGGATATTTGCTACTCATGTCAATACGTTTTACTCCTATCAAAATAACAAAGCAACGATCGTTATCTTTAAAAGTGACTTGGAGCTTATTCTGCCCATTTCAGCTGCTATCTTCCGTAGACAACTTAATATCGGTTTAGCGTGCCTTGGCTTTTTTAATGGTCGTCAATCTGAGTAGGTGGCAATAAACAAAACAAAAGCACCGTCGACTATTCGAACGGTGCTTAAAAGGATGTATAGCGATCTGCTCAGCCCCGCTGTTCGTGTCGAAAAATGACCGAGAAATAGCGTTTGGCCGATAAGTAGCTGAGTTTGGCCGATAAACCTCTCCATTCGGCCGATAAAACCTTGAGTTCCGCCGATAAAACCCCAACTTTGGCCGATAAATCTTGATTTTGCAGCTTTATAAAAATAACGACATACCAGGAGCATCAGAATCCCGTTCTAAAAAGCGAAATTTCTTATAAAAATCTTGTTTTCCTTTTGCAGAGAATAATTGAATCCACTGAATGCCTTCCTCCTTGCATTTTTTTAGCAGGGCTTGCATGATTTTTGTGCCTATCCCTTGATTTTGGTAATCAGGATGAACCATGACATCACATATAAGTGTTTGATAAATCCCATCAGATATCATCCGTCCAAATCCGATTAAATCCTCATTATGATAAATAGACACACTATACCAGCTGTTACAAATGGCGCGATAAAGCTGCTCATAGGTATATAACCCTCTCGCATTCCAGCCAGTCGTTTGATGTAATTGAATAAAGTCATCCTTTGTCGGCTTCGTCTCCTTGAGTTCAATCTCCATCCTTAGTATCCCTCCAGTAACAAATTTGTATAATTATAAATATTGTATTATATTTATGCATGATTTGAAATGCTGAATTTTGAGCATGCCGTTTCGCTAGCAAAAACGTTTGCTCAAATCCTTGGCTTATCATCATGTGGTCAGAGCTCTGTGCTATGCTTGTTATTTACTGTATCGCTATGAGAGGTTCTCAGATCCAAATCGCATTTTGAAGTCAGACAGTGCATGATGGATGCCGCAGCAGCTTTTCCCGATGAAGCAAATACGCCATTATTTAATAATGAGCTGAGTATTCAGGGGCTGGCGACATACCAGCTAACCTTTGAAAATATGGAGCTTCTTGCTGAGATTGATGCGGTGATTGAATGTAACTATGATTGAAGCAGGACCACCAGTTGGCGCACCCATTGCAATTCAGGTTAGTGGCGAGTCAATTGACCGGCTTATTGAAATGGCGTCTGAGGTCATTAATCATCGTCCCAGCGCTCTATCTTCTGCAAGCGAATCTCCGCCATCGATAAAAAAATGTCGGCCTGATCTGACTCAGCATCCTTTCGCCTTATTCACGATTCATTTTTGTTGAAAAGGGTATAGGATACGGTAACAACAGATACAAATGATTGGTAAATGGTAAGGAGTGTGCGGAGTATGAGTGAAACGTTATATGGCAATACACCGCCTTTTCTTGGGGCAATCAATGGAACGACGGAAAAGATTGATGATGCAGATGTGCTGATTTACGGTGTTCCGTGGGAGGGGGCTGTCACGTGGGGTGATTATACGGGCTGCGAGCTTGGCCCTAAGGTGATGCGTCTTTGTTCGGCTCGTTACAGTGGTTATTTGCCAGAGCTTGATCATATTGATGTATTCGAGCATTTGAAGCTTGCTGATATGGGCGACGTCGATGTCGTACCAGCTGATGTGATCGAAACGATGAACCGAATCGAGGACTTCTCAGGCAAGCTGTGGGATACAGGCAAATTTCCCCTTGCATTAGGTGGCGATCACGGGATCACCTTTCCAATCGTTAAAGCCTTAACAGAGCGAACAAAAGGCAAGGTCGGGATTATTCACCTTGATGCCCATTATGATAATATGCCGCATCACGAAGGGGATAAATATGCTCGTTCGACTCCATTTGCGCGGATTTATGAACTAGACGGTGTCCGTAATGAAAGCTTGATTCATGCCGGCATCCACGGTCCGCGTAATAAGCCCGAAAGCGGTCGCTTTGCTCGCGATGCAGGAGCAAAAACGCTAACGATTAACGATATTCGCAAGACACGTGATCTACGTGCGCTTGCTGCATCGATCTACGAGCAGGCGAGCGAAGGCGTCGATGTCGTCTACTTAACCGTATGTAGCGATGTACTCGATTTCGCCTTTAATCCAGGCGGACCAGTGGATGGAAACGGGTTAACCTCCTTTGAGCTATTAACCTTAATTCACGAATTTGCGAAGCGCGGCATTGTCGGGATGGATTTCGTTGAAGTCTACCCACAGCAAGATCCAACTGATGTCTCGTCACATTTTGCCTCCATGATCGCGCTCTATGCCCTTGCTGGTGTTGTCCATCATAGGCAGAATCGCTAAGATGATAACCGTATTCTTGATGGGTGCGGTTTTTTGTGCAGTTTTCCTTTCCCGTCACGATTCACGTTGAAACAAGTGTACGGAGGGTTTGCTTTGCCTAATTGTAGTATGATGAAAATAGGATTTGGCACGGTCAGTTGAAGGAGGTTAAAAATGAGTAAAATAGCGGTCATTGGTGGTCTGAACATGGATTATATGATTCAATTAGATGCCTTTCCGAATGTCGGGGAAACGGTATTAGGGTCACATTTTTTTATGTCTTCTGGTGGGAAGGGTGGCAATCAAGCGGTTGCAGCAGCGCGTCTTGGCGGAGATGTCTCTATCATTGGCTCGATCGGCAATGATCAAAATGGACAAGAATTAAAAGATATGGTCAAGTCAGAAAACATTGATGCTTCTTTTTTGCAAACAATTGAGGGTGTCGTGACTGGAGTGGCCTTCATCGAGGTCAGCAACTGCAACAACCGCATTGTCGTCATTCCTGGTACGAATAACTATACAAATGAATCTTATATGAAGGAAATTGAAAAAGAGCTTCTCGAATTCGATGTGTTTATCTTTCAGCTGGAAACGCCGATCGATGCGATTCACTATTTATTCCCGATTCTTCATCAGCTCGGTAAAACGATCATTTTAAACCCAGCACCAGCGATCGAATTAGAGTCTCACCTCATGGAAATGGTCACCTACTTGACTCCGAATGAGCATGAGGTTCACGTATTGTTTGGTAAAGGTGAAAACATAGAAGCCTTACTGAAGAAACATCCTTTCAAGCTCATTGTCACAATGGGAGCAGAGGGTGTCTTGTTTTCAGATGGTGAGCAGATCATTCGAGTACCCGCCATTAAGACAAATCCAGTCGATACGACAGGGGCTGGGGACACATTCTCAGGCGCTTTTGCGGTGGCGATTGCTGAAGGGATGGCCGTTTTGCGCGCGATTGAATTTGCCAACGTCGCGGCGGGAATGTCAATCACGAAGCCCGGTGCTCAAGCAGGAATGCCGACAAGAAAAGAGCTCGAGGATTTCGCTGGAAAGGCCGATTAACAAAAAGCCAACTACTTGAAGGGTTCAGCTTCAGGTAGTTGGCTTTTTGTCATGATCACATTCCTAAAGACCAGCATCTAACATTAGACTTCTGATTTCTATGAGAGATTATCTACCGAATCTCTTTTCAAATAATTGTTTTCTGACTATTATAATAATTAACAAAAGGATTTGGTCATCAGGGTATAGATGAAGTGATAACTGGAAAGGGTGTGACTAATATGAATACAGAAATCAACAAAGGGTATACGGTCAAAAATTATTATTTAGCTGAAATTGATCATATAGGTGAAAGAGCATATAAAAATAAGTGGAGCTGGGATATTTACATTGCGGCCAATGAGAATGAGGAATACCATGGCAAGGCGCTAGCCCCAGGAAAAGGGATCGAGATTCCTTGGACTCCGTTAGCTGGACAAGACCTACTTGAAGAAATGATGGGAATGTGTGAACAGCAAATGGCTTAAAGGTTCCCGACAGTCATAAAGAAAAGAAAGAGTTATCGCATGTATGAAGCGGTAGCTTTTTTTTGGTTGGAGGGATGAGAAATAAGGTAAAATGAAAAGGTGAGGGAGCATATCGCAACAGAAGATAGAGAAATCGATCATAGGAGCAATGGATATGAAAATGAAGGCGGTTGTGATTAGCTTCAGCCTCGTGGTTGTTGTTATTGTCATCGGGCAATGGCACTGGCAAAACCAGATCAACGAAATGGCTAATGATGTTCAGCTTGATCTTGAGCGGGAAAGAAATGCTGGAGAGGATGATTTGCAGCAAGCTGTTGAGAAGGAAGTGATGCAGACTCATGAGAATGAGAGAATGCTAGAAATAAAAGCAGTATTTTCGACCATTTTTGAAGCGGATTATGTCGAATACGAGGCAGGGATGTATGAACTGTTGCAGGATGCTGAGCGCGTATATGTGGAAGAGGTTTTGACTGGTGAGCGTAGCAATCATGAATTAGTCGAAACCTATCATCAGCAGTTTCAAGAAGCGCAAACGACATGGAGTGAGGCATTTTGGCGTGAGTATGAGCGGCTGCAACATGAATTAATCGAGAATGGCTATTTTAAAGAAGATGCGATTGAGTTTGAACTAGCATATGAGCTGAGGCTTGAAGAGACAACGCATCTTTTTGTCCAAGGATTGATGATGGTTGGGCAGCAGATTGATACGGAATGAAACACCCTTCTATGAGGAATGGCTCACAGACGGGTGTTTTGTTAGTTTCGTCCTTACCTCGCATAACGCCGATTGATGCGCTCGGCTGATCGATAGGCATCAAACATCCCCCACAGCCAAATGATGGGTGTTGTGATAAAGCCAATCAGCACATACATCAGTAACCACGAAATGGCATAAGCAATAATAAATACAATTCCTTTTAAAAATTGACCATTGTAAATCTGACCTAAACCTGTAATAAAAAATGAAAGAACCGCTGCTAATCCTGCGCTTTTCATGCTTCTCCCCCTTGCTATAAGATATTCAAATTTTGAAAAAATGCTTTCGCAAAATTTAGTTGCTTCTATACATAGTATTCCCGTTGCCTCTTATAATGAAACAGAGGCGAGGTTTTCGCCATGTTTAGGAATTTTGGCAATGTAGCCTTTTCATTTTGAACATCAAACAGGAAACCCGTCTCATGTTCAAGAAGGCGGGTTTTTCGTGCTCTCCTAAAAGAAATAGGTTCCATCAAAAATAATAAATGCTATATTTAAACATAATCATGACGCTTGCTTTGATGTAAAACTTTCTAAGAAAGGATGGCGAAGGTGGGGGGAGCTAAAGGAGTAACGCTTAGATTCACGATTAGTCTACTGGTTATTGGTGCTGTTTTATTGACGGCGATCATAGGTGGGTATTCTGCACTCAATTCAACGAGGCAGTCATTAAGTACAAATTATTTAGAAAGCAACGCTCAATATGCAAAGAAGCTATCCTCGGAGACACATACGTTATTATCCGCGATGCAAATGAAAATTGATTATATAGCCGCATTGGCAAAGGATCAGACCTTCACGCAGGAAGAAATGGATCTATTGCTAGAGGCCAACAATCAATATTTTAATTCGATTGTCGTCGTCAGCCCTAATCGCGTGGTTCGTCATTCGAGCCCTGCTGATTCTGTTGAGATTGGAACGCAAATAAAGACGGAAGCATCGATTCAAGCGATAGAAATGCAAAAACCATTTATTTCAGAGCCTTATATATCAACGTCAGGAGCACTCATTCTGCTCGTCTCCTCTCCTATTTTTAGTGAAGAGGGTAGATATGAAGGTTATGTCGGGGGAACGATTTATTTTGAGGAGGAAAATGCTTTAAGTCAGATGCTGAGTGAGCATTTTTATGGTGATGGATCGTATGTGTTTGTCGTCGATAAGCGAGGAAATCTTCTCTTTCATCCTGATCAATCGCAGATCAATGAGCATGTGCTTGATAACGAGGTAATCGCCGAGGCTTTAGCTGGAGAAGAGGGTTTTCGAGAAATAACCAATTCAAAAGGCATTGATTATTTTATTGGCTATACAACAGAGGAATTAACAGGGTGGGGTATTTTTTCGCAAACACCGACTACTGTTTTGGCGGAACCGCTGAGCGAATTAGTGGGAAATATGATTGTAAAAGCTCTTCCTTTCTTTGTCGTTATTTTATTGGTGGCGTGGTGGGTGACCTTTTCGATTTCAAAGCCGCTGCACAAACTAGCGAAGTTTTCCGAAGATGCTATTTTGCATAAAAAGGCCTCGCCTGTTCAATTTCCTAAGATCAACTCAAAAATCTATGAAGTACGACAGCTTTATCAGCACATCACGAATCATATCAATCAGCTGCATGTCGAAAATCAAATGGATGGCTTAACCGGCCTAGCTAATCGTCGAACATTTGTATGGACGATGGACGAATGGGTGCAACACAGTACGCCCTTTTCGCTTATTTTACTTGATGTCGACCGCTTTAAACTGGTAAATGATCGGTACGGCCATATAGTAGGCGATGACGTATTACGCTATTTAGCCTCTATGATGCGCACGGTGACGAGAGAGGAAGATTTTAATTTTCGATTTGGTGGAGAAGAATTCGGTATTTTAGTAAAAGGTGCAGATCAAAACGCCGCAATAAGCATCGCCGAACGGTTACGAAAACAGATGGAAAAAAGCATCAGTCCAACAGGAGAGGCTGTGACGATTTCGCTCGGCATCTCACATTATCCAGATGATGGGCTCACATCAAATGAACTGATTGAAAAGGCGGACGCTGCGCTCTATCAATCGAAAGCAGCGGGAAGAAATAGGACAAGCGAGTTTTCGGCCACGGCTGGTCAGCTTAATCAATAGATAGAAAATGAAAATGTCGGGGGAGATTTAGAATGGTGAAAGATGTATTACGTGAATATATTAAGCAATTAACGACTGATAGAGAAGACAATCAAAGGGAGCATCCTTTTTATCAGACGATGTTTGATACGCTAATTGATAACGCTCCAGTTGGGATGTACATCTGGATGGACGATGCGTTAGTTTACGTGAATCGCTATTATGCCAATCTTTTAGGATATACGAAAGAGGAATTAACGAACGGTGAGGTAAACATAGAGAGCATTGTTCATCCAGATGATTTTCCTTTGAGTCAAACTAATATAAATAAAAGACTACAGGGAGAAGAGAAAGAAGTCCGCTACAAAATCCGGCAATATAAGAAGAATGGTAGATTAATCTATACCGAAGTTCATGCCTCAGCTGCAGAAATGTATGGAAAAGTTGTCTTGTTTGGGACGATTATTGACATCACGGAACAGGTGGAGGCCCAACAGCTTTTGCAGGAAAGCAATGATCGCTACGAAGCGCTTCTTCATAACAGTCCTGATGCGATCTTCACTTTTCAGAATGATGGAACATGTATGAGTGCCAATCCAGCAAGTGAAGCTCTAACCGGTTATTCGCTTGAGGAATTAAAGGAAATGTTCTTTATGCCACTTGTTAGCGCAAACGATTTAGCGAAGACGATTAAACATTTTGAGGATGCGAAAGCAGGAATCTCAAGCAGCTCCAATCTCGTTATGACACGAAAAGATGGCGAATGTGTCCATATCAATGCGACCCATTTCCCCATGAAAATAAACGGAGAAATTGTCGGAACATATGGAATTGCTAGAGACATTACCCAAAAGATTCTCTATGATCAGCATATGGAGCAGCTTGCTTTCTATGATCCACTGACAAACTTACCAAATCGTAAGCTATTCGAGGATCGTCTCGGTCAAATCATTAAATTCTCAAGGGGGGAGCAGGATCGATTTGCTGTTTTATTTCTCGATTTAGACCGCTTTAAATTTATCAATGATTCCTTAGGACACCATATTGGTGATGAGTTTCTCAAAATGGTCTCAGAACGACTCAAGCACAGCCTCCGTTCAACAGATACCATTAGTCGGTTAGCTGGCGATGAATTTACGATTCTTCTCCCAAAAACGTCTCAAGCAGAAACGATCAAAGTAGTTGAACAGCTGAATCACGTGCTAACTGAGCCCTTTAATGTGGGCGGTCATTCTGTGACGATTTCAGCCAGTATCGGCATTGTGTTTAGCAAAGGGTCTGAAGATCGTGTACACGATCTGATCAGAAACGCTGATACAGCGATGTACTATACGAAAAAATTTAGAAGGAATGGCTACACGATTTATTCAGAAGAGCTTGACCTAAAAGCTAGCCAAAAGCTGGTCATCGAGCGTGATTTGAAGCTGGCGATTGAAAACGAAGAATTTGAGCTGCATTATCAACCAATTGTTGATTTGAAAGCAGAGAAGCTGATTGCGGTAGAAGCGTTAATTCGTTGGCATCACCCAGAGCTCGGACTGGTTCCGCCGAGTGACTTTATTCCCGTTGCAGAGGAAAGTGGTCAAATGATTACCGTCGGGACATGGGTCCTACAAACAGCCTGTCGTCAAAATAAAAATTGGCAAGATTCTGGCGTTGCGCCTTTCAAAGTAGCGGTCAATATTTCTTCTAAACAATTACAAGACGCAAGCTTTGTTGAGCGTGTGTTGAATACCCTCAATGAAACAGGCTTAGAAGCAAAGTGGCTAGAGCTTGAGGTGACAGAGAGTATTCTGTTAGAAGATGTGGAATTCATTAAAGAAAGCCTGATGAAGCTAAAGCAAGAGGGCATTTCAATCTCGATTGATGATTTCGGTACAGGGTATACGTCTTTAAGCTATCTACGGCAATACCCGTTCGATAAAGTGAAAGTCGATCGCACCTTTATCGATGACATTAGCGCAGATTTGAATGGAAAGCGCATCACCTCAGCGATTATCTCATTAGCTCATAGTCTAAAAATGGATGTCGTCGCAGAAGGGATTGAAAATGAAGTTCAGTTGAGATACTTAAAAGAAGAAGCGTGCGATGAAGGACAAGGATATTACTTCAGCCAACCGATGCCCGGCCATGCACTGAAGCTTCATTTACCTTAAAAAAAAGAAAGGCTGCCCATCAGTCAGTGATTCTGATGTGTGCTGGGTAGCCTTTTTGCGTGTGTGACGAAATTTGTTGTAATACGTCGCTTGGCCGATAAGTAGCTGAATTCGGCCGATACAGTGCTCGCTTCGGCCGATAAACCACTCACTTTGACCGATAAACCTTCCTACTCGGCCGATAAGTAGTAAGCACGACCGCTGCTCCCACCGATAAAGCACTATTCCCCAATCAGAAATAGGCTTTCAAGCTGATCAGCCATCAAAGGCTTGCTGAAGAAGTAGCCCTGACCGATATCGCAGCCGTATTGACGAAGGATTTGGTATTGGTCATTTGTTTCAATTCCTTCGGCGATGACGCGCAAATTTAGGTTATGCGCAAGAGAGACGACGGAGTGAACAAGAGATGCATTTTTTTGATCCGTTAACTCCTGGACAAAGGACTGATCGAGCTTCAGTACATCAACTTGAAATTTCATTAAATAAGAGAGGGAGGAGAAGCCAGTTCCGAAATCATCGATCGCGAGCTTGACGCCAATCTCCTTTAGCTGTTCAATTGTTTCAATGGTTTTAGCAACATCGCTGATCATTGTTCCCTCTGTCATTTCAATCATCAGGTATTGTGGTTCAATCTCCGCCTTTTCGATAGCAGCAACGATATCCTCGATGAGAGTGCCGTTCTCAAAATGTTTAGGTGAAATATTGATCGAGGCGGGCACCATCTTAAAGCCAGCAGACTGCCAACGCTTCATTTGCATCCCAACTTGCATAAGAACCCAGCGTGTAATCGGAATAATTAGATCAAGCTCCTCGGCACGAGAAATAAAGGCTTGCGGAGCGATGACGCCTTTTTTCGGATGCTGCCAGCGAATCAACGCTTCAATCGATTCGACCTCCATTGTTGCTAGATTAAACGTAGGTTGATAGACTAAGAAAAATTCATTTTGACGAATGGCTTGCTTGACATCGTCTTCAAACGAAATATAAGAATTAGCCTTAATCGTTTGATCATGATGACGACAATAGTAATAATTATTTTTTCCGAGCTGCTTCGCCTTGTACAGTGCTTGATCCACATGCTTCATTAACGAAAGAAGATCATTCCCACAAAAAGGAAAGATGCCGATACCGATAGAGGAGGTTGTCTCGAATTCATAACCTTTGACACTCCAAGGCTCTTGTAGAGCTTCTAAAAAGCGTTTCGCCAACTTCTCAATTTCCTCAGCGGAAGAAAGATCAGGTAGTAAGACCGCAAATTCATCTCCACCAAGACGAGCGAGCGTATCTGATTTGCGAATATAGGCTTTGATTCGTGTCACAAACTGGATGAGCAATTCATCTCCAACATCATGCCCTAATGTATCATTGACCCATTTAAATCGATCAAAATCGAAGCACATGACCGAAAAGGCTTGCTCATCCTGTTTGGCTTGCTCCATCGCAGCAGTCAGTCGTTCCATAAATAACCGTCGATTCGCAGCACCCGTTAATTCATCATAGAAAGCCATTTTCTCTAATTCAGCCTCTTGTCGCTTCCGTTCGGTCACCTCTCTTGAGACACAAAGGACGTGCTGAAAGGTTCCGTGCTCATCTAAAACCGCTGTCAGTTTTTTATCGAGCCAAATATAATGACCATCACCATGCTGGAAGCGATACTCTAACGCTTCATCCTCGTGTGTTTCGATGACATGCAAAATCGCATCTCGCACTCTTTGAAAATCTTCCTCATAAACACGCTCAAAAGGAAAGGGGTCGCCCTTCTGCAGCTGAATACCGACGACTGTTTCGTAAGAGGGAGAAGCATAAGAAATGGAGAAGGCCTGATCAATTTGTGCAACAAGATCCATCATATTTTCCGTAATTAAGCGATACCTTGCTTCACTTTCCTCAATTCTTCGCTCTTGTGCCTTTTTGTCACTAATATTTCGCGCAACCCCAAACACACCAGTTGTGACACCGTTTACGATAATAGGAACACTTGTCACGTCGAGATCAATGCGCTCGCCCTCCGTATTCAAGATTGCAGATTCATAGTATCTCGTTTCACCTTGGCTAACAGCTTTAAAATTTTCCACAGTATGATCCAAAGTATCTGGACTCATCAAGGGAGCAAAGGATTGGCCGAGCAATTCTTTTAGTATATAGCCAGTAACCTCCTCAAGGGTGCGGTTCACATTTTTTACCTGACCTTGTACATTTAATTGAAAAACGAGATCTGGATGATGCGTGAAGAACGATTGATAATTTAGCTTACTTTCCTCCAATTGGCGTTCCTTCTCGATTTGCTCACTAATATCACGGTAAATCCCAATCAGACCAATAATCTCACCGTCTTCTCCCTTAAGGGCCGAATAGGAGCCATTCACATAAAGCAGGCTGCCATCCTTTCGCTTACGCACAGTGCGGTAGAAGGGTCGATTGATTCCTTGCAGTAATTCCTGGTCGAGCTCTTGATTCTCTTTGTGGTAGTCGTCTGGAATAAAATTCAGCTCATCAAGGGTGGCACCGATGACGTCTGCTTCCGCCCATCCGAATAAAGTAGAAAAGCTTTTATTGATCCGCATAATCTGTTGGTTCGTATCTGTCACAACAATCCCGTCTGTTATACTCGCTAAAAACGCTTCAAGAAAGGCTTTCGTTTGAATAAGCTCCTTCTCATTTTTCTTCTGTTTCGTCACGTTTCTTCCAATCACCAAAATATGTGTGCCGATCTTGTTATCATTTAAAATTGTGGTTGCGATCAGATCGTACGTCTTAGCACTTACCGTCTTCACAGCTCGATGTGATGTTCCTAAACGATAGGCTTGAGATAAAAGCTGATCAAGCGTTTCATCGCTTGCTAGATCTTCACGAAAACCAGCTTCATATGCTGGCTTGTTGGCTGCTAAAAAGGAAAATCGCCCGTCATCGACTTTAAAAATAATAGAGATATCAGACATTTGATCAAAGACTTGATCGAGTAAAAGTTGTGGTAAGTGTGTCATGTTGAATCTCCTTTTAAATAGAATGAAAAAGCAGCCAGCGCTAGAAAAAAACACACATATTCCAAGCGGAAACGTGTGAGTGAAAAGAACTCTATGAGAAACTTGTAAAAAATAAAAAATTGGTACTTTTAACCTATTGTAAATGTTTTATAAATCTATTATTAAACGAATGGAACGTAAAATCAAGAAAAGTACCATTGTTAAAAAATGTAAAAACAACTCACGAAAGATAATAGATCGTCTAGGGCATCTGCGCGTCTTGCTCTGTTAACCCAAATTCTTTGGTGATTTCCTTAATCACGAGGTCACAAGCCTTCACTTCACCTAACGTGACTTGCCGTAGCTCCACTAGTTCACCATCCTTTAATTGTTGCAGCAAAGACTCTCTTCTTTGCATTAGACGATGAACATAGTGAACAATTTTATTCTTTTCAAACGTCTCAGGCATCCGAATCACTCCATCATAGGTTGTTTCCTATTGTAACCAATAAGAAAGCCTTACATGCAATGACGCAGCATCCTCTTCCATTATTCCATTAAAAAAGCACTCTTATCTGAGCGCTTCAAGTCCTCTTATCTTTTCTTCATGATAGTGAATTTTAAGTTTGAATTGCTTTTTCATGTCATCATCTAAACAGTCATTAAAGGCGATAACATTAAAACGGTACCTAGTAGAATGCCATAATAATTTTGCTTGTCTAAGCATCGTTAAAACCTCCCTTATCATCATGACCATACGGACGCCCGTTTCGGTAACTGGCTGGCATAGCACAGTGCTTTAGCCCCTTTAGTTTTGCGTCGCCACTTTTCAATGGCTTTGCCCTTGTACGATATGGTTACAAGTATTTTCGCTGAATTTCGACATTGATCACAGTGTATTTTGGCTTATTTACTTTCATTTAATCTAGTTCAATATTCCTGTGTTTTTAGGAAAACTCTTATCCTTTTAGGTGTTTCTTAACAGTTTAAGGGATCAACCACCATTTCAGTGAATCGAATATATTCCCACGGCTCCTATAACTAAGCCTAATAAAGACGAAAGGATCTGCCCCCATATGAGAGGTCAGACCCTACTTGTTCACATCATATTTCCCAACAAAGCGACAGCTCCACCAACCATTACGGCGATGAGTGGTAGCATGATAAATTTCACGATAAACTTTTTAACTTGTTTCTTCTTATAAATCTCTTCCGGTGTTAAAAACATCAAATGCCTCCATTTTCATAAAAAATAATCATACAGAGGACGTTCTTGCGGTAGCTGGCTAGCATTATGACCGTTCGTCATGGAAGCCCCTTTAGCTTTGCGTCATCATCTTTCGCTGATTTTGCCCCGTATCGCATGATCTATATCCTATTTATCGACAAAAATAGCAGAATGTTTAGGATAAATGGAAATAAGCAGATAAATCAGCTGCCAATCGTATTCCCATGAACGGCAAAAAAGCCAAACAGTTCACACTGCCGGCTCTTGAAAGAAGGTCTTAATACCCTCCGTATCCACCATAGCCCCCGCCATACCCGCCATACCCGCCATATCCATACGGATAATAATAAGGTGGAAAGAACAGGAGTGAGAAAGGATTGTAGTATGGATAGTGATGGGGATATTGATGGTGATAATATGGTCTTGGGCGTGGTCTTGGTCTTGGATAATGATATGGCATTTGTCTATCTTCTATATACTCGCTATTCATTAAAGCAGATTGATCCTCATTCATCATAAACGGTTGTTGTTCCATGGTTTTGCCTCCCTAAAAGTTAAAGTGTACATTTTAGTTATATGCCCTAAGGAATCAATTGGAGCACGTACAGTCAGATAATGAGCAACTTACACTTTAAGGAACCAGCTACCTGCTCGTTTCCCCACTGTAGTGATGCTGATGCGGAACCATACCATCAACGGTTGTCATGCCACGAATGGTATGCTTGTGGCCATCGTTAAAGGTTGTAAACGTAAAATACGAATGGGTATGCGGCACCCCACTTGGAGCAGGCTCGGTTGTTCCTGCATATTGATGGGTATGCCCAACTTCAAATGATGTCGTCCCTTGAAAGGAATGAGTATGAATCGGTTGTCGATCCCATGTGGTGAGATAGAGGTGATGTGAATGCTCTGGTCCATCATCAGAACGATACAAAAAACCAGTGACAGGTATATCATGCATAAAAAAATCCACCCTTTCTTTTTTCTTCTCTACTCTATGCAAGAGGAAGGGAAAGGGTGGATGTTTGTTTGAATGTAGAAAATTTCACTATTTTAAACAGAACGATCTATCTTTACTAACGTATTTCAACACTCTAATTAATTACAATAAATAGTAAATCTATCTTTTTCATTTGTCGTCCTTCAATCATATGGTTGTATGTAATTGCATCAGGAGTTAATTACATCTAAATCTCCTAGGCTTTTGTTAATTAATTCGATTTTAAAGCCAGGATATTTAAAAGCGTTTGAAGATTCAAATCTTTATTTTTAATTATTTCAATAAAATTGTTATAATCACTTGATGATAATAACCTGTTTGTAAAACATCATTATCATCTGACTCTACTTGAATTTTATGTTTTTTCTTTTAGATGAATCTATAAAAAAGAATAGTAGTAGGTGTGAGGGTAAATATTAATGATGTTAACTAATTTAAGAAAAATTAATAGATATGAAAGCGTATTAAACTATAACTAGTATAGATCTCCTTCAAACGTGTTATTCTTGTCTCTTTCCCCTAAAGATCAAGAAACGTTTGAGTCGTCTCTGTATTTAAGAGCAAGCGCAAACTTTGTCATATTAGGTAAGTCACTCTGATAATTCGTTTTTTGAAAGACCGATTTAAATTATATTAATATAATTTAAATCGGTTGTTTAAATACATATTTTGGTATTCGTTCAAGGATGCATATTTAATAAAGCATGTAACCAAATTTCACAAGATTAATAACAAACTTTAAAATACAATTTATAATAAAAAACAGAAATCATAAAATTTAATATTGACAACTATACTGTCTGGACGGTAATGTAATATTGAAAATTCTAAAATTTTTAATTATTAATAATATTAGATCGGTAGAGTATATTCGAGGAAGCAGATTTAATTCAAGGTTAATACCGTTTGTGTAGAAGCTACTAGTAATGTTAAAAGTATTAAAAGTACGAGAACGTTGTAAAAGAAGCAAAATATTAATCAGGTAATGTCGAAATAAAACAGGAATTTTTATATTGACAACTATACTGTCCAGACGGTAATGTTATTGTGAAAATTAAAAATTTTCAATTAATTAAAAGGGGTGTGAATTGATTTGGAGAAAAATAGTAAAGTTGAACTGGAAAGGAAAGTTGAAACTAAAGGGGTTGATTATATACCTGAATCCGAACGAAATTCTAATCCTTGGAATGTGTTCTTTGCTCTTGCAGGTGCACAAATCTGCTTTCCTGTTATGCTTATTGGTGCACTTCCTGTTGTATTTGGTTTAGGTTGGTGGGCCTCGTTTTGGGCTCTGACCATTGGTCTTTTGATAGGTTCAGTATTAGTAAGTCCAATAGCTCTTTTAGGACAAAAAACAGGAACAAATGGAATAGTTGCTAGTGGAGCTCACTTTGGAATAAAAGGAAGAGTAATAGGTGCAGCATTAACAATTTTCGTTGCCCTTGGTTTTTATGCGTTAACTGTTTGGACGGGATCGCAAGCAATTGTACATGGTGGTCATAGATTGTTTAATTGGTCTGAAGGGAGCGGATCTATAGCAATTGGTGCATTGATTATACTCGTCATTACAAGTATAGTTGCCACTTATGGACATGCATTAGTTCTAGTGATTGAAAAGATTGGGATATGGGTAGTTGGTGGAATTATTATTTTGTCGATTTTTGTATTTAATCCCCAGTTTGATGCTTCGTACCAAGGAGGAGAGTACCTTTTAGGTGGTTTCTGGAGTACTTGGTTATTATCTGTAAGTTTAGGAATATCACTCCCTGTTTCATTGGCACCTTTTATTAATGACTATGCTCGATATGTTCCAAATAAAAATAGTGCCCGTTCGATTATGCTAGGAACTGGTGGTGGAATTTTTGTAGGTTGTTTTTTATCAATGGTTAGTGCATCTTATTTCATGACATTGTTTGAAAGCATGGAAGTCCCATTAGTAGAAGGGCTTATTCAGTTGTCTCCTATATGGTTTATCTTCCCTTTGATATTAGTAGGATTAATTGGAAGTTTAACGCAAGGGAGCTTTGCTTTGTATGGTGCAGGTCTTGGGCTAGAAACTATTGGTTGGGGATTAAATCGGATCATAACAACAGTCATTGTTAGTGCGGTAGCATTAATAATCGTTTTCTTAGGAGTATTTGTTTATGATTTCGCATATCTTATTGACGCATTTGTTCTTCTCATTATCGTTGGCATTTCTCCGTGGATAACAATCAATTTAATTGGACATTACCTTTTTAAAGGAGAATATTCACCACTCCAATTGCATGAATCAAAAGGTGGAATTTATGAGTATTCGAATGGATTTAATATTCCTGCAGTTGCATCTTGGGTTGTTGCCGTGATAATCGGTTTGTTATTTACGTATACCAGTGTTTATGTAGGACCATTGGTTGATGTGGTTGGTGGAATTGATATTAGCTTTATTTCTTCAGCGATTGTTGGGGGAGTACTATACTATTTATTTGTAAAAAGTACAATCTCTGCTGGGAAAGAAATAACTGAGCCGATACAAACCGAGAAAAAGACCATATAAATCTTATTTTAAAATTTGGATATTTTCATAATAGTTATACATTTAATATTCGTAATATTTAGAATTGATTTTCGGAAGGGGGTGGTTTAGTAAAAAGTGCGCAACAGTAAATGGCAAAACGATTCGTATGTGAGGTGAAACGATGGAAAAAACAAGAATTATGCCAAAAGGTCACTGGGATTGGAGTATGCCTGTTCCTTTCTCACAAGGATGGAAAGTAGGAAATATGATCTTTGTAGGTGGTCAAGTCTCTGGTGATGAAGATGGGAACACAATAGGTAGTGGTGATATTGCCGTTCAAACACGAAATGTTTTTGAAAATATTCGTAAAGTGCTAAATGAGGTAGGCGCCGATATGAAAGATATCGTGAAACTAAACACCTATTATGTATTTGATGGAGACGAGCAAGAAACGACAGAGTTTTGGGAAAAGATGACGAAAGTGAGAATGGAATACCTATCTGACCCTGGTTCGGCTGGGACAGCCATTCGTGTTAAAGGGTTAATGTGGAAAGATCTTTTAATAGAAGTAGAAGCAATAGCGATCATAAAGGAGGAGAAAAAATGATTAAAAATCCAATCCCTTGGCCAAATGGAGCAAAATGCGCAGTAGCTATTACTTTTGATGTCGATACGGATAGTATTCTTCACCTAGATCATCCAGACTCCGCAGATACAAAGATTTCATCAAATTCCTGGTTAAAATACGACGAGGTTGCGATCCCACGTATTCTCGAAATGTATAAAAAGTATGATATGAAACAAACCTTTTTTATACCAGCATGGTGTATAGAAAGATACCCTAATTACGTAGAGGCTATTCTTAAAGATGGGCACGAAATTGCTCACCATGGGTATTTACATGAGCACCCAAATGAAGTGTCTAAAGAAGAAGAGCTGTACTGGCTTCAACGCAGTATAGATGTCATTCAAAAACATACAGGACAACGACCAAGAGGATGGAGAGCGCCATGGTGGAATTTCTCTAAGCATTCACTTGACTTGTTAGCGCAAGAAGGATTTTTATATGATTCATCATTAATGGCAGACGACATACCGTATATGTTGAAAAATCCAACTACATCAAATCAATTGATAGAGTTGCCGACTCATTGGGGAATGGATGATTGGCCTCAGTATGCACATAACCATGATTTTGGTTATGCTATGCCGATTGCTTCACCAGACAAAGCGATGGAAGGCTGGATTGCTGAATTTGATGCTGCTTGGGAATATGGTGGAATGTGGGTAACGGTATGGCATCCATTTCTGTCTGGAAGATTGGCTCGTTGTGCAAGAATCGATAAAATGATTCAATATATGCACGAAAAAGGAGATGTCTGGTTTGCGACAATGGAGGAGATTGCCCTTCATGTTAAGAAATGTGTCGATGACGGGACATACCAACCAAGAACTGTTCACCTGCCTTACTATGAAGGACGAATTCCTGAACTTCAAACTGATGCACTGAAAGGGGTATAAATAAAATGAGTGTTATTGTAACTTCAAACAAACTAAGGGAAGTATTGAGTCAGGGATCAGAGCCTCATTTAATGACAGGTGAACAATATAAAGAAAGCTTAAGAGATGGTAGAAGAGTAATAGACGCTCAAGGTAACGAAATTGCGGATGTGACAACTCATCCCGCATTGAAGCGTGGAATTGATAACTTAGCGAAAATCTACGATTCACAATTTGATCCTGATACGAGAGATATTACGACTTTTGTGAACCCAGAGGATGGCAAAAGATATAGCACAGGTTGGCTAGTCCCAAAAACGAAAGAAGACTACAAAAAAAGACGTGAGATGTTGCGTTTAAGTACGTATAGTACTCTTGGGGTTTTTGGACGACCAAATGATTATGGTTCAATGATGGCGATGGGATTTCTGTCAATCATTGATAAAATCGAAAAGGAAAATGCAGAGTATGCAGAAAATGTACGGAAATTTGTTGAATTTAGCCAAAAACATAATGTGATCAGTGCCGATTTGATTCCGGATGTCCAAACAGATAAAAATTTACCACCGGATCAGAAAAAAGGGACATTAAGAGTGGTAGAAGAACGACCTGATGGGATTGTTTTATGCGGGGCAAAGCCTGTTGGATCAGTAGGTGTTCAAGGGCACTTTGCAACAGTATCAACAGCTACTTCTGCAAACTTAGAGCCTGAAGCTGCGCTTTGGTGCGCAGTTCCTATTAATTCACCAGGTTTGACGTTAGTCTTGCGGGAGCCTGTAACTTCACCGGATTCTGAATTTGAGGATCATCCTATTGATTCACACGGTGAGGAAACCGATAATATGATGCTTTTTGATCATGTATTCTTGCCACGTGAATATGTCTTTAGCTTAAGAAATATAAAAATGTTAGGTTTGTATAGAGAATCTGGGGCACTGTTTCACTGGCATATATTAGGACGTCTAATGTATCGTTCAGAAATTTTCGTTGGTACAGTGCAAACAATGGTTGATATCCTTGGAACGGATTCCTTCCAAGGGGTGAGAGATGCAGTAGCTGAAGTGATTACTTATTCCTCAACATTAAAGGCGGCTATATTAGCAGCAGAAGAAGAATCGGAAATTTGGAATGGAGTGTTAGTACCTTCAACAAGGTTTTTAACTGCTGGAAGACTTTATTCAATCGAAAATTATCCGCGAATTATGCATATTCTTCGTGATTTAAGTGGACAAGGGTTAATTAGTCGCTTTACAAGTAAAGCGTGGGATCACCCTGAAATCGGTCCTATATTAGAAGAGTATTTACCGGGTGCTGGTGTAACAGCTAGAGAGAAAAATAAGTTCTTCAATTTCTTGTGGGATCTCACATGTAGTAGTCATGCGTCCAGAGTAGCTTTATTTGAAAATACGAATGCTACAAATGCACCGGTAATTCGTTCTGAACTGTACAGATCTTATGATCGTAAAGAATCTGTTAAGTTCATTCGTGACTATCTCGATTTACCAGATGTAAACCGTGAAATTAAACAATTGTATGTTCATGATTTAAAGTAATGCTAAAAGAATTAATTTGAATGAAAAATTGTGAAGGAGCGGGCATATTTTTGATAAATAGTTGCTCGTTTCCTTCAGAAAGTAAAATCTTTCAAAAAGCTCATAATTAGATAATGAAAGGAGAAATAGAAGATGGAGCAAGCAATAGAGTTATTTAAAGAATCAATGGGTCGTTTAGCTACAGGAGTAACAGTGGTAACGACTGAAGTTGACGAACGACCATGGGGTGTAACGGTTAGTGCGTGTTGTTCGATCTCGATGTCACCTCCATTGCTATTGATTAGTTTATTTACAAATAATGCAAGTACTGATGCAATCATAAAACAACAGCGTTTTGGCGTAAGCATATTAAGTGATGATCAAGTTACAGTAGCAAAAGCTGGGGCAAAACCAGGAGTTCCCAAATTTTTCGAAGAGTTCGTCGACTTTGATTCTATTGGAAAAACATATAGGGTAAAAGAGGCGTTAGCACATATCCATTGCAAAGTAGACAATGTTGTTGTTGCAGGAGATCATACCATTTTTATTGGCTTGGTGGAGCATGTTACGATGGGAGAATTTAAACAACCTCTATTACATTTTCATCGTCAATTTGGAAGCTTTACAGATGAATTAGAACAAAAAGAAACGGTTGTCTAATAAAATATATAACCTCTAAATAAAAAGATAGATGAAGCGTTAATGTTGGTCATATTGCTGAAGTGAAATAAACAGAAATAAAACAACTAAGGGGCTAGTGTAGCTCACGGATTCTACCGAAGCACACTAGTTCGTTTTAATAAGAACAATAGATTTTGTATAAGGCCCTCAGATGTTGTGATTGATTATATGAATCAAACTCACAGATAGATCTTATTTAGTTGCAAACTGCAATATAGCAAGTAACTAAAGGAAAGTTAGCTCACATTTATAAGCTATCCCGTTTAGTTAAGTCTAGTAGTGTCTCAAGGACTTGTTGACGTAATTCTCCTTTTACTGGGTTAAAGTCGAGTAAATCAGTAAACCAAAGTCCTTCACAAGCTAAGCGAACAATAGTGGCGATAATCAAATTGTTATTGTCTTTTTCGATATTTTCAGTCCAATCACCATAAGTATTGCGCCAAGATTCAATCAAATCTGGATTTGCAAGCAAAGTCGAAAGTAATGCAGGACTAATTAGATCTTTTCGGCCATATTCACCAAAGGTCGTCTGTATAAATGCACGAAGCCATTGACCAGAGGCACTATCATCAACTTTTAGCCTTTCTTCAATATCCTCATTAGATCTTTTTAACATATCATCGATCATTGCCTTAATGAGGGCTTCTTTTGAGGGAAAATGATATAGCAACCCTCCTTTACTTATGCCTGCTTCTTTGGCAACTTTTTCAATGGTTAAGTGTGTAACTCCTTCTCTTGCTAGCAGTTCACATGCTTTTATTAAAATATTTTCACGTGTAAGAAGTGCTCTTCGAGTAGTCACTAATTTCCTCCAGTTTCAAAATTTTAGAATTGTTTTACTTTATTATCCTACATACTAGTGTATAAAAAGTCAAAGTATATACTAGTCATGTCCTTGCTTAAGGTGATAAAGATTTTTTGATGAATAAGATGATGAAAGAGAGAAAAAATATTTTGAAATACTACTTTTATATACTTTTATACTTCAATCAAGAGCGAATTCAGAATAAATTTTTTTGTTGACAAATAAACAGTCCAGACGGTATATTAAAACAGAAAATATAGAATGTTCTAATAATTATATAAGCCATTCTAATGATGATTTGAAAGGGGGTACTTAAAGTAGAGTGAACTGTTGGTAGTAGATCGAAGTAAAGAACAGAAGATTAAAAAATTTTAATGAGGTGAAATGATGAATAAGACAAGAATAATGCCTAAGGATCACTGGGATTGGAGTATGCCTGTTCCGTTCTCACAAGGATGGAAAGTAGGGAATCTCATTTTTGTAGGAGGTCAAATCTCTGCAGATGAAAATGGCAAAACAATAGGTGTTGGAGATATTGAAGTTCAAACAAGAAATTGTTTTGAAAATATTCGTAAAGTATTAAATGAAGTAGGCGCAGATTTAAAAGATATCGTTAAGTTAAACACCTACTATGTATTTGATGGAGATGAACAAGAAACGACAGAGTTTTGGGAAAAGATGACGAAAGTCCGGATGGAGTATTTGTCTGATCCTGGTCCCGCGGGTACGGGGATTAGAATTTCCGGATTTGCCTTCGAGGATCTTTTGATTGAAATTGAAGCAATTGCGGTGATTCCAGATAAAGAATAATAAAGGAGGAGATTGAATGATTCAAAATCGTATTGCATGGCCTAATGGAGCAAAGTGCGCAGTGGCAATTACATTTGATGTAGATACTGATAGTATTTTGCACTTAGCTCATCCAGATGCAGCAGACACAAAAATATCCACAGCATCATGGTTGAAATATGATGAAGTTGCGGTTCCGCGCATCCTTGATATGTATAAAAAGTATGATATGAAACAAACCTTTTTCATACCAGCATGGTGTATAGAGAGATATCCAAAAATGGTAGAGTTAATCCTTAAAGATGGACATGAAATCGCTCATCATGGATATTTGCACGAGCACCCAAATGAATTGTCTGCTGAGGAAGAAGCATACTGGTTTAAACGGAGTATAGAAGTAATCGAAAAGTACACAGGGCAGCGACCAAGAGGCTGGAGAGCCCCAATGTATAATTACTCTAGACATTCAACTAGTCTCTTAGCGCAAGAAGGGTTTTTATATGAGTCTTCGTTAATGGCAGATGATATGCCCTATATTTTGAAGGATCGATCATCAAAAGAAGTAATTGAATTACCAACTCACTGGGGAATGGACGATTGGCCCCAATATACTCATAACCATGATTTTGGATATGCCATGCCAATCGCTTCACCAGATCGAGCTATGGAAGTGTATATGGCTGAATTTGAAGCAGCTTGGGAACATGGTGGATTATGGGTATCTGTGTGGCATCCTTTTGTGTCAGGAAGATTGGCGCGATGTGCAAGAGTCGATAAAATGATTCAATATATGCATGAAAAAGGAGATGTCTGGTTTGCGACAATGGAGGAGATTGCCCTTCATGTTAGGAAGTGTATCGACGAAGGGACGTATCAAGCACGGACTGTTGATCTCCCATATTATGATGGGAGAATTCCAGAATTACAATCTGACATAGTGAAAGGGGTTTGAGAAATGAGCGTAATTACAACTTCAAACAAACTTAAAGAAGTATTAAGTAAGGGGCCAGAACCTCACTTAATGACAGGTGAACAGTATAAAGAGAGTCTTCGTGACGGCAGAAGAGTCATTGACGCCCAAGGAAACGAGATTGCGGATGTGACGACTCATCCTGCTCTGAAACGCGGTATTGATAATCTAGCAAAGGTTTATGATTCACAATTTGATCCAGAGACACGGGATATTACCACTTTTGTCAGCCCAGAGGATGGCAAGAGGTATAGCACAGGTTGGTTAGTTCCAAAAACGAAAGAGGATTTAAAACGTCGACGTGAGATGCTACGTTTGAGCACGTATAGCACTCTTGGAGTTTTTGGACGACCAAATGATTATGGTTCGATGATGGCAATGGGATTTCTATCAATTATTGATAAGATCGAAAAAGAAAATCCTGAGTATGCGGAAAATGTAAGGAAATTTATTGATTTTAGTCAAAAACATAATGTGATCAGTGCCGATTTAATTCCAGATGTCCAAACAGATAAAAATTTACCACCAGATCAGAAAAAAGGGACGTTAAGAGTGGTAGAAGAGCGTCCGGATGGAATTGTTTTATGTGGAGCAAAACCATGTGGGTCAGTAGGAGTACAAGGGCATTTTGCGACTGTATCGACAGCGACTTCTCCAAACTTAGACCCTGATGCGGCACTATGGTGTGCAGTTCCAATTAATTCCCCAGGTTTAACATTAGTTCTTCGTGAGCCTGTAACGTCTCCAAATTCTGAATTTGAGGATCATCCAATCGATTCACAAGGAGAGGAAACCGATAACATGATGCTTTTTGATCATGTGTTCATCCCCCGTGAATATGTTTTTAGTTTTCAAAATTTAACATTATTAGGCTTATATCGAGAGTCATGTGCGCTATGTCACTGGCATATATTAGCTCGTCTAATGTACCGTTCAGAGATTTTCGTCGGTGCTGTGCAAACGATGGTTGATATCCTTGGAACGGACTCCTTCCAAGGTGTTAGAGATTCGGTGGCTGAAGTTATTTCTTATTCTGCTTCATTAAAGGCACATATATTAGCCGCAGAAGAAGAAGCAGAGATGTGGAATGGGGTGTTAGTGCCTTCTACTGAATTTGTAACGGCTGGAAGATTACAGTCTATCGTCCATTATCCGCGAGTGATGCATATTCTTCGTGATCTAAGCGGACAAGGATTAATTAGCCGCTTTACAAGTAAAGTATGGGATCATCCAGAAGTAGGCCCTATTTTCGAAGAATATTTACCAGGTGCAGGTGTAACAGCAAGAGAGAAAAACAAATTCTTTAACTTCTTGTGGGACCTTACATGTAGTAGTCATGCAACGAGAGTAGCATTATTTGAAAATACCAATTCTACAAATGCACCAGTTATTCAATCTGAACTATACAGATCCTATGATCGTAAAGAAGTGGTTAAATTTATCCGTAACCATCTGGACTTACCAGAAGCTAATAGTGAAATTAAAAGATTATATAAAGCTGATTTAAAATAAGTCATTTAATCTTCCTAAAAAACTATAAAAAGGAGGGTGAGACATTGGAAGTATGTTATCTATCTTACCCTTTAGATTTATCAGAATATTACTTTTCTTCTGTTGTTTCTATTGGCTATTTTGATGGTGTTCACGTAGGTCATCAACAACTAATTCAAACTGGAATTCGAATAGCGAAAAAGAAAAAATTAACAAATGCTGTTATGACCTTTCATCCTCATCCAAAAGAAGTTTTGGGAAAGGGAGATTATTCAAGGTATTTGACCCCGTTGGAAGATAAGCTTGAAATGTTTAAAAGTATGGGTGTTGATACAACATACATTGTTCAATTTAGTCCAACTTTGTCTAAAGTACAACCTCAAGATTTTATAGAACTTTTTATCCTACCATTAAATATTAAACATATTGTTGTAGGGTTTGATTACAGGTTTGGCTCAAAAGGGACTGGTACTCCAGAATATCTGAAGCATAAAAGTGAAGGACGATATCAAGTAGATATTATCGAACCTGTTAAACGATATAATGCTAAAGTTGGTAGTACGTTCATTCGTCATTATGTAGAACAGGGCAGTATGTCGTTAGTAAATGAATTGTTGGGCCGACCCTATCATATTGAAGCAACATTTATTGATCTGGGGAAAAATGATCAAATAACAGAATTTACTGTATCAAATATTTGTATACAAAAACCGTATGTCATTCCTAACAATGGAGTGTTTCGTGTTAAAGTTTATATTGGTGAGGGCTCATACGAAGGTTTATTAATGATTGATTTTACAAGGACAGTTAAAGTAGAAGCAGAAAAGATTCTACTATATATATCTAAATTTAATCAACTAGATATAAAGGATCGAAATATTGGTATTGAGATCCTAGCTTCTACAAGAGAGTATCAAGACTATATAAAGGAAAAAAAAGCATCTGAATTTCAACTAATGTCTTATTAAGAGACTATTTGGTAAGTAGATGTATAAGAACCATAGTAACTTGCTTCACGACAAAAAAGATCAAGTCTTTCTAAATTCCACAAAAGGGACTTCCTTCTTTCACTCTAGGATACGGATGAGACATCTGTATTTTCTACAGATTAGGGAGGAATCCCTTTTTAATCTTTAAAAACGAAAAGAGCTAATAGCATTTGTTTAGGAAGTTATCAAAAACTTTCGATAGAGTAAGGTTCTTTAATGCATTAAAAAAATGACAAAAAAGTTTCTGGAAAAGGAGTGCTCATTATGAAGATATTAGACCGATTATTTGAAAGAATAGATGAAATCTATTTAGATTTAGTGGAATTTCGTAGAGACCTTCATATGTATCCAGAACTTTCATTTCAAGAAGTGGATACGCCAAAGAAAATCGCCGACTATTTAAATTCGCTAGGGTTAGAGGTTAGAACTGGAGTTGGTGGTAGAGGAGTAGTCGGACTATTAAAAGGTGGAAAACCTGGAAAGACAGTAGCGTTACGAGCAGATTTTGATGCATTACCTATTCAGGAAGAAAATGAAGTAGAGTACAAGTCAAGGGTTCCTGGGGTGATGCACGCCTGCGGCCATGACATTCACACAGCTTCATTACTAGGAGTAGCAAAGGTATTAAGTGAAGTAAAGGAAGAAATAGAAGGTAATGTAGTGTTTATTCATCAATTTGCCGAGGAGAAGATTCCTGGAGGCGCTAAATCAATGATTGAAGATGGTTGTTTAGAAGGCGTGGATGTTATTTACGGAGCTCACGTTTGGTTCATCCAATCCAGTTGGAACAATAGGGGTGGGAAAAGGTCCTATGATGGCTGCCATGGACTCTTTTGAAATAGAAGTATTTGGGAAAGGTGGACATGGGGCAACACCACATTTAACAGTAGATTCTTTGGTTGTAGGTAGTCAGTTGGTCTTGAATTTACAGCAAATCGTAAGCCGTCGTATAGATCCACTCAAGCCAGCAGTAGTGACAGTAGGTACTCTTAACTCTGGTGAAGCGTTCAATATTATTCCAAATTCAGCGAAAATTACAGGCACCGTTCGCAGTTTTGATGAAGATGTTCGGGATTTAATTGAAGAATCAATTGGACAAATAGGAACATCAACATGTGACGGAGCAGGAGCAACCTTAAAGTACTCTTTTACTAGAGGGTATCCAGCTGTATGGAATGATCCAGAGGAAACAGATAGGGTCGAAATGTTGGCGGAATCTCTTTATACAGATAATAAAGTGAAGCAGATGGCACCAATTATGGCCGGTGAGGATTTCTCTTACTACTTGCAGAAAGTACCAGGAGCATTTTTCTTTGTTGGAGGGGGGAATCCGGAAATTGAAGCTATTTACCCTCATCATCATCCGAAATTTGACGTAGATGAACGTTCCATTCTTATGACAAGTCAACTATTTGTATCCCTCGTTTTTAATTATCTGTCTCAAGGAACTGTAGAGCCGGAATCCGTTATCGGAAAACCAATCTCTAGTTACTAATGTAATGAAATAAGCTATTTTCGGGCTGACGATAAGAAATGGAGGAGTTTTCTATGCCATTTATCACCGTGAAAAATATAGAAGGGAAAACACCAGAAGAAAAGAGAGTTCTAGTTAAAAAAATGACAAAAGTTATAGCAGAAACATTTGAAATTGATCCTAACCTTATTTTCATTTTCTTTGAAGATTTTTCAAAGGATAACTATGGAAAACAAGGAGAGTTGTTTTCTTACTTAGAAAAGTAAGGTTAATCATTATGTTCTTGATAAACGAAATAGATTTAGAAAAATAGTAAATAGAGTTACGTCTATATAAAAACCGGGGAATTATCCTCGGTTTTTATATGTAAGTTAAACATGTTCAATCGATAGTTCAGAAAAAATCTCCATACATCGTTTTCTATTGAAATTTTGAAAAGAAGTCATCATAACCCAACAATCGCCATAACCTACCAGCAATCTCCTATTGATCATTCATTTCCCGCGCAATAATATGACTAAGGATGATAAAAATCTACATATTAAGAGAAAAGGAGATAGAGTCATATGAAGAAATGGCTGATCATTTGTCTAGCGATCATTATGGGTGTAACGTCTTTGCTGCCTTTGATGCAACCGCAAACGGCTCATGCTGCTGAGGAGAGAACAGAAGAGTCATATATGATGTATGATATTTGGGGAACTTGGGCGGAAGCAGAGCTTGATGACCTAATTAATGCTGATATTTTCAAAGGGTATGTTGATGACGAGGGAGATTACTACCTTGATCCAGCACGTCCGATGACGCGTGCACAGTTTGCTGCGATTGTTGTGCGTGCGCTGAATCTTGAGCCTACTGGAAATGGGAAAGGATTCTCTGATGTGAGCGCAACTCATGCTCTTGTAACAGAAATTCAAATTGCCAATGACCACGGGATTATCTTCGGTAAAGAAGATGGAACGTTTGCACCGAATGAACGGATTAAGCGTGACCAGCTGGCAACGATGATGGTCCGTGCATTTAAAGATACGATTGATTTCACCGCAGGCACCGCAAAGCCGTTAGCGGATATCGCAAACGATTATTGGGCACGAGAAGATATTGAAAAAGCAAGTCGTGCTGGGATCATTCGTGGCGATGAGAACAATAACTTCCGTCCGCGTGAAACAGCAACTCGTGCTCATGCTGGCGTAATGCTCCAGCGTGCTCTGCAAAAGGAAGATGCTGACCTCCCGACTGACGAGGAGCTAAAGGATGTTGCGTTAAAGAGTGAGCTAGAAGGCTTACCTTTAGTCGAAGCCAATGATATAGCAGGATTAAAAGCATTCTATGAGCGCTATTTCACTGGCTACCAAAAAGCATCCTCCCTTGCGATGGTTGATTGGTTTGTCGAAGAAGGTGTGACACAAAAAATCGCCTTTACATCAGAACCAACAGCATCCGTCGTTGCCAAAGCAACACGCTTTGCCAAAGTGAAGATAAAAGGTGAAATGAAATACAGCTTCAATGATGGCACGACTTCTTTAGAAACAACAACTGATTATGAAGCGATTCATTATATGAAAAAAACAGACGATGGATGGAAAATCTATTATACAGAGATTCCATTTGAAGAGGACGTCGAAGAGTTAGTAATAAAAGATACAGAAAAATAACAAATATGAGCAGCTTCTGATTTTGGAGGCTGCTCTTTTTATCCTTCAAAACCGTTTATGCTTGCTTTGATTCATTTTTTGTCCAATATAAGTAGCCAACAATGACGATAATAATGACAAAGAAAATGAGATAAACGCTATAAATCGAGATGTAATGCTCTACTTCCACCCAATGATCCCCTAATTTCTTCCCTAATGTAATAAAAGTGAATCCCCATAAGAGAGCGCCAGAATATGCGTAAAGGACAAATCGCTTATAAGGCAAAGAATTAATCCCCGCCAGATAAGCGGTGATATGCCGTACTCCTGGAATGAAGTAGCCGATGAAAAGTAAATAAGGACCAAATTTATGAAAAAGTCTTTTTGACGTATTCATCCTTTTTTCTGTTAAATGAAGTTTTGGGCCAAATTTTTCTAAGAAAGGTGAGCCTAACTTACTACCGAGGAGATAGCTAATCGAAATCCCGACCGTTGCTCCAATGAAGGTACAGAGTATAGTGGGAAAATAGGACATCTTTCCTTGAGAGACAATATAGCCAACATATGTAAGGAGAATTTCATCCGGGATCGGTAAGCCAATAATGCCTAATATTAAAGCGATGATTAAACCGATATATCCATAATGCTCTACCAAATAATCGAAATGATTCCCCATGATAATCCACCTTTATGTATGATCATTCCTATTTCTCGTTATTGTGCTTGTAATCAATATCTTTATTTCACCACGAAATCCATTCTTTCGCTATAGAAAAATGGAATAATGAGAAAATAATTATGTAAAAGTATAAAAGTAATACAAAAAAGTCAGCTACATCCTTCACAGCTGATGCACCAGGTGTCGTTTCTGCACCTTTTACTTTGATGGGACCTGTTTGTTGAGTAGGTGAAGCTCTGTGTATGAAGTGCACAGGGCTTCTTAAGCGGACAGACGTAGTTTAAGATTTCCGAAAAAAAGAATGATAGATAATGTTACAAATTTTCTAAAAAATATTGACAAAGAGTCAAAAAAATGAAAATATAATAACAACGATAGATTGTTTCGACTGCGAACAAACTAATGTAATTACAACTACTTTTTTATAAAAAAAGTTGATAAATAAAGGGTATTTTGTTTGTTTATACTCTGTACAAACGAACAAGTAGGAGGTATCTTTTGGACAAGCTAACAGGTAATTTAGATATTATGAAGAAAATGAATCGCTCACTTATTCTTGATACAATCCGATCGCATCAGCCTATCAGTAGAGCTCAAATAGCACAGAGATTAAAATTAAGCAGGTCTACTGTCTCGTCTATAGTGGAGGAGCTTCTTTATAAAAAGCTGGTCGTGGAATTAGGGTACGGAAATTCGACCAGTGAAGGAGGTAGACGAGGATTACAGCTTGGTTTTAACCCTAAATCAGCATATGGAATAGGATTAGATATAGGCGGAACGAAAATTCTAATCGTTATTACAGATCTTGATGGCTGCATAGAGTACAGAGAAAAAGTGGAAACGACAAGTGACGTAAATAAAATTGTTGAGATCATTCAACAAACTATTCAAAAAGCAGGGTTAACAGAAACAGACATCATTGCTATGGGGGTTGGTGTTCCAGGAATCGCAACAAAAGATGGCATTGTAGTCGACGCCCCAGCTCTTAAGTGGACACATTTAGATTTAAAAAGTAGTTTGAAACAGTATTTTGAGTTTCCGATTTTTATCAATAATGACGTGAATTGTGCCGCTTTAGGAGAACGGTGGTTAGGTTCAGGAAAAAATGCCGATGATTTATTTTTCGTTGCGATCGGTACTGGGGTAGGAAGTGCCATTGTTGCAAATGGTGAATTGATTCAAGGTCATGACTACAGAGCGGGAGAAATAGGTTATAACATTAGCGAAAATGACTTAAATAAGAAACTGGTAAATCGCGTAGGGGAATTTGGTTTGTTTGAAAGTAAAGTATCAGGAAGTGCCTTGAAAAAATCTTGTGACAGACCTGAGCAGCTATTTGCTGAATATGCAAATGGGGGTACTGAGGCAACGGCCATTATTGAACATTTCATTTTGCACCTTTCCATAAATATCGCAAATGCGGTCAATTTATTAAACCCAGAATTTGTTTTAATCGGTGGAGGTGTTTCAGAGTCAATGAATGTGTTGCTCAATAAGCTCCAAGAATCAGTTGACCATCTAACTCCAATCAAAACAAAAATAGGACTTGCTACTCTAGGTGGGGATGCGGGCGGTCTAGGTGCAATTGCATTTGCGTTTAAAGAAATCGAGGGTTTGAACATATTGGGTGACTAATACAAACAGAAAGGGATGGAATTAAATGTTTCTTAACCGTACAAAAAATCACAATCCAGAATTAATCAAAACGGCAGTAGCGCTGCACCAGGCGGGGGATATCCCCCCTAATACGTATGTCTTTGATGCAGATACATTTACGAAAAACGGCGAAATGCTCAGGGAAGAAGCGGAAGCAAATAATTTGAAATTATATTTTATGACAAAACAGCATGGTCGAAATCCTGAACTATTTAAACGAATCGTTAAGCAAGGGGCGAAGGAGACCGTATCTGTCAGTATGGAAGACGCCCGAATCCTTCATAGAAATGGAATCGGCTTAGGGCACTTAGGAAATTTGGTGCAAACGCCGCATTATGAGTTAGAAAAAATAATCGGTTCTTACCGTCCTGAAGTTATTACGGTTTTCAGCGTTGAAAAGGCGAAACAAATATCTGAATATGCTGAAAAGTACAAGAGAAAACAATCGATCTTGTTAAGAGTTCATTCCCGACAAGATACCCTTTTTCCTGGAATGGAAGGCGGATTTTATTTAGAGGAACTTCCTACTGTCGTAAGGGAAATTCAAAAGCTCCCTGGTGTAGAAATTGCTGGTGTGACGTCATTTCCAGCGCTTGCTTACAATCAAGATGGGAAAGAACCTGTTGCGACTCAAAATTTGTTTTCTTTAATCGATGCGAAAGAAATCCTTCGCAAAGAAGGAGTAGAGATTTGGCAAGTGAATGCACCAGGGAATACAGCATGCAATACGATGGAGTTTTTAGCGAAGCATGGTGTGACACACGTCGAACCGGGTTCTGCCTTAACTGGATCAAGTACGTTTCATTTGTTCGACGATCATCTTAAGGAAGAGCCGGCGATGATTTACTTAACGGAAGTTTCTCATAAATGGAATGAGGATGTATATGTTTATGGAGGCGGTTTCTTCGTTGATGATCCACCCGTTTCTACAAGAGATGAGTTTGTAAGAAAAGCACTTGTTGGCAACACGCCTGAGAATATCTTTGAAAAGGAATTTGTTTGGAAAGGTATTGGGGCAAGAGGGGGAGGAAGCTTTGCTGCTATTGATTATCACGGTCTTTTAGATCGTAATGGTCATGATTGTTCGATAGGAGAGACAGTGATTTTTGGGTTCCGGACGCAGATGTTTATGACAAGAGCTTATACCGCAGTCATTGAAGGATTATCGACACAAAATCCACGCTTAGTCGGTGTTTGGGATTGGGCAGGTCATCGTGTAGGCGGGGGACTAGAGTAAATTTTTAAAAAACGGGAGGTTGATAAGCATGAGTTTTCAAAATGAGGTAGCTTATATGACAGTAGCTGAAATGACCAACAAAATTAAAAATAAAGAATTGTCTCCAGTCGAGATTGTAGAGGCTACTATTGAACGTATTGAAAAAAGAAACCCTAGTTTAAATGCACTCGTCTATTATGCGTTTGATGACGCTAGAAAAAAAGCGAAACAAGCTGAAAAAGCTGTGTATTCTGGTGAAAAGCTTGGTGTATTGCATGGTGTACCTACTGCAATGAAAGATTTATTTGAACACCCTGGCTGGCCTAATACGATGGGCGGGATCAGAGCAATGAAGAATAACACATCGAATAATTTCAATATTTACTCGCAAAGAATGGAACAAGCAGGCGCTATTTTAGTCGGAAAAACAAACAGTCCTGTGATGGGATTTCGAGGCACGTGTGATAATTATCTCTTTGGTCCGACTCGAAACCCCTTTGATTTAACTAGAAACTCTGGTGGTTCATCTGGTGGTGGAGCGGCTGCTGTGGCGGATGGTCTTGTTCCGATCGCAGAGGGAACCGATGGTGGGGGTTCGATTAGAATTCCGGCAGCTTGGTGCGGTCTCTATGGATACAAAGCTTCATTCGGTCGTATTCCATTTATCTCTAGACCGAATGCGTTTGGCGCAACAGCTCCTTTCCTATTTGAAGGTGCGATGACGAGAACAGTAAAGGATGCCGCTATCGGACTAAATGCTTTAGCTGGTTTTCACTCAAGAGACCCATATAGTTTAGATCAGACAATCGATTATACTGCTTCATTAAATGAATCCATTAAAGGTTGGAAAATTGCTTATAGTTCTGACTTTGGAGCATTTCCAGTAGATCCTGAAATCAAGAAGATCGTTGCAGACGCAGCACGAAAATTTGAATTGTTAGGAGCTCACGTGGAGGAGGTGAACATCAATATTAAACAGCATCATCTTGAACTAAGTAAATTGTGGTGCCGGTTAATCAGTATTGTAAGTGTCGAAACATTTGAAAACTTGAAAAAACAAGGAAGGGGCAGCTTCTAAGAGATCATCATACCGATTTGCCTCCTGAATTAATTGAATGGTATGAGCTTGTAGATAAAATGACTCTGCATGATTTAATTAGAGATCAGCAAATGAGGTCTGAGGTTTATGATGCCATTCAGGATGTGTTTGAAGATTATGATCTCATTCTTACACCGACCCTTGCATGTCATCCAGTGAAAAACACAGATGATGGAAATACAAAAGGACCAACGATGATTAACGGTGAGGAGGTAGAGCCATTAATTGGATGGTGTCTTACTTACTTTACGAATTTCACAGGGCATCCCTCTGCTTCGATTCCGGCGGGCCTTTCAGAAAATAATCTTCCGGTTGGACTACAAATCATTGGAAAAAGAAATGCAGATATAGATGTTCTTACAGCAAGTGCAGCATATGAAAGAATAAATCCTTGGCATGATATTTACAGCATTGTGGATAACAGAACACTATAAGCAAAACTAAGAGGGACAAGCTCTTAAAGAGGTGAGTAAGATGGAAGTCAAGACGAATGAAAAACGGATGTTTCAAAACTTTTCTTTTATAGATTGGATTAATAAATATGGGCTTTTAGCAGGTTTCGTTTTACTGATTATTATCATGTCATTCGCATCTCCTGTTTTTTTAACGGAAGTAAACTTAATTAATATTCTTAGACAAGTAACTGTTGTTGGTGTCATAGCAGTAGGGATGACGTTTGCGATTATCTCTGCAGGGATCGACTTATCTGTAGGAGCAATCCTTGCTTTTGCCGGGATTGTGTTGGTGAGCATGCAATCAGAAGGGGCGTTTATTGCCATTTCTGTAGCGCTCTTGGCTGGGATTATTTGTGGGTTTGCGAACGGGGTGGCGATCTCAATTGGAATGGTTCAGCCATTTATCGTTACATTAGCATCAATGACCGTTATCCGCGGGTTAACATTAATTATGTCTGATGGTCAGCCAATTACCTTGACTGAACCAACGCTTCTTGCAATTGGAAAAAGCTACATTGGACCAATTCCAGTACTGGTGATCATCTTTGCTGTCGTGATTTTTCTTGGATGGCTCCTCCTTTCTAAAATGAAGTTTGGAAGGCATACATTTGCAATCGGAGCCAGTGAAACGGCTAGTAAGCTTGCCGGAATCAAAATAAACCGATTAAAAATCTTAATCTATACATTAAGCGGTGGACTTGCTGCACTAGCAGGGGTTTTACTAACAAGCCGCTTAAGCTCTGCTTCGCCTATTGCAGGAATGGGCTATGAATTAGAAGCGATCGCTGCAGTAGCAATTGGAGGGGCGAAATTAACTGGGGGAACAGGGACAATGGTGGGAACTCTTCTCGGAGTACTGATTGTTGGCGTTATTAGCAACGGGTTGGTACTACTTGATGTCAATGCCTATGTTCAGCAAGTCATTAAGGGGCTTATTATCTTTGCAGCGGTATTAATTGCCAGCCGCAAAAAATAACAGGTATGTCGTAACAAAACATATAAAAAACAAACATATTGGAGGGGTTGTCATGCAGATGAAAATGAAGGGTTTCAAGTTTCAAGTTGTCTTTTTTGTACTGTTTCTTCTTTTAGTAGGATGTTCAAGTGGTGGTTCAAGCAGCGAGGGAAGCAGTGGCGAAAGTAGTGAGGAGACGCCAGCTGCTTCTGAAGAGAATGCAGGTGAAACAAATGCAGTGAGTGATGGAGATTTCGTTGTTGGTGTTACATTAAGTCAGATGTCTGACCCGTTCTTTGTAAATGTGAGAGATGGAATTTTTGAAGAAGCTGAAAATCAAAATATTGAAGTTTTGTTTGCGGACGGCCAGGCGAATGCCGCGACACAATTGTCACAGGTAGAGAATTTTATTGCGCAGCAAGTAGATTTAATCATTCTTAACCCAGTAGAAGCTGATCCATTGACACCAGCAGTAGTAGCTGCAAATGAAGCAGGTATTCCTGTCATTACATTCGACCGCTGGGTAAATGGAGGCGAAACCGTCACACACGTTGGGGCTTCTGCGATTGAAGTGGGAGTAAAAGCTGGAGATGCGCTCTTTGAATTTATGGGAGGAGAAGGGAAAATAGCTGTTATCGAGCATATCCCTGGTGCCTCTACAACAATTGATCGAACGACAGGGCTAGAAGAGGCTTTGAACAAATACCCTGATATTGAAGTGATCGCGACTCAATCCGCTACTTCGCGTGCTGAAGCGATGTCTGTAATGGAGAATATTCTTACTTCAAACCCTGATCTTCAAGGTGTATATGCTTATAATGATGATAATGCATTAGGTGCTTCTGATGCGATCCAAGCAGCTCAAAGGGGAGACGAGGTTGTCGTAGTAGGTGTTGGAGGGACAGCCCCTGCATTGGAAGCAGTCGAACAGGGAACCTTACTTGCAACTGTTGACATTTTGCCTTTTGAAGAAGGGAAGCTAGCGATCCAAACAGCCATTGAGGTACTGAATGGAGCAGAAATTACGGAACAGAACGAAGGAAGAACGTGGGTCATTCAAGAGTCTGAAATTGTAACAGGTCCACAATGGGAAGAGGCACAAGGACAATAAAATTAGGTTGATTTTAATAAGAGACTGTGGCAATTAAACCAACTTAAAAATTGCCACAAGTCTATTTTTTGTTCAAGATCACATGTGAAATGGGGGATTCATCGTGGGAAATGCCCTGCTTAGCATCTCTAATTTATCGAAAAGCTTTTCAGGAGTCCAAGCACTTAAAAACATTAGCTTTGATTTATATCCTGGTGAAGTTCATGCGTTAGTAGGAGAAAATGGTGCTGGAAAATCTACTTTGATGAAGGCGATTGCGGGGGTTCATCAACCGGACTCAGGAGAAATGAAGGTAAGCGGAGAAGTACAGAGATTTAACAATACAATTGATTCGACAAATGCCGGTATTAGCATGATCTATCAAGAACTCAATCTTGTTAATTCATTAACGATTGCTGACAATATGTTTTTAAGTCGAGAGCTAAGAAGAGGCCCATTTTTAAATGAGTCCCTTATGATGAAAGAATCAAGGGAAGCACTGACTAGAATTGGAATAAAAATAGACCCACAGTTAAAAGTAGGTCACTTAAGTATGGCGCAAAAACAATTAGTAGAAATCGCTAAGGCCGTATCGATGCAGTCTAAGATTATTATCATGGACGAGCCAACGACCTCCTTAACCGATATCGAAAAGAAATTACTATTTGATACTGTTGCCCTGCTGAAATCTCAAGGTGTTGGAATCATTTATATTAGTCATGATTTGGATGATGTTTTTCATATTGCTGATCGCATAACCATTATTCGAGATGGGGAAACAGTGGCTAGTAGTGCAACAGCTGAAACCGATAAAGCGAAAGTGATTTATCATATGGTCGGTCGGGAATTAAATCAGATTTTTGAATTTAAAAGCCATGCAAGACCGGAAGTATTACTAGAGGTAAAAGGACTATCAAGACAAGGCGTACTAAATAATGTTTCATTCAACGTTCGTGCTGGTGAAATCGTCGGGTTGGCAGGACTAGTTGGATCAGGTCGCAGTGAATTAGCCTATCATTTATACGGCATGATGAAACCGCACTCAGGAACGATACTCTTTAATGGGCAAGAGGTCTCGATTACGTCTCCTTCTCATGCAATTAAAAAAGGAATCAGTTTAGTGCCGGAGGATAGAAAAGATGCGGGTCTTTTTCTCGAAATGTCGATTCGCGAAAACGCCACGATAGCGAGTTTGGATGATTTTATTGGCTTTGGGTTAATCAATGAAAAGAGCGAACGAAAAAAAGTGGAAGAATATATCAAGAACTTTCGTATTAAAACAACTGATCCAGAAAAGAAAGTTGTCAATTTGAGTGGTGGAAATCAGCAGAAGGTCGTGTTAGCGAGATCTACTTCCACATTACCTAAACTATTAATTTTGGATGAACCGACAAGAGGCGTTGACGTTGGGGCAAAGTCCGAAATCTATAAATTGATGTACCAGCTAGCGGCTGAAGGAGTTGGAATATTGGTCATCTCCTCAGAACTGACAGAAGTATTAGGCGTCAGCGATCGCATACTGGTGATGAAAAACGGTACGATTGCGGGAGAAGTTTCAAGAGAAGAAGCAACATCTGAAGTGGTGATGCAATATGCGACGGGACAAAGGTAGAAAGAGAGCGCGTACTTCTTCTTATTCGATAGATATTAAAAGGTGATAGAGATCAATTTTCTGTTCACAACTAAAACCTTAGGATTCGTTCCCTGGGTTTTTTGTGCTATTGATAATAAAGAGAAAAACAAGGATAGAACTTGTTCTTCCCTTTCTATGGAATGCAGTTGAGCTTTTCACTATTAATAGTGAAAAGCCTTGGAGATAAAGGAGAGTTTTAGATGAAGCTAATTAATGCCAGTAATTACGAAAATTTGAGTAGAATGGCAGGTGAAATAATTGTTGAGAAAGTGCAGCAGTCGAACGCCTTCACTTTAGGGTTAGCGACAGGAAGTACCCCGGAGAAATTATATCGTTATTTAGTGAAAGATCATCTTATTAATAAAACAACCTATAAAGGGGTCAAAACCTTTAACCTTGATGAATATATCGGATTGGATTATGAAAATAAAAATAGCTATCATTTTTATATGAAGGAGCATCTATTTAAACATATCGATATTCCGCCAATTCATACTCATATTCCTGCGGGAAATAGTGAGGATATGATAGAAGAATGTAAGCGGTATGACGCGTTAATTGAACACCACGGCGGGATCGATCTGCAAATTCTAGGATTAGGACAAAATGGACATATCGGATTTAACGAGCCTGGTACATCTTTTGAATCCAAAACCCACGTAGTAGAGTTAGACTACTCAACTAGACTCGCCAATGCAAGGTTTTTTAACCATATAGATGAAACACCTACTCAAGCTATAACAATGGGAATAGATACAATCTTAAAAAGCAAAGAAATTCTATTGTTAGTTTCAGGAGAAGCAAAATCAAAAGCACTTCGAAGATTGATGGAAGGGGAAATTTCGAATGAATTCCCTGCATCCATTTTAAAAACCCATTCGAATGTAACAATCATTGCTGATCATCAGGCTTTAGCTCTATAGACATCCTACATTGAATTTTCGAATGGTATAAAAACATCATGCAAGGAGGCCAAGATGGCAGTTTCGATCCACAAGCACACGCAACAGTGCGCAAATGGCGAAAAGGCTAGATGAATGCCTTGTATTTGTGGAGTTGTCGAATTAAAGAATAAAGGAAAGGACGTAGCTAAAAGGCTGCGTCTTTTTCTATTATTAGCTCTCATTTAGCGCCATTAGCGTTACAAAAAAGCACAAATGTATCCTACTTAAAATCCAAGCATACAAGTCGCGTTTGACAGGATTTTCATAGAGGACTATGACTTATCAAAGGAAAATACCATAAATAAATGTAAAATAATATTGAAAATAAAATAAATTTAGCATAAAATTAGTTACAAAGTCCTATTAATGATGAGTCAAGTCATGCCGAGTCATGATATTCACAAAAAAAGTAACAATTTCAAAAAAACTATAAAAAGGAGCTGAGTTTTCATGTAGAATAAGAGCAAACAATGTAGAATAAATGAAAATAAAGAACAAACTACCATTCTACCATCCGAATGTTGTAGCAACGTTTATTCTGTATCCTTTAGCTCACCTTGAACAAACTAATAATATTGAAAAGGATCACTAGGTTTGTTCTTAAAAAAGTATTCAAATTTAAATAGAAATACTGCTTTTTTTTGCTGTCTTCCAGGTGGAGCTTCAGAGGTCATTGGACTAAGTTATCAATATGGTGCTAATCAGCAAATTGTTGCTGCTTTCCATACGACTAGGATTACTTTTTTTGTATTAGTCATTCCATTAGTTGTTGGCTTGAATGCACCAACCTTATCTAGAGGATTGCCAAAAAGTGGCTTTGCATTTAACCAATATGCACTTGCTCTTTCGGTGCTATGTGTTGTTATGTTACTTACGATTTTCTTTAGCAAGAAAATTTCCTTTCCGGGATCATCCCTGTTTTTTGCTATTGGGTTAGGGTTCATTGCCCACTTGCTCTTTCCAGTTGTCGAAATGCCTGGATTCATTACAGGCATAGCTCAAGGAATAATGGGGGCAATCATTGGAATACGTTTTGATCGTAACACCTTTAAGCAAATTAAAAGTATAGGTGTGGTAAGTGGTTTGACATTAATGATGTATTTTCTCATGAGCCTTGGGCTAGCAACTATCTTTTTCTTATTAACTCCAATCGATTGGTTTACGAGTTTATTAAGTATAGTCCCGGCAGGCGCAGCTGAGATGGCATCTACTGCAACAGCCTTGAATATTGAACCAGCTATGGTCGCAACACTACAAATGGCAAGAGTGTTGGCTTTATTTATTGCTTTACCTTTCTTAATCAAATTTTTTGCTAAGACAGTAGATAAAGAGGTACGGCATGAAATGTGACCTAAAAAACCCTTTAAAAAACCCTCTTTAGTGGGGAGGAGAATTTGTATAAAAAATCCAACCCATACCTTGCAAAATTACGTTTTATTAAATTTAGAAAAAGATACTAGTGTTGCATTAATATTATTCCAAGATTTTAAATACACCCAATAAAGGATTTGAGAAATACGACAGAAATCTTTAAATTGTGTCATAAAATCAAGGAACCAATTTTTATTACGAAGAATGGTTATGGAGATTTAGTTGTAATAAGTATGGAAACTTACGAAAATTCTTTAGGGAAATTGGAATTATGTCAGAAGTTAGCTGAAGCAGAGGCTCAAATTAAAAACGGGGAAGAACTTTTAGATGGGGAAGAAGTCTTTAAAGACCTAAAGAAAAAGCATGGAAGTAGATAAATACAAAATGAAAGTTACACCAATAGCATATGAAGATCCTAATGAGATTTATGATTATATGCTGATATTAATGGGATGCTGAAGAAATGAATGAAAAACCTTGTGAAAACAAGAAATATCGTATTTTATAAGTTTGTAAAAAAGGCAGAAATTGATGTTGAATATAAAGTGAAAAAAGGCTGATTTTAAAGCTTTTATAGCGGTTTTATTACGCTCGAAGACCAAGTCTTGGGCTTTTTTGCTGTTAATTATATGATTGATTAACTCCTTTTTAACAATCATTATCCAAGCGGTAAAAAAATAGACCACAGACAATAGACGATAAAAAGGGGATTGGTGGTAAATTTAAAGAAAAAATTTTCACTGGGAAATCGTGATACAATACAAGCGTGGATAACGTTTGTAAGGGGGAGAGAGATTGATAGGCTTCAAGAATGTGAGCTTTTTTCTTATTGTGGGGATGGCACTGTTCGTTTCTAGTTCAACTGTACAGGCAGCCAATACGTTTGATGATGTTGGTGTTGATTTTTGGGCGCAGGCGGAGATTGAGTTTCTAGCGGATCAAGCGATAATTGGCGGCTATGGGGATGGAACGTTTCAGCCGAATGAGACAGTGACTAGGGCGCAGGCAGCGCTGATGTTGGTTAAGGCACTAGGTCTTGAGACGGAAAATCGTCCGAATCCGCAGTTTCAGGATATCAAGGTAAGCCATCATGCGTATAAGGCAATTGCGGCTGTAGCTGATGAGGGGATCATCAACGGCAATAATGGACGCTTTATGCCGAATCAAGCGTTAAAAAGAGGGCAAATGGCGGCGATTTTGGACAGAGCCTTTAAGCTGACTCGCTATGAGCAGACGCGATTCTTTCGTGATATTGATTCGAGCTATATTTTTTATGGATCGATTCAGAATCTAGCCTTTAATCGGATCACGACAGGCTACGCAAAGGATCAAACGTTTCGACCGAATGATTCGACGACACGTGCGCAGTTTTCTGTCTTTCTTGCCCGTGTGCTCGATGATGACTTTAAGCCCACAGTAGAGGATCAGCCACAGCAAATCATTGTCGTGACGACGAACAGCCTAACGAGTCAGAGAGCGACGCTACGAACCTATGAAAGAAGGGATGGTCGCATGCACGAGGTGTTCGCTCCAATGAGTGCGGTCGTTGGTTATAGTGGCATTAGTGCAAACAAGCGTGAGGGTGACGGAAAGACGCCGGTTGGGATTTTCGATTTATCAACAGCGTTCGGGACAGCGCCATCTCCAGCTGGTGTGAGACTACCTTATCAACGGACGACGAAGAATGATTACTGGATTGATGACCCAAGCTCTCCAGACTATAATCAGTGGAAGACCTATGAGGGAGATCCAACGAAAAAATGGAAAAGCTTTGAGCGCCTCCAGATTGACCTCTACAAATACGCTGTCGTCATGGAATACAACACAGATCCAATCGTTCCAGGCAAAGGAAGTGCGATCTTCTTGCATACATGGAGAGGCGCAACGAGTCCGACTGCTGGCTGTGTCGCGATCGCAGAAGCTGACCTTGTTAAGCTTTTAAAATGGCTTGATCCAAAGAAAATGCCGATTATTAGTGTGAGCTTGGAAGAGGATGTTCCCGAATTTTAAAGGGAGAAGGGCCACCTGCTTGGGGAAGTAGGTGGTGTTTTTTAACGAATCAGAAAGGGTAAAATCATGATACCTTTCTGAACGAATAAAAAAAGACTAAGGCTTTCGCCATTAAGGAATGGGCGATAAGCCAGGTTTTTCTAAGAGACGTTTCGGCATCTTGATAGAGAGTGAATTAATCGATACGTTAAAAAGGTGAACGTACATCGTCTCTGAGCTGAAAAATGTCAAAACGAACATTCATCCTACGCACCCCACCTCCCTTTTGCATATATTGATCGAAGTAAGCGGTTGAGCTTAATCGCTGAATGGGTTACCTCGTGCCGTTGAATAGCCATTCCATCCACGGCTGCTCCTCAACAAGCTGTTTTCGTCTTTCATGGGAGAGCATGCCAGTAACGGTGCCGTAGAAATATTGGGTGAAGCTTGTTTTGATTTTCCGTTGCTTGTAGCGGAAGACGGTTTCCTTGAACGCTTGGATGATCATGGGGAGAACGGATTCGATTGGGGTGTGCCATCTGATCGAGCGGTGGGCAATCGTTGCTCGGTCCCAAAGATGACAGATTTCTTCAGCACAATCGAAAAATGGTTTGACGGCTTTGACAAAAGCTGTGGGAATATGTGAAGGAACGAAGGATGCGTCAAGGGTATCGAGCGTTAAAGAACGTATCTCTTTCTTTTCAAGACTTTTTTTAAGCTTTATAGCTTCGGGTGTGGAAAAGATGCTGCGAGTGCCTGGTGCGACTTGCTTTGTGCGTGATGGACGTTCTGTCAATTTTCTCTGATTCGGTTCGTCAAAGCGTTGAAAAATATACACATTGTGTGAGTAGCCGCCTTTATCTCTGAAGGTACGGTGAATGGTGATGATCTCATATTTTCTTGCTTTTCTGAGCATGCGTTCGAAGGTGGAGCGGGAAATGCCGCCTTGAGCATGGGCCGCTTGCACGAGCTTACTGATGCGTGCATTGCAGATGCCAGGTTTTTTGACGCTGAATTGAACGAGCTTGTCAAAGGCGATTCGTTCTCCTTTCGTAAAGCGGTGGCCGAAGATGTCTAATGCTCGTGCGGTCGATGCGTTAAATTCGGTGACGGTTTTAAATGGGCTTAAATGTGCGAATTGGTCAATATGTCCTGATTTCATTGGGTGGGCCTCCCTTTTTCATTAGAATGATGCCTTTCTGAACGTTCCTTCAATGTATATATAGGGCGTGGTCGAAAAAAGAGGTGAGACGAATGGGGAAAATGTGGGTGAACGTTTTACGTGGATGTTGTCGAATAATAATGAGTGGATTTGTTTGTTGCAGGAGAATTGTGGGTATGAGAGGAATGGTAGTAGATGTCTGAATGACTCATGAGGGGATGAGTGTTCGAATTGACTAAAAAAAGAAAAGGGGAGTAGAAGATGAAAAAAGAAGACCGTTTGACGGAACAGGAATTATTGAATATTTTGCAAGGCGTGTATGACCGAGGAACGAATGAATCGACACCAATTGATGCGAAGGAAGTTGTCGGGGAAATCGCAAAGCGCTTGCAGCCGTTCGTGATGCCTACTCCTCCTGTTGATGAAATGTAATAACCATTACGATAAAGGTAGTCATGATGAAAAGCGAAAATCTTTTTCTCATGACTACCTTTACATCATTCTCCGGTATAAACTAGAAAGAGGATGGCATTGCTTTGTATAGAAGAATAGGTAGAAAAGCAAGTCATGAAGTTGATGTGAGATTGGGTGATGTTTTGCAAAGAAAGAGACGAAGAAAACTAATGGGAACGCTGGTGTTGCTCTTAGCCTGGGCAGGGATCATGGCGTATATGTCAGCCCAACCGTATACGGATCAGGATTTGCGACCGATGCTGAGAGGATTTGATTTATCATGGGTGGAACGCTGGCTAGGCTGGATGAAATTCACTTATGCCTCAAGTGAGATCAGTGTGGCGTATCGTGGCCCTGCGGCGTTCTTGGAGTTCTTCATTCGAAAAGGAGCGCATGTGCTGGTGTTCGCGACGCTTGGTTTCCTAAGTATGCGCCTGCTTACGGTCTGGTCGTTAAAGATGATCACGCGAGCAGGACTAGCCCTGTTCGTTGTCGTGACGGTGGCAATGATTGATGAATATCGCCATTTCCTTCATCCAGGACGTTCGGGATTGATCGAGGACGTCGTGCTAGATGCAGTTGGCGGAATGATAGGGATTGGGCTGTATTGGGTGTTGTATCGGATGAAGTATCGGGGATAGAGGATGTCTGGATGCAGTGTTTTTGCAAAATGTAATGTTCTATTGGCCGAGGGGAGAGCTTGATCGACGGAAAGTTGCGACTTACCGGCCAAAATGCAGGTATTATCGGCCGAAAGTTGCGACTTATCGGCCAATGCAGGCTTTACTGGCTGAAAATAGCGACTTACCGGCCGAAATGCAGGTTTTATCGGCCAAAAATTGCGACTTATCGGCCGAATACAGCATTTTATCGGCCAAACTCCACCACTTATCGGCCAATCGACATTTTTTGACACGGTCCAAACAGACTGACTCAGACCACAAATCAGAATGACTGGCATGAGATGGAAAACAGATGCTAAAGGAGTCATCTAATGAAAAAAGGTAAAACAAATGCAATGCGGATTTTAGAAAAAGAGAAAATCAACTATCAAATGATGTCCTATCAAGCTGATGATGGAAAAATTGATGGTGTCTCCGTCGCTGAAAAAATCGGAAGAGAAGCTAGAATTGTCTTCAAAACACTGATTTCTCAAGGGGCGAGTAAAGGCTATTATGTCTTTGTGGTGCCCGTGGAAGCTGAGCTTGATTTGAAGAAGGCAGCCAATGCGGTTGGCGAAAAGAAAATCGAGATGATCCCAGTAAAGGATATCACGAAGGTGTCAGGGTATATTCGCGGTGGCTGTTCTCCAGTAGGAATGAAAAAGTTATTTCCGACTTTTGTCGATGAGCGTGCACAATCACTTGAAACGATCATTGTCAGTGGAGGAATGATTGGGGTGCAGATTGAATTAGCGGTGGAGGATTTAGTGAAGGTGGTAAAAGCGGAGTTTGCTGATTTGGTGAAGGAGGAGAAGTGAAGAAGCTAATTCATGACATCCGTCTGCTAGGTGAAGTTCTCGCTTAAGTAGGCTATTTTATTATGAAATATAGGATAAGACAAGTGTACTAGATTGTGAGAAATGTCGATGATAACTGGAATTTTGTCTATAATTAGGGTAAGATGGAAAAAAGAAATAAAAGAGGAGCGTATCGATATGAAGAAAGGTTGGCTCATTTCAAGTGTCGTCATTGTGGCAATCCTGCTCTTTGTCGGAAATATGATGTTCGAGACGCAAGTAGAGGAAGCAAATGAAGATGGGATTCAGACAGAGCAAGAAGAGCCTGTTGTCATAGATGAAAATGGAAATCCTGTGGAGCAAGATGCGTCTTCGGAGAGCAGAGGAGGTCACACTGTATCTGCGGCGATGAAAGATGATTCGCAGGGCGAAGATGGAATTACTGGGAACCGTGTGATTGCTGATGGTGACCAGTCTCAGAGCAATGTGGGCGGAGCAGTTACTGCGGGTGAAGCATCAAACTCATCCACTACTGAGCCGTCTGCAACACGACTAAGCAGCAATGATCCAAATCGATCAGTAAGTAACAACAGTGGCGGTGGCAGTGGTTCTAGTGCAACTCAAGAGCGTCCTGCTAGAGATGCGGAATCGGTCACAGCGATCAAAAACCGCTATTTCCCTGAATTTCAGCAGATCGAATGGGAACAGAACGGCAAGCTTGAAGGCCTTATTCAAAGAGCCTTCGATGATTATATGACGGATCAAAAAGCATTTAACTCTAGCAAATACCGTTCAGAAGCCCAAGCGATGCAGGCATCAGCCGATTCAGCTTTTTACGGCAAATACGGAAAAATGCAGGAGGAGCTTGCTGCGAATGGTCATAGCAGACAAGCAGCGGCAGACTTTGAGCAAACGTATCTATCAAAAAAAGCAGCGAGAGAACAAGAACTACAAGAAATCGTAAACGGTTTATAGTGGATGACTGATAAGTGTCTGATCTCAATTAGTAAATTAGGGGTCAGACTTTTTCGTTTTAAGTCACCTCAATTCTGTATTTTGACCAAATTTAAGAAAATTGTAGAAAAATTTGGTTTTTTCTGTTGTATTCATTTTAGAAGTCTATTAGTATTAGAGATAATGTATAAAACTATGATAAACGTCTGATATGATTACTAGTTTTTAAGAAATTAGGAGGAAAATATCAATGAAAAAATATCCATTTAGCAAGAAAGCGATGAGCATGATGCTCGCAACAGCACTTGTCGTCACACCAATCGCAGCAACAGCACCGATTGGCGGAGGGGTTGCGCAAGCGCAGACGAACGAAATCTTAGAATTAGCAAAGGATTTTGAACTGTTTTATAAACATACAACAGATCTTGATTTTTCTGCTGCTCAAAATAACATTAACAGTCAAATTAATATACCAGTTCCACCAGGTTTAAGTGAGGGAGAAGAAAACTGCATATAAAGCAATCCTAAAAAATATTACAGAAATTGTTTACCAAAAACATGATGATGCTTCTTCTCTTGAGAACAGCAGTAAATAAATTTAAAGGTGACCGATCTACAAGATTTTAATACATTGTTTGGGAATGATGTGACAGCTCAGGATATTGATCGATTTTACTGAAGGCGATGAAAACAAGGTTCAATTCAAACCTTATGACATACGTACAAGGGGATTATAATGCAGCGTATTATTAAAGCTAGTAAGGGATACGAGGGAAAATAACGAAGATTTTAAAACATTAAATAATAATTATAAAAACACATCTAAATGGTCATGGTTTAGAAGAACTTTTCCAGGATCAATCTGTCATTAATAATAGTGTTGATCCAGATAGAAAGGCTCGGAATGCAATGGTTGCTAGTGCATTTACATGAGACTGCAACTTTTAATTTAAGTGGGACACCAGTAGTAGGTTCGCTATTAGAATTTACTCTTAAAGTTAGCTATCAACTACCGGGTATGTCGGGTGACTTACATTTGACAACTGCTGTTGATATGGTATGTAAATGGAAGTAAAATAGTAAGGTAACACACATACATTCTCTACAGCTGGTATTTAATCCAGTTGTGGCAAAATTAAAAGACAGAGATGACAACTATTTTTACGAGGGATCTTGTAGTATGACCCACGCACCTCCAGTAAATAGTACCACCTCCAGGTTCAACTCCGCCACCAGGTCCTGTTGACCCAACGCCAGAACCTGACCCTGGAACTCCAATAGTGCCAGTGGTTCCAGAGCGTCCGGGTGAATCAACGGATGCTAATGATGCGGTAACGGTTGAGCGTGAGCAAAGCGCTACGGGTCAAACGATTGCTGTAACACGAGTTGATGGGGAGAGATTGGCTGCGATTGTTGCTGCGAATCCAACAACGGATCGCGTTTCTTTCGTGGTAGAGCGTGCAGCTGGTGAGGTTGCAGAGCTTCGTCTTCCAAGAGCAGCAGTTGAGGCATTGGTAAGTGCTGGTAATGCAGGCTTGATTGTCGATGTTGATTCTGTTGATGGAAGTGTTAGTGTTCCAGTCAGTGAATTATCAGATGAAAAGTTACGTGCAGCGCTTAATCTTGCTCCTAATTCGAATGAAGATTTTGAAGTGTCCATTATCGTGACGCCGGTTCCTACTGAAGAAGCGCAAGCGATTAGAGGAACGCTTGAGTCAGATGCGAGAGGTTTGCAGCCACGATCTGCGATTATTGATTTTTCAATGACTGTTCGTGCGGGTGATCGTGTCGTTTCACTTTCAAATTTCTCTAACTATATTTTCCGTGAAATTCCGGTAACAAGTCCAGAAGTTGCGGCAAATGCACTAAATAATCCAGAGTTTGCGGTTGTCTATGATGTTGGTGGTGAGGTACCAGTTGCTGTACCGACAATTGCTGGAACGGATCGTGTTCGTTTTGCTTCACGTACGTTTAGTAAATATGTAGTGGTAGAGCGTCAGCCAGTAGCATTCCCGGATCTGCGTTCTAATTTCTGGGCTAAGCCTGAAATTGATCGTCTTTCCGTTCGTGATATTTTCCAAGGGCGTGAGGATGGAACGGTTGCAGCGGGTGCACCTGTGACACGTATTCAGCTTGCTGTGTTATTAAGCCGTGCTCTTGCGCTAACAACTGAAAATGAATATTCAGGGCAATTCCCAGATATTGAAGGTGGGGAATGGTTCATTGAAGAATTAATGCCTGTGATTGAAGCTGGTATCGTTCGTGGTCGTGATGATGGTACATTCACAATCAATCAGCCTGTTACTCGTCAGCAAGCAGCTGCAATGATCTCTCGTGCTATGGAGCATATTAGCTTTGATGAAACGAAGCTTGATGCTGATGCATCGATCGACGTTTATCCTGATTTGAATCGCATTGGTGGTTGGGCACAGGAAGATGTTGAACGACTTCTTCAAGCAGGAATCATGTCAGGTCGTGACAGTGGTAACTTTGAACCAACTGAATCAATGACTCGTGCTCAAATGGCGGCTGTGCTTGATCGTTTGCTTAAATTTCAAGGTTTAATGAACTAATGCTTTGATGAGAGGGGGTCATGGACTCCTTCTTTTTTTTGGGAGAGACGTTTTTTGGTAAAGATAGAATTTTGTCACATGATGGCATGCGTTTGTGATAGTCTTATAAAAGAGATTGCTAGAATGATCATGGAGGAAACAATAGAATGGAAGAGACCATTAGTCTACGAGAAATTTTCGAAACGTTAAAGAAGCGAATCGTGATGATCGTGCTGATTACGTTGATAGCGGTTGGGGCGAGTGGAGCGGTCAGCTATTTGTTGCTGACACCGATTTATCAGTCGTCTACTCAAATTCTTGTTAGTCAACAAGCTGCGGGTGCTTCATCTGCGTTGCAATCAGTCGGATTTGATGTCGATTCAACGTATATTCAGACATATAATGTCATTTTGAAAAGTCCTTATATTTTAGAGCAAGTGATTGAAGAGCTAGGATTAGAGCGTTCGCATCGTGCAGTTGAATGGACAATTGAATGTTACGCAGGAAGGACAATCTCAGGTTGTCACGATTCGGGTAGATGATCCGAGTCCTTCGATGGCAGTCGATATAGCGAACACGACGGCGCAAGTGTTTCAGCGTGAGATCTCAAACTTACTTCGAGTGGAGAATGTCGTCATCTTAGCGCCAGCTGAGCTGTTAGAAAATCCAGCACCCGTGCAGCCGAATCCAGAGCTGAATATGGCGATTGCGTTTGTGGTTGGTTTGATGGCGGCGGTTGGGTTAGCCTTCTTGCTTGAATACCTCGATCAATCGATTCGAACGGAGCAGGATATTGAGCAATATTTAGAGCTCCCGGTCATTGGAGCCATTGCCCAAATGGATGAAAGTGATAGACCAGGCCATGCGCGGTCAAAAAGAGTAGGACGTGACAACAATGATGAGAAAAACCCGGCAAGTTAGTCAACGAGAGAGTACACAACGGAAAATTGTCAGTCATTATGATCCGAAATCGCCAATTGCTGAGCAATATCGTACGATCCGGACGAATATTCAATTTTCAGCTGCTGAATCTGGGATGCAGACGATTCTTGTAACCTCTGCTGGACCTGGGGAAGGGAAGTCGACAACGGTGGCGAACTTATCGATTGTCATGGCGCAACAGGGAAATCGTGTGCTGCTTGTCGATGCGGATATGAGAAAGCCGACGGTTCATTATACGTTTCGAGTTGATAATTTAGAAGGATTGACGAATGTTTTAACGGGACAATTAGAGACAAAGGATGCGATTTCTAAGACGGAGATTCCCGATCTATCGGTGATGACATGTGGGCCAATTCCTCCGAATCCTTCTGAATTACTAGGCTCTCGGCGGATGAGCCAGTTACTAGAAGAGCTGATGACAGACTATGATTATATTTTGTTTGATACACCACCTGTTCTAGCAGTAGCAGATGCGCAGATTTTGGCTAATCAGTGTGACGGCTCGGTTCTTGTCGTCAGTAGCGGCAAAACAGATCGTCAAGGTGCAGTAAAGGCGAAGGAACAGCTGACACAGGCGCGGGCCAAGCTGCTCGGTGCGGTTTTAAATGGAAAGCCGAAGCGCGATAATCAGTATTACTACTATTATGGTGATAAGAAGTAGTAGAGTGCATTAGAAAAACTAGGCTTATCGCCAAGTGTTTAATGGCGAAAGCTTAGTCTTTTTTTATTCGTTCAGAAAGGTATCGTGAGTTTATCCTTTCTGATTAGTGAAAAAAGCCCTGTGGCTGCATTGATTACAGCCATAAAAATGTACCACCAAATGATGATAAAAAGTGTACCAAAGAATGATAGACTGTTTACCACTGCAATCCATCTGGTAATAAAACATTTAAAACCATCGTTTTGAGAATCAAAAATGGTATAAAAAATTGATTGAACTTTTAATAAGATCAGTCTTCTGCAAACGATCCAGGTTAACTCTTGTATGGCGTAGTAGACTGATACAGCGTAACAAAGGTATTCATTTTTTAGCCGACTTTTTGAAGGGATGTATTTAATTTAACGGATCAGTTAAATAAGCCATTTTAAAAAGCGCTTCCTATCTACGAGAAATCGACTTTTATGTTGAATTTAATGCTTACCATTTGTAAAACCGTGTTTTCCTGACTCCACCCCTCATTCTCCTGATGAGCATCGTGAAATGTCCTCCATTGATCGTTACACTTTTAATATTTTCAACGTTCAAAAAGGTAGTAATTAGGTTTTTCTTTCTAAATAATTTAGGGATACTTTATTTCTTCTTTATAAAATCTTTAGAACTTCCATCTATACTGAATCCAGTCTTAAAAGACATGAGGAGGAATTTATATGGAAGAGTCAATGTCAATTATGTTAACAATAGAATCATGGTATGTGTTAGTTCCAATTGTATTATTAGGGATAAGTTGGTTGGTAATTTGGACAAATCCGATAGAAAGCCAAAGAAGCGTGGAGGTAGAGATAAGAAGCGTGGGATTAGCAACCTCAAAATCGCTGTCGTGGTGTTACAAGACCGTAATGGACAAGTGATTGCTCAAAAAGCAGGCACTGGTCGTGTTAGAGCAGAAGAAATTGATGCCGTTATTGGGGATTATATAGACCCATCTTCTTTGTTATGTACAGATACAGCTACAAACTACAAGAAGTTCGCTCTTATTAAGGAACTTAAACACGAAACGATTAACTTGAGCAAAGAGGGATATGTCAAAAAAGGCATATACCATCTTCAGCACGTTAACAGCTACCATAAGCGATTGAAGGACTGGATGCAACGGTTCCAAGGAATGGCAACAAAATATTTGGACAACTACCTTTACTGATTTAACTTTCTTCAACAGAGCAAGAAAATGGCGACAAAGGAACGAGTAAACCAAATGATTTTAAGTGCATGTCAGAAATCCAATTTGATTACGGTCAAATTCTTGCGTGAGGTCTAAAAACAGCCACTCCCAAAAGGAAGCGGCTGTACTCGTTATTCAACTAACCCTCACCGTTAGTGAAAAAGCGTTCCTGTTACTAATACAGGAACGCTACGCTACCATTTTTCCAATAATAATATAATTTAGTTATCTTTCTTCACAAAAAATATTCTCGAAAAAAGGCTGACTAACAATTGTCCAACTAAGAAAACAATTGCAGTGGATATAATTGCCAAATCTCTACCTAATGGCTTAAACCAACCACCATCGTCAGGAATTAAATACATAGCTAAAAGTAATGATAAAATCCCTGTAATAACATTAACCAATATAATGTATCGAATTTTTATTTGACCAGACAGGACACCAGTTATTACAACAAATAGTAATGAACCTAAAAGTAGAAAAGAAGGTTCTTCCCTCTTAATGTGCTGTCCATATTCATAAAAGTGAAAGAGAAATGGTGCAGGTATTAAAGTAAGAATTAACCATAATAATTTCATAAAATCCCCCAAAATTCTCAAATTACTAACTCAACTTAAACATATAAAGCTATAATATTTAGTTGTAAATAATGTTATTTGTTGTTTGAGTAAACTGCCCATTGAAGAAGAAATCTACATCTAATGATACCATAAAATAGTAAATAAATCCCTTTTATATGCATAGCAACAATCTTTACGAAAACAGCCTATTATTAAAAATGTACAAGACACAAAAATTGTACATTTTAGCTTTTATTTCACACTTATATACATATACAATCTTCGAAAAGATTCTTCTATTCATTTATGAAAATAGTAATAATTTTCCTTTTGTATGAAAAATAATGTATAATTAAATAATCGTTTCCTTTTTTAGGAGGTGTCATTCATTGGGATTTCATTTCAAAAAAAGTATTAAAGTAGGTAAAGGTGTTCGGATTAATGTGAGTAAGCGTGGAGTTGGTAGTCGCAAAGTGGTGAATTACGAGCTCCTTTAAATGGGAGAAATTCAATAATGATTCAGGGGAAAAAGGCCGCTACTTACCCTCAAGGATATGACGAAGTAGAATTGAAAAGAAAATGGGATTAAAAAATATAAATTTTAGAAAGGTTGATATGTATGAAATTTAATTATTTGTCGATAATATGCATTGTTTTACTACTAACTTTGTCTGCTTGTGGAACAGGAAATATTGTACAAAGTGGAGACAATAGTAATACTAATGAAACAAGAGATAAGGGCAAAAGTTGGGATGATTATGAGATAGTTATTCCAATGGCCGATTTTCTAATACCAGAAAATTTTGAGGAAATCCACAAAAATAGTGATGCGATAGTAATAGCAAAAACCCAAGAAGAAATTACAGATCGAGAAGTTAGTGTCAACTATCTTGAGGATGGTCATATTGATACTTTTTACACTGATACCGATATAGAGATAATAGATATATTTGATCAAAGTTCTGAATCTACTATTTCAATAGGTGATACTATCAAACTAAGGGAGAATTTTGTCTTAATGCAAGATGAGGAAAAAGAGTATATACTAATCTACGATAATTATACACCATTAAAAAAAGGTAGTGAGTATATACTTGTACTTACTCAGGGTGGAGTCGAAACAGATATTTACTATAATGAAGCATGGAATTTATCTAAGTTTAATATAGATGGAACAGATCCTTTCGATTTTTTACATGATCCTTATGAACAAATAACATTGATGTCTGATGATGTAGATAAAATTAATCAAGAAAAAGTTGCAGAAACATTTAATGAGTTTTCTCAAAAGAAAGACGGAAATAGTGCTTATTCATTAAATGCACTGTACTCTGATAAAATTGAATTTTTTAAAGATCTGAAAGAGAGTTTTCCCGAAAAATTTTCTGAGTAGTATCTACGAAATATAGAAAACCTCACAATGTGAACTGCATCCTAATTGTTAGACACAGATTAACAATTAGGGTGCAATTTTTCGTTTGTTGATATTAATTCATCTACTTTAGCTTCCAACTGTTTTATAGATTTATTTAAATTATTAAAGTAATGGAAAAGTTTAGCGATGACAAATGTTGCTTTAGAATAAAGTTTGATCAAATTAATACTAATAACCTTGATAAATGAACAAACAGAAAGTACCTCTTTATAAAATTTTGATCTACACGTACTGTATTAAAATACTCTTCGTATAAATTATGTTTTCTTATTAATCTCATTAACTTACTTTCATCATGAAGTTTTATAGATACACCTTCATCCTTTTGTTTTTCCTTCCATTTCTTCCACCAGGAATGCTCTTCGGTCGATAAGATAAATCCATTGGAATACATAAAACCTTATTATCCATCGTATTCGTGCGTTAAAAGAGTATGTGTTTTTTTGAAATATTTAATTTTAATGTTGTTAAGTTTGGGTTTAATGTAAAATGCTATAATTTATTAAGGGTGTATCGAGAGGAGTTGGAGAAATTGAATAACACAAAAATATTAGTAATGAGTTTCTTACTTTTTATCTTTATCGTTGGTTGTTCGAATACAGATGGATTGACAACTAAAGGGAAAAGTGAGTCTTGGGACGCTACTTTGCAATATTCCATAACACAAGGTTACGAGGAACGTACAGGAATGATTAAGTACAACGGAGACGAACAAATAAAAAATGTAGCCTATGTTATTAATTACCCTTCGTCTTTAGGAATTGGCTCTTCAGGAACTCGGGAAGCCACAGAAAAAAATCAAAAAACTTTCTCATTAGGAACAAGTGGGGGCTCTAATAGTAAGGATGTTCAAGATTTTCGAGATGTAATTCATGACGTTACTATTACAGTTTCGTGGGTAACAAATGTAGGAGAATACGAAGAGATAATTACTTTTACAAAGGATAAGTAATTATCTCTTCGTTTCCTCAAGTAATGGTTAGCAATAGCTGAACAAGGGCTGTCGAATGCGGCAGCTCCTCCTGTTACGTTAAAGAGCAGGTTGATGACATAAGAGTGAAACGATTAGGGTTCACTTTCGTATTCTTATTTGGGAGGGATTTAAATGCGTGAGGTAAGAGAAAGTCCAGAAAGAAGACGGGAAAGAATGAGACAAGAAGAATTAAAAAGGAACCCTGCTGGAAGTATGAATGGTGGAGGTCTTCCTGATTTAGTTGGGAGTTTAGGTTGGAAAGGTACTGGAATACTTATTCTTGTTATAATATTAGGGTTTATTATTTATTCTGTATTCATTCGCTAACGGGGGCTTCGTATTATAAGGTTAACCAGATTTTACTGGTTGACCTTTTTTATATAGGACCTATTATATCAGTAGCCAGGGTAGGACGAACGGGTGCGTGGGACAATTGATCCCGTCAACTAAACTGTCCACCCTCTACTCATAGAAACATGTTTGAGGCTGGTTGAGACAATGATCTCGAATAACAAGCGAAGCTATGATACTAGGAGATGGATATAGGGGCACTGGTAAGTAAACAGGAGAGGAAGAGATAGAATGAATCCAGTAATTGGTCTGGATGTGTCAAAAGGAGAAAGTGAAGTACAAGCCTTTTTAGATAAGAGAAAACCTTATAAAAAAAAGCTTTAGTGTATTACACGATAATAAAGGACTTACCAATTCACTTCAGTTTTTGTTAGAAGTGGAGGGAATTTCTAATTCGGTGTGATTGTCTAGCTGTTTATTTGTAATTCCCACACCGATTAACGTTACAACACCACCAATAATTGTTAGTAGAGTTGGAACTTCACCCAACCATAACCATGATATGAAAATGGCAAATGCAGGTGTTAAATATAAGACGCTAGTAGCTTCTGAAGCACCAACTTTAGAGGTGACATATGCTATGCAAAAGTATGGAATTAATGTAGGGAACAAGCTCAGATATAGGATTGTAAGGTTGACCTCAGAAGGGGCACTTAGAACCGCTGTTCCTAAACCTGGTAAAAAGAATAGCATGAAAATAGTCCCGGCAATAATTGTATATACTGTAAAAGGTAAGAATCCATATCTTTTTAAATAGTTACTTTGGAATACAAAATAAAAACTCTCTCCTAAAGCACCAATTAATATAATTAGCACGCCTAATTCAAATACTAATTGATCACTTGTTCCAACCATGATGATAAAGACCCCTAAAAAAGCTATGAGGGACCCAACCCATGATAAACGACTCATCTTCTCTCTTAAGAAAATAGTAGCGAGTATGGCTGAAAAAATAGGTGTTGTGGAGACTAGCAAAGATGCTGCTCCTGCACTTACAGTTTGCTCTCCAATACTTAAGGCTGTATGGTAGACTGAAAAACCGAGAAATCCAAGTAACAATATGATGGGAACATCCTTTAAGCGAGGTAACCCAATTTTTGCTATAAATCCAAAAATGATTAAAGCAATAGACCCTATTAATAGTCGTAATAATGAAAGCTGTTCTGGTGAATAATGTTCCAGTCCAACACGTATACCAGGGAAGGCAGATGCCCACAAAATAACAGCAAGAGTATAAGCAATAAATATTCTTACCTTCATTTAAACCCCTATAAGTATACTTTCAGCCCTTGAGTATCTTCTGTATCGGTTTAAACCTTTAGCATAGCTATTCTCAGGTAGTTGATTGAAGGATTCTTGGATTATCTTATGCTCTTTTTCTAAACATGTTGGAGATAATTTGTCGTTTAAATCAAATACACTATCATCATTCTCTTTAAAATTGTTCATTTCTACTCCACCTTATGTAAATATTTTGGATTAAATCTAAAATCATTCTATAAGAGCTTGTTCAAAAAGCCATAAAATCCGAAAAAAAATAAAAATGCACCTTAGCGAAAAATGGTAAAATGGAAGTGACTAATCAACCAAAAATACCAATTTGCGAGGTGCATTTTCATGGATATGCAGCTAGAACTGCTTCCTTACCACTACTATAACACACTCGGTTTCGATGTGGAATTGATAGATTATATTGATCATGTTGATGATTCTATTGTCTTGGAAAAAATGAAACCATTATATAAAGACGGTGGTCGCCCGCCTGTTGATGCTAGAACGTATTTTCGTATGCATTATTTGTACTTTACACGGCCTGAGATCACGTCTTTTAGAGAGCTCTGCAGACAGCTGAAGGACCCTAAGAATCAGGCATGGCGTAACTTTATCGGCACTCCAAACATAAAGGATGTTCCTGTTCATTCGAGCTTGACTCATTTTCGTCATACTCTGACACCCGAGCACTTTTATAAAATCTTATTCGATTTCATTGGTCAAGCCCTGAAACTGGATGGCTTTTTAGAACCAACTCTTGCGGGAATTGATTCTAGACCCGTCTTTGCTCACGTGAATGGCTATAAAAAGAAACGTTGTGCTTGTGAAGATAAAGAGACATGTGAATGCGAAAAAATGTATTCGGATCCCGATGCCAAAGTAGGCGTTCAGCGGAATAAAGCCAATCAGAATACATTTTTTATTGGCTATCGAAAACATTCGATTGTTTGCCCCACACCCTCGGGTCCTGTTGTTCTCTTGTCCATTATTCTTCCACCAGATACTCACGATGTCGATGTTCTTCTTCCGTTGGTTGAAAAACTAAAACAAATCGGTGATTTGAAGGTAGAGTATCTTGTGGCAGATTTAGGCTATTTCAGTGCCGAACACCAGATAGAATCTTTACATAAACATGATGTGGCTGTCGTAACAGATTTCAAAAAGAATACCATCATCCCAGAAGCATGTTCCCCAGAAGGGCAACCGGAATGTGAAGAGGGCCATAAACTCCTATGGGATGGATTTGAGAAGGAAACCTATACGTCTTGGTTTCATGGTGACGAAACCAAATGTATGTCCTGTCCGTTGCAGGCTACTTGTGATAAGCAATTCGGTTTCTCCTTTGAAGAAAACCCATTCTTCTATGGTCCTGTTCCACAAGGATCAGAGCTTCAAAATCAAATGTTGAACTTTCGTAAGCAAGTGGAACTATCTTTTGCACAAGAATCCAATCAGCTCGATTCCGTTATGCGACATAAAAAGGTGCCAGTAAAGACCACAAATAGAGTCCAATCTTTCTTCATCATGAGAGATTTGTTTCGACTCATTCAACGGATGATCAAACACATCCGAGATACGGTCTTACCTGAAAATCATGTTGAAGCTATAAGGGAATTACAGGAAATGCAAGTGGAACAGCTTTCCTTGCCGATAGCTGGCTAATTTAACCCCAATCAAACCTTTTTCAAAAAATTGTCTATGGTCCAAGGGGGAAGTCTACCCTTTTTTAGGTGTGATTTTGAGTGGGGCGAAGGTAATTTTTTTGTTTGACATTATTTTACTTTCATTTCCATTAATGGGGGTGTAGTCAACTAATTTTCTAGTGATGATTTGATTAAAAAGGTACTTTTTGAACATCCTCTATAATAGAATTTTATGATAGGAATCAACAAATTTCGGAGAAAAAGAACCAACAAATTGTAAGGGGGTACCAATTTTGATTAACTATCATTTAATTGTTTTAGATATAAAAGAAAAGATTACATCTGGAGAATGGCCACCTTATCTAAAGATCCCTACTCAAAATGAGCTTTCTAAAAAGTATAATGTTAATCGTAGTACAATCGTCAAAGCGATTGATGAATTAAAATCTCTAGGTTACTTAAAGGGGATTCAAGGTAGTGGGACATTTGTATCTTCAGAAATAATTGATTTGAGGCTAAAACAAGCGACAATCGAATGGGAAAATATTAGTAAGTGGTCTTTCTTTACCAGTAATAAAAAACTCGTAAGAAAGATTAATGATTTGGAAACAAACTCGAATTTTATCCAGCTAAGTAAAGGTGTACTTGGAAAAGAATACATACCTAAGAAAATAATCAATGAAGCATTACAAAATGCTGCGTCAAAAGAAATAAGCCATGACTACGGTAATGGAGCTGGGGATATTGAATTGAGAAAGTACCTGTCATATTTTATGAAGAAAAAAGGAATTAACGTCAGTTATGAATCCATCCTTATCGTGTCAGGAGCTTTAAATGGTATTCAATTAATAGCTTCATCCATATTACAAACGGGCTCCAAAATCTATATTGAACAATTTTCTTTTCTTAATACTTTAAACTTCTTTCATTCATTAGGAATTCGTACTGTACCATTAGATTTCAATGAAGAACGCGAAATTGAAAAAATAGAGCCTAATCAAACTATTTATATAAATTCTCCTTTTCAAAACCCAACTACTCAGACTTTAAGTAGAAAGCAAGAAGAGGATATATTAGACGCTTCAAATAGAAAAAGTATACCTATTATTGAAGATAATATCTATGGTGATTTGACCTATCAGGGAGTTTCAAAACCTTTGAAATCGCAGGACAAAAACGGAAATGTTATCTATGTATCTAGCTTTTCTAAAACTTTAAGCCCATCCTTAAGAATTGGATGGATTGTAGCAGCACCAGATATTATTAAAAAAATTAGTGATGTAAGGATGCATACTGATTATGGAACGAGTTCTATTTCTCAAGCGGTGTGTACGGAGTTGCTAAAAAGTGGTGAATACGAAAATCATCTCATTCATCTTAGGGATGTGCTTAAGGAGAGAAGAGATTTTTTTGGTAACCTTTTAAACAAATATCTTTCTAAGTATGGAGAATTTTCATTGCCAGAAGGAGGCTTTTTCATTTGGTTCACATTTTACTCAGAATTAAATATTCCATTAAAAGAGTTGTTTCGTCTTTGTATACAAGATCAAGTCCTTATTAATCCTAGTATTATCTATGGTGATCAAAAGAATCATTCAATTAGATTTTCATTCGTTTATGAAGGGAAAGAGAATTTAGAAAAAGGAGTAAGTATCTTAGCGAAGCATGTTCAAAATTTAGTGTCTAGTCCTACCTTTTAGAGTTTAATAATATAAAAGGCTTGTACCATATTCAAAATGTTGATGGTCTGCATTCACAAATGAAAAGGTGGATAGATCGTTTTAAAGGTGTGGCTACGAAATACCTTGATCATTACCTTGCTTGGTTCTTGTTTGTAGATAGCCGTAGGAACGAAAGCACAAAACACAATAGAAAAGAATTTCTTTTATGATTATTAACCGAATTTGTTATACTAACTGAGTGATGGATTTGGAATGAAAGATGTCTAACTAAACATACGCTTGCTAGTTTAAATAAACATTTCCGATCAGTTTGTTGAACTACCCACCACTTAGCTAAAGCTTGAAGTGGGGGATTCCTACGAACACCAGTGTACCCACCAGTTATTGAGTAGGCTCTACCCGTAGTCCCTACGGTGAAATCTTACCTATCTTGTACGTTGGACTCTCCACACGTCCTACTCTGCTTGGTTTTCGCTACTTCGGTACATGTGGGGCGATTGTTGCTTGGATATTTTACGTGACAAAGCGTTTCTCGTCACAACCTCATATATCCAGTTTTCAAAGAGCAATCTGTACAAGACTATTTTACCATGCGAACAAGTGTTTTGCTAGGCAAAAAAGGCGATTCATCCCCCACTTACTCATTGGGCTTCTCCCTTCACATTCCTTGAAGATGGGGGGGTTCTCGCCTACTTAATGATAAAAAGTGCTTAAGCATGGTATAAGTGTAAAAAGAAGCAGGGACATTTTTGTTTTACTTTAAGAAAGTTTAACTTCATTAAAGGATTAAAGTATGAGTGCAACTAAGGCTTTCGCCATTAAACTTGGCGATAAGCCAAGTTTTCTTATAATTTTGGGATAAGGGTTTGACTGGTATCCCATAATGAAAGGATTTGAATTTGAATATGATAGATAATTTTTGGCGTGATTTACCACGACCTTTTTTTATACTAGCACCAATGGAAGATGTGACGGATGTTGTTTTTCGTCATGTAGTGAGTGAAGCAGCCAGACCTGATGTGTTTTTTACAGAGTTTACAAACACGTGAGAGTTATTGTCACCCAGAGGGAAAGCAAAGTGTTCGCGGGCGTTTGACTTTTACAGAGGATGAACAACCAATTGTAGCCCATATATGGGGAGATAAGCCTGAATACTTTCGGCAAATGAGTATTGGTATGGCGAAACTTGGGTTTAGGGGTGTGGATATCAATATGGGCTGTCCTGTACCTAATGTGGCACAGCATGGGAAGGGAAGTGGCCTTATCCGTCGTCCAGAAGTTGCAGCAGATTTAATACAAGCAGCAAAAGCAGGAGGATTGCCCGTAAGTGTAAAGACAAGGCTTGGTTACACGGATGTAGACGAATGGCACGACTGGCTGACGCACATATTGAAACAAGATATTGTGAATCTTTCCATTCATCTGCGGACAAGAGAGGAAATGAGCAAAGTAGATGCTCATTGGGAGCTGATCCCGGAGATTAAGAAACTTCGTGATCAGGTGGCACCAGATACACTCTTGACGATCAATGGGGATATTCCTGACCGTCAAACTGGCTTGAAGCTTGCTGATCAATATGGTGTTGATGGGGTTATGATTGGGCGTGGTATTTTCCATAATCCATTTGCCTTTGAAAAAGAGCCGAAAGATCATAGCAGTAAGGAATTACTTGATCTTTTACGATTGCATCTGGATCTCCATGATAAATATTCAGAATTAGAGCTACGTCCGTTTAAGACGCTCTTCATCGCTTTTTTAAGATATATGTCAAAGGATTTCGAGGGGCAAGTGAATTAAGAAATCAACTAATGAACACAGAGTCAACAGATGAAGTGCGTGAATTGCTCGATAACTTTGAATCAAAGAATCTTGATGGAATGGGGGAACAGTAGAAGTGTCCCAATGCAAGGTAAAAGCGAAGTAGAACGTTAAACGGGTGTGCCCCAAAAAAATTAGAGTTTATCCTAAGCAGTTAATTGGCTGGTGTGAAGGCGGTATTGAACCGGGCTCATCCCGCCAATGGGGGCTTATGTTGATGAAGAGAGATGAAAAAAACAGAGTCATTTGCTGCACAGTATAACCATATTGGTAATAGAAAAACCTTCTAAAGAGACGATTGCTTTTAAAGTGATCGTCTTTCGTATTTGACAATTACTGTGCAACAAGAGATTTCAAGCTAATATGGATTGGACTATATATTTTGTAATTCAAGTTTTAAAGTATTTTTGTAGATTCTTGTCTCAACTTTCCACTCAACTGCGCAGAGTTAAGAGTAGTTTCACTTTGTATGACATCAAGAGGATCTCCATTGTTGAGTAAAAGCGTGCATAGCTGAACCTAAGTTATTTGGATGTAGGTTTTATCAATTTAAGAATTTGCCAAGAATAAGACGAAATGTATTGTTGCAAAAAGTAAAATAAATGGATGAGGTATCGCAATGACAGGCAGCAAGAATTTTGGGTGTTTATCATCCAAGCGTTATGTTTAAGTGTAGCGGGAAGGTGAGGGTGAGAACCGTCCCCGTCCTTTCTGCTTTCTATTGAGCTAGAAGGGTTAAAGAAAAGAAAGAGCCGCATAAAATTTAGAACATTCTTCCTCAAAAATGAACTTTTTGTTAATTTTCTTTCTCTCCTGTCAGAAAATCCTGTCAGAAAATCTTCCGTAGTAAATGTTGATTTCTCAAATTCTTATATAATTCAGATAGTCTTTAGCGCAGAGGTAGGTGAGTGGAGAGAGAAGAGCTAAATTCAAAAAATAGAGAGAATTTAGTAGAGGAGAGACACAGCATGAGTGAAATGAAAAAGTATATAACAGTAAGTTTAGTTAGTTTATTGGCAGTCTTTGGACTGATTGGATGCTCTAATGAAGAAAAGACTAGCGCAGAACCTGTTGAGGTAGAAGAGGAAGAAGCAGCGGGTGAAGAGGAAGTTGTAGAAATGGATGAAGAAGTGATTTCTGTAGCGAGTGATTCTGCGAAACGTCCAACGACGATGGGACTTGATGGCATGGTGACAACGCCTCATTATTTAGCATCACAAGCAGCATTAGATGTATTGCAAGATGGAGGAAATGCGGTGGACGCGGCCGTAGCAGCAGCATCAACATTAGCAGTCGTCTATCCTCATATGAACGGGATTGGCGGAGATAACTTTTGGTTGATCTACAATGCTGAAACAGATGAGTTACGAGCATTGAATGCAAGTGGACGTGCTGGTGAGAAAGCTACGATAGATTTTTATACAGAACAGGGATTTGATTCCATTCCATCAAGAGGATATTTAGGTGCCAATACGGTTCCTGGTGCAATTTCAGGATGGGATCAGGCATACCAATATGCTCAATCTACGATGAGTAACAGTCTTCCGTGGGAAAGAGCGCTCGGGGCATCAATCAAATATGCAGAAGAAGGCTTTGCGGTTACACCGAGCCAAGAATACTGGACGAACGTTAATATTGATCCAGATGATGAAGAATTCCGTTATCTTCAACGTTTTGACGAATTTTCTAAAGTCTATTTAAAGGAAAATGGCGAATCTTATCAAGCAGGAGAGGTTTTTGCACAGCCTGACCTAGCCAATACTTTGAAGATAATTGCCGAGAACGGCGCCGATGAATTTTACAAAGGTCAAATTGCTGAAAAGATTGTAGCTGATCTAGAAGAAAATGGCGGAATGCTGACTATGAATGATTTCGAAAATCATACAGCTGACTGGGTAGATCCTATTTCAGTTGATTACCGTGGTCATACTGCATATAATTTCCCTCCGAATACGCAAGGGTTTGCTGCTCTTTCCATCTTAAATATCTTGAACAATTATGATGTTGAGGGCTTAGGAGAGGGAACTGCGGATTACTATCACCTTCTTGTTGAAGCGACGAAGCAAGCATTTGCAGACCGTGATGCGTGGTTAACAGATCCAGAGTTTGTCGATATTCCTGTAGATGAATTACTCTCTAAAGAGCATGGTGAGGAATTAGCTGCTCGTATTGACATGGAAGCTGCAGCAGAAGAAGTAAAACCGCTTGATCCTAAAGGGGATACGGTTTGGTTTGGTATTGTAGATAAGGACGGTAATGCCGTTTCCATTATCCAGAGTATTTATCACGATTATGGTTCAGGAATTGTTGCCAAAGATACAGGGGTACTCCTGCAAAACCGTGGAAGCTTCTTCTCATTAGATGAGGCGCATGTGAACCATTTACAGCCTGGAAAACGTACCTTCCATACTTTAATTCCGGCGATGATGTTTAAGGATGACAAGCCTTATCTTGTCTATGGGACAATGGGAGGAGAAGGTCAGCCTCAAACGCAAGCGGCGATCGCAACTCGAGTAATTGACTTTGGCATGAGTGTTCAAGACGCGATTGAAGCACCAAGATGGTTACACGGACGTACATGGGGAGCTTCCTCTAATGATCTGAAGATGGAAGGACGAATTCATGACTCCGTTTTAAATGACTTAATTGAACGCGGTCACCCAGTAAACGAATTAGAGGATTATACGGATACGATGGGACATGCTGGCGCCATTTTAATTGATTCTGAAACTGGCGTTAAATATGGCGGAGCTGACCCACGTGGGGATGGAGCTGCTGTCGGATATTAATGAGTGAATATTGGAGAAGATGACAGCCTTGGCTGTCGTCTTTTTTGGTTTGGAAGCGTGGGAAGCTAATATGTGGTAATATATTGGTAATTTGATTGGTTTGAACTAACGGTTGCAATGGCAGCACAGAGCTGTCGCTTTTGGGAAACAGGAGGGAGGTCTAAATATATGGACTGGATAAAACAGATTTCTCCACTACAAGGATTACTATTGATAGGAACGATAGCTTTTTTGATGGTAGCAATCTTAATCGCCACCCAATCCTATTTTAGCTATTTAGAAGTGAAAGCAGCCGCTAATGGTTGTTTTGATATGGGTGGTCTTCCTACTATTGAAAAGTCAGGACTAAGAATGACATACTTTCATTGTAATGTGGAATAACCTATTCAAGTAACCAGAGCGAGAGTTGAAGAATAGGGATGGTTGCGGGCGATCTCGTTCTTGCATGAAAAAAGAAGAATAGTAAAAAAATAGGTTTTGTTTCGTAAGGGGGCAATAATATGAAAAAATGGCAATGGCTATTGTTTTTTGGGGTGTTATTAACAACAGGTTTCGGAGGACAATTTCTTATACGTTTAGTAAGAGATGGAGACATGTATATTGCTGAGTTTATAGGAAGTATTATAGGTGTTCTTTTATTAATAGGTAGTATGTTTAGTAAAAAAAATAATCATACATAGAACATCTTATTCAACGGAGGCTTTAATGAAATAAGAGTTTAGGAAACATCTAACGCTTATTGTGCTAACGAAGCTTGATAGTTGAAGACTTGATTTTGATATAATGGATTATTTTTTGAAACCCCTGTATTGAATAAAACAAAGTACCGGGACCCCCACCCTGCTAATCCGTCAGCGTTGTGGGGATTTTGGCACCTCTCTATTTCTTTTTTCCTCTTCTTATAATAATAACTGTAGTCAATACAATAATTAGTAAAAACATACCACTAGCCATTTGCCCTCCACCTCGCTGTAAGTGTTTAGGTCCGATCGATTACAAGGAATAACTTCGATTTGAATATGTCCTTAGTGGTACGAATTCGTTTTAAATTGTTAGTAACTTATTCATGGCACATTTGTCCCCAAACTCTGATGTCCATCCTTTTATCATATTTCTTTCGTGATATGGCGAAACATCAATGGAGTGAATAGAGATAAAAGCAGAATACCTAACGTCATCCACCACCCGATCGAGTTGAAAATGTCCTCTGGAAGTATAAATGTGTATCCCAAATACGATAAGAACAAAACCCCTTGAAGTAACTTCAAGGCTTTCGCATCGGCTTCATTTTTCTCGGCTACAAGTCTCTCATCCGTCTCTGATACAAGCACTTTAGGGTCCTTTTTTATCTTCATAAGTTTAAGGAAAGAAGCTAGTGCTGCACTAAAAGGAATAAGCGATAAGGCTAATAGGGCTTTGTTGTTAATGAAAGAAATTTCCCTTATTTCGAAAATGAACCAAGTGACAAAAAGGACCATGCTAACAAGTAAAGATACACTAATGGTTAATTTTGTTTCTTTAACAATTTTTTTAGCACTCATCGGTCATTCCTCCCAGAATAAATCATTTAAAGTTTTATTTAAGGCTTTACATATTGCAGTACATAATTTCAGACTCGGGTTATAGTTTCCAGCTTCGATTAAATTAATTGTTTGCCTTGTAACTCCGACGATACTTGCTAACTTTTCTTGAGAGACATCAGCTTCAACTCGTGCAATCTTCATTTTTCTGTTTTTCAAAAAATTCATCTCCTTCTCATTTAATAATATTCATAATATTACAAAATGTCAATTATAAATTACATTTTGTAATATATTTTAAATGGGATCCGCTTTTCCGATTCCTATTTTAACGTTTAGGAGTGGAGTCACCGACCAATTATATATTACGGATGGGGAGATAACTTTACTTGAATGGAGATTTTATTGATACCTTGTTACTGAGTTTTCAGGATAAGGGAGCGAATGTACAACAAGGAAAAGGGATCAGCTGCTGCTGATTTTATGTGAAGGGTAGTTTAGCAATAATACGAAACGAGGAATTAAATGCAATTAGCTGAAAATGAATTCACCCAATCAACAAGCGGATTCTCATTCCGCTAAAAGGGAGAAAAACTGTGTTTCAAGGGTTGAAGTGGTTCCTCGTTCCATTAAATGAACAAAATTCATCAAATTTGACATAGAAAAAGGCTAATAACGGAATGAGGATCCTAAAACGTGCTCATAGCTATGGTTTTAGAGCAAATAACGGAATGAGGATCCGCCAAATTAATAGAGTGGATTCTCATTCCGGTAAAGGATTAAAAACAGTTGCATAGGTTAAGTATGTGAAAAGATATACTTAAAGTAACGGAGGCGTTGATTGAATTAGGCCTCGCCATTTTTTAATTGAAGTACCGAGGCAGTTATGTGGAAGAAGAAGTAAACTGCACGATGGAATTTTACAGCAATAAATTACTCCATTTTAATCCAATGAAAGGGTAACTAATGGTAAAATTTATGAAGATATTGAAAAAGCTAATATGAGGAAGGAGGAATTTTAATGGTTGTCAGCTTAATTGTATTAGGAATTATTATATTGATTTTAGGAATTTTAACACCCATTGCTTCAGGAACAACTATTTTGATTTCTGTAATTTTAATTGTTATAGCAATTGTACTCTCGTTTAAAAAAAGAAGGGTATCAAATACCTGATTACGAACGGGTGCGTTTTCTTTAACAAGCAGAAACGCTTATTTTCAAATTGGAAGTAGGATTATTCAATAGTGATATGTTTCTTTTTTGAGGAGTGATAAGGTTGAATAATAAATTAAGAAAGTCTTCAACAGATAGGTCAATATCTGGAGTTTGTGGTGGTATTGCAGAGTTCTTTGGTATATCAACTTTTGCAGTGAGACTCATATTCATTTTTTTACCTGCCAATTTACTTATTTACATTATCCTTGCTAACACAATTCCTGATAGTCCACCTTCATTATAAAAATGATTGCGTTCTTATCTACAAATATGCTTATTGCATTAACGGGGGCGATTGCTGTACAAGAGCAGTCGCCCTTCTTTCACGAGGCAGAATATTTGAGAAAGGGACTCCCCTGTTCCTACTTAAACTTCAAGTAAATTGTGTTATGGTTAAATAAAGTTGTTAATTTTAGGAGGTTGAAATGAATAACAATATATTTTATCCGTGTTTAATTGTTTTGTTTTTGCTACTAGTAGGTTGTTCAAATGATGAACAATCAAGCATCGAACAAGTTGAAAAGTTAAAGGAAAGTAACAATACAAGCGAATTACTAACAAACAATGAAGAGATAAAGGAAAATACTGGTATTATCGGGCGTGTAAAAGAGCGTGAAGGTGATAAAATTCTGGTTATTGATCTAGAAAATGAAGAACGTGCTACATGGTTATCGAATGCAGCAGAAGAGATTGAAGTTGGTCAAAAAATTAAAGTTTGGTATGAAGGTGTTGTTTTATTTTCAAACCCCGCTCAAGCGGAGATAGGTAACTATGAGATTATTACTGAAAATCAACAATTATTTAAACTCATGAATTAGAATGTGTGTCCTAGTTAAGCGAACGGGTAGCGTTGATTCAAGGAGATTTAACATGAAAAACATTCTAATCAAACAAAAAATGTTCGAACTTGAAATAGATGATAAAAGAAATACAAATCTTGCACCATTAATTTCTGAAATGCTTCTATAAGAGCGTGATTATGAAAATGATGAAGTTCTTCTTCATCAAATCTAAAATTTATCAAGAATAGGCGAAATGCCGACAAAATTTCTTGTAATATGCAATATACAACGAAAATATCTTATTGGAAAAGCTTAAAAATGAAAATATAGAATCTCTAACTAAAAGGGGTAGAGGCGCAGAGTTAGAGAAATATTGTTCTTTGATAGGTAAATCCAAACATGGAACTGCAAGAGAAAAAGCATGTAGCCTTTTACATTGGTATGACTCGAAGACATACAAGGAAAGGCTTAAAAAATATGAAAACCTAAAACTAAAAATAGATATTAAGAAAGGGCCTCATGGTAAAACGGTAAGGGGAAGCATTTCACAGCATTTGTGGTTAAAGAAAATCAGACCTGTAATCTTATCTAAATTCAACTATAAATGCTCTATATGCGGTTTTGAACCAGAAGAAAGCGAAAGAAAAAAACTACACGTTCATGAGATAGAAGAATACGACTTTGATAACGGTATATGTGAATTGAAAGGGTTAGAATTGATCTGCTCATCCTGCCATAATTTCCATCATTTATATAGGACGTACAGTGTTGCTACTAAAGCACAGATGGATGAATTAATTTCTCATTTTACAAGGGTGAACGGAATTGAAAGTGGAGATTATCACGAATATTTTAGATTATTACAATGCTCTTGGAGAAATGAGAGTATGAAAAGAATAGATGGAATGGGAAATAGGGGTGTTCTCTCTGATCGTGATAAGAAAGTAATGTTTAGGATCAGTTGCAACATGCCGTATAAGGAAGAGGTCATAAAACAATTAAAGAAAAAAGATTTATATGTTGGAAACTAAATAGATTACCAATTCGCTTTAATTAGGTATTAGTTTATTCAACAATCGGGCGCGATTGTTGAATAAAACATAGATTTTTAAACGACTTTATTATTACATCTACGAAGTGTTATTCAGCAATTGCACCAAAAATTAAACAACCTTATTTTTACACCGTCCATATTTGTGGACAGTGTAATGCGTATTTGAAGCTTCAAAATTAAACATCTTTATTATCACGTAATACCTGGATATATCAAAAGGTATTACTACTAAACTAGTGTGAGTATATATAAAAAGAAAGGATGTCGAATGGATATGAACAGAAAGGTAATGATGAAATTGTTTATGATTTGTTTATGTGTGCTTATTATTGCTGCATGCGAGGGTAAGATGGATAATAATAAACAATTGTCAGAATTAGACTCAATTGAGAATCCTCTTTCTACTAAATTTATTAATGTAGAGAAAGTAAATGGAGAAGAGAATAAATTTGTGAAGCTAGATATTAGTGAGGAATTTCTAAAGTATTGGGAAGAAAATGACAGTGGTCCTATTTCAACAGAAGAACGAATCGTTTTAGTCGAAATTAGTGATAATTTAGAATTAATTAACTTATATGGAGAAAATATAGAAATAGAGAGCTTGAAAGAAGGAGATCAAATCTATATCGACTATAGTATGAGCGATATAATCCGACCAAATAGTATTGAAAAATTTATTGAAGTTCAAAAGTTAATTGTAGATAAAAATTCTTAGTTAAGAACAAATATAATCCTTTAACAAAATTAAATTCTAATCACCATATTATTTTTTGTTATTTAGTGTATTTATAAAAATTAGTAAAAAACGAGTAAAATGTAAAAAAATGTGTTATAGTTTACTATATATCAAATTGGGGGAGGTTGTTATTATGGTAGATAAAACTATCCATTTTAGTAAATTTAATTTAGTGGTGATTGTATTCTTATTTCTTACTATAGTATTATTATCAATCAGTGAGACAAAGACTGTCGCAGCTGAAGGAAGGATTTCTTCAGACCTTCAAGAAATTTCGGAAATTCAGACTGAAGTTTCCACAGAAGTTTTTTCTATTCTAGAAGAAGTTTATGGGAGTGTCGAAAAATTTGAAGAAGTCGGAGTGATTTATGGAAATGAAGATGGTAGTATCACCTTAGAATTAAGTGAGAAAATTTATCAATTAGATCAAATTCAAAAAAATGAAACTCTCATAGAAAAGTTGGAAAATAATAAACAAAAGGAAAAAATTAAAATAAATGTTTCACTATATTCTGCAAAGGAACTAGAAAAATTACAAGATAAGGTTCTAGACGAACTGAAAAAATTGAACATTTCCGGTGATAATAACGAAGGATTAGTACTAGAAATCTCTCTCCAAAAAGGTGTAGTTATCTTAACTGTAGGTAAAATTAAAGATACAGATGAAATTCACCTTTTGAAAACGTTTGGTAACGACTTAGTAATTGAAATTAGCAATATTAAACCAGAATATTCAATAGCTAGAGAACGTGATTGGACTAATTTAGGTGGGGGAATAAGATGGCATGCTCAGGGAAAAGGGAATTGTACAAATGGAGCAATAGGTCATAAAGGTGGTAATTACTTTATGATTTCAGCCGGTCATTGTATAGCAGGTAATACTGGTCCTAATGCTTTTCAGGATACTAGTTATGTAGGATCTCTTCATAGTAATCTACAATATGCTGGTTATGATATTGGATTAGTTAAGATTGAACCTTCAGGTGCTTTAACTTATCCTCGTCGCGCCTCAAGTTATTTATATAAATGGGCCGAAATAGTGATAACTATGATGCAAGAATAACTGGAACTGAATCAACATATGTTGGAAAAGTAGTTTGTAAGTCTGGTATAACAACATCCGTAACATGTGGGACTGTTACTAGTTCTTCCACATATGTTGATTACCCATCAGATGGCTATGGTCCTCAAAATGTTGTGCAAGTAAGTACTAGCAGTGGTCATATAGCTTTCTCTAGAACTGGAGATAGTGGTGGACCAGTTTTTAATAATACTAATAATAGATTAGTTGGAATAGTTTCTGGTAGGAGAGGTGATAGTATTGGTTTTTATACTAATATTGGTCACGCTTTAACATCATACTCAGAAGCATCATTACCATTTACAATTTATACCAGTATAACAAATACACCAATTCAATAAAAATAGATCATATTCAAATAGATGTTTGTTTCTTTTTATGGTCATTACCTATGAGTTTAATTATGTTTGCTATGCTGAATAAAGTACCACGCTTGCCATCTTTTTGAATCAATAATGACAAGATTTTGAGCCACTTAATTTTCCCCTTATTAGGTTGAGGGAGTGAAGGTTAGTGGGTGAATTGCGATAGCCTGAGGGAGACTAGTCTCCCTCAGGCTGTCGAGAACGTCTCGGCAGCTTTTTATATTAATTTTAATACAAGATGTAGTAGTCATGTGCCAACTTCAGGCTCTATATCCCGTATCATGGAAGAAATAATACAAGAAAAACCCCTTTTTCTTAATGTATATAGAAAATAGGGGGTTTTTCATCAAACTGAGGATGCCGCATAACGGCATCCTTTCTGGAATGGTTGGGTATGGGATACATTACACAATTTTAGTGAAAAAACATCCATTCAAGATATTGATGTAATTTACTTTGACCCGACAAATATTGATGAATTAGAGGAAAAGAAACTCGAAGAAAAACTTAAATCTCTTATTCCCACTATTCCTTCGTCAGTAAAAAATGAAGCAAGAATGCACATTAAAAGCAATATGACACCTTATTCCTCCTCTCTTGACGTTATATCAAAGTTTCCAGAAACAGCGACTGCTTTAGGAATAAAATTAGATGATAAAAACAATTTAATATTAACAGCCCCTTTTGGAATTAGTGATGTCGTCAATTTAGAGGTTAAACCAACGTCTTTTTCTGTGAAAATAAATTGTTGTGTATAAGCTAACTTTATTCTGTTTATGCTGTAACTACTCATTTTAACAATAGGAAAGCAGAGCTACCGTGATTTACGGTTTCTCGTATATCTTTTCTATTCTTTGTCTATACTGCTACTTTGCGGGTAGTTCGTGGTAGGGTTCTTGTCTAAGAAGCATGTGATAGACTATGGTAAGCATTCGATGTCCTGTGGCAACGAGTGCTTTTTTCTTTCCTCTACGAGCTGCTAATGACCAATATCTTACAGATAACTTTGTATTCCGACTTCTTGATGCAGCCCATGCCGCTTCGCATAAGGCCGACTTAATATGTGGGTTTCCTTTGACTGATCGTGTGCTTTTTCGTTTCCCCGCACTTTCATGATTCCCTGGCGCTAAGCCAGCCCAAGAAGCTAAGTGTTTGGAAGAAGGGAACTGGTTCATATTGGCACCTATTTCAGCGATAATGACAGAAGCTGTCTCTTTTTTGATCCCAGGTATTGTCGTTAGAAGCCGTATTTCTGTTTGGTATTGCTCCAACAGAAGGTCAATTTGGTTGTCAATGTCTGATATCAAACTTTCTAGATAGGTGATATGCATCCACGATTGCTTAATTCGAAACAATTGATGATCGGTTAATGTCCCAAAGAGAGAGTCAGTAATTTGTTGCTTTTTGTGAGCCATCCTACCATGTATCTTCTTCTTCTACTTTCTCAGGATCGATATATCCTTCACTCATTAAATGTTCTAAAAGCCTTCTTCCTGATACTCCAAAAACATCAGAGATCATCGTGCCAAGTTTAATATTGGAAGCTTCTAACACTTTTTGAATACGGTTCTTTTCAGATGTCATGTGTCCAATCCATTTCTTGCGTAACCTCGTTAGGTCTCGAAAGCTTTCGTATATCTTCTGGAGGGACAAAGCTCTTTTCGATTCGCCCATGTCGTAATAACTTGGCAATCCACTCGGCATCTGATACATCCGTTTTGCGACCAGGTACATTCTTAATTCGTTAAGCATGGCAAGAGTAATATCGAAAAAGTCTTCTAAAATGTTATAAACCGGCTTCCAATAAATCCCCCTACTTTCCATGGCAACATGAGTCACTTCGTGTTCTTCTAACCACTTAAGTAAACGAAATAAATCCTTTGTCAAAGTAGGAAATGTTTCGATTTCCTTTGAAAGACTTGAATCATTGTCCCCTGTCAATACACAAGCAACAATGGTTTCCGAATGAACATCCAACCCAGCACAGCGTTTGTACAACGTTTCCAATATAATTACCTTCCTTGTATAAATTCCGTAACAGTGGAGTGAATTTGTACGTTAAACATTATGCTGTTAGTAGTAATTAAATAGAGAGCTAACAATTGGCTTGTGCTTCAAATCACTCAAACAGTTTTAACTACAGGGAATAATCACAATTAAAGAGAGGTGATATACTCACTGTTACGGTATTATCATAATGGCAGGCGAACTATATTTTCATTCTTCGGTTCCGCCTAGAAGAAACATCGATGTTTTTACAGAGAATAGGGATAGAGTTCAAATTTACGAAGACCGTATAGAAAAAAAGAATCGGAAATCAAATTGGAGTAATTTAACAATCAGTCATATCAATAATTCTTATTAAGTTAACGGATGGTTTCAATAAAAATGATTTTTACTTATTCTCCATAAGTCTATTAAAATGCCAAAAATCCCTGCTTTTCGTTTGGAGAGTAGGGATTTTCAGTGGTTAAAAGATGAAGTTTTTTATCAAAGCACTACACTACATTATTTTCAAAGCTATGCGTTTTTAAAAGTACACTTTTACAAACAGGTTATTTATTTAGGAAATATTTCTTTTTAACGTTCGTTAAAGTGTCAAATCACTTTACGAACGTTCGTTTTTTGTATATATCTTTACGAACGGTTTCGGTAAAATAATAGGAAGGAATACAGGAAAAGGAGTAAAAAATGGATGTGCGTAAATTTGGATACATAAGGGTCAACAGCAAAGATCAAAATGAAGGTCGGCAATTAGATTCTATGTAGAAAATAGACATTAATCCGCGGGATATTTTCATCGACAAACAAGGTGGGAAAGATTTTGACCGAGTTCAGTATCAATTGTTAAAACGTATGATAAGAAAAGGGGATGTGCTCTACATTCATTCTCTCGATCGTTTCGGTCGAAACAAAGAGGAGATCCTTCAAGAGTGGAATGACATCACAAAAAATATTCAGGCAGATATTGTAGTCTTGGATATTCCATAATTAGATACTACTCAATTTAAGGATAGTTTAGGAACGTTCATTGCAGATCTTGTCCTACAAATTCTTTCTTGGATGGCAGAAGAAGAGAGAGAGCGAATTCGAAAACGACAACGAGAAGGGATTGATGTAGCTCTGCAAAGGGGAGTTGCTTTTGGCCAACCTAAAGCTATGGTTACAGAAGAGTTTAAGAATGCTTATAACCGGTGGAAATCAGGGGAGATAACAGCTGTAAGGGCTATGCAGGAAATTGGAGTGAAGAAGACGACTTTTATAAGCTGGTCAGGGAGTATGAAGCAGCGTTAGAGAAATAACTATACAATAGAAGAAACACGACAAGTACAAGAACCAAATGAGAGGAAGGATTCAACAATTTTTTACATGTTTTTGAGCACAAATATATCCTTGATTATAGTCAAAGAATACTTTCTGATACTGAAAAAGCCCCCAATGTTATCACAGGCTTATGTATTCTGCTAACTCAATTAACATACCGTTTTACATCACGATAGAAGTTTTCTCTGGTACCAAAGTAAACGAATGTGACATGTTGATCCTCTTCATGGTAGGCGTAGCAAATTCTCAAGGCAACTTGTGGAATTTAAAATCATAGGATCTAAGTTCCTTCAAATCTCCCTTTAGTCTCGCTCCAATTAGAGGATCGTTTATAATTTCATTTTGCTGGATGTTGAATTCTGAATATAACTTCTTATTTTTCTTCTCCACTTGTTCAAAATCTTCTCCATCTTCTTGGTCAAAGAACATGCAAGGCCATTAAAATGGTCTCCTTCACCATCCTCCGAAACCTCATCACTTGTCATGTCATTTAGAAATTCATTCATACGACCGTCCAATACTCTGTTATACTCCTTGACCCTCCGTGCAAATTCATCGGCCAATTCATCTCCAGAATACCCTTCACTAATCACCTTCTGTAAAATAGCCTCAACGTCAGCCTCTTGAACAGACTTTTTCAGTAGGTTTAATTAGTATCCATCATCTAAAAGAACAGCATGGACCGTGTTTTCCATTCCTAAATAATCAAAAAAAGCCTTTGGTATCGTGAGTTGTCGTTTACTTGTTATTTTTACATCTCTGTACTCACGAATTACCCCTAAGTTGCCGAATCCCTCCAAAATATGTGTTTTCATAATCTAATCATCCTTTTTGGCTGTAGTATTTTTCCTGATTTCCTCTTTTAAATGTCTCTAATTATCGTCATTTTGTTTTTTAGGCTGCTTTTTCTGTAGCTTTGTACAGTTAATATGACCCTCTGCTATGTTATGACCTTCTGCTTTTGACTGTTTTCTAATAGTCTTTTTCTCGACTGCACCTGTTATCTGTAATATGTTCTGCTAATTTTGGGGTTGGGTGGCTGTTAGGAATATCAGTACATCATCCTTACTCAGTAAGGATACTTTTATTATAACCCATTTATTAAATAATATCAATCCTTACTAAGTAAGGAGGTAGATATAAAAGATGCAAATCTCACTGGACGGGCGGGTATTAATGAAATGGATTATATGGTTTAGGTTTGTTGATCGAAAGAGTATTTTCCAAATATGATCTTATAGAGGATGTTCAAAAAGTAGTCATTTAACAATTTTTAAAACCGAAAGCTAATTTTCTTAACTTCCATAAATGGAAATGAAAGCAATTTAATGTTCGGTAACACTCTTTTCATCATACAAACTAAATTTGCACCTGAAAAAGGGCAGACTTTCCCCTTGGACATAAACAACTTTTTAAAAATTGTTCGATTTTTTGTTCATTAAACAGCTAGATTTAATGACATCTGTTCAATTTGTATCTGTTGTATTTCCATTATTTTTTCGACATGATCGTTGGGTAAAATGGTATCCCTGGCATGTTTGATCATTCGTTCAATCAGTCGAAATAGATCTCTCATAATAAAAAAGGACTGAACTCTTTTTGTTGTTCGTACAGGTACTTTTTTGTGGCGCATGATAGAGTCTAATTGATTGGATTCATGAGCGAAGGCTAGTTCCACTTGCTTACGAAAGTGAAGCATTTGATTTTGTGGATCGGAACCTTGTGGAACAGGGCCATAGAAAAATGGATTTTCTTTAAAAGAGAAACGAAACTGTTTATCGCAAGTTGCCTGAAGTGGACAGGATATGCATTTGCTTTCGTCCCCATTAAACCAGGACATATAGGTTTCTCTGTCAAATCCATCCCAGATTAGCTCATGTCCAGCCTCACATTCAGGTTTTCCCTCTGGGGAACAGGTTTCTGGAATCGTGGTATTTTTCTTGAAATCTGTCACAACTGCAACATTGTGTTCAACCAAAGATGCTTCCTGATGTTCCGCACTAAAATAACCCAAATCAGCCGAAAGGTATTCTACTTTTAGATCCCCCATTTGCTTGAGTTTTTCAAGCAGTGGGAGAAGAACATTTACATCAGAAGTATCTGGCGGAAGAATAATCGACAGAAGGACGATTGGGCCTGAAGGTGTGGGACACACGATTGAATGTTTACGGTAACCAATAAAAAATTTGTTTTGATTCGCCTTATTTCGTTGAACTCCGACTTTTGCATCAGGATCCGAATACGTTTTTTCGCACTCACAATGCTCTTTGTTTTCACAGTGACAGCGTTTCTTCTTGTATCCATTTACGTGTGCATAAACAGGCCGCGAATCAATGCCTGCAAGGGTTGTTTGTAAAAAAGCATCCAATTTCAAGGCTTGGCGGATGAGATCAAATAATAGTTCATAAAATAATTCTGGCGTTACTGCTTTTCGAAAGTGACTCAAACTACTGTGTACAGGCACATCTTTTATGTTCGGAGTACCGATAAAGTTGCGCCAAGCATGATTTTTCGGATCCACTAGCTGCTTACAAAGCTGGCGAAAGGACGTAATTTCAGGACGAGTAAAATAAAGATAATGCATCCGAAAATAGGTTCTCGCGTCTTTAGGTGGACGACCACCTTCCTTAAAAAGGGGCTTAATTTTATCTAACACAATTGAATCATCGACCAAATTAATATAATCAATCAGTTCAACGTCAAAACCGAGTGTGTTATAGTAATGGTAAGGAAGCAGTTCTAGCTGCATATCCATGAAAATGCACCTCGCAAATTGGTATTTTTCGGTTGTTTCGTCACTTCCATTTTACCATTTTTTGCATAGGTGCATTTTTATTTTTTATTGAAAATTAGGGCTTATTGAACACGCTCTTATAGAAGAAACACGACACACAAAAGAGCTATTTCCTGAATTATTTCAATGGGGCTTACCTTGCAAGAGCTTGAGAAGAAAAAACAGTGAGGGGCTTTTTTACTTTTCTTTTCGAATATCATTATCTTTCCATCCAGTCCATAGGGCTCAAACAAACGCAACGAATAAAAAAATTGTTTCTTCGTCGATTAAGAAAGATCGTTTGTTTTGAATCTAGTAATGGAAAAAAGCACTTCGAAAGTATTGTTTGTTTCAATCTTTTTATCTCTTATTTTAATGTTGGCCTTTGCTTACAACCTACAACAGCTTCTGCAAATCATAGTAATAATTTTGATAATTTCCCAACTGTAAGCAATGGGTCTTCAGGTAATTACGTTAAATTTCTTCAAGCGAACTTAGATATAACTCAAAATACTGGTGATATTGATGGAATTTTTGGATCAAACACAAGATCAGCTGTAATAGCATACCAAAGAGCTAATACTTAACTGCAGATGGAATTGTTGGACCTCAAACTTGGCGCTCACTTAGAAATAAATATTCTACTTATGCAAGTAGTACTATTAGCTATGGAAATAGTACGTCTACAATTTTTCTTAATACGAGTACCGATTTTTGGGAGTATAGAAATCATGCTTCTGGAGGATCAAGTGGGGTAATTAGTAGTGGCTATGTCAGATAATATAAAGAAAGCTTCCCTAATTAGCGAAGCTTTCTTTATTTTGCTATTGCCAAGCTATTGTAAAATTCTAGAGACTCTAAATCAGATATTTCTATACCTTGATAATAATACTTTACTATATCTTGATAACTTGAACCTTTTTTAGCCATACCATTAGCCCCATATTGGCTCATTCCAACGCCATGACCATTCCCTCTTGTTGTAAAAATAAGATTATCATCTTTTTGTTGGATATCAAAATCATTTGAAGCTAACTGTAAATTTTCTCTAATAAATACTCCTGAGAATTCTTTATCGCCTATCTCTATAGTAGCAACTCTTTGGCTTTTTGTAAGTTTCTTTTCACCGATAACAGTGGATAGGCTACACTTAGTTGGACAGATTTTTTAAGGTCAAGTAGACTACAATTAATACGATTGAGGAGAATCTATGATGACCAAAAGAAAACGTCGAACATTCAGTGAAGAATTCAAAAGACAAATCGTACAGCTTCATCAAAGTGGCAAACCACGCAAAGAGATTATTCGTGAATATGACTTGACCCCTTCGACTTTTGATAAGTGGGTAGCACAAAGTCAAAACTAGGGTCTTTCAAAGAAAAAGATAACCTTACCCCAGAACAGAAAGAGCTATTAGAACTACGTAAAAGAAACAAGCAATTGGAAATGGAGAATGACATTTTAAAGCAAGCCGCGCTGATCATGGGACGAAAGTAGATGTGATTCGAAGTAACAGACACAAATACTCGGTATCAGCAATGTGTGACGTCCTACAACTCCCAAGAAGTACGTACTATTATGAAGACAAGATAAGACCAACTGAAGACTCGCTAACGAAAGAAGTCATCGGTATCTTTCAAGAAAGCCGTCAAACCTATGGAACTCGAAGGATCAAACAAGAACTAAAAAAGAGTGGACACGTTGTGTCCAGACGACGAATTGGGATGATCATGAATGCGCAAGGGCTTGTTTCTGTCTACACAGTCGCTCAATTCAAACCACATCCTTCAAAACCAAATGAATCTGATCATAAAAATGAACTCAACCGTCACTTCGCGCAAGACCAAGAATTAGCTGTTGTTGTCAGCGACTTAACCTATGTACGAGTCGATAAAAAGTGGCACTACATATGCTTATTTATTGATCTCTTTAATCGTGAGTTAATTGGTTATAGTACAGGAAAAAACAAGGATGCGCATCTCGTTTATCGAGCATTAGCTTCGATTAAATAAGATTTAAATAGGATACAGATGTTTCACACAGATCGTGGAAGTGAATTTAAAAACCAATTAATTGAGGAAGCATTAGACACGTTCTCTATTCAACGCTCGTTAAGTTTGATAGGTTGTCCATATGACAATGCAGTCGCAGAGGCAACGTTCAAGGCCATCAAAACTGAATTTATCAAAGGCAAACACTACGAGAGTTTAGAAGAATTAAATCGAGAATTAAGTGACTATGTTCACTGGTTTAATCATCACCGAATACACAGTACACTGGGTTATGAAAGTCCAACATATAAATTAAAACACCTTAAAAATATTGTCTAGTTTTGTGTTGACAGTCCATTTTTTCCTTAGTGTAACCGTGTGTAGCCACACGGTTTTTAACGTATGGTTCATCTTATTCGTTAGTTCTATTTGTTTTTGCAAGTGTTAGAAATATGATAATCAGAGAAAAGGCTGTTAACGCTAAAAAAGGAATGGTCATGAACCCGAACCAATTAATATACTCAACATTACAAGGGACCCCGCTTGCACATGGCTTAATTGGAGCGAAACCTGGAACTTTTTGAATCAAATAATGGTATAACGATATACTCCAACCGATTATGGCCAGCGGTAAAACAAATTTCTTTACAGATGAATCATGTTGAAACATTCCTATCCCTAGTATGACAACTAATGGATACATCAAAATTCGTTGATACCAGCATAACTCACAAGGGATAAATCCTTTGATTTCACTAAAATACAGACTGCCGAGTGTTGCTAAAATCGATACTAACCAAGCAAAGTATAGAGCGTATTGTCTTATGAATGCCATGGCCCTATTTTCCTTCTAATTCTTGCTCGATAAGACTTTTCATTTTTTCATAATCAAAAGGGTCTTCTAACATGATGTCATTTACCATAATAGTTGGGGTAAGCTGAATGTTATATTGACTAACTAACTGATTATCCGTATTTACGTTATTCATTTCAGTTTGATTTTCTAGACTGTCTTGCAACTGTTTAACATCAATTCCTGGAATCGCACTAGCTATTTCAAGAACCTTTTCATTCGTTAACCATAAATCATCATGTGACTGAGTAGTTGGTTGTTCATCAAATATGGCTTTGTGAAAAGCCCAATAGTTCTCTGGAGACTGTTTTAATACGGCTTCAGCTGCAAGGGAACCTGTTTGGGATTCTTCTCCGTGAAATAAGACATTAATATAGGAAAACTTCACTTTCCCTGTATCCACATAATCATTTATCAATTGAGGAAAAACAGTTTCTCCCCACGCCTTACAAGCAGGACATTTAAAATCGCCAAATTCAACAACGGTTACAGGAGCAGATTCCTCACCCAATAGAGGTTGTCCTTCAATGGGTGGTTGCTCTGCAAATACAGTAACTTCAGGATCTTGATTTGAAGATTTTGCATTATTTAATAAAACGATTGCCACGAGTAAACCGATAATGACAATCGTTAAAACAAATAAGATTTTAACTAGTGATTTTGAATTAGTTTTCATTTAATTACCCTCTCTATTGACTAAGTTTTTCTCTATCGTTAAAAACTTGTCATTAAACTTAAATAGATTGATAACACACTAAGGAAACTCATTACAAAGGCAAAGATTGCTGGTGCCTTCTTACAAAACGAATAGATAAGTAACGCCAAAAATATGGCAGCAAGCAGCATAAATATAATGCTGAACGTGGTCAAGGAAAATTGAACTTTCCCTGCAACAGTTCCTCCATAAAAATACTGAAATAGAGCTGAGACCCCGTTTGTTTTAATGGTTGACTCTATCTCATGTGGAGGAGAACTTTGACCGAGAAAGGCTGTCGCTGAAAAAATAAAAAGCAACAATAAACTTTCTCCTCTAACCCATGGCTTTGGATTAAATTGAGGGTTTTGATTCAATCTACGCTTCATCCATATTCCATTAAAAAAGGCAAAAACAAGTAGCGGAATAATGAATAAATGTTTTATTAGCAGAGCTTGTCCATAATCTAATAGCCATGAATTTGTATAATCGCTTAAATCTACGACAAGACTCATCATATAAAATCCGCTTAATAAAGTGAGGATAAAACAGACAATAGCAAGTGGTGAATACCATTTTAAAAATACATTCCAATTTTTTGTATCTTTTGAAAACCAACTAACGATAAAGAGAACTCCAATCCAGACACTTACTGCTGTAAAGTGTGTCGTATGAAAAACAAAGCCACTCCATTCTGTTAGCGAGGCAGCGTGGCTCGCCCAGCCTACTGCTAAAATCATGCTAAATAAAAATATGAGGGCTACGACAGCGTAAGATTTTTTTTGGCTGTACGGGAAAGACAGAAATTAGTAAGTAATAAAAAATGGATAATATTAAAATCAGTGTCCATGCTCTACCTACTTCAAAATTGTTGATCACATTCGTTAACGTTAGTGACAATCCAACACCTTGATAAAGGTACTCAACGATTTGAACGATAGGCATGGCGGAGAATAAAACAATTCCAAGAATAGATAGTTGTAACCAACGCTTATGAATGCTAATGGTAGGTTTTTTTTCATTAGGAATGATAGCAATAATAAATGTTCCTGCTAGGATGGCAAAAGATAAATATAACAACAGTTCACTAATCAAATAGGTAATCATTGAATCTTTCCTTTTCTAATCACGTAAAAGAACGATACAATTGCAAGGATAGCTAAAATAATAGCAATTGTAGACATCATAGCTGGAGGATTTGCTGGTTCTATTTCCACTACGACTGGATCTTCCTTTATAGATTGCTCGTCTTTATTAATGATTTGATTTGATTCTTCATTACTGTTTTTTGTTCCATTTTTACAGTGAATGAAACCTCTCCTTCAATTGGATGTCCATCTGCCCCGATTATTTTCCAATGAATTTGATACTCTCCACCTTGTAGTTCCTGTGAAAGCATTCCAGATAACATCTTATCTTCAATACTTATACCAGTCACAGCCATTCCGTTACCAGATGGATTTATTACTTGAAACTGACTTCCTTGTTCGACCTTCGTATTAAATTCCAATACGATTTCTCCAGGTGATGCGGTTAGCACTTCTCCTTCAGAGGGGGAGGAGCTTACTAAGCTTGTATGAGCGAAAGTTGAATTTGGAAATAGTAACAAACAGATAATAAGCAAAAGCAATGTTTTTTTCATTTAATCCCTCCATTCCGTTAAGACCATTGTATTATAGCAAGTAATCAAACATAATTAAACACTCATTTGAATATAATATTGACAATTCTAAAAACGAAGCATAGACTATAATCAAATGATAATTTGAATGAAGGTGACGGTATGAGTCAAAAAGTAAAACAGGACCAGGATACATGTGAGATTTTTTGTTATGACGAAGAAAAGGTAAAACGGATCTCATCTATTGTAGAGGCAGAGAACCTCGCTCCAGTTGCGTGTATTTTTAAGGCTTTATCAGATGAAACTAGATTGAAAATTGCTTATTCCTTATTACAAGAAGGAGAGTTATGTGTCTGTGATGTCGCGAATATTATTGGCGCAACAATGGCCACGGTCTCTCATCATTTGCGCCATCTCCGCAATTTAGGAATTGCGAAGAGTCGAAAAGAAGGAAAGCTGGTCTTTTACTCTTTAGACGATGAGCACGTTAGAATGCTTGTTCAAACAGCTGTCGTGCATGGGAAGGAGGTAGAAGAACGTGACTGAAGAAGCGAAAGGATTAGAACGTCAAAAGACGGTTTACCGTGTCCAAGGATTTACTTGAGCAGGCTGTGCCACCACGTTCGAAAAGAACGTGAAACACCTGGATGGTGTTGTTGATGCTAAAGTAAACTTTGGGGCTTCAAAGGTGACTGTTTTCGGTGAAACAACGATAAAAGATCTAGAAAAAGCCGGAGCCTTTGAAAGTTTAAAAGTGATTCCCGAGAATGATCAAGAAGGATTTGGAGAGAAAAAAGAACCGTTTGTTTTAAAATATTTAAACGTGATTACAGCTGCTCTTTTTGTGATTTTTGGGTACGTTTCACAATCCGTTTATGGGGAAGGTCATGTTTTCTCCGTTCTCTTATTTATGGCTTCGATTGTTATTGGGGGATTTTCGCTCTTTAAAGTGGGTTTCAAGAATTTATTGCGGTTGCAATTTGATATGAAAACATTGATGACGGTTGCGGTAATTGGTGCTGCGATTATTGGCGAATGGACAGAGGGAGCAATTGTCGTTATTTTGTTTGCGATTAGTGAAGCTCTTGAACGTTTTTCGATGGATAAGGCGAGACAATCCATCCGTTCGTTAATGGACATTGCTCCCAAAGAAGCGCTAATTAGAAGAGACGGACAGGAAATGATGATTAAGGTTGACGAGATAGAAGTTGGCGATATCATGATTGTGAAACCTGGGCAAAAAATTGCGATGGATGGCGTTGTTCGAAAAGGACACTCTGCGGTGAACCAGGCAGCAATAACTGGAGAGTCCGTTCCAGTTGAAAAGTCGGTAAATGATGACGTTTTTGCCGGAACGTTGAATGAAGAAGGGTTACTTGAAGTAGAGGTAACAAAGCACGTAAATGATACGACGATTGCCAAGATTATTCATCTTGTTGAGGAAGCGCAAGGTGAGCGTGCTCCGTCTCAAGCGTTTGTAGATAAATTTGCTAAATATTATACACCGGCTATTATGGTGGTGGCAGCGCTTGTCGCTATTGTTCCGCCATTATTGTTTCAAGCAAGTTGGGAGTTATGGGTGTACCAAGGCTTAGCGGTTCTAGTTGTTGGTTGCCCTTGTGCACTCGTCATCTCCACACCCGTAGCGATTGTTACAGCCATTGGAAATGCTGCGAAAAATGGGATCTTAGTTAAAGGTGGAGTTTATCTAGAAGAGGCCGGTGCTTTAAAAGCAATTGCCTTTGATAAAACAGGTACGTTAACAAAAGGTAAACCCGTTGTCACAGATTTTATTCGTTATCAGGATCAGACAGATGAAGAAGAATTATTATCCATCATTGCTGCTTTAGAGTATCGTTCTCAACATCCTCTTGCTTCTGCGATTATGAAAAAGGCAGAACAAGAGAAGATACCTTATATGGATACTGCTGTAGAGGAGTTTTCATCGATTACTGGTAAAGGAATTAAAGGGACCGTCGATCAAACCGAGTTCTATATTGGCAGTCCTTCCTTATTTGATGAATTGCTGAATGACGATCTACCAACTAAAGTAGAAGAGGACGTTCGAACACTCCAAAAACAAGGGAAAACCGCAATGATCGTTGGAACGAATAGTGAGGTTCTTGCAATTATTGCCGTAGCGGATGAAGTAAGAGAAACGAGTCAGGAAGTTATCAAAAAACTGCATGACTTAGGGATTAAAAAAACGATCATGCTTACAGGTGATAATAAACGAACAGCTAAAGCAATAGGTGAACATGTAGGTGTTACCGATGTTCAGGCAGAATTGATGCCGGAAGATAAACTAGAATATATAAAACAATTACGCTCCGAGTATGGGAATGTCGCCATGGTAGGAGATGGGGTGAATGATGCTCCAGCACTAGCAGCTTCAACCGTCGGAATTGCAATGGGAGGCGCTGGTACAGATACCGCATTAGAAACAGCGGATGTTGCACTTATGGGTGATGACTTAACAAAGCTTCCTTATACAGTTAAGTTAAGTCGGAAAGCTTTGAATATTATTAAGCAAAACATTACCTTTTCATTAGGGATTAAATTAGTAGCTTTACTTCTAGTGGTTCCAGGTTGGCTTACTCTTTGGATTGCCATTTTGGCGGATATGGGGGCAACTTTATTAGTTACCTTTAATGGGTTAAGACTGTTAAGAGTGAAAGATAAATAATACAACTAAGAGAGTTAAGGAAGCTTCCTTGACTCTCTTTTGAAAGGAGAAAAATCGAATGGATTATGATGTCCTGGTAATTGGTGGAGGTCAAGCAGGTTTAGCTGTTGGGTATTATCTAAAAAAAGAACAATATTCCGTTTGTTATATTAGATAAGAATCAACATGTAGGTGATTCTTGGAGAAGAAGGTATGATTCTTTGGTTTTATTTACTCCACGTAGATATAGTAGCTTACCTGAATTGGAGATGGAGGGTTTATCGAAAGAATTTCCGACGAAGGATGATGTTGCAGATTATTTGGATAGCTATGTAAAGCGTTTTGGTTTACCAATAATGTTTAACACTAACGTAGTTAAATTTAGTAAACAGTCCAATGGTTCATTCCTCTTAGAAACTAGTAGTGGACAGATTAATGCTAAACAAATAGTAGTAGCAACTGGGGCATTTCAAAAACCTTTTATACCTAATATTATAAAAAAGGAGTCGAGTATCTTCCAGCTCCACTCTTCAGAATATTATTCACCAAGGGAAGTTAAAGGGACTGATATATTAGTTGTAGGTGGGGGTAATTCTGGGGCACAAATTGCCGTGGAATTAGCAAAGGATAACAATGTTACAATTGCAGTTGGACACAAATTCAAATTCCTACCTTTAAAGTTTCTTGGAAGAAGTGTTTTTAGTTGGTTAGAAATATTTGGTCTGTTGTTTGCAGGAAAAGATTCGCTAAAAGGTAAATGGTTTCAAAAACAGAGTAACCCAATTTTTGGAAATGAACTTAAAAAACTTATTAGAAATAGAAAAGTTGATGTAAAACCTAAAGTAACCCATGTCAATGATGCAGAAGTTCATTTTAAAGATAATACTCGAAGAAAATTCACTAGTATTATATGGTCTACTGGTTTCGTACCTTCTTACGATTGGATTAATATAGAGGGTGTTATTTCTAATGATGGAAAACCAATACATACAAGAGGTATAACGCATATAAAAGGTCTTTATTTTATAGGTTTACCTTGGCAATATCAACGGGGTTCAGCATTGATATGTGGAGTAAGTTTGGATGCAAAGTATCTTGTTCCAACAATTATTTCAAATGTGTCTAAAAATAAATAATATGTAACCTATTGTGAATGTTTCACTTAAACTAACGGGGAGATTAATAAAAGAGAGGGATGAGAGGAGTGTATTAAAATTATAAAGTGGCTTTGGATACTATCAACCATTATGGTGTTACTAGCAATCTCAGGGTGTTCTTCAGATGAAGTGATTAAGGTTGGTACTCCTTTTAATGATAATGGAACTACTGGAGTAAAGTTTAATAAAGAAATTAGGGATTCAGAATCCATTGTAAGATTAAGAACACTTATTGATAAAGAACAGGATATTGAAAAGCAGACTAACTTAAATAATGAACCAGAAACCTTTTTTTCACTTGATAGACCAAAGGATAGTGTTTCAGAATTTATGAGGTATATTTGGTATCACGATGATGGTAGTGCAATTTTATATAATCGAGGTTCAGATATTTACTCTACTTTGATTCAAAAGCAAACGAATGAATTAAAGAGCATATTAAAACATAAAGAATTCTTTGTTAAACAAACGGGCGCGATTATTGAATGTGAGTCGCTTTTCTTAATGAACTAACGGATGCGTTTCTAAAATAAGTAGAGACGCTTTTTCACTAAACGGAGCAGGTTGCTAATTACATATCAATAATGCTTGAGAGTACGGATCAATTAACGGAAAAAAATATAAATCGAATTCTCCTTCTTATTTCCAATAACAGTTTTGTTAAAATGGAGTTAGAAGAAAAGGAAGAGGATACAGAAACATATCAAAGTGGCTTTGCTGGCGGAACAAAAGCTGGGTTTAACTTAGCTATAATGGAGATGAAAGAGGCATTTAGTATGTCCGTGTAATAAGGAGCATTCCTGTTAGAAACATTTTCGGGGACTTGAAAACAAAAAAGCCCTCTAGTATGATGCATGAGTGTCAACGGATTTTGACTCAATACATCCACGAGAGGACTATATCTATGAATTCTAATACGAACCATAAAATTAATCAAGTTTCAGAAAATACACTAGTAATCGGCATCGATATCGCGAAGCACAAACATTTCGCTTGTGCTATTGATGACCGAGGTCGAGTGCTCCAAAAATCATTTCCAATTGTACAATCACATGTTGGATTTGAAGGCTTTTATGAGCGTTTACTCGCGTTAAAAGCCATGCATGAAAAACAGGAAATTCTTATAGGTTTCGAGCCAACTGGTCACTACTGGATGAATTTAGCCGCATTTTTAACGCACTACGGGATTCCATTTGTGATGGTCAACCCAATGCATGTCAATCGCTCGAAAGAACTCGACGATAACCTACAAACGAAAAATGACCAAAAAGACGCACTTGTGATCGCTCGTTTAATGCGAGACGGACGCTTTAGTTATCCACGTATTTTGGATGGTGTAGAAGCAGAACTCCGCAACGGGGCAACGTTACGTGCCAAGATTCAAGAAGATTTAAATGCCCTTCAAAATCGCATCATTCGTTGGTTAGACCGCTTCTTCTCGGAGTTTACACAAGTATTTAAGAGCTTTGGGAAAATGGCGTATGCGGTGCTCGAAATGACACCACTCCCATCGGATATCAAAGGGAAAACGCCCGAAGAGTTACTGTTCTTATACCGCCAAGTAAACGGGATGAAAAGCCCCCAACTACCAAAGGCAAAACAATTAGTCGAAGTTGCACAACATTCAATCGGACTGACAGAAGGCTTAGTGATGGCCAAACTTGAAATCGCCACACTGCTTTCCCAAGTCAAATTGATGCAAGCCCAGCTGGAGGAATTAACGGCTCAATTAATCGAGCTCGCGAAACAAATGACGGATTATAAATATTTAGCATCGGTACCAGGAATCGGAGACGTAACCATTGTTGATTTACTATCAGAAGTTGGTTCCCTCACACAATATGCGCATCCACGCCAATTAATTAAACTAGCGGGACTCACATTGCGTGAAAACTCTTCTGGTCAACAAAAAGGACAAAAACGGATTTCCAAACGAGGAAGACGCAAACTTCGCGCCCTCTTATTCCGAGTCATGATGCCGATCATCTTGCATAATCCAGCCTTTAAGCAACTACATGAATATTACACAACACGCACTAAAAACCCACTCCGCAAGAAGCAATCAATCGTTGTGCTATGTGGGAAGTTATTAAAGATTTTACATGCCTTGTGCAAAAAGAAAACCATGTTTAACGAACACAAAATGATGAGCGATTTCGCTAGTCTTCAAACGGCTGCCTAAGCGTCACTAATAGAAGTCAAAGCAAGAGGATGACACGGAGAAGCCGGCATTATTTTCACCATCCGACCGTTGATTCAACTCAAACGAGTCCCTAAAGGAGCATCGCCAGCCTCTGCCTTATGAATAGACCGAACGAAGGAATGTACGCGCAAACAGACGCCTAGAGACATGGGAGGGTCCGTCATCATAAGCAACGCAGAGATCCAAATGTGCATCAACATACAGCACTGGATCAGGAGAATCATTACCAGTTAATGGTTCATCCTTTAGCGGAGCGTTCGGACGAAATGTAAGAAAAATCTAGAATTACAAAATAACGATAGTTGTACGTGTCAAAAAATTTTTTTTAGACGCTCAAAATTGGCGCAAGCCATTGATACATCAATATTTATAGAGGGAGGAGAATATCATAGCCGAATTCTTTAATCAAGATGTACTGATTATTATTTATTGTTTCCTGATTTTATATACTAACATTTCTTACTTGAGAGAATATAAATCCATCCGAGAGGAGCTAAAAGGGATCACAACAAAAGATGTTGAAATTAATACAGAAAGTTTTTTTGTTGTCCTTTTGACATTAGCTTTTTCGTTTTTAAGAAGTTGGCTTATTTATTTCATTGCTTATCACTTAACCGGTTATGATGTCATCATTTTAATTCTGGCTCTGTTTATTATAGTTGATGGTTATCACTCTATTTTTAATCATAGCGTTGAAAAGTTAAGGAAGACTTACATTCCCTTAATAAGAACGATAACAGATACAATATTTGTTTCTCTATTCATGATTTATTACTTCATCAATTTCATTTAAATGTGCTCAATCAGGATAGATTTTTTACAGTTTAATTTCACTTGTTAACGCATATTTTTCTTCAACTATCGGGTGCGCGCGACAAGTGCTGCTATAAGCGCATTCAGCGTGAAAAGCAGGAAGTTTACTAGATGAATTTCAACTTTACAACGGAGGATTGGAATGACGGAACCATGTTTCCTGAAACAATCTCATCAAGATTCCTGCGTGCGTCATGAATGATAGTTCATGGGGTTCGAAGCACAGGTAGAGTCGGCAGAAGGAAAGCTAGAGCCACTTCATTGAAAAAGGTATGCTAACTGATATGCCGGATGGCTGAAAAACTAGATAAGGTGAGAATGTTCCACTCTAAAGGAATTGACGAACTTTCGAATATACGGGTCTAAAGTTACGAACATAGTGTAAAGCTATGTCCCAACTAACGTTGGGGTGAGTGGTGTAGAGTAAAACTGCTCCCTCTGAAATACGCTATACCGAACAATGGCGGTATCACGCTCACAGGCTTACAGAAAGCACCTACGTCTAGTATGAATAGCTACGTTGTAAGGTACTTGGGAAGCAAGGAACGTTGAAACAAGGACTGTCATCTGAAACGTTTGCTATAAGGTAATAACTGAAATGCATTTATTCTTGTGAAGGTAGGGGTACGACTGACGAATCTCCTGTAATGGGAGCGGAGGAACAGCCCCAAGTCTAGCGAAGTAGAATGATTATTTTCTTCATGTGAATGACACCGTTCGGGTAGGAACGTGGGAACCATCACTCTCTATTTAGGAGGGATGCCACAGTGTCAACTTTGAGATTTTGGGATTACTACAATATGACGGAAACCTTTACTGATTTACACGAAAAAGCTAGCCAAAAAGAAACATTTAACTATCTATATGACATCATTACATCCAGAGAAAATATTCTTCTAGCCTATCGTACAATCAAAAGTAATAAGGGGTCAAGAACACCAGGTACAGATGGAAAAACCATCAAAAATATTCAAAGACTCTCGGAAAATGATGTAGTAGAAACCATCCAATCAAAACTAGAAAACTATCAACCTAAAAAGGTCAGAAGAAAATGGATTGAAAAGGAAAATGGTAAGTTAAGACCACTCGGAATTCCATGTATTCTTGACCGAATCATTCAACAATGTTTTAAACAAGTTCTTGAACCTATTGCCGAAGCTCATTTCTACAAACATAGTTATGGATTTAGACCGCTAAGGTCTACACATCATGCTATGGCAAGGGTACAATTTTTAATCAACCAATCACAACTACATTATGTTGTTGACGTTGATATTAAAGGGTTTTTCGATAATGTCAATCATTCACTTTTAATCAAACAACTATGGAACTTAGGTGTCCATGATAAAAAAGTTCTAGCTTGCATAGCTAAAATGTTAAAAGCTGAAATTGATGAAGAAGGAGTTCCATCTAAGGGCGTACCGCAAGGTGGGATTTTATCGACGATATTATCAAATATTGTGCTAAACGATTTAGATCAGTGGGTTTCTGGACAATGGGAGTTTTTCCCTCTTACGAAACATTATAAATCAAGAGAAGGTGAACTATACGCGAAAAAGCGTACAAACCTTAAAGAGGGGTACCTCGTCCGCTATGCGGACGATTTTAAAATCCTCTGTCGAGATGGAAAAACAGCTCAAAAGTGGTATCACGCTGTGAGACTATACCTAAAGGAACGTTTAAAACTAGATATTTCACCAGAAAAATCGCAAATCGTAAACTTACGAAAGCGAGAATCAGAATTTTTAGGGTTTACAATCAGGGCAGAAAGAAAGAGGAAGAAAAGAGTTGCTCACACAGGAATTAAACACAAAAAGGTAAAACAACTCAAGGAACAAGCAAAGAAACACATCTTAAGAATCAAAGATTCTCCTACAATAGAAAATGCCCTTCGCTTTAATAGTTTTGTTTTGGGTATTCATAACTACTTCAACCGAGCTACACATGTTAATCCAACATTCTCACGTCTTGCCTACGAGCTAAAAGCCTTTCTGTACAATCGGCTTCATACGGTTGGGAAATATGGTCATCCCAGTTCCCCTAATTCAACTTATAAGAAATTTTATAGTCTAAGGACTAAAACATTCAAGATTGCGTCTGTGTACTTATTTCCAATAGGAAGTGTAAGAACAGTAAATGCAATGAATTTTAGTCCATCACTATCTCTGTTTACAGAGGAAGGTCGAAAGAAAATCCATAAAAAGCTTATGCCTAACATGGAAAAAGAAATCAGCCTACTCATGAAGGCGACCCTTCCAAACAGAACGGTTGAATATTTAGATAACCGTATTAGTCGTTTCAGTATGAAGATGGGTAAATGCGAATTAACAGGTTGGAATCTAACTGCTTATGACGTTCACTGTCATCATTACGTACCTAAACACCTTGGTGGAACTGATAAGTTCAACAACCTTCGCATTCTCCACAAAGACATACATCGGCTTATACACATCAAAGATAATGAAACGGTTGTAGCAGAAATACAAAAATTTGATTTGAGTAAGATAATAATCAACAAACTAAATCAATATCGTATGGAATGTAGGCTTGAAAAGGTAGAACAATCTCACAACTAAAAGTAACGAAGAACTTATAATCGAGTATACATCGGTAGATGGAGCGCCGTATGCTGGGAAACTAGCACGTACGGTGTGGAGCAGGGGAAAAGCTGGAGATGGCTTCAAAGGCTTACCTATTGCTAACGTTAGTGAAAAAATGGTAATAACAGAAAGAAGGACATGAAATGAATATACTGTTTTTAATTTTAATATTTGCTGGGATTTTTGCTATATATGATGCTATAAGAAAGGTTAACAATAATATCCTTCAACAAACTGAGGAACTAAAAAAAATACATGAACAATTGAAGGAAAACAGTAAAAAGTAGATTTTATTGTTGTGCTAAAGGGAGCGATTGTTCAACAAAACAATCGCTCATTCACTGAATGGCAGGAAGCCTCAAAAAACTTCATAACTGAACAGACAGAAAGGAAGGATGTATCATGACCAAACACAGGATCTATACAATGAGTGTCGCAAGTGTCTATCCCCATTATGTTACGAAGGCGGAGAAAAAAGGACGTGCGAAAACAGAAGTCGATGAAATCATCCGTTGGTTGACAGGGTATAGCCAGGAAGAGTTAGAAGCACAACTGGAAAAACAGACAGACTTTGAGACCTTCTTTGCGGAAGCTCCTCAACTGAATCCTTCACGGAATTTGATCAAAGGTGTGGTCTGCGGTGTCAGAGTGGAAGACATTGAAGAACCAACTATGCAGGAAATTCGCTATTTGGATAAGCTGATCGATGAGTTAGCAAAGGGAAAAGCGATGGAGAAGATTTTGCGTAAATAATATTTAAAATTCCGGTAGCAAAACAAAGTCATTTGCTGCGCAGTACAACGATACTATTCAATAGAAATTGATATTCCGCAATTGGCGCGATTGCGGAAGACCTAAAGCCTAATTCCTCGTTAAAGATAAGGAGGATTAGGCTTTTTCCTTAAAATCGTTGAGTTCTTCTATTGGTAAACATGTTTTCGTGGTAAAGTGCTGGTAAAAAACATGGCAGAGATGGTACATTCTTGTGGCTGTAATCACTGCATCAACGGTGATGCGGTCACAGGGCTTTTTTCGTTTATCTATTGGCCGTTTTTTCTCCGGACAGTAATCGATTCGCCACCAATGCCCCAGTTATCGGTATCGACTTCATCAATGACGACGACGGTTGTATTTGGATTTTTATCTAGGACATCGACTAATAATTGCGTTGCCCCGGCGATTAATTGCGCTTTCTTTTCAGGTGTGACATTCTCGTTTGTGATTTTAATGTTGACGTATGGCATGTGGATCCCTTCTTTCTTCATATTGGGTTTCAAATTTTAAGCCACTGAATAAACAAGCGGCACCGATTAAAACGACGACAGCAGCACCGATCAGAGGGTAGTTGTAGCTATTTGTATAAGTGGCAAGTATTCCTGCTAGAGATGGACCGATCATTTGACCGAACGCGTAGCTCGCTGTTAAGATGCCGAGCACGCGATTGCTGTTGACGGGTGCAATTTGTCTTGCTAAGGTCGTGGCGATGGTGGCAATGCCCATAAATGTTGCGCCAAATAAGAAGGCACTTGTGTAAAGAAAAAACGAATTTTCCTCGATGACTGGTAAGACAATCCCAACAGCTTGCAAACCCATGGCAATGATTAATGACTTAACAAAGCCGATTCTCAGCGCTAGCTTTGACCACATGATACAGGACGGGGCAGCTGCAAGACCGACAAGCAACCAAACTGTAGTGGCATCTCCATTAAAAAAGGGGGAGTTTTCCGCAATCGAGACAATGAACGTGCCTGTGACGATATAACCGAGCCCTTCCAATCCATATGCTAGAATAAGCCACACAATCCAGCGCTCTGGCGGTGTTTGTATTCTTAATGTTGTGCTTGGCGTTGCTTTTTTCCTTTTCGTTGTTCCTTCATTTTGAATAAAGAGCCAAATGAAGATAAACAGCACCGTACATACGAAGGCAAGTCCGATCCACGTGCCATTCCATGAAAAGCCGGCATGTAACCGAGAGACAATCGCACTGCTCAGCATGATGCCAAGTCCAACCCCAGCGTAAAAGACTCCAGATAAATTAGATTTCCCTTCATTTGCTAACCGATCGAGGACAATGCTTGATACAACCACAAAAACAAACCCACTCATCACACCAGATGCTAATCTTGCGACGTACCAAACGGAATAAACTGGAATCAGGCCGATGACAGCTGTTGTTAGGATGCTAATGATCAATCCTAACCGAAGATAGTGAACCTTCCGACCTTGGAGGGACATCTTCCCAGCGATCAAAGCGCCGATAAAATAGCCTAAATAATTACTCGTTGCTAAAAATCCTGCCGTCGCATCTGTGAACTGAAAAGCCTCCTGCATATAAGGCAAAATAACGGTATAAGCAAATCGACCAATGCCCATCGCAATTACTAATGAAAAAATACCGCCAATTAACGTATAGACTGTCTCTTTGTTCAGATCACCACCACCCCTACTATCACATTAACAAATTTTAACTATCGATAGAAATACAAAAACGATATAATAGGTATCAATAAAATTGATAGCAAGGGAGCAGAAGATGAATATTCACGATTTCTATACGTTTAAAAGTGTTGTACGAAACGGTAGCCTCTCAAAAGCGGCCCATGAATTAAACTATGCCCAGTCAAATGTTACGATGAAAATGCAAAGCCTCGAAAAATTTTATAATACAACCTTATTTTATCGTCATCATCGCGGGATCACATTGACGCCGAAGGGAGAAGTGCTCTTTGAAGCGGTTAACAAAATCCTTCATTTGTATGAGGAATCGTTGAAAATGATGGGGGATGAAGCAGGAGCATCTGGGCCATTACGCATTGGCTCGATGGAAACAACGGCTGCCCTCCATTTACCGAGCTTACTGACGACCTTCCATCGTGAAAATACAGAAGTCGACTTAACCGTTGTGACGGGACCATTCGAAACAAAGTATTCAAAAGGTCGAAGCGTATGAATTAGATGGAGCCTTTGTCGCCGGCCCCGTTTATTCAGAGCATTTGAAGAGTAAGGAGCTCGTTGTCGAGGAACTCGTCTTAATCACCTCTGAACAGCATCCGCCGATTCAATCGTTAAAAGAGCTAGAGGAACGAACCTTAATCGTTTTTCGCAATGGCTGCTCGTATCGTGCGATATTGGAGCAATGGCTACATACGGATGGGATTGTCCCGAAGAAAATCATGGAGTTCGGAACACTGGATGGACTGATTGGGTGTGTCGCGGCAGGTTTAGGAGCTAGTCTTTTACCGCTTTCCATTGTTTTAAACTACGAACAAGTCCACCGCATCCATTACCACAAAATTGAAGACAAACAAGCGCATATTCCGACGTTATTTGTGTATCGACAGGACGACTATGAATCGATTGCTCTGCAGCATTTTTTACAGGTAGTAGAAGAGTACAAGGTGATTGATATCGTGAAATAAAGTTAAATAAGAAAAATCGACATGCAGATCATGTTATCTTAATCATATAGAAACGGTGCGATTTTTTAATAGTCTAACTTTCTTTCAAGTCCACACGAAAATGACCTTGACGCCTTTGTGATACGGGGTTTAAAATCAGAATAGTGCGAGAACTGACCGGTCAGTCGGCCAGGTATGTCAGTGAGGTCAAGTTTGATCCACTGATTCATCGCTTTATTGTATGAAAAGAGGAGTGGGGTTACTTGATGAAGAAGCGGATGTTCGCTTTCGGTGTTACGCTAGCTTCGATGCTAGTATTAGCTGCGTGTGGAGAGACCGAAGAGACGCAGGCTGAGCCACAGGAGACAGCGGTGGCGGTAGCGGAAGTGTATGAAGGTAGTTTGACGGGGACGAATCGCTTTATTGGACGAGTTGAGGCAGGAGGGAATGGGACGATTATCCCGAAGATTGCTGGTGAGCTAGTCGAGGTGCGAGTGGAAAAAGGGGAGCAGGTTGAGCGGAATCAAGTGTTGGCGCGTATAGATGCTGGCGATTTGCAGCTTCAGCTAGATGCGGATGAGGCGCAGCTGGAGCAGGCTCGTAATGGATTGCGCCGGGCTGAGAACGGTCGGGAACAGGCGCAATCAGGAATTAGGCAGGCGGAATCATCGTTACGCCAAGCGGAGCAAGGCTTAAGTAGTGCTAGAGAGGCGAGCAAAGGACAGCAGGAGGCTGCTCGAAATGAACAGGCAGCGCTGCAGCGTCAGCTTGAGGAAGCGCAGGATAATCTTGCTCGTGTGACGGCATTAGCGGCAGAGGGAGAGGCGACGGCAGAGCAGGTCGAGCAGGCTCAGACGGCGCTAGATGGAGTTATGGCGCAGATGAATAGTGCTGGGAATCAAGGCGGAGGTGGTGCTCCTCAAGGGCAGGATCTCTCGTCGATGGAGTCAGCGGTGAATCAAGCGGAAGCAGGTGTGGAGCAGGCTGAGTCCGCCACGAGGGATGCGAATATTGCTATTGAGGATGCGCAAGCGATGGTCGAGCAGGCAGAAGCAGCGGTCCAGCGTTCACGTGAGCGTTTAGATGATGCACTCATTCGGGCGACGATCGCAGGTGAGATCGTCTCACTTGATGGGAATGTTGGCGATGTCGTCTCGCAGCAGGCACCGTTTGCGCAAATTATTTCATTGAGCTCGGTCATTGTGACGATCAATGTGACAGGAGATCAGCTTGGTTATTTTCAAACGGGGAACGAGGTTGAGCTGGATGTCGCTGGTGTCGATGGAAGGCAGACTGCTGAGGTAACGTTTGTATCTCCTACGGCGGCAGAAACTGGTCTATTCCCAGTTGAAGTCGAGATTACAAATCCAGATGCAGGCATTCGTCAAGGGATGGTTGCGACGGTGTTTGTCGATGAAATGTTAGTGGAAGATGAGCTGATTGTGCCGACGGAAGCTATTTTAGAGAGACAGAGTCAGACGTATGTTTTTGTCGTTGTGGATGGAGCTGTCAAGCAGGTCGATGTCGAGGTGATTCGCTTTGATAGTGAGGAATCGGCGATCAGAGGTGAGATTGCTGTTGGGGATGAGGTCGTGGTTTTAGGCCAGCACCTAATCGATGATGCTGATCCTGTTCGCATCGTAAGGGAGGATGCGTAACGTGAGGATCATCCATACTTCGGTCAAGCGTCCTGTCGGGGTGATCATGATTGTCCTAGCTGTCATTGTATTAGGTGTCATCTCCCTCCGAAATTTAGCGATTGATTTATTTCCAAATATTAATGTCCCTGTTGCGGTCGTGCAGACATCGTACCAAGGCGCGGCTCCGCAAGAGGTTGAGCAGCTAGTCAGTCGTCCGGTTGAGTCGGCAGTTGGCTCAATTGAAGGGATTACGTCAGTTGAATCGGTGTCATCACCTGGTTCATCGCTCGTCATCATGCAATTTGATTGGGGACGAGACATTGATTCCTCGATGAACGATATTCGTGAACGGATTGATCAGATTGCTGGTATTTTACCAGAAGGAGCGAGTCGGCCTTCGGTGCTACGCTTTGATCCGCAGCAGCTACCTGTGATGTGGATCGGCTTATCTGGTGCGTCGCCAGAAGTGCTGCAGCAGGTGGCGGAGCGTGACATTGAGCCAGCATTCGAACGGCTTGATGGGGTCGCTGCGATTGGAATCGAAGGTGGGAAGACACGTGAGATTCAGGTGCAAATGGACCAAGCGCGTCTCGTTGCTTACGGGCTGTCTGGTGCCCAAATTGCCCAAGCGATTGGTGGAGAGAATCAATCAGCATCTGCGGGGAATCTCGCGCGGGGAACGCAGGATCTTCAATTGCGGATTAACGGCGAGTTTACGTCGATTGAGGATATTGAAAATACGCCAATCACGACGCCAGCCGGTGGAACGGTAAAAGTTCGTGATGTTGCTGAGGTGACGGATACGTTCAGAGATGTGACGCTGAAGTCGCAGGTGAACGGTGAGGAAGCGGTTGTCCTGTCTGTTACGAAGCAATCAGATGCCAATACAGTGCAAGTGTCGAATGCTCTCTATGATGCTGTCGATGAGATTCAAGCACAGCTAGCTGATGATAATCTCTCACTTGATATTATCATTGATACGTCCGTCTTTATTCGCCAGTCGATTTCAAGTGTTGTCAACAATATGCTCATCGGGGGTGTGCTCTCGATTGCGATGCTGTTATTGTTTTTGCGCAGTGTGCGAACGACGCTTGTCATTGGGATTTCGATTCCGATTGCGATTATCTCGACGTTTACGCTGATGTATTTTACAGGGGAGACGTTAAATGTTCTTTCGATGGGAGGACTGGCGCTCGGGCTCGGGATGATGGTCGATAGTTCGATTGTCATTCTTGAAAATATCTTTAGTAAAAGGCAGCAGGGCTATACGATCATTGAGGCGGCAAAAGAGGGGGGCTCTGAGCTTGCTGCTGCGGTTCTTGCCTCGACCCTAACGACGATTGTTGTCTTCCTGCCGATTGTCTTTGTTGATGGATTGGCGGCTGAAATTTTCCGACCGCTGGCGTATACGGTTGCCTTTGCCTTGTTTGCGTCTTTAGTCGTTTCATTAACGCTGATTCCGATGCTTTCTTCACGAATGTTATCGGGAGTAAAGCCTGACGTGGAGCATGAAGAAAAAGGCTTTAACCGTTTGCTTGCTAAGCTAAATCAGCGTTATCAGCGTGTCCTTCAATGGGCGCTGCGCAAACGCAAGACGACACTCGCTTTGACATTTGTGACGTTGGTGGCAAGCCTTGCTTTGGTTCCTTTTATCGGGACAACGTTTATTCCAGAATCTGACCAAGGGCAGGTGCAGGTGAATGTTGTGACGCAAGCAGGGTCGCGTTTAGCCGAGACAGAAGTCGTTGTCGCTGAAATTGAGGAGGAGCTAACGCAGTATGCGGAGATGATCGAGACGAGCTATGCGATGATCGGTGGCAATTCGCAAGGCTTTAGTAGCTCTGGGAATCAGGCAGAGTTCATTATTCAGCTAGTCGAGCCATCTGAACGTGAGATGACGACAGAGGCATTTGTCGCCGCACTTGAAGGTGGAATCGAGGAAATGCCGGGTGCGGAAATTACCGTTGCTGGTGTCGATGCTGGTCTAGGTGGCGGTTCGCCGATTCAAGTAAATATTAGTGGGTCAGAATTTGATGTGCTTGAGGATCTTGCCCAGCAGGTGATGTGGATTGTCGAGGATATCGAAGGAACGACGAATGTTGATAGCACGATTGCAGAAGGGCGTCCAGAGCTGCAAATTGTCGTAGATCGTGACTTGGCTGGACAGTATGGCTTGTCTCAGCAGCAGGTAATGAATGAGGTCACGCTTGGCTTCAGCGGTCAGGTCGCCACTCGTTATCGTGAAGCGGGGAATGAGTTTGATGTGCGGGTGATTTTACCTGAGATGTATCGTCAGACGATTCATGATGTCGAGACGATGATGATTCGCAATAACCAGGGTGAAGAAATTCCACTTGTGGCTGTCGCAGAATTGAGACAGGTTCAAGGTCCGACAGAAATCAATCGCAGCGATCAACAGCGGCAGGTTCGCGTAACGAGTGATTTAACGGGAGACCAAGATTTAGGGACAGTGACAGCAGAAATTCAGCGGCAATTGGATCGATTGAATACGCCAGATGGCTATCGTTTGGCGTTAGGTGGTCAAGGTGAGGATATGGCTGAGTCCTTTGAGCAGCTTACCTTTGCGCTCGCTTTGTCGATTTTCCTCGTCTATATGGTGATGGCGATTCAGTTTGAGTCATTTGTCTATCCATTTATTATCATGTTCTCACTGCCAACAACGCTTGTTGGGGTGCTAGGCGGTCTGTTCATTACCGGCCAGCCATTGAGTGTGCCGGCCTTCATTGGAATCATCATGCTCGCTGGAATTGTCGTCAATAATGCGATCATTCTTGTTAGCTATATTAATATTTTGCGTGAAAAGGGTGTTGATCGTGATGAAGCGATTATGGAAGCGGGTCGTTCTCGTCTTCGTCCAATTTTGATGACAACGCTGACGACTGTGCTGGCGATGGTGCCGCTTGCTCTTGGCTTTGGTCAGGGTGCGGAGGCACAAATGCCGATGGCGGTCGTGATTATTTTCGGGCTGCTCGTCTCGACGATTTTTACGCTTGTATTAGTACCGGTCATGTATCTCATCCTAGATAAAACTGCGAGACGGATAGGTTCGTTTTCGTGGAGACGGAAAAAGGCGGTTGATCAAAGTGAATAAGGATGGGAAGCGCGAACGCATTATTTATGCGGCGATGGATGTCTTTTCAAAAGCGGGATATGAGCGGGCGACGATGCAGGAAATTGCCAAAGCAGCAGGCGTCGGAAAAGGAACGACGTATGAGTATTTTCCGAGCAAGGAGGCATTATTTTATGAGGTGATTCAGCAAGGGTTCCGTTATTTTGTGACGGAGCTCAGTGAATCGCTGGCTGGTGAGGGAACGGTCTATGAGAAGATGATGCGGATGTATAGCCGGCACCAGGAAATCTTTCAGGCGGAAAGTCGTTTTCGCGATTTGATGCTCAATGATTTTGGAAAAATTCCGGAGGAGCTGCAATTTTGGCTGATTGAGCAGGAGCAAGCGATGACCACTCTGCTCGAGGCGTTGATCGCAGAGGGGATTGAGTCTGGAGAGCTGCGTGACGTTCGTCCCCGTGTCGCCGCAAGCACACTTTTGCACGGCTTGAAGGTGATCTACTTCTACCAGCTAGAGGAAGGCGAAACACTAGAGTCGCTAGTGAAAGAGCAAATCAACCTGCTGTTCGGCGGGTTGAGAAAATAATTTTTTTGCGCCAGATTCTGCTTTCGTTAAGGTGGGGTCTGGCTTTTTTGGCTTGCGTGGAATTGGAGTTTGGCTAATATCCTCTTGTTCGGCCGGTAAAGGTGCAAGATCCGCCGGTAACTCTCTCCACTTGGTCGGTAAAGGTACGAGTTTGGTCGATAAACCTCTCCACTTGGTCGATAAACAGTTCTCCGGCATAATTTTACGCGGTTTTATGTCTGATTTGAGTATCTCATCAGAGCTATTTCCCCATCATGAATAAGATTTCTGCTATTTCTGGCTATCCTCGTAACGATTTCCGGTTCAAATACGCTTCTAGTAAGTCAAGCTCCTTATTGACGAGCACTTCCATCTGCCACAGATTCTCTCTAAGCACGATGGGAAACTGGAAACTTCCTCTGTATGTCCTGATTTATATAATAAATTCGTCTTGATCAAAGCTTAGTCAAAACGAATTCTTTTAAAGTAAACTATAGGTTGTCTTTTTTGAAATAGATTGATTATTATGTTAAAGCATTCTCTTCTTAAAATAACAGTATTTATATCCTAAATTAAGGCACCTGCCTAGTAGCTATGGTATTCAATAGTACTTCGTATGATAGGGGGCAGCAAGGTTATTTTTTTAATAGTCTTATTATAACAGTAGCCAGGTGTCGAACAGAGAATGCCCCTCAGTTAAGTTTCTTAGAGATCCCAATGAGTTGGTGAAACTTGCGGATGACCTCTTTTTAATATCATTTGTAACAGTTTTTTATTATAGGCGATCAATTCAGACTAATACAGCGTATGATCATGTATGTTTTCCATCAAAAAAGCATAATAGCATTTAGTCAGTCTAACAATTTCTAAAATTTGTATATTTAAACTTGGAACTCTGTGTTCCTGGAATGGAACACGTTTCTTTTAGGGTGTTTTTTTTCCGTCTATATGAATGTATATTTACTCTTTTTATTAGGTTTGAAATAATAAAGAGGTTAATCATCTATATTTGTTGCTATAGAAGGATATTAAAAATTTCAAATAAAACAAAACAGTTAAGTTATTAATAACGTAAGGAGGTGTTTTTATTGAAGAAATATTTGTCCTTTGATATTGGTGGAACTCAAGTTAAATGGGGCATTTTGGATGAGAATGGTGCATTTTATGAAAAGAAGCAATTTTCCTCTAACGAAGCAGATAGTGACACTGTTTTAAATGGTCTCCTGGGCATTATTGCTGAATACAAGAATGCGGTGAAAGGGGTGTCAATCAGTGCTCCAGGTTTTATCCACTCACCAAATGGTTATATTGAAAACGGTGGAGCCATCAAAGGATTCCATGGTTTACACCTTCAATCAATAATAGAAGAGGAGTTTTCTCTTAAGGTTGCCATTGAAAATGATGCCAACTGTGCAGCCCTTGCGGAGAAGTGGTTAGGAAATGGAAAAGGGTCGTCTAACTTCCTATGTATAACAATTGGAACGGGCGTTGGAGGAGGCTTGATTTTAAACGATCAATTGTATCGAGGGCATTCGTTTCGTGCAGGGGAAGTGGGATATATGATAACTCAAGGAATCCAAACGAATATTCCTAAAAATAATAGTCTTAATAGGGTTGCATCTATTAAGTTCCTCCGTGCAAAATATGCAGAATATTATTCCTTGTCACTAGAAGAAGTTACAGGAGAGGATATATTTAACGAGTACGACAAACAAAACCCTGTAGCCATCCAAATGGTTGAAAGCTTTTATCAAAGCTTAGCATTAGGGATTTACAATATGTGTTCCGTATTGAACCCTGAAAAAGTTCTTCTAGGTGGAGCTGTCACTGCACGACCTAGCTTCCTTGATGAACTAAATAGACAACTAAGTTATATCAACCAATGTTGGAACATCCAACTGGGTAGATGTCATTTTAGCAATGATGCAGGACTAGTGGGGGCAGTAGCCTATTATAAAGAAAAGTACGAAAAGTAGTCATATTAACTTGAAACTGGACCCACTTCAGCTTGCTGTAATTTTTTGTATGTTACTTTCCCTAAGGTTTCTATTAAATAAATAACTGGAAGCTGAGTGGTGATGTCTGCATCTTTAATGAGCTCTCTGTTTACGTAATAAGCAAGATAATAATCAGATAGCTGAACAGCTGTATTAGCTTTCGAGTTAGTAATAGTAACGATTTTTGCCCCTTCTTCACGGAATCTATGAAGTTTAGTAATGATACTGGGAGTTTCTCCAGAAACGGATAATACAATTACGGTACTATTTTTCATGAAATTCCCATTGATAGGGAAGTAAGGATCGTTAATTGCTAAAGAGAACTTTTTTAAACTGGAAAAATAACGGGATGCATATTCTGCCAAGATCCCTGAACTACCTGTTCCGAGAAAAATCAGATGATCAGATTGTGCAATGATTTCCGCAATCTCTGTAATTTTTTCCTGATAATCAGTTTTTAAAGTTCGTTCCAAAAATTCTGTCATAGTTTCATACGGATCATTTATTGATTTTGCTTCTGACTGATTGAGATAGAGTTTTAATTTTGTTTTAAATTCAGAAAACCCATCGCAATCCAATTTTTTACAGAAACGCAAGATGGAAGTAGGAGATACGTGAGTGATTTCTGCTAATTCACGTATACGCATGTAAATGACCTTATCACCGTTTGTTGTAATGTAATTATATAAATGGGAGTCTAGTTCAGAAAATCGAGCTAGTTGTTCAGGAGTAAACATTTGCTTCATCTTCCTTTACTGAAATTATTTCATTATTATAACAGTTATTTATCTTTGCTGCATATGGACAGAAAATAAAAGGAGTGTTTTTAATGACGGTGCAAAATGGATTAAAAATTGTCACTATAGGTGGGGGATCAAGTTACACTCCAGAACTAATAGAGGGTTTCATTAAACGCTATGACACTCTCCCAATTCGAGAGCTTTGGCTTGTGGATATTCCAGAAGGGAAAGAAAAGCTTAATATCGTAGGAGGATTAGCAAAACGAATGGTCAAGGAAGCAGGTCTTCCTATTAATATTCAATTAACTTTGAATCGAGAAGATGCTCTGAAAGATGCTGATTTTGTTACAACACAATTTCGTGTAGGTATGCTAGATGCGAGAGCAAAAGATGAAAGAATTCCTTTGAAATATGATGTAATTGGTCAGGAAACGAACGGACCTGGTGGCCTTTTTAAAGGATTTAGAACTATTCCTGTCATTATTGATATTATTAAAGATATGGAACGACTTTGTCCTGATGCTTGGCTTATTAATTTTACTAATCCTGCTGGCATGGTTACTGAAGCAATCTACCGTCATACAAATTGGAAAAAAGTTGTAGGTTTATGTAATGTGCCAATTGGTATGAAAATGAAGGTAGCAAAAATGTTAGGGGTAGATTCAGATAGAATACATGTAGATTTCGCAGGATTAAATCATATGGTTTTTGGTTTAAATGTTTATTTAGATGGAGAACCGATCATTGAGAGAGTTATTGAGGAGATGACATCTGGAACTGGCATGACGATGGAAAATATAGTGAATATAGAGTGGGAAGCCGACTTCTTAAAAAGTTTGAACATCCTTCCATGTCCTTATCACCGTTATTATTATAAAACGGATCAAATGCTTGAGGAAGAAAAGAAGGCTGCAGCAGAAAAAGGAACGAGAGCGGAAGTTGTTCAAACCCTGGAAGAAGAACTCTTTGAGCTGTATAAGGATGAAAACTTGCGGCAAAAACCTGAACAATTAGAAAAACGTGGTGGAGCATATTACAGTGATGCTGCTTGTAACTTAATCAACTCTATTTATAATGATACAGGGGATATTCAACCGGTAAATACAATTAATCAAGGAGCGATTGCAAGTATTCCAGCTGATTCAGCAGTAGAAGTAAATTGTGTTATTACAAAAAAGGGACCGAAACCTATTGCTGTTGGTGACCTCCCTGTTGCTGTTCGAGGATTAGTTCAGCAAATCAAATCTTTTGAACGTGTAGCTGCTGAAGCTGCTATTACTGGTGACTATGGCCAAGCATTGTTAGCAATGACAATTAATCCGCTTGTTCCGTCTGACAAAATTGCGAAAGAAATTCTGGATGAAATGTTCGAAGCTCATAAAGAATATTTACCACAATTCAAAGTACCAACGACTATTTAATAATTTAATTATAAAATTTCGAAAGTTAACTTTAACTTGTTACAGTTCCGGCTCTTCAGTTGTTATTTTTAGACCCTTTAATAGGGTCTTTTCTATTATAATTTTTTATTTGGAAAATATTCAATTTTTGTAATAGTAGTTAAAATAACTGTATGACTGTTTAAATAATTTAGTCTATCATTATAGTAAAGGCTTTCATAAATGAAGGGGGACCAACATGAAAAAGCGAGGAAGTTTACTCTGGTATTTAAATTTACCAGTTCGATTGAAACTTTTATTATGGTTTATTCCCCTAATGATTACATTTATCTTGGTGAATGGAATTTATTCATACAATTTGGCAACAAAAGATGTATTAAATAATATTGTAGAAAACCAAGAAAATATAATAGTGAAAACGATGGATCAATTCAATTATATTGCAGAAGATTTGACTAATTTTACTGATTACTTATTTATTTCGGGAAACGTTAGAAATGTATCTTCAATAGAAAACACGTCTGGAGTAACAAGAAGAAGTGTGCATGCAGCACTTTCAAAATTAATCATTACAAATCCTTTACTAGATTCTTTGGTTATTTACAGCATAAATGAAGATCAAGCTTGGGATCAACCATTTGCCATCAATCAACAAGGTCTTACAAGTGCTATGTCTTTTTACGATTTTAAAAATACGAAAATGTATGAAGATATAATAAAGAATCGTATTAAAGGAATTTTTCACTTTCTAGAGTCGGATTATAACTTATTTTCAGGAAGTCTTGAACAGAAGATCATCTTTTCAAGAGTTATCAAAGATAATAATACGTTGCAAGATGCAAGTATCGTTGTTCTTGGTATTAAAGAAACGTTATTACGTAATAATTATATGACATTAAATGACCACTACAGTGAGTTATATATTATTGATAATAATGGGACTGTAGTAACAGGAAGTAATAGTCAATGGGTGGGTAATAACTTTACTGAAATCCCCCCTTTTCTTACTTTAGATTATAACAATATTGATGATGTCCCTAAGAATGTTAATACAGATAAATGGATTATGTCGACGGGCTATTCACCTCTGACGGATTGGAATTTTGTAGTTATCCAGCCTAAACAGGAAGTACTTAAGGAGGTTAATCGCATTGGATTTATGACCATCTTACTTATGGCCGTATGTATCCTGGTGATGGTTTCTTTTACGTGGATGGCTGCATCTAAGCTTACGAAACCTTTAGAAACATTAAGTCAATCCATGAACAAATTAGAAAAAGGGGATTTTACACAGGAAGTACGCTTTGAAGGCTTTGATGAAATTGGTAATCTAGGTCATCGATATGATCAAATGGTAAAACGAATAAAAGAGTTAATTGATGATGTATATTCATTAAAACTAAAGCAGCGGGAAGCTGAAATCAAATCGCTACAAGCACAAATCAACCCCCATTTTTTGTATAATACCTTAAATACAATATGCTGGACGGCTCAACGTCAAGGATCAGAAGAAATTGCTGATATGACATATGCACTTTCGCAGGTGTTTCGAATTAGCTTAAATGATGGTAAAAACCTCATTGAAATAGAAAAGGAAGTGGAGTTAGTAAAGAACTATTTATATCTGCAGGAAATACGATTTAAACCTCGTTTAGAATATGAGATTAGCCTAGATAAAAAGAGCGAAAAAGTTTTGATCCCTAAATTATTGATTCAACCTTTTGTTGAAAATGCTGTTATTCACGGAATTGAACCTTCGGAGGGAAGTGGATTTATTCACATTTCTACTAGCACAAAGGAAGAGTATATAGTTATTTCCATTACTGATAACGGTGTAGGGATAAAGGAAGATAAATTACAATTATTAAAAGAAGAATTTACCGAAAAAATGGAAGAATCAACAAATTCACGCTTAGGGTATGCGATTGTAAACATTAAGGAACGGCTTCAGTTGATATATGGAGGTAAAGCTAAGTTGTACTTTCACAGTGTTATAGACTACGGAACGCTGGTTGAAATATATATACCTTTATATAAGATAGGGGAAATTGAGAATGATTAAATTGCTATTAGTAGAGGATGAACAAATTATACGAGAAGGAATGGAAGAAATGATTAATTGGAATGCGCATGGCATTACCATATGTGGCTCCCTATCAAATGGGTTGGATGCTTATAATCGTTTTAACGAATATAATCCTGATATTTTATTAACAGATATCCGTATGCCTAAAATGAATGGATTAGAATTGATTAAGAAGTTAAAAGAAGATGGTAATGAATTCGAAACGATACTCCTTTCTGGTTTCGACGACTTTGAGTTTGCTAAGGCGGGAATACAACTTGGGGCTGTAGACTATCTATTAAAACCTTGTCGACCTGAGGCTATTTTACAATCTGTACTTAGAGCAAAAGAAAAAATAAATAAAAGCCAAGAAAAAATCCAGTTCATCCAAACTTTAGAGCAATCTTGGAGTAAGCATCTTCCTCTAATTAAGGGAAGGAAACTATTGGAATGGATGCATGGTACAACCAAGCCAAGTGAAAACTTAGTGGCGCAGATCGGGGAATTAAAAATAAGATTAATAAATAAGAAGCCTCATGTTGCCATCATTCACATTGATAGGGATTCTGAAAATGAGCAATGTGAAATGAAACTAGAGTTTATACAAGAAAATATAATAGAGATAGCTCAAAGTATTCTTGCTCCTGTATATGACAACCATATTGAAATAATGCCAGATGGAGAAGGTATTGTTTGGTGCGGTAATTGTAGCATCCAAAATTATAATGACCTAAAAAAAGTTCTGGAAGAGATTCAGAATCAGGTCTTTCGACGGTTTCAGCTGCACATTAGCATCGGTGTTGGGACCATCTACAATACGTTAGATAGTCTTCACCAATCTTATCAAGAAGCATCGATTGCCATTGAAAAACTTTTCTTTCAAGGTAAAGGGAAGATTCTTTTTTATTCAGAGTTACAGTGGAATATTCAGCTAGATGATAGTTCTGAGATGGAAGAGAAACTGACAAATTTAGAAAAGCTCATTTTTCAGTATTTAGATGATGATGAACGTTCTAAAGCATTAGAAGAATTAAGGAATTGGTTGGACTTATTAAAAAGCCATTCCTTATATACGAAGCAAAAAATTTTAATAAATGCTACTTCTTTTATGGCAAATCTTCAAAAGTTCACTTATGAAAAGAAAATTACGTCATCCGAATGGGATGAAAGTATTAAAAAAAATATGGAGCTCTTACCAAAGTTAGAATCGTTTAATAGTATTAGCAATATGATTAGGGAGAGTGTGGAAGAACTAATTAAAATCATGAATACCCAATTTAATATACACAAGACTGTGAGGGAAGCAATCCGAATCATTAAGCTGAAATATAATACAAATCTTACACTGGAGAATCTTGCAAAAAAAGTTTTTGTTTCCCCTACTTATTTAAGCTCTTTATTCAAGCAAGAGCTTGGAGTTAATTATTTAGATTATTTACATCAGTATCGTATTAAAAAAGCGAAAATATTATTAAAGCAAGGCTTTAAAATTTATGCTATTGCAAAATCAGTGGGATATCAAGATGAACGACATTTTAGCAATACTTTTAAAAAATGGGTAGGAATGACACCTTCTCAATATCAGAAGAAGTAACTTTCTCGTACTTTTTTTAGTAGCGACCCTTCATCGTAGAAGGGTTTTTTGCGTTTCTCTATTTCTATTTTCTGGGAGATTGATCAGTTTTCAATTACTAAGATAGGAATTATCTTAAAAATGAAAACGCTATCTTAATTTTGCTACATTATTATTTAAAGTATCTTCCAGTATATTTAACAGTATAAAAACTAGAAAATTCTTAGCTACTGAAGGAGGGACGAATATGAATGGCGTTTTAAGTAATAAAAAAGCAATATTTATACTGGTTGCACCAGGATTGTTGCTTTTCTTCTTTATGATAGGAATACCTGTCATCATGAGTGGCTATTACGGAGTAACTGACTGGAAGGGGATAGGTAGCTATCAATATGTAGGATTCGAAAATTTTAAGCAAATCCTATTCCACGATCCAACTTTCTGGAGATCGTTATGGAATGCAATATTATTAGCTGCTGCTACGGTATTAATTCAGCATCCAATTGCTATTTTTCTTTCCATTCTATTAACACACTGCGGTAGGTTTGAAAAACTCTTTCAAGCTCTTTTATTTATACCGGCAGTGATATCTGTTGTGGTAACTGCAAAATTATGGGCAAATATTTTCCATCCAAACTTTGGTCTATTAAATACATTTTTAGATTCAGTTGGATTGTCATTTTTAACACGGGACTGGTTAGCGGATCCTAATATTGCTATTTGGGCGATCATTCTTGTAGTAATGTGGCAAGGATTTGGGTATGCGTTGCTTCTTTATTACGCAGGTTTGCAAGCGATTCCAAGTTCACTTTACGAAGCTGCGAAGTTAGATGGTGCCAATTATTTTCAATTGTATACGAGAGTCGTTATTCCATTATTATCACCTGTGATGCGAATTGCGATTATTATTGCGGTAACTTCTAGTTTGAAGCAAATGGAAATTATATTTTTAATGACAAATGGTGGACCAGGAGGCAGAACAGAATTTTTAGGAAATTATCTTTATAATACTGCATTTTCTTCTGGATTATATGGATATGGTAATGCTATTTCTGTCCTTTTCGTTATCTTTTGTTTAATTATTACTGTTGTATTAAATAAGACGCTTAAAAAAGATGTAGGTCAGTATTAATTGTAGGAATAGCTTGACGAGCAAAGGGGGTAAGAGAAAATGAAAACTGAAGAGAATATACCACAACGCATAGAAAAAACAACTGAAGTGGGACTAAAACGCAATAAGAAAACTTTTTCCTTGAAAAAAGCGATACTTTATTCATTCATGTCCTTAGTTGCTTTATTACAAATATTCCCGTTGATTTGGTTGGTTAATTACTCGTTCTTAAGAAGTGGTGAATTCTTTGGTGACGCATTTTTAAAATGGCCAGATGAATTTCAATGGATTAACTATATCAATGCATTCACTCAAGGAAGTGTACCTAGATACTTAATGAATAGTTTGTTCGTCACATTAGTTTCTGTGGTACTTGCAGCAATCATATCAGTTATGATGGCATACGCTTTTACGAGAATGAAATGGAAGATGAATAAAGTAGTAATGAACATTATTTTACTGGGGATGATTATTCCAATTCATGCAACATTACTACCGAACTTTATTTTATTCAACCATTTAAATTTACTTGATAGTCCATTATCCTTGATTTTACCTTATACTGCATTTTCATTACCGATAAGTATGTTTATAATGTCTGGTTTTATGGAAACCCTTCCAAAGGAGTTGGAAGAATCCGCGGTTATGGATGGAGCCGGTTTATTCAGTATCATTTTAAGAGTTGTCTTTCCACTCACTACACCAGCGATAGCAACTGTTAGTGTGCTAAACTTTATCAACTGGTGGAACGAGTTTATTATGGCTAACACATTTTTAGTTTCTGAAGAGAAAAAAACACTCCCATTTTCTATAATGAAATTCGCTGGAGAATATTCCTCTAACTATGGCGCTCAATTCGCAGTTATGACAATTATTGCTATTCCTTCAATTGTTATTTATGTTCTATTTAGTAAATATATTACGAAAGGAATTACAGCAGGAGCAGTTAAAGGATAGAAGATTTAGTATAATTTATTATTCTAAGAAGGGAGGGATGATCTTACAGTTGGAAGCGATCATAACTTAACTCTTGGATATAACTAAACTTAAAAAGGGGACATAAAAATGAAAAAATTATTATTTTTCAGTATGACTATTATTTTGATAATGTTATTAGTAGCATGTAGTTCCGATGAATCCTCTGGACCAGAATCTAATTCGGAAGGTAGTACTGACAATTCAGAAGAAATCACTCTACGTTTCATGACGACCTTGCCTGATCGCTCCACAGGTAGAGGTAAAGTTGAGCAAGATATTTTAGATGCATTTATGGAGGAAAACCCAAATATAGATATTCGAGTGGAAGCATTGCAAGATGAACAATATAAAGATCAAATAATGATCTACGCTTCTACTGATAATATGCCTGATGTATTGAATACTTGGGGACAACCTTCGTTTATAGATCCTTTAATAAATAATGATCTATTATTACCGTTAAATGAGGAAGACTATAATGATTATGGATTTGCGCCTGGCTCAACAGACGGCTGGGAAGAAAATGGAAATCTATTCGGATTACCTAAATATACAGATATGTTCGTGTTATTTTATAATAAAAGATTATTTGAAGAAAATAATATTGCTGTTCCTTCTACCCAAAGTGAGTTTTTAGAAGCTATAAAAGCATTTAGAGAAGGTGGAATTAATCCAGTTTCTATCAATGGAATGGATTCTTGGTCACTGCCAATTTGGTTTGAATATGTTGTGCAACGTGAAACAGGTGACTTTGAAACTATGGATGAAGCACTTGCTCAGAATACATCATTTGATTCACCAGAATTTTTAAGTGCTGCTCAACAAATGAAAGAGTTAGTAGAAGCAGGAATGTTCCAAGACGGTTTCCTGACAGCAGATTATGGTACAGCTCGTAATTTATTTGGTCAAGAACAGACAGCTATGTATTTAATGGGGTCATGGGAAATGGGGTTAGCTACTGATGACAACTTCCCTGAAAGCTTCCGTGAAAACTTAGATGTTATTCCTTATCCAGCCTCTGATGATGGAGCGGGATCTCACAATGACTTTGCGGCATGGTCTGGATCAGGATTCTCTGTTGCTGCAAACACTGAACACCCTGAAGAAGCAGTAAAGTTATTAAACTATATTTACCAACCAGAAAATTGGGCTAAAATGATTTGGCAAACTGGAAGTGGAATACCAGCTCAACAATTTGATGAGTTCTTTACTGGCGATGAAACTAACCTTCAACTAAAATTCACAGAGTTATTTAATCAAATGGAAGCAACAAGTGGAACTCCAGTTTTAGACAACTCAACAGCAGAGTTTAAAGAGAGAATTATGAATATCCATCAAAGCTTGTTGTCTGGTCAAATTACACCCGAAGACTTTGTAAAACAAATAGATGAAGCTGCTGAAAGAGCAGTAAATATTGAATAAGTAATTGAAGCATTTAAAATAAGTTCGAAGTTGAATGAAAGGAATAAGCTGAATGGAAGTATGCTACCGTGTATATTTCATTCAGCTTTCCTGTTTCAGCTAACTTCTGCACCTTCTTTAAACTAAATAAATCGAAAAGAGGTATTTTATGAGCACTGATGTAATAGTAAGTCGTGAAAAGTTAATAGAGTTAGTTGTAACCAAATTGGTTAGGTCTGGAATTAACGAAGAGCATGCTACAGTGGTGGCTGATGTTCTTGTACACGCAAACCTTCGTGGAGTAAATTCCCATGGTGTTCTCAGAACAGAACATTATATCAAGCGTATAAAAGAAGGAGGCCTAAATCTATCACCTTCATTTAGTGTAAAAGATACAGGACCTTGTACAGCAATTTTTGATGGTGATAACGGGCTTGGTCATGTAGTTACGAAAGAAGCGATGGACTATGCAATTAAGATGGCTGAAAAAAACGGAATTGGAATGGTTGCCGTTGTAAATAGTAGTCATTGCGGAGCTTTATCGTACTTTGCAAAGCAAGCAACGCAAAGTGGAATGATTGGGATGGTTCAAACACAAACGGATAAAGTTGTTGTCCCATATGGTGGAGCGAAACCGTACTTTGGGACAAATCCAATTGCATATGGTTTTCCAGCTAAGAATAACAAGCCAATCATATTAGATATGGCAACAAGTAATGTGGCATATGGAAAAGTTCTGCATGCTAGAGAAGCAGCTCAAAGCATCCCAGATTCATGGGGAGTTGACGGAGAGGGAATGGCAACAACCGATCCCAATAAAGTTGAAGCCCTTCTTCCTTTTGCTGGACCGAAAGGATATGGAATGGCTTTAATTATTGATGTTTTTTCTGGATTACTCACAGGGTCAGCCTTTGGTCCACACATTACACCGATGTATGGAGATTATAATAAGAAGAGAAAGCTTGGTCATATGTTATGTGCATATAATATTGCTGCATTTACAGACAAAGAAACATTCTTAGACAATATGGATCAAATGATTAATGAACTTCATGAGGTTCCCGTAGCACCAGGGTTTAAAACGGTAATGGTCCCGGGAGAGCCTGAACAATTAAAAGAAGAAGAACATTTAAAGAATGGCATTCCCATAACAAAAACGATATATGATTACTTAATAGCGGAGTAGAATCAATTATTCTAAGTATACTACTTGTAACCACAAATGATGGCTACTCCAAGGTTATAAAAAGTTTAGGAAGGGTGCTCCTTTTTCTGTATCTTGAAAGCTTTGTGAGACTGGGGATTCAAATGATGAAATTCACTCATATAATAAAAACTGCTATTAGTAAGCAGTTTTTGTTATATGATGTCTCACTAAAAAGTGCTTTAGTAAGAGGATTACAAGATCATAAAACCGAGGCTATATTGAAATGAATAATTCCACAAGCCTCCTATTTACTTTTAAATGTTTTTTCCCGTTCTTAATGTAATTTCTCCTGATTTTTTTAATGTTTTTTTCCTGCTGTTCCTTTTGGTCGATAAACCTCTCCACTTGACCGGTAAAGGTACGAGTTTGGTCGATAAACCTCTCCACTTGGTCGATAAACAGTTCTCCGGCATAATTTTACGCGGTTTTATATCTGATTCGAGTATCTCATCAGAGCTATTTCCCCATCATGAATAAGATTTCTGCTATTTCTGCCTATTTTCGCAATGATTTTCGGTTCAAATACGCTTCTAGTAAGTCAAGCTCCTTATTGACGAGCACTTCCATCTGCCACAGATCGTCTCTACCTATCACTGGATCCGATTCACTCCAATACGTACGCCGCACAAAATAATAGTGATTGATTTTTGCTAATATCACAGGTGAAGAGGGGTGGGTATCAAATAGAGCCTTGATTTGGTAGCGACGTGCATAGCCCCATTTCACTAATTTCACCTCAATCACTCCTCTCACATTCAAAAAAGGGACTACTTCTTTTTGAAAATAATCCCCGCATGTGTCGGTGTGCAAACCTCACAATCCATTTTTTTGACCATTGAAGAAACATGTAGAAATATGTAAGATTTTCTCGGAAAATTAGCTGGACACTTTCATCTAAAATCGGCAAGGATACCCCCACTTCAATCGTGTGAAGGGCATAGCCCAACGATAAGTAGGGGAGGAATTGCCGTCAGATACGGTATGGTACGTTAAAATGGTAAGATTTTGTACCATATTAAGTATCTGAAGCTTCCACCTTGCCCCTCCTTTCGCTATTTCAGTTATTAACCCTTCACTAAAAATTTGGTATAATTTAGTTGGTGAAAGGTGGTGGAAATAATGGCTACAATGACTGCAAAAATACAAATCTATGTGTCTGACAATCAAACTGAAAGTCTAAAAATAACAACTAATGCTTATCGTAAGGCTTGTAACTGGTTATCGAAACACATATTCGAAACGAAAAATCTAAATCAAGTAAAACTGAATGACTTGTACTATAAACCATTACGCAATCTATTTGATCTAAAAAGTCAAATGGCTCAATCTGTGATGAAAACCGTAATCGCTCGTTACAAGTCAGCTAAATCGAATGGACATGAATGGTCTTTGATTGAATGGAAACGTCCAGAATATGATCTTGTGTGGAATCGTGATTACTCACTAACCCAAAATCAATTTAGCGTGAATACACTTGATGGTCGTTTAAAGCTAAACTATGAGCGAAAGGCTATGAAGAAATACTTCAATGGCACTTGGAAATTCGGTACTGCTAAATTAGTGCATAAGCACAAGAAGTGGTTCTTACACATCCCCATGACAAAAGAGTATCAAAAGATCGTTTTTGCAAATGTAAGCAATATCGTTGGTGTTGATGTAGGCATTAACTTTCTTGCGACTACTTATGATAGTCAAGGTAAAACCACTTTTTACAACGGAAATGTTGTTAAGCATAAGCGTGGTGCATGTAAAGCCACTCGCAAGCAGTTACAAATGCGACAAACACCATCTGCTCGTAAGAAACTAAAACAAATCGGTTCAAGAGAAAACCGTTATGTAACTGATGTAAACCATCAAATGACAAAGGCACTCGTTGATCAATACCCTAGAGGTACAATGTTTGTTTTAGAAGATTTAACAGGTGTTCGTTCTGCAACAGAAAAAGTGCGAGTGAAAAATCGCTATGTTTCTGTGTCTTGGGCTTTCTACCAGTTCCGTCAAATGCTTGAGTATAAAGCTGAATTGAATGGACAGAAGGTCATTGTAGTAGACCCAAAATACACTTCTCAAACTTGCCCTAAATGTGGACACATTGAAAAAGCAAATCGCAATAAAAAGCTACACATTTTCAAGTGTAAAAATTGCCAATATCAATCAAACGATGACCGTATTGGTGCAATGAATCTACACCGTAAGGGAATTGAACATATTGGTGTAGTTACCACAGGAGTATAACTCTTGCGGTAGGGGCGAAGTCAACCGTCCTTATGTTCCACCACGCTAAGGTAGGAGAGCATGGCTCGTTCGCACTACTGGGTAGGAATAAGCGTAGTTGCTGTCTACGAGGGTAGAAGCACTGTCGAACTCCGACAGACGTAAGCCCCCACTTCAAACAGTCCGCAAGGTCGTTAAGTGGTGGGTCGTTGACACAAAAGAGCTATATATTCAGACCTCAACAAATATCATCTATGAGTAGTCGCGCTATATAGGATGAGTTAGCGGGGCTGATCCTTATTATGAGTTAAAATCCGAAACTAGAAGCTTCCTCTTTCATCTTTTTTAACCCTCAGCTAAAATTACCCACAGAATCATGTGACTATCTAAATAGGAATCTCATTTTTTTACATATAATAGAAGAAATCAAAGTCGATCTTCATGTTGACGAAACGGGTATATTGCCATAATCTACTAATAGAATGGAAATTTCGTCAAACTTTGTAGATTCATAAGGAGAGAGAGAATGAAAAAGACTAAGATTCGAACAAAGATCGTCATGCTGACAACGGCTGCTCTTATCTCGACATCATGGTTCGCAGCGACACCTGATAAGGCAGAGGCAGCGACTTCCTATAAAGTATCGCCAGGTGTAGACTACCGAGAAGTGAGAGTTGGAGGCACGCAAACAGCTAATGTGTTGGAAGTATCGTTAACGGACCCGCATACGCAGCTAGGCATTCATGCACCGCGACCGTTTCGAGCAACAAAAACGACAACCGAGCAAGCAAGAGAACGGACGGTTGATGGGTACCGAGTTGTCGGTGCGGTCAATGCAACCTTTTTTGACATGACCTCCAGTGAGCGTCTGCCGTTCAGTATTATTGCTGAGGATGATGTCGTGGTCAATTACGGAACAGTATCGACTGATCCTAATTTTTATCGAAGTGAACCAATCGCTTTTGGAGTGAAGAAGGACGGAAAAGCAACAGTTGATCGTTATAGTATTCAATCGAATGCTTCATTCCGAGGGCAGTCACTTCCGATTGATAATATCAATTACATACGTGATGCAAATCAGATGCTTTTGTACACGCCAATGAATACAAATGGGCGTACTGGAACAAATGCTTATGGTGTTGAGGTCATCGTCCGTGGTGCAACAAAGGATATGAAGAATTTATCGTTTGGAGATGTGGTCACTGGTAAGGTTGAGACAGTGACGAGATATGGACAAGGTGGAAATGCCCAGGTTCCAGCTGATGGCTTTGTTCTTTCAGGTCATGGAGCAAAAAATATTGAGGAGCTAGGAAAGCTGAATCCAGGTGATGAGGTGACCGTTTCCGTTAATATTAATGATACGTGGAAGGGTGCCGAGTTTATGCTTGGTAGTGGACCGCAGCTTGTTAAAAATGGACGTGTTGATATTACGATGAATGAGTCCAACTGGAGAGCGAGTCAACGGGTTGCACGTACAGCTGTTGCCGCTGATCGTTCTGGAGATAAAGTGTTCATGGTGACAGTGGAGCGCATGAATTTACGTGAATTTGCCGAGTATTTAGTGAGAATTGGGGCAGATAGTGCGTTGAATTTTGATGGTGGTGGCTCAACGACGATGGCAGTTCGCCGTCATGGACAGGAATATGCGACGTTGGCGAATCGACCATCTGATGGAGCAGAGCGCCGCGTATCTGCGACGCTGCAGGCGATTAGCACCGCCCCGCTTTCAGCTCCACGCTCATTGCGAATGGAATCGATTAGTCCAGTTAGTGTTGGTGAATCGATTACCTTAAAGCCAAGATTTGCGCTTGATGAGTATTACAATGTCGTGCCATACAGCGATTCACAGCTTGGATTTACAGTTACCAATGGCGTTGGTGAGATGAGTGGCAAGACATTTCGGGCTACTGCTGCTGGTGAAGGACGAATTCAGGCCACGATTAATGGACAAGGAGTTGGCAGTATTCCAGTTACGGTACGATCAACTAATCAATTTACCGATGTGCCAGCAGGCTATTGGGCCTACCATTCACTCTTATTCTTAAAGGAGAGAAATATTTTACGAGGGTATGATAATGGTACGGTAAGACCAGCTGCCTTCTTAACAAGAACACAGGCAGCATCGATGCTCGTTCGTGAATTTAAGCTAGATCATAATCAATATCCAGCCCCGACTTTCCGTGATGTGCCGTCCGATTATTACGCGATGAATGAGATTAGAGCGATTTCTGGCTCGGGTTTCATGCGCGGAAATGAACACGGCCGTTTTGACCCAAATGGCCAACTGACACGTGGGCAGATGGCAGCGATTTTAGTTCGGGCGTATAATCTTAGTGCGCCAGCGGATCGAACAGGTTCATTTACAGACGTAAGCGCTGATCATTGGGCACATGGTTCAATTGAAGCCCTCTCTTATCACGGCATTGCCGGTGGCTATGAGGATGGCCGCTTTGGACCAGGAGACCCTGTGACGAGAGCGCAATTTGCCGTATTCCTAGAGCGTGCGATTAAGAAAATGAATTAATAGATAAATATAGACAAAACATGCACTTCTTTCTTCATGAAGAGAGGAGTGTGTTTTTTTGCACTTTAAGAAAGTTTAACTTCATTAAAGGATTAAAGTATGAGTGCAACTAAGGCTTTCGCCATTAAAGCTTGGCGATAAGCCAAGTTTTCTAATAAGTTAGAAAGGATAGCTACGATTTTCGTTTAAAACGTAAACAACATACAGAGAAGCCTATCAGCGTATTTCAAGGTGTTGAATTCGTTGTTTATAGTTAATTTTTCGGGTTTCATGGCTTCCTCCTTATCAAACGATTAAACATATTCAAAGCAAAAATATGGCAGGTTTTGTAACGATAACTATTTACGGAATATTTTAAATACTATATAATGCATACTGTATACATTAAAAGGAGGTGAGAACTACACTACATATCTCATCGTGAAATGGTAGGTCTAAACTAAAACAGTCAATTGATTTTACATGTTGTTTTGAACAAGTTCTCTATTGAAAGTGTCCTTTAATGAAAAATGAAGCTATCTTTTAGGAGGTCATAGGAATGGTTCAAGAAATGAAAGAGCAAGTAAAAGATTTTGAGCTTTTTGTAAATGGGGAATTTGTTAGTGCACAAGACGGTCAGAAAGTTGAAGTCATCAATCCTGCAGATGAATCCGTTGTTGGTTATGCTGCATTAGCGACATGGAAGGATGCAGAAAAAGCTGTAAAAGCGGCGAAGGAAAGCTTTCAAAGTGGAGTTTGGTCGAACAAATCAAAGCGTGAGCGTTCCGATGTATTGAATGCATTTGCGAGTTTAATTGAGAAAAATCAAGAGAGATTAAAAAAGATATTTATTGCTGAAACGGGTTCCACAGTAGGGAAAACCGACTTAGAATTTAAAATGGCAATTGAAGGATATAGAACGTATGCAGACTTAGTCACAACGGATTACGAATATGAAGCGATTCCACCTAATTCGGTTATGGGGATTCCTAGTTTAAATTTCGTGCATCGCGTTCCTGTAGGCGTCACTGTAGGGATTATTCCTTGGAACTGGCCTTTATACCTGGCCATGTGGAAAATAGCACCTGCTCTTGCTACGGGGAATAGCATTGTCATTAAAGCTGCCAATGAAACGCCTCTTCATACGCTAGCAATCGCAGAGTTAGCTGAAGAAGCTGGCATTCCAGCAGGTGTTCTTCAAGTCATCACAGGTGATGGTCCAGAAGTAGGGGAGTACTTAGTTACTCATCCAGATGTGAGTAAAATATCTTTTACTGGTTCCACGGCAGTTGGAAAAAGGATTATGGAGCTGGCATCTAGTGATTTAAAACGTTTGAAATTAGAATTAGGCGGTAAATCTGCGCAAATTTTTCTTGAGGATGCCGATTTAGACATCGCTATTGAGGGCGCACTTTTTACTGGGTATCAGCATAACGGGCAGACATGTCATAATGGTACAAGAGTTTTTGTGCCTCGTTCCATCCATGATGAAGTCGTGGATCGATTAGTGGAAAGAACAAAAGCGATCATTGTCGGAAATCCTCAGCTAAATGCAAAGGCTGGTATTGGTCCTGTTCTCTCAGAAGTTCAGCATAAACGAATTAAAAAATACATTGCAACCGGAATTAAAGAGGGAGCAAGCATAGCAATTGGAGGGGACGAGCCAAAAGGCGAAGAGTTTGAGAAAGGCTATTGGATCAACCCTACCGTTTTTACAAATGTAACAAATGATATGGTCATTGCTAGAGAAGAAATCTTTGGTCCAGTCATTGCTGTTATTCCGTATGATGATGTGAATGAAGCGATTTCAATGGCAAATGACAACCCTAATGGACTCTCAGGTAATGTATGGAGTAAAAGCGTTGACAAAGCGGTTGAAGTGGCAAAACAAATGAGAACAGGGATGGTGTTAGTCAACGATTCTGCGCTCATTAGCAATAAAGCTCCGTTTGGAGGGTTTAAGCAAAGTGGATTTGGAAGAGAGTCAGGGATTTATGGCTTGCTAGAATTTACGGAAATTCAACATATTCATGTCGGTCTCTCCGCAGAAAAAGATTATTACAAGCTGATGTTTACGGAATAAAGTTGAATAGGTTTTCTTTAAAAGGCTGTCGAGAGATCGATAGTCTTTTTACTTAGTGTGGATAGATAAAGAAAAGCCTGTGATCACAAATGTAATCACAGACTTTAGAAGACACTTACATTAGGTTCATAGGACAACTTTTTTAATTCGAAGTTCCCTCTTCCAAAAACGAACGGATGTTTTTCGCGAGGTGGATGCTGACATCGCGTTCGATCGTTTGATACATCATCTTGAAGAGCTCGAAGCCTTCGCGTGTGTAGACTCTCATTGGATCCTCCTGGCCATAGCCTCTAAGACCGATGCCTTCCTTGAGACGTGTCATTTCTTCAATATGCTGAAGCCAATGGACATCGAGTGTCATGATTAAGATTTTCCGTGCGAGGAATTGGGCATCGCGGCTATCCTTTAAGGTGTCAAGCTTCTCAATATAGAGATTCACTTGATCCATCACGTAATCCATTACCTCTGACCGGTCTTGCATGTCTTTTGTGATGACTAAATCTGTGTGGCTCACTAATTGATGCAGACGTGCATGCAATTCCTCAAGATTCCATTCCTCTGGCAATAATTCATCTGCACAGTATTGATTGACATAGCCTTCAGCAGCCGCTTTAATCATTGGGTACGTCAGCGCAAGGAGGTTCGTATCAGTCAATGTCTTGTTACGCAAGCTGTACATGACGTTACGCTGTTCGTTGACGACATCGTCGAGCTTTAGCGTGTATTCACGTGCTGAATAATTATAGTTCTCACAGCTGCGTTGAATTTTATCAATGATTGAATGGAGCTCTTCGTAGTGAATTCGTCCTTCTTCATCAGGAGTTAAATGCTCTTGTGCTTTTTTAATATTCTCTTCCCCGAATCGAAGAATCATGTCGTCCTCGATCGAAATGTACATTCTCGTTTCACCTGGGTCTCCTTGGCGTCCAGAGCGCCCTTTTAGCTGATTGTCGATTCGTCTGCTTTCATGTCGTTCTGTTCCGATGACGAAAAGACCGCCAAGCTCGTCGACTCCTTCACCAAGCTCAATATCGGTTCCACGTCCAGCCATATTCGTCGCAATCGTAATCTGACCTTTTTGCCCCGCTTGCGAAATAAGTTGCACTTCCTTTTCAACACTTTTTGCATTTAGCAGCTCGTATGGAATCGAACGTTCATCTAAATAAGAAGCCATCGTTTCTGATTGAATGATCGAAGTCGTGCCAATTAACACAGGCTGTCTCTTTTTATATCGTTCGGTTACTTCGTTTGCCACAGCCGTGTATTTGTCCGCAGCCGTTGCAAAAATATAGTCCTGGTGGTCCTGACGAATGCGTGGTTTATTCGTTGGTACTTGGACAACATCCATTGAGTACAGCATTTGAAACTCTTTTTCTTCCGTTTTCGCTGTACCAGTCATCCCGCAAAGAGTCGGGTACATCCGGAAATAGTTTTGGATCGTAATCACAGCTTGTGTTTTGTTTTCCTCGGTGATTTCGACGCCTTCCTTCGCTTCTAACGCTTGGTGCAACCCGTCACTAAATGTGCGCCCTTCCATAAGGCGACCAGTGAACATGTCAACCAATTGAATTTCGCCATCCTTGACAATGTAATCGACATCGCGTTTGAACATGACATGGGCGCGAACAGCTTGGAGCACGAAATGGAATAGCGTTTGATGCTCTAGGTCGTAAAGGTTATCGACGCCAAATGCGCGCTCGACCTTTGTAATGCCGTCATCGGTTAAACTGACGGATTTCATTAATGCATCGTATAAATAATCACGCTCTTTTTCAAGGCCACGTGCAAACTTCGCACAAACGTTATAGAGCGTTGGATTGACGGTCGTTTTCCCTGCGATAATGAGTGGGGTTTTCGCTTCATCAATCAACACACTGTCAATTTCATCGATGATCGCAAAATAAAATGGTCTCTGAGATCGCTGGGACTGATCATACACCATATTGTCACGGAGATGATCAAAGCCAAATTCATTCCCAACACCATACGTAATATCAGCCTGGTAGGCAGCTTGCTTTACAGCTGGCTCAAGCTGGGGCACATTTAAGCCGACGGTGAGACCGAGAAATTCATGGACGGGTCCGATGATATCACGGTCACGTGTTGCCAAGTATTCGTTCACCGTAATCACGTGAACACCTTTGCCTTCTAGAGCACGAAGGTAGCTTGGTAGGGATGCGACAAGTGTCTTGCCTTCTCCCGTTGGCATTTCAGCAATATCACCATCATTGAGAACAAGTCCACCGATCAGCTGAACATCGTAGTGACGCAGCCCTAACACACGCTTTGATGCTTCGCGCACGACAGCAAATGCCTCTGTCTTAATATCATCAAGCGTTTTCCCATTTTGCAGCGCTTGTTTGAATTCCGCTGTTTTCGCCCGCAATTCGTCGTCAGATAAAGCAGCGATCGTTGGCTCCAATTGATTGATTTGCTCGACAAGCTTCCAATATTTCTTCAGCTTGCGTTCCTGACCGTCGCCTATTAATTTCTTTAACGTCGTTAACATTGATAACTCTCCTCTATATAAAGGTACAAACTTGGTTTCATCGTAGAAAAATGAGCATATCGCCACGTTCTAAATGGCGAAAGCTTTTCTTTTTTTATGTGTTTAGAAAGTGATCATGATCTGATTAGTCAAGTAAACGTTCATTTTCTACCCTAAAGTATAACATGAAATCGATCAAGGACAGATGTAAAAATCAAGAAATCAAAGTAAGTAAAAGATAGAAAAAATCTAGTATAATTGTCTATTAATACTGTTTTCTTCTAAATCATTTGCTATACTATAACCATATGTTTACATAGTTGGATAGATTAATAGAATGTAAAACAGTACATACCATTTGAGGAGGCACTTATTATATGAAGGTATTCAAAAAGTATGTGGTTGTACCAGCTTTAATTGCAACATTAATGGTACCATCTCTTGCGCCGGCTGCTTCGGCTGAAGTGCTGCTGAAATCAGCGGATGCGCAAAAGGATTATTCAGAGCTTTATGAGAGACTCGGACTCGAAGTACCTGAAGAGGTAAGTGCATCGAAAAAGGAAGAGGAAAAGGCGGCTTATAGTGAAGATACTTTTGTCATTGAGCTTGATCAGCCACTTTCTACCGCTGAGCATCGTCGTTTAGGTGGAACAGTCGCAAAGCGTGTCGCTAATTTAGGCTATGAAGTGATCCAGGTTCGTGGTAACGTAGCGATTGAAGACGTGATGAAGGCATACGCGAATCAAGCAGGCGTGAAGTCTGTTGCGCCAAGTGCGATTATTCAAAAATTTGCCCAGGATCCAAAAGCAGCGGACATGTATCACCTTACTGACTTGAACGTTGTGGAAGCGCAAGAACTTGCGGGTGATCACAAGGTGAAAGTAGGAATTATTGATACGGGAATTGATTATGATCATCCAGAGCTAAAAAATAAAGTGATTGCTGATTTTAATGTACAGGAACCAATGAGACGTGCGCTGAAGGATAGCCACGGAACACATGTTGCAGGGCTAGTTGCTGCTGAAAAAGGCAATGGTGTCGGTGGCTATGGTGTTCATCCAGATGCTGACATTGTGTCAATCGATGTCTTTAATGGAGGCTGGGGCACATCTGATTTTGCGATTGCTGAAGGAATTATGATCGCGATTGAGCAAGAAGTCGATGTGATTAACTTGAGCTTAGGCGGACCGGGAACACCAATCATGGAAAAGGCAGTCGATAAGGCGCTTGAAGCAGGTATTACGATTGTAGCTGCTGCTGGAAATGATGCTTCAGATTATGTGTCTTATCCAGCTGGCTATGAAGGTGTCATTAGTGTGGGCGCAACGAATGAACAGAAGGAGCTTGCCTGGTTTTCGACGTATGGATCATCCGTTGATGTCGTAGCACCTGGTGATCAAGTGTATAGTTCAGATTTTTTACCATACAAGGGCTCAACATATAGCGCGTATCCAGGTACTTCGATGGCATCGCCTATCGTTGCAGGGGTTGTTTCCTTATTGCTATCAAAGCACCCTGACTTAGCACCAGCTGAAGTGATGTATGTTCTTCATCAAACAGCGGAGGATTTAGGGGAAGAAGGCTTTGATCAAACATTCGGCTATGGGTTAGTCGATCCTGTTGCCGTGTTAAACTATGATATTGAGCAAATCCCAGCGTTTCCAAGCGTTGAGCAAGATGCGAAGGAGCATGCGGAGGAGCTGACTTTAGAAGAGGATTTTGAAACAACGGGAACGATGACGTATCCTGGTGAAGCACATTCGTGGTCAACCTTTGTTCGAGAAGGTGACCTCATTCAACTCGTGCTAGATGGAACGGAGCCATATGATTATAAAGCAGTGATTGAATATCTATCGTGAAGGTGAAAATGAACCGAGTGAAACGATTACGGTCAATGACGTGATGGCTGGTCAAACAGAAGGCTATCTCTTTGAAGCAGATGCGGGCGGAGAAGTCGTTATTAGTGTGAAGGATGCTTATAACAAATATAACGAAGAAGGCGAATCGAGCTATTCGTTCGCAATGTCAAAATATAGTGGTTATTTAGATGATGGCAATAGTGAAGAGAATCCAACGATTGTCACGGAGCTTCCTTATTCATCAGAAGGACCATACTATCTTGCAGGTGAAGATGGCGATCGTGACTTCTTCCGCTTTACGGCTGAAGAGTTGCAAGTAATGGAAGTGAAGATGACGGGTATACCTGGTGTCAATCCAACAATAAATGCCTACTTCGCTGAAGATTTTGATCAGGAAATTCCAGAAGAAATGCTAGAAGGAATTCCAGAAGAGATTCTTGAGGAGATTATGGCAGAGGATCCGTGGCCATTTGCTTCTTCTAATGCGAATGGAGTAGGTCAAGGGGAAACGTTAAGCTTTGAGGCAATGCCAGGTCAAGAATATGTGATCGAGGTAACGAACACATCAGATATGATGTTTGATCCATTTATCCTTCTATTTGATCCATATTTCTTTGACATGTTTGAGCCAAGGTCAGCGCATATTCCTTATGAGCTTAGTATTCGCGGTGAAGTGCTTCCAGAAGATGAAGATAACTTCCCACTCGGCGATATGTTTGGTATGCCGACTGAAGAAATGCCTGAGGAAGATTTCATTGAGATTCCGGAAGCACCAGAAGACATGGCTAGTTACTTGCAAAAGCAATATACAGCTAAACAACTATTTGACATCATTTATGGTGGCATGGATCAAGGTGAGTTTAGCGTAAGTGACTTAGTCGAGATGGCCACACCGTATGAGCTAGGATCAGACTTATCTGGCTATTTCCAAACAGAATATGATATTGATTTAGTAAAAATCGAGACAGATGCTGAGGGTATTTTCGAGCTTGATTGGAATGAAACGGATTCTATGGAGCCTGTGATTGAAGTGTATAAGTATGATGAAGAAGAAGATTTCCTTCATTTTGTCACAGACACATATGGCTGGGGCATGATGCCATCTGATGATGAGACTAGCTTAACAGTTGGTCTTGAAGCGAACGAAACGTATTTACTGCAGCTTTCCAATCGTTCGTATCAGCCATCACTGGATGCCTATGAACTGACATCAAGTGTAATTGTCGAAAATCCGTCTGATGCTTATGAAAATAACAATCTACCAGAAGATGCAGCAGATTTACCGAATTTTTCATTTAATGGAAACTTTGGCTTAACCGGTGATGTTGATATTTTCTATATGGAAGCTGAGGAAGATGGGATTTATGGTTTCCATTTAGAAGTGCTACATGAGAAGCGTCACCAACTGCGCGGGATGCCGGCAGATTTATACACTATGATTGATCCGATGGTGATGATTGTGGAGGATGCAAAAGGAGATCGCGAAATTGCTTACGATAGCCCGGCGTACATGTTTGATCGAGGCTGGGATAATGAGGATGAGTATGGCTCATTCAAGGTAAAAGAAGGCAGTGGCTATTTCATTATTATTCAGAATTGGTTTAATGATCCTTCCCTCACGCCGTATCGTATGACGGTTGCAGAGGCGCATATGGTGGATGGAGAAGAGACTGGTTCTATTGCAGAGCAAGCAACAAACATGAGAAAAGTGAGCAGCAGCAAATGGCATGCAACGGACTTCCTAGCTGCTGGGAAGAAGGACGGAGACGTCAATTATTATGCCTTCTCGCTTGATCAAAAAGCAGATGTTCAAATCACGTTTGATGTTCCACATGATATCGATGGTGAAATCACGCTCTACGATCAAAAAGGAAACAAAATTGACCAATCATCCGGCTATTCACAAGGGGATGCAGAAGTATTGATTAAGACGTTAGAACGAGGCAAGTACTATGTTGGGGTAAAAGATATTGAAGGTAACCCAAGTATCCGTGCCTATGACGTTACGATTGATTTATTGAAATAAGTATTATTGGAATAAAGTAGAATTCATGACAAGGTCTGGTCCCTTCGAATCATACAACGGAGTACAATGTAGTGTAAATTGTATGCGGATGTTGTGAGAGGGGGCAGGCCTTTCTCTATGTAGAAAGCTTACTAGTAATCTGAAAGGAGTTTTACCTATTTATGAGAAAAAAACTAATTGGAGCAGGTATTCTCATGCTTGCTATCTTTTTCATTGCAATGCCAATAGAGTCATTTGCTGCAAATGGTAGTGTTGAAGAGAGGAAAGCACTGCTTGCAGAATTAGCGATCAAACATAATGTGCCACCAGAAATCGTGATCGCGATTGCTTATCAAGAAACAGGAATGAGGCAGTTTGATAGCAATGGGAATCCGATCTTAAATACGGATGGCGATGGTGGAATTGGCATCATGCAGGTAACGATGAGTGAAGCAGAGCTTGAGCAAAAAGGGATTGATGAGCAGAAGCTGAAGGATGATATGGCTTATAATATTGAGGTGGGGATTGGTCAGCTGCTTGAGAAGAGATCATGGGCTGGAAATCTGATTCCTCAAATTGATAATGCGCTTGAGCCTATAATTTTAGAAAGCTGGTATTTTCCCGTGCTTGCTTATAACGGCTTAGAAATGCGAAATGACCCAGCAAGATCACAGAACACGTATCAAGGTCGAATTTTTAATGCGATTGGTGGGATCGGACTTTTACCAACGAATCCTCCGAGTCAGTTTGATGTCACATATAATCCTAATGGGAATATTATGCGCTTTACCGAGGAGCAACGACATTTGACGATTCATGAGAAGCTGCTAACAGAAAGCAGACAAATGTATGATGCAGGGTGATCATGGTTTTCACGTTCCACCCAGAGCGAAATTCTATGAATCTACGAAATGCGCCAAATACGGGTTCGACTTTTGTGAGAGTGGATCATGCGAAGGGATTTGAAATTGTCAGTGGACCGCATTATGACGGGAACCTAAGCAATTTGTTCGCTTACTATGAAATAAAGTCACCTCATGACGGAGCAAGTGGTTATCTTGCCTCTTCTTATTTAAGAGCTGGCAGCATTAGTGCATTTCCAGACATTCCTGCTACGAATGCCGAAATGCGCGGAGCTGTAGCGCTACTGGAATCGCGCGGATCATTAAATGGGTATCCTGATGGTACGTTTGGGACAAACATTCCGTTGCAGCGCCGCCATGCCGCATCGATTTTAGTCAAAGAGCTTGGATTAACATTACCAGTAGGGTTTGAGTCGAAGGCAACAGATCATGAGAGCAATCAAGCGATGTTGATCGCAGAGGCTCATGGGATTCTGACTCCTTATCCAGATGGAACGATTCGTCCGCGAGATTCCTTTAGACGTTCGCAAATGGCGGTCGTGCTGACGCGTCTTTTCTCTGAATATATGAATGAACCGACGCGCGAGGTGAGGTTTACAGATATCGATTCATCCTTCCCAGGCTTTGAACCGATTAATCGTCTCGCTTATAATAATATTACTGCTGTAGAAGGCTCAGCCTTTAGACCGAATGAATCTGTGAGAAGAGGCCAGTTTGCTGTCTTTCTCTCACGTGTTGATGATCGAATCACAAATTAAGAATGTTTTAGCATGATCTTCTATGTGTCTGACCCCAGTTGGCGGGTCAGGCACTTTTTTTGGTTCTCTTCACCTAATTAGCTTAATTTTGTCACGATATGAAGTCTACCGAGATGTATGTCCAATCCAATTGTCTTCACAAACATATTTTGTTAGTGGGATAGCAAATGAGCATATCTCAATACGCTCTTCGGAGGTGAAAAATATGTCTTGGGGAAATTGTTGTAATTCTGGTTCTGGATATGGAAGTGGATACCCGGTTGCTGGCTATGGTGGTGGATATCCGAGCGGAGGCATGGGATCAAACTTCGCGTTATTAGTTGTTTTGTTCATTCTCTTAATCATTATTTTAGCTGCAAAAGATAAGGATAAGGATTGCTAAAGAGAAAAGCTTAAAAACTCTATTTTCATTCACTTGTAATGGAGGTGCTAGTATGGGTCATGGAAACGGGTTTGCGTTTATTGTAGTTGTCTTCGTTCTTCTCATTATTGTAGGATGTTCTTGCAATAACAGCTACTAATAGTGATGAAGACAAGGAGGGTGACTCTTAGTTGAGTCACCCTCTCTCTATTTAGCAATAACATTTGAAGATTACAGAATAAAGACATAAATCCCGACGGCAAGTAAGATGCGGTAAATTGCAAAAGGGAGAAGCTTAATTCGATTGATTAGCTTTAAGAAAAAGCGAATCGTAATCAAAGACACGATAAAGGCGCTAATAAATCCAGCAATAAAAAATGGAAGAGCATCAGGTGTGAAATACTGCCAATTTTTGATCAGAGAAAGCGTACTAGCTCCGAGCATAATCGGTACGGCCATGATAAAGGTAAAATCAGCTGCGGCGCGATGGCTCATTCCTAAGAGAACCCCACCAGAAATCGTTGAACCAGAACGGGAAAAGCCAGGCCATAAGGCAATACATTGAAAGAGACCAATGAACAATGCTTGCTTATAAGTGATTTGATCAACCGTGTTTATTTTCGGTTGGCTTGGTGCAAAGAAGTCTGCAGCGATCATGAGGAAGGCTCCGACAACTAGTCCAACCAGAACGGTCTCGACTGAAAATAGATATTCATCGATATAATCCTCTAGCAAAAAACCTAAAATGATGGCTGGTATCAAGCCGACGATGACTTGTTTTAATTCAAGCTTTGGTCCAATCTTTTGCGCTTTGTTCCAGTTTCTTTCTAAGCCTAGTAAATTCATAAATCGTTGTTTAAAAACAATGACAACAGCTAAAATCGATCCTAGTTGAATCACAATTTTAAATGTGTTTGCGACTTCTTGAGAAAATAAATCCTTGGACTTAAGAAGAGTGTCATCGACGATGATCATGTGTCCCGTCGAGGATACGGGTGCAAACTCTGTTAGTCCTTCTACAATTCCCAATACGACCGCTACGAATAATTCCCATAACGACAAATTGTTCATCTCACTTTCATTAGTAACTGATTTATTTTATCATTCCAATTTCGAAAATATGCAAGTGATATTGTGAATTTTTTTGAAAAATAATGGCAAGCTATTTGATGCATATAAGGCTGAGATGAGGGCAAAACAACAGTGGAGGGGTAGCTTTATTTGAGTGAATCACTTTGCTGGTATAGCTTTGTTGGCGTGATGGTTGAGCATACATACTAATGGAAGAGCACTTTATAATTGTGTAAATTTTTTTGATAAATTATTTTTATCTTCTCAAATATGAAATTATCATATACAATTCGATCACAATAAACGCTTGTTTTCTCTGATCATGATGAGTGGAGGAGCAATGTGTGTGACATCATTGTTGAAATCGTAAGGAGGATACACAATTGGCAAAGCGGAGTCGGGGGCGTATCGCTGTATTTTTTCTCATTGTGCTAGCGATTGGTACGCTCATTGGCATGAACTCAACGAAGGTGGCAGGTGACATCCCTTTAGGTTTAGACTTGCAGGGTGGATTTGAGGTTTTGTATGAGGTGAAGCCTGCTGTGGAAGGGCAGGAAATCACGAGTGATGTGCTCGGAAGTACCGTTAGTGCACTGGAAAATCGAATTAATGTGCTCGGTGTGTCTGAACCGAATATCGTCGTAGAAGGAAGCGACCGAATTCGGGTTCAGCTTGCTGGTGTGGACGATCAAACCGAAGCGCGTGAACTTCTCTCCACGCAGGCTGAGTTAACGTTTCGAAATATTCATGACGAAGTGCTACTGACGGGTGCTGATTTGCAAGAGAATGGGGCCAATATGACCTTGTCTCAAACGAATCAGCCGTGGGTGGCCTTAACGTTAAAGGATGCGACTAAATTTGGTGAGATAACAGCAGAGCTTTCCAAAAAAACATATCCAGAAAATCTGCTTGTTATGTGGTTAGATTACGAAGAAGGTGATTCTTATGCAGAAGAGTCACAAAAAGCAGAACCGAAATTTTTATCAGCTGCTACGGTCAATCAAACGTTAAACACGACCGACGTAGTGATCGAAGGACAATTTACTGTCGAGGAAGCGCAACGTCTAGCTGAGCTTTTAAATGCGGGATCACTGCCGGTGAAAATGGAGGAGATTTATTCGACCTCTGTTGGCGCTAAGTTTGGTGAACAAGCACTTGATCAAACGATGTTCGCTGGAATGATTGGTATAGCGGCAATTTTCTTATTCATGCTTGTGTTTTATCGTTTGCCAGGCTTTGTGGCGATCGTCACATTAGCGGCTTATATTTACTTGATTTTACAAATCTTTAGTTGGATGAATGGGGTCTTAACCCTGCCTGGAATTGCCGCCTTAATTTTAGGAGTGGGGATGGGTGTGGATGCCAACATCATTACCTACGAACGAATAAAGGAAGAATTAAAGCTTGGGAAATCAGTAAGATCTGCTTATCGGACAGGAAACCGCAGTTCGTTTGCAACAATCTTTGACGCAAATATTACGACGATCATTGCAGGGATTGTGCTGTTTATTTTCGGGACAAGTGCTGTTAAAGGCTTTGCAACGATGTTAATTGTCAGTATCATCGTCAGCTTTATCACAGCCGTCTTTTTAGCAAGGTTATTATTAGGGTTATTAGTTAATAGCCGTTTGTTAGATAAAAAGCCAGGCTATTTTGGCGTGAAGCGGCAGGATATTCTAGATATTAAAGAAGTAGATGAGTTTACAGGTGCACCGACAAAGTTTGATCATATTGACTTTGTCAAAAATAGAAATAAATTCTTTGCCTTTTCTGGAGCTATGATTATTGCAGGTATCATTGTTTTACTTGTGATGAAGCTAAATTTAGGGATCGATTTTGAAAGTGGGACTCGGGTGGACATTCCAGCTGACCAACCTTTGACGATCGAACAAATCGAGGAAGATCTAGCAACTCTCGGTTTAGAGGCAAATGAGATTGTGTTATCTGGCAATCAAAATGAAGTGGCTGTTGCGAGGTTTGTCGGTGTCTTGGATCGCGAGGAAATTGCTGAATTCAAGGAATATTTTGCTGATAAGTATGGTGCTGAGCCAAGTATAAGCACCGTTTCCCCGATCGTCGGGAAGGAGCTTGCGCGTAATGCCCTTATTGCGGTCTTAATTGCCTCACTAGGGATTATCGTCTACGTTTCGCTCAGGTTCGAGTTTTACATGGCGCTAGCTGCTATTGTTGCGCTGCTCCATGATGCCTTTTTCATCATTACTTTTTTCAGTATTACGAGATTAGAGGTTGATTTGACGTTTATCGCGGCTGTCTTAACGATCATTGGTTATTCGATTAATGATACAATTGTCACCTTTGACCGCATTCGGGATAATATGAAGAAACAGCGAGTGAAATCCTTTGAACAGCTTGCGAACATTGTCAATCGCAGTATTCAACAAACCTTTACCCGCTCGATTAATACCGTACTAACTGTATTAATAACGGTCGTGTTTATGCTGATATTCGGCAGTGAATCGATTCGGAATTTCTCTTATGCGTTGATGGTCGGTTTAATTACAGGGATGTATTCGTCCTTATATATCGCCTCGCAGCTATGGTTGGTCTGGAAGTGGAAGCAGCTGAAAAAGAACAGGATTCAGGCAAAGGGAGAACCACAAATATAATGAATGGTATGAGAAAAGAGGATGTTAAAGTGACATCCTCTTCTATTAGTGCTTTAGTAAATGATCGATTCGAAACACATGTTGATGTTAGTTTTTAAAGCGGTCGTCCATGCTGCGAGCGACAAATAGAACAAATTGTGCACGAGTTGTCGCTTCATTTGGACGGAATGCTTGGTTTTCTTGTGTCGTGACGCCATTTGTGGCTAGACGGTTAATGTCGTAATAAGCCCAAAATGAACGATCGATGTCATTGAATGCGGCAAAGCGAGTCGGTGCTGCATAATCAAAGGCGCGGTTGAGCATTGTTGCCATTTGTGCTCTTGATACTTTTGCACTAGGCATTAATTTTCCTTGGTTTCCAACCATGATGCCTTGCTGCTCTAGTGCTTTGAAATAGGTTACTGCCCAATGATTAGCAGGAACATCGGTTGCTTTAAGCTGATAGTTCGTTGGCGCTGTGAGGTCCAATGCTTCTGTGAGGATTTTCGCAGCCTGTGCACGAGTTAATGACTGGTCGGGGTTAAATAAGCCTTCGTCTGTTCCCGAAACAAGCCCCATCTCTCGTTACATAATGAATCGCGTCAAAAGCAAAATGATCGACTGCTACATCCTCATATAATGAAATAACGGGCTCGTCCTCTTCCTCGCTAGGAGGATCTATTTCTGAGGGAGCTTCCTCCTTAGTTGTTTCTTGCTCATCCTCAACAAGTACGGGGTCTACCGCTTCTTCTGCTTGGACAGCTGGACTAAGAACAAGTGCCGCAGCAAGGGCGAAGCTAGTTAAACCTAAACGCCTATTCTTTCTCATTATTTGTTCTTCCTCCTACAATATGTATTTTCAAATAAATTCTTCTATCTTCATCTTAAAGAAAGTTAGTAATATTGTAAACATTTAGAAGAAAAAAGGCCAAAAGAGCCTGAGGTTTACTCAGACTCTTCTGGTGTTGTGGTGCGAAAGAAGCTGTTAAACAGTCCGACTGTCTCTGTTCCGTATGTGTCGAGAAAGTCAGTTGTAGGGGCATAGGCACGCTCTAAGTAAGCAGCTGCTTCATCATCACGTCCTAATAGCTCAAGCACGTAGCTGATGTTATAGTAGACGAGTACATTTTCTGAATCAAGTGAGGCGAGAGTTTGGTAACGCTCGACGCTTTCTTCATACTGTCCATTCATTAAATAAGCTTGAGCCAATGCTTGAATCGTTTGCTTTTGAAAATCCTCACCCTGCTCTTCTAACTGATTTTCTAAGGCAAACAACAAATCAAGTCCTTCTTGAAAGTCTTCATCAGAGTAAAGAAGTAACGTCGCATACTGGGCCGTTGTGCGCTGATCATCAGGGCGAAGCTCATATTGAACTCTTGCTGATTTCGTTGCATCGGCTAATAATTGTTGCGATGGCTGAGGCGTATTTTCAACATGGGCAAGCAAGGCTTCATAATAGCGATCTGTATACATCGCTGCTTGTTCTTCCTCATTATCCATGAGGTATCTCATATAAATAATCACTTCATTAAAATGTCCTGCTTCGATTTCATCTTCCATGATACTGCTGACATTATTTATGGAAAGCTCTTCTAAACGAAAGCGCTGTGATAGCTGCTGCACAACATCTTCATTATAGATGAAGGCTTCATCTTCATAACCGTATGTTTCCGTATCGATCCGATTTTCTTCGGCTAATTTTCGTTCCATGGCGATCGTAGAGCAACCTGCCAAGAGGAAGATCATTAGCGCTAATAATAGTAACCTTGTCATCATATGTCTCATTATGTCCCACCTTCGTACGTCATGCAATGGTTATAGTGTAGCTGATTTAGGTGGAAAAGAAAAGAGACGAAATCGTTCACAAATTGTGGGTTTAATGGTAAAAGGAAAAGTGAGTCCAAACTCCCCCTCGTTTCGAGGATAACTAAGTGAATATGACTATTTTTGATAAATTCTTAAAAATGATAGTTTCTCATATTTATCCATGATATTCTATATTAGTAGGAAAAATAATCTTTTAATTGGAGGAGGCATTTGTTTGTTTAAGAAAGCAATTATTGCATTACTTGTCGTAATTTTCTTTCTGCCGACTCTCGCATTCAATCAAACTACCGTTTCAGCACAAGGATTCGAGTTTCGAGACGTTTCAAAAGGTACTTGGGGTTACGATGAGATTCATTATTTAAATGAAAAGAGAATTCAAACAGGATATGCGGATGGTACGTTTCGTCCGAATGATTCTGTTACTCGTGCTCAAGCAGCCGTCATTATTACTAATGCATTAGGTGTCGGAGGAAAGAAAGTGACGAGGGCGGCATTCCCAGATGTGCCAACAAATTTCTGGGCTTCTAGCGCAATCGAGCGAGCTGCCGAGCTAGGTATTTTCCAAGGAAGAGATGACGGACGGTTTCATCCAAATCAAAGCATAACAATGGCTCAAGTCGCAACGGTTCTTTCACGAACGTTTAAATTAACGGGTATAACGTCTAGTGGCTATTCAGATGTGTCAAGTAGCTTCTGGGCTGTTCGAGAAATTTCAGCGCTAGAGCGTAATGGCATTGTTGAAAGAGCTAACAACTTTAATCCAAACAAAAATGCTTCTAGAGCACAGTTTTCAACATATGTAGCTCGAAGCATTGAACCTTCTTATCGTGTATCAGACCAAGGTCAAGGCTCTGTCCTTTATAAGGGTACGGTTGTCAATGTAACTTCTACGTTAAATGTTCGTTCTCTGCCAGGGATGAATGGAGCCGTAGTAGCTCGTTTACCAGCTGGTAGTGTCGTTGAAGTGTACGGTGAAGAAGGACAATGGTTAAAAATTAAAAACGGCTCAGGATTTGCTTATGTTCATAAGAGCTACATAGAAAGAGTTTCTAGTAGTGGAACTAGCCCTACACCTACACCCCCTCCAACATCGGATAGAAAGATCGTCGCTGAAGGAAAGGTGACAGCAAGCTCTCTTAATGTTCGTAAAGAAGCAACAGCAAGCTCTGAAGCGATCGGCAGACTAGCTGCTGGAGAGATTGTTAGCATTTATGAATATCATGGCAAATGGGTTCTGATTAAATTCAATGGTCAATGGGCCTACACTCATATCGACTATTTAGTAACAAAAGCGCCAGGTCAAAATGGACTGAAGGGTCGAATCATTGCTCTTGATCCAGGTCATGGTGGTTCCGATCCAGGTGCGGTGGCAAATGGTCTGAGAGAAAAAGATATTAACCTTGGGATTGCGAAGGAACTTGAAAAAATGCTCTTGGACAAGTCCGCTAATCCATTTTTAACACGGACGAATGATACGTTTGTTGAATTAAGCCAACGAGCAAAAATGGCTAATGATCGGAATGCGGATATCTTTATCTCGATTCATGCCAATGCAGCAACACCAGCAGCAAACGGTGTGGAAACATATTGGGATGACACGTATTCAGCTGCAGAGAGTAGAGCATTAGCTCAACACATTAATCGCCATCTGAAAAATGAATTAGGGATGAACGATCGTGGTGTAAAAGAAGCTCGTTTTGCTGTTATCCGTCAATCGAGAATGCCGAGTGTTCTCGTTGAAGTCGGCTTTATCACAAATAGTGGCGACGCTGCTAAAATGAAGCAGCCAGATTTCAACACAAAGGCAGCTCGTGCGATTTTAAAAGGGATTGAAGACTTTTATAATTGGTAAAGATTAAGATAAGGTCTACGTTTATGCGTAGGCCTTTTTTAGATGAAAAATTTGAATGTGAGCACTTGGCCGGTAAATGGAAGAATTCGCCCGGTAAATCCATTCTTTTGGCCGCTAAGTCACCGAATTCGGCCGATAAACCTGTATCATCGGCCGGTAAACGAGAAGCTTGGCTAATAAGTCCGTTCCTTTGGCCAATAACTGGTCCAAACTTAGGCAGTTGGACGTTATTAGTTGCCTCGTATATTATTTAGCCGATTTATTGTTAGTAAACGTGTTTTATCGAAAAAATTGTTGTTTGAATAGCCTCCATTTTGGGTCATAAGCATTTTCTAGGTTTTGTAAAAAGTTTAGTCTGCACATTATTCTTCTCTATTGTATAATGGAGAGGTTGAACATCTCAAAGAGGAGGGCTCATCTTGAAAGTCAAAAAAGCGATTATTCCTGCGGCGGGTCTTGGAACGCGATTCCTTCCTGCAACGAAAGCACAACCTAAGGAAATGCTACCAATTGTCGATAAGCCGACAATTCAATATATTGTAGAAGAAGCTGTGGCATCTGGGATTGAGGATATATTAATTATTACTGGTCGCGGTAAGCGTGCGATCGAGGACCATTTTGATAAGATGGTTGAACTTGAAGAAGAATTGAAACGAAAAGGAAAAGAAGTGCTGCTGCAAACGGTTCAGCAAAGCACGGATCTACTCGATATTCACTATATTCGTCAAAAGGTTCCAGCGGGTTTGGGGCATGCGGTTTATTGTGCGCGTAAGTTTATCGGGGATGAACCATTTGCGGTCTTGCTAGGTGATGACATTGTCACAAACGATGGAAAGCCTTGCTTACAGCAAATGATGGAAATCTATGAAGAACACGAGAGCCCTATCATTGGTGTGCAGGAAGTGCCGCTTGAGCAAGTCGAGCGCTATGGCATTGTTGATTGCCAACATATGGACAATGGTATTCATAAAGTCAATCGATTAGTAGAGAAGCCGAAGCGTGAAGAAGCGCCTTCACAAATTGCGATTATGGGTCGTTATATTTTAACGCCTGATATTTTCGACATTCTTGCGCACACGAGTCCTGGTAAAGGATCAGAAATTCAGCTAACAGATGCCTTGCAAACGTTAAGTGAGCAAAGACAGATGCTAGCGTATGAATTCCATGGGACGCGTTATGATGTTGGCGAGAAGTTTGGTTTTATTAAAACGCAGGTTGAATTTGCATTGAAAAGAGATGATTTAAAAGAAGAGATGGAGCGTTATCTTCACGACCTATACGTAGAACGCTTATCGAATAAGAAGTAAAGGACGTTACAGGATGAAAGTAGGAATTATTGGGAATTATGGGCACAATAATAATGGGGATGAAGCGATTCTGACAGGGATCCTTCATCAATTAACAGTTGATCTCGGATTGAGCAAAGAGGATATTGTTGTTTTTAGTAATAATCCTGATAACACGAAGGACCGTTACCAAATCGCTTCTTTCCCTCTTTTATATAAGGAAGGGAATCTTGTCAAATCGGGTTTGAAAACGGTGAAGGAAAGCTATAAGGTGATGAAGGGCTTAGACGTCTTAATCATCGGTGGTGGTGGCTTGCTGATGGATATGTATAAGCGAGACGCTCCTTTATATAGTGTGCTTGGGTTAACGGGGAAGCGTGCTGGCTGTCGTGTGATCATTTACGGTGTTGGAGCTGGTCCGATTACGACAAAGAATGGCCGTTTTTTTATTACGCAGCTTGCGAAGGCGGCAGAGTCAATTTCGGTGCGTGATCAGGATTCAAAGGCATTGCTTGAATCAATTGGTGTCAAGAAAGCGGTTGGTGTCATTGGAGATCCTGCCTTTTCGGTTCCGGCAGAGAAGAAGCATACCCACTCGCAAACGATACGCAAGGTCGGAGTCACGGCTGTTCCTTATTTTAGTCGACAATATTGGCCAGAGCCAGATATGGGCAAGTATGAGCAATATGTGAATGGAATGGCTGCCCAGCTTGACCGTTTGATTGTCGAGCAAAATGTGGAAGTGACCTTTTTTTCAACGAAGTATCCAGAAGATGTTCAAGTGACGAAGGATATTCAAGCAAAAATGACGCAGCGTGAGCAGGTGACATTGATCGATGATAACCTGCACCCAACTGACATTGTGAAGATTAGTGCAGAACAGGATTTAATTATTGGAACTCGTCTGCATTCATTGATTTTATCGGTTGTAGCGGAAACACCTGTGATTGGAATTGGCTATCATCATAAGGTTCATGATTTCATGCAAGTGTTAGAGATGCCATCTTTTGGTGTGAACATTGCGAGCGTGAAAGAAGATTCAAGCTCAATTGTCGATGTATTCAACGCGATTGACCAAAACTGGGATACGGTTCAAAAAGCATTTGTCACCGTTTCTGGCAGGTTAAAGAATGAAGCAAAAGAAGGACTTAAGCAATTCAAATAAACTAGAAGTGAATGGTGTGGGATTGATGATTGAAAAGATACTTCCAGCTGAGCGAGCGAACCGTCTGCTGTTATGGGCAACGGTCGCGCTCTTAGTATGGACAACAATTGAATTGCAATTTACACGGATTTGGGAAGGATATATTCCTGGGCTCCTTCGCTTACCACTTTCTTATGCAGGTGAAATGATTCTCGTAGCGATGCTGTTTATCGTTCTCTTTCATCCGCAAATTGGTGGAAGGCTTCTCCTTGAAAAATGGAAAAACCCTTTAAATATGAGCTTGCTGCTTGTTGCGCTATTTGCTCTTTTTAGTATGTTCGTCAACAATGTGCCGTTTGCTCAAGGGATATTCGGTCTTCGTGCGATTTTTCAATATGCACTGCTTTTCTATGTGCTTCTAGCAATTGATATTCCGGCGATGTGGGTGAAGCGAGTCTTCCATATTATTATTGGACTAGCACTCGTTCAGTCGCTTATAGGTTTTATTCAAATTTTCCTCTTGATTCCATTGCCGCTAAGAGATGTGTCTGAGCGTCGGAGTATCGCGGTAGGGGAAGAAGTGCGTGCGTTTGGGATGATGGATTCAAGTAATACATTAGCTGGGTTTCTTGTAGCGGTCTTATTGCTTGTACTGCTCTATTTATTTGTCTTTCGTGCAGAGCTATCGCCTAAAGCAAAGACGATCTATGGCGTGATTGCGATTGTGTTGCTCGTTGCGATCGCGATGACGTTCTCGCGTCAAGCGTTTCTAGCGTTAATTGGTTGTCTTGGCATCATCGGAATTTTGAATCGGAAAAAGAAGGCGTTTCGCATCCTTTTGACCGCATCAATCGGTCTTGTCGTTCTCTTTGTCATTGGATATGCTGCGGCCCTGTTCTTCCTTGAAGGGTTTGCTCAGCGTAACTTATACACGCTTGATCTCTCCAAGAACTATCGCTTTTTAATTATTTTAAGTGGGCTCGATGTCTTTATGCTGAATCCGATTGTCGGTGTTGGACCGGGTATGTTCGGAAGCAATGCAGCGTTTGTCTTTAACTCGCCGTTTCATCAGTTCATGCATGAAGATTTGCCAACGACGATGCGAACGGTTGATAATAATGCGCTCTATGTCTTGGTTGAGTATGGAATCATCGGTGTTCTTTTAATCGGCTACTTCCTTTTCAAAGTGGTGAAGGAAATGACGCTTTTCTCTGAGCATCGTGATGCAATGGCGAGATGGGTCGGCTTGTTTGTTGTCACGTTTGCGTTCGCCTTCGTCTTAATGGGACTGCTGTCGACGGCATGGGAGAATCATCAAATTGCGTTATGGTTCTGGTTGTTCCTTGGAATTGCGGTCAACTGGTTGAAAAAGGAGAAGCGCCATGAGTCAGAGTCGTCGTAAGCGCATATTGGTGCTAAGTAATATGTATCCTGGTCCGAAGCAAGCGACATTTGGTATTTTTGTCAAAAACCAAGTCGAGGCGCTGCGAAACCGCGGGATGGATGTTGATGTCGTTGCGGTTGACGATCCGAGCATGGAACGAAAGCATGTGCTAATGAAATACAGCAACTGGGCGTGGAAGACCTTTTCTGCTTTTGTTCGTAAGGGGAGAAAGTATGACGTTGTTCATGCCCATTACGTCTTTCCAACAGGGATGCTGGCGCTTCTCTTTAAGAAGGTGCTTGGAACACGTCTTGTTGTGACGGCGCACGGCGGTGACATTGAGCGAATGGCGAAGAAAAATGAACGAATTCGTAAATGGACGAAACGAATTTTGCAGGAAGCGGATGAAGTGATTGCTGTCGGGCATGAGCTCCAGCAGACAATTATCCATGACTTTGGCGTAGAAGAAAAGCGTGTTTCCATTTTGAACATGGGTGTGAACCGTTCAGTATTCAAGCCGTATCCGAAAGAGGAAGTGCGTCAATCGCTTGGCATTCCAAATGGTGTCCGTCCGATCCTTTTTATCGGTAATCTTATTCCTGAAAAAGGGGTCGAGGAATTACTCGCTGCTTTCAAGGAATTGAAGATGCAGGACGATCAGCTTCAGCTTTATCTCATTGGAAATCCGAAGAAGCAACTTTATAAAGAAAAGCTCGAAGCACTTGTTCGTGATCAAGAAATCAAGGGTGTCTTCTTCAAAGAAGCCCTTCCGCAGCAGGAGATTGCCAAGTGGATGTCTGCAGCTGATTTGTTTGTTCTTCCTTCCTATTTAGAGGGATTTGGACTTGTTGCACTGGAAGCGATGGCGTGTGGCACACCGGTTGTTGGCACGAAAGTCGGCGGCTTGCGCTATCTTCTCACTGATGGCCATGGCGTGCTTGTTGAACCGAAACAGATGGAGTCGCTTCGTGATGGGATGGAGCAGGTGCTCTCCCATAAAGAGAGCGCTAATCTCTTGGTTGAACGCGGGTTTGCTCGTGCAGAAGAATTTGATCAAGAACGGATTATTGACCGTTTGCTAGAGCTCTATCAAACGGAGGAGGAACGGTAATGGGAGAAGAAGCGTAAGAAGGTATTGCTTATTTCGTCAATTGGCGGGCATTTGACACAGCTATTGCAGCTGAAGCCGTTATTTGAGGAATATGAATACCATTTAGTGACAGAGAAGTCGAGTATTACGGAAGAATTGAAAAACGAGCATCCGGCATCGCTGCTCGTTTATGGGGCACGTAATTATTTAATCAGCTATTTATTTAAATTCTCCTATAACTGTGCAAAATCGTTCTGGATTTTTCTCAAGGAGCGTCCAGATGTCGTCATTACGACAGGTGCCCATACGGCTGTGCCGATGTGCTATATTGCGAAGCTGTTTGGGAAGAAAGTGATCTTCATTGAAAGCTTTGCGAAGACGACAACACCAACACTTTCGGGAAGAATGGTTTACCCGATTGCTGATATGTTCATTGTGCAATGGGAGTCGATGAAGAAGGTTTATCCGAAAGCTGTTTATGGGGGGTCAATCTATTGATTTTTGTCGTATTGGGTACACATGAGCTTCCGTTCAATCGTCTTCTTGAAGAGGTGGAGCGTCTTCAAGAAGGCGGGCTGATCAATGGGGAAATTGTCGTTCAAGTAGGTCATACTCCGTTTACATCAGAGAAAATGAAGCTGATTCCGTTTATGAGCTATACGGATATGGAGCGTTATTTTGATGAAGCCGATCTAATTATTACCCATGCCGGCACGGGCTCGATCATTACAGGTGTCAAAAAAGGCAAGAAGGTGATTGCTGTTGCGAGACGAGCAGCTCACCATGAGCATAATGATGATCATCAAGTGGAAATCGTGGATCAATTTACGTCTACTGGCTACATTATCGGTGTAAAAGAAATCAACGCTTTAGAGGAAGCATTGCAACAAGTAGAGAACTTTCAACCGGCTCCTTTTAAAAGTGGACGTGACAATATCGTACATCTAATTCGTGATTTTATCGAGAAATCATAAAATCATTTAGGCGTATTGGAAAAGGTAGGGTTCTTACATGAAGGGAAAATCATTACTGGCGATCATTGGCGCAGTGGCGGTTATTAATCTTGGCTCACGCTTTCTCGGTTTCTTACGTGAGGTTGTGATTGGCTATCAATTTGGGACTAGCTATGTAGCCGATAGCGTAATCGCCGCATATACTTTACCAAACTTTTTTTATGTCGTTGTTGGCGGTGCGTTGACAACGGCATTTATTTCGATCTATAGCAAAATCGACGATGGCATCATGCAGCAACGGTTTTTGCAATCGGTGTTTTCCTGGCTATCGGTTGTTTTAATTGGCTTCACACTCATCTTAATGATCTTCTCAAAACAGGTCATTTCCTTGCTTTTTGGGGGATTGTCTGGCGAGGAGCTTACCTTAACGAGTGATCTCTTTACCGTGATGGCACCAGCGACGTTTTTTCTCGTGCTGGCGATGTGGCTAACGGGCATCTTAAACGTTAATAAACGCTTTAAGATGGCGACGGCTTCCACGCTCGTGTTGAATGGCTCGTTCGTCGTGCTTGCTATTGGCTTGTACCCGTTCTTTGGTGCTTATGCTCATGCGTATGGAGCGGTGATTAGTGCCATCTTGATGGTTGTGATGCTTGTCTATTTAATTAAAAAGGAAAACTTTCTCCGCTTTCGTTTTGCTTTTTCAATGGGAAGTGAAATGAAGCGGATGCTGCGATTAGGATTGCCGATTTTACTTGGTGGCGCAACACTGCAATTGTATTTCTTGATTCATCGTATCTTTGCCTCACAGTTACAGGACGGAGCAATTGCTGGCTTGAATTATGCATCAAAAATGGTTCAATTGCCCCAAAGTGTCTTGATGACCGCTGTCACAACGGTTATTTACCCGCTATTAGCGAAAAAAGTCGCAGCGAATGAGAATGACGACATTCAGGAGATTTATCAACGTGGATTGAGAATGCTCTTTATAACGATCGTACCAGCTTCGATTTATGCTTATTTTTATGCAGAGGAAATCTTTATCGTTGTCTTTGAATATGGTCAATTCACTCGTGAGTCGACACTGCTTTCGGCGCCGCTTCTGCAAGCATTTGTGATCGCGATGTTTGCGCACGCGGCGAATTTATACGTGACCCGATTCTTCTATGCGAAAGAAAAATCAGTGCTCCCTGTGACATTAAGCGTCATTTCAGTACTGGGCATTAACGTCGGACTGAACATTATTTTAATCGATCAGTATGGGGCATTCGGACTAGCTATTGCGACCTCTATCAGCGCATTGATTAATTTTTTCCTTTTAGTCATTGCAGCAAAAATCGTGTTACAATTAAACGTGGTATCCTCCCAATTATGGAGAGGAATCTTCCCAGTGTTTATTATATGTGTGAGTCTTGTCTTCGTTCAGCTAGGACTCGAGGCGATTATGCCAGAGCAAATGCCATGGCTGACGCTGATTGTCGCAGGGTTTGTGTCTGCGATCGTTTACCTGGGAGTGGCTTATCTTGTTCGGCTCCCTGAGCTCGTTCAGGTGGGAAATATGATAAAGAAAAGGATTGTGAAACGAGGATGAAAATCGCTGTTATCGGAACAGGTTATGTAGGACTTGTATCAGGAACTTGTTTCGCTGAGCTTGGCAATACAGTTGTGTGTGTAGATAAAATAGATGAAAAAATTGAGATGTTAAATAACGGAGACATTCCGATTTATGAGCCAGACTTAAAAGAGCTCGTTGCAAAAAACAAGCAGGAAGGACGTCTTTCCTTTACGACGAATTTGAAAGAGGCTGTAAAAGCTTCTGATGTCGTCTTCATTGCTGTTGGAACACCGGAAACAGAGACAGGGGCAGCAAATATGTCTTATGTCTATGGCGTCGCCGAGGAAATTGGAGGGGCTGTCGGCTCTGATTTCAAGGTTGTTGTCAATAAATCAACAGTGCCTGTTGGAACAGCTGAAAAGGTCAAAGAGCTGATCTTAGGTGTGAATGCTAATGCGGACGTTGAAGTATGCTCTGTCCCTGAGTTTTTACGAGAAGGGTCTGCCGTCAAGGATACATTCAATCCAGATCGAATTGTCATTGGAACAGCATCGAAAAAAGCGGAAGACATGCTGATTGCTTTGCATAAGCCGTTAACGGAACAAATCATTGTCACAGATATTCGTAGTGCGGAAATGATTAAGTATGCGTCCAATGCGTTTTTGGCAACGAAGATTACCTTCATCAATGAAATGGCAAACATTTGTGATCGCTACGGGGCAGATGTAACGGCTGTTGCGAAAGGAATGGGTCTAGATAATCGAATCGGACCGAAGTTCTTACAAGCGGGCGTTGGCTACGGTGGCTCTTGTTTCCCTAAGGATACGAAAGCGCTGATTCATTTAGCGGAAGAAAAGCAATACCAGCCGCAGCTATTGCAGGCTGTTCGCGACGTGAATGAGCGTCAATACGAGCAAATGATTCGTCATTTACATGATGTGTTTGCTGAGGATGTAAAGGGGTTACGGGCTGCTGTTTTGGGGCTCGCCTTTAAACCGAATACAGATGATATGCGTGAGGCACCAGCCTTAAAGGTGATTGACTCTCTTTTATCATCTGGGATGACAGTCAAGGCCTTTGACCCGATCACGACGGAGAAAACAAAGTCATTACTTGGTGACCGAATTCTCTATGGGACAGACGTAAAAGATACCGTTCAAGACGCGGATGTGATTCTGCTTGTGACAGAGTGGGATGAGTTTAAAGCATTGGACCCGCAAGAAGTGAAGGCATTAGTGAAGCGTCCAGTTGTGATAGATGGACGGAATACACTTGATGCGAAAGAATGGAAGCAAGCAGGCTTCATTTATCATGGAATTGGTCGGAAATAGTTATGGATTTCGTACTAGTCTAGGGAGAGGTGTAATGATGAAAAAGATAGCAAAAGCAGCAATGTTGGTTAGTGTTCTCGCGATGGTCGGTTGTTCTGGTGTTGGAGCATCTGATCAAAATGAAATTGCTAGTGATGTATGGGTAACAGAGCAGGTTAATCAGGTGTCAGCAAGTGCATCCTCCCTAGAGGAACGTGCAGCAAAACTCGATCGTGAAATCAAAGCATTACAGGCAGAGAATGGTGTAACGCCGACGCCAATCCAGGTGAGGTCAATTTTCACAGATATTTCGCGAGATTACTTTGCCTATGAGGAAATTTATTTCTTGAATCAACGAGATGTCATAAGAGGGTATCCAGATGGAACGTTTGCGCCGAACCAAACGATTACGCGAGCGCAGACGGCTAGCATGCTTGTCAGAGAGCTTGGATTGACAGCGCCTGCTAGCTATCAGATGCAAGCGACGGATGTGTCCGCGCAGCATCAATCTTATGAACAACTACGCATTGTCGAATACCACGGCCTGATGGCTGGAAACGAAGGGAAAATGCTTCCAGGTGAAGGCTTAAAACGTTCACAAATGGCTGTGATCTTATCGCGAGCGTTTGATTTAGCAGAACCGAATCAACAGTATTCATTCACCGATATTACGAGCTCATACCCAAACTTCGAGCAAATTAATACGATTGCCCATAACGGTATTACAACCGAGGTTGGCGGAGCTTTTAGACCAAATGAAACAACAACGAGAGCTCAGTTCTCACTATTTTTAGCGAGAGCGATTCATGAGCCATTTCGTCCTTAGAAAGAAAAGAGGAGGGATGGGACAAAAGAGTTTTTTATTAATGAGAAATCCGAACGTAATGATCGTTGATGCATAGCATTCGCTCCGGAAATATACTTCGCTTTCCGCGGGCGGCTGGTGAGCCTCCTCGTGCTTACGCACTGTGGGGTCTCACCCTTGCCTTTGATCCCGCAGGAGTCTACGTATATTTCCTCCGCTAAGGTTGTGCATTGTTCGCATTTTCAATAAAACACGTTAGTTATGTCCCAGCCTCTTTTTGATCAAATAAAAAAAGACTAAGGCTTTCGCCGTTAAGGATTTGGCGAGAAGCCTTAGTTTTTCTATTACTCGATATTCTGAATTCGCTCAATGTAAGCACCGTATTGATCCGCATGCTTTTCATAAACCGGTTGAACCTGCGTCACGGAAGGCCTCAATATCAACCTCATCCATCTCGATAATTTCTACCCCATTATCGATTAAATTTTGCTTTTGCTCTACTTCTAAATCCTGCGAAATCTCTCGTTGGATCTCAGCATACTCTTTGCCGAGATTAACAATAATCTCCTGGATGTCCTCAGGCAATGATTCGTAAAGCTCTTCATTGATTAACAGTGTAGCAGAGGCATAATAAAGGCCAGCCTCAGAGAAATAGTTCGTTTGCTCATAAACATTGGTGCTCCAAATAACTCCATAGGAAAAATCAGATCCATCAATCACACCTTGCTGCAATGCTCCATATACTTCTGGGAATGCCATCGGTGTAGCGTTCGTCCCTAATGCGCTATACGTGTCTAGCAAAATTTCACTTTCGATTGTGCGCATTTTTAATCCTTTTAAATCTTCAGGTGTTCGGATTGGTAATTTGCTGTTCGCTAAATGGCGCTGACCATTTTCCCAAAATGCAATCCCTTTAAAACCAGCATCAGACATCTTATCTAATATTTCCTGACCGACCTCGCCGTCTAATGTTTGATAAGCATGGTCTAAATCTCTGAATAAAAACGGAAATTCAATCGCTGTCACATCAGGTACAAAGTTACTGACGACACCCGTTGTAATGACACTCATATCTAACGTCCCTAATTGTACGCCTTCTAATAACTCTCTTTCGCCGCCTAATTGACCATTACCGTAAATTTCAAATTGAACTTGGCCATCGGTTGCTTCTTCAACGGCTTCAGCGTATGCTTCAAATCCTAGTGAATAGGCTTCACCAGGTGGTGCAATATGACCGACTTTAATCGTGGTCACATCTTCTGTCTCTTGTGCTGCTGCCGCCTCAGTCTCTTCTTGTACCGCAGAACGATCCGTTTCAGTTACGGCTTCTTCTGTACCTCCGCAAGCTGTTAGCCACATAAGGCAAACAACGGAAGGAACGATTGTTAATAACGTTCTCTTTCTCATCTGAGCTTCCCCCTAATGTCTCTTTCTTTTTAAGAATAATAAGATTATTCAACTCGCTACTTTAACGCAAAAAAGCGTTGAAGTGACAACGTGTTTATTATATACTAAAACATTCTCATTTACATTAACATTTTCATTTTTTTTCAAAATTTAGTGGAGAACCGCTCATATTTGGTACTCTACTTTGTTGAAAAGGTATGGTATGTTAGAGAAGTAGCTTATTTCATCAACGAATCAGAAAGTATAAAAAGGATGGTACCTTTCTGAATGATTTTAAAAAACGGAGGCTTTCGCGATCATGACTTGGCGATAAGCGAAGTTTTTCTCATTATCATTTAGATGTAGATTTAAAGTGAAAGCGAGTGTTCATGATGGGGCGTAAATGGAATAATATTAAAGAAAAAAAAGCGTCAAAGGATGCAAATACGAGTCGTATTTATGCAAAGTTCGGACGCGAAATTTATGTAGTAGCAAAGCAAGGTGAACCAGATCCTGAATCAAATCAAGCGTTAAAGGTCGTGCTTGAGCGTGCCAAAACATACAATGTCCCAAAAGCGATTATTGACCGTGCGATCGAAAAAGCGAAAGGCGGTTCTGAAGAAAACTATGACGAGCTTCGTTATGAAGGCTTCGGACCAAATGGATCAATGATCATCGTCGATACGTTGACAAATAACGTAAATCGTACGGCAGCAGAAGTACGTTCAGCCTTTAAGAAAAACGGCGGGAATATGGGAGTAACTGGGTCCGTATCCTTTATGTTTGATGCAACGGCTGTGATCGGGCTTGAAGGAAAAACAGCAGATGAAGTGCTTGAAATCTTAATGGAAGCAGATGTAGACGTGCGTGACATTTTAGAAGAGGATGCGTCAGTTATCGTCTATGCCGAACCTGATCAATTTCATGCTGTACAAGAGGCATTTAAGAATGTGGACATAACCGATTTTACTGTTGCCGAACTAACAATGCTTGCGCAAAATGACGTCACTCTTCCAGAAGACGCACAAGCACAATTTGAAAAATTGATTGATGCCTTAGAAGATTTAGAAGATGTTCAGCAAGTGTACCACAATGTTGATTTAGGTGAATAAATCATGAAGCCGGCGACTCATGCGGGTCAGACTTCAGCTAATGGACAAATAAACACATGAAAAAACGCTCAGCTTAGACGGCTGGGCGTTTTTTCATGTGTTTAGCATTCTTATCTCAATCTTTCAATCACGATACCAGTGTAATAGTGCTTGAGAATTTCATCGTACGTATATCCTGCTTCGGCCATACCACGTGCACCCCATTGGCTCATTCCTAAACGATGGCCCCAGCCGCTGCCTTCAAATGTATAGCTGTTTGATGAAGTAGGGTAGGAAACGGTTGTTGCAGAAGTCCGAATCTTCATTTCGTTGCCGGTAATGGTTGTCTGTTTTCCGTCGCCTGTTTGCAGCGTTGCTCCGTACGTTTGATCAATTGTTTGTGTGCTGCCATTCGCTGTTCGTACTTGAATTTGGGAATCACTTGACTTGACAGAAAAATGAATACTTCTTAGTGAAGTTCCTAAGGCTGAGCGAAGAGAGTCAGCCGATGCCCCTTGCCTTGGTAACTGAACAGTCACGGTTTCTCCATTGGAGGTGCGAATCCCAGTAGCGGTCATTCTTTGCACACTGCTTGCATTAGGTGAACGTACATTGACTTTAAGATCAACGAGGCGAACACCAGATCCAAATACGGCTTGCTCAATGGCACTACGTTGAATGGTCGTTGTCCATGACCGGTTCGAGTTTGCAGGATGAAGATCATACGGATCAGGAACAGCCTTAATGTACGAAAGGGGACTGGACCAAACATTTTCACTGTTCTCTGTATGTCCACCTGAGCTAGAGTGGAAGAATGCGTTGATGATTTTCCCATTTGCTGTCGCATATTGTCCGCTTGTCGCTCGGACCGCTTCATTGGTACGGCTATGCTCTCCAGTTTTTCCACCGTAGACTTGATTGCTCACGGTATCGACTAAATAATCGTTAAAGGCAATTTGATTATAGGCATAATTCCGAGCGGCAATCGCTTGTGCCTTTAATGCTTCTGGATGCCAAGATGCAGGCATTTCTCTTGGAACAACCCCTTGAATATATTGCTCAATACCCAATGTATTAAATAATGTTAATCGCCCATTCCCAGGTTCGACCTTTAACGAGCCTCGATATTCCAAAGGCAAAAATTGCGAGCCTTGCTGAACCGACGTAATCAATGCATAGCTTTGTTGCACAGAAACTAACTCTTGCAGTTCAAAGCCTCGATTTGACGTATAATCGCGATCATTCACTCGAACGGTTACTTGATTCGGGGTGTAGCGAAATTGTATGTCACCTGAAAATGAAACCTCTTTCTGATTATCAACGTTAAACAAGCGGTACGCTCCCGTTGGTTTCACGTTAAAGTTAATCGAAGGGATGAGCTTCACTTTGATAGGTGTATCATATGTAGCGACTGTGTTTGCTTTTCCTTCATGTGGGTATGTTATTATAAGCAAGGGCAGCAGTAAGATGAGGAGAATTCGTTTCATATTCATCGGTGCCCTCCTAATTCGTTTGCTGGGCTTTCTGTAGTTGTTCAACCTGTTTTTCCAGTTCGGTGATCCGGTTCTCTAGGCCAGTGATCCGCTCTTTAATAGGAGTTACCTGGTTAACAACCCATTCAACACTGGCTAAAACGGGCTTAGAATTTGCCAATGAAGGGGAAGAGAATGCAAATAAACTAGCAGAAACAAGTAGAATCGAGCTTATCATTGTTATGCGTTTCTTCATATATAATGAACCTCCTAAATAGACTACTTTCATTATAACAGACTATTAAGAGATTCATAGAGACTCTAGTTGGAAATGATAGGGAGCTGTGTATGCTTCGTCAAGTGGCTGTAACAAGGGTAAAAAACGATCAGATTCGTCATTTTTACTGGATTCATCCTTTTTCGTATGCGTAAAAAGTCTGATAGATTGTGTCGATCCTTTGACAGAGAATCATGAAAAAGTTTGGATTTATCTATGAACTCTTAAATTATTGATCACATTTTAAGCGACTGTGATATAATCCTTAATATGTGCATTTTGAGACTAGCTATTTATGAAAAATGACACAATGTTTGAATGAGAATAAAACAAATTGTAAAATGATCAATAACTTTTAATGAATGTGGAGAAGGTATTACTAAGGAGGGAAAGTATGATTGGATTGGCCCTAGTCGTGTGCTTTATCATCGCTGTTTCAATTACACCATTGGTTCGAAAATTTGCGATTAAGATCGGTGCAACTGATCAACCAAATCATCGTAAAGTACATCAAAAAGTCATGGCTCGTTTAGGTGGGCTTGCTATATATATTGCATTTCTTGCAGGTTTCCTGTTGCTACAACCAGAAAGTCCTTATATGATTCCTATTTTAATCGGAAGTTTTATCATTATTCTAACCGGATTTCTTGATGATATGCTTGAGCTTTCTGCAAAATGGAAGCTATTCGGACAAATTTTAGCCGCTGTGGTTGTGATTTTTGGTGGCGTCCAGGTTGAATTCATTAATCTACCGTTTGATATTCGTCTGGATTTAGGTTGGCTGAGTATTCCGTTAACGCTGTTATGGATTATCGGGATTACAAATGCGATTAACTTAATTGACGGTCTTGATGGATTGGCAGCGGGTGTTTCTTCGATCGTTCTCATCACGATTTCAACATTGGCGATTATCCAAGGAGACATCTTTGTTGCTTCGCTAGGAATTATCGTGTTAGGAAGTACACTTGGCTTTCTTGTGCATAATTTCAATCCAGCGAAAATCTTTATGGGCGATACGGGAGCGTTATTCCTTGGCTTCATGATCGCGGTTATTTCATTGCTTGGCTTTAAAAATGTAACGGTATTCTCTTTGCTTATTCCCGTTATTATTTTAGCTGTTCCGATTTCTGATACATTTTTTGCGATCATTCGTCGAATTGTCAACAAAAAGCCGCTTTCGGCACCAGATAAATCACATTTACATCATTGCTTGCTACAGCTAGGGTTTACACATAAGCAAACAGTCCTACTCATTTATGCAATGAGCGCCTTTTTCGGTATTGCAGCCATCATGCTATCAATGTCAACACTATGGGTGACGTTCGTGATCATGGCGGTTGTCCTTATCGCGATTGAATTTATTGCGGAGCGTATTGGACTAGTTAGCTCGACCTATCGTCCGATGCTCAAGTTTATTCACCGCATCACGAACGTAAAAAGAACGTCATAATGTAAAAAGCAACTCGATCCGCCGGTATGTGGCTGGGTATGAGTTGCTTTTTTGTATGTGAAGATGGAGTTTGGTCGATAAAGTGGTACTTTCCGTCGATAAGATGCGGAATTCGGTCGATACAAACCTGTATTCGGTCGATAAGATGCATACTTAGGTCGGTAAACTCACATACGAGGCTAGGAGCAGGGGATTTATTAGCCAAGCGTCGAATTTGGACCTCGAAATGCTCCGTCCGGCCGATAAAGCATAAAAAGCTCTCCTGCTCAGTTGAACAGGAGAGCTTAATCGTTATTCAGTTGGAGTGGATGTGGCTTCTAAACCGAGATGCATGCGTAGAAGTCGCGAAATCGTTTGTCTTGATGCTTCATCCACTTCATAGTAATAAGTGCCGTTAATTCTTGCATCGGAACCTTCGAAGTTTAATGTTTCAATATTGTTTATCGACGATGCGTAAGAGTGGAGGGCGATAATATTTCCAAAGCTTAGGTTCATTGTCATATGTGATTCAACGCTTTCGAGCACATCGCCATAGCGAGTGATTGATGATAAGGAAGCGCCTTTTTCAATAATAGCCTTGATGACTTCCTGCTGTCTTTCTCCTCTTCCTAAATCACCGCGAGGATCACTTTTTCTCATTCGGACAAAGGCAAGTGCTTCTTCACCATTTAATGTATGACGGCCTTCTGTTAACGAAATGGCCCCTTGATTTCCTTGACTATCTTGTTCAGAGAATGAAAAAGGAATATCGAGCTCGACACCGCCAAGTGCATCAATGATTTCAACAAAGGCATCGAAATTAAGTTTGACATAATAATCAACTGGAATATCTAAGAAATCTTCAACTGTATCAACAGCTAAGTCTAACCCACCAAACGCATGGGCATGGTTAATTTTATCTTGATTCGAACGACCTGGTATTGAGACTAATGAATCACGTGGGATACTTAATATTTTAATACTTGAATCATCACGATTAAACGTTGCCAGCAATAGCGCATCGGTTCGGCCGCTAAGATCACCGTCGCGATCGTCAACGCCGAGAAATAAAATCGAGATGTTGTCTTTGCTTGGGCTAACGGCTTCTTCACGCTTCTCTGATTTTTCTCCCCGCACGAGCTCCTGCTGCGTATTTGTCGTAACATCGGATATTTTAGAGACGAAGTAAATCAATGTACCTCCGAATACGATAAAGGAAAGGATCCCAAGAACCATAAAGGCGCGTAAGATCTTCCTTGATCTGCGTTTTCGGTTGTTTATTCTTGATTGCGTCATCGCAATACCTCACTTCTTCTATTAAATGTAACTGTAAAGCATCCATCCAATAATAGCGAAAAAGTGTCGATTCGTAAAGAAGAAGATTAAGGGATTCTTGCTAGATTGAGAGGGAAGAGATGGATGATGAGCAATGTAGGTGGTTGAAGTGCTATGAAGACTTGTATTCAACTAGTCTTTCTTAGCATATGTCAAACATCATATTAAAAGTTTACAATAATATGTCGTTTTTTGATGTGTTAGTCGCAATGTCATATAACTCGGTGTAGTGTTGAAGCAGAGTCAGACCCCGCTTCACTCTATTAATGTTTCGAGGTAGACTTCTGCGCCTTGTTTAATCGTTGCTTGTCCGTTTGTGAGGTTTGTGATCCAGTCAGTAAATACACTGATTTGCTCGGCTTCCACGTAGGTTTGGACGTCAACTAGTTCTAGGTATTCTATGTCTTTTAATTGATAAGACGATTCGCGAAGGGCATGCTCGATTTTACCGAGCCAATGATAGTCAACTTCTGTGTGAATAACTTGAACGAGTGTCCGTTTGACGACACCAATCGCATTCAAGCCTTCGCTTACCGCACCTCCATAAGCACGGATTAATCCTCCTGCACCTAATTTAATCCCACCAAAGTAGCGAGTGACAACGACGACGGTGTCCTTTAGCCCACGCCTCTTTAATACTTCAAGCATCGGTACGCCAGCGGTGCCACTTGGTTCCCCATCATCATTCGCTTTTTGGATCTGATCCTGCTCACCAATTAAATAAGCAGAGCAATTATGTGTTGCATTCCAGTTCTGCTTTTTGATTTTCTCTATAAAGGCTTGAGCCTCTTCCTCCGATTCAACTCTCTCAAAATAGGCGATAAATCTCGATTTTTGAATAATGATTTCATGCTCTCCATAGCCTTTTACGGTTTGATAGGTTAATAGTGCCACGGTCATTCCACCTTCTTTTTTCATAGTTTTACAAATGCCAGTCATCCTTATGTAATATAGGTTTGTTACGATAATAACGTCAGAAAGCGCATGCCATTGTTCCTATCGTAGACAATAAGCTCAATCATAAGCACTTAGAACGATTATTTGTGAGTGATTGAGCTCATGTAGCTTAGGCATAAAATCGTCCTTCACGTTGTTATAGAGAATAAATTAAGGGTGTTTGCGTTTTCTTGAAGAAAATGATGTAAAATAAGGATAGCGAAAACGATCTCGTATGGCAAATGGAAAGCGATATGTCGTGAAGAAATTCTCTTACATGAAAAAAAGGCACTGATTAAGAGGTTGGTGAATACGCTTGACTGACAAAAATATGTTAGAAAAAATAATTGATAATACGTTGGATACGGTTGGTGCAAGCAGAGAACAAATTTTTGAAATTGGAGAGAAATCACGTCAAGAACTTGCTTCACTAACGCGAGAATTAATGGAAGTAAGGTTAAAGGTAGCTGCCATTATTGAAAAGAGCGATAAAACACAGCTCTATGCCCGCTTTGCTCGTAATCGACTTGTGGAAGTGAGTAAAGCCTTTGATGACTATACAAGTGAAGAAGTGCGAACGGCCTATGAACAGGCGAATGATTATCAAATTCAAATAGCTGTACTCGAACAAGAAGAAATTCAACTGCGAGAACGTCGTGATCAAATTGAAAGAAGATTGGCTGATGTGAATGACACGATTAATCGAGCAGAGGAGTTAGCGAGTCAAATGCTTGTTGTGTATAATTTCCTAGCCAATGATCTAAAGCAGGTTGGAGAAGTGATTGAGGATGCACGTGAAAAGCAGGCTTTCGGATTACAAATCATTGAAGCTCAGGAAGAGGAAAGGAAGCGGCTTTCACGTGAAATTCATGATGGACCTGCACAAATGATGGCAAATGTCTTGTTACGGTCTGATCTAATTGAACGAATTTATCACGAAAAAGGCATTGAAGAAGCGTCTAAATGAAATTCGTGATTTGCGAAAAATGGTTAAATCCTCACTTGTGGAAGTGAGGAGGATCATTTATGATTTACGACCTATGGCACTGGATGATTTAGGACTCGTCCCCACATTAGAAAAATATTTGAGCACATTTGAAGAGCACAATAAGGTTTCAATCATGTTTCGCCATTTCGGGCGAGAACAACGTTTGCCTCAGCAGTTTGAAATTGCGCTATTTCGACTCGTGCAGGAAGCGGTTCAAAATGCCTATAAGCATGCTGAACCAAATGAAATACAAGTGAAAATTGAAATCAAGGCAACAAAGGTTATAATGATAATTAAAGATGATGGAAAAGGGTTTGATCCATTAGAGAAAAAGCAAGGTTCTTTTGGGCTGATGGGTATGAAAGAGCGAGTGAACTTGTTAAAGGGTGAACTGACGATTCAATCAAAGCTTAAAGTAGGAACAATTATCATGATTGATATTCCCTTCAGCTCAGCTTCGTAAGAGCAAAGAACTTGTAAGGTGTATGTGTAAACGATAAATAATTGTGTAAGCAGAGAGGTGAAGACGATGAATGAAACTCAAAAAAATAAGATTAGCATCGTGATTATTGATGATCATCAATTGTTTCGTGAAGGTGTGAAGCGTATTCTTGCGATGGAACCAGAATTTGAAGTAGTGGCAGATGGGGAAGATGGCACAGAAGCGATGGACCTTGTGAAGGAATATCGCCCTGACGTTATTTTAATGGATATTAATATGCCGCAAATGAACGGGATGGAAGCAACGCGTGAGTTAATAAAAGCATTCCCGCATGTGAAGGTATTGATTTTATCGATTCATGATGATGAATCCTATGTGACCCATGTTCTTAAAACTGGGGCATCTGGATACCTATTAAAGGAAATGGATGCAGCTGCGCTAGTAGAAGCTGTCAAAGTCGTAGCATCTGGTGGCGCCTATATCCATCCGAAAGTGACGCATAATTTGATTAAGGAGTACCGTCGTCTGGCAACAGAGGATGATAAGCATGAGGATTCGATTGGTTACCGCGAAGTCGAATACCGCAAACCGCTTCATATTCTCACGCGTCGTGAGTGCGAAGTGCTGCAGCTAATGACGGATGGACAAAGCAACCGGATGATTGGTGAATCACTCTTTATTAGTGAGAAAACCGTCAAAAATCATGTAAGTAATATTCTGCAAAAAATGAGTGTTAATGACCGTACACAAGCAGTTGTAGAAGCGATTAAAAAGGGTTATGTCATCGTTCGATAGGACAAGCAGTGAGAGAGGTAGTCTACTAGGCTGCTTCTTTTTTTTAGGCTTATCTGAAAGGATCATATAGCGTTAGTCATAGAGACCTGGCGATGATTGACTCCTTTACTCGTTGTCACGTTTACTATTGTATGTCCAAGGGTTTCCGTGTACATTTAAAAGGAGAGATTTCCAACTGCTAGATTGAGCAGTGGATTACGTTCCCTTTTGTAAACGAATCAGAAAGAATAACATCATGAACCCTTTCTGAACGTTAAAAAAAAGCCAAGTTTTTCAAGAAAGTGAAATGTGAGGAGTTATTCCATGGATAAACATGTAGCAATCGTAACAGATAGTACAGCTTACTTACCGAAAGAGGTTCGTGAACAGTTTGCGATTCAGATGGTGCCGTTGAGTGTTGTTTTTGGTGAGGAGTCGTTTCAAGAAGAACTAGATATTACAACAGAAGATTTTTATGAGAAAATGATGACTACACAGAAGCTTCCAACGACATCACAGCCGGCAATCGGACAATTTGTTGATGTGTTTAAAAAGCTGGCTGAGGATGGTTATAAGGAAATCATCACGATTCATCTGTCTAGTAACATTAGCGGAACGTATCAAAGTGCAATGAGTGCAGGTGAGATGGTTGAAGGAATAGATGTATATGGATTTGACACGGGGATCAGCTGTTCACCGCAAGGGTATTACGTCAAGGAAGCAGCTAACTTGGCCCAGGAAAATGCGAGTGTCGATGATATTCTTGATAGATTAGAAGAAATGAGAGCGAGCTCAAAGGCTTATTTCATGGTCGATGATTTGAATCATTTGCATAGAGGTGGGCGCTTAAGTGGCGCGCAGCTCATTGTCGGCAATCTATTGAAAATTAAACCGATTCTTCATTTTGTCGAAGGAAGCATTGTCCCTTTTGAAAAAGTTCGCACAGAGAAGAAAGCACTGTCGCGGATTATAAGCTTGCTAGAAGAAGACGTTCAAAAAGGTGGAAGCTTTGTTGTGACAGTGATTCATGCAAATCAATTAGCTGGGGCAGATCAACTGGCAGCGACGATTCGTGAGCGTTTTGCAAATGTAACGGTCGATATTAGTTATTTCGGACCAGTTATTGGGACACATTTAGGAGCAGGTAGCCTAGGTGTTTCATGGTACAAACAATCAAATGAATGAATTCCTTTACCCAAGAGTATGACAGCGAGATCCATTCAGTGTGTCATGCTCTTTTTTATTCCTCCTTTTTCAAAACCCCACCAAAAAGAGGTGCCTTCATAATGATACAACCCTTGCAACAACTATTTGCTGGTAAACGATTATTAGCTTCAGAAGTCCCTATTTCAATTGAAATGATCAAACGCCATGTCGAGTCGAAATTGCTAAAACGAGAAAGTGGACTCGTTCATGTGAAAGGACGTCTCATCTGTCGCCGCTGTGGAAATCGTGATCCTTCTTTATTTGGAGAGCATCCTTGCGCCAAATGTCAAAGGAACTGTAAGTATTGCCGGCATTGTCTCTCGCTTGGCAAGGTCAGTGAATGCCAGTCGCTCTATCATTGGAGCGGACCAGCGCTTACTATGCCTACAGTGAAGGGAAGCTTAACATGGCAAGGAGAGCTGTCGGCGGGGCAACAGAAAGCCTCAGTTGCGGTGATGTCAGCGATTCGTCAAAAAAGGTCTCAGCTTATTTGGGCGGTCTGTGGCGCTGGGAAAACGGAGGTGCTATTTCGTGGGTTGGAGCTAGCCTTTGAATGTGGAGTAAGAGTGCTATTAGCGACGCCACGAACAGATGTCGTTAAAGAGCTCGAGCCTCGGCTGCGCAAGAGCTTTCCGTCCATTCTTATCACTGCCCTCTACGGAGGAAGTAAGGACCGACATGCTGGTGCACAGCTCGTGATTGCAACCACACACCAAGTGATGCGCTTTTATCAGGCATTTGATGTTGTGATCATCGATGAGGTCGATGCCTTCCCGTTCTCATTTGATACAAGTCTTCAATATGCTGTGACACAAGCGAAAAAACGCGAATCAGCAACGATTTATTTAAGCGCTACCCCTAGTCAAGCTCTTCTCCAAGACCGCACCATTGATGTCATCAAAATCCCTCGTCGCTTTCACGGCTTCCCTTTACCCGAGCCTCGTTTTAAGTGGTGTGGCAATTGGTCAAAATCTCTTCATAAAAACGAGCTACCATCACCGCTAGTTTCTTGGCTTCGTGTCCAAGCAAAGTAAGCCGAAATTGCTATTTGTTCCGTCTGTTTCCAAGCTCCATGCCCTTTCTGTCCTACTGCAAAAGGAAGCGATTTCCCATCAACATGTTCATGCGCGCGATCCCAATCGTCATGAAGCTGTCCAAGCCTTCCGAGAGGGACGAATTCCTTTACTTGTCACGACGACGATTCTTGAGCGTGGGGTTACCTTTGCTGGTGTTCAGGTCGCGATTCTTGGTGCAGAGAACGATGTATTCACCGAGGCTGCCCTTGTGCAAATCGCTGGTCGGGTTGGTCGGGCTGTTGAAGAGCCAACCGGTGATATCGTCTTCTTTCACTACGGTATTTCAAAAGCGATGCGCACGGCACAGCGTCATATTCGGCAAATGAACCTGGAAGGAGAGAGAGCATGAGCCGCTGTCTTGCTTGTCATGAGCCCTTTTTTGAAAAGGTAGGCTGGCGTCAGCTTTTTATGCTAACCGAGCCAGCTCAGCTCTGTCTTGATTGTGAGAGTGAGCTTGTCACTATTGGTGGGAAGCGGTGCCATGGCTGTTCGCGCTCATTAGATCAGTTACCGATGCAATATATCAAAGCAGATCAATGTAGCGATTGTTGGCATTGGCAGCAGCGATCAGATACTGACTGATCTCCTCGAACGAAATGTCTCCCTTTATCAATACAACCCCTTTTTTAAAAGAGTGGCTTACGACCTATAAATTTCGTGGTGATGCGCTGATTGCTTCTTTTTTCTCTGAAAAGCTGGCCACCTTATATCAAAATGAGTTCAACGGATATCGTCCAGTTGAGATCCCATTAGTCAGAGAGCGCTTGGTTTCAAGAGGGTTTAATCAATCGTCTGCTGCTGATGGATGGTTGGGCTGAGGAAGCGGAGATGCTCATCAGACACTCAGGTGAAAAACAAAGCAAGCGAAACCGTCAGAAACGTCTGAATGAGTTGAGAGAAACCCAGTTTTTGCTCAAAAATGAACGAAAAAATACTCATTGCTGGTAAGAAATTTGTTCTTGTTGATGATATTTATACGACAGGGACGACAGTTAGGCAGGCCGCGCGAGTACTAAAGCAGCATGGTGCAAAAAGGGTCGCATCGATGACCGTTGCGAGGTAGGTCGAATATTGTATTCTTTCATTTCAAGCTATAATGAGAGAAAAGAGGGAGAGAGGAGAGAACGGTTATGAAGGATGTAGCGAATTGTCCACGTTGTGGGAAAATTTTTGTCAAAGCATTGCGCCCTATGTGTCAGCCTTGCTTTAAAGAACAAGAGGCAAACTTTGATAAAGTGTCGAAATTTATGAAGAACAGGCAGAACCGAATGGCGACACTTCAGGAAGTGCATGAACAAACAGAGGTATCCGATCGAGCAAATTCATCAGTTTATTCGTGAGGAACGCTTACTTGTTAGTCAATTCCCGAACCTTGGTTATCCATGTGAATCGTGTGGAGCGACGATTCAAAGAAGGACGCATTTGTGCGAGCTGTAAGGACAATATTACAGGCGGACTTGAGAAAATTGAGAAAGGAAAGTTGATTTTGCAGCGCGCAAAACCGCAGCAGAAAAAGAGAAAAAAAGATAAGCAGCCACCTATCACTCAATGAATGATCGATTTAGTAAAAAGTAATTAACAATTTTCAGAAACGTGCCGATATAATGAATAAGAGTATCGGTACGTTTTCGTATACAGAACGGACAAAAAGCAAGAAGAGGTGAATGACATGAAGATTAATCCATATCAACCAGTTCAGCAAAATCCATATCGTAAACAAATGGACAAAGCGGATCAAGGTAGCAGAGGTAAAAGCAAAGAGTGACAAGCTTGAAATTTCCACTGAAGCGCTTGAAATGCAAAAGGGTACACGAATTGAGAATGAACGCCAAGAAAAGGTTGAGGCTTTAAAGCAACAGATTGAAGCTGGTGAATACAAGGTAAACCCACAGGCAGTCGCGAATAAATTTTATGATTTTTGGAATGAATAATCATTGAAACTTAGTCAGAAAGCACGTCGAAGTAAGGAGGGAAAGACATGTCGATGAAGGCAATAATTGATATAATCGAATCGTTGATGTGATTCATACTGAGTTGTAAACGCTTGGAGAACAAAAAGTCGAGCCGATTAAAAAAGGAGATATGTCTTCCCTCGAGGCGCTTGTGCGTGAAGAATCAAAGCTCGTTCGAAAGCTTCAAGCAACAGAGGACTGCGAACAAAGGTAGTGAAAATTTCTTGATGACTAAGGGAGAGGTAACAGAGAACGCGACGATGACGGATATAAGAAAATATGCAACGAAAGATGAACAGCAGCAGCTTGAGCAGCTTCAAAATGAGCTTCTAAACCAGGTACAAAATCTTAAGAGGCAAAATGAACTGAATCAGCTGTTAATAGAGGAATCGTTGCGGTTTGTGAACCTTTCCCTTGATTTAATGGTTCCACATAAAGAAGACATTAGCTACAAACGGCCACATGAACAGGATGATAGCCGCTATGACACTGGACATTCGCTTTTTGATTCAAAGGCATAAGACCAAAACGGAGGATAAATTCATGCAATCAACTTTTCATGGATTAGAAACAGCTAGACGTGCGATGATGACCCAGCAATATGCCTTGCATACAGTCGGTCATAATATCGCAAATGCGAACACAGAAGGATATACACGTCAGCGTGTGAATTTCACTCAAACAGAATCGTACCCATGCAATCGGCAAGAATGCCCGCGTGTTCCGGGTCAATCTTGGCACAGGTGTAAAAGCCGGTTCGATTCAACGTGTTCGTGAACAATTTCTTGATATTCAATACCGAAATGAAGCAAATAAAGTTGGTTACTGGGATGCACGTTACAATGCGTCTTGCAAAAAATGGAAGATATTTTAAATGAGCCATCTGAACAAGGACTAAATAATCAGATTGATCTCTTTTGGACATCCCTTCAAGACTTAACTGTTGATCCAGAGGATTCTGGTGCGCGTTCGGTTGTGCGTGAACGTGGGCGATTTGTTGCCGAAACATTCAATTATTTGCATGGTTCACTTGTCTGAAATCGGAAATGATTACAAAAATGAAATCGATGTGACTCAAAAGGAAGTTAATGCGATCTTAAGTCAGCTTGATAACATTAATAGACAAATTCGTGAAACAGAGCCTCATGGCTATGTCACCAATGATTTATATGACGATCAAGATCGCCTTCTCGATCAGCTTTCGCGCATTGTCAACATTAAAGTTGAGCGGATACCAAGTGGTGGGAATGCTAATGCAGCAGCAGAAGGCGCTGTTTCTGTTTATTTGGTTGAATGGGGAAGGAATTCCTTATGAAGTTGATGACGGAACAGGACAGATGGTTCCCGTTAAGCTAGTCGACGGCACAGGCAATCCAAAGCATATGAAAATGTCGATCGAATATGACACGACAACAGGGAATGCAGTCGAGGGCTTCCATTTCAGAGATCATGCTGATAATGGATCCGGGACACCGATTTTTTCTGCTGATCTTGAGAATATGCCGCGTGGCGAGATGCAAGCATTAATTGAAGCATTCGGTTATAAGGATTACGGCTGGGAACATTAAAGGCACGTACCCAGATATGATTGCTGAACTGAATTTAATGGCTACCAATTTTGCCAATGAAATCAATAATATTCATAAACTCGGCTTCACACTTGCAGATGAAAATGGAAATGTAAATAATGGCTTGGACTTTTTTGACTTATCGTCAGGTCTTGCAGCTGCACAAGCGATCAAAGTCGCTGATAACATCATGCAGAGCCGAGATAATATCGCTGTTGCGAGTGTCAATCTCGATGCGTTAAACAATGAGAACGAAATCTTATTAGGTGGAGAGACGTACGATAGTCCTCGTGATGCTTATATTACACTGATGGCTAGGTCTCCTAAATCCGATACAGATTACGCTTTGCTGCATGACATCCTTACTGATAATAATTTAGTCGGACCGGATGGCACGACTCCAGTTGCCAGCTTTAATCCTGGCATTCAACAAGCATTTGCTGGAGATGGCTCGAACGCGAAGAGGCTTGCTGATATGAAGAACATTGTGATGGATTTCAACAACAATAAGGGAACGATTAGTAGCTATTATCAAAGTGTGATCGGTGATATGGCCGTTGATACGCAGGAAGCGATTCGGATGCTAGGTAGCTCAACGTCGTTAAAGGATAGTGTCGATTTTAGACGGCAATCGGTCAGTAACGTTTCCTTGGATGAAGAAATGACGCTCATGATTCAATTCCAGCATGCATATAATGCCGCGGCCCGTAATATTACGATGGTTGATGAAATGCTCGACCGGATCATTAACAACATGGGCGTAGTCGGTAGATAAGGATAGGTGAGTATAAATGCGCGTTACACAAATGATGCTTTCAACGAGCTCGCTCCGTCATATTAATCAAGGATATAATCGCCTTGCAACGATCCAGGACCAACTGGCAACAGGAAAGAAAATCACCCGTGCCTCGCAGGATCCAGTGGTTGCGATGAAGGGGATGCGTTACCGCACGCAGGTAACAGAGGTCGAGCAATTTAAACGAAACTTGAGCGAGGCGTATAATTGGATGGAAACAGCTGATGCTGCGCTTGATCAAGGGACAGAAACATTGCGCCGCATTCGTGAACTTGCGACACAGGCAGCAAATGATTCCTACAATGCGGAAGAGCGAGCGAACATCGCCAAAGAAATTCAACAGCTTCGTGACCACTTGCAGTCATTAGGAAACACGAAAAATAGTAATAAGTATATTTTTAATGGGACGGATACGACAAATCCGCCTGTTATCGATTTGAATCAAATGAATCTAGGCTTAGAAAAACTCTTTGACCCCGCAACACAGTTAAAAGAACTTGATCTTATTTATGATGGAAAAATGTTTAAACATGTGGGTACCGATGGCGTGAACCAAATTTTTCAGGATGCTAGTCAAACGTCACCTCAGTTTGATCCTGCCGATAACACCGAATTTAATAAAGGCGCAGTACAGCTCAATGATTGAACCGGGTGGAGGACGAGTGACCTTTTCCGAACCAAATCGCACTCACAATCCAAATGATCCTGTCAGTGAAGAGGTCTTAAAGAAGAATGTTCGCACGCAGGATGTCATTGTCACGAATAAAGAGGCCGTGTCGATTAATACACAAACGGTGGAAATGGAGCTGCTAAAGGGTGTCTCCATCCCTGTTAACATTAATCCTAGTCATGTGTTTAACAATGCGTTATTTGGCGATATTCTTCGTCTAGAACAAGCACTCAAGGATCCAAGCGTCGATGGGAAAGAGCTTACAGGCTATATTGATAACATGTTTGGGCACATTAATGCCTTTGTTGCGGAGCGTGCCGAGCTAGGAGCGAGGATCAACCGCGTTGAGATGATGGAAAATCGTCTGATGGAGCAAGAGGTCAGTGCGAAACAAAATCATGTCGAATAATGAAGATGTCGATTTGGAGGAGGTCATCATCGATTTAACGATTCAAGAAAGTGTGCACCGGGCTGCGCTCGCTGTTGGAGCAAGAATCGTTCAGCCTTCGTTGATGGATTTTCTTCGCTAAGAGGTGATGGGGATGCGGTTGTCGTCTTTGGATATTCAGTCAACGGATGCTTATACGGGTCTTCGTTCTGAGCGACCTCCAATGAGGATCAGGCAGCAAAGTGCAGATCTTCATATTCATCAAGAGCATGTTGGCTTGATTGAAATAAGTAAAACAGCTTCAAAGCTTTTTATTGATCAAACAGAAGCCTTTGCCGATGCGAATTTAAAGTCACCACTGCGGATGGCAAGTGAATTCTGGAATCACTCAAAAAGTCATGTGGCAGAGTATCTCGCGAAAACAGCACAGCAGGGTAATCAAATGATGAAAATTGAGAACGGCTTTGGTGCCTTTGCGCAGATTGCGAAGGCTGAAGGGGGAGCGCCCACCTGTTGAAACAACGCTTGCCTTTATGCCACGTTCCATGTCTCAAGTAAAATTTAATTATCAGCCGAGTGAGATTTCAATCGATGCTCCTTTTAAAGAAGTAGAGATAACCGTTAATCGCCGAGCACCGCAAATTGAGATTCCAAAATGGCAAACGGAAGCCTATATCAGGCAAAAGAATCAGATTTCATTCCAAGCTGTTGGAACAAATGTCAATCGAGGGTTATAAAAGAAAAAGTCGCTGCGGCGGCTTTTTTCATTCAGGCAATAAAGTAAAGGCTTTTCCAATATGATATGATAAGGAAAATAGAGGAAATTGGATAAAAGGTGAGTGAAGCCATGATTATCGAAACGAAGTACCAAGGAAAGATCGAAATTAGCAAGGAACGTCTAATCACCTTTGCAAAAGGAATACCAGCATTTGAGGATGAAACAAGCTTTGTCCTCTTACCCTTAGAAGAAAGCACGCCCTTTTTCGTCCTGCAATCAACAAAAACAGTCGATGTCGCTTTCGTTCTCGTGAATCCGTTTCAGTTTGTCCTTCAATATCAAGTCAAGCTCCCAGATGCAACAATTGATGAGCTTGGTATTGAAAAAGAAGAGGATGTCGCGACATTTGTGATGTTAACCGTTCGTGAGCCATTCGCTGAAACGACTGCGAATCTTCAAGCTCCTGTAATCATTAACGCTGCCAAACAAAAAGGGAAGCAGCTGCTCATGAATGAAAGTAGCTACAAACCGAAGCACGCTATTTTTAAAGAAGCAGCATCAGCGAAGGAGGGGAAATAAATGCTCGTCCTTTCACGTAAGCTAAAAGAAGCGATTCAAATTGGCGACGACATCGAGCTGACCATCCTCTCGATTGACGGTGACCAAGTAAAGGTAGGCATTAAAGCACCGAGGCATGTCGACATCCATAGAAAAGAAGTCTATTTGGCGATTCAAAATGAAAACAGCGAAGCAGCAAAAACCGTATCACTCGATGCATTAAAGGGCTTTCTGCATAACCCTCTTAACAAAGACTAACGATCAGGGAGGTGCGATTTACCTCCCTTTTATTCAACGAAAAAATGCTTTACAGAAGCCATGATTCGACATAGACTTAAGAAGAAGGAGGTGACACCACATGGAAATGGAAAATCAAATCTTGGCCTTTCTCAAGCAATTGAATGAGAAGGTTGAAAAGATGAATGACAAGATTGAAAAGATGGATGACAAGATTGAAAAGCTCGAAAAAAAGATGGATGATAAGTTTGAAAAGATGAACCAGAGGATCGATAAGCTAGAGTCTCGGGTTGGGAATATTGAAACCCGCCTCGATCGCCACGAACAACTCTTACAGCAACTCATCAACATGACTGCCAAGAACACAGAAGACATCACCGCACTCAGAATGGAAATGAACCAACGCTTTGAAAAGCTTGAATTAACCGACTACAAAATGAGTACAGACATTAACCTCCTCTTCCAAGAAACCCAAACCAACAAGCGCGACATTGCCCAACTAAAAAACCAATAAACGTCATCTCCCCGCTAATAGCTATCCGCTAAGTGGGGAGATTTTTATTTTCACAAAACCCCTTTTCCTTCCAAAAAAGTCACCAAAAATTATTTTTTTCAAAACAGTAAACAATCGACTAAATAAAGACGATATTAGTAATGTAAGCCGCAGCTTTATCTGCGACGGCCGCGCAGGTAGGATGAGGCCGATCAACTAAATACCATTATGGCCCACAAGGACGTGGGCGACACTTCAAGGAGGAAGTTATTTATGATTATTAACAACAATATCCCTGCGTTAAACACGTATCGTCAAATGGGGATCAACCAAAACAACAATGCAAATGCAATGGAGAAACTATCTTCAGGTCTTCGTATTAACAAAGCTGGGGACGATGCAGCAGGTCTAGCAATCTCTGAAAAAATGCGTGCACAAATTCGTGGTTTAGATCAAGCTATCACGTAACGCACAAGATGGTATCTCAATGATTCAAACAGCTGAAGGTGCGCTTCAAGAAACTCACAACATTCTACAACGTATGCGTGAGCTTGCTACACAAGCATCGAACGATACAAACGTTGAAGTTGACCGTAATGAAATTCAAAAGGAAATGAATCCATTAACTTCTGAAATTAACCGTATTGGTAATACAACTGAGTTTAATACGCAGAAAATCCTTAACGGTGGTGGAGAAGTTAAAGATATCGCTATGAATACAAAGCAAGTAGGTGGCGCTGCTGGTGCTTTTAAAGGTGCGACAGACTTAACGCCTGCAGCGGCAACTGAATCAACTTGGGATTTAGGTACAATAACACAAACTCTTGCTGCCAATGCTGCGACTTCACACTCAATGACATTCAATGGAGTTACAATTAATGTAACGGGTCTTGCCAGTGCTGCGAGTGGTACTGTAGGATCAGCTTCAATAGATGCCGCAAATAAAACAGTTTCTGTTACCTTAGGAACTCTGACTGATGGTGCTACTGCTGAACATCTTGCTACTGCAATAAAAACAGCTTTTGACGCATATAAAGGAGATGCAGGTACCACTGAGCTTAATGACTTCACTATGACTCGTGCTACAGCAGATTTAGAGATCGAAGCTGGCACTACGGGTTCTCAATACAATAATTTAGGCGTAACTGCTACAGGTATTACTGGTTTGGCTACACCAGCTAGTGGTAATGGGACAGAAGCAATTGCTGCTGGATCAAAATCAGCTCCTGTAACAACAGTGACATCAAGTGTGAAAGCAGTAGCGGCAGAGTGGAGTTCAGGTGCCTTAACACAATTAACGAATGGTCAATCTGGTACACTTTCTTTTGGTGGTGTAACACTTAACATTTCAGCTGAAACTACTCCAGCAAATCCAGGGGTCTCGAATGTTAACCAAGTTTCTGCAAATCTAAAACTTGATGCAGGGGCAAGTGCTGCTGATCAAGCACAGGCTATTGTTGATGCTTTTAATGCAATTAAAGCTGAACAGCCATCGAATGGGTCTCTTGCTAACTTCACATTTGAAAGAGTAGGTGACGGTCTTAAAATTTCAGGGACTACTGAAGATGGTGCCAAAAATAACTCTCTCAGACTTACTGAAACAGGAAACGTAAACGTGGCTACTGATAATGTCGCTCCACAAACAGCAGGTGTAACTGAAAGACGTGGGGAATTCCAAGTTCAAATTGATAAAGCATTTGAAGTTGAAGGTGCTACTATCAATATCGGTGGTCAATTCTTAAATGCTGGTGAGACGTTTAAAGCTGTTTCGGGAACTGCAGATTCTTCAAAAGGTGAGTTCAGTATTGGTTCAAATAAGGAAGAGCAAGCAATTAGCTTGGCGGCAGCCATTAACGCAAGTAGTCTTAAAGACCGCTTCGATGCAGTTGTTGATGGAGACAAAATTACACTTCGTGAAAAAGAAGGTCAAGCAACTGGAGTTGGAATTTCTAACGGTGTTGTTGCGTCTAACGAATCAGTTCAAGGACAATATTCATTTAATGTTGATAATTCTGTAGCTGTTGGTGGTAAATATTCTGTAGGTGGCGTAAATATTGAAGTTACTGATGATAAAAACCATAAAGGTCTTGCTAATGGTACTGCAGTAATGTTCTCTTCAGATACTACACAACAAGCATCTAATTTAGCGAATGCGATTGCAGCTAACAAAACTTTAAGTGAAGAATATACTGTATCTTCATCTGCTAACCGTATTACATTAGAACAAAAAACAGGTCAAGAATCTGCTTCTGGAGCAACTGCTTCTACTAGCACAAGTAAACACACCAATTTCCAAGCAAGCTTCCAAATTGGTGCAAACACTGGTCAAAGCATGACGATCCAAATCGATGATATGCGTTCTCAAGCACTAAATATCAGTGGAGATAAAACAGGAACAGTTACTGCGAAAAATGGCGCTGAAGCTTCATTCGTACAAACTGCAAATGTTTCTAATGGTACAAATAATGATAGTGTGGAATATTCATTAGATGTTTCTATCCCATGAAAAAGCATCAGCAGCTAGTTTCTGTTATCAATGATGCAATTGAGACAGTATCTGCTCAACGTTCAAACCTAGGTGCATTCCAAAACCGTTTAGAGCACACAATCTCTAACTTAGGAACATCTTCTGAGAACTTACAAGCAGCTGAATCTCGTATCCGTGACGTAGATATGGCGAAGGAAGTAATGGAAATGACTCGTACAAACATCCTTTCCCAAGCTTCTCAAGCAATGCTGGCACAGGCTAACCAAAAGCCACAATCCGTACTTCAATTATTAGGTTAATATCAAGACAGAGGCTCTAGCTAATTTGCTAGAGTCTCTTTTTAAAAAGTCAAAGCTTGGCAAAGAACGACAATAGGCAAAATGAATCATTAGCACTAATCTTTTCACAAAATTCTTCAAAAAAAACTAAACATCTTCTTAAAGTGGTCGATATAAGAATCAAAGGATATCATTACCCACTCATGGACGAGTGAATGAGCATGATTACTTTTTTAGGATGAGAAAGTGCTTATGCTTATTTACTCGTCTTTTTTCTATATATCAGGCTATCGGTTGCTTTAGTTAACATTTAGAAAATTAGGTGAATTGTCACTGTAAATAAGGGTGAATATGGTACAATAGACAAGTGATTTACTAAATAATAGTTATGGAATCCAGAAACCAAGGAGGGTATGCATTGCTGGTCATAGGGAGAAGACCTGGTGAATCGATTGTGATTGATCAGAACATTGAAATTCGTGTGGTGAAGTCCCAAGACGGGAAATTACGACTCGGCATTCAAGCACCAAAAGAGGTCAAGATCGAACGCGGAGAAATGCGGGAAATCTAACAAATTTTATATGAACGCTTAAGGATGAGCAGATAGGTCGATTGTCAATCTTCAGGAGGAAGAGGCGCAGCGGCTTGTTTGCTCATCCTTTTTTATACTAACTCATAGGGAGATGAGATTCATGCTAGTACTCGGAAGGAAGCCAGGAGAATACGTCGTGATTGATGACAATATCGTTGTGAAAGTTGTAAAGAGTGATGAGGGCCACCTGCGTCTTGCCATTGACGCACCACGGGATATTGCCATTGTTCGCGGAGAGCTTTACGAAGAACAGCAGAGACAAAATAAAAAATAAGGCTATTAGAACACATAAAACTTTCATGAGCCTAGGCTCTCAACCTAGGATGGAAAATCCATATTCTTTTGCTGTCCAACTAGGAACTAACTAACTTTTATACAGGAAGATTACCTTCCACTTAAGGATGAGTGGTGTGGGTCAAGGAAGAGCGGCGTATGTACCTTGCAACCGATTGTTTGAATCAGCGCGCAATTCAGCAACGAGCAGCAAGCATACATTCACCGAATCGTTACGAATGCAAACGGATGTGCATTCAAAAAAACACACTCACACGGAGGTAGTAAAACATGATTATTAATAACAATATTCCAGCTTTAAACACGTACCGTCAGATGGGCGCTAACCAAGGTGCTGCATCAAAGTCAATGGAGAAGCTAGCATCAGGTCTTCGTATTAACAAAGCAGGAGACGATGCAGCAGGTCTAGCAATCTCTGAAAAAATGCGTGCACAAGTTCGTGGTTTAGACCAAGCTAGCCGTAACTCACAAGATGGTATCTCAATGATCCAAACAGCTGAGGGTGCACTTCAAGAAACACATAACATTCTACAACGTATGCGTGAGCTTGCTACACAAGCAGCGAATGATACAAATGTTGAAGTTGACCGTAACGAAATTCAGAAGGAAATGAACCAGTTAACTTCTGAAATGAATCGTATTGGTAATACAACTGAGTTTAATACTCAAAACATCCTAAAAGGTCGTGACGCAGAAGTAGTTTCTACTGATGCAGTACAAAGTACTCTTGTTGCTGGTGAAGCAGGAGTTGCAGCAGGTAGTTTAACAGAACTTAACACAGTGAACAAGAGCGTCGTTGGAAAAGCGTCAACAGCTACAGTTCAAGCTTCTACAAGCGAAGCAACTGGAGCAGTATCTAAAGTTTCACAAACAACTGAAAGTGTAAAAGCTGAAAAATCAACAGTGAATCTTGCTAATGGTATGAGATTTGAAAGTACGGTAGCTGATGATGCACTAAATGGTAATACTGTTAGTATCGTTCAAGGAACAACAGCAGGTGAAGCTTCTACAGCCTCTGCAGACGGAGATGGCAATATTACTATTACTATCGGCCAAACAGCTGACGGACAATCCTTAGCTACTAACCGTGGAGAACTATATAACGAAATAGTAGCAGGGCTAGACGATGGTTCAATTACTACGATTACGGTAAAAGAACCATCAAATACAGCTGAACCACTAGGTACAATCGCTTCAACTGGTACTCTTACTGGTGGAGTAACAGAAGTTCCAGGGGAATATACATTTGAACTTACAAAAGCTTTTACAGAAGCTGGAGATACGATTGAAGTTGATGGAAAAACATATACAGCTGTGTTTGGTACAGTTAATGCTGCTGGTGCTGCAAGAGGTGAATTTTCTATAGCAGCTGATGCTGCAACTCCACCTGTCATAGCAGACCAGGCAACTTCTTTAGTAGCTGCTATTAAAGCTACAAATGAAAGATTTGATAATGCTTCTACTGTTAATGCTGGTGGTGTTATTACATTAACAGAAGGTACAGGGGAAGCAACAGGAGTGCGTGTAAGTGACCCAACTGTTAAAGGTTCTGGTGAAGATGCAAAACTTATTATTACAAATAAAAACGGTGAAAATTTAAAAACGATAACACTTGACCAAGCTGCTGATGATAATTTATTAGTAACTGCAGATGCTGATGGAAACATAACAATTGCATTGGCAGATACTACAGCGGCTAATAACAGCTTAGAGAAGATCGAAGAAGCAATTCGTGCTCTAAGTGCCACTCCTCATGTAAGTGGTATTGATTTCACTCAATTTGATGTAAAAGCAGAAGGAAATTGGGATGGAGACGCTAATATCCTTGGCAACTCTTTAAACAAAGCTGTTGGAACATTAGTTGGTGGAACAGTTGAAGTGAATGGTGAATATAACTTTGACATCGACAAAGCATTCGAAGCTGGAGATACAGTTGTTATCAAGGGGCAATCATTTACAGCAGTTGAAGGCGATGCTGTACCAAGTGAAGGTCAATTCAGTATTGCTGGTGGAGACAAAGTGTCACAAGCAGCGAGCTTAGCAGATGCGATTAGTTTAAACTCGGAGCTAAAAGACCAATACGTTGCAACGGCGAGCGGTACAAAAGTGACTGTTTCTGAAATTAACGCATCTGGAACAGATTTAAAACAAAGTGACTTAGATGTACGTGCAACAGGAACACAAGGTGAGTTTGCAATAACTGCGGATAAATTACTTGAGAATGGTGCTGCTTTTGTTCTTGATGGTGAAGAAATCACAGTAACGAACAAAAATGAGCATGTAGGCTTTGATAATGGAACAGCAATTAAAGCTACAAATGATATTAAAGCACAAACTCAATCTTTAGCAGATGCGATTAACACAAACGAAAACTTAAATCAAAAATACACAGCTTCAGTAGGTGAAGATGGTTCACTTGTTCTTCAACAATCTGAACTTTATGCTTCTGAGCAACGAACTGAAGTTTCAACGAAGAACTCTGCATTAGGAAACTTCAATGCAACATTCCAAGTAGGTGCTAATACTGGTCAAAGTATGACTATCAATGTAGAAGACATGCGTTCTGCGGCACTTGGGGTCAGTGGCGACGGTTCTGTTGGTGAAGTTAAGGCTAAAAATGGTGAAACAGCTTCTTATGTACAAGTGGCAAATGTTACTAATGGTACAAACAATGATAATGTTGAATTTGCGTTAGATGTTTCTTCTCATGAAAAAGCAACGGCTGCAATTTCAGTTATCAACGATGCCATTGAGAAAGTTTCAGCTCAACGGTCTGAGCTTGGTTCATTCCAAAACCGTTTAGAGCACACAATTTCTAACTTAGGAACATCAGCTGAGAACTTACAAGCAGCGGAATCTCGTATCCGTGACGTAGACATGGCTCGTGAAGTAATGGAAATGACTAAGAACAACATCTTAGCTCAAGCTTCACAAGCAATGCTTGCACAAGCTAACCAACCACCACAAGGTGTATTACAGTTACTTGGATAATTCTAAGTAATAATTACAAAGGAGGCTCTAGCATTGCTGGAGTCTCTTTTTTGATAATTTAGATTATGGAGGGAATAAATGAATCCTAAACAATTATTACAAGAAGGAAATAGATTTAGAGATATTGATAAAACAGGTGTAAAGGAAGAATATGTTGCTTGGGCAACTAAGGTTGCATTATTTGTAGAAGAGAAATATCCACAGACTAGTATTGCTGAAAAGACAAACCGAATTAGTCAACAGCTTTTTATGGCAAATAGGGTCGATTCAAATTACTTAGAGTTAATGGGGATATTAAAAGGAATTTGTGAATATACGGGAGATTAAGGAACATGGGGAGAGGCCGATCGTTCCACCAGTTCCTTCCAATTGGTTGTATCCCCACGAAGTCCACTTAGCAAACAAACTATCCTCCTAACCTGCAACAACTCAAGATTCAATTATATATTATAACTATGAACGTACGTTTGTTCTGTGAGCACTAGATGTCCAAGAAACAAGCAACAAAGCCTCTACTTCCATTATAGGAGTAGGGGCTATTTCTATTTTAGGAGGAATGTAAAATGAAAAAGTATGATTACAGAAAGAAGTTAAAGTTGCCATTGATGGATGTAGTGAAAGAAGAGAAATCACAGCCGGCTAAACGAGTAAACATTGTTAGTCTAAAGATGGTGAGGGAGTCCAGTATGATGTACAAGGAACGAAAGATTACATCACCAGATGATGCATATAATCTACTGAAGCCAATGTTAGTAGATTCAGATCGCGAGCAGTTCATAGTTGTGTGTCTAGATACTAAGAACCAGCCAACAGCGATTAATGTATGTCATGTTGGAAGCTTGAACTCATCCATAGTACATCCAAGAGAGGTGATGAAAGCTGCTGTACTAAGCAACAGTGCTTCAATCATTGTAGCTCACAATCATCCTTCCCAAGATCCAACTCCAAGCCGTGAGGATGTGGAAGTTACCAAACGATTAGCAGAAGCAGGTAAGGTGCTAGGGATTGAATTGCTCGATCACTTGATTGTCTGTGATGAAAAGTATGTGTCGCTCAAAGAAAAAGGACACATGTAGGAGGAGTGAGAAAGTGATAGATAAGGCTACAATGTTGTTTGTGAGTTACATGGAAAGAAAGCAAAACCTTGTAATTGAGTACAATGAGAACATCTGGGAAGCAGTCACCTTGTATCATGAAGAAATTTACCCTGAACTAATTCCAGCAGAAGCACTAAAAGCTTTACCTGATCCACTTTTGTTCATTACGACAAGCTATGAAGATGACCAAGATCAGGAGTGGATATTTTGTATTGTTGCAGACAACGACAACTCATCAAAATGGTACACCGCTGTTTGCTTACTAGATGGAGAACTGGTGGAATCGGGTATACCGTTAGAATTGTAATTGCAGTGAAACTTACGACAAAAGTAATAAGAAGCTTACGACAAAACTTTTTGAGGCTAAGTATGAAAGAGTAAAGCCTAGTCATACCAAGTAATACTGCTGAATGTACCTAGTCAAAACTCACGACGTAAATATAGTACTGGCGTGAGTGAACCAAGATGTCCCTAAAGTTGCGTCAGTGGTGACATTAGCGTCAATTGTCAGTAAGTTCGGTACTGACGCTACATGAGAGACAACTACATGAAAGGTGGTGATTGTCGATGTGGCAGAAAGTTGTGGTGACAGTTCTAATAGCTGTTGCGACCGAAGTGATTAAGGATTTGTCAAAGGACAGCTAAACCAATTAGAGAGGAAGAAAGGAAGTGCTTCAATGAAAACTTGCCTGTGTTTAGGAATAAGACCATGCTTGTTTTGTACAATGAAAGAAATTATTGAAATCGTGAAGAAGTAGGAGCCGTTGGTGCAAATTGAGCATCAATGGCTTTTGTATGTTTTGGAGGTGAATTTGTATGAACCTAGTGAAAGACTTTGAACAATGGCTCCATGAAGAAGGCAAAGCACAAACTACAATCCAGTCCTACGTGGGAGATGTGCACGGATTCGAGAAGTATCTAGTAGAGAAAGTGGCTGACGAAAAACAGTTGATTTCTCGTTTTGCATTCGTGAGGTACAAGCAATACCTGCTAGATGAAGGCTTTGCCATTACCACCATCAACAAGAAGATCAACAGTCTAAAAGTTTACAATGATTTTTTGCGAATCAAAGGAGTTGTAAATGACTCCTACATACACATAAAACGTGATCGAGTCATGGTTGCTGCAGGCAGTGAGCATGAGGTGACTGCTCTGTCAGACAATGAGGTAGATCAATTGTTGTTCTACCTAGAGGATCCGAGGAAAGTGACAATGAGAAATAAGATGATTGCATATCTCCTGTTGTACACAGGGGTCCGAGTGTCTGAGCTCATCACCATCAAGATCAGTGACATCGAATTTCTCACTCATACACTAACCGTTCGTGGGAAAGGGGGCAAGATCAGAGAGATTAGCATGAGAAAGGACGTTGTCGAACTGATCAACCAGTACATGAAAGGTGAGCGAATGGCTTCGAAGTTTCGTGAAAGTGAATATCTCCTAGTTAGTCAAAGAGCCGAAAAGATGCATAGAGATGCTGTACGAGATTGGTTAGCAAATATTTCAGAAGAGCTAGGGTTCAAACTACACCCACATTTGTTCCGTCATACATTTTGTACAAGACTCTTGAAGAAAGGAGTGGATCTCACTACTGTTAGCAAACTAGCAGGGCATTCTACGGTGAACATGACAGCCAAGTTCTACATACAAACAACAAGGCAAGAAAAGATGGAAGCTGTTGAGCTACTGTAAAAGGAGGAGAAGCAAGATGAAGATCATACAATGTATTGCAGATATTGAAGCACTGAAAGCCTATGGAAAATTGCCGATAAAGGTAATAAAAGAGATTGAAAAAGACTTCTTAGATATTTTTGAAGCAGAAAGTAATGATGAGTACCTACTCGAATTTCGCTTGCCACCTTGGCAGGCTCTTTTTGTGTTGGAGAAAAGGGACGGTGTGTTGGCAAAGCTAGAGCAAACATTAGAACTAGAATACGTGGAACGAGTGGAAGCTGGAGAAATAGCCTACTACCGATGTGCCATTCGTAACGATCATGAGTTCCAGCTGTACTACTCAGTAGTCGGTTCGCATGATCAAGAAGTAGAGGAATGGTTGTTTGAGAAATCACAGGTAGGAAGGTGAGCAAAAATGTTTGAAGCAGACAAACCGATCTACATGACAAGATCAGTCTCAGAAGAGTTGCCAGATGAACATAAACACTTCATCGTTCGATACTTACATGAGTGCCATGAAATATTGACTGATTATCTCCAAGTGTTTGAGTTCAGCATCACCGAAAACAAGCAACTCCTTAGGCAAAGACAAGAACAACCACAACGAGAAACGCAAATTTTTGTAACGCTGAAGGAGACTAAGCCCATTTCAAGAACAGTCTGGGCAATGGACAAAGTCGATCATGTGATGATTTTGTTTCCAGAAGATTATTAAACCCATGAGTACCAAAGAAACGAAAGAAGAAAACAAAAGTAGGCAAAAAAGTAGACGAGAAAATAAACAATAAATTAATTAAAAACGTCTACAACATGGGAGGAACAAACATGGAGAACAAACAAGTACCAACAGAAATGAAGCAGTTACTAAAGCGTCCTGAAGAAAAGGAAGACGTAAGAATTACAACGTACCTTGAAGTAGAACTCTATGAGGAAGTCATGAGACTAAAAAAAGCAGGTATCAGTGTAAAGAAAGTCGTCAATGAAGCAGTCACAGACCTATTGAAAAAATACAAACTTCTATAAATTAGTATCAATTATTACTAATAAGAATGAAAAGTAATGTCAAATCCCTAACTTCCAATCATCGGAGGTTAGGGTATTATTTCGCCAAAATTGTCGTCAATGCTGAAAGTCTAGTCAAAATGTTCGATAAGGACGGTACTGACGATAAAAACGGGAGTAAGCTGTGCTCTCTTTTTTTTGTTCATCTGACTGGTGGTATACTAATGAGACAGTCTAATGAAAATAACTCAATGTTTACAAAAAAGGAAGTGAAAATATTGTTATACCAGAAGGTGAAAGAAGCCACTCTACGAGCGAGAAGTAATAACCCTGGAGCTGTTTTTTATATACCGATAGAGGATTTCATGGAATTTGTGACTTTTCACTTAATTGCTTTTATCAAGATGAGAAATCCTATAACCAGTGAACAAATGAGTATGAACCAGTATCTTCAGCAAGACAAAGCATATTCAGAATCCTATAAAAAGGTAGCTATCACAGATGAGGAAGAGTATATTCCATAATACCTTAAGAAATGCAATTAATAGATTTAATACACTAAATCATAAAACGAAAGCTGAGGCAGAGTCGAGAAAACAGGCAGAAGCTAAAAAAGGTTCAAGAGATAGTCGTTTCGAATCTCCTATTACGATTCATGATTTCCAGGTTAGCGGTGAAATGCCGATACTGATGGGTATAAAGTCAACTAAAGACCTACTAAATACGGTGTATCAACGAATACTAAAAAATAACGTGCATAACATTAACTTCACGAACTACAAACTATTTTCAGAGCATTTGAATGATAGTATTCAAGAGCAGAACTTGTCAGAAGAAAATAAACATCTGCATCACTATTTGATTGAAAAGCACCTGAAATTACATACGTTGAAAAAGATCTGCAAAAACTATGAAAAACTAATTGATTCAACGAATCCAGAAATAACAGAAATAGAGAGAAGAGCTAGGTTACAACTAATGCTGTACTCAACAAACATGCCCATGGTACAGCAATGGGGAACGTATATTGATTTAGTGATGGAATTATCCGCCCATCAGTTCAATATCTTCATTCAAGAAATAGATTCTATCACCAATTTTATTAAATGGATTTTGTTATTGTTTTTTCAGGAGAATGAAGAAGTGGAGTACGATGAACAAGATTTGGTCTATTTTAATAACTATATGAATCTAAGGCGTTTTGAAAATAATATCGTATTAAGAAAAGATTTTTCCAGTCATACATTTGACACGATCATGAGAGAAATCAAACAGGGTAACGATAAGTAAGTGAAGACTAATAAGGAAAGAGCAAACCTAAAAAAGGTTTGTTCTTTTTTTCTGTTTTAGTGAAATACACGGTTTTTCTTCCAGAGGGAAAAGTGTTAATCCCACTTATAATTTGTAATAGATTCACAGGAGATAACAACTCCTAAAAAACACTCTCCTCACCATAAAAGACCGTCAGTGATGTCAGTACGAGCAACTGTTGACGAAACCGACGATACGGACGGTAAAAACAGGTTAAGGGGGAGAAAACTACAATTGGAGGAATGAAAAATGAGATTAGAAGATTTAGCTGTAAAAAATGTACTAGCAAGACCAGAAGGAAACAAAAGAAATATTGATGAGGGTTCATACAAAGGCATCACAACTTTAGCAGAACTAGCTGAAAGAGACAGCCAATATTCTGAAGATGGTAAGCGTGTAGTCCTAAACATCAAAGTCGAGGTTGAGGACGATGAAGGTGAAATGGTTGACCTTTACATCTCACCTAACTACTCATGGAGTAAAAGAGGGAAGATGATTAAGCTGTTAGAAAAGCTAGATTGTTTACCTGCTCCTGGGGAAGCAATTGATCTTGATGACCTAGTAGGTATTCCTGTACAAGTCATTGTTGAGAATGTCGAGAAGGACGGAGAAATCTACTCCAACATCGTCAGCATCAAAAGAGACAAAACAGAAAAAGTAAAGAAAAAGCCATCCAAGCAAGAGATTAGAAAAAAAGCTGTTGCTAGGCAAGCAGAAGAGAGAAAGAAGCAAGCGGAAAACATCTTCGCTCATGACGCAGATGACCTTGATCTTGAATTAGATGAAGCGGATGAAATAATGGGACTTGACGATGATGATGAACTAGGTTTAGATGACTAACCAATCAAGAAATATAACTGTTTAAACCATTCCCGGTAGATGTAGCTAAAATGTCTACTGGGTATAAATGCAAAGGGGGAATAACAATGAATGAAGCAACACTACAAACTACATTAAACACTCTGAAAAAGCCAGGAGAAGTAATTGAAGTTCGTATTCTTAAAACGGATAAAGGAACGGTTTCAGGGTATTTCAGTGATCATGATTCATTAGTGAATTCTGTTAAGAAATACATCGGTAAGTATGATATCTACTTCACACTGAATCCCGTAAAAGAAGAATTGCTAGCTAGATGTAAAAATCGCCTACAACCATATGCGAAAACAACAAGTACAGATGGAGATATCGAGAGAATAAGCTATGTCCTAATTGATATCGATCCAGTCAGAGCAAGTGGTATTTCTTCATCAGAGGATGAAAAGAAAGCTGCAGTAGATTTGATTAAAAAGATTAGAAAAGATCTGATGGCAGAGGAATTTCCAGAACCGATTGTAGCAGACAGTGGAAATGGCTATCATATGTTGCTACCAGTAGATCTAGATAACATAAAAGAAAATGTTGAAGCCATCAAAGCTTTCTTAGCTGCATTGGACTTCCTGTACTCAACAGACAAGGCTCAAGTAGACGTGACGACTTACAACCCATCTAGAATCGTGAAATTCTATGGAACAAAAGCATGCAAAGGTGATGACACAACAGAACGTCCTCATCGTTGGTCAAAGCTTGCAAAAATTCCTGAGCATCAGAGCCTAACAAGTGTAGAGCAGATCAAACAGATGGCAGCTAAAAAGCCAAAGGTAGAGGCAACATTGAATAAAAAAAGTAAAGGAAAAACCTTAGATGTCTGTAATTTCATTGAGAAGCATGACTTAGACCTAGCTTACAGTGCTCCTTACAGTGGAAATGCGACTAAGTATATTCTTGGTACTTGCCCATGGAATAGTGATCATTCGGATCGTTCTGCCTACATCATTCAATACGACAGTGGCGGCCTTGCTGCAGGTTGTCATCATAACAGTTGTAGTGGAGAGAACTGGAAGTCTTTACGTGAAATGGTGAAGGAAGATGATGTTGAAACGGTTGGAGAAGAAGAAAAACAATCAGACATTATCATCAAACTAGTCGAGAACTTTCAGTACTTTAAGAATGACATTGAAGAGCCTTTCGTAGCAATTCAAAAGAATGGACATTGGGAAGTGATGGAGATGAAGAGTCAAAAGTTTAAGTTGTACCTTACGAAAATGTACTTTGAACATAAGAACTCAGCCCCAGGTAGTGATGCAATCAGTCAAGCCCTAAAGGTGCTAGAAATGAAAGCCATTTTCTCGGAGAATGAACGGACGCTCCAAAAGCGGATTGGTGAAGATGACGGGAGTTTCTACTATGATCTGTGTGATTCTGATTGGAGAGTAGTGAAGTTCAACGAAGAAGGCTCTTGGATCGAGAAAAATCCTCCAATTCTTTTTACACGGAATCGGAACATGAAAGAGCAGGTAGAGCCAGATTTTACGGTACAGCCTAATCAGTTAATAAATTTAGTGGAAAAACACTTTCGATTCAAGAAACATTCTGACACGGTTCTTTTTACAACCTATTTAGTGAGTTGCTTTTTACCACAGATTGCTCATGTTATTCTTGTACTTTTTGGAGAAAAAGGAGCCGCTAAGTCCACAACGATGAGAATGGTCAAGCAGATTGTTGATCCAGCCATGCAGGATCTCTTGTCCATGCCGACATCAAAATCAGACTTAGCAATTGTCCTTTCTAACAACTACATGCCTTGTTTTGACAACCTAGACACTTTGTCAGCTGAGAAGAGTGACATGCTCTGTATGGCTGCGACTGGTGGAGCATTTACGAAAAGAACGCTGTACACTGACAGTGATGAAACCATTCTTAGGTTCAAAAGAAGTGTTTCTTTAAATGGCATTAACATTGTGGCGACTAGACCTGACTTACTTGATCGTTCCATAGTTCTAGAGCTAGACAGAATCCCTAAAACAGAAAGACAGTCTGAGAGAACGATATGGAAGTCTTTCGAAGCAGACGTACCTAAGTTTTTAGGTGCAATCTTCAATGCTATCTCAGCTGCCATTCCTCAATACGATGAAACAGAGCTAGAAGAGGTTGGAAGAATGGCAGATTTCACCTATTGGGGATTTGCCATTGCAGAAGTACTAGGCTTAGATGGAGATGAGTTCCGTAAAGCCTACCTCAGTAATCAAGATACAGCGAACGAAGAAGCCCTAGCCTCTCATCCAGTAGCGGCTGCAGTGATCGCACTGCTGAAAAATACAACCAATTGGTCAGGTAGTGTATCCTCACTTCTCAAAGAGTTAGAAAGAACAGCCGAAAGAGAACGGATTAATACTAGAGTCAAAACATGGGCGAAAGATGCCAATGTTCTTAGCAAACGTCTGAAAGAAGTGAAGTCCAACTTAGAAGAGATTGGCATCTACTACGACATTCGTCATGCAGGAGACTTCAAGAAAATCACGTTAGAAAAACATGTTGAAGTCAAAGGCGAAGGAGGTACAGGTGAGAAAGCATTACACCGTCCACTTAATGATGAAGAAGATGACTATGATTTTGAAGAGGAATTTGAAGATTTAGGCTAAGGGTTTGATCCCACCCAACTTGACCCTTTCTTGTCGTCAGTGCCGTCCGTTTCGTCCCGTTGATGGTTCTGACGCCACTGACGGTATTTAGGTGACGAACATAATTTACAGAAATTGGATTAAGTCATTTTATATCCATATATTATATACCAGATATAGGAAACGAAAGGAGATGGTATGATGCTTTTTCAAGAGCACATTTCATTATTTGTTGATGACCTAAAGGCTTTAGGCAGGAGCAAAGCAACGATTACTGGTTACACTCAGGATTTGACCTTCTTTGAGAAGTGGTTGCAACAACAGTTCAACTGCCAGGTGTTTACCGAAGACATTGTGTTAGATGATGTCGAGAAGTTTCAACTCATGCTTAGAGAAGAAAGGCAGTACAAGCCATCTAGCATGAAACGTATGCATATTGCACAAAAAAAGTTCTTTGAGCTAGCTTGGAAAAAGAAATGGTGCACTGTTGACCTTGCTTCTGAGATCAAGCCTGTGCGTATCCCACAACAAGAACGTGATTACCTAACAGAGCGAGAAGTGATGGAGTTTGTGGGAAAAATGAAGCACAAGCTAGGGAAGGTCGTTGTTATTACGCTGTTCTACTCAGGGCTTAGAATTGCAGAAGCATTGGCACTTGATGTGGAAGACGTAGATATGGAGAAAAAGAAAATTTATGTTCGCAGTGGCAAGGGAAACAAGTCAAGAACAATTCCTATGTCGGACAAGCTCTATGACATCTTAGAAGACTATTGCCAGTGGAGAGTGGAATCAAATGCTTTCTTTGCGACAGAGAAAACAGGTCGATTGTCAAAGGTACGAGTCCAAGCCCTTGTTCGTGAGACGAGAAGAGCCTTGGGTTGGAAGCGAACAATTACACCGCATTCGTTTAGGCATTCGTTTGCCTCACGGTTGGTCGAGAAGAACGTAAACATTGTTAGTGTGTCCAAACTTTTGGGGCATTCGGATCTAAAAACTACATCAATTTACACTCATGCTTCTATGTCACAGCTAGAAGAAGCAGTAGAAGCACTTTAATTACAATGGACTTTCTTATCAGATGTTAAGGAAGTCCTTTTCAAAGGAGAGAAGTATGATGGAAAAAGCGATTCATGAATTGAGCAAAAGAGAAAAGTTACAATTAGCTAGGAATGAGATTAGTCGTGGCAAAAGCAGGGAAGAGGTTGCTGCCGATTTAGGTTACAGTACCTATCGTTCTTTAGACAATGCGTTTCGATTAGAGGGTTATACTTTTGACAAAAACATTGGAAATTACATTCTAAATGGTCAGACTAGCTCAACAAAAAATGTCAATTCTAGAGTTAGTAAAGCTGATGAAGTGGTTGCCTTGTTTGCGAAGAAGCAGTGGAATGCGAAGGAGATTGCTGAGAAATTAGATTTTGAGAATGCTAGAGCACTAGCCTTGTACATGACTTCCAAGGGGTATGTTTGGAATGATGAACGGAACAACTACATTTTAGAGAAGGGGTCTAGTTCAGAAATCGGGGCAACTGGGGCAGCCCCTAAAGATCACGAAGATGATGTTGAGGGAGTAGTGGCTTTTCCATCTACGAGTGAGCTAGGTTCGTTGGGCAGGTACTTACCACTGTTGCAGTACCTAGATGAAAATCAACAAGTTTTGGTTGAATTGATTGACAAGATGTCAGTTCAATCGAAGGGAGCACAAGGTCTTCCAAGGTACTCTGTTCCAGGTATCTTTGTCACGAAGTCAGTCCACATGAGCAATCAGTTAGATCAAATGATTCGAGATTACAGCAAGGAGAAAAATATTGCTCAGCGTGACATCTTTGAGATTGCTCTTGTACGGTTCTTTTTGGAATTCAGTTACGAGAGAGAAGTGACGACTATGTTGGAGAGAGGTTAGCAAGTCGGAGCCGTCTTGTGCCGTTTTCATCGTCAGTAGCGACCGAGTTGACAATGATGTTGGTTCTGACAATACGTTAGGGTCAAGTTGGGGTATTTTAGTGGTTTTCTTTAGAAAACTAGGTTGCACAACTAGAGAAGGGTTTCATGGAAGAGTGTCACAAACAGGTAGGGGAAGCAACTTCTTGAGTCAGTTGGACTTGATGGTCTTCCATTTGGAAAACAAATGGAAGCTACTCTTTTGAGCATTTTGCTTCCAAACCATTGAGGCATTCTATGTTTTGGGAACGGAACTTTCCGTTCTATTTTTTTGCACTAATGTTGCTTAACTAGAATTGCTGGAGTGATTGGTATGACTGGGATTGAGAGTCGTGGGAGGTTCATTTGAGATTGGAAAAAGAGAGGTCGCTCTTCGTCAGATGGGCGTGAACCAAAACAATGCACAAAATTCAATGGAGAAACTAGCTTCAGGTCTTCGTATTAACAAAGCTGGGGACGATGCAGCTGGATTAGCAATCTCTGAAAAAATGCGTGCTCAAATCCGCGGACTTGACCAAGCGTCTCGTAACTCGCAAGATGGTATCTCAATGATCCAAACAGCTGAGGGTGCATTACAAGAAACACACAACATCCTACAACGTATGCGTGAGCTAGCTACTCAAGCAGCGAACGATACAAATGTTGAAGTTGACCGCCTTGAAATTCAGAAGGAAATGAATCAGCTAACTTCTGAAATCAACCGTATTGGTAACACTACTGAGTTCAATACGCAAAATGTTTTAAGAGGTCAAACCAATGGTTTAGAGGGAAATGTTCAATATAATGACTCTGGAATTTCTAATTTAGCAGTTGACGGTAACTCTAGTCTTACAGGTGGAAGTTATAAACTCCAAATTGAAGAAGGAGAATTTGCAGGTAATCTTGAGAGTGCTAATGAAAGTTTAACAGGCGTTGATGCACAATCTGGTGCAGTTGCTGGAAACTATACTGTAGATGTTTCTTTTGATTCAGACATTGCATTGACAGCTGGGGATACAGGGATAACTTCTGTAACTTATGATGGTACTGATCCTGATATGATTGCAAACGGTAATAAAATTGAAGTAACAGAAGACGACGGTGTTTTTACAATTACCATTAAGGATTCAAGTGATAGTGTATTAGGCACTGCTACAGGTACAGGAGATGATTTTGCAGCTGAGGGAGTAAAGGTAGGAGACTTTACAGTTACTGCAGCAAATCTAACTGAACCAGATCTTGCTGCAGATCCTACTCCTGAAACACAAGGGACATTCAATGTTACAGGTGACGCTTGGGTAGCATCTCTTGACGGAGGTAATACTACTACACAAATTTCTTCAGGAACTGCTACAATTGACAATATTGAATTAACATTTGATACAGATAAATTGGAAGTTGGAACTGCTGGTACATTCTCTGTAGGAGATGTTAAGTTAACACTGGAAGATGGAAACGGCGATGTAGTTGCTGGTTCTGAAACAGTTACAACTAAGGATTCTTCAAATGTTGCAATTGGAGATACTGGAGTAAGTGTTAATGTTGCTGCAAGTATTGATGATACTAAAGAAGTAGAGTTTGCTGTTAAGGGTGGCGGAGATTTCACATCTAACTTCCAAATTGGAGCTAATAGTGGTCAAAGTTTCACGATTAATATTGCAGATATGCGCTCTGCTGCTTTAAGTGTTAGTGGATCAGTTGAAGGGGACACTATTACTGCAAGTAATGGTCAACAAGCGACTCTTCGTACAACTCAAGAAGTAACAGATGGTACGGATAATAACGCATCTGAGTTTGCGCTAGATGTTACAAGTCATGATAAAGCTCAAGCTGCAATTAGTGTCATCAATGATGCCATTGAATCAGTTTCTGCACAACGTTCAGAGTTAGGTGCGTTCCAAAACCGATTAGAGCATACAATTTCTAACTTGGGTACTTCAGCTGAGAACCTACAAGCTGCAGAATCTCGTATCCGTGACGTAGACATGGCTCGTGAAGTAATGGAAATGACGAAGAACAACATTCTTTCTCAAGCTTCTCAAGCAATGCTTGCACAAGCAAACCAAGCTCCACAAGCTGTATTACAATTACTTGGATAATTCTATTATTCAATTTAAGAGGGACTCTAGCTTTGCTAGGGTCTCTCTATTACATTACGAAGGGAAATTGAAATGAGTGACTTTGGTGTTATATTTTGTGGTGAGTGTAATAGTTTATTAGTTGATAGTGGGAATGATACACCTTCAACTCTTAAATGTAGTGAATGTAACAATGATAAGGAGTTCAAGGTAGGAAAGGTGGTAATTCCTTCTAATGAAAGTGTTAGCTTAGATGAAATAATCACGCAAGCCAAAAGGGAAGCACGAATTTAGCTGATTAGGAAAAGTGGATAGCAAAGTGGGTTGCTCTTTTCTTTTGGGGCAAAAGGGGAAAGTGATTGTGCCCCGAAAGCCCTAATGTGAGTAGCGGTGATTGGTTGCAATATATTTTTTGCATAAATTGAAATAAAATACAATTCAGATATATATTATATTCATGGAACATACGTTTGTACTATGAGCACTAGATGTTCAAGAAACAAGCGTCCAATGCCTCTACTTCCATCAAGGGAGTAGAGGCTATTTCTATTTTAGGAGGAATGTGAAATGAGAAAGTATCAACCAACTGAAAAGCTAACATTGCCATTAGTAGACGTAGTGAAGGAAAAGAAACAGGAACCAGCAAAGCGAGTGAATATTGTCTCACTCAAGATGGTTAGGGAGTCGAGCTTGTTGTACAAGAACCGTAAGATCAAGTCACCAGAAGATGCCTACCACCTGCTCAAGCCCTTCCTAGTAGACTCGGATCGTGAACAGCTCATGCTTCTAACCTTAGACACTAAGAACTAACCAACTGCCATTCATACGGTTAGTGTAGGGACGTTGAACTCTAGTCTTGTTCACCCAAGAGAAGTGATGAGAGAAATTCTGTGGATCGTTCCGAACGAGCAATTGAGACGGTAGAATTAGCGAAGAGAATGAACGATGAGGAAAAGCAAGTAAGGTTAATGGCAACCATTATTGTGATTTCGGACAAATTTATTGATAAAGAAGTATGTTGAAAAAATTATGGAGGTGTTAGGAATGGCGAGAGTAATAAGGATGGCAGTAGAACAGGCTGAAGAAAGAGCGAGGGTTTCTGAAAGTCAACATGCAATTAAAGATTATTTAGATGCTCGTTTTGGAATAGAAGCCAGGAATTTACAAAAACGTGTTGAAATGATTATGAATCTTGACTACTACATTTGCTATTACGAGACCTTTATCGAACTGAGAATCGTAAGGAAATGAGTTCTCTTATAGAAGTATCTATTGCAAAACAAGAGCTACTATCTAAAAAGGAGAACTAACTATTTAGTTTCTTAACAAACAGTGTGCAAAAACAATGGGGCGAGCGGGGCGTTTTCGACCAATTGAGCGTCCTTTTTTCTTTGACTTAAAACACGACAAAAACAATGTTGTTCAACTAGGATTGTGGGAATAGTTGCTCGAGTGAATTAAGGAAAACGTCACAGCTGGAGATTCAATAGATATTGGTGGAGAGACATTTAAGCAAAAAGAGCTGGGGAAGGTTCTGGTCCAGCTGGTGCTTTGACCGCTAATGAATTTGAAGTTGGTGGTGATACAGTAACAACTACTGCTAATCTATTATCTAAACTTCAAGCTCATTCTAGTCAAGATCCCACACCTAGCAGAGAAGACATCGAAGTAACGAAACGACTAATGGAAGCAGGAAAGGTACTTGGAATAGATGTACTTAAGAAAAATGGTACAGAGCTGTATGCATAGTCGAAGGTGAACTGATTGAGATGGATATTTCTTTAGACTTAGTTATAGAGACGAATATTCTTAGATGATCAGCAACATTGGGAACGTTTTGTTCAAAAGCATTGAAAGTATCAAGGAAGATCATTATACATTAAAAAAGGACCAGTTTAGATTTTTAATCGAGATTTAGCTTCAACGTCTTATTTCTATCATCTCCTACAATCCTAGCTCATTTCTACCGATAAAAAAGAAAAGGACTATTGTTACGTCGTCTTGAAGAAGGAGGTCCCCCTATGATCATCAACCATAACCGAACTGCACTCACTGCCTATCGCAACTTTAATGATCATTCCTCTATGAGCCAACGAGCGATGGAGCGACTGTCCTCGGGTCTTCGGATCAATCGTGCGGCTGATGATGCGGCTGGACTGGCGATCTCCGAGAAAATGCGTGGTCAAGTTCGTGGTTTACATCAAGCATATCGAAATGCGAATGATGGCATTTCCTTGATTCAAACGGCGGAAGGGTCGCTTCAAGAAACGCATTCGATTTTGCAAAGAATGAGAGAATTAGCTGTGCAGGCTGCGAATGATACGAATACTGTTTCGGAGCGGCAAGCGATTCAAAATGAGCTCCATCAATTGCGAGAAGAAATTGATCGCATTGCGAACACGACGGAATTTAATACGCGCAAGCTGTTAAATGGATCTGGTGGAGATGGGAAGGTGACGCTTTCGCTGCAAATAGGGGCGAATGCTGGGCAGGGCATGAAGATTGAATTTCATGACATACGCTCAGAGGCGTTGGGGTTGAAAGGTGATCAAGGTGAGGATGGGCTTGATGTTTCTGATCATGTGAAGGCAGGTGCTGTCATCGACCGAGTGACGAGAGCGATTGAGCGTGTTTCCTCTGAGCGGTCACGATTGGGCGCCTATCAAAATCGATTAGAGCATACGATGTCAAGTCTTGCCAATACGAGTGAAAACCTCCAAGCAGCTGAATCTCGCATTCGCGACGTAGATATGGCAAGAGCATTTATGGAATATACAAAGCATTCTATTCTTTCACAAGTTGCATTAGCGATGCTTGCTCAAGCGACTCAGCAATCTCAATCGGTGCTGAGGCTGCTTCAATAAGAGATAGACGGAGTAGCCAATTGAGGTTGCTCATTTTTTGTTTATCTAGATAAATGGGTAATTCCCCATTAATTAAACATTTATTTAACTAAGCTATGATACGATGGAGGCATCACAATTTCTTGAAAAAGGAGTTACAAATGGATAAAGAAACCGAAGAACGGTTAGCGTTTCTGAAGGAACAGCTGGAATGGAGTAAGCGGCAAGCACTTCTTTTAGAGGAACTGGATGCGAAGCTACATGAAATGAAAGAAATTGCTGAATATGTGCAAGCTTATGAATGGTCGTCTAGCGAAATTGATGACTTGAATCAGCAGTTTAAGGAACTGCAGCAAGAGGTTGCTGTTTTACAGCGGCAGTTGAATTCGACTGAGATTCATTAGAAGTGAATGGTGGCTAAAGGATTTATAGAATGGAGCCGATAGAAGAAGTAGTGAACTTTTTTAGAAATGGGTGATTCGGTGGAACGGTATATAGAGGTAATGAAGCAGGCTGTTGAATTGGTCGAGACGATGAAGGAAGGACTTGCTCATATTCGGACACAGCTGAATGAAGGTCAATTTGAGCAATCCGTTATCTTATTTGAAGATGTGATGACGGCTTATGCAGTGCTAGAACGTTCAGTTACGCCAGTATTAGCCGAGCTTACAGGAGAAGAAGTGACAGTACAATTTACAAAATTGCGTCAATCACTAGAGCTTACAGTATCGGCATATGAGCAAAATGAGTTTGGACGTGTGAAGGAATTAATCCAATTTACACTGCTGACACGGGTGCAGAAAGTAGAAGATGAATTATCGCATGCTTTTGCTCCGTATGTCGTTTCTTAATAAAAAGCAGTTCAAAAAGTTTGAGGATGATAGCGGTCGAATCTCTTTGCTCTACTATTCCGCCTTTTTGAACATGAATACATAGCGGATAGAGGAGTGATTGAGGTGGAAGATGCCTTTTGCCCAGAATGTGGTCGGTTGAAGGAAGATAGGACGCTGCCGTTTTGCCAGGATTGTCATGAAGATTATCTCCTCGATTATGAGCGAGTGCGGGATCTGGTGCGTGAAAATGTGTCTCTTTCATTAATGGAATTAGCTGATTTAACGGGCTTGTCGATACGGCGTTTGCGTCAGATGGTGCAGTTTGGCGGGTTAAGGATAAATAGGTAATGAGAGGAAAGGAGGGTGAACATGGATATTGCACTACTTTCAATGGCGCTGAGTCAAGGTCAGGTGCAACAGCAAGCGAGTATGGCGGTGATGAAGAAGGCGATGGGCAACGCGGAGCAGCAAAGTGATGCCTTGCAGAAGCTGATGAGTTCAGGTGACGTAGCGGCAATTCAGCATGCGGCCCAGCCTCATCTTGGTGGATCGATTGATGTAAAGCTGTAAAGGCAAAGTGAGGTTGGCTCATATGGGTCAGCCTTTTTATGTGGGTTGCTTTCCTTTTAAGCGCCCCTTTAGTAGCTGCCATAAGTTGGACGGTCAAGTAGATTAATAGTAAAATAAGGTAGAAGGGTTAACGGAGATGACGAGTTTCTTCTATTGATTTATTCAAGCGCCGAATCTTATAATAAAAGATAACGAGTATAGTGAAAGGTTCGGTTAAACTTAAAACGAGGCGAGGGAATCAACATGACAGAGCAAATGAATGTAATCAAACATCTTGAACCCGTTACGATGTATGAAATCATGGCAAAGTTATATGCGGCTTTAACGAAAGAGGTCACAACTGCTTTTGGTAAAGAGGGGGAAGAGGCCGTTCGAAAAGGGGTTATGTTCTTATGCGAAGAACAAGTCATTGATTTATGCCAACGCACAGGAGACAGGTCGGCTCAAGTTGGGGAAAAGGCGTTGTTTTCACATGCAAACCTTGCTGACGATGAGACGGTTGAGCAAACGTTTCTAGCTTATCAACAGGCTCAAGAAGAGGCAGGGCTAGAAGCTCATACAGTGTATGCGATGATGGCTAAGATGTTTGCTCATATTACCAAAGCGGTTGTTGATCGCTATGGAGAAGAGGGTCAAGAAGCGATCAGAGCGGGGGTCGGTCGTTTTGGTGAGGCGCGTGGACGCGATATTGCGAGACGTGCAGCAGCGGCTGGCAAGCCGAACACGATTGACCACTATCTCTCTAGTTATGACATGGGGCGTAGTGAACTATTTAACTTTGAGACGACATTTCACCCAAAGGAAATCGAACAAACGTTTACAAAATGTGCATTTGCAGAACAATGGTCAAAAGATGGCATGCAAGAACATGGCATTTTGTACTGTCAAATGATCGATCCATCGATTGCCAAAGGCTACAATCCAAATTTTGAGGTCATTCATGATAAGTATGTGCTTAAAGAAGGAGAATGTCATTTTCGTTTTCAGATGAAGGAGAGCGAGTAAAATGATGATCAATGCGAAACGGATGTGGTCACGGCTTGAAGAGCTTAGCCATATTGGAGAACAGGAAAATGGCGGGATTAGTCGGTTTTCGTTTACGGGAGAAGAACGTAAGGCAAAAGATCTTGTGATCGCATATATGGAGCAAGCAGGGATGACAGTGAGAGAAGATGCGGTTGGCAATCTCATCGGTCGTAAGGAAGGAAGACGGAAGGAGACCCCGGCTGTTTTGATCGGCTCCCACATCGATACGGTACCTAACGGTGGTAAATTCGATGGGGCGCTAGGCGTGATCGCTGGAATCGAAGTCGTCCAGACATTAACTGAACAAAAAGTGGAGACGGATCATCCAATCGAAGTCATCGCTTTTACTGATGAAGAAGGAAGCCGATTTGGATTTGGGATGATCGGCAGTCGCGCGTTTGCGGGGACGTTGACACAAGATGATCTTAGGTCTCAGGATCAAGCGGGTGTGACAATTGCAGAAGCGATGACAGCGAACGGTTTGTGTCCTGCTGATTTGGAGCAGGCCGCACGTAAGCCGCAGTCTGTCAAAGCGTATCTTGAAATGCACATTGAGCAAGGAAAGGTGCTCGAAAGTAATGGTTTACCAGTAGGGGTTGTGACAGGGATTGCTGGTCATTTATGGACGAAGTGGACATTGATAGGCGAAGCGGGGCATGCTGGAGCTACACCGATGTCGATGAGAAAAGATCCCTTGATGACTGCAGCGAAAGTGATGCAAGTGATTGAAGCCGAAGCGAAAGCTTATCAGCACGCAGTTGCTACCGTCGGACAAATAAGTGTCAGACCAGGTGGAGTCAACGTTATTCCTAGTCACGTTCAATTTACGGTTGATTTGCGTGATAGTGATGAAGAGGTTCGTAATCAAGTTGAAGAGAGGATCACCAATCAGGCAAAAAAATTGTGTGACGTGCAAGGAATTGCCCTTCAAATTGACACGATGCAACGTGTTGCCCCTGCTCCTTGTGCAACGAGCATCCGAGAAGCGGTTGAAGTTGCTTGTGAAAAGTTGGGGATCGTCCCTTTTTCATTGCCAAGTGGAGCTGGGCATGACGGGATGCAATTAACAGGACTATGTCCAATTGGGATGATTTTTGTTCGGTCAAAAGAGGGGATTAGTCACAATCCACGTGAATGGAGCTCGGAAAACGATTGTGCAAGCGGTGCTACTGTGTTATATGAAACGGTTTTGCAGCTAGCTAATCAACAATAATAAGGAAGGGAGTCCAAAAGGAACATACATCCCTTTTCGGACTCCCCTTGCTTCTTTTAGCCAAGAATGGCTCGAATCGCATCAATTAAGCTGTACAAGCCAAGACCGGTACAAATCAGCGCGACGATGCCGCCTAAAATGTTCATTTTCACGGTGTTCGTATACTCGCCGAGACGTTGTTTGTTGTTCATAATGAAGAGCAAGACGATTGCGATAAACGGTAGTAAAATGCCATTCAATGCTTGCGCAAGTATGAGAACAGACATTGGTTCAAAGCCGATCGCTGAAGAAATGATCCCGATGATAATAACGGTTGAAAACACAAGCTTAAAACGTTTATCTTTCATACCATCTTTCCATTGGAAGATACTTGATGCTGTAATAGCGGCCCCAAGAGCAGAGGCGAGGGCAGAAGAGAGACCGGCGGCAAAGAGACCAATGCTTGTGAATGTCATAGCCCAGCTTCCAAGTAACGGTTCTAATTGAATCGATAAATCAGCTACACTGCTCACTTCTAATCCTCGAATCATTGCCGCAGAAGTAATTAAGATCGATGCAGTAATAAGTCCACCAACACCAATTGAAACGTAAAGGTCCAAACGAGATTCTCTTAAATCGCTCGGTTTATTCCACCGTTGTTGAACGATGGAAGAATGTAAAAAGAGATTATATGGAACGACTGTTGTCCCGATTAAGGCGATAACCAGGAGGATCGACCCTGTTGGAATCGTCGGTACAAGTGCTCCGGCAAATACTTCACCAAGGTTTGGCTGTACGACAACCATTGTTGTAATAAACGTCACGCTCATGACAATCACTAAGCCAACCATAACTTTCTCAATCAGTTTATAACTTCCGGTTAAGCCTAGAATTAAGATGAACACCCCGACAATTGGACCGAGGGTATTAGTTGGAATTCCTGTTAATGTCGTTAATCCAAGAGATGTTCCAAGTAAATCACCGGCCATATACGCTGCACACCCAACGAAAATGGCCATAATGACGAGCCACATAGAACCGAATTTTAAAATCGGATGATTAAACTGCTCTCGAACAGCATCTCCGAGTCCTTTTTGGGTAATAATGCCGAGACGAGCGCTCATCTCTTGCAGAATGATCGTGGCAATGACTGAAAAAAGCACAGCCCAGAGAAGAGCAAAGCCAAATGAGGCACCAGCGCGTGTTGCTGTTGTCACGGTACCAGGACCGATAAAGGAAGCGGTAATGATTGCACTTGTGCCAATGACCTTTAATCGATCTTTTAATGTTGGTGATAATGTTGTTTGTTGAGTGTCTGTGTTATGCTGCTCCAAGGTCTAGCCCCTCCTAGTTGATTGAGAAAATTCTGTCTTTTATTCTTTGACAGAGACATGTTATTTAAGTCTCTGTCCGCGTTTCTTCTAAATAGTTGTAAATCGTTTGCTTTGAGACACCAAGCACTTGCGTAATACGCTCAACGGAACCTTGGATAAGGAAGGCTCCGTTGTTATCAAGCTGTTGCACAAAGTGAATTTTGTCTTCCCGTGACATTTTGTGGATCGGAACATGAATGTCGAGGAGTGTATTTTCAATCATATTCTCAAAAACTTCTTCAATATTTTTTGCATACGATTCATTCATCGTTCGATCAATTTGATCGACATCATACGTCAACGAGAATTCATTAATGATTTGGTTGACCATTGAGAAGGCAGTGACATCAAAGTTAATACCAAGGAATCCGATCACTTTTCCAGAGTCGGTACGAATAAAAGAAACGGAAGACTTGATAAACTTTCCGTCACGTGTACGCGAAGTAAAGCCTAGCATATCTTTCACTTGATCGCCGTCACTGCGGATTTCTTTTAAAATGACTTCCGTTGTTGGAGCCCCGAGTTCTCTTCCTGTTACCGTTCCTTTAATATAAATCAAAGACGATTGAACGTTTCTTAAGTCATGAATGACGACTTCACAGTTACTCCCGAACGTAGCGACAATTGTGTCTGCGACTGGAATAAAGCTTTGTAATTTTCTTGTGTCTTCATCTTTCATTTCATGCATACTATCACCAAATTAGTCAAAGATTTTGAGTATCATTCAAAAAACAAACGCCGTTAAACGTTGCAAAAAGAAGAGGGACTATCATAAGTATACCAACTATTGCACGAGTATTAATGGCGAACTTTAGAATCGAAAAAAGAACCATGTTTTAAGTTGAGCTTATATCTTAGTTTGTTTTGGTATGATGTAATACTGTACCGGCGAGTGCATATAAAATAATCGTGGAGGCAAGGTGGGAAGAAAACTGGCTCGGATCCTGTTGTGGGTACACTTCAACAAAATCCATCCCAACGATACCTAATTTGCAAAACTCATGTACAAGTGTAAGCAATTCAAACGACGTCAATCCATTTCCGTCAACAGGTCCACCTGGATTAAAGGCATAATCTAAGACATCACTACAAATGCTCAAATAGACGACATCAACATCTTGGCTCGCTTGTTGATAGATATTTGAAGCAAGAGCTTTCAAATCGTTGTGGCCACGAATGTCGTTAATCGTAATCGTTACTGCTCCAGCTTCTTTGGCATTTCGTCCGCTTTCTGGCTTGTTTCGAGGGCACGATGAATGCCTGTATGAATAATGCTTTCATTGCGTACCCCTTCTTGCTCATAAAGTCGCTTGAATGGACTGCATCGAGCGTATTGATCACCTTCGTGCGATGGCAGGTTATCATAATGTGCATCAAGGTGGATAATGCCGACTTTTTTGCCTTGCTTAGCAAGCGCTCGAACAATCGGATAAGTGACGCCGTGATCACCGCCTAAGCCAATTAAAAATTTTCCGCTCTTCCATAATTCACTCGTGAACGTCTCAATTCGACTCATTGTCTTATCGACGTCTGCTGGAACAACGTCAATATCCCCGATATCCCCGAGTTTCATATGTTCAAAGACATCAATATGGTCTAGTTCAGGTAAGTAACCGCTGTACCTTCCAGAGCAAAGACGCATCACTTTTGGCCCTAGCTCACAGCCTGTGTAGTCGCCCCATGTGACAGCGCCTTCCCAGGGTATCCCATATACAATGGCATCAACATCTTGTATGGCTCTTGATTTTGAAAGATTTTGAGCTCCAAGAAAACATGGTGTATTTCCATAAAGATGATTAGACATGATTAGCAATCCTTTCTGAATTTCAAATAAAAAGATAAATTTATTATGATCACTACTTATATAAAAAGTCAAATTATTTTTACAAAAAGTCCAAATGTGAATTGTTGGATGAATGCTATTAACGAAAACACCACTCTCTAATCTACCGTTATTATTAATAATAGAACGTCAGACAGTAGCAGAATGTATTTTTATAGAAGAGGTTAACATGGGCGTTAGAAAGAGTTTTTAAACCCACAGAAGGGAGGGACGTCATGATCATCAATCACAACCGCATGGCGCTAACTGCTTATCCAAGCTTTCACCAGCATTCTGCTTTGTTGCACCGTTCAATGGAGCGATTGTCATCAGGTTTTCGCATCAATTGCGCGGCTGATGATGCAGCGGGGCTAGCGATTTCGGAAAAGATGCGGGCGCAAATTCGTAGCTTTAATCAAGCGTATTGATGGGATTTCACTGATTCAAACGGCTGAAGGAGGTCTTCAAGAAACATATGCTATTCTCCAACGTATGCGTGAGTTAGCGGTACAAGCGATGGAGCAGGCGAGAATGGGGAAGTAGCGCTTTTGCTGCACATAGGCGCGAATACGGGACAAGTATGAAGATTGAGATTCAGGATATGCTTAGTGGCGCATTGGAGTTAGATGGAGATGATGGGCCGGATGTGTCGACTCACGAGAAGGCAGCGGAAACCATTGATCGAATTGATGAGGCGATTGGACGAGTTTCCTCAGAGCACTCAAAGTTAGGCTCTTATCAGAACAGGCTGGAGCATACGATGGCTAAATTGACGAACAACGCTGAAAATCTTCAAGCGGTAGAATGTCGCACTCGTGATGTCGATATGGCAAGAGAGATCATGGAATACACGAAACGCTCCCTCCTTGCCCAAGTTGCATCCGCAATGCTCGTACAAGCGAATCAACAGTCTCAATCGGTGTTGAGCTGCTCCAATAAGGGATAGGGAAGAGTGACGAAGCGGGTTGCTCTTTTGTGGAAGATAAGAAAATTCGCTGATGTCTAGTGCAAGCAGCCTAGCCGCTCGAGGTCATTTCAGCCTGCGATTGGTTGCCTAAAACGTGGTAACGCAATAGCAGGCTTCCAATGCTTACAGCTCGCTGTTCAAGGCGCTTTCACTTTTCTTATTCTTGGTGGAGAGTAGTCTCATGAAAGTGTTTTTTTGTCGTTTAATCAAATGTTTAATTAATTTTGATAGACATGGTATGTAGGGTGAAGGACTACTTCGAGTAAGGAGTATTATATGGACAAAGAAGCCGAAGAGCGACTAGCCTTTTTCAGCTATTTGATCGTTATCCAGAAGAGGTAAGCTATCACATTGATTTCACTGAAATTGAATCAGCAGATTTCGTCGAGCTGCCTACAGAAGCGTATGAGGGTGAGATGATGGAATGAAGATGGAGGAATAGCTTGATCGTTTGGTTGGAAAAGTAGCAGCTTCGGTTGATAAATGTAAGAGTTCAGTTGATAACAGAGTTTGGCCGATAAATTAGTAGCTTCGGACAATAAATCGAGAATTCGGCTATAAACTAGATCACTCACCAGCTTTTATCTATCGCTTAGTTGGTAGTAACCTCATGCGGATCAGCCTTTACTAAAATAAGTCGAGCAAAAAGACAAGCATTTTTTGTGATAGCTTGAACAGGAGGGATTTTATCGGATTGGGATCATCATTGGTGGCATTGTTGGTTTTGTGGTGTACGATTTTCTAGGGATTTTAATCGGAATCATCGCAGGGGTGCTCATCCATATTTCCGACCAATTGAATATAATCATTCGTGAAATAAAGGAAGGGAAGAAGTCCTCGTAGTTGAGGCTTCCTTCACGTTTTGTAACGATTTAAATAATATATGGTGTTAATTCATCGGCTAAATAAGCAATACAATCGTTTGTTTTAAACTTGTCGTCTATGGCTAAATAAACAGTAAAATCTTCAGCTTCTTGATTGGTGAAAGTTAACGTTTTTCCATTCATACGCAAAAAAGTAATGAACGTCACAAGAGCTGTTCTTTTGTTTCCATTGAAAAAAATATGATCTTTCGCAATAGAATGATAATAGCAACAACCTTTTTCTAAAAGACTAGAATACTGTTCTTCGCCAAAGTATAATGTTTTGGGTCTTTTTAACATAGACTCAAACCGATCTATATATTGAATCCCTGCTTGTTCTAAGTCATCATGTCTTTTCATTGCGGTGTAGTGAATCGTTAGGATTTGTTTGTTCGTTAGATAGATGACAGACATTGTTCGTACATCCTCCTAGGTTCCACCCATTAACGGTCTTTTAGATTCTTTATCGCTTCGTCATAGTCGTTAAGGACACCATCAAGAATATTCATGAAATCAGCATCAATACCATCTGGAAGTTTCGTTTCCTTTTTTTTCGGAAAATAATTTCATCTTTCTCTTCATCGTACATCACTTCAAACTCTTCTCCTTTTTTTAACTCCATTTTTTCAACTAACTCTGCTGGAATACCGACAGATAAGCTATTTCCTTGTTGGTGAATTTTTCTTACGTAACGTTTTTCTTTAGCCATCGTTTTCACGCTCATTTCTGCATATCTCCTTTCATTCTTACCTAATAGATACAGTTTATACGTTATGGTGTAAGAGTCTTTTGACGTTATTATGTTGTTACATCATAACATATTTACTCAAGTTAAACAATCAATCATATGCCACATTGGATTTGATTTGTTACCAAGATCATAGGCTTCTTTTTTGGATTTCCCTAAAGATAATCGGTTACATTGCCGATATAAAGCTTAGAAGAATATGCGGGGGTGCGCGTAAATGGATGTGAAGGGTACTTCGTCTCAAGGGCTTTCTGAATTGTCTAAGGTTAGCATACTGGCTTCAGCTACTATACGAAAAGAAGATTCTTCAAGTACGATTATTGAAAAAGGGATTGAAGTAGCGAAAGAACAGCGTAAAGATCCGAATTCTAAGGATATGCTTGATAAACAAGTTGAGAACATGAATAAGCTACTTGATTCGAGTATGACCTCATTGAAGTTTAATGTGCATGATGATTTAAAGCGTACGTATGTCCAAGTCGTCAATCGAGAAACGGATGAAGTCGTGAAAGAGATTCCGCCTGAAAAGTTTCTGGATATGGTGGCGTCGATGTTGAAGCATGCTGGTTTAATTGTCGATGAGAGAATTTAACAGCCGTAAGTTAGTGGTTGCGTGCTGTAAAGGAATGAGGAATGAAAGGGGTTAGAAACATGAGAATCGCGGGTCTCGCAAGCGGGATGGACATAAATCAGATTGTTGGCGATCTAATGAAAGCACAACGGATGCCGATTGACAAAATGATGCAGGATCGTCAACTGCTTGAATGGAAGATGGAGGATTACCGAGAAATTAACCGTAAGATTGATACGTTTCGAAACAATACATTTGATTCTGTTATTCGTCAGGCGAATATGCTTGCGAAGACGGTTTCGAGTACGAATGAAAGTCGTGTTAGTGCAACAGCAGCAGCGAATGCGGGAAATATGACGCTACGGATTAGCAATGTAACTGAATTAGCAACAGCTGCTTCATATAGTAGTACGGCAACGATTTCTGGTCCGACAAAAATTAAATCAACTGGATCACTTGGGTCTCAAGAATTTGGCACAGGTATTACGTGGTCTAAAGGGATTGTGCATCGTGAAAATGTAAGGCAATCTACGACTTCAGAGATTGTGCAGCTCGGTCAAAAGGATATTACGAATCATGAAGATATGGTTGTTAAAGCAAATGGAAAAGTATATGACGTTGTGCTGGCGGATGCCACGAATACGATCGACACGATTACCGATGATCAAGTGCTCTTGAATGCGGCAGGCGGCACATTAACGTTTAAAAGCCCTATTAATCAAGGGACGACGGTATCAACTGTTTATGCGACAAAAAACGCTGTGCAGAATTTTGAGGTTGAGACAGCGAGAAAGACCTTCCAGGTTCAAAAGGGTGGCTTGGCTCTTGATATCGTTGGAGATTAAAGCTGGAGGGAAGACTTATTCCGTTGCGGAAAGTAATCTCGTGACTGATCGAGATCAGTTAGCAGCTGGTAAAGCCTTTGTCAATCTTGATACAGGACAGATTGAATTTTTTGAGGATCAGAAGAATGTAAGTGTGGATTATCAGCAACGCTACACAGCAACTGGACTGTCTGCATATAACGCCGAGGGGAAAGAAGTCAGTGATAAATTTATCTTTACGGCGAATCAGTCCTTAAACACCGTTTTTACGGAGATCGGTCGGTCGTCGGTCGGAGTAAATGGCTTTTACGATGAATCAGCTGATAAAATTAATATGTCACGAACAGCCACTGGTCTCTTTAATCCAACGGCAGGCGGAAGTGAAATAACGTTTACTGGTCAGCTGTTCGAGAGTGTGTTAAAGATGGATGGAACAGGAGACGGAGGCGCGAAGAATGCCACCTTTACGTTAAATGGCCTGGACACAACGCGTCAGTCTAATACGTTTACGGTAGCGGGAATGACGGTTACGTTAAAAGAAAAAACAGTGGGAGCAGAAGTGATTACGTTAAGTGCCTCTACGGATACCGACAAAGTGTTTGAGACGATTAAAGGGTTTATTGATGAGTACAATGAGCTGCTCGATTTCGTTAATGGGAAAGTAACGGAAGAACGTTACCGTGATTATCGACCGTTAACGGATGAACAAAAAGATGCCTTATCCGAAAAGGAAGTAGAGCGCTGGGAGGAACGGGCTAGAAGTGGAATGCTTCGTAATGATCAGGCGCTACGCAGTCCATTTGATCGAATGCGTGTCGATATGTATAGCTCTGTTAGCGGAGCGCTTGATACTGAATTCCGTCAGCTTTCAACGATTGGGATCACAACCTCTAATAATTACATGGAGCGTGGTAAGCTCGTCATTAATGAGGATAAGCTTCGTGCGGCAATTGAAAGTGATGCGGAGGGCGTGTTCCAGCTGTTTGCGGCGGATGGTGCATCATTTGAGGAAAAAGGAATCGCTCGTCGGGTTCGTGACACGTTAGACGGGGCGATTAACTCACTTGCTGATCGTGCTGGGGGATTCCGCGGTAAGGTGCAAAATAACCAATTCACTCTCGGACGCAGTCTTGACGATATCAATGATCGTATTTCGAATTTTGAACGTCGTCTTCAGCAAGTAGAAGAGCGCTATTGGCGTCAATTTAATGCAATGGATGCAGCGGTGAACCGAGCAAATCAACAAGCGGAGACTTTGTTTTCACAGTTAATGGGTAACCAAGGACAGTAATAATAGTTGGTGGTAGTCATTTTATACGAGTAAACGTGTAGGATAATAGGCTTAGATTATTTGTAATGAGGGAAGGGTGACACGATGGCTGCAACACATATGCAAGCTGCGTATAAACAAAATGCAATGAAGACAGCGTCTCCTGGAGAGTTGACGTTAATGTTATACAACGGGTGCTTGAAGTTTTTGAAGCAGGCAAAGCAGGCAATTGAGGTAAAGGATATTGAAGGACGCAGTGTGGCGATGACGAAGGCGCAAAATATCATTCGTGAGCTGATGGTGACATTAAAGACCGATTCTGAAGTCGGGCAGAACATGATGCGGATGTATGACTTCATTTTAAGTCGTATGATTGATGCGAATGTAAAAAATGATGTTAAAGCTCTTGAGGAAGCAGAGCTGCTTGTAGTTGAGTTCCGTGATACGTGGAAAGAAGTGATTATCGCTGATCGTCAACAGCGTCATGGTGCAGGTGGACGAGCATAATGTCGGCTGTGAAGGAGCTTTATCTTCAAACAAAGGCATTGATAGAGTTTGTCGAAGCACCTTTTCCAAAGGGTGATGATGAGCGTGATCAGTTTTTGGCAGAGTTAGATGAGCGTTTGGCGAAGCGTGAACCATTTATCAAGCAAGTTGACGGACAGTCCTTATCTGAGGCAGAGAAGCAACTTGGTCAGGAGCTTGTTACGCTGAATCTACAGTTAACAAAGCGCATGGAGCAGCTGCGGATGGAGATTCAAGGGAATTTGATTCAACTGGAAACGAAAAAAGCAACGAGTCGCAAATATGAAAATCCGTACGATGGCCCGTCAACGGACGGGATTTTCTTTGATAAGCGTGGTGTGTAGAGAGAGTCAGCCTTTGTTGGTTGGCTTTTTCTCTTTTAGGAGAGCGGGTTGATCGGTTTATGGTCCGAACGAGAGGGTTATTAGCGGAACCGGAGATTTATTGGTCAAACTCCTTTTCATAGAAAAAGCAACGCCAAACTGGACGTCGCTTCACTCTCTTATTCTGCTCCTACCTCACTACTATCTTCAAAATCTGCCTCGCTCATCTCTTCAAATTCGGGAAAGTCAGTACCGAACTCTGTCGCCGATTCGAGTACGTCAGCAGGCACAATGATTTCTTCGATTTCGTCAAAGTTGCTGAAGACGGCATTTGTTGTTGTGAGTATTTTCATGGATTCACCTTCCGTGTTTAATTCAAAAACCATTGTCATATCCATTTGCGTTTGGAGGAAGGTTTCTTTGTCGATATAGAGGGTATAATCGAGTTCTTGAATGTCTGCCATACTCATCATGTGATCCATTTCCGCAGATAGGTCATCGCTCATGATCCTGTTCATCTCCTCAGCAAAGCCTTGAAGAATATCGGAGGAGCCTTCGATCGTCACAATATAATGGGAATCTGCTTCTTCAAGTAACAAGTGCTCAGCATGCTTTGTTAGAAGTTCTAGCTGCTCTTCTGGCTGGATTTGCATGTCTTCAATGTTCCCCAACTCTTGAGTCAATTCTTCTGGATAAGTAAACCAGGCGTCTTCCATGGTATCTTTGAAATAGATACCATTTTCGACCATATACATTTCAGTTTCCATTTCACCCATTTCAGGTACGGTCATCTTCATTTTTTGATAGAGAGCTAATGGTTCTTGGGTCATTTCCATCATCATTGTTGAATCGGATGAAAATGATTCACCGTCTGGTAATTCCATCTCCTGTGATTGTTCCATGTCAGCAGAAAAGCTTTGAACGCTACTCATTACCTCAGTAGATTCTCGTAAAACGTCCTCGACAGTCAGTACCTCTTCTTGTGGCTCTGCTGGTGTTTCTTGTTCGGTTGGGTCTGTTGTTGCTGTTTCCCCACAGGCTGTGAGGAGCGTGGTCACAGCAATAATGCCTAACCCTTTTTTTAGATAATGCATGCTTTTGCCCCCTAAGTCTAGTTTAGATTCTATTACTATTTTACCAAACTTTTACTATCGTTTATAGGGGACAAAAGATTTGAAAGTGAAAAATGCACACCGTCCCTTATACCTTAAGTCAAGAGAGGGTGTGCATCCTTTTATATGTGAGAAGGCGGGGATCAAAACCTCAGAGAGTGAGGTGCTTCAGCACATGTCAACTAGTCGATGACGCGGTATAGAGGGTCACGTTCGTTATGTGTGGGCCGCAGACTAGAATAGAGGCAGACGAACACGAAATGGTGTATGGTTGCAAGGTGCAGACTTGGCGATATATGTAAGTTCTTGTCTTTATTGTAGTGGGTGAAAAGTCATAATTCAAGAGAAAATAAGAAAAAAAGATAAAATATTTTAATTATTTAGACATTATCTTTTTAACATATTGATGCATAATGGTTCAAATAAAGGTAAGACTAGTATCGATCGAAAGCGTTGTCAATCCCAAGTGTTGGATTCGTCAAAATATTACAATTTCTTTATTGTTTTAGGCAGTGAAAGGGTTTGACATTGGTTGATAGCGCTGTTATAGTAAATGTGTGGAAATTATCCACAGTATTTTAGTTACGAAGGGAATGTGAAAGCATGCAAGGAAAAGTAAAATGGTTTAACGCAGAAAAAGGTTTTGGTTTCATCGAGCGCGAAGACGGGGACGATGTATTCGTACATTTCTCAGCTATCAATTCAGACGGATTCAAGTCTTTAGACGAAGGTCAAGAGGTTGAATTTGAAATTGTTGAAGGTGCTCGTGGTCCTCAAGCTGCGAACGTTGTTAAGCTTTAATTCACATTCCTGGGTAGGAAATGAATCATAGCTATAACCATTCAAGCCCATCTCGGTTCCCGAGGTGGGTTTTTTCATGCCCACGTGACGGGGTACTGCCCACGTGACGTGGGTACTTGGCGTTATCCACACGACGTGGGCGTTCTTAGCGAAGTATCCAAGGCCTTACCGACGCGGGCGAACTTAGCGAAGTATCCAAAGCTTTACGACGTGAACGATCTCAGCGAAGCTTCTTAGTTCCCACAAACACAGCTGAACTCAGCAAATGACCACAATATGTCCGTCAGATCAGCCCCACATATACATAATTAATAAATTTCATTCATAATGTTTAAAAAGGATTAACAATTGGGTATGTAGAATATAAGTACATAGAAAAGGAGGAGTTCTTAATGAATTATAATATCCGTGGTGAGAACATTGAAGTAACTCCAGCTTTAAGAGACTATGTTGAGAAGAAAGTAGGCAAAATTGAGCGTTATTTTGATACAACGCCTATTGCCGATGTCAACGTAAAGATGCAGGTGTTAAATAACCAGCATATCATTGAGATTACAATCCCGATGCCACAACTATTGTTGCGTGGAGAGGAAGTTCACTCCGATATGTATGCAGCGATAGACATTGTGATTGAGAAAATCGAACGTCAGATTCGTAAGCATAAAACAAAAGTAAATCGTAAGTTTCGTCAAGAAGGTAGCTTGAAATACATGTTTAAGAATGAACTGGAGCCTCTAGAAAACGAGGAGCCGATTTCAGATGAACTTGAAGTTGTGCGGACGAAGCGTTTTAACTTAAAGCCGATGGATGCGGAGGAAGCGATTTTGCAAATGGATTTGCTTGGTCATAGCTTCTTTGTCTTCTCTGATGCTGTAGATGGAAATACAAATATTGTCTACCGTCGTAAAGATGGCAAATACGGGCTAATTGAGCCAGAAGCATAAGTCGATAACGATATTAAGGGAGTGCAGCTTTCATGCTGTGCTCCCTTTTGGCCTGTCTTGATGTTTCAAGGCTTCATACCCATTAGCTTAGCGCCTGAAAAAGCTGCTGCTCTATTAGAACGGTGTCAATCGGACATGCGTCTGCGTCTCTTCCATATTGCCATGCCCAGACATTTGCCTCGCAATTAGGTCTGCTAGGTGCATAGAGAGGAAAGCGGCGTTTAGTGGTCACGCCAATTTCGGGTTCGGCACTCCAGAGGACAGCCTGCTGGCGGACGCGTGTATTTGCTGCGGAGGCTTGACAGTAAGCAGCGTTAAATCCTCCCTTTTCCGGATCAGCGTAGAATCCAGGTCGATATGGACTGTCAAAGAAGGTATTCACCCATGCAATGATCCATTCTGCATTAACATCGAAAAAGTTTTCGACATTTGCAAAGATAAAGCTTCCTTCTGCAAGTGACAAACTTCGCGCTTTAAAAATCGCATTTCGAGCAGCGACAGAGCCCTCTCTTGAACCTGTAGCTTGTGTAAAATTGTTGTATATCGGTAGCAGTTTCATCCCTTTATTGCGAATCAACCGAACCTCCTCAGCTGTTAAGCCGTCGCTGACATTCGCAATTTGTGATAAGTACCGCCCCCAAAAGTCTGGTCGCCCAAAATTGTTGACGACACACTGGTATAACTCTTCTGTCACACGGGCTGCAGAATCAACACCCCAATTGAAAATCGCCATATTATCCCTCCTTATGCCTACTCTATGCGGCAAGTGCCAAGAGGGCGACGCCTAATTTGATCAGATCATTTTATTAAAATCAGGTAGTGTAACGAAGGCATACGCCAAGGGTTAGTCCCTTGTAAGCACACATGTTACCTGCTAAAATTAGCGTAAGTGTGAAAATGCTTCATGCTCGTCAATAATCATGAATGAGCTGAAAGAAGAGAGGACGAATTTGATGTTAGGTTTATTGAAGAAAGTGATCGGTGACCCGAGTCAGCGTCAATTAAAGAAAAATGAAAAAATCGTTGTCCAAATTGAAGCGTTAGCGGATGATATGAAAAAACTTTCTGACGATGGTCTTCGCCAAAAAACGGAAGAATTCAAACAACGTCATCAGCAAGGAGAATCGCTTGATGACTTATTAGTCGAGACATTTGCTGTCGTGCGTGAAGCGGCAACGCGTGTCTTGCATATGACTCCTTATCCTGTCCAGCTGCTTGGTGCGATTGCGTTGCATCAAGGGAATATTGCTGAGATGAAGACAGGGGAAGGGAAAACGCTCGTTGGGACGATGCCTGTTTACTTAAATGCCTTGACGGAGAAAGGTGTTCATGTTGTCACAGTGAATAACTATCTTGCTCGTCGTGACTGTGAAACGATGGGGGAGCTTTACCGTTTTCTTGGTTTAACGGTTGGTTTAAATGAGACAGGCCTTTCTAAGGAAGAAAAACAAGAAGCCTATCGTGCTGATGTGACGTATAGTACGAATAATGAGCTTGGATTTGATTATTTACGAGATAATATGGTGCTCTACAAAGAACAAATGGTGCAGCGCCCGCTTCATTTTGCTCTTGTCGATGAGGTTGACTCGATCTTAGTCGATGAAGCTCGTACACCCCTCATTATTTCTGGTTCGGTTGAGCGCTCGACTCAGCTTTATCAGCAGGCAAACTCTTTTATTCGTACGTTAAAGAAAGAAGAGGATTACACATATGATGAGAAAACGAAGTCTGTTCAGTTAACAGAAGAAGGCGTGAACAAGGCGGAGAAGGCCTTTGGTATTGAAAATTTATATGATCAAAAGCATGTTCAGCTAAATCACCATTTAAATCAATCGCTAAAGGCGCATGTCGTCATGCTACGGGATGCAGATTATGTGATTGAAGATGGCGAAGTGGTCATTGTCGATTCCTTTACAGGTCGTCTGATGAAAGGTCGTCGCTATAGCGATGGGTTACACCAAGCGATTGAAGCGAAGGAAGGCATGCAGATTCAGCGTGAGAGCATGACACTTGCTTCGATTACATTCCAAAACTATTTCCGTATGTATCAAAAGCTAGCCGGGATGACAGGGACAGCGAAGACAGAGGAAGAGGAATTCCGCAATATTTACGGAATGGATGTTATGGCTGTGCCAACGAATAAGCCAATCGCACGTGATGATCGGCCAGATCTTATTTTTAAAACGATGGATGCGAAGTTCAAAGCGGTTGTGAATGAAATTGAAGAACGACATAAAAGTGGTCAGCCGGTTCTTGTTGGTACGGTAAGTGTTGAAACATCAGAGCTTGTCTCGAAATTGTTAAACAAACGCCGTGTGCCTCATTTCGTTTTGAATGCGAAAAATCATGAGCGTGAAGCGGAAATTATTGAAAATGCTGGACAAAAAGGTGCGGTCACGATTGCGACGAATATGGCAGGTCGTGGTACCGATATTAAGCTTGGCGAAGGTGTAATAGAAGTTGGTGGGTTGCACGTACTTGGTACAGAGCGCCATGAAAGTCGTCGAATTGATAATCAGCTGCGTGGTCGTGCTGGTCGTCAAGGAGATCCAGGTTCGTCTCAATTTTATCTATCAATGGAAGATGAATTAATGCGTCGTTTCGGTTCTGATAATATGCGAGCGATGATGGAACGTCTTGGAATGGAAGAGGACCAACCGATTGAAAGCAAGCTCGTTTCGCGTGCGGTTGAAACAGCGCAAAAGCGTGTGGAAGGAAATAACTTTGATGCGCGTAAGCAAATTCTCCAATATGATGATGTCATGCGTGAACAGCGTGAGATCATTTATAAGCAGCGTATGGAAGTGCTTGAATCAGAAAACCTTCGTGAAATCGTGGAGACGATGATTAAATCGGTCATTGACCGTACGATACGGTTGCATACACCAGAGAGTGAAGTGCCAGAGGATTGGGATCTTGCCGCAATCGTGAACTATATGAATGCTCAGCTTTTAAATGAAGATGGTTTGACGGAGAAAGAGATTCGTGGTCTTGATTCAGAAGAGATTATCGAGCTCGTTACAGAAAAAGTGTTAGCTGAGTATAATAAGAAAGAAGAGCAATTCACGTCAGAACATATGCGTGAGTTTGAAAAGGTCATTATGCTGCGCACAGTTGACCGCAAGTGGATGAACCACATTGACCAAATGGATCAGCTGCGTCAAGGGATTCACCTACGTGCGTACGGTCAAAACGATCCATTACGTGAGTATCGTTTTGAAGGATTTACGATGTTTGAAGATATGATTGCTTCTATTGAAGAAGAGGTCTCCATGTACATCATGAAAGCCCAGGTTGGACAAAACCTTGAGCGTCAAAAGGTTGCGGAGGGTGAAGCGGTTCAGCAAAGAGCTGACGGTGACAAACCAAAGAAACGCCAACCGATTCGTAAAGGTGAAACAGTTGGACGAAATGACCCGTGCCCTTGTGGCAGCGGCAAGAAGTATAAGAACTGTCATGGTGCACAAGCATAATATGATAAGAGGTGGAGGATGACTGATCACAATCTGACCCTGACAAGTGAACGAAATCGTCAAGGAACAAGGGGTTAGACAGATGAATGTTGAGTCATCCTCTACACGATGGGGTGAGCAGATGGAATTAGTAGAGATTAAGCACGAACTTTCGTCGATGGCGAAACGATTAGCAAACTTTAGGGGGTCTCTTTGACCTCGAAGAAAAGCAGGAACGTATCGCAGAGCTTGAAGAAAAAATGGCGGATCCGGATTTCTGGAATAATCAAGAATCTGCACAAGGTGTCATTAATGAAACAAATGCGTTAAAGGATCAAGTAAATGTGCTTCTTGCCCTAGAAGCTGAATACGAGGACTTGGAAGTGTCGTATGATTTGGTGAAGGAAGAAGCAGACGAGGAGCTGCAGAAGGAGCTTGAGACTGGAGTGAAAACACTGTCTCAATCGTTAAATGAATTTGAGCTTCAGCTTCTCCTAAGTGAACCGTATGATAAAAACAACGCAATCCTTGAGCTTCATCCAGGAGCTGGTGGGACGGAATCTCAGGACTGGGCATCAATGCTTCTGCGGATGTATACCCGCTGGTCGGAGCGAAAAGGCTTTAAGGTTGAAACGATGGATTATCTGCCTGGTGATGAAGCGGGCGTGAAAAGTGTTACGCTTCTGATCAAAGGTCATAATGCATATGGCTATTTAAAGGCTGAAAAAGGTGTGCACCGCCTTGTGCGGATTTCTCCATTTGATTCATCAGGACGCCGTCATACTTCATTTGTATCTTGTGAAGTGATGCCAGAACTAGATGATAGTGTCGTAATCGATATATCTCCAGAGGATTTGAAAATTGATACGTACCGAGCAAGTGGTGCTGGTGGTCAGCATATTAATACAACCGACTCAGCAGTGCGGATTACGCATTTACCGACAAATACAGTCGTGACGTGTCAAAGTGAACGCTCGCAAATTAAAAACCGTGAGCATGCGATGAAAATGATGAATGCCAAGCTCTATCAATTGAAAATTGAAGAGCAGCAAAAACAGCTTGATGAAATTCGTGGTGAACAAAAGGACATTGGCTGGGGAAGTCAAATTCGTTCGTATGTGTTCCACCCATACAGCATGGTCAAGGACCATCGCACAAATTATGAGATTGGAAATACAAATGGCGTCATGGATGGAGACCTCGACGGCTTTATCGATGCTTATTTACGCCAATCATTAGGATAAAAGAATAGAATGTGAGAACCCTTGCTATGATAAAAGCGAGGGTTCTCTTTTTATATAGAGTTTGGCTGGTTGGTCGGTAAAGAACCGTACGTCGGACGGTAAACCCGTAACCTCAGCTAATAAACTGTGAATGTTGCAGCAAAGACCTCGCGTTCAGCTGGTAAATTCGCAACAATAGCTGCTAAAACGCCGCATCCTAGCTAATCAAGCCCAGATTTCGCCCCTCAACCTATAGCAACTAGTCGATCAGCATCTTGTTTTCGTTCATTCAAACCTCACGCTCAGCCTTTATCGCGCTTAATAGCTAAAAGATCGTCTCTTCACCGCATTAATGGAGTCTCATTTACATGTATTTTAACCGGTGCTATACTACGCAAGGATTAACTAGACATTCTAATCGTAAGAAGGAGTGAGAGGCTGATGGTAAGACCTCGTAGAAGGAGAGAGCCACGAAGTAGTGGATGGCAATTATTGATGGATTATACATACATTTTGATTGGATCAGCGATCGTGGCGCTGACGTTTAATTTATTTTTGCTACCGAATAAAATTGCCTCTGGTGGTGTGAGCGGAATTAGTACGATTGTGAATCATCTGTTTGGAATTGAACCAGCCTTTACGCAGTGGGCCTTTAATATTCCATTGTTTGTGCTAGGTGTTATTCTACTTGGAGGTTATAAATATGGTCTGAAGACGCTTGTTGGAACGGTATTTCTCCCATTTATCGTTTATCTAACGAGAGATTGGTCTGTAGGGTTTGAAGATCCATTACTTGGAGCACTATTTGGTGGAATTGGTGTCGGATTGGGACTTGGAATCGTTTTTCGGGCTAGTGCAAGCACAGGTGGAACAGATCTAGCAGCTCAAATTATTCAGAAGTTTACTGGGATCTCAATTGGAGTCTGTGTCTTTTTAATAGATGGATTGATTGTCATCACTTCTGCACTCGTTTTCGGGTTAGAACTAGCCTTATATGCACTAATCGCATTATTTGTTACAGGAAAGACGATTGATTTGGTGCAAATGGGGGTAGGATATGCAAAGGTAGCTTTCATTATCTCCAATCATCAAGAAGAAGTTCGTCAAAGTATTTTGCAAGATGTGGATCGGGGGGTGACAAAGTTAAGTGGTTACGGAGGATATACAGATGAGGAGCGTCATGTCCTGATGTGTGTCGTCAATCAAACCGAGGTCACAAAATTGAAACATATTGTCAAAGCTGTTGATCCACAGGCATTTGTGATTGTTACGAATGCAACTGAGGTGCTTGGAGAAGGATTTAAGCGCGCCTAAGCGTGAAAAAATCAGCTATAATGGGCTTGGAGGAAACTCCTGCAAAAATTATCTTAAATGGAGGGTTATAGCAATGAAAAAATTTCTACTTGCATTAGGATTAGGAGCTGTCGTTGCTCTTACAGCTTGTGGCGGTGGCGATGAGCCAGCACCAGCTGAAGAGGAAACACCAGCTGAAGCACCAGCAGAGGAAGCAGCAGGTGATTTCGATGCAACAGCAGCACGCGCAACGTATGAAGCAAGCTGTATCGGCTGTCACGGCGGAAACCTAGAAGGTGCATCAGGACCGGCGCTTGAAGGTACTGGTTTAACGGCTGCTGAAATTGAAGACATTATTCTAAATGGAAAAGGTGCAATGCCTGCACAAAATCTTCCAGAAGATGAAGCAGCTAACCTTGCAGCTTGGGTTGAAGCGCAATAATGAAGATGGGGCTGTCTTCAAAATCTGTTTTACCAAAAGCAGCCCTCCTTTAAGCTTGGGAATCATAGCAAATGGATAAACCTCGTACCACTTTATTAGTGATACGGGGTTTATTTTGGTTTTTGTCGTAATGAGATATCTTGTTTCATTGGTGGGACCCTTGGTACGACAGCTGTTTCTCGATTGAAATGAAATTGTAATAAAAATGAGCTAACATCCTTTTTAATAAATGTTATAATGAAAAGGCAGCCGACAGAATGACTAAAAAGAATGGAAATTTCTACAGCGTTTTTGGGACAAGTATGTTAGTTATTCGGTTATGATGGAATGCAAGGAAGTGATTGTGTATGATTGAGATGAAAGATGTCTGGAAAACCTATTCCAATAATGTCAAGGCGATTAATGGAATTAATATAAGCATTAAAAAAGGTGAATTTGTTTATATTGTTGGTCCGAGTGGGGCAGGGAAATCAACATTCATTAAGATGGTGTATCGAGAGGAAAAGCCAACGAAGGGTGATATTCTGATCGATCAGGTCAATTTGGCGACGATGAAAGAAAAGAACATTCCTCATCTGCGCAGAAGAATCGGTGTTGTTTTCCAAGATTTTAAGCTGCTTCCAACTCTATCAGTTTATGAAAATGTCGCATTTGCACTCGAAGTGATTGAAGAGAGTCCAAGTGTGATTAAGCGCAAAGTGATGGATGTTTTAGAAATTGTTCGTTTGAAAAACAAGGCGAGATTTTTACCAAGTGAGTTATCGGGTGGCGAGCAACAGCGTGTTGCGATTGCGCGGGCGATTGTAAACAGCCCAGAAGTGCTCATAGCCGATGAGCCTACAGGGAATCTCGATCCAGATACAGCGTGGGAAATAATGGACATCTTAGATGATATCAACCACCGTGGAACAACGATTTTAATGGCGACGCATAACAAAGACATTGTAAATACGATTAAGAAGCGAGTCATTGCGATAGAAGGTGGACGAGTGGTCCGAGATGAAGTAAGGGGGAGCTACGGCTATGAAGCTTAGAACCCTCGGACGTCATGTTCGAGAAGGAAGCAAGAATTTAGGTCGTAACGGCTGGATGACATTTGCATCGATAAGTGCTGTGGCAGTGATGCTGTTTGTTGTCGGAGCGTTTCTGTTGTTAATTATGAACGTCAATAATCTCGCATCAATAATCGAGGATGATGTTGAGGTTCGGGTTTATATCGAACTAACGGCGACAGCAGAGCAACAGGAGGAGCTACAAGCTCAGATCGAATCAACGCAGAATGTTGAATCGGTGACTTTCTTAGGCAAGGAGGAAGGTCTCGATCAGCTCATTGATAGCTTAGATGACAGAGGCGAGGTCTTTGAATCGATTCGGACAGAGAATCCATTAAATGATGTTTTTATTGTACGAGCAAGTAGTCCGCAATTAACAGAGCAAATAGCGTTAAATCTTGAAGAAATGCCATACGTAGAACGAGTCAATTTTGGACAAGATTTCGTGGAACGTTTATTTGCCTTCACGAATCTTTTTCGGACGGTTGGTCTCGTACTCGTGATTGCGATGATGTTTACGGCAATGTTTTTAATTGCCAATACGATTAAGCTGACGATTGTGGCGAGAAAGCGCGAAATTCAAATTATGAAACTAGTAGGCGCAACAAATGGATTTATTCGCTGGCCCTTTTTTATTGAAGGAATGTTACTAGGAGTCGTCGGGTCACTTGTACCGATTTTGATTATTGGATTCGGGTATTCATACCTCATTAGCCATTACGGGGAACGATTTGAAAGTGTCTTTTTCTCGTTATTGCCAGTATTTCCGTATATATGGCAGATTGCTTTATTACTCGTTGGGATCGGCGCATTTATTGGCGTCTGGGGAAGTTTAATGTCAGTTCGCAAGTTCTTAAAAGTCTAGAAATCTATCAAAATATTTACTTTGTAAGGAAATGAGGAGGAACAACTGAATGAAGCGAAGGTTTGGACGTGTAGCAGTAGTATTGTTGCTTATCACTAGTTCTGTTGGATGGGGCTCATTAAGTCAGACTGCATCAGCAAATAGCGAAATAAAAAATAAAATTTCTGATGTTCAACAGGAGCGTCAGCAGAAGCAAGAGGAAGCACAAAAGACGGAAGCAGAGATTGGAAATCTTGAGCAAGAAATGGAGCAATTGAACGAGGAAATTCGTGAAATTGATCATGAGGTGGCAACGACCAACCAAAATATTCGAGAAAAACGTGCTGAGATCGACAATGTGCGTGAACATATAGAAACGTTACGAGCGGAAATTGTCGTCTTAGAAGAACGGATTGCGGAGCGTGACACCCTTTTAAAGGATCGAGCACGTTCAATGTATCAATCTGGTGGTTCCGTTAACTATTTGGAAGTGGTCCTTGGATCAAAAAGCTTTGGCGATTTTCTTGATCGTGTCAGCGCGTTATCCGTCATTGCTCAGCAAGACCGTAACATCATTGAGGCTCATTTTGAGGATCAAAGAGTGCTTGAAGAGACAAAGGCTGAAGTTGAATCAGAGCTTGCAGCACTTGAAGTTCATTTGAGTGAACTTGAAACATTAATGGCTGATTTAGAAAGACAACGAAACCAAAAGGATGAGCTAATGGCTCAGCTTGAGCAAAAAGAAGACGATTTACATGCTGATTTAGGTAAGCTTGAAAATGAGGATGGGATTTTACGTGCGCAGGAAGCAGCTCTTGAGCAGGAGTTAGCTGCATATGAAGAGCGTCAACGTCAAGAAGCTGAGGCAGAGCGCAAGCGTCAACAAGAAGCGAAACGTCAACAAGAAGCAGAGCGTCAAGCTCAAACACAAACGCCATCACGAAGTAGCAGTGGCGGAAGCAGTAATAATTCTCAAGTACATAGTGCACCTGCTGTAACGAATTCAGGGTTCATGCGTCCAGCAACTGGTTCGATTACGTCAACATACGGTCCACGTGGTGGTCGGATGCATCATGGTATTGATATTGGGAAAAACGGACGTACTGGTGATGTTCCAATCGTAGCTGTTCAAGACGGTACCGTTGTTGAGTCACGATATATGAATGGATATGGAAATACGGTTATACTTGCTCATTATGTTGATGGACGACTTATCACAACTTTGTATGCTCATATGGAGAACCTAGGTGTTTCAAGCGGTCAACGTGTCTCAAAAGGACAGACACTTGGTATGATGGGTAACACAGGTCGTTCATTTGGTGCTCACCTTCATTTTGAAGTACACGAAGGTGGATGGAACGGTGCTAAATCAAATTCAGTTGACCCATTAAGATATATTCCACGATAAGAATGATGTTAAACCCCATTGTCTCAGAAATATATACGAGCAATGGGGTTTTTCAGAAATTCTGAGTAAGGAGTACAATTGACAGAGTGTCACAAGAATGATTTCTCTATAAAGAAAATCCGTGCTTAATCAAGCTTTCTTCACTCTTTGACTTATCGCTTATCTTTGACTAGAATGAGGGTAATCAAAAAGAAACATAACTCGTCCAAACGACACATACGTTAAAAGAAACGATCGTCGTTGAAGGTTCTAGTTACATCACAATCGTTCTGTTTTCAATGAGTAATGAAATAGGCAGGCATTGCACGAAGGCTTGTGTAGTGCCCTTTTACTGTCAAGTAGAAAGAGAAAAAACCATGATACCTTTCTGGACGATTTAAAAATATGAAGGCTTTGGTGATAAGCCAAGTTTTTAATCAAGAAGCGGTTTTTTCTGAAATGGAATGGGAGTTGGTGAGAATGAAAAAGAAACAAATGCTAGTGGTAGCTGTTTTGATGCTTGTTCTTGGGGCATATGGTTTCTATTTTCTATCAGATCGTGATGGTATGCCGAATCAAGCGTCTACCTCAGGTGGCAGTGGGGAAATAGCTGAAGCTGTGCAAATGACAGACGAAGAGCTGCTAGAAAAGTTTGAGAAGGCGATGGAAATCATTCAGGAGCAGTACGTTGAAGAGATCAGTGAGGAAGAGCTTCTTGAAGGAGCGATTGAAGGAATGCTCCAGACGTTGGATGACCCATATTCCGTTTATATGGATCCAGAGACAGCGAATCAATTTATGGAGTCGCTTGGCTCGCACTTTGAAGGAATAGGTGCAGAGGTTAGCATGACGGATGGGAAGGTGACGATTGTTGCTCCATTCCGTGAATCCCCAGCTGAACGTGCAGGGCTACGTCCGAATGATAAAATTATTAAAATCGATGGTAACTCGATCGATGGATTGTCTCTTTATGAAGCGGTCTTACAAATACGAGGTGAAAAAGGGACGACCGTTCTGCTGACAATTGAACGTGTTGGGGCAAATGAATTGGTCGACATCCCAGTAGAGCGAGACGAAATTCCAATTGAGACTGTTCGATCAGAAGTAATTGAACGTGCAGGCATGAAGGTTGGGCTTTTGGAAATTACTTCTTTCTCTGAAGATACAGCGGCACGTTTTGAAGAAAAATTATCAGAGCTTGAATCACAAAATATTGATGGATTGCTGATTGATGTTCGTGGAAATCCTGGAGGCTATTTAAATGCTGTAGAGGATATTGGGAAGCTAATTATTCCAAATGGACAGCCAATCGTCCAAATTGAAAATCGAGCAGGAGAAAAAGTTCGCTACGTATCTTCCCTTGATGAACCGAAACCATATCCGATTATTGGTATCACAGATGGGGCATCTGCTTCAGCCTCTGAAATTCTTGCTGCTGCTTTAATTGAAGGTGGTGGATATGATGTCGTAGGCGAGCAAACCTTCGGAAAAGGAACGGTTCAGCAAACGATCCAACTCGGTGATGGAAGTGAACTGAAGCTGTCTCTTTTTAAATGGTTAACATCAGCAGGTAACGATATTCATGGCGAAGGTGTCAAGCCTACGGTAGAAGTGATGCAGCCAGACTATTTCTACACGACGCCTCTTTCGATTGAAGAATCTTTAACGCTTGAAATGATGAATGAACAAATTAAAAATGCTCAGATTATGCTAAAAGGTCTTGGCTTCGAGCCTGGTCGAACAGATGGCTATTTTGATGAGCAGACTGAGCAAGCCGTTCTTGCGTTCCAGCAATCGAATGATTTGGAAGCAAGCGGCGAATTGGATCAGGATACGGCTTCGTTGCTGCAGCAGCAAGTAGTCGACCGAGTAAGAGAGAAGGAAAACGACGAGCAGCTTCAGACGGCAATTGAGTTGATCATTAAACAGGCAAACGAATCTTAATAAAGGAACATCCATAGCCAGTGTCGAATGAATAAGGTACATCCTCTGTGAAGAACGAGGATGTACCTTTTGCTAAGTAAAATGTTCGGAATGGCGAGAATGGTTAAAGGGGTACCAACTATGACTGATATTTTCATAAGCATTGGATTGTTTTTTGCCTACTTTTTTGCAAATCCGCTTTTGTATGTAGGATTTATTGTTATCTACTTGCTGTCACGACAAAGAGTCAAGCAGGAGCGAGAGTCCTTTCATACAAGAGTGTACGGTCAAGTGTCTGACTGGACGATTCCGTTTGTCCCAGCATTGTTGACGGGACTAGGATTGTCTATCATTACAGCTGGACTTGGAATGGTCTTAACAATAGAATTTATTGCTATATTTAGCATTGTGACTCTGCTTGCAGCGCTGACGTTTCAAATACGGTGGTTGGCTCCATCTTTTGTCTTTGGCGCGTTGTTGCTTTTTTATGGAAGTGAGCCACTCCTTGGAAATGTGGAGTTTCTCGCTTCTATCTATGAATCGCTTTCAGTGATACCAGTGTTTGTGATTGCTGGTCTACTAGCTCTATTCGTCTTGGCGGAAGGGATCTTAATTCGGACAAATGGTGCGAGCTACACATCACCGAAGCTTGTGCGAAGCAAGCGTGGTAAATGGGTTGGTCTCCATGAAACAAAACGACTGTGGATTGTTCCTGTTATTTTCTTTGTACCAGAGGGGATCATTCCTTCAGCCTCATTTTGGCCCGTTTTCACGATTGGGGATGGTGGCTGGCAGCCTATCTTACTCCCATTCTTAATTGGCTTTCACCAACAAGTTCGAGCAATATTACCGGCGATCCCGATTCGAACAATGGGGCTTCGAGTCATTACTCTTAGTGTGTTGTTTGCGTGTTTAGCTGTTGGCAGCTATTATGTCCCATATGTGGCAATTATCCTAGGTGGATTAGCGATTTTAAGTCGTGAATTGCTCTGGCTGTTGGCAAAAATGCGTGATGAGAGGCAGCCTAGCTTTTTCTCCACTCAACCAAAAGGATGTGTCGTCCTCGGAATCTTGCCAGGAAGTCCGGCTGAGAAAATGAACATTGCCATCGGAGAGACGATTGTAAAGGTTAATGGACAAGCAGTCGATGGGAATGAAAGCTTTTATGAAGCATTGCAGCTCAATTCAGCCTTCTGCAAGCTAGATGTGCTCAATCACGACGGAGAAATTCGTTTTGCTCAAGGAGCACTCTATGATGGTGAACATTATCAGCTTGGGGTTTTATTAGTGAAGAAGGATGTTGAGCTTCAGGATTCGATTATCTAACTTCAACATCTGAGTACACGTATTGAATCACTTACTCTCATATAAACAAAATAGTCAAGGCGTTCACAATCAATCGTTTCGTGTAAAGTCGAGCACAGAGGTTTTTCTCTGTGTTTTTTCTAATGCCATATATCGTCTCGAATAAATAAGCGAAGCGAGCTTAAAAATTCTCTATATTTTCACAATAAGTCATTGGGAGTGTGTTAGAATATACATAAAGTCTTCTTATTTTTCAACAAATTACGACAATTATCCAATTCTTTTCCGATAAATTAGGTCAAGAGTAAGATGTTAGATGTCGATTTGTAAAATATAATCAAGATGACTGTATAATAAAAGCGAATGTGGAAATTGAAGGGTACATATTTCAAGGCTATTTTGGATGCATCTTATTTAAAAGTTTTCTAATCATAAGGTAGGTCAGTAAAGGGTTTTGTAGATTAAGAAGTAGGTGAATGTATGGATAAAATGTCGTTACTTGGTATTATTTTAGGTGTGGCTGCTATTATAATCGGGATGATCTTTAAAGGGACTAGCTTGATGGTTTTGCTTAATCCTGCTGCTATTATCATTATATTAGTTGGAACAGCTGCTACCGTTTTAATTGGATTTCCTGCAAGTGAAATTAAAAGGATTCCGAATTTGTTCAAAGTGTTATTTATGAATCAAAAAGTTCCAGATGTGGCTGAGTTAATTCAATTATTTGTTACCCTCAGCGCATTAGCACGTAGAGAGGGAATATTAGCATTAGATAATGAGGTAGAATCGATCGAAGACCCTTTTTTAAAGCAAGGAATGAAAATGGTCGTCGATGGGTTAGAGCCAGATTTTATTAGAGACACAATGGTGGTAGAGCTTGAGGTAATGGAAGAAAGGCATTTATCTGGTGCTGCCATTTTTTCTCAGGCGGGTACGTATGCTCCGACATTAGGCGTTTTAGGTGCTGTTTTGGGATTGATTGCCGCTCTTGGTAATCTAAATGATATTGATGCTCTTGGATATGCGATTTCTGCAGCCTTTGTCGCGACTCTTTTTGGGATATTCACTGGTTATGTTTTGTGGCACCCTTTTGCGAATAAATTAAAAAGAAAATCAAAGCAAGAAATCTTGATAAAAAGTCTGATGATTGAAGGCGTGTTATCAATCCAATCTGGCGTTTCACCAAGAGCAATAGAAGATAAATTAAAGGTATATGTTCCAAGTTCAGAAAGACATAAATTAGAAAATCAATCAGATTAAGGAGAGAGTATTATTGAGTAAAAAACGGAAACAGCATCACGAAGAGCATATAGATGAAACGTGGTTAATTCCTTATGCTGATATGCTGACACTATTACTCGCTCTATTTATTGTCTTATTTGCGGTAAGCTCGGTTGATGCAGTGAGGTACCAGCAGCTGATGATTTCGTTTAATGAGAGTTTTCAAGGTGGTTCTGGAGTTTTGGAGCATCCTAGACCTATACAAAGTGAAGTAAATACGCCTACTACAGATACTTCGGATAATGAAGATGTAAGAGCACAGGAACGCTTGGAATTGGAAAAGCTTCAAGAGGAAATCAATCAGTACATTGAAGAAAATGATTTGAGTTCTGAGCTTCAGACAAGTTTATCATCAAATGGTCTCCTTTTAACGATCTTAGACAATGCTCTCTTTTACTCTGGTAGCGCAGAAGTACGTCCAGATGCACACAGACTAGCTGATCAGATATCTGAATTACTCGTCACAGACCCACCTCGTCAAATTGTCGTTGCGGGGCATTCAGATAATATTCCAATTAGAAATGAAGAATTTCGATCCAATTGGGATTTAAGTGCGGGCAGAGCTCTTAATTTCATGAAAATCTTACTCGAAAATGAAAATTTAAATCCTAGTCATTTAAGTGCAACGAGTTACGGTGAATATCATCCGGTCGCTTCAAATGAGACTAGTCAAGGAAGAGAACAAAATCGTCGAGTTGAGGTTTACATCTTACCGAATCATAATTTAGATTAATCGTCAAATATTCAAGTTCAATCTGAAACTGATCTAACATTTATATGGTAAGATTGTAATGTAGACTTTCAAAGTGAATTGGAACAAAGGAGTTAGAATAGACGGATGATGGATATCGTACTTGCGCTTGTCATCCCGTTTCTCTTGATGATTGTCGTTACACGGGTAACGTTCAGTTTGATAGGGGCATGTATTGTGACATGGATGGTAGCAATTTTTGTGTTAGCGATTCATGAGCAGTCGTGGCTAGTCGGGTTAATTGCTTTTTTATCATTTGTGGGAGGGCTTCTTGTTGCGCGCAAGAGACTAAAGCACAAACCAGGAATGTAAGGAGTCGGGAAACCGGCTCTTTTTGCTGTGTTGATAAGTCACAGCCAAATGTATCCGTTGCTGTTGAAATGAAGATTGAGGATGGCTTGGTTAGGGTAAAAAGATAAGAAGTCGTGTGGTTGAATGGAAAATGAGGATTTGGCCGATAAATAGCTGAGTTTGACCGATAAATAGCTGAATTCGGCCGGTAAGTTGTAAGTTTGGCTAATAAAGCATCGTCTCGGTCAACGTTGATTTCGTTGGGAATAGAGATGGGATAGGGTGTGAGGTGCTAGAGATTACATCCTCGATCCGAAGCAAGTTCTTCTAAGCCCTTGTTGAATGAGTGGTGGAAAAGGCAAGCTTTTCTTGATCGAAGCATTTAACAAGGGTGAGAGAGGAAGGAGTTTGGTTAGTAAGAAGAACTAAGCATCGTCTCGGTCAACGCGGATTTCGTTGGGAATAGAGATGGGATAGGGTGTGAGGTGCTAGAGATTGCATCCTCGATCCGAAGCAAGTTCTTCTAAGCCCTTGTTGAATGAGTGGTGGAAAAGGCAAGCTTTTCTTGATCGAAGCATTTAACAAGGGTGAGAGAGGAAGGAGTTTGGTTAGTAAGAAGAACTAAGCATCGTCTCGGTCAACGCTGATTTCGTTGGGAATAGAGATGGGATAGGGTGTGAGGTGCTAGAGATTGCATCCTCGATCCGAAGCTAGTTCTTCTAAGCCCTTGTTGAATGAGTGGTGGAAAAGGCAAGCTTTTCTTGATGGAAGCATTTAACAAGGGTGAGAGAGGAAGGAGTTTGGTTAGTAAGAAGAACTAAGCATCGTCTCGGTCAACGTTGATTTCGTTGGGAATAGAGATGGGATAGAGTATGAGGTGCTAGAGATTGCATCCTCGATCCGAAGCTAGTTCTTCTAAACGCACGCATGTTCGTGTTATTTGTGTTTTTGTCGTTTGTCTGTGTTATAATATGGATACTTTGAACAGTTCCTGAGGAGGTTTTGTCGTTGAGTCAATCGTTTGAGCTTGTTTCACCCTATCAGCCAGAAGGTGATCAGCCTGAGGCTATACGTAAGATTGTCGAAGGGATCCAAAAAGGTGAGAAACATCAAACCTTGCTTGGGGCAACGGGGACCGGAAAAACGTTTACGATGTCTAACGTCATTCAAGCCGTGAACAAGCCGACGTTAATTATGGCGCACAATAAGACGCTTGCTGGACAATTATATAGCGAATTCAAAGAATTTTTTCCGAATAATGCCGTTGAATATTTTGTCAGCTATTATGACTATTACCAGCCTGAGGCGTATGTGCCCAGTTCAGATACATTTATTGAAAAAGATGCGAGTATTAATGATGAAATTGATAAGCTGCGTCACTCGGCGACAAGTTCCTTGTTCGAGCGTAATGATGTCATTATTATTGCAAGTGTCTCTTGTATATATGGGTTAGGTTCACCAGAAGAATATCGGGATCTCGTCGTTTCTTTGCGCGTTGGCATGGAAATGGATCGCAATGAATTACTGCGGAGGCTTGTGGATATTCAATATGACCGAAATGATCTAAATTTCACTCGTGGAACGTTTCGTGTTCGCGGTGATGTTGTCGAAATTTTTCCTGCTTCTCGTGATGAGCAATGCATCCGTATCGAGTTCTTCGGTGATGAAATGGATCGGATAACAGAGGTCAATGCCCTTACAGGTGAAATTAAAGGAGAACGCGATCATGTTGCCATTTTCCCGGCTTCCCACTTCGTTACCCGTGAGGAAAAGCTAAAGAAGGCGATTGCGAATATTGAAACTGAGCTTGAAGAGCGTTTGGAGGTGCTTCGTGAGGAAGGAAAGCTGCTTGAAGCACAGCGACTTGAACAGCGAACGCGCTATGATATTGAAATGATGAGTGAGATGGGGTTTTGTTCGGGAATTGAGAACTACTCCCGTCATTTGACGCTACGTGAGGCAGGGGCCACACCGTATACACTTATTGATTTCTTTCCAGAAGATTTCCTGTTGATTGCGGATGAGTCCCATGTCACGTTACCACAGGTAAGAGGAATGTTTAATGGGGACAAAGCACGTAAAGAGGTGCTTGTTAATCATGGCTTTAGACTGCCATCTGCCTTAGATAATCGACCCCTTCGTTTTGAAGAGTTTGAGGAAAAGGTGCACCAGGCTGTCTACGTTTCAGCAACACCTGGGCCGTACGAGATTGAACATACACCTGAAATGATCGAGCAAATTATCCGCCCAACTGGTTTGCTTGATCCGACGATTGACGTTCGTCCAATTGAAGGACAAATTGATGATCTGATTGCGGAGATCCATGCCCGTACAGAACGCAATGAGCGTGTTCTTGTCACAACGTTAACGAAGAAAATGTCTGAGGATTTAACCGATTATTTAAAGGAAATCGGCATACGTGTCCGCTATTTGCACTCCGAAATTAAAACGCTAGAGCGAATTGAGATTATTCGCCAGCTCCGAATGGGAACGTTCGATGTGTTAATCGGAATTAACTTGCTTCGAGAAGGGCTTGATATTCCGGAAGTGTCACTTGTCACGATTTTAGATGCGGATAAAGAAGGCTTTCTTCGTTCAGATCGTTCATTGATTCAGACGATTGGGCGAGCTGCTCGAAACGAAAATGGTCATGTGATCATGTACGCTGATAAAATCACGAAATCGATGAGAATTGCCATTGATGAAACCGATCGTCGTCGCTCGATTCAGGAAGAACATAACAAGAAGCACGGCATTACGCCAAAAACGATCCAGAAGAAGATTCCAGAAGTGATTCAAGCGACTCAGGTGGCGGAAGATGCGGATGGAGACGAATACATTGTCCCTGCAGCGAAGCTGAGCAAAAAGGATAAGCAAGCGATGATCGAACGAATGGAGAAGGAAATGAAGGATGCGGCTCGTGATCTCAATTTTGAGCGAGCAGCAGAGCTTCGTGACCTTGTTCTTGAATTGAAAGCGGAAGGGTGAGGACGTTGGCATTAGAGAATATTGTTGTAAAAGGAGCGCGCTCCCACAATTTAAAAAACATCGACGTAACGATTCCACGAGATAAGCTGGTCGTTTTGACTGGCTTGTCGGGATCAGGAAAATCGTCTCTTGCCTTTGATACGATTTATGCAGAGGGGCAAAGACGCTATGTCGAGTCACTTTCGGCGTATGCTCGTCAATTTCTTGGACAAATGGATAAGCCGGACGTTGATGCGATTGAAGGCTTGTCTCCGGCGATATCGATCGACCAGAAAACAACGAGTCGTAACCCTCGTTCAACGGTTGGTACGGTGACGGAAATCTTTGATTATTTACGATTATTATATGCGCGCGTTGGGCGTCCAGTTTGTCCGACACATGGAATCGAAATTTCCTCGCAAACGATTCAGCAAATGGTTGATCGTTTAACAGAGTATCCGGAACGAACGAAAATGCAAATCCTTGCGCCGCTTGTCTCTGGTCGAAAAGGAACCCATGTCAAGGTACTTGAAGATATGAAAAAGCAAGGCTATGTTCGCGTGCGTGTTGACGGAGAAATGCGCGAGGTTGCAGAAGAGATTGAGCTGGAGAAAAACAAAAAGCATACCATTGAAGTGGTCATCGATCGCATTGTGATCAAAGAAGGCATTCAAACCCGTTTAGCGGACTCACTTGAATCAGCTCTAGCTTTAGCGGATGGTCGTGTACTCGTTGATGTGATTGATCAAGAAGAGCTGCTATTTAGCCAGCATCATGCCTGCCCGGAATGTGGATTTTCGATTCCGGAGCTTGAACCACGGATGTTTTCCTTTAATAGTCCGTATGGGGCTTGTCCTTCTTGTGATGGACTTGGCTCAAAGCTTGAAGTCGATGTCGATTTAGTCATTCCAGATCGGACGAAATCATTACGTGAACATGCCATTGCGGCATGGGAGCCAACGAGCTCACAGTATTATCCGCAATTACTGGCAGCAGTATCTGCTCATTACGGGATTGACCTTGACATACCAGTTGAACAAATTCCTGAATCATTATTTGATAGAATTTTATATGGTAGCGGAAAAGAAAAGATTTTCTTTCGTTATGAGAATGAATTCGGACAAATACGAGAGAATAACATTGTTTTTGAAGGTGTCATCAATAATGTATCAAGACGGTATCATGAGACAAGCTCGGATTACATTCGTGACCAAATGGAAGCGTACATGACTCATAAACACTGTCCGACATGTAAAGGATATCGTTTAAAGCGGGAAGCGCGTGCCGTTTTTATTGGTGGTAAGCATTTAGGTGAAGTAGCAACCCTATCTGTCAAAGACGCGATCACGTTTTTTAACCAATTAGAGCTGACAGAAAAGGAATTCGCGATTGCTCGTCTCATTTTAAAAGAAATCAATGATCGACTCGGCTTTTTAATGAATGTCGGACTCGATTATTTATCTTTAGGAAGAGCAGCTGGAACCTTATCAGGTGGGGAAGCGCAGCGGATTCGACTCGCGACTCAAATTGGATCCTCGTTAATGGGTGTGCTCTATATTCTAGATGAACCATCGATTGGGCTGCATCAGCGTGATAATGACCGTCTAATTGAAACGCTGGAGCATATGCGTAATCTCGGTAACACCTTGATTGTCGTCGAGCATGATGAAGATACGATGATGGCGGCTGATTATATTATTGATATCGGACCAGGTGCAGGGATTCATGGTGGACAAATTACAGCAGAAGGCACGCCAGAAGAAATTATGAACAATGAAGCGTCATTAACAGGCCAATATTTATCAGGTAAGAAGTTTATTCCGATTCCAAGTGAAAGACGCTCCTCTGATGGCCGTTCGTTTACCGTGAAAAAAGCGAGTGAAAACAATCTTAAAAATGTATCTGTTACGTTTCCGCTTGGGCTTTTTACCGCGGTCACAGGGGTGTCTGGATCAGGGAAAAGTACGTTGATCAATGAAATTGTTTACAAATCATTGGCGCAAAAGCTTCACCGAGCCAAGGAGAAGCCAGGTCAGCATAAGGAAATTATCGGGCTAGAGGAAATTGATAAGGTCATTGAAATTGACCAATCGCCAATTGGCAGAACGCCGCGTTCAAATCCGGCAACGTATACAAGTGTTTTTGATGATATTCGTGATGTGTTTGCGATGACGAATGAGGCGAAGGTGCGTGGCTATAAGAAAGGACGCTTTAGCTTTAACGTCAAAGGCGGACGCTGTGAGGCGTGTCACGGTGATGGGATTATTAAAATTGAAATGCATTTTCTCCCAGATGTGTATGTGCCATGTGAGGTTTGTGAAGGGAAACGGTATAACCGTGAAACATTGGAAATCAAGTATAAAGGCAAAACGATTGCTGATGTTCTTGAGATGACTGTTGAGGAAAGTGTCGAGTTTTTTGAAAATATCCCGAAGATCAAGCGGAAAATCCAAACCCTTCTTGATGTCGGACTTGGTTACATCCGTTTAGGTCAGCCAGCGACAACTCTCTCGGGTGGGGAAGCGCAACGAGTCAAGCTTGCCTCTCAGCTTCATAAGCGTGCAACGGGAAGGACGCTTTATATTCTTGATGAGCCGACGACAGGTCTGCATGTGGATGACATTGACCGTCTTTTAAAGGTATTGCAGCGTCTTGTTGATAATGGCGATACGGTTCTCGTCATTGAGCACAACCTCGATGTCATTAAAACGGTTGATCATATCATCGATCTTGGTCCAGAAGGTGGCGATAAAGGTGGGCAGCTTGTTGCTGAAGGAACACCGGAGCAAGTGGCTGAAGTGAAGAGTTCCTATACAGGTAAGTATTTGAAGCCTGTCCTTGAACGTGATCGAGCGCGAATGGATGAACGGATTCGTGAAAAACAATTAACAACATAAATAAAAAATGAAACATAAATGAAGTTTGTTTCGTATTACAATAGAGGTGGAGTGAAAGAAGTTATTTTCTAAGTTGTTCTGTACTCATGGTCACCATTATGAATCAACGAGGAGTGGGATGAATGGAAGAACGTAAAATGATTTTGAAGATGATTGAGGACGGGAAGATTACAGCTGAAGAAGGAATCAAGCTCCTAGAAGCAATGGACAAAGGCGATTCATCGTCTAGTAAAGAAGACAAGCGAGCGACGGATGTTTCAACGGAAGTTAACTGGGATGAAGGTGAGAGCTATCGCAAGCGTGCGCGACAAACGACGAGCTCACCAGCAAATCTTTTCACTTCTTTTATTGAAAATACGATTCAAAAAATCAAGGATGTCGATTTAGATTTTAATTTTGGTTCAGCGGTTGACGTTGATCACATTTTTCAGCACCGTGATGTCTCTCCAACGGCGCTTGATGTTTCGCTAGAGAATGGCTCGATTACATTTAAGCCTTGGGATGAGACGGATGTACGAGTAGAATGTAAAGCAAAGGTGTACCGGGTAAAGGATAGTGATGAAGCGCGCCGTTATTTTCTTCAGGAAGCTGTTTTCCGGATCGATGAAAATAAAATGCTTTTTCATACAAAAACAAAATCAATGAAGGTTCAAGCGACCGTTTATGTGCCACGAGCAACCTTTAAGCATATTAAGCTATATACATTTAACGGTCAAATTACAGGAGAGCAGATTGATGTCGACACGCTTGATGTCAATGCCATGAATGGGGCGCTTACGTTTTCCGCTGTGAAGGCAAATAAGGTGATGGCTGAAACGGTTAATGGAGCAATTGAATACAAGACGTCTACGATTGATATGTTAGACGTTAAGACGATTAATGGCGGCATTACGCTAGCTGGTCAGATTCAGGACGTCGACGCAGAAACGATCAATGGCTCAATCACGTATGAAATGAGTGAATTAGCTGAATCAGGCTATGCCGATTTAAAGGCAACGACGGGAAGTATCCATCTTCATGTTCCGAAAGCGCTTCGTGTAGAAGGAAAGCTGAAAACGAATGTAGGAAGCTTTTCGGTTGGGTTAAGCGATTATGAAGTGCTTGAAGAGAAAAAGGACTTTGCTCAGAAGTCCCTGAGCTTTATTGGGAATCAGCAATCATCACCACGTGTTAAGGTGAGTGCCCTAACAAATACAGGCTCGGTTATGATTAAAGACCGACACGAATGAGGTGAAGAAAGATGAAACGGTTATACCGATCGCAATATGATCGTAAAATAGCAGGGGTTTGCGGAGGAATCGCGAAGTACTTTTCGATTGACCCGACGATCGTACGTATACTTGCTGTAGTATTAGCAATCGTAACGGCAGCTTTTCCTGTGCTGATCGGTTATCTGATCGCAGCTGCGATTATCCCGAATGAAGAGGATGTGAATCAAGAGTGAGGTGGATCATTGGATTACTGATTAATGCGGTCATTCTAATGGGGATTGCCTATCTCTTTGAGGGATTTTATTTATCCGGTTTCGTTGCTGCGCTGATTGCCAGCTTATTGCTGTTCGTTGTCAATATAATTGTGAAGCCGATCCTCATTGTCCTCAGTCTGCCGATCACCGTTCTCACGCTTGGGCTATTCCTGTTCGTCATTAACGCCTTGACGCTGATGTTAACAGCGGCGCTAATGGGAAGCGCGTTCGAGATTAATGGGCTCGGAATGGCGATTATCGCAGCGATTTTGATTTCGCTTATTCAAACCTTTGTTGTGAAGCCGATCAAAAAAGGCTAATCGTAGATCTGTTTCTTTCATTTAGAGAGAAGCAGATCTTTTTTACATAGAGGGAGGAAACGTCACATCGAGAATGGAAAGTCTCTCGTGTTCTTCTTACTGAAAATTCGTGCCAAAAGACGTTTTTGTGCTAAAATGGATAACGTACTTACATAAGAACGTGGAGCGTTAAATGAGATCGCGAGGGTGGGATTAGCGAAGTGGCAAAGGTAACAGCAAATAATTTGTTAGAAGAGTTTAAATTAGAGCTTTTAGCGGGAGAAGAGGGAATCTATCGACCGATTACGACAAGTGATATTTCTAGGCCAGGGATGGAAATGGCTGGATATTTCACATACTATCCTGCGAAACGATTGCAGCTGCTAGGTCGAACCGAGCTTTCCTTCTTTGAACAGTTGAGTGATCATGATAAAGAAAATCGAATGGAAAAATTATGTACCTATGATACGCCTGGAATTATTATTTCGCGTGGTCTCGAAGCACCGAAGGAATTGATTTCAGCTGCGGAGAAGGTTGGGGTTCCACTTCTCCGTTCTAGTATGCCAACAACGCGATTAAGTAGTATTATCACGACTTATTTAGATAGTCATCTTGCTCCAATGACTGCTGTTCATGGCGTGCTCGTGGATATATATGGGATTGGGGTTTTAATAACTGGTAATAGCGGAGTCGGGAAAAGTGAAACGGCACTAGATCTTGTCAGACGTGGTCATCGTCTCGTTGCGGATGACTCTGTTGAAATCCGTCAAGAAAATGAAGGCACATTGGTAGGGCGTTCTCCTGATCTCATTAAGCATTTACTTGAAATTAGAGGGTTAGGGATTATCAATGTGATGACGCTGTTTGGCGCTGGCTCTGTCCGCCCATTTAAGCGCATTGTGCTCTGTATTCATTTGGAACTATGGGATCAGAAAAAGGCGTATGACCGTCTTGGCTTGGAAGAAGAGAAAATGAAAATCATTGACACGGACATTACGAAGTTGACCGTTCCTGTCCGGCCAGGTCGAAACTTAGCCGTTATTATTGAGGTAGCAGCGATGAATTTCCGCTTAAAGCGTCTTGGCATTGATGCGGCTCAAGAGTTTTCAGAGCGATTAACCGATGTGATTGAAGAAGGAGATCGTGACGAATTTATCTAAAATGAGGTGAGGTGCACGCATGGAAGAAAATATTGAACCGTTAAGTCGAGTCTTTCTCGATATCGGTCCTTTTACAATTTATTGGTATGGAGTCATTATTGGAATAGGGGTCTTTTTAGGCTATATGCTTGCTTCGAGGGAGGCCATCAAGCGAGGCATGCCGAAGGAAACATTTGCTGACCTGCTTTTATTTGCAATTCCAATTGCGATTATTTCTGCACGAATCTATTATGTGATTTTTAGGTGGGATCAGTTTGCCGATGATCCAATTCGTGTGTTTTATATTTGGGAAGGTGGCATTGCCATACACGGGGCGCTCATTGGGGGCGTACTCACCGCTTATTTCTTTGCGAAAAAGCGTAATCTATCGTTTTGGCAGCTTGCCGATGTTGCGGCGCCGAGTATTTTACTTGGGCAAGCGATCGGTCGCTGGGGCAATTTTATGAATCAAGAGGTATACGGAGGCCCTGTAACGAGAGAATTTCTTGAAGGTCTGTTCTTACCTGAATTTATTATTAATCAAATGTATATTGATGGAACGTATTATCATCCGACGTTTTTATATGAATCACTTTGGAGCTTAATCGGTGTCGTTCTGTTGCTATGGCTGCGTCGCTTTAATTTACGCCAAGGGGAGATTTTCTTTACGTATGTGATTTGGTATTCCGTTGGACGCTTTTTTATCGAAGGCATTCGCCTAGATTATTTGTTAATTGGGGGCGTGTTAAAAACAGCGCAAGTCATCTCGATTGTCCTTGTCGTCGGTGCTGTTATTCTGTGGATCTATCGTCGGAAGCAGCCACATACGCCGCGCTATCATGATCCTGCTCTTCCGACAAAGGCAAAGAAGAAAGTAACAAATAAAAAGAAAAAGAAATAGACAGAGAGAGAGGAAGGGAGTAGGAGAGAAAGTGGGCATATTAAAACGAGGACTGCTCGTCGGCTTACAAACAACGTGGACACTAGGGAAAATCATTTTCCCGATTACGCTTATTGTGACGATTCTCGGCCATACACCTGTCCTTGATTGGATCGCGTTTATCCTTGCTCCAATTATGGGGTGGATTGGACTCCCAGGTGAAGCGGCGATTCCGCTTGTCCTTGGAAATGTGTTGAATCTGTATGCGGGGATTGGAGCGATATTAACAATGGACTTGACCGTCAAGGAAGTATTTATTCTTGCGGTCATGCTCTCTTTTTCTCATAATTTATTTATTGAATCTGCCGTGGCGGCAAAGGTCGGCATTCGGATGTCAGTCGTTTTGCTCGTTCGTGTCGGATTGGCGATTCTATCGGGCTTTCTTATTCATCTCTTATGGTCAGGAGGTCAGGAAGCGGCGCAATACGGTCTCGTTTCTTCCGCTTCACAGCCTGAATTAACAGGCTGGCTAGCGATCGCTTGGAGCGGTGTAACAAGCGCAACGCTTGGTATCGTGCAGTTAGCGATCATCGTTATTCCTTTAATGGTTGCCATTCAATTTATGAAAGAGCGTAACTGGCTGAAGGTTTTATCAAAAGGCATGGCCCCTTTTACGAGAATGCTAGGGATCAAAGAGAATACCTCAACGACGCTCGCATCAGGACTTGTGTTCGGTCTGGCATTCGGAGCAGGTGTGATGATTCAAGCGGCAAAAGAGGATGGTGTGTCAAAGAAGGATTTGTATCTTGTCTTTATCTTTCTTGTTGCCTGTCATGCGGTGATCGAGGATACGCTAATCTTTATCCCCCTTGGAATTCCAGTATGGCCATTGCTGATCATTCGACTTGTCACCGCGATTTTATTAACGATTGCCGTCGCCTATATATGGAGACGCTTAGAAAAGAAACAAGAGCTGGAGAGAAAGGAAGCGACCTATGAACATTGATACGCTTTTATTTGACTTAGACGGAACACTTATTAATACAAATGAATTGATTATTGCTTCGTTTCTTCATACGCTAAATGAGTATAAGCCAGGGGAATACACACGTGAGCATGCAATCGAATTTATTGGACCACCACTTGTTGACAGCTTTCAGAAAGTCGATGCGAACCTTGTTGAAGAAATGGTCAAGACGTATCGGACCTTCAATCACGCGAAACATGATGAGCTTGTCGAGGAGTACGAGGGTGTCTATGAAACGATTGAACGTCTTCACGAAAAAGGCTATAAGCTAGCGATCGTGACAACGAAAATTCGTAAGACGGCATTAATGGGTCTGGCGTTAACAGGTCTTGATACATTCTTTGATGTCGTGATTGGACTTAGATGATGTCGAGAAGGCAAAGCCTGATCCCGAACCACTTGAAAAAGCATTAGCAGCATTAGGTTCTTCAAAGGAAACAGCGATGATGGTCGGTGATAGCGAGTTTGATGTATTAGCTGGAAAGAATCTTGGCGTTCCGACTGCTGTTGTCGGGTGGTCGATTAAAGGCGAGGAGAGCATTCGAACCTATGAGGCCGATTACATCCTTTCGAATATGAGAGATCTGCTAGCAATTGTTGGAGCTGACAAATCATGAGTCGAAAAACAGAGCGCTTTCCTGTCGATTCAGCGAATTCACTCTGGCATATTTATCGTACCGTGCCTTTTTTAAAGGTAGTCAAAAACTTTATCGTGATCCAACTGGCAAGGTACACACCATTCTTAAAGCTAAAAAACTGGCTCTATCGCCATCTCCTGCGGATGAAGGTCGGCGATGAGACAGCTGTGGCGTTAATGGTCATGATGGACATTATGTTTCCAGAACGGATCTCCATTGGACGTAATACGATTATCGGCTATAATACAACGATACTCGCACATGAGTATTTAATCAAAGAGTACCGTCTTGGCGATGTGGTGATTGGTGATGAAGTGATGATCGGAGCCAACACGACGATTTTACCTGGAGTGACAATCGGTGACGGTGCGATCGTCTCGGCGGGGACGCTTGTCCACCGCGATGTCCCAGCAGGCGCATTTGTCGGGGGAAACCCGATGCAAGTCATCAAATTAGCAGAAGAGATCAAATCAGAACAGTCGTTTAGCGAATAGCTAGACGGCTGTTTTTTGGCTATCAATATTCAATGGTGTTAACTGATTAATAAAAAAAGCGACAAAAAAAGACATTTTTTTAAATCAAGTATAAACGATCACCACTTTTAAGACGATATAAGTAGGAATAAAGTATCAATTTTGGTGGTGGATGTATGAGTAATCGACGGTTAGATAAAAGAATTTATTTAAAAACGCCTATAACAGTAAAAGCGAAAATCCATGAATTTCAAAACGAAGAGGTACTATCTGATCGATATACCTTGTTTACGGTTGAAAATATAAGCTTGAATGGGCTACGCTTAATCTCAAATTTGGACTTTCCGATTACAGATAAGATGATCCTGTCATTAGAGGTTCCCTTATTTGCTAGGAAAAATGTCCTATTAGGAATAATTGTCTGGAAAAGGAGAAAAGGCAAAAAGATTATTTATGGATTTAAAATAAAATCGACGAACATTGGCTATATCCAAGCAGTCGCGCAATTAACGAAAGGATCACCCAAACGTTTTGAAAAGCTGTTAGAATAACGACAAAACAAAAATCTCACTAAAAAAGGAGCACCTTAAAGGAGGCCACTGAAAAAGTCTGTTTAAAGAGAAAACGAAGCTAATCACCTACTATATATAGATGATTAGCTTCGTTTATTGTCTGTATGTCGATAAAATTCCTCATCATTTTTAAAAAAGCGTTACTTTTTCAGCAGTCTCTAAACAGTGCTTTCCTTTTGCTTTTTACATACGAACCTTCTTGTAGCCGATTTTAACATAATATTCTCTTCAATTAAGAAGACTCGTAACAACATCAATGAAACATTAAAAATAAAAATGGAACCTTAATTGTTTTCAAAGGCTCTAATGGTTGAGTGAGATTGAGAAGGAAATGGGGGTGCAGAGGTGGAGATTAGAGATGTTGCTCTTGCACGAAAAGGAAACAAGGAGGCTTTTAGTAGAATAATTAAGGCTTCTGAGACTTCCATGTACAGAGTGGCAAAAGCAATGGTCCACTCTGATGCGGAATGTGCCGATGCGATTCAGGAAACGATTTTAAAAGCATATCAATCGATTAAAAATTTAAGGAACGAAGAGTATATTAAGACGTGGCTGATTCGTATTTTAATTAACGAATGCAACAATATTCTCAAGCAGAGAAAACGGGTGATTCCAATGGAACGGATGAGGGAAGAAATGGTTCATCCAAGGGTGCAGGAACGTTTGGAAATGGAAGAAGCGATTAACTCATTAGATGAGAAGCAGCGTGTTATTGTCACTCTATTTTATATCGAGGATGTACCTTTGAAAGAGATCACCAACCTTCTTGGAATCGCTGAAGGAACGGCAAAATCTCGTCTATATCGCGCGAGAGAACAACTCATGCATTTGCTTGGAGATCATGTGCAAAGGGGGAGCTCATCTCATGAATGATAAGCAAACGGACAAAGAGCTAAGAAAGATCTTACAAAAGCAACAGCCAGCAACACCATCCATCATTACGAGCCGGATCGATGAGACATTGGATAGACTCCCTGAAAAAAACACGCGAAAAAAGTATCGGCGTTATCCGCTTCTCATCGCCGTTATTGGCTTCGTTCTTCTTCTCGGGCTTAGTGCGATTTCGCCAACGTTATCAAATGCGATGAAGGAAATCCCGGTTATTGGTTCGGTCTTTCAGGCAGTAGGCAACCTTGGACTCCAAGATGTTAGTGAGCAAGGGCTGACTGAGCAAATTCACGAATCGGCAAAGGACAATGGGGTCACGATTACCATTCATGAAGTGCTGTATGATGGGGCTGAGTTATCGATTGGATATGTAGTTGAAGCTGAGCATGATCTCACTTCTATTTATGATATTCAGCTGTTTGCTGACAATGAGCGGATTTATAGTGGGGGTGGTGGAAGAGGAGAGCAAATGAATGAAAATCAACTTGCGGAAATACGAAATTTCACCGTGAGAGAGGATTTGCCAGAAGAATTTACTCTTCGTATCCAAATTAATAGTCTATCGGGCGTTGTTAACGGCGAATGGCAAGAGCTAAAAGGAAACTGGCATTTCACCTTTCCTGTCGTAAAGCTTCAAGAAGGAGTCGTCAGCTATGATTTTGATGAGAAGCCAAGCAAAAGCCATCAAAATGAGACGATGATTGTTAACAGGGCAACCTTCACGCCAGCGATGGCGGTGATCTATCTCAATTTTATTGAGCCGTATGATCAAGTGCCAAGGGCTGAGGTTGATTTTCATATTAATAGAGGCTTTCAAGTGATTGATGACAGAGGAATGATTTTAGAAAGTGTTGGACAGAGCAGCAGTGGTAGTCTCAATCAATTGCAGAATACGTTTGAAAGAGAGTATCAAATCAAGCTGGCTCCGTTATCACGAATCCCGAAGTTTGTCACAATCCGTACGTATACAGAGAGTCTTTATTTTGATCAACAAGGTGATCATGGTGAGACCGTGACCTCAACTGCTGAACGACTTGATCCATATGATACAGCCGATCTGTCGAGTGAACTGCCAATTGTTTTAAATCAAGGAGCAGCAGGAGATCTGACGATTACGAAAATCGAACGCTCCGATGAATTGATTGTACTACATTATGAAGTGAGTGGTGAGAACAACCCGCACAGGCAAGCAAATACGATCATGATTGAGGATGAAGATGGAGAAAGGTATCACACAGAACCGATGGATATACTCAGAACAGATGATTCGACCTATTCCTTTAAGGCTGCATTTCCAATCACGAATCAACAGCAGCAGCTTCATGTGATCACCTTCGAAGTGCAAACTCTTGATTTTCAGGATGAGTTAGAGATGACAATACCAATTAAGTAATTGTAAGACCTAGCAAAGGCTCATAGTCAGTCTTTGCTAGGTTTGTTTTAAGGTAAGAAGCTAGATGGAAGCGGGATTCGTGGGAAGAAGAGATTGATTACAGAGGATGACGCATTTATGGAAACTTCGCTAAAAGCTCACGACTGAAGACCATGGAAACTTCGCTAAAAGCTCACGACTGAAGACCATGGAAACTTCGCTAAAACCGTTCACGTCGTGTGAACAACGCCAAGTACCTACATCCTGTAGGCAAGTACCCGCGTCACGTGGGCAGGGGGATGGAATGTCGTAACGGGATTATAAGAAAAGACAGTCAAAAGGCTTACGGATGTTTGGACATGTTTTTCTGCTTTTATTGTGTATTTTTATAAAATCTCTTTCTAAATATTGGCCTAATTTAGAAAAGGGGCGGAACGGTTCGTTCAAAAACAAGGTTTAACACGAATAGGATTGAGGGTATAGATGAATACGTTTTGAACATTTGATGTCAAATGGATCGGTTTTTATAAGAAGGAGGAGTCACAATGGTGAATGTAGGTTTATATGTTCGTTTGGAGGCAAAGCCTGGGAAAGAGGGAGAAATTGAGAGTTTCCTTCGTGGGAGTCTGCCAATCGTTCAAAGTGAAGAAGAGACGGTTGCGTGGTTTGCGCTTCGTTTGGGGCCAACGACCTTCGGGATATTTGATGCCTTCCCGGATGATGAAGGTCGACAGGCGCATTTGTCAGGACTCGTAGCTGAAGAATTAATGAAAAAAGCTTCGGATCTTTTTACGCAGCCACCAACAATTGAGAATGTCGATATTATTGCAGTTAAACTTCCGAATAGATAAAGGGAATGAATCTCAACGATGAGCCTTCGAGATTAAGCTAAGTGAAATATCCTCCACTTGCAGACTATTGATAGCTCTCTAAGGTAGACAGATGAAAAAAATTTGCTACCAAAAGTAAGGAGTTCCATTTTTGTGGAGAAACATAGTAAATAACAACCTAATTAATAGAGCGAATGGCACAGTGATTCGGTCTCTTTTTAACGAATCAGAAAGTATAAAATCATTATACCTTTCTGAATGAATAAACTATTTCGTGTCTCTACATGGGACCCGAAAAAATTAAAGCCTATTTATGAAAGAAGTAAGCCATAAAATAGTCCCCACCTATTAAAAAAGCTGGGGGCTGACTTATAATCTATTTATCATGTTGAATACAACAGCGAGTTGGAAGACTATTCGACCAAGGGAGTAACTGATCAATGGCGTTCTCATTACTCGCATCTACATTGGTGTTTATTGCAAAATACATTGATTGGTGAATAATCTAGGATTATGTTCCTTTAGTTTTTTGGTGGAACTTTAATGACTTCTTGAAATTCTTCACCTAATGTAGTCTTCCAATATATCCTAACTTCGTATTCTTCATATACAGGGTCAATATAGTTTTCACCCTGCCTAATATATCCAAAACTTTTTTCGGTGTTTGGATTTTGTAATTCATGGGTGATGTCCCCGCCTAAACCATAAATAGATAAGAATGATATACTTACGTCAGTCAAATTAGTAAAATCATCAGGTAGGTAAGTAAACTCTAGATGTTCTTCTTTATATTCTTCAAGATTTATCACTTTAACTGTAACATCCCAATTATCACTTTTTTTAGAGTAGAGGGTTTCTTGTTGAAAACAAGCAGAAAGGACTAATAAAAAAAACAACAGTATTAAAAATAGAATTATTCGTTTCATTTTTATAATCCCTTCACTTTAAATCTATGACACGAGCCTATTACTAAATGTTACCCCAGTTCTATTTGCAGTAAATGAACCTTGGACTCCTTGGTGCTTAGCATATCTAACACCATTACAGTCATAATGATTAGCCCAGTATATCCTTGAACTTGCTGTAGCTTCACCATTAGGACCGTTGTTGCTATCACCCTTATCACTCATAACTTGAAAGTCACTGTTTTTACTGCTATTTTCTTGCTCTATAAGCTTATCGTATTCAGCATTTGGTGTAAGGGCAGTAGGAACAAAATACTCCGTTTCTTCATCTGTAATAATATTTTTTCAATTTTTAAAAGTTGAGTAATCGAATAAATTTCTAATTTTTCTATTAATTCGCGTCTTCATTTGGTCATATAAATACATTAGACATAAGACCTTGATAGTCCTCTTTTAATTTTAAAATATTATTTGAACTACATTGCTTACAACACATAAATTCGGGCGGCAGCACTACAGACTGATTCAAAAGAAAAAAACACTTTTGATTACTCTAGTACGTGTCGCTTCAACATTAAATAGTCCGATAACCACAGCCGAAGCAGAGCGGCAAAAAAGAAGAGTTAAAAATCTATTAGTAGTAGCAGTCATTTTGGGGTTTACTACAACTTCAGTTGCATATGCTTTTCCATCTATTGCATCACAAATTCCATTTATGGATAATGTCATTAGTTTTTTCAATGATGAGGAGAGAGATTATAAGAATTTTAAAACCTTCTCGACTGATCTGATAATGGAAAAACATTCAAAGGAACAAGCGACTTCGGTACCATTCAAAAGGGAGCTAATAAGCTCATCATTCAGCCTATCCAAATGGCAAATCTCCATTATGGAAAAAGTCATACAAAAATTGAGCTTGAGCCTATAGTCATCCACTTAAAATCATAATCTGGATCCGACAAACAGCAAAGTAGAGCATTTAATGACTGATGAACGAAAAGAAAATAGTTATAGTGATCTACAATTTGTGAATAATTACACTTCAATTAAAGGGTGCGTTTCTGCAATAAAGCGGGGACGCATTTTTTCAGTATCAAATAAAAGGGAATTAATGTTGAAATGAAATCAACGGTTATTCAACGAGCAGGTTTGTTGAAGAAGAACATTTAATTTTTGGGACCTTTTTTTGTTTAGTAACGTCTAAAGAATAAAGGGGGTAGAGACGATGAGAAGATTATTTATTGTTCAATCTGTATTTTTATTCTTGGTTTTCGGACTATTTGGCTGTGGAACAAGTAATAACAATGAAGAAAATGTAAGCGGTGAACCAAGAATTACCTATGAGTCTAAGCAGGTGGATGATTTCAAAATAACAATAAATGTTGAAAATAGTGAAAAAGACCTTGTTGTTTATACCACCATTACTTATATGGGAGAAGAAGCTCAAAAAGATATATATCACGGTGGAAGTATTTTTTTCTTTAATGTTTATCAACAAGATGGTGATTTTGAATATTTAGGTGGGATGAACCAACCATTATTAACAACAACACTGATTCGGAATGAGCCTCATAGAGTGAATTTTGAAGGAATAGAAAAACTTAAATTAAAGCCAGGTACTTTTGAATTTGAAGCAATTGCTAATTTTTCTTTGGATTCAGATGATGTATTAGGAACAGAAATTGAAATTCCAGTTTCTAAAATTCAAGAAGTTGAATAATTCCTTATGCAACTATTGGGTGCAAGAGTTGAAGAAAAAGTTGTCAATTACAGCTACTATTGTTTATTTGTGTTAACGACCAATTTAGAGGATTTAGGTGAAATAAATGTTTTTAATTTTAATGTTTATGATTATAATTTTGATAGTTTGTGTTATGGAGTTTTCAAAATTACGAAAACAAAATGATAAAGTAATTGAACAAAATTATCTTATTATTACACTTTTAGATGAAATCAAGAAACAACGCAGGAACTATTGATTTTATTTCTACACTTTTCGACAACCATGTAAGGTTAGTAATTAGCCTTCTTTAAGTAAAGGGAGCAAATCTTCAACAAGAGATTTCACTTATTTTTAAAGCGGCAAAGCGGATCTTCATTCCGTTAAAAGGAAAAAAAGCTGTTCCAAAAGGTCGGAAGCGGACTCTGGTTCCCCTAATCGTGCAAAATCAATGGAATATGGGGTGGAATAAGTTAAATAACGGAATCTGGATCCGACAAACAGCAAAGTAGAACATTTTATGACTGATGAACGAAAAGAAAATAGTTATAGTGATCTACAATTTGTGAATAATTACACTTCAATTACGATATTTTCTTAATGGATACAACTAAGCAATATAAAATCAATTCGATATTCCAGATACTGATTGTTACCCATTACACACTGGAGAAATTATATCTGAAAAATTAAGGTTAATTTATGAGAAAGGTAGAAAGATTCCTCGAGTAAGTCAAGAGCAACGTAAAAATTTGATAGTCCATTCGTATTTCTAATAGGAAATATTTCGTCAATTATGAGTTGGTAAGAAAAGGGAGTTGAACAAAATGAATAAGAAAATAGCTTATATCTGTATTGTTTTATCAGTCATATTTTTAATTGGTTATTTTGTATTCAATTATTTTATTACACATTTCCCTTTTAATGGTTAAAAAAATATTCAACAAATGAGTGCAAAAGAATGAAATGTTGGAATGCTGTTGAATATGGGAAATTACCCAATGAGTGCTCAGAGTAATATGGAAATAAATTAATGTATGCCGATATAAATTAAGAATCAAAACGTAATAAATACTTGTGGGGAGGATAATGTATGATTATAAATTCAGTCAGTCTATATCAGATAGTTTCATATACAAAGAATACTAATGCAAAAACTGATTCTAACGCAACTAATACATTTTCTATTAGCCAAGCAACAGAAAATATACAAGAAGCGAAAATTTAACAAACGAATTCTTCAAATATTTGGGAATAACTTTCGAGTAAGTATGATGTTCGAAAAGCTACTTTTGAAGAAATTAAAGAAGTAGCGAGAAGATTATATGATGCAGGAGAAATTTCCTTAAAAGAACGTCTTGGTTTAACATTTGATTATGAAAGAGCTACTAACTACTTAAAACAAAATGCACCAATTCCTATTTCACCCAATTTTGACATGTATGAAAAGGTATCTAATCGAAATGGGGAAAGAGATTGGGTTGCTGAGTTTGAGGCAAGAGCAAATAAAGATTTTAAGTATGGTAACTTAATTGGTCATCAAAACAAAATGAAAATTCTTACTATCTTGCAACGACTTGATACTTAATAATATTGGTATATCAAATATTATTGGAATTGTAAGATATATACTTAAAGTAACGGTGGGAATTTGCAAACAAGAAGCAGTCGCTTTTTTACTAAAGAAGGAGATTAGTTGAAGATATAAAGGTGATAGCACGCATAAATTCCGTGCTTCTTTCATTTTTTTTAAGGAATTTTTAAAAATGGTAACATGATTACAGAACGTTATTAAGGGAGCATTCCTGTAATGAAGAAATTTGAGGTTTGAACAAAAAAGAGCCCTCTTGGTATGATACGAGGTGTCCAAAGCTGGCAGCGAAAAGGACCCTTAAATTAGATACCCAAGGAGGACTCAAAATGAATTATACTCAAAATCAAAAAATCTCGCAAATCACACCATCAACTCTAATTGTCGGCATTGATATTGCCAAAGACAAACATGTAGCACGTGCTCAAGACGATCGAGGATTAGATTTTGGAAAACGTTTGATCTTTGAAAATCGAATCTATGGCTTTAAGCTCTCGTTGAATGGGCAGAACGACACCAAGAAAAAACAAGAAAAATCATGTTATTCTTGGTGTAGAGCCAACAGGCCATTACTGGAACAGTCTAGCTTACTATCTAACAGCAAAGGATATGATTTTGTCGTAGTCAATCCAATGCATGTGAAGAAAAGCAAAGAACTTGATGACAATTCCCCAACGAAAAACGATACGAAGGATGCACGGGTGATCGCCCAGTTGATTAAAGATGGGCGATACTCTGTACCAAATCTCTTAGATGGCATTTATGCGGAACTAAGAGAAGGCGTAAAAATTCGAGATCAGCTTACTCAACAACTAATGATCACAGAAGGTCGCATTCAAAATGTGATTCAACGTTACTTTCCAGAGTTTTTCGATGTGTTTGGAGATTGGGAAGGCAAAGCAGCTCTTTGTACCTTAAAGCTATTTCCATTTCCCTCTCAAATCAGGAATTGACACCGGAAGAAGTTCTTCAAAAATGGAAGCCATTTGTCCAACGAGGAGTTGGCATTAAACGCGCAACGAAGCTTGTAGAAACAGCGAAAAAGAGTATTGGTATTAAGATTGGCTTGCAGTTTGCCAAACGTGAATTGAATTATCTTACTTGATCAATATGAGTTGTATAAGCAGCAATTAGAACAATTGGATCAGAAATAGAAGCTTCGTAGAGACGTACCTGGGGCTCAAGAAATGATGAATATTACAGGCTTAGGAACGATTACGTTGCTCTATTCTTTGCTGAGGTCGGTGACCTAACAAAGTATAGTCACCCCCAGCAATTGGTAAATCTAGCAGGGCTATCCTTACGTGAACACAGTTCTGGGAAATTTAAGGGACAAACTCGAATAACCAAACGTGGAAGAAGTCGATTACGAAGAGCCTTATACCTGGCGATACGTCCACTTGTAGCCCATAATCCAACCTTTAAAGCCCTGCATCACTATTATACCAAGCGACCTGATCGTCCATTAAAAAAACAACAGTCACTTATAGCATTGTGTTGTAAATTATTACGTGTCTTATTTGTCATTGGTAATAAACAGTGTACATTTGATGGAACTAAGTTACTACGCGGATTACCTCAAATTGAAACATTACAGGCAGCTTAAACGCTTTTAAGAATCTAAATTCTAATACCGTTACGACTCAAAGAACAAACACCAATAGTGTAGAGTCGGAGTTTATTTTATCCATTCGGGCAAAGACCCAGCATAGGAGCATATCCGACCTCCACCTCATGGATACGCAGGACGAAGGAATGTATGGAACCAATCCTGAGATATATAGGAGGGTAAGCGACCGTGAGTATTGTGGAGATGTTGAAGCACGGTTATACTATTTTTTCCAAACAATACCAGTTTGGTCGATAGGATGGCTCTACTCCTGTAAATAATTTGAATAAATCCAATTAATATCCATTGTTTTTGGTGTGTCTACTATTTGGTGTCTATGAAATTTTAAGAAAACACGAGTATTTTGAAGATAAATTAACTTTATTGAAGGAGGATAAATATATGTCGTTTATGATGGTTATCGCTGCTCTTGGAGTGGGGTTAGTTATGTTAATACTTGGGTTTGTAACAAAGAATAAATGATTGAAAATTTTATCAATCGTTCCACTTGCAATATTTTTGTATCAACTTTTACGTTTTCTTGGATTTTTATTTTTATAATACAGTTGAATGACCATATGAAAAACTTCGAGATAAAGCCAAAAGGGTAAGTGCAAGAAGAATAGTACAGTAATGGTTTTTTCATCTTGTGCTAACGGGTGTTTGAGATGAAGATTCTGTTGTCGACATCAGTAGTAATGTTTATTGCATTAACGGAGCAAAAGAGTTGAAGAAGGAGAATGAATTTGAATTTTATGAACTTAAGAACTCGCCGTTTTCAAAAAAGATAAGTAAAGTAGAGGCAAATATAAGGTCCCTTCCGTTTTGTCTTTCTTCTTTCATTAACGCTTATTTTGTTGAAGTTATTGTACAAGACAGGTTTGTAAAGATTGTAAGGAAACTAATCCACAAAATTAGGAGGTATAAAAGATGGACTCATCACTCTGGATAATTATTGGTTTCATCATAATCGGATTTGTTGTTCTCGTTTCTTTGAAAAAAAGTATGGAAAGTAAGCTAGCTTATATAAAAGCAAATATGGAAAACAAGGAAAATTCAATAAAAACTAAATCCATCATTTGGTGGATAGTGAGTGTCGCAGCTTGGGGAATAGTGAGTATCATTCTTATTGTTTGATCGTTTCATAATCACTTTGGATAACTGTTGGTTTCAAATGCACTTAAACAAACGGGGCTGTCCTT
>CAWIQZ010000011.1:0-182897 GCA_963838465.1 uncultured Bacillaceae bacterium
AATACCTACTTTTAAAATCGAATATAACAATCCATACAAAAAGGCAGTCCCTTGTGAGATGACCGTTGCATAGGCCGCTCCTTCAATACCTAATTGAAAAACATGAATAAAAAGCGGATCGAGTATCGCATTAAGGATTACCGCCAGAAAAATAAATCGAATCGGCGTTTTACTATCACCCATTGCCCTAAGTACGGTCCCGATAAAATTATAGCCAAATAAGAATAGGATCCCAACAAAGTTAATTTGCAAATACGCTTGCGCCATCGGCAAAATATCTTCAGGAGTCCCCATAAAGCGTAAGATCGTCCCGGAGAACAGATAACCAACGATACCGAGAATAATGGCGAGCGATCCGAGTACAACGACAAATGCATTCAAAGAATCTTTTAATCCTTCTTCGTCATTGGCCCCTCTTCTCTGACTTAAAACCGTTAACGTCGCTCCGTTTAATCCAATAATAAAGGAAAGAATCGTAAAAACGACTGTAGCCGAAATAGAAACGGCTCCAAGTGCACTAGCTCCAAGTAAATTCCCTACCCAAAGAGCATCAACAAATTGGTAAGAGGCTTGTAACAGATTGCTTAAGAAGATTGGCCAAGAAAACAAAATCATTTTTTTGGCTATGTGACCTTCAGTAAAATCGATTTGATTTGAATGTGTTTTCATAAGAAGCTCCTTGTCCATTAAGCAAAAGAAAAACAAACACCATTTAGATTGAATAGGAGGTGTCTGTCTGATGACTGTTCCTTTTATATAAGATAACCTGATTTATCACCTTTGAAGATATCCATTGTGTCCCAAGCGCAAATAGAAACAATTTCCAATCGACAATGATCGCAATGATCGCAAAGATCGATATATTCATCCAGAACATTGATTTACCAGGTAAGATACCTGTCACTTTATAAAGAATATGTGCAATAATCGCAAATCCACCCGAGGAAGCCCCGTGACGAAATAAGATCCCAACACCTAATCCAAAAATGATAGCTCCAAATAAGCCACTTAAATAAGTAGGAAATAATACTTCAAATTGAAAAGAACTAATGATTCCAACTGTGACGGATGTAACCGTTACTGTCAAGATGGTTTTTAACGCACTCTGGTATCCAATCCATCTAACTGCAAGTATTAGAAAGAACGCATTTAGTCCCCAAAGTGACCAACTATGCTCCCAACCAAACCAGACCTCAAATAAAATCGCTACACCCGCGGCACCGCCCGAAGCAATTCCATGCGGAAAGAGAAAGCATGCCATTGCAACCCCTTGTAACATTGCAGCAGCAGTTAAGAAAAAGAGTGAAGGGATTTCGCTCTTTTTCTTATTTTTTTTCAAATGACTCAGTCACCTTTATACTGTCTTTGACTGTTTGTACAATCGTACAATTTTTTCTCGTCACTTTAAGAGCTTTCTCGATTTTCTCATCAGTTGCATTTGTTCCAGTAATAATAAAATGAAGATGAATATCCGTTACTTCATTCACTCCTGCTTCGTTACGCTTTACATCTGCTTGAATGCGAATATCCTCAAACTCTATACGTTGTTTTTGTAACACTTTGCGTAGAACTCCCCCACTACAAACAGCAACAGAAGAGACTAACAACTGATACGGACGAAAACCATACTCAGCATTACCAGATACCTCAAGTTGGCCGAATTCAAATTCACCAACAAAGCTATTTTCTTTCATTTTAAATTCCATCATTCATTCCTCCCCTTTATCCATTCTCCTATTGTATCAGCCTTCTCAAAGAACGTCATGCTCTTTTGCTTATCCTGTATATGGCTAAGATCAACAGAAAAAGCTAGAATGGAAAGGTCTACTTGAAAAAAAGAGGGATATGATGATTGAACTACCCACCACTTAACACTCTTACGAGTTGTTTGAAGTGGGGGATTCCTAAGAACACCAGCGTAACCGCCAGTTATTGATTAGGCTATCCCCGTAGTTCCTACGGTTAGAAGTCTTATGGCTTCATTTTTAAGATTTTGTCCTGCGTTAATATCTCGATCGTGATGCGTACCACAAGAAGGGCAATCCCATTCACGAAGATTAAGATTTTTAACGTCTTTATTTTGATAACCACAGCACGAACATAGTTGAGAACTAGCGAATGTTTTCGACACACTAACGACTTGTTTTCCGTACCATTTTGCCTTGTATTCAAGCATCGTTTTGAATTGTGACCAAGATACTTCACTGATCGCTTTCGCTAATTTTTGGTTTTTTAACATATTCGATACTTGCAAATCTTCAATACCGATCACATCGTGGTTTTTGATGATTTCAGTAGAGATTTTTTGTAAGTAGTCTGTTCTTGCATTTGTAATTTTTTCATGGATACGAGCAACTTTATACGTTGCTTATTCCAATTAGAACCGCCTTTTATACGTCTTGAAAGAATATGTTGTGCTTTTGCTAATTTTTCTTCTAATGTACGGAAAAATTTTGGGTTAGAGTATATTGTTCCATCGGAAAGAATAGCAAAACTCTTTAGTCCTACATCAATTCCAACAGAAGAATTTGACTTTTCTAGTTGTTGTACTTCTATTTCTACAAGAATCGATACAAAGTATTTTCCACTTGGATTTCGTCTAATCGTAGCAGATAGAATACGACCTTCGACTTCACGACTTTTGGCAAAACGAATCAATCCAAGTTTAGGAAGTTTAATGTATTTCTCTTCAACAGCGATATTTCCGTTCGTATGCTTTGTTGTATAAGATTGAACATGGTTCTTTTTAGACTTGAATCGTGGTTCTTTATTTTGTTTTTTGTAATATCGATCAAAAGAATCAGCTAGATTTTCAACAGACTTTTGCAAAGCAATACTATCTACTTCTTTTAGGAAAGCGTACTGTTTCTTTAGAATAGGTAGTCGTTTTACTGTTTGGTATTTGTTAAAGAACTCACCTTTCCAATTATTTACTTGAAGTTGACCATTTTGAACCATTTCTTCAACGATGTACCAGTAAGCATCTTTATCCTTTTGCTTACCTAAAAAGAAGTTAAAGACAAATCGTGAACAACCAATCGTTTTATTGATGAGTTCCATTTGTTTTTTGTTTGGATAGATACGAAATTTATACGCTTTTTTAATTAACATTGATTTTCACCTCCTTATTTGTTATGATATATATAGCATATCATTTTAGATATAATTTATATATCATTTTAGAGGTGAAAGCATGGAAAAGCAAACAGTTTTATTAAGATTTCCAAAAGAATTATTAGAAAGAGTAGATAGTTACAAAGAGAAGAAGGGGTTTAGTACTCGTACTCAAACGATTTTCCATCTGATACAAGTAGCTCTCGAACAGTCGGACAATCGAGATGGCAAGTAGCCATCCCTTGTCCGAAGGCGATTCATCCCCTCCCTACTCACTGGGCTACGCCCTTCACGTTCCTTGAGGAAGGGGTATTCTCGCCTATTTTAAATAAATTTCATTTTTGGATTTTAATTCGTATTGTCGCCATTAGTGGCTTTAGCCAAGGCATGCTACTTCCGCTTATTGCGATTATTTTTGAACAAGACGGCGTGTCCGCTACTTTAAACGGACTTCATGCAACAGCTCTCTATATTAGTATCTTAATTATTTCTCCTTTCACGGAACAACCATTGCGAAAATACGGAAAAGGCAGAGGGAATGAGCTTCTTTCTTAATTATAAGTGTAGTGCTGATGGTCAATTTCTTCTTTATTAGCAGAACCCCTTCAGCTAAAACAAAAGGATGACTCTAGCCGAGGATGCTGAAAAAGTAACGCTTTTTAAAAATGATAAGGATTTTTATCGACATACAGATAATAAAAGAAGCTAATCATCTATATATAGTAGGTGATTAGCTTCGATTTCTCTTTAAACAGACTTTTTCAGTGTCCTCCTCCTAGCCTTGCTTTTTTGGAGTCATCCTCATTTTTCAACCTAAAAAGAAGGTGACCAGCGCAATGTGGTCACCTTCTTATCACCATTCACCTACATACAAGTATCATCATTCAATGATAATCTGGGGTCGAAACGATATTTGTCTTTTGGAGACACCTACTTTCATTCATGTTAGAAACAATCTTGAAATTCCTTAGCACTCTCCAATGTAATCACCTCATTAAGGTACTTACCGGTACAATTACGTTACTTGCCAATTGCATCTTTGAACATCTACTTGAAGGCTTCTGGTGTGAGGAGCATTGCTGCCGTCCTCAATACTTATTATGGTCCGTTATTTGTTTTATATACATGACTTTTAAACTTTTCATTTGAACGCCATTTTCTTAAAAAAGAAGGTGACCAGCGCAATGTGGTCACCTCTTATTACCATTCACCTAAAAAGTATCATTATTCAATGAACAATCTGGGGTCGAAACGATATTTGTATGCTGGAGACACCTACTTTCATTCATGTTAGAAACAATCTTGAAATTTTCTAGCACTCTCCAATGTAATCACCTCATTTAAGGTAATTACTACAATCACGTTACTTGCCTATTGCATCTTTGAACATCTACTTGAAGGCTTCTGGTGTGAGGAGCATCGCTGCCGTCCTCACTACCTATTATGGTTCGTTTCTTGTTATATATACTCGATTATTTAATTCTTTTTTAAATTTTTCATTTCTGTCGCAGCGTCCCTCGTTGCTTTCACAATTTCTTCTGAGCTTTCCTTAAGGTGAGCTGCCGTTTCTCCAATTTGTCTAACATCCTCACTAATATCACGGATCACATTTGATACTTCACTTGCAGTTGATCTCACTTGTTCGAAAATTTGTTCACGATTATCACGGATAAACCCAAGCACTTCACTCGTGCCGTCTTTCACCCTTTTTAATTCTGTTACAAGCATCGTCCGTCTTTCTTTATTAGCAAGGACAATTGAAAGTGCTACTGCTCCACCTATCCACAATCCTTTGCATACTGTGTTACACTTTTTATCCATCGTGTCCCTCCTCTATTTTCACTTACTATTTATTTTATAATTAAAGCTAGAAAAAGGAAAGGACAGGCAAACCTTTTTGAGTGAATATTCATTCATTTTTAAAGTATATTAATCCATTTACTTCTTCTGCGACAACCTCATGACGTTCAAGCAATAAATCCAAATGACCAAATGTTTCTGAAAAGGTTAGTTCAGGTTGCTTGATGTGCTTTTCCTTAAACAACTCAAAGCTAATGTCTCTCGCACTCATTTTGCGATCAGAAAGAATTTTTTTAATCGCCAACGCTCTTTTATCATGAGCTTCTAAGCGCTGGTCAACAAGGGTACCCACATCTTTAATAAGAGTACCATGCCCTGGCATCAATGTTGAAATCCCTTCATCCTTTAATAGCTGTAAAGAATGGCGATATTGCAGTAATGTTTTCGGCCTAATTGTCCCTTCCATTGGAGCTTCAAGTAGGGCATTCGATGAAATGGTAGCCAACAGAACATCTGCTCCAATCGCCACTTGATCCTGTTCACGAACAATCATAATATGATCTTGAGCGTGACCTGGAACCTCCATCACCTTCCATCCACTAAGTCCAGGAACCTGATCACCGTGATTTACAGTAATATGAATGTCTGTTTTTCCAACAAAACTCATATAGCTCTTACTTGTTTTTTTCATTGTTTCAAATACCGCTTCTTCCATTCCATGCCTTTGATAAAATTGACGAAAGAACATTTCATACTTCTTAAAAAAAGTAGGATCCTTTAATAACCAAGGCCGCAAATAACGATGTCCAATTAATGTGGAATGTTCTTGAAAGAACCCTGCAAGACCAACATGATCAGGATGATGATGAGTCAAAATCACATGTTCAATATCTTTAATTTGATAACCAAGCTGTTTAAGTTGCTCAACTAGCGAGCCTTTTCCTTCTTCTGTTAAAGGACCAGTGTCAACTAATGTTAACATTTCCCCTTCAATTAAATAGGCATGAACCGGTCCTACTGGAAAAGGTGTTGGAATGGTTAACTGATGAATCTTTTCTGTCTTCACTCCCAATTTGATTCCTCCTCTAATCGAAACCGCTTACTTATGTAAGTAAAGAAAAAGATGCTTAACCTTTGTTAAACATCTCTATATTAGTAATTAGTTATAAGCTTGTGTTAGAAAATCGTCTGTTTCAAGATGCTCAAACCCATCATGACTAGCCTTCTTTAAGTCCTTGATTTCACTTGCTAGGCGTTCTAATTTTCTTTCCATTTCCTCAATCATTTTCTTTTCTGATACTGTCACGTCTTCTCTCTCCCTTTTTCTTTGTTGTTATTTTTTGAAGGCCAGCAAGCGATCGATCACTCGCTCATTTTTTATCTATATTCAAATGCTAACCGAATTTAAATTATAAAAATATTCTGGCTCAACGCCAAAATCTGTTCTTGCATTAAAAAAAGCATACAAAAAAACATCTGTATCCGTTAATGTTGAAAGTACGACCAAACAACAGAACGAGGTATACAGATGCATTCCCATTCTATCAAGGTTTTACTCGATTTACCAGAGTTAAATGTATGTGCTATTCAAAAAGAAAAAGATCAAGTGCTCATTGAAGTGACACCGATTGATGCCACACAGCCTTGTCCAGTATGTGCATCAACGCAAACGATTCGTCGTGGCACGGCATATCAACGAAAAGTACGTCACCTCGCTGCGTTTGGGAAGCGAGTGTATTTACTTCTGCCCGCAATCCGTTTAACATGCAAAGATTGTCATGCCCATTTTGTGTGGCATTACGACTGTGTTGCGCCAAAAAAGCGCTATACAAAGGCATTTGAAGCCACGTTACCGAAACAAGCGATAGGGGCGACGCTTGCCCATGCGGCGCGCCTCTCTGAAACACCACCAACAACGGTTCACCGTGTTGTACGTCAATGGATGGCAGTGGAGTCGGTTCGCGTTCAAAGACGATGCGAACAACAGGCCAAAGTGAGTACGGGTCTTGTACTGGGTATCGATGACTTTGCGATTCGTAAAGGGCATCGCTATAACACCGGCTTACACGATTTACGTGGTGGCACGTTTTTAGATGTCATCCCAGGTCGTACGATTGCAGAATTACAGGATTATTATCAAGCGCAGCCGATTTGGCAGACGCTTAATCCCGTCGCTGTCGTCATGGATTTAGCGCAAGGCTATCATACATTCGTAAAAGAAATGTACCCAAATGCCATTCGAATTGCCGATCGTTTTCACGTCAATCGGTATGTAACGGACGCTCTACAAAATACGCGAAAGTTGGTTCAAAAAAGCCTCTCCCCCTTTGCGAAAGCGGATGTAGGGCAACACTTCCGTATATTAGGGAAGCGCCATGACCAGCTCACACAAGACGAAATGGATATCTTAAAACGACTGTTAGGTTATGCAAAATTACTTCGCCAAGTGTATGAATGGAAAGAAGCCTTTATTGCTTGGTATGACTGTAGTCCATCCTATGCCATTGCCCAGAAAAGCTACAAAAGATGGTTAGCACAAGGGAAAGCAATTGAGCATCCGATTGTAGAATCCTGTTTAAAAACAATGCTTAATTGGCAAGAGGAAATCTGTAATTACCATCAATTACGCTTTACGAATGCGGCCGTTGAAGGGAAAAACAATAAAATCAAGGCGCTTCAACGTCGTCACTATTTCACGCGTAACCAGGAGTGTTATAAACAACATATTTTATTAGAATGCAATGAAGAATGGATTCAGTATGGCTCTTAGTCAAGAACATGTTTTGGTATAGAGCCAATATTCTAACAATATAAACAATCCATGTAAATACCTTTTCTCGAAAAAATATGTACAAATTGTTTCCAAAAGAATGAGCCATTCAACAAAGATTCTAGAGAGTGGTCCGTTTTGTTTATTGAAATCGTTCAAGTTGACGTAGAAATAATCCTTCATACTGAAATTGATTAATAATGCTTTGTAAGTACTGAATGACAATCAGATTTGTTGCATCTGCGAGTAGATTTTGCAATTTCTGTAGACGATTTTGATAATGTTGAATTTGATCTTGCATCCCTAACTGATACGATTCTGGCCGTTTAAATGTTTCTTGATCCACTTCTGGGTACATACCTGTTAGATAATAATATAGTCCTCTAAGCCAGTCGTAATGCTCTCTTCGTCTTTGAAGCAATTGTCTCCATAAGTTGCGCTTTTGGTCTGTATTTGCTAGTGCAGATAAGTAATCAAGTGTGATGACATCTGTACTCTCTGTCGTCATCATATCTCGAATCTGTTGTGGATTGGTTACACGTTGGAAAAATGGTTGATACACACCATCCCCACCTTTGCCTAGTCTACTCTAACTTTATGTTGTCATGATGCAAGTTAGAAACATTCGACAGACTTCTACAAATGCATCCGTTTTCAAAAAATTGTAACAACTTTATCGTCCTTTTTTACAAAAGCTTGATATAATAAGGTTGTAACAAACATTACTAATATGAATGAAGGTAGGTTATCATGAGAAGACAAGTAATATCGTTCGAAGATCTTGTTTTAGAAAATAAAAAGCAACTTTTAAATGACCCTGAAGCCTTAGAAAAAATTGAGAAGCGAATCGATGATCGTTCAGTGGAGAAGTTTGAAAAGGAACGTAAAAAAGCTTAATAAATAACAGTGATTCACAGAGCGAACAGGTATGATTTCGAACGACAGACTATTTGATCAACCTCAATTTGAGGTCAAAATATTCCCAAAAGAGTCAGCTTACTGCAAAATGGTAGGTTGGCTCTTTTTTTTATTGTGAAAGTTGGTTCGTTCATAGTTAGAAGGAACGAGTGTAAGGCTTCCCCACTTAGTTTCAGTGCAAAGGCTCACGAATGTTTTATGATTTTCTATTGATGTGAATAGAATGAAAAAGTTTACACACAGTAAAGCAAGAAAACAATTCCATTTTTGAATCGTTTCATGAAAGGAAGATAAAAATTGGATAATGTTATGCTAGCACGTACGCTTTTTGGTTCTTCAATGGCTTTTCATATTATTTTTGCCACGCTTGGAGTCGGTATCACGTTTATGATTCTCTTAGCAGAAATCATGCGGATTGTTCGCAAGGATTCTGATTATGGAACACTTGCAAAGAGATGGACCAAAGGAGTAGCGATTTTACTTGGAGTGGCGATTCCATCTGGAACCATTGTTGCGGTGATGCTTTCTCTTTTGTGGCCTGGCTTCATGGAAATCGTCGGCCAAGTTATTGCTCTCCCCTTTCAAATTGAGATATTTGCATTTTTTTTAGAAGCTTTATTTTTGTCGATTTACGTGTATGCAGCTGATCGTCTTACCCCAACGATGAGGATTATCAGTGTGTTTTTTGTAGCATTAGGGGCGACGGCATCGGCTGTACTGATTACAGATGCACACGCTTGGATGAATACACCACGTGGCTTCAGCATTGTGAATGGTGAAATTACGAATGTTGATCCATTAGCTGCCGTTTTTAATCCAAGTATAGTCGTTACCGCCTTTCATGTCGTCGGAAGCGCCTATCTCACTGGAGCGTTTGTCCTTGCGGCAGTAGCAGCATATAAGTTACTTCGCGGCAACCTTAGTGAACGTGAAACGACATATCATCGCAAAGGCATGATGCTTAGTCTTGCTGTCGCATTGGTTATGTCAATCTTCACAGCACTTAACGGGCATGAGACAGCTGTCATGCTACATGAGTACATTCCTGTAAAACTTGCTGCTGCGGAAGGACTATTTGAAACGCAATCAAATGCGCCATTAGCCATTTTCGGAACACCAAGTCCAGAAGCTGGAAGAGTTATAGGAGGCATTGAAATTCCTGGCATGTTAAGTTGGATTGCGACTGGATCAACAGATGGCGTGATTCAAGGATTAAACGATTTTCCACGGGATGATTGGCCTCCTTTATTTGTCCATACTTTGTTTAATGTCATGGTTGGAATTGGCATGATTTTGCTAGGAATTGCAGTGCTAGCGTGGTTGTTATGGTTTATTCAACGCAAGAAACAACAACTATTTCCAAAGTGGCTGTTAGCTGGAATCGTGGCTTCTGGCCCTTTGGCAGTTATTGGAATTGAAACAGGTTGGATTTTCAGTTGCACTGGCAGGCAGCCTTGGACAATCCACGGCATTCAACGGACATCTGAAGCAGCAACGAATTCTGGGCACTTAGGAATGTTGTTTGTCTTATTTATAGGCATGTATATCATCCTGCTTGTAATCACAGCTCTTGTTATGTATTTCTATTTCAACCGTAATCCTGTTTCAAACGATTTGGGCATTGCAGCAGACTAACGTAAACACAAAGGTAGGAGTACATACACTTATGGAAAATGTATATATTGCAATCACGATCATTTGGGCATTTTTATTTATCTATGCAGTAGCTGGTTCCATTGACTTTGGGGCTGGATTTTGGGCAATGTATTACCGTAAGCGAACAGATACAAAAGCAGCAAGCGTAGCGAATCGATACTTATCTCCCTCATGGGAAGTCACAAATGTGTTTCTCGTTTTGCTCGTCGTTTCGTTAGTTGGCTTCTTTCCTGGAGCAGCTTTTTCACTTGGAACATTAATGATCGTCCCTTTTTGTCTCGTCTTAATTTTGCTGACGATTCGTAGTGCCTTTATGGTCTATTCTTATACAGTACAAAAGTATACAGATATGCTCATACTGATATCTGGAATAACTGGCCTACTTATTCCAGCCTTACTAGTTAGTATCTTACCTGCAGCCATAGGTGGATTTATCGAGACCGTTGGCAAGACTCAGTATATTCTCGTCGATCAGCTCTTTACCAGCCCGACCTTTTATACACATCTAGGCTTTGGTCTTAGTACTGAATTATTTTTATCTTCCTTGCTCTTGAGCGACTATGCTCGTGAAGCTAACTCGGAGGAAACCTATCATGTGTACCGTCGAAATGCGATTATACTCGGACCGATTACGTTATCATTTGCTGTAGCTGCTATATTTACGCTCATTCCCGAGGCTTTTTGGATGTTTGAAAACATGGCAAATGAATGGCTGCTATTTTCTCTTTCTTTACTGGCCTTTGCTATTGGTTATAGTGCCCTTTGGTGGCCTTCAAAAAAAGCTAGCGTCGGACACCCGCGAATAGCTGTCATCCTGATTGCTCTCCAATTCGGCTTAGCTAGTTTTGCTTATGGTTCTGCACACATGCCTTATTTTTTATATCCTGATTTAACGATTTATGATGCATTTACAAACGATACAATGTTTCGATCTCTTATGATTGGATATGGTTTTGGAATGGCCATCTTAATTCCCGTCTTCATTTGGTTCTGGCGTTTATTTATGAAAGATAAGCGTTATTTACGCCAAGAGGAAGCTCCGCATTAACGAGAAAAGAGGTTGACTTAGAAAGTATCGAGTTTAGTTTAGGGAGGATGCGTATCTTTAATAAGCCTGCCTCCATCGCTACTATTACATGCCCATATCATGATAAAATATTAATAAATGTTCTGGAGATGACTCATATGAAGTGGGATGATGCTTTGATTTGGAAGGTATTATCGGACTAGATTTATGACAACAAATGAAAGCAATAATTAATAGACAAGCTGACTTTAGAATCTGGTTGTTAATGGCAAGTATAGATGAATGATCTCTATACTTGCCATTTATTTTAAACCAGCTATTAGAGAAGCACTGCTCTTCTTAAGGTATAGAGTGCAAATCTCCAACAAGAGGATTCACTTATTTTTAAAGCGGCAAAGCGGATCCTCATTCCGTTAAAAGGAAGAAAAACTGTTCCAAAAGGTTGGAAGCGGATTCTGGTTCCGTTAATCGTGCCAAATCAATGGGATATGGGGTGGAATAAGTCAAATAACGGAACGAGGAACCGAAACCACGCTCAAAACAAGAAATATGTAGGAAATAACGGAATCAGGATCCGACAAACAGCAAAGTAGAGCATGTAATGACTGATAAACGGAAAGAAAATAGTAGCTATTTAGTTTAGCAAGACACGTAGCTGTTATATTAGCTATTGTTTCACTAAAAAAACGGGTGCTTTAATGGAATAAAAATTAAATAAAGAAAAATGCTCAGATGTTGATATCCGAGCATTTTGTTATTAATCTTACATTTAACGTTTTCCCTTCCAAAACTGAACTCGTTACTCAGAAAGTCATCCTTTTCTTTTCCTATTCTACTTTAAACTTTCGAATAAGCTCTTGCAATTCTTCTGCCATCATCGTTAATGCTGTTGCAGAGGAAGACACTTCTTCCATTGAAGCTAATGTTTCCTCTGTTGCTGCACTAACAGACATCGTATGCTCAGACGTATGCTTAGCAATGTTCGTCATGTTGTTTACGGTGTTCGTTACTTCTTCTGATTTCTTTGCAATATCTTGTGCTGTGCGATTCATCGTTTCAATTTGCGAGGTCATTTCCTGAATCGATGAAATAATGGAATCAAAACGCTGCCTTGTTTCAGTAGCTGTTTCAAGTCCACTGTTTACTTCCGTTTTTACTAACCCCATCATCTCAACAGAGTTCTCTGTCTCTTTTTGCATTTCAGCGATCAAATCGTTAATTTTCAATGTTGAACCCGCAGATTGTTCTGCTAACTTGCGAACTTCATCGGCTACGACGGCAAATCCTTTACCATGTTCACCTGCTCGCGCGGCCTCAATCGCAGCATTAAGAGCTAATAAATTCGTTTGATCGGCAATCGAATGAATCACATCAAGGATCGACCCAATTTCCGAAGCACGATTTGATAATAACTGAATCGCTTTATCTGTATCTTGAACCGTTTGATCAATAGAGTTCATTCGCGTCACTGTTTCACGGACAAGCCCGCCACCTTCATTTGCGTAAGAGAGTGATTCAATTGAGAACTTCTCAATTGTTGCTGAACTTGATGCCATTGACCTTACACCTTCAGTCATTTCAGAAAGCGTACGCGAACTTTCATCGGCAGCTCTTGTTTGCTGCTCTGATCCTTTTGAAATATCTTCAATCGCCGCTGCGGTCTGCTCTGTTGCCCGTGACGTTTGCTCCGCACTAGCAGAAAGCTCTTCTGATGAAGCAGCTACTTGATTTGAATTGATTGAAATTTGCTGAATAAGCGTACGAAGATTCTCCTTCATTGTCATGAAAGAAGATGTTAGCTTAGCTACTTCGTCTTGCCCCTTTGGCTCTTGAATATCAACGGTTAAATCACCGTCTGCTACTTGTTCAGCGATTTTCGTCATTTGTTTAAGAGGACGGCTAATATTTAATGAAAGCACTACACCTAAACCAACAGCAATAAGTAGTGCGATAATACTAGTAATCACTGAAATGAGTGTTGTTTGATTCACCTGTGCGTCTATATTGGATCTTTCTGTAACAACATGTTCTTCTATCTCCTCGACAAAGACTAAGGCTTCATCTCGCATTTCGCGACCGATTGGAATAACACTAGAATTCGCTGTTTCAATTGCCCCTTCTGGATCTTCAGTGTATTGATTAATAGCCGTATTTGCACCTGCCAGATACTCTGCATTTTTGGCTCGTAGTCTCTCCAATAACTCTATTGAAGTTTCTCGCTGTGATAGTGCTAGCGATGCATCAATGTATTCATTTATTTGTTCATTCGCATCGATACAAGCTATCCACCATCGTTGGATCTCCATTTATTGAAAACTACCCACCACTTAGCACTCTTATGAGTTGCTTGAAGTGGGGGATTCCTAAGAACACCAGCGTAACTGCTAGTTATTGATTAGGCTATCCCCGTAGTTCCTACGGTTAGATAGTCTTATCGCTTCGTTTCTAAGATTTTGTCCTGCGTTAATATCTCGATCGTGATGCGTGCCACAAGAAAGGCAATCCCATTCAGCGAAGATTTAGATTCTTAACGTCTTTGTTTAGATAACCACAGCACGAACACAGCTGAGAACTAGCGAATGTTTTAGACACACTAACGACTCGTTTTCCGTGCCACTTAGCCTTATATTCGAAGCATCGTTTTGAATTGTGACCAAGATACTTCAGCTAATCGCTTTCGCTAATTTTCGGTTTTAAACATAGTTTGAAACTTGCAAATCTTGCCATACCGATGAAATCGTGGTTTTTGATGATTTCAGTAGAGACTTTTGCAAGTAGTCTGTTCTTGCATTTGTGATTTTTTCGTGGATACGATCAACTTTAATACATTGCTTATTCCAATTAGAACCGCCTTTTATACGTCCTTGAAAGATGTATGTTGTGCTTTTGCTAATTTTTATTCGAATATACGGAAGAATATAGGGTTAGAGTATATTGTTCCATCCGAGAGAACAGCAAAACTCTTGTAATCCTAGAATGAATTTAAACGGAAGAGTTTGTTCTTTTCTAATGGTTATACTTATGACCTCTACAAGAATCGATACAAAGTAATTTCCACTCAGATTTCGTCTAACCGTAGCAGATAGGAGATGCGACGCTTCGACTTCACGACTTTTGGCAAAACGAATCCATCCAAGTTTAGGAAGTTTAACGTATTTCCACTTCAACTGCGATGTTTCCATTCGTATGCTTTGTCGTCATAAGACTGAACAGGGTTCTTCTTAGACTCGAATCGTGGATATTTATTTTGTTTTTTGTAGTAATCGATCAAAAGAATCAGATAGATTTTCAACAGACTTTTGCAAAGCAATACTGTCTTCTTCTTTAGGAAAGCGTACTGTTCACTTTAGGATAGGTAGTCGTTTTACTGTTCGGTACTTGTTAAAGCACTCACCTTTCCAATTATTCACTTAAAGGTGATGTTTTGAACATTTCTTCAACAATGGACCAGTAAGCATCTTTATCCTTTTGCTTCCCTAAAAAGAAGTTAAAGATAAATCGTGAACACCCTATCGTCTTATTGATGAGTTCCATTTGCTTTTTGTTTGGATAGATACGAAATTTATACGCTTTTTTAGTTAACATGACTTTCACCTCCTTATTTGTTATGGTATATATAGCATATCATTTAATTATATCATTTTAGAGGTGAAAGCATGGAAAAGCAAACAGTTGTATTAAGATTTCCAAAGGTATTATTAGAAAGAGTAGATACTTACAAAGAGAAAAATGGGTTTGGTACTCGTACTCAAACTATTTTCCATCTGCTACAAGTAGCTCTCGAACAGTCGAACAATCGAGATGGCAAGTAGCCATCCCTTGTCCGAAGGCGATTCATCCCCTCCCTACTCACTGGGCTACTCCCTTTACGTTCCTTGAGGAAGGGGTATTCTCGCCTATTTTAGATAAAATACTAACCAAATAGACAAAGTGGGGCATGCATATGAAAATAGATGCGATTGATCGTAAAATATTGGAGCTCTTAACTGTGAATGGGCGGATGTCGTATGTAGATATCGCAAAAGAACTCGGTCTCTCCCGAGTAGCGATTCGTGAGCGAATTAACAATTTAATAGAAGAAGAGGTTATCGAAAAATTTAGTGTCGTGATCAACTCTGATAAAGTTGGAAAGAAAGTATCTGCTTTTTTTGAAGTTGACTGCGAACCAACCTCACTCGTTTCTGTTGCAGAAACTCTAGTCGAAAATCCTAAAGTCGCAAGCTGCTATCAAATGACAGGACCAAGCACCCTTCATATGCACGTGCTCGTCGAGGATTTTGAGCAGCTTGAACATTTTATTAATGAAGAACTGTATGCACTTAAAGGCATTACACGAGTAGAGAGCCACATTTTACTCAGACGCTTCAAAAGTAGAAGTGGGCTTAAATTGTAAACATACGAAAAAGCTAGGATCATCATGCTATCCTAGCTTTTTTAGAATATTGTTCACCTTGAATCAGGTGCTTTATGCTAATATCATTATTCACCTAAATCTACATTGTGGTACACTTGCTGAACATCTTCTAAATCTTCTAATGCATCAATCAATTTTTCAAATTGTGCTTGTGCATCTTCTGGAAGTGTAACGTCATTTTGCGCAAGCATTGTTAGTTCTGCAACTGTAAATTCAGTAATCCCAGCATTCTTAAATGCTTCTTGCACTGCATGGAACTGGTCAGGTTCAGCATAAACGATGACTGCTTCATCTTCTTCTAAAATGTCACGTACGTCTACATCTGCTTCCATTAATATTTCAAGCACTTCATCTGCTGTTTTACCTTCAAGACCAATAACAGCCGTTGCATCAAACATATAGGCTACAGATCCACTTACTCCCATGTTACCACCATTTTTACTAAATGCAGAACGCACATCTGAAGCAGTACGGTTCACGTTATTTGTCAGTGCATCTACAATGACCATTGATCCATTTGGTCCGAAGCCTTCATAACGAAGCTCGTCATAGTTTTCTTCCGAACCACCTTTTGCTTTTTCAATCGCACGGTCAATAATCGCTTTCGGTACACTGTACGTTTTTGCACGCTCAAGTACGACTTTTAAAGCTTGATTTGATTCTGGATCTGGTTCACCTTGCTTTGCTGCTACATAAATTTCACGTCCAAACTTTGCATAAATACGACTCGTATTTGCATCTTTTGACGCTTTCTTTTCTTTAATATTGTTCCACTTACGTCCCATAATGAACACTCTCTTTCAACTTTGACTATACAGATAGATGAATTTGATCAGAGCTGTTGCTTGAACATTTTGCTCACGACAATTTCATACGAATAATAAAAAATGATCCACTAGAATTATATTATACATGAATGGCAATGTTTTAGTATTAACGTTTTTTCATTAGCTAACGCTCCATCATAATTTTACATTGTAATGCGAAAATCATCAAATCCATACAGTTTCTATGAGTGAAACAGAAATGATCTGGACACTATATAACAGCATACGTATTTCTTATGAAGGAGGCATGAGTACAAATGAGAAAAGAACTCGAACAAGCTGTCGAACATGCGAACGAAACAAACCCTAGCTCTCGTTCTGGTGGAAAGCCAGGTCAATCGAAAAAAAGTAAAATGAAAAAAACGAACAAGCACTCCTAATCCCCTTCATCTTCTATTGAAAAAGCAACTGACGAGATCCCCTTTATCAGTTGCTTTTTTATATACTTAGCCAATCTCTCATTTTCTCGTTTAACAAATGTTTATACTAGGAAGAGTAAACTAACTACTTTCAAAAACGTATAATGACTCACCGGATTAGCAAATGTGACTAAATCAGCAAGAAATGGCACCTGCAAATCAGATCGCTCAAGTAACATCCCTGGATGCCATTGAAACACTTGAGTCTTATCAAAAAAGACCGTTTTTAATGACGTCCCTTCTTCAGCAAGTGCCGCAAGACCAAGATTAAACGGTCCAATCCCAATGCCTACCACATCATACTGTTCCCATTCGCTCAAATGCTTCTCCACCATTCTGTTAGATTGTATTCTTACTGAAATAGCTTACGTAACAGCTTCATTGTCAGTCGTCCTTGCTTATAGCGTAGAGGTAAATCAAACGATGTCGATTGCTTCAGGATGCTTTTTCGATGAGTAAAAGCAGCAAAGCTTTCATAACCATGATAAGCCCCCATTCCGCTCTCCCCTTTTCCGCCAAATGGTAAATGGGGAGTCGCCAGATGCATGACCGTATCATTTACGCATCCTCCACCAAACGGTAATCCCTGTATTAGTTTTTCTTCTACTTTTTTATCCTCTGTAAACACATATAATGCTAGTGGACTCGGACGCTCACGAACAACCGTCATTACTTCGTCCAAATCTAAAAATGAAAACACGGGTAAAATCGGACCAAAAATCTCCTCCTGCATGATAGGCTGATCCCACTCTACATTTGTCATCACACTCGGTGAAATCACTAACGTATCCCGCTCGTGCTGTCCACCAACGACCACATCACCATCATGCAAAAAGCTTAGCAAGCGATCAAAATGCCGTTCGCTCACAATACGTGGGTACTCACCCTTCTCTAGCTTAGAACGAAATAAATCCTGAATATGATAATCGAGTCGTTTTATAAATTGATCCTTCACGTCTTCATGAACATACACATAATCAGGTGCGACACATGTTTGTCCTGCATTTAAAAATTTCCCCCACGCAATTCGTCTCGCAGCCAGATCAATCTTCGCCTTTTTATCAACAATCGCTGGGCTTTTCCCACCCAGCTCTAACGTAACAGGGGTCAAATGCTTACTCGCTGCTTCCATTACAACTTTCCCAATCGCTACACTACCAGTGAAGAAAAGATAATCAAATCGCTCAGCAAGCAAAGCCTGACTCGTTTCAACAGCTCCTTCAACAACTGCAATATACTCTTCTGGAAAAGTCTCACTCACTAATGCCGCAATCACCTTTGACGTATGTGGCGTTAATTCTGAAGGCTTAATGACTGTACAGTTTCCCCCAGCAATCGAACCCACTACTGGAGCTAGTGCAAGCTGCAATGGATAGTTCCAAGGTGCAATCACAAGCGCAACACCATGAGGCTCGTGATAAATATAGCTTTCAGACCCCATTTGAGACACAGGCGTTTCAACCTTTTTCTCCTTTGCCCACTTAGGCAAATGCTTGATTATATGCCCAATCTCTTGATAGAGAGGACCTAATTCCGTTAAAAACGCTTCCTCTTTTGATTTATTTAAATCCATTCGCAGCGCATCCATTAATTCGGTTTCACGCACTTCAACAGCTTTTTTCAATTTCTTTAGCTGCTTAATACGAAATGCCACATCTCTTGTTTCACCCTGAAAAAAATAATCACGCTGTTTCTTTAATAATCGATCATACATGACGTTATCCCCTTACACAAAATGGAGAATATTCAAAGCAGATTTTAGCTTATTTCCGCCCATAATCAGCCTTAATCTCGCCCCATTTTTCCGTTTGCCATTTTAAAATTTTATTTTCATACGTATTCGTTTGCAGCCATCTTTCCGCTCTGTCCATTAAAGACCATATGTAGGCTGTTTTTTCTGTTCGTTCTAAGCGTTGATTTTGCTTTTTTCTGCTTTACCCATTTAATGGCGGTCATTGAATCAGAGTAGATCGTTTTCGCGCTATCCTGCTGTTTTAAATAGGCTAAGCCGTGAACAATTGCGAGAAATTCACCCATATTATTCGTGCCAATATGTATTTCATCATGGTAAAAGAGAATTTCTCCTGTTTTTGTATCCACGCCTTTATACTCCACAATCCCTGGGTTTCCCCTGCAACCAACATCAACCGAAATACTATCCCAATCGACTTCTTCGTTTATATCTATGTTATTCTTTCTCTTCGTTGCTGTGTTTGTTTTCGTTTTTGCTGTCGTCGAAGCACCTGTTGCAAATGCTTCTTCGGCTTCTTCCTTAGACGGGAACGATTTGAATCTCGCTCCTGTAAATCCCTTCACCTGAGCTTCACATTCAGCCCATGTAGTAAAAATTCCCGTTTTCCGACCTTTCCAAACGACATAATACTTCTTTTTCGCCATAAGGACACCTTCTCTGAATAAGTTTTCGTTCTAAAGAAATAGTAACAGTGAATCGATTTATAAACAACGGAAAGGAGAGAGACAATGAAGAAGCGCGATCGCCAGAAAAACAAAGCAACAACAAATAATCAGACACCAACAGAAACCTTATTCAATCAAGAAGTAGCAAGTGAAATGGTCGACAATGGTCAAAACAAGGCCAATCATAAGAAGAAATAGCTCCTAAATGAATAAAACCTCTTCCATGCTCCCATAATGGAGTAAAAACATCCATGATTCTTCGAGCCGCAACCCAGGAATGAAAATAGAGTTCGCCTGCCATAATGTAGATACCGTAACAGTGAGTATATGACGTGCTCTTTAATGGTGGTTAGACCCTGTAGTAAAAACTGTTGGAGTGAATTTGAGGCACAACCCATTGTTAGCTCTCCATTGAGATGACTACGAACAGAAAAATGTTTAACGTACAAATTCACTCCACTGTTACGGAATTTATACAAGGAAGGTAATTATATTGGAAACGTTGTACAAACGCTGTGCTGGGTTGGATGTTCATTCGGAAACCATTGTTGCTTGTGTATTGACAGGGGACAATGATTCAAGTCTTTCAAAGGAAATCGAAACATTTCCTACTTTGACAAAGGATTTATTTCGTTTACTTAAGTGGTTAGAAGAACACGAAGTGACTCATGTTGCCATGGAAAGTACAGGGATTTATTGGAAGCCTGTTTATAACATTTTAGAAGACTTTTTCGATATTACTCTTGCCAATGCTCAACGAATTAAGAATGTACCTGGTCGCAAAACGGATGTATCAGATGCCGAGTGGATTGCCAAGTTATTACGACATGGGCTAATTGAAAAGAGCTTTGTCCCTCCAGAAGATATACGAGAGCTTCGAGACCTAACGAGGTTACGCAAGAAATGGATTGGACACATGACATCTGAAAAGAACCGTATTCAAAAAGTGTTAGAAGCTTCCAATATTAAACTTGGCACGATGATCTCTGATGTTTTTGGAGTATCAGGAAGAAGGCTTTTAGAACATTTAATGAGTGAAGGATATATCGATCCTGAGAAAGTAGAAGAAAAGATACATGGTAGGATGGCTCACAAAAAGCAACAAATTACTGACTCTCTCTTTGGGACATTAACCGATCATCAATTGTTTCTAATTAAGCAATCGTGGATGCATATCACCTATCTAGAAAGTTTGATATCAGACATTGACAACCAAATTGACCTTCTGTTGGAGCAATACCAAACAGAAATACGGCTTCTAACGACAATACCTGGGATCAAAAAAGAGACAGCTTCTGTCATTATCGCTGAAATAGGTGCCAATATGAACCAGTTCCCTTCTTCCAAACACTTAGCTTCTTGGGCTGGCTTAGCGCCAGGGAATCATGAAAGTGCGGGGAAACGAAAAAGCACACGATCAGTCAAAGGAAACCCACATATTAAGTCGGCCTTATGCGAAGCGGCATGGGCTGCATCAAGAAGTCGGAATACAAAGTTATCTGTAAGATATTGGTCATTAGCAGCTCGTAGAGGAAAGAAAAAAGCACTCGTTGCCACAGGACATCGAATGCTTACCATAGTCTATCACATGCTTCTTAGACAAGAACCCTACCACGAACTACCCGCAAAGTAGCAGTATAGACAAAGAATAGAAAAGATATACGAGAAACCGTAAATCACGGTAGCTCTGCTTTCCTATTGTTAAAATGAGTAGTTACAGCATAAACAGAATAAAGTTAGCTTATACACAACAATTTATTTTCACAGAAAAAGAGGTGATACGTCTATGAATATCACAATTAATCGGAAGCGTTCAATCCAAGAACCAGGTGATCTTGTCACAACAAAGAACAACAAGATTTATGCGATTATCTTTGAAGAAGGGGAGAAATTTCCTTATCATCTGCTCTGCCTGGAAACCTTTACGATTGTTGAGAGCTATGACGCGCTCCCAACAAACCAAGAAATTGAAGAGGTCATCGACGACCAGCTTGATGGTGTGTATCAGCATAGGGATTCGCATATTACGCTGAATTAGAAAATAGAGGCAGGCGCTGTTGAAGACAAGCTGACCGGTGGTTTTATTCGATCTATCGATTTATTAGCCTAAAATAGCCTTTTATTATCCGAAGCAAGTGGTTTATCCGTAGCAAGAATTTATTAGCTAGACACTGATTTATTATTTACTCCACTTTCGCAAGACCAAATTAGGCAGGTAAGCTCTGATGTAGTTTGGTAAACACGCAAACTATTGTAATAGTTGATTTGTTGCGTTTGTTTGTCTTCAAGTCATCTTGAAGAAGCTCGATCAATTGCTGCAATGCGACAGCCCAATCGAGTTCGTTTGCTTCATCACAAAGGTTATAAAAACGACCTAAAGTACGATTTTCGGTGTGACAATGAGAACGATATATCTCCTGAAACAACGGTTGTATGACTGATGAGTAAATCATATGAAGCACCCTAGAAACTCTTTTTATCAACGAAGGAGCGGTTTCGTCGTCTTAAAGAACACTTCAATATCCGAACGAACGAATGCCGTAGATACGTAGATACGAATGAGTTCTTGTTCAGAAAGCGTACAACCTGTCCTTAGAATGGCAATCCATTACACTTCTTATTACGATTTTCAATGAACACGACTTTAATGTTTTCCCGAAAGATGTCTCCCTCTTCAAGCGTGGGAAGGGCTTTAGCCCGACTGTAAGCGCGAGATGAATGTCGTACAACAAAGGGAGTTTAATGCGAGACTTCCTTCCTGGAATAGCGGAATAGGAGGGTGAAAAAGCCGAATAGCGGAACGAGGATCCGGAACCATGCTCAAATCAAGGAATTGAGAGAGAATAACGGAATGAGGATCCGGCAAATCAGGAATGCGACATATGCTAGAGCTTGTAATGAAAGTGATGCCCATTATGACTAAAAGTATTTTTATTTACTCAACTTTCTCAATCCAAATTAGGCAGGTGCACCTCTTCTTTGTGGTGATGGTTTCTCGTCAATTCCACTGTACCAAAGAATTAGGTGCTTTTTATATGGAAAAGCAGTTGTCAAACAACGTGTTTTTGCGCTGAAAAGCTTTGGTAGGCCTGAATAAGCATCAATTTTCAAGGGGTGAAAGTTGAGTTATTTATCTATATTTCACAATCGTATGAATACTTGTTCGTTTAATAAGAAAATGACTGTTTATTTTCTCAAAAAGAAAAGAACCTAATAATAATTGGCTCTTTAGGTGAATAGTTTCGATGTCGATTTTTGAATTGTACTCTTCCATTTTTCAAGGAGCCCGACCTTTTTAAACTCCATTTCACTAAGCTCAGGCGAATATAACTTATAACCGTTCTTACCATGATTTTTGGCAAAATACATCGCTTTGTCCGCATGTTCAATAAGTGTTTCTTTATCTTCGCCGTCATCAGGATATATACTAACTCCGATACTCAAGGAAATTTTGGCTTCTTTTTCATCAATGATATACGGAAGGGAAACCTCTTCGATAATCCGTTGTGCAATGCTTTCAATTTCATCTTTACTCGTTTCCTCAAACACAACGATAAACTCGTCTCCACCAATTCGCGCTAGCAGATCCTCTTCTCGAATACTTTGGTTCAGTCGTTTTACGACTTCCTTCAGTAATTCGTCACCAGCATCGTGGCCCATCGTATCATTTACAATCTTAAAATTATCTAGATCAATAAACATTAAGATAAAATTATGAGTATGACGTTTTGATCTTGCTAACGCTTTTTCAATATGACGATCTAATGATTTTCGATTTGGTAAATCAGTTAAATCATCAAAAAATGCCATTTGTTTGAGTTCATGTTCTAACTGTTTCCGCTCAGTTATATCAAACATTTGTCCATTAATCTTCACGACAGTTCCATCTTGATTTTGAATCGGTACAGCCATTCTCATAACCCATTTTTCATCATAGGCAGAGTCAATGATTCGATATTCAACTTTCGATGAATGTCCAAAAAGCAACTGCAGATCATCTCTATTTACTTTTTCATAATCATCTGGATGGATGACTTTTTTCAAAAGATTTTGGTTATTAAAAAACACAGCCTCTGAATGGCCATATAGTTGCTCTAGTCCCTTTGAAGAATATAGACGATGATTTAGAACATCATAAGAAAAAATGCCTCCATCAAGTGAATCAAGAAGAAGCTCATAATCCTCATTCTTTTGATTTATCGTTTTCGATTTCTCTTCTACTTGTTCTTTTTCCTTTTTAAGTTGTAAGTGTTTGTAGAAAAGTTCATCGTATTGTTTACCACTCCACCACATTAAAGGAAGAATCAATATAATGATTAATAAATGTAGTATGTTCTCATGATCAAATGCGAGATAATCGTAAATGATAAAAAGTGCCATAATGATTATAATTAATAACGCTATGAACCTACCTTGCCGTCTCATATCTCAACACCTATTTTTCAATTATTTTAAATCTATCAACTATACTCATACTACCTTATAACTAGAACGCAAACAATTCTAATCATTCTCCTTAAATCCGAATAATTTCAAAACGCTTTGGCACACTACTTTTTATCATAGACAAAAGGTGGGAAGACCAATGACACAATCAAAAAGTCAACAGGAGAGACAATTTAGAGCACGTAAAGAAGCTCAAAATCCTCATCATGGAAAAATTAAATCACTTAAACGACTTGCTGAAGAGGACAAAAAAGAATAAAAACAATTGATCCAACTCATTATTGGACAAATCAATTCAGTCTATAATACGAAAAACTGATTCCTGACATTAAGTGGAATCAGTTTTTTTATCACGTGCGATCTTCAAAAGAAATGGCATTACCTCATTTAGCTTATTCTGGAATTTATACCTTGTCAATCCAACGGAAAAGAACCTTTCTTTTATAGAAAAGGTTCTCTGCTATATGATCATCATAGTCCAATTGACTTACCTAGTCTAATAGAGAAAGAGATTTAGATCTCCATATAAAACGTCATTTTTCCCATACTCTTACCCCAGCATCTTTGAAGTGTTATATTGTGTATAGCTTCTATCACATATCATACAGCGTATATGCGTGTAACAGTCAACGTCTGTGTATAACACTTTAAAAAGGGTGAACATATGGTGAGGTTCAAGGGGGTTTGTATCTTCGTATAGAACTAGCTTCCTACCTTAAAAAGCTTGGTGTCGATACAAAAAGTGAGAACTGTCATTAAGATGTGAAAAAGTGATTGAAACATTAAATAAACATGCCCCAAAAGAACTTTCATGGAGCGTACCAGATGGCGGGTTAAATTTGTGGATATCTTGTCCCCGTTGGTTTCGAACAGATACATTTCTAGTAGAAGCACAAAAAATAGGTGTTCTCTTTCTACCAAGCTCAGCCTGCTATCCTAGGGAAGCTGAGCAGCATCATATGAGAATTTGTTTTTCTTATATGAATGAAAAGAAGTTGGAAGAAGGGATCATTAAATTGTGTAACCTTCTAACTGAAGCTTTGAAAACTGAGCAACATACATTTCAAATTGTTTAAAGTGGTACAGGAAACTGTGCTACTTTTTTATTATCATCGACCATCATTTTTACTTAACATTTGCCTTAATGACCCATAAGATTCAATAGTCGAGAAGTCAATCCCTAATTCAACAGCTGTTTGCGCCATATAAGGGTGTACCCCAGTTATCACAGTTTTCGTTCCAATTAATTCAAGAGAATGAATTAAATTAAATGAATACTCCCGCCACTTAATTTCTACGAAATTTGAAGTGGGGGTTTCTGGGGTATCGATTTAAAAAATGACGATTAACCACCAGTGGAGTTGACACATCGGTGTGCTGAAAACACCCAACCCCGCTATCCCGTTGAGTCCTGCCTTCGGGATTACGTTTATTTTAATATACTTGATGTTGGTTGAAATAATGAATCAACACAAGTAAACGCTTTTTCAAATACTTTTCTCATGATGTTTGCAGCACCATTTACATCAGCATTAAGAAGAGTTCCGTTCTTCGAACGGTAAAGACCGCGTTTAATACGCTTACCTGAAAATGATTTTTTCGAATCGTTCTCACTGTAAACAGGGATTTCATCATTATCAAGAAAACTAGCTTTTGAAGTGTAGGACTCTTCGGTCACAATCACTTTGATTCCATGTCTTTCAGCCTTATAGGTAATCATTTGAATCAAAAGACTGTGCGGAATCGAAACAAATGATTGGTTGTTCTTTTTACCCATATTCGAGTTTTGTTTCCAGTCTTTGTTTTGACCAATGATGATGGTGTCGATATCTTCTTCTAAAGCCATTTGTTCGATTTGACAACTTGCTTTATGGAATAAACCCTTCATTTGATTGAAACGTTTATGGTTGATTTTTTCTAAACGTTTGGATGTAAATGGTCCTTCTTTTGGATTTTTCCCATGACGAAGAATACCCATATAGTGAGCTTTTAACTGGTTATATCGTTGATTAATGGATTTAATATTTTTGCCCTTCACTAATACAGGTCTTCGACTTGTGTTTGTGACGATGGTTGCAAGGTTATCAATTCCTAAATCAACAGACATATAACGCTGTTTTGATTCTTTCATTTCTTGTTCTGAAGGAACTTGAAAAATCAACTCAACGACGTAGTGACCGTACTTTGGGTTAACACGAACTTGTTTAAGTTTCCCTTCTGTAAAACCTAGTTTACCAATGTTCAAACGTTCTTTCGTTTTGGGAAACTTCAAAAACTTGTTTTCTTTCATGACACAATCTTGGTTTGAAAAAGAGACTTCTTTTTCAAAAGAACGACTGTAACCAGGGATTTTCGGTCTAGCTTTAAATTTACTTGGATTCATTTTGTATTCTCGTAAACTAGCATAAAACGATTTCCAGTTTTGAAAGACAGTTTTCATAACCCCTTGACTGGATTGCGTTGGAAGAGAGCGATAATCTTGTTGAATCATCGATTTAAAAAGAGCATCCAGAAAATTGTAGTGAACATATGGATTCTCTTTTGAAGGTTCTTCAAATAAATGACACTTGATTTCTTTGCGTTCCTCAACGGGTTTTGCTTTTTCTTTATCAACTTTCTTTTGATAAATGGAAAGTTGATGATCGTTTATTTTTGGGACATGCTTTTGGATATTTTTTAAAACTTCCCATTGGAGAGGTTGCAACTCTTTTTCTTGAGTTAAACCAGTGAAAATCTGGCGAATATCACGAGTGTTGATTATCCAAAATTAGACAGACCTATCCCTTGGAATGTTCGATAGTTTTTCAAAAAATAAGCCATTTCAGAATGCCAATCAATTGGTAAATTATGATCTAGCAGTTTTCGTTGAAAAGAAACGAACGATAATCGTTTGAAAACTCGTCCTTCTGCTGTTTTTGTATAGAGCCATTTTAGTAACACATAGGTGATAAGGGCAGCGAATAGTTGGTTGAAGACGGCATTTTCAGTCGTGCCAAATAGAACTGGGACATTCAAGTTTTGTTTGATCCAACGAAAGAAAGACTCGATTTTCCACCGTGCCTTGTACATGTCGGCAATCACTTCTGGCGCTACGTTCATAAGGTTGGTGACTACGTGAATCTCACGTCTCTTATCGTCCATAAAAGTCACGACCCGATGGCGCTCCTTGGAACGAGATTGCGTCGTTCCGAGTTGGCAGGTGATGTCGCGGATCACGGGGGAGCCAGCTTGGTCTAACCGCTTTAACGAATGAGGGCGGACGACCTCGATGTTGTCCTTCATACGGATGACAAAGTGTTGCTGATCAGCGACGAAGTGATCGATTCGTTTGATTTTAAAATAAGCTCGGTCTTCTACCATGACAAATCGCGGATCGATCAGCCGTTCCCCTACAGGACCATCATGGACAAGCCCTGTGGATTCAACGACTTGAAGAGGCATGTCGGTTTCGGGTGAATAGCTGACGTGCAGTTTGATTCCTGAACGTTCGCCATGATAGACCGCCCAAGGAAGACGTGTCTTCCCAACCGTAATCGTGGTCGAGTCCACAATCAGGAGATCCTTCACCTTTGACAGATTCATCGCTCGCCGCGTCAGCCGATTGCACTTGAAACGATTAAGTGAAACAGATTTTTCATGATGTTGTAGTCCATCTCACTTGCCTTTTTTGAAAGAGTGGAATGGTTAATCTGCGGCAATCCATATTGATCGCCCGCATCAGCACAGTGTCGGTAGCTCTTCCACTCATTCATCGATGCACAGATTAAGTATTTGATAAGAGTGAGAACGTTGAGTTTACGCGCTGTATCTTGATAGCCAATGGCACGCTGTATGCCAGCTAGTTCTTCTTCTAAAACAATCTTTTGAAGCAAATTCGGGAATATGGTATTCTTGTTCATGAGACACCTCTTCTTGAGTTTGTGGTCGGCAAACTTCATTCTACAAGAAGGGTGTCCTTTTTTGTATTCTTTTTTTGGATTTTATTGGTTAATCAACACTCATGACATGATAATATAGGTAGAGGTCCTATTTACTTGTTTCACGTCGAACAATGGGGGCAACCTCCGTTGCTAACCGTTCAATGTTTTCTGCGACTTTATGGAACGGCTGACCACCAATGTCAACTTGGGCGATAAAACGCTGATGCCCAAATAACTCATGCTGATGAAGAATTTTCTCAATAATTTGTGATGAACTTCCGACAAACAAGCCCGTATTCGGATTTGCCAGCTGTTCAAAATCTGCCCGCGACATTCTCGTACTCATCCCACCTCGCTGACTATTAACGTAACTCCAGTAGTTTGAATAATAAGGGTAGAACTCATCTTTAGCCTGCTCGGTAGTTTTAGCAATGAATCCATGACCTGTGACAGCCACTCTAAGGTTATCGGGGTTATGACCGGCTTCTGCTCCAGCTTGGCGATATATGTCAACAAGCGGCTTAAACCTCGCAGGATCTCCGCCGAGGATGGCTAGTACAATCCCCACTCCCAATCTGCCTGCACGAGCTGCACTTTCCGGTGTTCCTCCAACCCCAACCCATATCGGAATTTGAACTTGGACTGGGCGTGGAGCAATCTGAGCGTTACGCAAAGCTGGGCGATAACGACCGTGCCAAGAGAGGCGTTCATTGTCATTCAGCTTTAATAATAATTCAATATTCTCAGCAAACAATTGATCGTAATCTTTTAAGTCATACCCGAACAAAGGGAACGATTCCACAAAGGCTCCACGACCAGTGATGATTTCAGCACGTCCATTTGATACCAAATCTAATGTAGCAAAATCCTCAAATAAACGCACTGGATCAACCGTACTGAGAACGCTCGTCGCACTTGTCAATTTGATTCGTTTCGTCTCTTGGGCAATTGCGGCTAAGACAACCGGCGGTGCCGACACGGCATAATCCAAACGATGATGCTCGCCAACCCCAAAAATATCCAGACCAGCCTCATCAGCCATTTTTGCCGCTGCAAGTACTTCCTTCATTCGTTCATGTGCACTGATCGCCTTACCCGAGTGTGGATTAGGACCAATATCTCCGAATGTGTAAATCCCTATTTCCATTCCAGATTTTTGTATGTCGCTATTTTTCTGCATTCATATTCCCCCAGATTTTTGGTCTTTGCTATAAGTTTATTACATTGTTGAAAGTCACGTCCATTTCTCCACTTAATATTCTCGCACGAGGAGACGGCCCTATCATGATACAAAATAAAAAGCCGATCGAAAGGTCCATTACGCTATACCTCATGAATCAGCTTTTATTTTTACTTTTAAAATTTAGAGTGACATCTAAAGCATGTCTTTATTTTAAGAGGATACAACCTTCTCTCGTTCTAGTCTTTTCCAGACAACAAGCATTCTCCAGATAAGCGCTGTTGCTCCTACAGCAAGACCTGTGATTAATCCAATCCAATAACCAAACGGACCAAATTCTGTGAAGTTTGCAAGAATATATCCCGTTGGTAAGCCAATTAACCAGAATGAAATAAGCGCCAATATAAATGGTATATTGACATCCTTATGTCCGCGAAGTACACCTTGAATTGGCGTCGCAATCGCATCTGATAGCTGGAAGAAAATCGAATAAATAAGGAATTGCTGAATTAGCCTTGCAACTGCCGGATCAAATGTATACAGCTTCGAAACAGGTTCACGTAAGACAAAGATAATGAGTCCTGCAACAAGACTCATTGCTATCGCCACGATCATCCCAAAATAACTGTACTGTTTGGCATCCTTTAAGCGCTTTGCCCCAACTTCATACCCAACGACAATCGTCAACGTAAAGGCAATACTAAGTGGGATCATATACAAAAAGGAGGCAAAATTAATGGCAGCCTGATGCGCCGCGATGGTCGCTGTATCAAACTCACTCATTAACAAAGTTACAGCCGCAAATATACTTGTTTCAAAAAAGATCGTAAATCCAATTGGCAACCCCAACAAAAGAATTTCTTTCCATTTTGAAAAAGAGATTTTAACAAATGATTGTAAATAGATTGAATTGTGCAAACTGGTGCACCTTCAATACGAAATATACTGTTATGAAGAAAATCACCCAATACGTAATTGCTGTTGCATACCCAGCTCCCACTCCTCCAAGACGAGGAAATCCAAAGTGACCAAAAATGAGAACGTAATTAAAGAAAATATTGATCGGCAACGCGAGCAGCGTAATAAACATCGTCACTCTCGTTTGACCTAAGGAATCGATAAAGCATCTAAGAACTGTGTACATAAAATAATGGGATGATTCCAAACGCAAGACCGACCAAGTAGTGGAATGCGATTCTCGCTACCTCAGGATCAAGCGCCATCATTGATAAAATCGGCTTTAGTGTCAATGCACCACCAAGAATAATCACAAAAGAAATAAAGATAGATAAATACATTCCTTGCTGTACCCAAACTGGAACATTTTCTTTTTGATCTGCACCAATATTTTGAGATAAAATCGGTGTCAGTGCCAGCAAAATTCCGCTTAACCCAGTAAAAATCGGGAACCAAAGACTCGATCCAATCGCAACTCCCGCTAAATCCTCTGCCCCCGCTTGTCCAGACATTGTCGTATCAAAGAAATTCATGGCATACAGCCCAAGCTGTGTGACTAATATTGGCATCATGATCACGAGAAACAGACGTACTTTCTCTTGAAGTGTATGTGTCGGCTTCATCCTATCCCTCCTAGCAGCATTGAGCTAGAATATTATATCATGAGACTATATAATTAAAAGCCTCTTAGCTTTTTGAAGAGAACTTGGCTAATCTCCAAGCCCTTACATTCATTGCAGTTATCCGTGAGACATTACATGTTTAACGATGTTGATAAAACTGCTGTGTTAAAAAACTTATCCTTTTCTAATATGCAAAAATAAAAAGCACTAACAAAAATTGTTAGGCTTCCTGTTCTTCCTTCATTATTGAAGCGGATATTCATCAAGAGTGACAAAGACATAACCGTCATTGATTAAATCTTGAACAGCCAACTGAACACCCTCTGCCGTTCCACTGCTCGGTTGGTTCATATGAAGAAGAGCAATGGAACCATTCGTTGACCCTAATAGTGCACGGTGTACTTGTTGAGCAGAAAATGTCGCTCCGGCATCCCCTAGAATATCAAAATTGACAACGCTTAAACCTAACTCATTCACAATTTCAACTGCAATTTCATCATAAAAAGCCGTACCTGATCGAAACAACGTTGGTTCACGACCTGTCAATTGTTGGATCGTCTCTTGATTACCGAGGACCTCATCTTTCACTTCTATTGGGTCTGCTGTTCCTTCTATTCCCCAAGCCGATTGACCAGAAACAGAAAGGGGGACATGGGCTGTTCCATGATTTTCAATTTGAAAGAGCGGATCGTCAGCTAATTCAAGAAATATCTGCTCATTTTCCATAATCCACCTCTCATTAATGAATAAGGTAGCTGGGATTTGTTCTTCTCTTAAAAAAGTGATTAACGCTTCATCATACTTATTCCCATACGGACCGCCACACGCATCAAAGGTTAAGGCTATTACTTTTTCCTCTGTATTCATTCGTGTTTTCACGCCAGTCACATTCTCCCCCCATTCTATAGGGCTTCGTTGCTCATACTGTGTTAAATCGATTTCTTCCTTACTCAAATCATCCTGCGCTTCTTGATGGTATTCCTCTATCTTTATTTGGATGTCATCTTCAATATCTTCAACTTGATTACGGTCAATGGTTTCCTCTCGCTCCTGACATGCTTGGATCGACATAACAATAAACAAAGCAACCCCGATCATCATCAGCCTTCTCATAACCACCCTCCTTATTCCAATCAACATAAATAATGAGGGTGACTCAAAAGAATCAGAGCTCGACTAGTGATCACAAGATATTGTGCAAAAAGTAGATTTGGCACATACGATTGTGTTCTAGGAGTCAGACACTTTGGCTTTGAGTCACCCTCACGGTATTATTCATTTTTCGATGGTTCTGTTTCACGTTTTTCCTGTTCTTCATACCAATTATCTAAAACCTTCGCATCTAACACTCTGCTTTTTACGAAGGAAGCTTGTTTCTCAAGAAATAAACCCTTCCATTCCACATCCATATCCTCAGCCATCTTCACAACGGTTAACAGTTCTTGCCAAGCAACATATCGCTTATACCAAAAGAATTGAGGTTGTTCTGTCATATATGGATAAAGATCATCAAATTCTGTATGCTTACAATCTACTGTTCGTTCGAATTGACGTTTTGATTCTGCCAATCTCTCTTCAAAATACGTAGCTATTTTATTTTCTTCCATTAGTAATCCCTCCCATAAAGTCTCTATCTAACTGATAAATAATCTTCAAAGTACATTAGCTTATGCCTTTTATTTGTATGTTAGACTACTAAGCTAGTCTTAGTATCATCATACCACGAGAAGCATTCTACCTAAATGAAAAAAACATAGAAAATTCTGTTATCCTAAAAAGCGCTTTCGCTCATTTGCTGATGGTAACCTACAAGTACCACGTTTCCCAAACAATCGATATCGATTTTCTGCGAAGCGTTTATACAAACGATCTCTCCACTTCACTGGAATTACTCGAAAGATCCTTAACCATTTCAAGAACCAAGGTAGCGCCTCTAATGCTTGAAATACAGCATCCGAATAAAGGTATGCTCTTCCATTCATTACTACAACAACAGAATCTACAGCTTTAGGAATGTCAAAATTCTCTACAATCCCTTGTCCTTCTTCTGACTGTAATGATGCGAACAAAAACCATTCTTCTTTCTCATGTTTAAGCATGAAATCGACCCAATGATTGCATACATTGCATTCCCCATCAAATAATAAAACGGGTTGCTTATGAGTGGCTAGCTCGTTCATGAAAAACACCCCTTTAGAGGACTCTTATCATTCATTTTACATAGAAACAGAACAGTCCTGCAAACAATCGCTCTTCCTTATTTCATCATGACTTCTCGTTCCTCTTTTAATAGGATTGGTAAATAATTCACGTCTGCTGCATCTGCTGGATAAGAAAAGCCAAGGTCTGAATCTTGAACAACCTCAAGAATTTCTTGAATGACCTCATCCATCCCTTGGACATAGAAAGGATGCATAAATTCATAGTTCAATGGCTCTTTTGGCAAACGGTCTTCTTCACACACTAGTGGGTTAGCATAATTGACATATGTCCGGCATGGGATTGGACGAACCTCGTACGCCATACATGTATTCGTCTCAAGATTGAGCATAATACAAGGGAGCTCCATTTTTTTATACGTATCCTTAAACGTCGGATCAGACTTAAAATCAAGTCCTCTCAACTGTTCAAGTTCAGACGTATGCTGTTGCAAATAGAATTCAATCTGCTTAGTGATCTTCTCTCGTCTTTCTTCAGGTAGACGTTTTATGAACATAAGCATCAGCTTCACTTCAAGACGCGTGACAACAATTGGGATATAACAGCAATGGGCACAGCCCAATGCACAGGTTGGTTTCACATCCATTTCACTGCTCTATCGTATTGATTTCCGTACTTACCTGCGAAAGAAGGGTTTCAAATGCTTCGATTAATACCGTTTCAACATGCTTTCCTTCACTTGCATCTAATACCTCATCGACCTTTTCAAAAAAAGGTGTTTCATAATTGTAGTTACGACTATTTATCTGTGTTACGATATGCTTTATATCCTCATATTTCAAATAATTATGCAATCTGGACAACCCCTTCTGTTCATTCACGTTTCATAGTAGATGAAATTCCTTGAAAAAGCGACTGTTTTTCAATTGACGACCTTATTATTTCTCGCTATGATGAGAGCTACAAAAAACATTTGATGATAAATAAATTATTTAAGAGAGGAGGAAAGCCTTGTTAACCGTAAAAAAAGTATTAAACAACAATGTTCTCATTGCAGAACACCCAGAATATGCGGAAGTTGTTTTAATTGGCAAGGGATTAGGGTTTGGAAAGACTCCAGGCGAATTCGTTGCTGGTGAAACAGCTGAAAAATTCTTTGTCCTAAAAGAAGCCAAGGAACAAGAACAATACAAGCAGTTGCTCGACTATGTTGATGAGGGGTTTATCGGGCTGATGAATGACATCGTCGAACTTGTTGAAGCACGATTTAAAGTTCGCCTGCATGAACACATTCATATTGCTTTAACAGATCATCTTTTTTATGCGATTAAACGAGTGAAGCAAGGTCTCGACATCAAGAATCCATTTCTTCCAGAGACAGAGCTTGCTTATCCAAAAGAATTTACAGTAGCCGCTGAGATCATTGATTATATTAGCGATCAATTAAAAATAACGATACCTGATGGTGAGATTGGCTTTGTCGCGTTGCATATTCATAGCGCTCTCACACGTCGATCCTTGCAAGAGGTGAATCGTCATACACAATTAATCAGCGACCTCGTGCAAATCATCGAAGATTCGTTAGAGCTAACCATTGATCGTAAAGATGTTAACTATTTACGCCTAGTCAGACATCTTCATCATGTCATCGAACGAATCAACAATGAGCAATATATGGATAATCAAGATTCTTTGAAAAAGGTATTGCAAGCTGAATATCCAGTGTGCTACAATTTGTCATGGAAATTGATTAAAATTATGCAACAAGCATTAAAGAAAGCGGTTCCAGATGCAGAAGCCGTTTACTTAACTTTGCATCTTCAACGATTATCAAAACAATAAATTGGCTATCATTTTCTTTTTACCGTGTGACTGGTTATGCAGGCATGAGAGGAAAGGAAGCGATTGCGCATAAAATGGGTTGAAGTTTTTACCCGTATTATGTGCTATCCTCCTAACCACTCATGTCTTTTTTGTTGCATTTTAAACATTTATATTTATAAAAGAAGGAGGAAAACATATGTTTAAACAATCTTTTGGCGTCTTACAACGCGTTGGTAAAGCCTTGATGCTACCTGTTGCGTTGCTTCCTGCTGCCGGTATTCTATTAGCTTTCGGAGATGCCCTACAAAACCCAGATATCACAACTAGTCTCCCTTTTCTTGAAACAACTTGGGTTGTGATGCTAGCCAGTATCATGCAAAGTGCTGGTAACATTGTATTTGCAAATCTACCACTCCTTTTTGCTGTCGGGGTCGCAATTGGACTCTCTAATGGAGACGGGGTAGCTGGCTTAGCTGCTCTTATCGGATTTATGATTATGAATGTAACAATGGGGGTTACGGGTGGCATTACGGCTGATATGATTTCCCCGAATAACCCAGGTTATGCCATGGTACTCGGTATCCCTACTCTAGGGACTGGCGTTTTCGGAGGAGTTATTGCAGGATTACTCGGTGCTTATACGTATAAAAAATACTTTAATATCGAGTTACCTTCTTACCTTGGTTTCTTTGCAGGTAAGCGCTTTGTTCCCATCGCAACTGCTTTTTTTGCTCTTTTCTTAGGGGTTATTCTCCATTTTGTCTGGCCTACTGTTCAAATTGGAATGAATAATTTATCGTATATTTTAGTTGATTCAAACAGAACACTTGCTGCGTTTATATTCGGGGTTATTGAACGTGCTTTAATCCCATTTGGCCTTCACCATATTTTCTATTCGCCATTTTGGTTTGAATTTGGTCAATATACGAATGCGGCTGGTCAATTAATACGTGGTGATCAACAAATATTCTTTTCTCAAATTAGAGATGGTGCTGAATTAACAGCTGGTACGTTTATGACGGGTAAATTTCCATTCATGATGTTTGGTCTTCCCGCAGCTGCTCTTGCGATTTACCACTGTGCACGTCCAGAACATAAGAAAGTTGTTGCAGGGATTATGGGTTCTGCAGCACTAACTTCTTTCTTAACTGGAATCACTGAGCCGCTCGAGTTTAGTTTTTTATTCGTCGCACCTCTATTATTTGCGATTCACACAATTTTTGCAGGATTTTCATTTATGATCATGCACATGCTCGATGTGAAAATCGGGATGACCTTCTCAGGTGGTGTCATCGATTTCTTACTCTATGGTGTGTTACCAGGTAGAACTGATTGGTGGCTTGTTATTCCAGTCGGTCTTGCTTTCTGCTGTTATTTATTATTTCGGGTTCCGCTTTGCTATTAAGAGGTTTAACTTAATGACTCCAGGACGTGAAGAGAAAACAGATAGTGAGGAAACGACATCAGTTACTTCAACATCTGAATTACCTTACGAAGTATTAAAAGCACTTGGCGGTCAAGAAAACTTAACGAACCTTGATGCGTGTATTACTCGTCTTCGCGTTAGTGTGAAAGATGCGACTAAAGTCGAAAAAGATACATTAAAGAAACTCGGTGCTTCAGGTGTTATGCAACTGGGCGAAAATATCCAAGCGATCTTTGGCCCTCGTTCAGACCAAATTAAAACACAAATCCAAGATATTATTAGCGGACGCACACCTGTCCAAACAGAAGCTATTGTGACTAATAAAGCTGTTGCAGGCGAGATTTCATTCATTGCTCCATTAGAAGGAAAGTTATTACCATTAACAGAAGTACCAGATCAAGTTTTCTCTGGCAAAATGATGGGTGATGGCTTCGCGATTGAGCCAACAAAGGGAATCGTAAAATCTCCAGTAACAGGAACAATCATTAATTTATTCCCAACAAAGCATGCGATTGGGTTGTTAACGGAGACTGGAAAAGAAGTACTCATTCATGTTGGTCTCGATACCGTTAATTTAAAAGGAGAAGGCTTTGAAACCCTTGTTGAACAAGGAGATTCAGTGAAACAGGGACAAGAACTTCTACGCTTCGATCTAGATTTCATTAAAAAGAATGCTACATCAACGATTACACCGATTATCTTCACGAACTTAGCAGAAGGAGAAATCATTCACCTTCATAATAAAGATAACGTGAAAATCGGAGAGTCAAACGTCATAAGCATTTATCAAAAATAATGTTTGACGGCGCGGTTCAATTTCAAGTTGTGAGGGTACCGATTTTATAGGAGCAATTAGTAGAAGCATCTGACAATAATCAGGTGCTTCATTTTTTATAGAAAAGAGTTGGTCCTATCTTTTTTCATGAGGCAAAAGACCTAGTCACTCCGATAATTTGAAAGGTTTTCCACAAATGGAGTCAAATTTCTTACTTTATCGACATTTGTCTCATATTCTTACATAGAAGATAAGTGTTCTGTCTCTATGAAACTTTGCTCTTGACTTGGTAAAATGGCACCCTATACAAATATAGAATTTATAAAGTTGGTGAAATTATGTGGACAAATGCTGAAATTGGAATTGATTTAGGAACAGCTAATTTACTTGTATATAGCAAAGGAAAAGGAATTATCTTAAACGAACCTTCTGTCGTGGCGATTAATATCCAAACAAAAGAAGTGCTTGCTATTGGAACAGAAGCAAAAAGTATGGTTGGAAAAACGCCGGCTAATATTGTTGCCATTCGCCCACTTCGAGATGGAGTCATTGCTGATTTTGATATGACTGCAAGTATGTTGAAGGCTGTTATGAAAAAAGCGAGCAAGAAACTTGGACTATCACTCAGAAAGCCAAATGTCGTTGTATGTGCACCTTCTGGCTCTACATCTGTTGAACGCCGAGCCATTCTTGATGCTGTAAGAAGCTGCGGTGCTAAACATGTTCATATTATTGAAGAACCTGTAGCTGCTGCCATAGGAGCTGACCTTCCTGTTGATGAGCCTGTAGCAAATGTGGTTGTCGATATCGGCGGAGGAACGACAGAAGTTGCGATTATCTCTTTTGGCGGAGTTGTTTCATGTAATTCAGTTCGAATCGGTGGAGATAAATTGGATGAATGCATTATTCAACATGTTCGAAAATCCTATAATGTTCTCATTGGGGAAAGAACGGCTGAACAAATCAAAATAGAGATCGGCTATGCTCCAATTAAACACGTCGAGCAAACCTTGGATGTTCGTGGACGAGATCTCGTAATGGGTCTTCCAAAAACGATTACGCTAAGCTCAACAGAAATTCAACACGCTTTGAATGAACATATGCTCCAACTTCTTGAATCCATCCGTGCCACGCTTGAGGACTGCCCTCCTGAATTAAGTGGTGACATTGTTGATCGCGGTATTATGGTAACTGGTGGAGGCGCATTGCTAAATGGTATTCAAGAATGGTTATCTGATGAAATTTCTGTTCCCGTTCATATTGCCCCAACTCCGCTTGAGTCGGTTGCAATTGGTACAGGACGATCATTAAAGTTTATCGATAAACTCCAAAAAGCAACGATGTAGATCATAAAGAATATTAGAAAAACTTCGCTTCTTTTATCGGCTCAGAAAGTTATCATGATTTTTATCCTTTCTGGTTAGTTTTAGAAAACTCGGCTTATCGCCAAGCTTTAATGGCGAAAGCCTTAGTTGCACTCATACTTTAATCCTTTAATGAAGTTAAACTTTCTTAAAGTGCAAAAAAGCTCGCCACCTGATTTAATCAAGGGCGAGCTTTTCAATTATGATTTTTCTCCAAGTCGTTCTATGATCTCAACCACCTGTGGGTTTTCAAGCGCTGAAAGATCACCAGCACCTTTACCTAAGTATGCGGAGCGAATGACTCTTCTCATCACCTTTGCATTTCGTGTTTTTGGCAAATCTGGCACGAAATAAATGGCAGATGGCTTAAGGGCCTTTCCCATTTTTTCAGCAACTAAGCCGATTAAATCAATTTTTAATTGTTCCGATTCTTCTATCCCCTCTTTAAGAACGACAAAACAAACGGCCACCTCTCCTTTTATTTCATCGGGAATCCCAATCGTCCCAGCTTCTACAACATCTGGATGGCTGACTAAAATTGATTCCATTTCAGCAGGACCTAGGCGCTTACCTGCAACATTTAAAATATCATCAGAACGGCCGGTAATCGTCCAGAACCCTTCGTCATCCTTGATCACCCAATCCCCATGAACCCAGACATTTTCAAAGCGATTCCAATACGTCTCTTCATAGCGTATAGGTTCTTTCCAAAAGCCATTCGTCATCCCGACCCAAGGCTTTGTTATGACAAGCTCTCCGACTTCATTGATAACAGGCTTTCCTTCTTCATTAAAAACATTTACCTCCATACCTGGTAATGGAGAATTAAAGGTGATCGGTCCGATTGGTCGAATTAACACATTCCCGAGAATACCACCTGATATTTCCGTTCCTCCTGAATAATTGAAGATCGGAATACGGGAATGACCCACTTTTTCGAATAACCACGTCCACGGCTCTGGGTTCCATGGCTCGCCTGTCGAGCCAATCACACGTAACGTACGAAGATCATGCTTATCTGACCATGATTCACCATGCTTCATTAACGTGCGTACGAGAGTTGGTGAAATCCCAAGATGGGTGACCTGATGAGCGGCAATGATCTCCCATAGCCGACCTGGATCTGGAAAGTCGGGCGTCCCTTCATAGAGAAGAATCGCTGCCCCATTTAGTAAACCTCCATATACAAGAAACGGCCCCATCATCCAGCCCATATCCGTATACCAAAATAAGCAGTCTCCTTTTTTCACATCCATCCCAATTCCCGCATCAAACGCTGCCTTCAATGGAAAACCCGAATGTGTATGAACGGCTCCTTTCGGTCGCCCTGTCGTCCCAGATGTATAAAGAATCATCAAAGGATCAGAACTAGCCAAAGACTCTACTTCAAGAAGTGGTTCAGCTTTTGCTAAGTCAGTCCAATCGACATCCCTACCTTCTGTCCAAGGAATGTCTGAATGCAAGCGCCGGTATACCACGACTTTCTCAACTGATGGTGCCATTGCTGCTGCCTTATCCGCTTCTTCCTTCATCGAAATGGGACGACCACGTCGATAAAACCCATCTGCTGTGACCAACATCTTAGCTTCAGCAGCATTTAATCGTGTCGCTACCGCGTCAGCGCCATAGCCAGAGAATACCGGTGAAAAGATGGCACCGATTTGAGCGACAGCATGCATCATAATAACCGTTTCCGCCAGCATCGGCATAAAAATGGCCACGACATCCCCTTTTTGAATCCCCTGCTTTTTTAACCCATTTGCCACTCGATTGATTTGCTCATTCAATTGGGCATAGCTATACGTCTGGGACTGACCATCCTCGCCTACCCAAATCAGCGCAGGTTCATCCTTCATTTTTTCATCATCAGCCCATTTTCCAACGGCGTTGTAGCTCGCATTTAATTTCCCGTTCACATACCACTTAGGCCATTTTATTCCCTTTTCTAAATCCAGCGTTTTCGTATAGGGCACATCCCAATCAATGCCTACTACTTTCTCTGCCTTCTCCCAAAACCAAGACACATCATTTGTTGCCGCTTTTAAAAAAGCATCGTAATCGTGATACCCTAATTCCTTCATCCATTGGTACAGACGAGTGGATTTCACTTGTTCTGAAGTCGGTCTCCAGGCAATTTTCGTCTTCATCGTATCTCCCCCTTCCATAGCAGTAATCATTCAACCTTAAACCGGATAAACAGGATGCTTACGTTCTGTAAATAAAACATATTTTGATTGATATGCATCTAAACGTTTCGTTAATTCTGCTCGTAAATCATTCGGCTGAATAATGCCATCAATGACCATCTCAGAAGCTAATCGGTAAATATCAATGTTTTCCTTGTATTCTTCACGCTTCTGAGCGATGAATTCTGCCCGTTCTTCTTCTGGAATCTCAGCAATTTTGTTGGCATACACAGCATTAACGGCAGCTTCTGGTCCCATCACGGCGATTTGGGCATTTGGAAACGCAAGACAGCAATCTGGGTCAAATGCCGGACCTGCCATCGCATACAAACCTGCTCCATACGCTTTACGAACAATGATTGAAATTTTTGGAACCGTCGCTTCACTCATCGCTGATATCATTTTTGCGCCATGACGAATAATTCCTGCGCGTTCCACCTTTGTTCCAATCATAAACCCAGGAATATCCGCTAAAAATAAAACGGAGATATTATAAGCATCACAAAGGTTAATGAACTTTGCTGCTTTATCAGCCGAATCATGGAATAGCACTCCGCCTTTCATCCGCGGCTGGTTGGCAATAATCCCAATTGGCTTCCCTTCAATCCGCGCAAGACCCGTGATCAACTCTTGTGCAAATAATTTTTTGATTTCAAAGAACGACTCCTCATCAATCACGCGATTAATTAAATCAAGCATATTAAACGGTGCATTTTGATTGGCTGGAACAATGTCTTCAATGCTCTTTTCAAATTCTTTTGCGGCAATTGGTTCATGGACTGGTGGTAAGTTGCGCGAAATTAGCTGGGAAAAAGGCTAAATATGTACGCGCCATTTCAATCGCTTCTTGCTCCGTTTTTGCTAAGACATCCCCGCAGCCAGATACCGAGCAATGCATTTTTGCTCCCCCCATTTCTTCAAGGGAGACTTTTTCACCAATGACCATTTCCGCCATTCGAGGAGATCCTAAATACATCGAAGCATTGCCATCAACCATAATGACGATATCGCAAAAGGCTGGTATGTATGCACCCCCAGCAGCAGATGGGCCAAAGAGAAGACAAACTTGAGGCACCCGACCTGATAGCTTCACTTGATTATAAAAAATTCTCCCGGCTCCGCGACGACCAGGAAACATTTCAATTTGATCGGTGATACGCGCTCCAGCTGAATCAACGAGATAGAGCATCGGAATATTTAATTTTTCTGCTGTTTCTTGAATACGAATGATTTTTTCAACCGTACGAGCTCCCCAAGAGCCCGCTTTGACTGTTGAATCATTCGCCATCACACAAACCGTCTGACCGTTTATTTTTCCAATCCCAGTAACAACCCCATCTGCTGGCAAACCTGTTGCCATGCAATGAGCAAAAAAGGCATCCTCGATGTCTAGATCATCATCAAAAAGTAGCTCAAGACGTTCGCGCACAAATAGCTTCCCTTTCGCTGCGTTTGCTTCATGGTATTTTTCTGAACCGCCTTGTTTTATTTCTTCCACACGCTCTTGCAGCTGTTTTCCTAATGACATCACGACCAGCCTCCCTTATTCTCCTTTGAATTTCGGCTTTCTCTTTTCCTTAAAGGCCGTTAACCCCTCGATTCGATCCTTTGTTGGAATAAGTAGTTCATAAGCTTTTTGTTCAAGAGCAAGTCCTGTATAGAGGTCGACTTCCAAGCCTTTATTAATCGCATACTTTGCTTGCTGTATAGCTAGAGGGCCATTTCCAACCATCTCTAATGCAAGCTTTTGAGCCGTTTCTACCAATTTTTCAAGTGGCACGGCATACTCAACTAACCCAATACGTTCTGCTTCGATGGCACTGATACGTCGTGCCGTATAAATTAATTCCTTCGCTTTCCCTTTCCCGATTAATCGTGGCAAGCGTTGTGTTCCTCCCGCACCAGGAATGATCGCAAGTGAAGTCTCCGTTAAGCCAAGTAAGGCATTCGTTTGAGCAATACGAATATCGCAGGCAAGTGCTAGCTCCAATCCTCCACCAAATGCGCTTCCATTGAGAGCACAAATAACAGGCTGAGGTAAATTCTCCACATCATTAACATTACTACGAATAAGAGAAATCGTTCGCTTAACTTGCTGCTCATCCATCGTTGCTCTTTCCTTTAAGTCAGCACCCGCGCAAAAGACACTCGCACCCGCAGCCGTTAAAATGACGACACGGACTGCTTTATTAAAGGTAATTTGATAGAGAACTTCATGAAAGTCATAAAGCATCTGCCGGGAGAAAGAATTGGCTGCTTCTGGTCGATTAAGAGTAATCGTGGCGATTCCTTCATCAGTCACTTCCAGATTCACATGTTTATCCATAACCTTACCCCCCTTTTACTCTTGCTTATATTGGATGAAAGCGCTTGTAAATGATGGATCGTAACGTTTTTTCTAGTCTATTTATTCGTTTTCTTTTGGATATGCTCTTCAACAAAATGGATATTATGATTTCCGCTTTTAAAAACCTCGTGATGGATCACTTCCATGATCATCGGGATGTTTGTTTTAATTCCTTCGATTTTATAAGACGTTAACGCTTCTGTTAAACGCTCAAGAGCTTCTTTCCTATCTTTTCCTCGCACGACTAGCTTTGCTATCATCGGATCATAGAATGGTGTCACCACTGAACCCGCATATACTGCCGTCTCATTACGAACATATGAGAATAGAGGCATTTTATAGACTGTTATTTTTCCTGGGGATGGGTAGAATGTTTTTGGGTCTTCAGCATAAATTCTCACTTCAATCGCATGTCCTTCTAACTTCACCTCATCTTGTGTAAATGCTAGTGATTCACCCGCAGCCACGCGTAATTGTTGCTCAACTAAATCCAAGCCTGTAATTTCTTCTGTAACGGGGTGTTCAACCTGGAGACGTGTATTCATTTCAAGAAAATAAAATGCTCGATTCTCATCAACAAGAAATTCAATTGTTCCGGCATTTGTATAACCAATCGATTTTGCCGCAGTTACAGCTGCTTTACCGATGGCCTTTCGTGTCTGTTCATCCAAAAATGGTGATGGCGCTTCTTCTACTACTTTTTGATGACGGCGTTGAACAGAACAATCACGTTCCCATAGATAGACTATATTCCCTTTGTTATCTGCTAAAATTTGAATCTCGATATGGCGAGGGTTCTTAATAAATTTCTCAATATACATCGCACCATCACCAAAAAAATCCTGTGCACGTTTCTGATTGCCAGCAAATGCTTTTTGCAGCTCTGCATCATGATGAACGACTTGCATCCCAATCCCACCACCACCCGCCGAAGCTTTTAGCATGATGGGGTAGCCGATTTCATTCGCAACCTGAATCGCTTCACTCTCATCTCCTAATGACCGTGTGACACCAGGAACAACCGGAACACCCGCTACCTCCATCGCTTGACGAGCAGCAATTTTGCTTCCCATTCTGCCAATGACCTCAGGCTTTGGACCAATAAATGTCATACCTTGTTCTTCACAGCTTCTTGCAAATGATTCATTTTCTGATAAAAAACCATAGCCTGGATGAATCGAATCAGCTCCTGCAGAAACAGCAACTTCTAGAATTTTATTTATATTCAGATAACTTTTTGTGGCATGAGGCTCTCCGATCAGAAACGCTTCATCAGCTTGGCGTACATGAAGGGCGTCTGCATCCACTTCTGAATACACAGCAACTGTTTGTATGCCAAGCTTCCTACACGTCCGAATGATGCGCACGGCAATTTCGCCACGATTAGCAATTAATACTTTTTTAAACATCTCATCACCTCATTTAATCAAATTATAGCGATGTACGTTCCAATACTTACTCTATTCGACATATGAAATGGTAGTCCTTTTTACGTTTATTCAATTTTTTGATAGGATCAGCTAGCATAAAAAGGCATTAGCAAAGATGCAGCTAATGCCTTTTATTCACGCATATAGGTTCGGCAATCGACTCGAAAAGACAGGAACCTCTTTACGAATCCGTTTTACTTCATCTAGATTAAGTGTTGCAATCAGCGTTTCCTCTTGATCAACTGAGCCTTTTTCTAACACTTCTCCCCACGGATCGATCGATCATTGATTTTCCTGCAAATTCCACACCGTCATACTCGCCAACTCGATTACAGCTGACAATAAACACTTGATTTTCAATCGCTCGTGCTTGCTGTAGTACTTCCCAATGACGCTCCCGTGCTAATGGCCATTCAGCTACAATAAAGACAACCTCCGCTCCTTGTAAGGCTAGCGAACGAATCAATTCTGGAAATCTTAGGTCATAGCAAATGATAACGCCGATCTTACGCCCATCAAGCTCAAACATTTGAACTGGGCTTCTTCCACCTGTCAAATAAAAGGGCTCATCCAGCATTGGAACGAGATGAATTTTATCATACGTATATGTGGTCTCACCGTTTTTGTTAACAACAAAGGAACGATTATAAATCTCTTCTTCTTCTTTTACAGCAATCGAGCCTGCAACAAGATGTACCTCATATTCCTTTGCAAGCTGTTGCAAAAAAAGCTCCGTATCGACTTCATCCTCTCCTAAAATCGCTGGTAGCTCGGTTAGCGTATAAGCCGTTGTCCACATTTCAGGTAGCACAAGTAAATCGGGTTGTTGCTGTGTTGTCACTTCTTCGACCCAAGCCTTTACCTTTTTTCGATTCTCTTCTGGTTGACCTGCTACTAAATCCATTTGATAAACAGCTATTTTCATTTTATCTAGCACCTCATTTTAGTTGTACGTATGTTTGTCTGATCCCTTGTTCTTCTCCGTTAATATCGATAAGTCCTTTTTCAGCTAATTGTTGAATTCTCCACACAAAGAAAAAGTAAGGCAAATGAGGCTCTTTTCCATACAATTCCCCGACAACGACAGCCATCTTAATAGGCTCCGTTTCAGGAACCTGTAGCATAATTTTTGCGTCATAATAGGAATATTCAACAAATCGATAAACAAAGTCAGCCTCTCTCACTCTTAACGTATCTCCTCGATTGCATACCTCTTCCCATTTGTTGCAAAACTGCACAAAGCTTTCAACAGAAATCGGTAACGGCTGAAAAGATTGATCAACGTTTTCTGGAAGAAGCTCACCGACGAGCAATGGGCCTCTAATTCGATTAATCATAAGCGTATTTGACCAATGATCTAACGAAGCAAGCAAACGCAAAAAGGCTAATTCATCAGCTGCTGTTTCACCGACCCAAAAGACAATCTGATCATGTGTTGAGATCGCTTGATGCAGCTCAGCTTCTGCTTGTTTAAAAGAATGGTCTACCATTTGAATTTCATTTTGATTTGTGCGAATTTGATAGATTTCTGCCCACATTCTTAAACGTTTCTCTTCATCTCTCAAATCACCTAGCTGCATTTGCGGTTCATACGTAAGAATGTCACCGACAAATGGCACAAGCTTTTCTTTAAATGCTTGCTTCAGCATTTGCTCAGCAGCATGCGAGAATACAATATGTAGCATCGCTTCTCCTCTCCTTTAGCCGTTGTGGAGATAATCTTACAATGCAGATTAAACGCCATTCCTTAGCTCGATTGATTACCTTTTTTCGTTCTTTCTTTTCCGGCTTTAGTCACAGCAAAAGTACGTGTCATGTTTTTAATTTGCTCAACAGGACGCAGCCGTAGTGCTGACCAATCTTCATCTATCGCAACTTGTCTGACTGGTTCAAAGCCTGCATATCCAAGTAATTTGGCAACCGTCTCACGGCTGCAATCTGAACCTTTATACATTTTTGATGACTTTTTCGGATAACAAAGCCACAATAAGCCATCCTCTTCTAGTCGTGGAACAGCACCTATTGCTAGATCTCGTATCATTTGATTGGACGTTCCGAATACTTGGATGAATGGGTAGCTGTTATTTTCAGGCTTCTGATGAACTTCACCTTCAAAGTCAGCCATCACCGTTTCATATTCTTTTGGGGCACTTAAAACAAGTACGGCTTCAGCTTGATTTTTCCATTGCAACTTTTTGATGATTGGATTCAGCTCTGCCATCTTAATTCCTTCTTTCTTATTCTCATTCTATTCCAATTATATCATTTTTATTAAACATAAATGGCATGGAGAAGGAAGGCTGTTTAGGAGCCTCCTTCTTCCTTAATACAATTTACCATGACGATATAGTAGACTCGTTAACCGTTCTAATGCGAGAGTGAAGCATGTAAACCTCATCGTATGCTCGACAGAAGAAAAATAGACATCATAGACATGATTTAATGTTTCAATCATTTGAGCTGACATATCTGCAAAAATATCCTCTTCAGAATAGAGCTCTGTCACCCGGCTCTGCTTCCATTCCAAATAAGATACAATAACCCCACCCGCATTTGCGAGAATATCAGGTATGACAATTGAGCCACGTTCTTCAAAATAGGCATCTGCCTCCTGTGAAATAGGGGCGTTGGCTCCTTCTACAAGAATACGAGCTTGAATTTCCTTCATATTACCTTTATGGATAACATCCTCTATCGCCGCTAATATTAAGACGTCTGTCTTCACAGTTAATACGTCTGAAGCAGACATTATATCAGCTTTCATTCCTGCTGCTGCTAGCTCATCCTGATTCGTAGGCAGGTCACGCCCTATTGCTGTATATGTGACAAGCTTCTCGATATCGAGACCTTTCTCGTTGTAAAGAGTCGTAAATCGATCTGAAACCGCTACTACTTTATGATGAATGTCTTTGTAACGCTTCGCTTCAAGCGCAGCGACAGCTCCAACATTTCCAAAGCCTTGCACCGCAACAGAAATATCTTTCCCTTGCTTGATTTTGTTTTTAAATGAACTTAATGTCTCCCACTGTTTTGTTCGATTGATTGTCTTTCCGTTTTTATTCTGATTCAACCATTGATTCAGCATCCATGAATAGCTCAAAAAGGTCCCCTTCCCCGTTGCTTCCCGACGTCCTCTTGCTCCACCGTTTTCAACGCTTTTTCCTGTAAATGAACCAAGGTATGCTTCACCTGGATGAATCGTCTTATATTCCCCAACCATCCAATCGATCACTCGCTCATTTGTTCCAAGGTCTGGCGCCGGAATATCATGATTCGGTCCAATGTCACGAGCAAAGCGCTGCACATATTTTTTACTAATTAAATTTAATTCACGCTCCGAGAACTTACGCGGATCAACATGGACGCCACCTTTCGCTCCACCAAATGGTAAGCGGTGCAAAGCATTTTTTAACGTCATCAGGATCGCTAAGTTTTCAACCTCTTCCTCACTGACAAATTCACTATAGCGAATTCCACCTTTATAAAATCCGCTAATATTATTATGTTGTACACGATAAGCAGGAATTCTAATAATTCCGTTCGCTTCAGTCGAAACCCGTATGTAGCTTTTAATGATTTTATCTGTCGTTTTCAAGATTTCCTTTGCAGAGGAGCAAACCTTCCTACGTTTTTCATCGTCTTCAATTCCAAGAAAATTTGTCCTTTCCGATAATTGTTCCATTACATTTTCAATCAATGCTCTTGTTTCTTCTTTTTCCACTTTTATCGACCTCCCCATAAAAATGCATACTATATCTCCTCTTCCCTTTTCCACTTTTTGTGAAACATCTTTTTGTAAGCGCTCGCTTATTGCAGTATAGAAAGTGGGATTCGAATAATTGTGTGGGAAAGAGGACTAAAGCTAGGGCTAAGTGGCTCGTAATTGGGATTTCCCCAAAATGAAACCCTTATCACCATATATTCATCATAACCAAATTAGCCACCATAAGTAAAATTATCAAAAAGTATTAACAGATTTTAATAATTGATTCTGTAGCTTTTTACAATATGGGGCTGGACAGTACTGAAATTATTAGTGGCTTTTTCTATATTCACAGATATGTTAAAAATCCAAACAGGTTTCTTCTAAATAAATTGATTTTGTTTTAATAAAGATAAACCGTTATGCAAAAATAAAACGAAGTAAAGAGCTATAATACATGGTCACTTGTACCGAAAATACTTCAGTACCACCATATGATGTAATAATCCTTTCGAGAGGCGCAGCTCCTTTATCGAGTTATAAGACCCCTCACATTATATAGAAAAAATATTTTGCCACATTTCTTTTAAAATTCGTTTAACAGCTGAACTGTTCTTAGTAGACTTTCTGGACTTGCTATCCCTTTTCCAGCGATATCCGGGGCACTCCCATGACCTACTGTACAAAAAACAATTGGTACTCCAATCGTCATTGCCGATATTTTCCCAAATGATAATGTCTTTATAGGGATATGAGCTTGATCATGATACATAGCAACGTATGCGTCATACTTTTGTTCTAACAACATCGTGTCAGGACTAAAGGGCCCTTCTACATTTATTCCTTCTTGCTGGGCTTTTAGTATCGCTGGCATAATTTCTTCGATTTCTTCCCTACCAAATAAACCATGTTCACCCGCATGTGGATTTAACCCCGATACAGCTATCTTAGGAAAACTTATCCCTAGATTTTTTAAAGACTGGTAAGTTGCGAGTATCGCTTATAGATACGGTCTTTATGAATCATGTCTAATGCCTCACGCAACGATACGTGCAAAGTTACATTGACAATTCTAAAGTTAGCCGAAACGAGCATAAGAAAATATTTATCAGGAGATGTATTTGTTAATTTTGCAACAAAGCTCGGGTACCCGTCAAACTTAATCCCTGCTAACTCTACAGATTTTTTAGTGTGGGGGCCAGCAATAATATAATCAACTTCTTTCTGAGAAGCAAGCTCGATTGCATACTCCGTATAGCTGAGCATTGCCTGCCCATTCAGAGCATTGTTTTCACCAGGCTTAACCTCTGGAATCAGAACGTTTTCTATATCCATTACATCAAGATGATCTTTCATGAATCTTGCACTCTTAACATTTTTAATTAGATGGAAATTCAGCCCTAACTTCAATAATTTATTGTAAAAATCCAACACTTTAAGATGACCTATGATTATCGGTCTACAGTATTGTAAGATTGAATCATCTTTCATTGCCTTCAGAACGATTTCAGGACCTATACCAGCCGGATCACCAATTGTCATTGCAATTACTGGTTTTTGTTTCTGTTCCAAAATAATTCCCCCTTCATTCTATGGTCTATTGATTACTATCTTTAATGATATGATTTTTCCCAAATAAAAAAAGGTATTTGTTCGAACATACCGAACATTCTGATGTCAAAGACAGAAAAAAGGTTTAGAATTAATTGATAAGGAGGTTTGTCTACTTATGGATAATAACCAGTTAACTTCCGTTCATAAAGCTATTCGAATTCTGAGAGCGTTTACACAAGAAGAACCTGAGTTAGGCATTAGCGAATTAAGTAAACGATTTGGATTTGCTAAAAGTACAGTTAGTCGATTGATTCAAATCTTATGTGAAGAAAATTTGGTACGACAAAATAAAGAAACCAGAAAGTACCATTTGTCTTTAGGAGCTTTTGAGATTGGTTCAGTTGTTTATCATGAAATCGAAGTTGCACGGGTTGCTTTACCATTATTAAAGCAAATGTTAGATAAGGTTCGTGGAGTCATTCAAATGGTTACTTATGATAAAGGAGAAATTGTTTATTTAATTCGTTTACCAGAAGATAGAGACTCTAAAATCATTAATACGATGGGCAAACGTATTCCATCTCACTGTACGGCAGCTGGCAAAGTTCTATTGGCTTATCAAGACGAAGAAGAAATTGCTCGATTCTTACAAAATGAGTTAAAGCCATTTACTGAAAATACCATAATTTCTAAAGAAGCATTTTGGGACGAGATGATAAACATTCGTAGAAGAGGATTTGCTACGTCTCACGGGGAGTTTCGAAAAGGTGTGAGTGCTGTAGCTGTTCCAATCTATGATGAATTTGATAAAGTGGTTGGTGCGTTAAATGTAACAAGACCAACAGAGTTATTTTCTTCTGGTCAAATTGAAAGAGTTAAAACCGAAATGTCTATGTACAGTCGTTTAATTTCGGAGAGTTTAGGGATGGTTTTATAAATATTTTTAAAAGTCTGTGAAATTGTTTCAACATACTGAACAACTGCTTTAAACCCTTCTCTTTACCTTATAGAATGAGCGCAAGAAACGATTTACAAAGGGCTCCACCTGGAATTATCTCGGCCTTGGATCTTGAAATCATAAACAAGGGTGACTTACAACGCCACATATGTTGGTGATACGCCCGTTGTGTTTAATAGGGTTCTTTAAATTACGTTAAGCACCTATTTATCAAAGAAAAAATAGCGAGTACTCCATCAAGGAATACTTGCTATTTTAAATATTATTTTATTAACCCGTCGTATTAATTGGTGCCGTCTTTCTCCCTTTTTTATAATAACGAAGATTTAGGAATAATAGAATCATCAACATAATTCCTAAAATATTTGTTAGTAGAGAAGGGATGAAAATTAATACGGCTGCGGCAAGCACATACGTTCTACTTCCCCATCCCATTTTATCAACCAAATATCCTTGAAACACTATACCTAGTGCTAGAACGCCAACTACTCCACCAACGATGGCAAAAGCTATTTCAGAAAATGTACCGATCATCAAGTAGGCCGGGTTCAGCACAAACAAAAATGGGATAAAATAAGCGACAAAAGCTAATTTACTAGCTGTGAGTGCCGTAAGCATTGGACGTGATTTAGCTATTCCTGCAGCTGCAAAAGATGCGATAGCATCTGGTGGGGTTATGACTGCTACCGATGCAAAATACATAACAAACATATGGGCTAACAAAAGAGCGTTAGCGGCTACCGCTTCCACTTCATAAACCATTAAAATTTGCACTAATGCAGGAATCGTAATGGCAATTTGAATAATATATGAAGCTGATGGTGGAAGCCCTAAACCCAGTACAATTGAAACAAACGCCGTTAGCACCAGAGCTAAAATAATATGTCCACCGGATAATTCATTAAGTGAAGAGCTAAAACGAATACCTAAACCCGTTATTCCAAAAACTCCACTTATCATACCTGCTGTTGCTGTAGCAGCTGCGATCATTAGCATCCCTTTTACCCCATCTTGCAAAGCCTGTGAAATTTTTGTCACTCCCATTCTCGTCTCCTTACGAAATGCTGCGACAATAACAACACTCAGAATGGAATAACTAACTGCATAAGATGGACTAAATCCTTGAATTAAGAAGGTAATTAGAATAAAAATGGGTGTAAGAAGGTGCCATTTCGTTTTAAGACTTGCTCTCCAATCAGGAAGTTCTTCTTTAGGCAAGCCTTTCAAATTTAACTTAACAGCTTCTAAATGGACCATCACTCCTACTCCCCAAAAATATAAGATTGCAGGAATTAAAGCGTATGCTGCTATTTGTATATAAGGAATTCCTGTGTACTGCGCCATCATAAAGGCAATAATCCCCATAACTGGCGGCATGATCTGACTCCCACTTGATGCAGATGCTTCAACCGCCCCTGCAAAATGTGGCTTATAACCAATTTTTTTCATTAATGGAATCGTAAAAGTACCAGATGTTAACACGTTTGAAACCGCACTACCACTCATCACACCAGTAAAGGCACTTGCTACGATAGCAACTTTGGCAGGACCACCACTAAATCTACCTGCTATACCCATCGAGATATCCATTAATAAAGCACCTACACCAGAATGCGCTAGAAAAGCTCCGAAAATAATAAACATGGCAATGTAGTTAGCACTTGCTCCGAGTGGAATACTGAAAACTCCTTCTGTACTCATGTAATTCATATCAACAATAATTCCTAACGAGTATCCACCATGCCCCAAAATACTTGGAAACACCGGTCCCGTAAAGGCATAAAAAATGAATATTATAGCCACAAGCGGAAGAACTGGTCCAGTTAATTTTCTTGTTGCCTCCAACACCAATGCAACAAAAATAATTCCTAAAATCAACTCACCTATTGTCAAAGGCGATATAAAAGGATACCTTCCTGTCAAAACATATTCGTAATTAAAGTACAAAAAACCTAAAGATACAGTAAGGGAAATAAAAATTATACTATTTAATAGGATATTAATGCTTTGTTTTTTCGTTTTATAAGGATATAACAAGAAAGTAATAAGTAACGCTAACCCTAAATGAATATACCTCTGCAAGAATGTTTCAAAGGTCCCAAAGAAACCCGTGTACAAATGAAAGATTGCCATTACAAAAATAATAACGGTTGTCAGCCATTTTAGTACTTTTTTGGCATTTCCCATTTCAAATCCCCCTTTAAAAAACAGAATTTGGAACTCTCATATAATTCCAAATTCTGTTTAACTAGATCATTTACTGAAGTAGACCTTGTTCTTCAAAGTATTTTTCTGCGCCTGGATGCCTAGGTACTCCTATATCGATAGGTAAGTCTTTTTCCGGATCAAGTGTACCAATTGAAGGATTTATTTGTGCTAATTCATCTAAGCCTTCATATATTAATTTTGTTGATTGATAGATTAAATCCTCGGATGCCTCTTCACTAGCAATAACAACAATAGGTGAGTGAATAGTTGTTACATCATAATCAACACCTTTATATGTCCCGGCTTCTAAAGTTGTTTTGAACAAGCCCGAATTTTGTGAAATTAATGCGTCAATTGTGCTATCTGGAATTTGTAGTAATTCTATGTCTCTGCTTTGACTTAAATCATTAATTACAGCAAAAGGTGCTGGTACTGTCCAAAATAATACATCCAGTCGACCATCTCTCATTTGTTCAACAGAATCAGCAAAAGAAAGATTTTGCACACTGCCCATATCGTCATAACTCATTCCATGTATGTCAAGAATTCTTGCAGCTATGTCCTCACTTAATAAACCTTGTGTTCCGACGTTAATCCTCTTTCCTTTAATATCCATGATTGTTTCGATACCGGAATCTTTAAGGACCACTAGGTGAGTTTGGTGAGGGAATAAAGATAACATATACTGAACTTTTTCTGTTTTTTTATCAAAGGGCGGATTACCTAAAAATCCATCAACGGTAGGGGCTGCCTGAGAAAAGCCAATTTCACCTACTCCATCATCTAAGGCAATTACATTAGAGACTCCCCCACCCGGTTGAATACTAATGTTTCCTAAATAATCAATATTATTTCCCATCATCTCTGTAATACCTACTGCTAATGGATACCAGGCTCCTGATTGCTGAGCTGCCATAAAGTTGATATCTACTGTTCCGTTATTTGCATCTCCATTGTTTATCTCTTCTCCATCAGCTGTATCTTGCTGATTACACCCTGCCAATAGTAGGGAAAAACATATTAACAATAACACTAAAACGTTTAATCGAATTAAACTCATATTTTTTCCTCCTGATTTAAAATGTAAGCGTTTGCTTTTTTACTTTCAAAAATTACTTGTTTTCCCCAAAGACAAAAAACTATGAATTTATTTGTATGTCAACATTCTTTCCTGCTGATGGTAACCAGAATGTTAAGAGAACAGCGATTACAGGGAAAATAACTAGTAGTTGTATAACTAGAACTAAACCTATATAGTCAGCTAAAAGACCAAGTATCGTTGCACCAATCCCTCCTGCACCAATTCCAAACCCTAGCATCAGTCCTGAAGTAAGACCAATCCTACCAGGAACCAGTTGATGAGCATATACGACAGTTACTGCAAAACTACTAAAGACAAGTAAGCCTAGTAAGAATATATTGACATAAGCTAATGCACCCTCTAAAAAGGGGATAAACAATGTAAAAGGAATAGCAAACACCATGGAATACGATAGTATCTTTTTCTTACTTATCGAGTCCGAAATATAACCACCTAAGAAAGTTCCTACTGCCCCCGCAAAGAGAAAAATGAATGCATAGATTTCCGCAACTGCTATACTAGTTCCCCTCACATTTATTAAGAAAAGAGGCAAAAAGCTAGCTACTCCAAAATGGATCCAAGAACGCAAGGTAACAAATAAAACTAGCAATCCAAGAGCTTTATATTGCTTTGGCCCTTCTTGATATTTAGTCTCTTTTTCAGCTTTTGTAATATTTAATTTCTGATGCCAACGGGCTATCCACGTTAGCGCTATTAGCATTAAGGCCGTAGGCAACATAAGCCATAGGGCCCCTTTTTGACCAAATGGAATAAACAGTAGGATAACCATTAACGGGCCGATAGATTGTCCGACGTTCCCTCCAACTTGAAAAATAGATTGAGCTAAACCTTTTTTATTACCAGATGCTAAATGGGCTACTCTAGATCCTTCAGGGTGAAAGATGGCAGCACCTATTCCAATTAAACCAACCGTAACTAAAATCATAGAATAGGATGATGCTTGAGATAGCCCAATTAAACCCACTCCAATTACCGCTGTACCTATTGGCAATAAGAAGGGCACCGGTTTCTTATCTGTAATGATCCCAATTACTGGTTGCATAAGAGATCCTGCAACCGTTACAACAAGTACAACTATACTTAATTGAAAATAGGTCAATCCAATATTACTCTGAAGTATTGGCAACAGAGCAGGAACAACAGCTGTAGTTGTATCAATCATGAGATGAGACAAGCTGATGATCCATAATATTTGTAAATTTGCTTTAGTAGGATGACTCATATGAATCTCCATTTCATTGTTATATTAAATCGGAGTAACTAAAAGGGTGGGAATCGATAAGGTATCAAACACGACCACTCGTTCCTTCAGTTTCGCTTGATTGTCTTGAAAGACGACTTTATCAAAGTATCTGCCTGTATTAAAGATTTTTGTTTCGCCATCTAACTTGGTTTGAAAAACGGCATAATTGGATTGGACTGTATATTCCCCCTTTTCTTCACCAACAATTTGAATGCTGCTTACAAGATGACGGTAAAAATGCTTTTCATAAATATTCGCATGACGATGTGCAGTAATCCGATCCTTTAACATTCCTTTGCTGTCACAATAAATCACTGTCTGAGGTAAGTTTCGGTCATAATTTTCCCGCGAGATGATTTTGTAAATACATTTCTCTGTAAAGAAATCTGGCCATTTTTCCAGCTCATCATTGTCAATGACATGGACATAGTCATGATTCAATTCTTCAATGGTCTCTTTTGCATCACGTCTGCTTAAAACTTGGTTGCTCATCGATAATCACTCCTATTTCGCTTAGTTTTATAGTCCCATTAATTCACGATAATGCTTCCAAAACCCACGAATCGACGTTTCAGTAACTCGATATTCTGCACTTGCAACGTCACTTCCACCCATTTCCATCACTGCAGATTTATCCTTATCACGTACAATCCCTTTTTGGACAAGCTCCCCGATCCCACCATCTTCTAATGAGACAAAACCAGCCGGTCCAACTAGGTTCGATTGTTTCAATCGCATGTTGGTAATTTCTTCATCGTCTTCTTCGAATCCTAAATATGTCCAGACTAACTCACTTCTACCTGGTCCCTTTGGCAAAAGTTGACGAATCGCTAGAGAGTTACTAATTTGTTGCAGGATCATTCCTGGGAAGATTGACTGTATTGCAAGAGTGATGCCGTCATCAAATTCAGGTCTTCCGCTTAAAAGAGAGGGATCATCCAACGTATATTTTGATTTATAGGAACGGACTTTTTCTTTTTGATATGAGTTTTCTTTTTCTGTCGTTGCGCCATACGTATAACTGGTGTGATGTCTTCCTGTTTCATCAAGATCAATGCCGCCCTTTTGTGACAATCGGTTCAACCCAAAGGTCGTAAAAAATGTATGAAGAATACTGGCATGATAGGAGTCTTTCACATTTTCAAAGTAGAGCTTCCAGTTATTATCCATCATCTGCTTGTTATAGCCAAGAACGCGGACTGACTTGTTAAATACTCGGTCGAGATAGTACATCATTTTGTCACCTAAATACTCTTCAATCGGTTCCATGTTTTCATCAAACGTTCCAAATATGATTCCTTTGTAAGTCGTGACTCGGAGCTTTTGTAAGGAATGTTTGGACAGGTCAAAGGTATCCGGCATACCACCTTCTCCATTGACTCCTTTTTTAAACGGCACCCCAATTAAATCCCCTTTTGAATCAAAGGCCCAGGCATGATAGACACAGGTAAACGTTTTCTGATTCCCGCATAAATCCATACAGACATTTGCCCCGCGGTGTGCGCAGCGATTGACAAAAGAGTTGATTTGCCCATCATTACCTCTATTAAACACAACCGGCGTATCACCAACATACGTGGTTTTATAGTCACCCTTGTTTGGGATTTCGGCTTCAAGACCTAGATAATTCCAAGTAGAGCCTCGGTAAATCGTTTCTTGCTCTTTATCATAAATCGCTTGATCCATATACACATCGTACGGTACTCGAGTCACACCTTCTTCTGGCCACACTAAGTCAATTGAATGTTCTAACGCTTTGTTTACCAACACAATCTACCCCTTTCGAATTTTCAGAATGTTTTGTTTCTTCATCTCATTCTATAGGGTAAAGAGAAGGGTTCAAAGCAGTTGTTCAGTATGTTGGAACAAAATTATGAATTTATTCAAATTATTTTCAAACCATAAATTTATTGCGGGAATCCCATCTTGAGAAAAATCCTATTTTCAATTGATTTTATTAATGTTGAATTAATGAAGCTACTATGAAAACTAAGAGGACATTAGTAATTACATGCGTTAATAGTTATAGAGTGAACGAGAAAGTATAAGTTCATTTCGAAGCGAGGTGTGAATCTGCTAAAACTCTAGTTTCACAGCTAGCAAAGTTTTAGGATGCAATTGTAAACACGATTTAATTGTTACCGAAACTGATTTGTTAGTATATAGATCTCAAAAAGGCAGGGAACTAGTCCTTTTGCTTTTTTGAAAAAGTTTTAAGATACGAAAAAAAGGAGTATCCTCCGAAAATAGAAAAGCTCTAAATGGGGAGGGGATATCAAGAAACATAGTGAGGAAAAGAACGTTTTTTGGTTAAAGAGAACACGTTCAAAAGAATGTACAGACTGGTTTCAAAAAAATGAGGGTAGCTTGCCTCAAGAAGGACGATAAAATTCGCTTTACTACTTTTAAGGGACTAGTGAAGACGGAAGGGACTAAACAACCATTTGAACATGTTGACTCTCTAGCTCTTCCAATAATTCATTAATCCCTACTTCGGCAATAACTATGGTATAGTTAAGCCCGTCATGAGAAGTTTTTCTCTTGTGTTTAATTGTCATTTTGATAACGCATCTAATTAAGACGCTAGTAGCCTTCTTCGTTCACTCTATTTTATTCTGCTTTGATTTTGCTCACTTGACGATTCACAAGAAAAAACTGTGGGTACGACTTTGCTAATAAGACAAGAATCACAAGAGTCAGCAGCATTTCTGGTAGTAAGTAAGAAAGATTGTAGTAGAACGAGTAAAGACTTGGATTCATTCCCTCCGGAGCATATTCACCAAACCAAATTACACCTGAATAATAATGACTAAAAAAACGTAATGTCGTCGCAAATAAAAGTCCAAAAACGATCGATGAGACAGTCGGAACATTCGTCGTCCTTTTCGCGACAAAAATACTAGCAAGCCCAAGCACTAAATAAGCCAAAGGATAGTCGAGTACTAGCTGAACAGGGTGAACCACGTAGCCTCCTGTGATCAAATTCAGCAGCCCCACAAGTAATCCCGTCAGCACCCCGACCTTCCAGCCACGTCTGAAGGCAATCACAAATATCGGCACCATAATCAATGAAATAGACCCACCCATTGCCCAGAAAGCTCCAAATTTCACATGGCTTAAAATTATAGATAACCCTGCCATGACAGCTACTTCAATCATCGTTTGTAGTCGATCACGATTCATACAAAAAGACCTCCATTTTAAATCCACAAAAGGAGGTCGTGTCGTTTAAGAGTAAATCACCCAAAAAGAAAGTACTCGTCTAACACCACTTCCCTACGCTAGTTTGAACTAGATCAGGTTATAAGAGTTGAGGATTCCCTCTCTCAGTCACACGACACCCCTAGTGGATTGTATTAAATTATTGACCCTAGTATAGCACAACTCTCAGCTGATACGGAAAAACTTTACAAAGAAGGATTAACTCTAACCCGTGTCTTTTCCTCAAATGCCGCTGCAATTTGAATTAGTTTCTTCTCTGAATACTTCTTTCCTGTAAACGTAATCCCTACCGGCTCTCCCTCTTTTGTGTAACCAGCCGGAACGGTTATGGATGGATAGCCAGCTTTAGCTGAGATAGCCGCACCAGTATTATTGGCAAAAACGATCACATCTACGTTTTGTTGATTGACTACCGCATCGATCCCGTTAACCGTTGAATGATAGTGATCAAAGGCTAGCGCCTGCAAATATTTAGATTCCTTTAAAGTCCCACTTGTCCTATCTGACTCCAAAAGCAGTGATTGACCATAACGAAGCATTCGCTCAGAATCAGCTTGATTCATTTGGATAATATCAGTTAACGTCCGCGCTGGAATAGCAGGTTCTAGCTTTGCTAAATAAGCGTTTAAGTTGGCTTTGAATTCATAAAGCAAAACGTCAAATGACCATTTTTCTTTTGCAGATGGAATACTCACCTCAACAATTAGCGCTCCTTCTTTCTGCAATGCTCGAATAGATGACTCAATGATCAATTTCTTTTCCTCAGGTAAACTGTCGAGAAATCCTTCTTTGGCTACCCCCATTCGCACCCCTTCAAGTGAAGGATAATCAAGTGACGCAAGCAGCTCTTCTGCCGTTAATGGATTTGCTTGAGTAACAGGATCGGCTTCATCACTGCCTATCATACTAGCAAGCACCAATACTGCATCTTTCACTGTCCGTGCCATTGGACCTGCCGTATCCTGCGTGTGAGAGAGGGGAATGATCCCACTGCGACTAATTAATCCTACTGTCGGTTTGATTCCAACAAGACTGTTCTGACTTGATGGGTTTAAAATTGAACCCGATGTCTCCGTACCAATTGTTACCATCGTCAAATGCGCCGCAACAGCAGCTCCAGATCCCGAACTAGAACCCCCAACATCAAATTGACCAGGTCCATAAGGATTAAGCACTTGACCGCCTCTCGAGCTATACCCACTTGGCATATTTTCTCTCGACATAAAATATGCCCACTCTGACATATTTGCTTTCCCTAAAATCACTGCACCAGCTTCTCGTAGCTTTTTTACTAAAAAGGCATCCTCTTTTGCGTATACATCCTTTAAAATAAGAGATCCAGCGCTCGTATGCAGCTTATCCCCTGTGTCAATATTATCTTTTAATAAGACTGGAATTCCGTGAAGGGGGCCTCTTTTTCCATTTGTGCTTCTCTCTAAATCAAGCGCATCTGCAATATGGAGTGCTTCTGGATTAATCTCAAGAACAGCATTCAATTTAGGACCAGATCGGTCATACCGTGCTATTCGATCAAAATAAAGAAGCACAAGCTCCCGTGCCGTAACCTCGCCACTATCCATACGTTTCTGTAACTCATCAATCGTTGCCTCAAGAAACCACGTATCATGAATATGCTGCAATTTTGGATCAATCATTCCAAACCAACTTTCCTTAATCTGTCATAAGGATAGTATAAAGGAGTTTCTGCTTATCTTCTAGAAAAATAGGGTAGTTGTTTTTTGTATTTCTTCCTTTTAAAAAATATTCACTTAGCAGAAAATCGAGCGCGTATAGTTTAGATTTTTATAATAATCAAAATAGAGATGCAAAAGTACATGCATCTCTGTCAACGCTTTTCATTTGAAAAAACATTATATTCGCTCCCTCATCCTTTGAATCCATTTAGCAAGCAAAGGGTAATACTCCTTTAAACTAGCATGTATCTTGATGGCCACCTCTTCATTATATGTATGAACAGTAAGGTTTCGATCATTGAACATATTCAATGCTAGAATCGTTTCTTCCTCATTAAACAAACTCACTTCTCGACAGCTTCGAATGACCCCCTTGGGAGATCCGATATCAAGTCCTTCGACATCATATAAATACTGTTTTGCCGCCTTCCAACAAGCCTCAAACGTATACTCAAACCGTTGAATCGAAGCATCCCTTTCCACTTCTGTCGGTTGATCAATGATGACAAGTTGTTGCAAGGAATTTAATGCTTTTTCAGCTGCCTTTATTCGTTCTTGAAGTCTCTCCACAAAATCCCCTCCTTTTTTACATTCTTAACAAGACTCGAGCTAGCGTTTTTTAAATTGACAATATCCACATAATAAGGAATTGTCGACTCTTCAATCTGGTCATGTAACTCTACCCATTTTGATGGAGGAAAGTAACTATGAGGTTCGACTGCAATATCTATATCTGAACTTTGCTTTTCTTCATTTCTTGCCCATGAACCAAATAGATATACTTTAGCATTTGTATCAAGAAGAGTTTCGATAACCAGCGTTCTTAATTCATTTAAGATTTGCTCGCGCATTTCTATATGAATATCCATTCTTTTCCTCCTTATTTTTGATTCATTATATCATAGGCAACAGGTTCATCCTTTCTATACAATGGAGCTAACATCTTGAATACACACGCTTTAGATTCAAACCAAATGGAGCTATTCCCTTTAAAAACACAGATACTTTTCCTACTCCCCACTCCATGCAGGGAGCCTTACTTGAAAAGTCGTTCCTACTCCCTCTTCGCTCGTCACCGTGATCTCTCCGTGATGAAGAGCAACGATCTTTTGACAAATCGTAAGTCCAAGCCCAGATCCACCAGTATCTCGCGATCGTGATTTTTCTACTCGATAGAGGCGTTCCCATATATGCGGAAGATCCATTTTTGGAATGCCTGAACCTGTATCAGCTACCTCAATCACACAATGCCCTTCGTCTTGATAGGTTGAAACGTGAATTATTCCACCAGTTGGCGTATACTTCTTGGCATTTTCAAGTAAATTGATGATGACTTGTTGGAGCCGTTGCTCATCCCCAGACACGTATAACGGAGTAGTTGAAAGTTCGTATGTTAATTCAATGCCTTTTTCTTCAATAGAAGGGCCCATAAATTCTAATGAATTAACCATCACTGTTTCTACTGACGTACGAGTTCGCTTGAAGGGTAAAATCTCCATTTTCTAGCTGTGATAAGTCCGATAGATCTTGAACTAATCGTTGGAGTTGTCCACTCTGATTGTATAGTAAATGTAGATATTTCTTTTTGTCCTCCTCCTTCGTTACCAACCCATTTAACAAGGCTTCCACATAGCCTTTAAAATAGGTTAATGGAGTTCGTAGTTCATGTGAGATATCCATGAAAAATTGAGTGCGTTGTTGTTGGTAGTTTTCGATTTCTTCTGACATATGATTAACAGCATGAGATAATTCTGCGATTTCATCAGAACCTTTTGGCTTTAATCTCCAGTCATATTTTCCTTCTGAAATAAGTTTAGTTACACGGATGATTTTTAACAAAGGCTGCACAACTTTGTTTGAAGTGATATAAATGAGTAACGCACTAATAATAAATGTGATGACTCCTACTACTGCAAATATACGATTTAGAAATGTCACAGCCTCCCGAACAGGATGATGTCGGACTAAACATAATCACTTTACCACCAGGCTTGATGATCGTGTTGAATAAAAGATTGAGCCACAAAATAATCCTGATTTTTCCAATCAGAAGCAATAATTGGTCCATGATCTTCATCTCCATGATGAATGACTTCCTCAAGATACTCTTGTGAAAGGCTTGTAATTCCTTCTGATGAAGCGATTATGTTATCACTGTTGATCGACAACCATAATCATTTTTGATGATGTACTCTCGATCAATCCAGCATAATTCAAAATAGCTTCATCAAAATCCTCACTAAGCACCTCAGCATAAGCGTCACTACGTTGCGTCAACTCACGTACAACATCTTGAGTATAAAAGTTCACAAAAAACAAATATAAGATACTCTCGATACTAATAACAAGAATAAAAAAGATAACAAATAAAAGTGTGCCTAGTTTAATGGAAATACTATTAAATTTGGGTCCTCTCATCCTAATTTATACCCTACGCCCCATACTGTTTTGATGACACTTTGTCCTGCAATTCCAGCGTCAGTTAGCTTATCTCGTAAATGTTTTACATGCGTGTCTACACTGCGATAATCCCCAATATAGTCATATCCCCATACTAATTCTAAAATGTCATCTCTACTAAATACTCGTTTTTGATTCAACAAAAACAACTCAAGAATCGCGTATTCTTTCGGTGTAAGTGATACTTCATTTTCTAAATAAAACACTTGATGCTCCTCTCTTTTCATCACAAGATCATGAAAATGTAATCTATCTTTCACCCCAGTTAATTCTTGATTATTCATTCCATTTCTTCGCAAAATGGCTTCAACACGCGCAAGCAATTCTTCTTGATCAAATGGTTTTGTTATATAATCATCAGCACCTATTTTCAGTCCAGCAACTTTATCAATCACCTGATTACGCGCTGTCAGCATAATAACAGGTACCTGAGATATTTTTCGTATTTCATTACAAACGTCAAAACCATCCATCCCAGGCATCATAATATCTAGTAAAACTATTGAATAAGATTTATCTTTAATCTTTTTAATTGCATGTAATCCATTATTGGCTTCATCAACGACATAACCAGCTGATGTTAAATACATATGTAACAATTCCCGCATCGGTGTTTCATCATCAATGACAAGAATTCGTACGTCTCCCATTTTACACCTCTATCCTTTTTACTATTATGGATATTATAACTTTTGAATCTTCGGCACAAAAAGTTTATTCTATTACAAAAATTCCGTCTGTGAAATGAATGAAAAAATATCATTAGCTCCATAAATTCTCCAAAATAATTGTGTATGCTATAAATAAAAAGATTGATAAGGAAATTAATATGGACCATATTCTTGTTTATATCACAGCTTTTTTTATTATTCTATTAAGCGCCCTCCTATTATTTAATAAAGTTCACTATCGGTTTAGAAAATTTGTGATCGTTTATACGTTCCTTTTCTTTATCGTCTTTTGTATGAGTTTATTACTCTCACAAGATATCCGACATTCTCTCGAAAATCTCGCCGTAAGAGCAAATGCCGATTTACCACGTGCACCATTATTAGCAGACGATCATATGAGCAAAAGGTCTCAACTCATAAAGAAAAATGGCTTCAAAAAGGAAGAAATGATAGTAGATGCTCCGCTCATCTCACAGCTACCAGAGTTACCAAGAGGATGTGAAGTGACTAGCCTAGCGATGCTCTTACAATATGCAGATATCAATGTTGGAAAAATGGAGTTAGCTGAGCAAATTAAACGAGATCCGACTCCGTACAAAGTTGAAAACGGTCAAGTCTTTTTCGGTCATCCGAATACAGGCTTCGTTGGCGATATGTACAATATTGATAACCCTGGCTACGGTGTCTATTACAAACCAATTATGGAACTAGCCGAAGAGTTTTTACCTAATAGGATCATTAATCTAACTGGGAAAGAATTTAGCGAATTAGAAACCTCTGTATCGAACGGCATACCTGTCTGGATCATTACCAATACGTGGTACAGCCAATTACCTCCAGAGCAGTTTCAGACATGGAATACACCAGTCGGAGAAGTCGAGATTACATACCGCGAACATTCGGTTCTCATCACAGGCTACGACAACGATTATGTGTATTTCAACGATCCTTTAATGGGTGAAAAAGATAAAAGAGCACCCAAACAAGATTTTATTGATGCTTGGGTGCAGATGGGGAGACAAGCAATCACTTTTAAATAGTAAGTAATTGCTTGTCTTTATATTGTTCGTTCTCATGATGAAACTCGTAGATGTGCTCGACATAGATTTGATGCCAAAGCATGAAGATTAAAATCGTCCAGAGCTTGCGACTGTTATCCTTTTTGTTCGTTACATGCTCCTCTAACAAATTCAAAACGACCTGTTTATCAAAGAGATAATCAACCTGACTGCTACTAATTAATTGAACTGCCCATTCATAGAGTTCGTCTTTCAACCAATGGCGAATCGGGACTGGAAATCCTAATTTTTTTCGATTTAATACATGCTCAGGGACAATCCCTTCAGCTGCTTTTCTGAGAATATACTTTGTTGTGTTGTTAGCAATTTTTTGACTTGAGTCGATCTTCGCTGCCACTTTGAACACTTCCTTGTCCAAAAATGGGACTCGTAATTCAAGCGAATGAGCCATTGTCATTTTATCTGCCTTTAATAAAATATCCCCTCTTAACCATGTATGGATATCGAGATGCTGCATTTTCGTAACGGCATCATAGTTTCTAGACTGATGGTAGATCGACCCTGTTATGTTTGTATAGTTAACGTTAGATTGATATCGCTGTAGCAACATTCTCTTTTCATTTTCTTCAAACATCTTTGCATTGCCGATATATCGTTCTTCTAAAGGGGTAACCCCTCGCTCGATAAAGCTTTTCCCTTTCACTCCATCTGGAAGAATACCACTCAATACTTTCATTAACTGTTTCATCGGATCTGGAACATAGCTTAAACATTTTTAGAGACTGTGGTTCACGGTAAATATTATAGCCACCAAATAGCTCGTCCGCTCCTTCTCCAGACAAAACAACTTTCACATGCTTTCGCGCTTCACGTGCAACAAAATACAACGGGACAGCTGCTGGATCTGCAAGGGGATCATCCATATGCCAAATGATCTTAGGCAGTTCCGCCACGAATTCTTCTGGAGAAATGATGTGACTAATGTTTTCTAATTGAAGAGCATGAGCTGTTTCCTCGGCCACATTAATTTCACTAAACCCATCTCTTTCAAAGCCGACAGAGAATGTTTTTAACTGAGGATTAATCTCCTTTGCTAACGAAACGATGATAGAAGAATCAATTCCTCCTGATAAAAACGATCCTACAGGGACATCACTGCGCATATGCACATTGACTGAATCGATTAATACATCACGTATATCTTTGACTATTTCAGATTCTAAGGTTTTGATCGGCTGAAAACTTGGCTTCAAAGTAACGCTTAATCGTTAATTTCCCTCCTTGTTTTTGCGTGAAATAATGACCTGGAGGTAGTTTTTTAATATGCTTTGTCATCGTTTCAGGCTCAGGTACATATTGAAAGCTAAGGTAATGCTGTAATGATTCCACATTAAGAACATGGTCCTCAGCAAGTAGAATGCTCTTTTTCTCAGAAGCAAAATACGTTACATCCTCTTTTTCATAGTAGAAAAATGGTTTAATCCCGAAATGATCTCTCGCCCCAAATAATGTTTGCTCAAGCTTGTCCCAAATGACAAAAGCAAACATCCCTCTTAACTTTTGCACTGCTTTTTCTTTGTAGTGACTATAAAGGGCAATAATCACTTCTGTATCAGAATGAGTTGAGAAGCTATATCCTTTTTCTATTAACTCTCTGCGAAGCTCAATATGATTATAGATTTCTCCATTAAAAATAATCCAATAGCGTTTATTTTCATAGGATAGCGGCTGATGCCCACTTTCAAGGTCAATAATACTTAATCTTCTAAATCCAAACTGAATATATTCATCGAAATAAAAACCTTCATCATCAGGCCCTCTATGGGTGATTATATCGTTCATTTCTTTAAATTGATGTTCCCTGTCTGCATCCATCTGATGCGGTTTAGCGTGAATGCAACCAATAAATCCACACATTTATGTGCCACCTACCTAGTAATATTTAATTTCATATTAAAATTTCTTGGTACTTGTTCGATTGTTATTAGAATAACTTACTTTAACAACAAATAGAGATAATCAAACAATAGCAATTAAATTTGTAGATTTTATTAAGGTCACAAAGATTTTTGAACAACACAGTAAAGAGATAGAATAGAAAACTTAATCACTCAACTTTCGCAGTCCAAATTAGGTAGGTAAGCCCTGATGTAGCTTGGTAAATCCGCAAGCCATTGCAATAGTTGATTTGTTGCGTTTGTTTGTCTTCAAGGCAATTTGAAGAAGCTTGATCAATTGCTGCAATGCAACCGTTAAAAAGGAAAAAGACGGTCCAAAAAAGCCTCTTTAGCGGATCCTCTTTCCGCTAAAGAGGCAAAATAGCCGGAATAAGAGGGTGAAAAAGCCGAATAGCGGAACGAGGAACCGGAACCATGCTCAAATCAAGGGGTTTAGAGGGAATAGCGGAATGAGGATCCGGCAAATCAGGAAAGCGGAAAATCTTAGAGCATGTAATGAAAGTGATGTCCATTATGACTAAAAGTATTATTAGTTACTCCACTTTCGCAGTCCAAATTAGGCTGGTGTACCTCTTCTTTATCGTAATAGTTTCTCGTCACTTCCACTATACCAAAATTTTTATATGGAAAGGCAATTGACAAACAACGTGTTTGTTGGGCTGTAAAGCTTTGGTAGGCCTGAATGAACATCCATTTTCAAGGGGCGAAAGTTGAGTTAATAATATAATTTTCTCTTGCAAAAAGAAGGTAAAGCATTTAAAATAATATACAGAATATAGTATATTGTTTAAAGGAAGCTGCGTATGTGGGAGAAGTTTTATTCAAAAAATGGGTTAGCAGCGAAAAAAATCGCAAAAATATTGCTTCAATTAGAAGAAGGAAAAAAGATCCCTCGTGTCTCTGATTATACGGAAACATTATCTATTGGCAGAGGAACGGTTCAAAATGCCCTTAATTTGCTGGAAGAAATGAAAGCGATACAATTAGAAGCTAGAGGACATTTAGGTACGTATTTAATGTGGAAAGATGATGATGTATTACTGGAAATTGCAGGGGTTGCTCCGTTGACTGGATCGATGCCGCTCCCTTATTCCAGAAAGTATGAAGGTTTAGCATCTGGAATTGTAGAAGCATTTGAAAGTAGCGGAAATAAGGTGAATTTAATCTATATGCGTGGTGGGATGAACCGGATTGAAGCATTACGTACAAAAAGATGTGATTATGCCGTAGTATCTAAACTGACTGCCGATACAACGCTTTCCAAATATCCTAATCTTAAGATAATGGAAAGGCTAGGGTTAAATAGCTATGTTTCTTCCCACAAAATTTTCTTAGCAAATCATCAAGAAATAGACGTTCATGATGGCATGAAAATTGGCGTGGACAGGGAATCATTGGATCAATTGCAATTAACATCATTAGAATTTGTGAGTAGAAACGTTGAATATGTTGATGTGAATTATATGCAACTATTTGATAAGCTTCTCGCTAATGAAATAGATGCCACGATTTGGAATGTGGATGACAAAAAGATGACTCAGACGTTTAAATCAATTGAATTTCAATCAGCTGGGGCTCAACAAATGTCTAAAGACACCTCGGAAGCAGTCATTATTATTGATAGTGATCGGGAAGAAGAAATAAAAGAAAAGTGGGCTCCTGTCACAATTGAAAAAATACTCGAAATCCAGAGAAGTGTGGAAAATGGAGAAATAATACCTCGTTATTAAAGAGGAATTATTTCTTCATAGCTTAATATACTATATACAGTACATTGGAGGTTGGTTCTGTTGAAAAAAACAGAAATGAATGAAAAGTTAAATGTTTTATTGGAGAACAACGTAATAACGCATAATGCTTTCAGTTTAACGAACCAAACGTTTGATTTATTATCAAAAAAGTTTAAGAAAGAATCTCTGGATCATTCAGAGATGTTTTGGACACATATGTGTATGGCTTTAACGAGAATCGAAAGGGGTGAGGCATTGGAGGGACCTTCAGAAATGATTATGCAAGAGATCAATCAAACCCCTTATAAAGAAGACATTGAAGAAATAATTTCTTTTGTAAACGTTCACTTTGATTTGAAGCTACCGAAAGAAGAAGAAGATTTCTTTTATCTCCATCTACATGGAGTTATTGAAAATAATAAATAGGAGGTTTTATCATGATGAAAATTGTAGTAGGTGGACAACTAAACAAGCAAGCAATTGAAAAACAACTTAAGGAACTAGGAGGAGATCAAATAGACGTGACGGTAAAAAGTGATTTAGAAGCTGTTATGGCTATAAAAAATAAGCAAGCTGATTATTACGTAGGAGCTTGTGAAACTGGTTCTGGCGGCGCTCTTGCGATGGCCTTAGCGTTATTAGGTAGAGACCAATGTGTGTCACTATCATCACCAAGTACAGCTAAGACCGAAGAGGAAATAGAAGCGGAAGTAAAGAATGGAAAAGTGGCTTTCGGATTTACAGCTCCTTCTTCAAAAAATGTTTTAAATGCTTTAATCCCTGCCTTATTAAATCACAAAAAGGACTGAGGTGATAAAAAATGGATTTTACAATTTTTCAACTGATGTCGATTGCCGCTGTTGGCGCGGTAGGTTCAATTCTTGTTAATCGTGGAGTGGCTGTTTTTAATGATGGTTTGCGTCCGATTATGCCTGAATATTTAGAGGGGCGTATTACAAGGAAGGAATTAGCTGCTACCAGTTTTGCCTTAAGCTTTGGTTTGATAGTCGGATTTGGTATACCGCTTTCTATTGGTGCAGCCATCATTATCGCTCATAGTATTTTACTAGCGAGTGATATTATTGGTATTTGGACGCCTGACAATAAAAAAGGGATGATTATCTCTGGGTTTGCTGGAGCCATCTATAGCATAGGGGTATGTATAGGCCTACAATTTGTAGTGGATCTATTTAATCAACTTCCAGTCAACTTTATAGACTCCCTAAGTCTTGTAGGTAATCCGATTATTATTGCTTTTACAGTCTTTCCAGCAGTAGCTGTTGGTTACCAACATGGGTTAAAAAAAGCGATTAGCACTGCTATTATAACCCTTGCTGCATATTTATTGTTTGCGAGATTCGGTACTTTTACTGTGGCTACATATGATATTGCATTAAGTCCTGAGGGGATGTCGTTATTAGTTGGGATGCTAATGATGGTCTATCATGCTGCTAAAGTAAAAGGGACAGAAGAATCTACAAACGCAGATTTAGTTAATATTTTCGCAGAGCGCGTGAATAAAATCAGAAAAAATCGTTGGTGGCTTGCACTTATGGGTGGCTTGGTCGCATTAGTTTCTGCACAGTTAATTCTTGCTGTTGATGCTATGCCGCAAGCGCTTATTAATGAAGGTAAATATACTGAAGGGGCAATCGCAACGTTTGCTCGTGCAATAGGATTTATTCCATTAGTATTTTCAACAGCAATTGTAACAGGTGTATATGGTTTGGCCGGGACAACGCTCGTGTTTGTCGTGGGTCTGATTTTTAGAGATATTCCTATACTCGCTTTTTTTGTCGGGGCTGCAGTTGTATGCTGAAGTAATGCTCTTATCTGTTGTGACAAAAAGTATGGATAAGCTACCTGGAGTTCGAGAAATGGGAGAGCATATCCGTACTTCTTTAGCGGATGTCCTAGGAATGGCCATCTTGATAGGTAGTGCAATGGCTAGTGAACAAATTGCTCCTGGTATTGGCTTCTTCTGGGTTCTTGGTTTCTATTTGTTAAACAGAATTGCGAGAAAGCCACTTGTGGAGCTAGCAGTTCCGACCAGTGGCCGTCATTATGTTAGGTATTTTAGTCAATATTCTTTATTTATTAGGTTTATGGTAATCAAGTGAACGCTCAAACTACCTCTCCAATTAGTGTAGAACTCTAAAAAACGGAGAGGTATTTATTTAACACAGATGAAGGTATGACAAGATTGAAAAGGGAAGTGTTTAGAATGTTGTTAAATGGTATTACCTATATGCATGAACATACCACTATCGATCTATCTGAAGTGAAAAATACAGAAGACTGCCAACTAGATATGCTTTCTGAAACGATCAAAGAGTACAAAAAGTTATATGAAAAAGGTGTACGTAATATAGTCGATGTTACCAATATGGGGATGGGAAGAAACATTCCATTTGTGCAAAAGGTTGCAGAAGAAAGTGGAATCAATATTGTTTATGCCACTGGCTATTATCAAGAAGAATTTTACCCTATCCAAGTGTTCAGAGAAACTAGGGAACAGTTGGCAGAAAGAATGATCAGGGAAATAAATGAAGGAATAAAAGGAACCGACATTAAAGCTGACATTATTGGTGAAATCGGAACGAGTTTTAAGAAATGGGACAGAGACTGAAAGAAAAGTATTTGAAGCGGTGGTCATTGCTCATAAAGAAACGAATAAACCGATAACGACTCATACTTCTATTGGCACATTAGGTCATGAACAGGTTGCCTTTTTTAAAGAGCATAATGTCGATTTAAATAAAGTCGTCATTGGTCACGTCGATTTAACAGGTGATGCTGATTATATTTTGAACATGGTAAGAGACGGCGTATATGTGGAATTTGATACCGTTGGGAAAGAAAGTTATATGCCAGACCGAACTCGTTGCGAAATACTTAAAAAAATCCAAGATGCAGGCTACATTGATCGTGTATTTTTATCGATGGATATTACAAGAAAATCACACTTAGAATATGCAGGTGGACTAGGGTATAGCTTTTTATTAGATTCTTTCATTCCATTGCTTAGCTCACACGGAGTTAGCGATGAATCGATAGAAAAAATGTTAGTCAAAAACCCACTCACTTTTATGAATAGCTGAAGCCGTTCCATCGTAGTGATGAATGACAGGGAAGTGCATTCGTTTTCAAAGAAAGAATGAGTCACAGGAATAGAGAAAATGAACGTTTATAGCGGAACGAGAGGTCAGTCAGTGACGCTTGGTTAGGAGAATCATAATCATGAGAGAGAGAGTCATAGTTCTAATTTTAGACAGTTTAGGGGTCGGATTCATGGATGATACGAAAGAATATCATCCACAAGATGTAGGAGCGAACACTTTTTATCATATTTTGGATGCTACATCATTAAACATACCGAATCTTGAGAAATTAGGTATTAATCACATTTTACATCATCCAAAATTAAAAACAAAAGAAGAGCCTTTGGCAAGCTATGGCGTATTAAACCTTATGCATCATGGTGCAGATAGTTTTGAAGGGCATAACGAAATCATGGGCTCAAAACCAAAGAAAGCCTATCTAGCTCCTTTTATTGAAAATATGAATGAAGTGAAAGCTGCTTTAGAACAGGAAGGGTATCAAGTTACAATTCCTGATCGTAATCTACCTTACTTATTAGTTAATGATTTAGTCGTTGTAGCAGACAATATTGAAACGGATTATGGCCAAATCTACAATGTAAGTGCGCCACTAGATGATATACCTTTTGAAGAAGTACTGAAAATTGGTCATTGCGTCCGTCAACATGTCAAAGTCAATCGAGTCATTGCATTAGGCGGGGAAAATGTTACGCCAGAGCATTTGCAGAATTCTATAGAAAAACGAGAAGACGGATTAGTCGGGGTGAATTCACCTAAATCAAACGTTTATAAACAAGGATATCAAGTACGCCACTTAGGGTTCGGTATTTCTCCACACTATCAAGTACCAACAATGGCGATTAAAGCTGGATTAGAAGTCTCTTTAATTGGAAAAATGCAAGATGTTATTCATTGTGATGGGGCAAGGAAATTTCCCGGTGTAGAAACAGCGCAAGTGATGAAGGATATCTTAAGTGAGATGGGGCATGTGCAACATGGGCTCATTGCCGCAACTGTTCAAGAAACCGATTTAGCGGGGCATGCACAAGACCCGATACGATATGCAAATCGTATCGAATTAGTTGATACCTATTTATCAGAAATTCTAGATAAAATGACAGCCAAAGATTTGTTAATTATGAGCGCTGATCATGGTAATGATCCGACTATCGGACATAGTCAGCATACAAGGGAGAAAACGTATGTATTAGCTTACGGTAAACAAGTGAAACCAGTAGAAATTGGAGAAAGAGAAACCTTATCGGATATTGCCGCTACTGCCGCAGATTATTTAGGTTTAGATTCGCCCGAGAATGGTACGACTTTTCTCGTTAGATAAAGATATAAATGTGATTGGGAAGAAACATGTTTTTAGAAATGACTAAAAAACACAACAAAAAATTAATAGAGGTTTCTTTGGAGCTTCATCAAGAGGGCATCATTTCTCCAAATACGTACGTGCTAGTTTTGATACTGTAAAAAAAAATGCTGTTTTTATAAATAGAGAAGCCAAAAAACAGGATATTGAACTATTTTTCATGACGAAACAATTTGGTCGGAACCCGATTGTTGCACAAGAAATTGTCAAAGCAGGGATTGAAAAGGCAGTAGCAGTAGATCCATGGGAAGCAATGACGTTAAGCAAAGCGGGAATTAAGATTGGACATGTCGGTCACCTTGTCCAAATACCGAAAAAAATGATCCCAACGATTTTAAATTTAAAGCCAGATTATATAACTGTTTTTAGCTATGAAAATGCTAAAAATATCAGTGAAGTAGCTAGACAACATCAGAGAAAACAAAAAGTTTTTTTGCGGATAGCAAATGAGGGTGACTATATTTATAACGGTCAAGTAGGCGGTTTCTCATTAGCTGATCTAGAAAAGGATATAAATAAATTAGAGGAACTAGAAGGAATTGAAATCGCTGGTTTGACCAGTTTCCCGTGTTTGCTCATTGAAAATGATACACCTACTATCACACCAAACGTTAAATCTATGCATTTAGCAAAAAAAATGTTGGAAGAAATAGGACATACACAGCTGGAAATGAACATGCCGAGTGCAACGTCTACCGCATCTATACCATTGTTAAAAAAACATGGAGCGACGCAAGGAGAACCAGGTCATGCATTAACAGGGACGACTCCATTACATGCCAAAGAATCGTTAGCAGAAAAGCCAGCTATGACATATGTTTCTGAAGTTTCCCATGTATATAATAATGAAGCCTTCGTATTTGGTGGCGGCTTTTACCCAAGGTCTAACATGAAGCATGCTTTAATTGGATCGACGATTAATCAGTTAAAACAGGTTCGTGTTCTAGAAAACGAACCAACCAGCATTGATTATTATGGAACAATATGTACATCTGATGTAAAGGTTGGGGACACTGCTATATTTGCTTTTCGCACTCAAATATTTGTGACGCATGCTCAAATAGCGATTGTTAAAGACCTTTCTACCTCACCGAAGTTACTAGGGATTTATGACTCAGTCGGAAATCAAATTAAGTAGTAACAAGTATGATAGCTGGCAGCGGGACGAGGCCCTCTCCCCTGCTAGTCCTTATGAAAAAAGGAGTAAAATAAAAAAGGTGGGGTAATCTATGTATCGTATTGTGTTTCTAGATATAGATGGAACGATTTTAAATTCTAAAGAACAGCTTGAAGAACGACTTATCAACACCGTCAAAAAAGCTCAGCAAAAAGGCATTATCTTCGGAATAGCGACGGGGAGATCTTTAGACGCTTCTAAAATGTATGGTGAACAATTAGGGTGTTCGCTCTACATTACATACAATGGTAGTCTAGTCTATTCTGGTGAAGAGATTGTACATGATGTAAAGATACCAGCGAAAATAGCTTACGAATTATGTAGCAAAACAGAGGCTAGCAATGGTACGTATATTCATTTCTCCTATCATCAATCAAGGTCAAATCAGCCTAATCAAGAGGAGGAACATTTACTACCTTTTGCTATAAAATCGAATGTAGAAGACACGAATCATGATGCCCATCGATTAGCTCTGTATATGGATCACAAAAGCCGTAATGAGATGAAAAGCAGGGAATGGAATGAATATGTTTTTGAAGAAAGAAACCGATTAGAAATCTATCCAACCGGCTCTAAATGGACTGGAATAAAGCCTGTGATTCATCATTTAGGTGTTCTGCCTGAGGAGGTAATTACGATTGGGAATGGTGTGAATGATGTTGAAATGTTAGAAGCAGCTGGTTTAGGAGTAGCGATGGGAAATGCCCCTGACTTTGTTAAAAAGAAGGCAGATATCGTTGTAGAGGATAACGATCATCACGGGGTTGCATCAGCATTAGAACGAATTTTTGAGCTATAAGGAATGAAGCAAATCAAATAGGCATGAAGGGTAGTTCTTTCAAGTAAAATCGAGCTCTTTCAAAAGGGAATGCTAAAATAGGATTTATGGCAATGGAATGAGTGACTCGACTTCATGATTAAAATCCTAATGAAACTATCTTGTGTTATGGCGAATATTTAGAGGGGAAAAAGAAATGAACATTATTAGAGTAAAAGATTATGAGGAAATGAGCAAAGCCGCATCTTATTTAATGATAAAAAAAATGAAAGATTTAGAAAATCCAGTACTTGGGTTATCTACAGGGTCAACTCCAGAAGGGTTATACAGATATTTGATTGAAGAGCATAAGCGCGAAAAGCTTTCATTTAAACAAGTAACAACGTTTAACTTAGATGAATACGTAGGTTTGAGTCATGATGATCCCAATAGTTATCGTTATTACATGAACGAAAAATTATTTAAACATATTAATATACCATCTGAACTAACGCACGTACCAAATGGTAAGGTAACGAATCTAGAAAAAGAATGTTCTGTTTATGAAGAATTAATTCGTCGTTCAAATCATATTGATGTTCAGATCTTAGGATTAGGTTTAAACGGACATATTGGCTTTAATGAGCCCGGTACTGCTTTTTCAAGTAGAACACATGTAGTTGAATTAGATGAATCAACACGAAAGGCCAATGCTAGATTTTTCGCTTCTCTGGATCATGTTCCAACAAAAGCAATTACAATGGGGATCGAAACAATCATGGAGAGTAAAGAGATTGTATTACTAGTATATGGCGAGCATAAGGCAGAAGCGGTAGCTCGTTTGATTAAGGGTGAGGTGTCTGAAGACTTTCCCGCATCAATATTGCAAAAGCATCCTCATGTGACACTGATTGCTGATGATGCAGCGCTATTAAATGTAAATGAAAAATAAGTGCTTCATCTTTCTACGACAGAAAGATGAAGAAGGTTTTGAATCGACCACAGTTTGCAGAGCTGTGGTATTTTTTTTAGAGGTGAATATCTTTTGTAATAGATAAATGAGAGTCCGGCAAATCAGGAATGCAGCATATGCTAGAGCTTGTAATGAAAGTGATGCCCATTATGACTAAAAGTATTTTTATTTACTCAACTTTCTCAATCCAAATTAGGCAGGTGCACCTCTTCTTTATGGTGATGGTTTCTCGTCAATTCCACTATACCAAAAAATGAGGTGCTTTTTATATGGGAAGGCAGTTGTCAAAAAACGTGTTTTTGCTCTGTAAAGCTTTGGTAGGCCTGAATAAACATCAATTTTCAAAGGGTGAAAGTTGAATTAATCCCTAATAGAACGACAGATTTCTGAGCAACGTTTCATGCCCACACGATGTGGGTACTTGGCGTTGTTCGCAGGACGCGAACGCTTTTAGCGAAGTTTCTTCCTAATAAGACGTGGCACGTAGGTACTTGGCGTTGTCCACAGGATGCAAAAAAGACCAACTCATCACCGTCTCCTAATAAAATCATTAGGTTTAGACACAATGAGCTAGCCTCTATAAATAACTAAAATCATTTTCATTTGTCTTTTCCCTCTTGTTTAAACCACTTGACGATCCCAGTGACGATGAGTGGAAATCGCTTCAATGAATTTTTAGTAAATGAGTCAATATTATCTTCCACGATTACGCCTGGGCTGTTCTTCATATCGTCTTCTTCTAACCATTTCTTTCCTTCATGAGTCGCACCAATCGGCTTAAAGTGTGAAAAGGCTTCGTTAATAAAGTACATTGCATTTTTCTCGAATTTCTGATCGACATCACTTCCACCGACCGCATAGATCGCGTCAAATAAAACAGATTCACCTGTTAAGAAAGTATGATCAACCTCAAGCTCCGTGTTATCTGACCCTTTTATTTTCCCTAGCTTATCACTAATGATTTCAGGCTGGATCCCCTCTGCTTTTAAACCATCTAAGACAGACACTACGTCAGATGCATTAAAGTCATGACTAATAATCACGCCAACTTTACGTGTATCTGGCTTTTTCTTCGTATTTTCTTGGCTAAGTGCTGGAGAGGATTTTGTTACCTCAGACCCTCCCTTTTGCGGCGGAGTTGCACCGATTGCATCTGCAACTTCTTTTGCTAATTCGAGATTCACATTGGCAAACATATCGACAACTTGCTGTTGCACAGATTTGCTTTCTACTTTTCCAAGCTCAAAGCTAAACGCTTCAATGATATGCTCTTTTTCTGGCTCACTCATACTATTCCAAAACATCGTTGCTTGTGAAAAATGGTCTTTAAAGCTTTCACTACGACTACGCACTTTCCGTCCTTCCATCTTTTCTTGATAATGAACATACCCGCCTTCTTCCTCAGTGGCTGGAGCAGGAGTATTCGCTGCAAGTGAATTCTTATGATAGCTCACTTGTCCTCTATTAATTGTTTGACGTCCATATCCATCACGTTGATTGTTATGGAACGGACAAACAGGTCTATTAATCGGCAGCTCATGGAAGTTTGGTCCTCCAAGACGAATGAGCTGCGTATCTGTGTATGAAAATAAACGCCCTTGTAGCAATGGATCATTTGAAAAATCAATGCCTGGTACAACATGTCCAGGATGGAAGGCAACTTGCTCCGTTTCAGCAAAGACATTATCAACATTACGATTTAGGGTCATCTTACCAATTATTTTGACAGGTACATCTTCTTCTGGCCATAGTTTCGTCGGATCAAGCACATCAAAATCAAACTTGAATTCATCTTCTTCTTTAATAAGCTGTACGCCTAATTCATATTCAGGAAAGTCACCATTCTCAATTGCTTCCCAAAGATCACGACGATGAAAATCAGGGTCTTTACCAGAAATTTTTTGTGCTTCATCCCATACAAGAGAATGTGTTCCAAGTACTGGCTTCCAATGAAACTTCACAAAATGCGCTTGACCTTTCTCATTAACAAAGCGGAACGTATGGACACCAAACCCTTCCATCATTCGATAGCTTCGAGGAATCGCTCGGTCTGACATCGCCCACATCACCATATGAGCTGATTCCTGGTTGTTCGCGACAAAATCCCAAAACGTATCATGTGCAGATGCAGCTTGTGGCATTTCATTATGTGGTTCTGGTTTAACAGCATGAACTAGATCAGGGAATTTAATCGCATCTTGAATGAAAAATACAGGAATATTGTTTCCAACTAAATCGTAGTTTCCTTCCTCTGTATAAAACTTCGTCGCAAAACCACGGGCATCACGTACAGTTTCAGCTGAACCTCGTGAGCCAGCCACAGTTGAAAAACGGACAAATACAGGTGTTTTCACAGATGGATCTTGCAAGAAATCCAGCCTTCGTATATTCTTTCATAGACTCATACACTTCAAATTCACCATGAGCCGCAAAGCCTCGCGCATGCACGATTCGCTCTGGAATTCGCTCATGGTCAAAATGTGTCATTTTTTCACGAAAATGAAAATCCTCCATTAAAGTCGGACCTCGTTCACCAGCTTTTAATGAGAACTCATCTTCCGACACCTTGAGACCTTGATTTGTTGTCATTTTTTTACCTTCATCATCAATGCGAAACTGCTCCAGTTGCTCATTCTTGCTGTTTTCATTCACTTTACGCTTCTCACTCATTTGGCGATGCCTCCTCATAAGATAAACGTTACTTCCATTACGTACCCTACTCAAAGTTTAACCAAACTTACATTGGACAAATTTACATAATGATGTATATTTCCCCACAAATATATATTTTTAAATGTCCTTGATTCTTTTTTTCTCTAGCTCCTGTTTTAATTTTTCTTTATGCTCATTCGGAACTAGAAAATAGAGAAAATCTCCTGCTATAATGTTTGTCTGCTCATTCGTATTAATTATTCTTCCTTCTCTCACAATCGCATTTAAGATAGTCTCATCCGGCAAATCAAGTTCGTCTACTCCTTTTCCAATTATCTCCATATTATCAGAGGCTATAAATTCTACAATTTTAGCATTTGCTCTACTGATAGTAGACAACTCCACAAAATGATGAGAAGGTTGTTTCTTCTCTCCTGTCACGTTTAGTTTTTCTGCGACCCATGTAATCGAAGATCCTTGAATTAGAGCCGAAGTTAAGACGATAAAGAAGACAACATTAAAGAAGAGTTGACTATTTTCTAGTCCTGCAGCAATTGGAAATGTCGCAAGAACAATTGGAACCGCTCCTCTCAACCCAGCCCATGAAAGAAAGAGACGCTCATTCAATGGATAGTTCATCCCTATTGTCGACAGAAAAACAGCAACTGGACGAGCAATAAACATTAAACAGATGGATAAAAGCAGCCCTGTCCAAATCACATACCAAGAAAAGATCTCATGAGGAATAGCCAATAAACCTAAAATGACAAACATCACAATTTGAGCCATCCATGCTAGTCCCTCATGAAATCTCGAAATCGTGGATCTGTATGTCAGTTCTGAATTCCCTACGACTAAAGCTGCAACATAAACAGCTAATAATCCACTAGCCTGTGAAAATTCTGCAACACTATAGGTGATAAAAGCGAACGATACTGCAAAAATGGGATACAGGCCGCTTGTATCAATGTTAATTCGATTAATGAGTAGGGAAGCACATTTTCCCAACACCAAACCGATAGCTGCTCCAAACAGCATTTGCCAAAACAAAGAACCCACCATGAGTAATAAGCTATTATCATCAATTAAAATTAGTTCAATGGCCGCTAATGTTAAAAAGACAGCCATGGGATCATTTGCTCCCGCTTCCCCTTCCATCGCAGCTCCCAACTTCGGTTTAATATTTTTCCCCTTTAGCGATGCAAATACAGCGGCCGCATCCGTTGAACCTATAAGAGCCCCTAGAAGAAAGGCTTCTAAGATTGTTAGATCTAGAATAAGATAGGCAAAGAAAGTCAGGATGAGCGTCGTTATAAAAACGGTTAAGGTAGCTAGAGAAATAGCAGTGCCAATAACAGGACGAACCGTTGACCACTTTGTATGGATCCCTCCTTCAAAGAGGATAATAACTAAAGCAAGAATCCCGATTACTTGTACATATTCAACATTACGAATGCCAATGAAGCCAATCCCATCTGTACCGATTATCATCCCTAATGCGATAAATAAAATGAGAGATGGAACACCTAGTCTGCTAGAGAATTTTGAAGCAAAAACCCCAAGTGCTAAAATTGTCCCGACAAACAAAATAATATAATCACTGCTGAAATTCGTTGTTAGCATCTAAGTTCTCACACCTCTTTTAATAAACAATAACTAAATGTACCACGTTTCGGAAAAACATAAACATGGTATTTACATGTAGAGTCACAGTGAAAGATCAAAGTATTTTTTCTTTATTCATAAAGCTATGTTGATTCTCCCAACTAAAGAAAGCGCTATCATAAACTGATAGTACGCTTTTTTTACTATTCAAGCTCCTTCCCTAAACGCTTTGACAACATTGCGACCATTGTTCTTTGCCTGATACAGCGCTCGATCCGCTTGATTAATCAATTCATCTGCTGTAATTGTAACGACCGGAATCATCGTCGCTACACCAACACTGACCGTAACATGCCCATACATCTCTGATGATTCGTGTAGGATTTGCAGCTGTTCAACGACTGTTTTGATTTCATTTGCCACTCGACTAGCTTCAATACAATTTGTATTCGCTAAAATAATGGCAAATTCTTCTCCTCCATAGCGAGCAAGTAAATAGCCTTTTTTCTTAACAATCTCATTAACTGCTGCCGCGACATCACGTAAGCAATCATCTCCGCACTGATGCCCGTATGTGTCATTAAAAAGCTTAAAATAATCTAAATCAAATAAGATGACCGAAAGAGGCTTGTGCTCTCTTTCTCCTTTCTTCCAAACTTCTTCAAGATATTCATCAAAATATCGTCGATTCGCCACTCCTGTTAAACCATCTAATTGAGATTGCCTTCTAAAAATCAAATTTGCTTCTAGCAGTTGCTGCTCAACCAATTTTTGTGACGTGATATCGCTAATCGAAAAAAGAACATTGCTCATCTCACCATCTTCATCATGAATGGGCGTCGCATTCACAGAAATGATAATATGTGTTCCATCTTTCCTTTCATTGCATGAACAACATTGTTTACTGGTTGTTTCGTCCGCATCACAATTGAAAATGGTAATTCATCGTCAGGTAAAACGGATCCGTCAAGCCGCTCATTCTTCCATTGAGGTGCATTATACTTCTTGAAAATAATTTCTTCTTTCCTATACCTAAGAATTCGTTCTGCCGTTTCATTTGCAAACGTAATTTCCCCATTCAAATCGATCATCATAATGCCACCTGGGACCGTCTCAATAATTTTTTTCCAACGTTCTTTGTTTACTTTTAATTGCCTTTCTGTTTCTTTCCGAACAGTAATATCTTGTATTTGAATAATGAAATACACAGGATGATCTGAATCATCACGCACAATGGAAAGATTGACGAGCCCCCATATTGTCGATCTATCCTTTTTCACAAAACGTTTTTCCAATTGATAAAACGTATTCTTCCTCTAACACCAAGTTCACGAGTCTTCACCACAAGCTCTAAATCTTTAGGGTGAGTGATATCAAGATAGGCCATATCAGTAAGTTCAGTAGGTTGGTAACCAAGCATCTCACAAAAGGCCTCATTCACTACTAAGCATTGTCCATCCAGATCAACTATCACAAGACCAATCGCTGAAAATTGAAAGGCCTGTTCAAATAATTTTTCACTTTTAAAGTACGATATCATGATCTGTCACCTCTTCAATAAACTACATGCCTAGTTTCATTCTTATATTATGATCATTGTATCGTATTTTACATAAATTGTATAAATATTGTTTAATAAATGTATAAGTACATTTAACATAAAAAGAAAGCAGCCTGCGCATGACAGATTGCTTCCTACTTAGGAAATTAACCAACTTTGAATAGAAAAGTTTCTCTTCTTACTTTACCAATTGTCTACTTCTTTTTCGGCTTCTTCCTTCGTCTTGCCATATCTTTCTTGGATTTTTCCGACAAGCTTATCTCGGCTACCTTCAACTTGCGTTACATCATCATCGGTTAGCTTACCCCACTTTTGTTTTGCCTCTCCTTGCACTTGCTTCCATTTCCCTTTTAGATCATCCTTATTCATATCATATCCCTCTTTTCATTGAGTGTTGTTTGCTTACAATGTATATTCCACTTATCCAAATTTTTAAACCATTTTGCCCAAATAGATTGCATTACATCAATATTTGCATTAGAAAAACTTGACTTATCACCAAGTCCTTAATGGTGAAAGCCTTAGTCTTTTTTTATTCGTTCAGAAAGTTACCATGATTTTTATCCTTTCTGGTGATTAATAAACAAAAAGACTAACACGGGCATAAGCCGACTAGTCTCTTTGCAATATCTATTTAACGCTGCTCGATTTCTTCAATTAAGAGAGAAAGCTCTGTCCAACGTTCAATCGTTTCCTCTAACTCTTCTCGATTTTTTCCTTTTCAGTCATTCGTTCTTGAATGAGACCATAATCACTGCCAGCTTCGGCAATTTGCTTGATTAAAGTGTCCTTTTTCGCTTCGAGCGTTTCAATTTTTTCTTCAATTTGATTCCATTCAAGTTGATCCTTATAGGAGAGCTTTTTACGTGGTTCTTTGCGTTCAACAACAGGTGTTTCCTTTTGCTTGTTCTGTCGCTTTTTCTCTGTTCTAGTTGATTTTGCTTATGTGCAAGATAGTCAGAATAATGGCCTTGGAACCTTGTAATCAAGCCATCTCCTTCAAACACAAGCAAATGATCAACGACACGATCCAAGAAGTAACGATCATGGGATACCGTGATCACGACTCCTGGAAATTGCTCAAGATAATCCTCAAGCACGGATAATGTTTGAGTATCTAAATCATTTGTCGGCTCATCAAGGAAAAGAACATTTGGTTCAGACATTAGGACACGGAGTAAGTACAGTCTTCGACGCTCTCCCCCTGACAGTCTACGAATATACGTCCATTGCATCGAACGTGGAAACAGAAAACGCTCAAGCATTTGTTCAGCTGTTATCGTTTTGCCATCACTCGTATACACGACCTCAGCAATTTCTTTAATATACTCAATGACACGTAAGTCACCATTAATTTCTGCATCTTCTTGCGTATAGTAGCCAATATGAACGGTTTCACCTGTTATGATTTCACCTGAATCTGCTTCAATTCGGCTTGCAAGCATATTCAGTAGAGTGGTTTTTCCACTTCCATTCGGACCAACAATTCCGAGACGTTCTCCAGGAACGATTAAATAATTGAGGCCATCAATCAATGATTTACCCCCATAGCTCTTGCTAACATCCGTAAGCTCAATCACTTGTTTTCCGAGACGTTTTGAGCCAATTGCAAAATCAAACTCTCCCCGCTCGGTAACGCCTTCTTCCTCTTGTAGAGCTTCCGCACGTTGAATACGCGCTTTTTGTTTTGTCGTACGTGCTTTTGCCCCACGTCTTAACCAAGCTAATTCTCTTCTTAATAAATTTTGACGCTTCTGATCTTGTTGCGCTTCATTTAATTCTCTTTCTGCTTTTTTCTCAAGAAAGACTTCATAATTGCCCTCGTATTTAAACAAACGCCCTTGATCGAGCTCATACATTTGATTTGTGACACGATTTAAGAAATATCGATCATGGGTGATGAGGACAATGGCGCCTTTATATCCTGCTAAAAACCCTTCCAGCCATTCAATCGTTGCATGATCAAGATGGTTTGTCGGTTCATCTAATAGCAATAAATCAGCAGGCTGAATAAGCGCTTTTGCTATTGCCACTCGCTTTTTTTGTCCACCAGAAAGTTGCTTGACAGGAGCTGAAAAATCCGTCACACCAAGCTTCATAAGAATCGTCTTAGCCACAGTATTGGCTTCCCATGCATTGATCTCATCCATCTTTTGTTGCCATTTCATAAATTGCTTCTGGTAGTCATCACTATCAGGGTGTTGTTCAAACAGGAGTAGAGCTTTGTTCATACGCACGCATCGTGACCATCATGATCTAGAATCACCGTAATAAATTTGCTCAAGCACTGTTACGTTCTCATCTAAGATCAGGCTGTTGTGGAAGATATTCAATATGATAATCATTCGGATGAATCAGTTCCCCTTTGTCGGCTGATTCGATGCCTGCGAGTATTTTTAAAAGGGTCGATTTCCCTGTTCCGTTAATTCCAATTAAACCAATCCGTTGTTTTTCACTGATAGTGAATGAAAGATCATTAAACAACGTCTTATCACCATATGTTTTCGTTAATCCTTCGACTTGTAGCATTCATCATTTCACGTCCGTTCTGTATCTCATGATCCTTCTATTTTAGCGCAACTTCAATTAAGTTGCATCATTAGAAAAAAAGCGAAAGCGCCTTAGTCAGCCACGACAAATTAGTGTCAATGGGTTTCAGGTAGTTAACCATTTGCAGGCTGAAGCAACCTCGAGCGGCTAGGCTGCCTGCGCTAGACATCAGCGAATTTCTTTTACCTTTTAAAAAAGACATGCCGCTAATCTCCACGACATGCCTTCATTCCTTATTTTATCAATAGCTTCTTAATATCGTCTTCAATCTTAGCTGGCTCTACATTCGGCCCAAAACGACCCACGACTTTCCCATTTTGATCGACAAGGAATTTCGTGAAATTCCATTTGATTTCTTTGCTAAGTACGCCTTTTTGCTCTTCTTTTAAATACTTGTACAAAGGATGAGCATCCGATCCATTGACTTTGATTTTTGCAAACAACGGAAACGTAACGCCAAAGTTTCGCTCACATGTTGCAGCCATTTCGTCATTGTTAACTGGTTCTTGATTCATAAATTGATTGCATGGAAACCCAACAACAGCAAGTACCTTATCCTTGTACTCCTGGTGCAATGTTTCTAAACCTTTGAACTGAGGGGCGAGCCCGCATTTCGTCGCTGTATTAACAATTAGCATAACCTGCCCTTGATACGTTGCAAGAGAAACGTCTTCTCCATTTGTTGTCTGAACGGAAAAATCATGAACACTCATTTTTTACACCCTCCTAGACCTTTTACCATTAGTATACAGACTAGCGAGAGATTGTACGAGCTTGACGCTCTAACGATTACGTCTGGCAAAATCAACAAAACGAAACTTATCTGGACGATGCCTTGATTCGGTGTACTGAAATAATGTCGTATCCTCTAGGTAGACATGACTTCTGACAACGACAATCGTATCATACGTCTCTAAATGAAGAAGCTCGCGATCTTCCTCTGTTGGTGCTTCAACTGTAATTTCTTTTTTTGCAAAGCTAATTGAAAGCCCAAGATCATTTTCAATGTATTCATATAAGGAACGTTCACAAATTTCCTTCGTAAGGTCTGGTACATGAGAAACGAGTAAATAATCTTTATCTAGGATAATTCGCTCTTGATCAATTTCACGAACACGAACCACGTTCCAAATCTGTTTGGGCTGCGCCACTTGAAAGTGCTCCTGCATCTTTTCAGACATGAGCTCTCCTTTTAATAAAACAACATCCGTTTTCGCTCTAGTTCCCATTTTATCAGCTAGTTCACGAAAGCTAACAAGTCCTGAAATAGGAAAATTGATCTTCGTAATATCAAGGACCATCGAGCCTTTTCCCTGCATTTTTTGAATATAACCGTGTTCAGAAAGAAGCTTCAATGCTTTTCGAATCGTCTCGCGGGATGCTTGAAACTCTTCTGTAAGTTCATTTTCAGACGGGAGCAGTTCATTTGCTTTCAGCTCTCCACTTTGGATCTGTTTCGCCAGTTGATCATAAATCAGTTGAAATTTATTTCTAGTCATCGTATATCACCCAAATTACTGTACCACGATTAACGAACGTAATAAACAAGTGATTCATACGGGCGAAGTGTCATCTCTGGAGCTAATTTTCCCTCATCTTTATAATTCGATAGGATCAACTCACTTTGATCACAACGATTCTTCCACTCTTCAGGAAGTGTTAAGACTCCTTCTTTTCCATAGAAATTATTAATGACAAGAAGCTTTTCATCACCATGATTACGCTCATACACAAAGAACTGTTGATCGTCTTCAAGTAATAGACGGTAATCACCGACAGTTAAAAGATCTAAATCCTTACGCAGTTGGATGAGCTTTTGGTAGTGATAGAAAATCGAATCTGAGTTATTTACTGCAGCTTCAGCATTGATTTCTTTGTAATTATCTGCAACTCCGATCCATGGTGTTCCTGTTGTAAAACCAGCATTTTCACTGTCATTCCACTGAACTGGTGTACGAGAGTTATCACGAGATTTCCGCTTAATAATCGCCATGATTTCCTCTTCTTCTAAGCCTTTTTCCTTCATAATCTTATAATAGTTCAATGTCTCAACATCACGGTACTCAGAAATCGACTCAAAACCTGGATCTGTCATCCCAAATTCTTCACCTTGATAAATATAAGGAGTCCCTTGCATCATATGAATCGTTGTCGCAAGCATTTTTGCTGATTCCTCGTGATAGACATCATCATTTCCGTATCTCGTAACGACACGAGGTTGATCATGATTACACCAGAAAAGTGCATTCCAGCCGCCACCACGGTTCATTTCCACTTGCCATGTTGTGAGGATTTTTTTCAAGGAAGAAAATCAAAATCCGCGAGCGCCCACTTTTCACCATTTGGATAATCGACTTTTAAATGATGGAAATTGAAGGTCATGCTTAATTCCTTACGCTCTGGATTCGAATACTTAATACAGTGTTCAAGAGAAGTTGATGACATTTCTCCTACTGTCATACTGTCATACTTAGATAACACTTCACGGTTCATCTCTTGCAAAAATTCATGGACGCGAGGACCATCTGTGTAGAATTTACGGCCATCTCCTGGTGCGACACTTCCGTCATCATTAGGGAAACTTTGATCTTTTGAAATCAGGTTAATGACGTCAAGGCGGAAGCCATCAATCCCTTTATCAAACCAAAAATGCATCATGTCATACACATGCTTACGTAAATTCTCATTTTCCCAGTTCAAATCAGCTTGAGTCACATCAAACAAATGCAAATAGTATTGACCTGTTTCTTCATCAAACTTCCAAGCGTTCCCACCAAATTTCGACTCCCAGTTGGATGGCTCTTTCCCGTTCACTGGGTCCTTCCAAATATAAAAATCACGATATGGATTATCTTTAGATTTCTTCGATTCTTTAAACCATTTGTGCTCCGTTGATGTATGGTTTACCACTAAATCCATAATTAACTTCATCCCACGGTTGTGCGTTTCAGCAAGTAAGCGCTCAAAATCCTCCATTGTGCCATACTCTTCGTGAATGCTATAGTAATCGGAAATATCATAGCCGTTATCCTTTTGCGGTGATGCATAAACAGGCGTTAACCAAAGGACATCAACACCTAGCTTTTTTAAGTAATCGAGCTTTTCAATAATCCCTTGAAGATCTCCTACTCCATTTCCTGTCGTATCATTAAAACTTTTTGGGTAAATTTGATAAACGACTGACTTTCTCCACCATTCCATCTTCCAATCACACCTTTAATGTTTAATTAACTTGTATATACAAGTTCAGTTTACTTGTTCAGTTAGAAAAAAACAAGGGTGCCATTAGCCTTGCAGTTCCCATATCAACTTGGTCACTGTGATCGCCAATAAGCACCCTTTTAATTAAAAGCTTTTTATGCTAAATCTTTTTTACGTGTTTTTGCAAATAAATAGGTTAAGACAAATGGAACAACAATCGCAATGACCATACCGACTGCAAAGACTAACCATTTTCCAGGTTCAATAGAGAAGATCCCAGGAATTCCTCCGACTCCAATTGAAAGAGCCATAACAGAGTTAACCGTAATCCAGACAGCTGCGATAGCTGAACCAATAATGGCACAAATGAATGGGAAGCGATAGCGCAAGTTAACCCCAAACATCGCTGGCTCTGTAATACCTAGATAAGCTGAGATCGATGATGTTAAGGAAAGACCTTTTACTTTTTCATCTTTTAAGACAAAGTACATCGCAAGAGCGGCTGAACCTTGTGCAATGTTTGATAAAGCAAGAATCGGCCATAAGAATGTACCACCGATGCTACCAATTAACTGAAGATCAACTGCTAGGAATGTGTGATGCATTCCTGTAATAACGAGTGGAGCATAAATTGCACCGTATAGAAGCCCACCAAGAGCTGCAAAGTTACCGAAAATAGCAACAAAAATATCGGTAATAAAGTTTCCAATCGCAAACGTTACAGGTCCAATGAAAATAAAGGAAATGAAACCAGTTAAAAGTAACGCAACAGGAGCAACGATTAATAGTTGGAATGAATCTGGAATGCGCTTTTTCAAGGCAATCTCAATTTTTGCTAAAACAAATGAAGCAAATAAAATCGGAAGAACTTGACCTTGGTAACCAACCTTCGCTACATCCATACCAAATAAGTTCCAGTAAGGAATTTCGCCAGCTTCTTGAGCAGCGCCGTATCCCCATGCATTTAGTAAATCTGGGTGTACAAGCATTAAACCAAGAACGATACCGAGCAATTCATTACCACCGAACCGTTTCACTGCTGACCAACCGATCAAACCAGGTAAGAAGACAAACGCCGTATTCGCAATTAAGTTAATAATATTCGCAAAGTCAGCCCATTGTGGATACATTTCAACAATTGATTGCTCTCCGAAAATTCCTCCAGCTGTCAAAATGTTATTAATACCCATTAATAAACCAGCTGTAACGATTGCTGGAAGAATCGGAATGAAAATATCAGCAAGCGTTTTAACTGCACGTTGCAGTGGATTAAGATTTTTTTCAGCTGCCGTTTTTACTTCCTCTTTTGAAGCCTGCGTGATCCCTGCTTGAGCAGCAAGCTCTTTATATACCTTATCAACTGTCCCTTGTCCAATAACAACTTGGAATTGACCGTTTGTTGAGAAAGAGCCTTTTACGACATCGACTTTTTCAAGTGCTTCCTTATCAACCTTATTTTCATCGTGTAAAGCAAAACGAAGTCGCGTTACACAGTGTGTGGCAGAGGAGATATTTTCTTCTCCACCTATCGCCGCAAGTATCTCTTTTGCTGCTTCTTTATTTGTACTCATATTCCCTTCCCCTCTCTGTGAGCGTTTTCATTCAGACCGTAATAAAGAAGTAAAGACTATAACACTATTTGATAGAAGTGTTACGCTTTCATTATCTTGTATATACATGTTTGATTACGGTTTCAGTTTAACTTGTATATACAAATTAGTCAAGCAACTATTTCGACATTTTTCGATTATTTTCTGCGTTGTTCATACATCTCTAATTAATAGAAAAAAGAAAGCACGCTATCATTCATTTAGCATGCCTTCTTTTCTTCTTCTCAATTCCGCGTTATTTGTGCGATTTTCACGAAATTATACCTTTCTTCTTTCCATTAAATTAAGCCCGACTCCCATACACACCGCACCCATAGCGAGTAAAATTGAAGTTGGTAGTAAGAAATCTGTAAAATCCCAATTCAAAATTGTTGCTCCTTTAAGCATTTCCATCCCATACGTTAATGGCACGAAATGAGATAGCGTCACCAGCCATTCCGCCGTAACAATCTCAAGTGGCCAATAAGCACCACCGAGCATCGCCATACTAACTGCTAGAAACGGAATGAATCCATCAAGCTGCCTTGGATTTGTCACTAGCCCTCCAAGCAGCACTCCTAGTGAAACGATAACGAAGAGATAGGGGATAACAGCTAACAATGCAGTAGCAAATCCTCCATGAAAGTTCACGCCAATCCCAAAATAGAACAACGAAAAGATTAAAACGATTTGTATATAGCCTAACAAAAAACTAAAAATCACATGACCGATATACATTTTTGCCTTTGAAGCCGGTGATAGGATTAAACGATCCCAAATCCCATTCATTTTTTGATCAAGGATGGTACGAATCGAATAAGCAATCGTGTATATCACAAAGAATAAAGAAAAGCCGAACAGTGATTGCAACGACTGATCATAAATAAAATCATCCGTTTCATTAAAGGACGCAACATCGATACCAAATAACTGTTCCTCTTCTACTAAGCTTGTTAACTCATTCGAATCGATCTCAAGGGACTCAGCCGTAGCTTGAATGGCTCTCTCTTGTTGTTCAATGGTTTGGATATAGGCAATCACCTGCTGCTCTTCAATGGATTGCCGAGCTGAAACAATGCGAAAGTTATTTACCCTCCACTCGACTGCAACAGAAACCGTTTGCCTTTCAAGAGCTCGTAAGGCCTCCTCTTCCTCTACAGAGACAAAATTGATACTCATCACCTTCATTCCAACGCGATAGAAGGGACTGAACGTCTTCACTCTCATGATCATTCGTAAAAACCGGGACTGTAAGTTGTTGATTATGATTTGTATTTCCAAGAATAAAAGCAAACATAATCGTCAACACAAGCATTCCGATCACCGCCATTGGTTCACGTATTATTTGCCGAAATTGCACCCAAATAATTGCTCTCATTTCGCCTCACCCCTTTTCGGAAACAGGATAATCGAGAGGATTAGAAAACAGCTGCTAATCAAGAAAAGAGGATAGATTGTTGAAAAGATATCCGTGATCGTCGCGCCTTGTTGAGCTAGAAAATAACTCTGCATTGCTGCTCCGTTCGGTGTCCAGTCTCCCAAGGTTGATATCACACCATCTATTCCTTGTAATGAAATAAAGCTTCCACCTAAAAAGGCTAGAATCGTTACAATAATCGTCGCAAAAACGGATGATGCTTTCGGTTCATTCATGTTTAGATTAAGAACCGTAATCATTGTTGCAAATGCTCCAATTGTTAAACTTAATAGAAAGGAAATGAAGAGAAATGTCAAACCATTCCCCCATGAAACGTCAAACAGGAAAAAGCTACTAACGAACAAAAAGGTAAGTTGAATAAAAGCAATGAACGTACCCGACATCCATTTGCTAAAGACGTATAGACTAGGACTAAGATTTGCAAGCAACAGCCGTTGAAAGACATGTGACTCTCGCTCAACAAATGCATAATTGCCAATAAAAGAAGCGACAAACAAAACGAACATCACACTCATTCCAATCGCATAATAATCAAATGATGTTACTGTTTTCAATCCGATATTTTCCACTGTTAAATTCACTGGTTCAAACATCGTTTCGTTTATTGGCTGTCCATGCTCTTGATACTGATGGGCAAAAACGGTATTGACTTGCATTTGACTCACATACGTTTCTATCACTTGTTCAACAACCGCCGCCTCAAATGAACGATCCTCATTTAAAAGCAATCGCAAATTTGCTGGCATCGTTTCATCAGAAAAGAAGACATTATTCCATAACTCAAGGCGATAAGTCCCAGGGAGCTCGATGACAGCCGCATATTCCTCCGATAGAATGGCTTCTTGGACCAGATCCTCCAGCGTCACGACAAATATCCCATCAAACCCACCCTGTAACTGCTCCACTAAATTGTCAGCAATTGAAAACTGCTCAGCAGCAGCAAGGATTCCTACCTGCTCACTCTCAGATATCCCTTTATCCGCTAAATGCAATCTTAAATCATTTAGACTCTCCTCTCTACTTCCTTGATCTACAACAGCTATCGGAATGTCCAGCCCTTCAACCGATCCAGACTGGCTCCCTAGCGAAAATCCTAATATAGCAATTAAAACTAGTGGCATCACAAATAACACCAGCAATTCAGTCCGATCTTGTAGTAGCTGAGTGATGTCTTTTTTTACTAAAGCTCGAAGCATGAATGATTCCTCCTAATCTCGTAATGTTCTTCCTGTAAGATGGAGAAAGACATCCTCTAAGGTCGGTGTCTTCAGCTTAAAGCCGACAACTTCAGCTCCTACATGCCTGGCTTCGTTAAATAAATACGGCAGAATCTCATCTTTATTTCTCGATATAATGGTATAAGTCCCATTTTCTAAATGAATGGATGCAACAAGCTGATGAGATTTTACTCGTTCAAGGAATTCACCCTTTTCGACCGACAGTGACAGCTCGATCGTTTCTTCACTCGTTAAAATCGATTTCACTTCATCCTTTGTGCCTGCTGCAATGACTAAACCACGATCCATAATATAAACTCTGTCACAGAGGTATTCGACTTCTTCCATGTAATGGCTCGTATAAAGAATCGTCATCCCTTGCTCCCGTTGTAACCCTTTTACCGTTTCAAGAATGTTATGCCTTGATTGTGGATCAATGCCGACTGTTGGTTCATCCATAATTAAAATACTCGGCTGATGAATAAGGGCAGCTGCAATATTTAAACGGCGTTTCATCCCACCAGAAAACGTTTTGACACGATCATGCTGTCTTTCACGTAAACCAACCAACTGCAACACTTCATCAACTCGTTCGATTAGCCTTTGGCGTGAGAGCTTATACATTTTCCCAAAGAAAAGCAGGTTCTCTCTTGCCGTTAGCTGTGGATACAATGCAATTTCTTGCGGAACAATTCCAAGTATTTTCCGGAAATCTTGTGGATGTTTAACAACACTATCTCCTAATAACCTAACGTCACCGCTAGTTGGCTTAATAAGCGAAGAAATCATCCCAATTGCTGTCGATTTACCAGCACCATTAGGACCAAGCAAACCAACTGATTCACCCTTTTCCAAAAATAAATTAATACCCCTCACAGCTTCGATCTCTTTATACCTTTTCTTCAAATCAATAATCTCAAGCATGGTTCAACCCCTCTCATCTCTCTATCTAAGAGTTTACACGTTTTAAAGCAAGCTCCCCACTATACTCCGTCATCATTTTCATATTAAAAGATGACTAGAGTCATGTTAGAAAAACACATGGTCGCTACGAGGTTCAATCGTACAGAAGAAATAGCGTCTATGTCCTCACATAACAAATAGAGCCGAAATGATAGACAATAAACTTTTCATAAAGAAACACAACCTTATATCTGCTTTTATTTATAAGCATATTTGATCAAGACCACAGCAAAAGAGCTGTTGAAAAGTGTTTTCAGCAGCCCTCCTGTCTCATCATTTAAGTCTGTTTTTCTACACATAATCATGACGTATCGCGTAAATCGCAAGTTGTGTTCGATCTCTTAGCTCAAGCTTTGTTAAAATGTGTGAGATATGATTCTTAACTGTTCCAACTGATAAATAAAGTTCACTTGCTATCTCGCTATTGCTTTTTCCTTCACCTACAAGAATTAAAATGGAACGCTCTCGATTAGATAAGAAGCAATCTACCTTTTCTTTGTCCTCTGCTTTCCTTTTTAACAACCTGGGAACAACTTTCGCTGCAACCTGATCATCAATCGCCATTCCACCTTTCAATGCACTATGAATAGATGCCAGTAACCGCTCTTTATCTGCATCTTTTAAGAGGTAACCAACTGCCCCTGCCCTTAATGCTTCAAGCGCATATTCATCATCCGCAAAAGTGGTCAAAATCAAGATTTTGGCTTGTGAATCTAATCGTTTTATTTCCTTTGTCGCTTCAAGACCTGTCATATTAGGCATACGAATATCCAAAATAACAAGGTCAATTGTATGTAATTGAAATTGCTCGACAGCTTCTTTACCATCTGACGCTTCCGCAATGACCTTTAATTGTTGATCAGTTTCAATCATCATTTTAAGCCCTTGTCGTACAAGAGCTTGATCTTCAGCTAGCAGAATCCTTACCATGCTTTGTCTCCCTTTCTTATTGCATCCTCTGTCCTTCTAACGGAAATTGCCCATGTATTGTGAAGGTATGCTTTGTTTTCGTCATCAGAAAGCGTCCTCCCAACAGCTCAAAACGCTCACGCAAACTCCTTATCCCAAATCCTTCTCTGGCAGATTCCATTGAGTGACTAGCATTCGACATCGTTACAGAAAAATGCCTTTCACCAATCACCTCAAGAACGACTTCTATCTCCCTAGTATGCGCGTGTCGCATCGCATTCGTAAGTCCTTCTTGAATGAAACGATAGACAGCCATATTTTGCTCATTTGATAGCAGAGCTGATAAGGCTCCAGATTTTGTCGTCAACTGGACACGAATATGACTCTCCGCTTCAAGCTTACGAATTAAGTGAAGAACAGATGCGACTCCTTTTATGTCCTCTTCTCGCATGTCTTTAACGGCTGAACGCATTTCATTCAAGCTCGCTCGTGCTAATTGCTTTGCATGAGACAGCTGCTCTTTTTTTAATCTTTTCTCATCATCCACTTGAATTTCAAGCATCTCTAATTGCATCATTAAAGCAGTCAGCTGGTGACCGACCGAATCATGAATGTCTCTTGCAATTCTCGTTCGCTCTTCTTCACGAGTCTGCTGCTCCTGAGCATAAAGCTGACGTTTTAATATTCGATATTCATTCAAGAGCTGCTGCCATTGCTCCTCTTTTTCATCACTAACGTCACTACTTTTCGTCATGAACATCATATTGACTACAGTTAAAATAACAAAAAGCAGATGGGCAATGAATGGGTTTGAACTAGATTCAAAAAAAACATATGGCAAGAAGGAAACAGTGACAATAACCGCAACGATGCTTCCTCTTTTTTGTGAATGAGCAACACGATAAGCTTCTAAAATAAGCCCATAGTAGAATAACCAAATAGAAAAAGACACATCGCCTACAACAGCTAGATGAAAATAAAAAATAATGCCGAGCAACGATAAAGAGAGAAGCCATTTTCTCGACCAAAGAGGAATCGAACACACACCACCTACTATTAATGCTGTAATGGCCCAAAAATCCGCTCGTTCTATTAAAATTGGCTGTTCGATCACAAGTGAACAAAACAGCATGAACACGACGACAATTCGAACGACCACGTGACTCCCTCTTTCATATCAACTTACAGTAGGTTTTTTATTTAAAGAGCAGATAACTTATATTAATTTTCCGACAAATGGTTACATAATGCAAGAGTGTCAATAATACGGCTCCCATGTTCATGCCGAGAATAATCCCATCCATTTGCATGCTCGGCAAGGCGCCTAGTGAAAACATCATCGCAAAGGAAAAAAGGGTTGAGTAGAGAGCATGAACAAAGGCATCTTTCACTAAACCGAGACCAATTAAAAAAGCCTGCATTGGGATCACGAAGAAATGAAACAAAAAGTAAGGAACTAATAACTGTAAGTATCGTACAGCAGGTGAGTTCTCAAAAAATAGACTCGTCAATGGTTCGGCAAAGAAATAAAAAACAAATACAGCCGGAAATCCATATAAAATGGTAATCCCCATTACTTTGCGAAGAAGAGAACGCAGCTTCGCTAACTCCCCTTTTGAATAAGCTTCTGACACTGTCGGAATGAGGACAATCAACAATGAATGAGCAATAAATGCTGGAAAGAAACCGATCGTGAATGCAACACCCGCTAATTTACCGTATTGAGTCATGGCGAGCGTTTCAATCATTCCTGCTCGTACTAAAGCCTCCTTAATAAGGAAAGGCTTAATCGCGAAGGTCGCAGCATGAAAGATACGAAGTCCGGTTGTTGGAATCGACACTTCAAGAAGTGTCTTTCTTACTTTTTTGCCACTAAGGGCAGCTCGTGGCTTCCCCTTCAACACATTCATCTGCAAAAGAAAGGAAAAAAACAAATAACCAAACACTAGCAGCTCACTGGCTACTAACGTACAAAGCGCAATAAAGATCGCGACTTCGCCATCAAATGAAACAGCTTTAAAAACAAAGAATAGTAATGCTAGCTGAGCAGCTCGTCGCAAAAAGTTCGCAAAGGCAATACGCCCCATTTTTTGCGATCCCATAAAATAACCTCGTGCAACAGACGAGAACGCAATAATCGGTATAAGTAATATAAATAACCACGGTACGAGAGGATGATACCGATCAAAGACAGGAATCATTGGCAAAATCCATAAGGCGAGTCCGACGAAGACAATCGTACAAATCGAAGCAAATCGCAACGCATGCATCAGCATGCTACGGTGAAAGATCTCGTCTTTTTCAGCGACAAATTTTGAAATGGAAATCGGTAGCTCAATGCTGGCAAGTACCACAATAAAGACAATCGTCGGCAAGATGGACATATATAGCCCAAGGCCTTCTTCTCCAAGCTCTCTTGCCAAAACAATATTCACTAAAAACTCTATGCATTCACCAATGAAAGCTGCGATAATTAGCAGTAATGCCCCTTTTAAAAAAGATTTCATACCTACTCATCCTCCCTAACCTATCCATTTACTATATGAGACAAGTCTTGAGATTATGGGCAAAAAAGAGCTTTTTCAGAGGCTTTTTTCTACTAAAATGGAAGAATTAATCGTTTAAAGGAGCAAAACAATGCTGCGTCACATCATGATGGCGAGTTTAACTGCAGTTTAAATCGCTTAACCTCCTCATCTGTTAACTCACGCCATTCTCCAGGCGCTAATCCATCTAACCGAAAATCGAGGATTCTCGTTCGAATCAGGCGTTCTACTCGGTAATCCAATACTTTTGTCATGCGGCGAATTTGACGATTTAGCCCTTGTGTCAAAATAATCGTGAATGTATCCTCAGACACTCTCTCGACGTGACAAGACTTTGTTTTCTGACCTAAAATGTCTACACCGCCTGCTAGCTTTTCAATAAAATAATCTGTGAAAGAACGATTAACAGTCACCACATATTCCTTTTCATGATTGTACTCAGACTTCATCAGCTTATTGACAATATCACCGTCATTCGTCATTAAAATCAATCCTTCTGAATTCTTATCAAGTCGACCAACTGGGAAAACACGTTCAGGAAAATTGAGAAAATCAATGATATTTCCCTCCACATTCTTTTGCGCTGTACAAGTGATTCCAACTGGTTTGTGGAGCAATAAATAAATATCCCGCTGCTTTTGTTTCAAAGGTTGCCCATCTAATAAGACAACACAACCTTGATCGACCATACTATTATGATGAGCAGGAGAGCCATTGATCGTGATTCGTCCCTCCTTTATTAAACGAATTCCTTCACGCCTTGAAATCATTCCCGTTAGGCTAAGATGCTTTTGTATTCGTATCATCATTTACTTCCTTTCAAGCATTTCTTTCATTATATCGAACAGGTTATCATACTCTCACCATATTTGGTAAAACGACTATGGCTTCCGTACCAACCCCAATTTCACTAGTAAGCATAAGGGTTCCCCCGTGTTCTTCTATAATCCGTAAAGAAACCATCATTCCTAAGCCTGTGCCTTTTTCTTTTGTCGAATAGAAGAGCGTCCCAATTCGTTTTAATTGCTCTTCAGTCATTCCTTTTCCTGTATCCTTAATTGTTACAGTAATGTTTTCACGATTCTTTTCAATATGTACCCTTACTTTCCCTTCAGGAGGTGTTGCTTCAATGGCATTTTTTATCAGATTAATGAGTGCTTGCTTTAATTGATTTCGATCGGTTTTGATGAAGGCTTCAGTAGACCTTGCAATGGAAAGCTCTACATTGCCTTTTAATGCATATGGATTCAACAAATGGATCATTTCTCTTGCTAACTGACTGATCTCTACTTTTTCAATATGCCTAAATTGCGGTTTCGCAAAATTCAGATAATCACTAATGATTTCTTCTGCTCGATTTAATTCACTAAGTGAAATCGAATAATAATTTTTTTTCGTCCCTTTCTCTTCTTTTTCCAAAAGCTGCAGAAAGCCTTTTACAACCGTTAAGGGATTTCGAACCTCATGGGCAATCGAAGCAGCTAACTCTCCAATCGTATTCAACTTCTCAGCTCGGTACATTTCCTCTTTCATTTTCTTTCGCTCATTCATTTCCTCATGCAGTAAAGTTCCAAAAACCATGGCGATCGCGAGAGTCAATCGCATACATTCCTACATAATTAATGATTTCAGTATGGTGGCTACATAACTCTTCATTCCTTTTTACTAGTAGAACGAAAAATCTCAATTTAATGAATCCAGGACAGAACGCAATCAATATCGCAAATACGAACTCGTTTCCACTTAGAATAAGATTTGTTGGCTAAAGCGCGTAAACAAGATATGGAATAAGAGCAGATAGAAGAATACTTCCATAGGCAACTAACAAATGGTCCCCACCAATCCATGAGCGAAGGAGAAGAATACTAATACAGACTGTCCAGCCTGCTTTTGGTCCTCCATATAAAAACGCGAGCACCATTGGAACATAACGCAAGTCCCAATACACACCAAATTCTTCATTGGAAAATAACATACATAGCATTGCCGCCATTATTTGTAGAGCTATTAAAACAAGTGGTGATCGTTTCCCTTTCGTACCATCAAAAAAGAAATGAACAATTAAAATAGGAGCAAGAACAATAAGCACATGTAAGAGTAACTTCTCAAGGATCATCTTAACAAATTCCCACCTTAGTACTACATATCCAGATAATATGGCGATTTAACTCATTTTTATTAAAAGAGATGTATTCGACAATATCTAGAAATTCACCTGCATTATTCCTTAGAAAGAACTTGACATATCATTGAAGCAGTTGCAGCATTGTGTCGGAAAAGAGTTTAATTCCATTGGAAAATATTGACTTATCGCATAAACCTTAGTCTTTTTTTAATCGTTCAGAGAGGTACCATGATTTTTATACACTGATTAGTATAAAATAGAGAAGGTTAAAGACTCTTCTGCCTTTACACCTTCTCTTTAAGAAAACTTGGCTTATTCTCCTCACTTTAGACTACATATACAAACCAGCAAGCATGATCCCTAGTGCTTGTTGATATATCTCTGGGTATTGAGACAATGGCAACGGATTTGTGCCCATCCCTAGTTCTACAGTAAAACCAGGCCGCCGCCATTCTTGAATAAACCAATCCTTAAAACCCGCATAGCTATCTACATAACGAATAGGGCGATACCCACTCACTCTCGCAAATTCATTGACAATAGTCTCTGACTCTGGTGGCTCAAGTCCTTCATATCCCCAGAAAATAACCTGTCCTTGCGTATGGAAGGCAAGCACTTTGGAAAAATCTCTTTTCTCCGTCAACTCAGCAAGAGCAACAGCTTCTGGCTCTGTTAATGGGCGATAGCCAGGAAAATCCCTCGGAGCAGGGCCTTTTGGTTTTCGTTCTGCCTCCACTTCCCAATTAGCAGGATATATTATAAATCGACTCCACTTATATTTGCTTTCCAACCAGAAAAATTTGTGCTTCCTCCATTTAACGCTAACACATTGGCTCGATACGGCTCTTCGATCGGTAAACCATCCACAACTAAATCAACGCCATCCGGATTAACCATTGGAACAACGGATAACTCTACACTTTCATAGTAAGGCAGCATAGACAGTCCACGGATTGACGTCCCATTTGTTAAAGCAAGCACATAATCATTAATAAATTCCATTAACACTGGTGTCGTAATCCACTCATTTGCATGAAATGATCCATTATAATGAACCTTTTTTGGCCCATACCCAATACGAATTTCCTCAATTGGGTGGCCTATTACACTCGTTCCGATCACTTCACGCCTTATGAAAGGATAGGCTTCACTTAATTGAGCTAAATCCATGCTAAGGACTCTTAAAGAGTATACTCTTGCTCCTTGGATCAGCTTATTCGTGATTCTCCTTGGAATAAGAATCGATTCCCCCATTTGTATTTGTGCCGGATTAAGCTGTTGATTGACTAATAATAATCGATCAAGAGGCAAACCAAATCGCTGAGCAATGCCCCATAATGAATCGCCAGCTTGAACGTGATAAGAGCTTAATACATAACCTGGTATTGACACCCTCATCCCAATTTGCAATTGATTCGGAGCAATAGAACGATTGGAATCAAGGATAAGTTGAAGCGGTAACGAAAAAATCTGACTATAATACCACAAGCTATCTCCAAAGCGAGCTGAAATGTCCACACAAATCTCCCCTTCCTCCTTATCATGCTTATGAACACTTCGACTTGTTCATGAAAATTCATACGAAGAAAAGAAAAAGTAGACTATGAATACAATTCATCCAGCACAAAAAGGAGGCACTTCACAGACCTCCTTTTTATCCTTTTATGCACTTAAAAAAATAGCCCCGTAGCACAATCCTCCAAATATCACGAAAGCAGGATGGACCTTCCATTTCTCAAGCAATAGATAACTTGCTACTAATAGAAAAAGGGTATGCCAAATACCAGAACCGAGAGATAAGAACTTTCGAAAAATCTGAATGTTAAAACCCCTAACAAAATCGCAATGGTTGGACGAACGAGAGCAGTCATTCGTTTTACCTTTGGGAATCTTTAAATTTATAAAGAAGCCCTAATAAGAGCAATCATAAGGATCAACGAAGGAGCAACTGTCGCAAAAACGCCGATAAAAGCTCCGAATACTCCTCCAACCTCATATCCAATGTAACCTGCCATTTTTGTCGCGATTGGTCCAGGCAAGGCATTTCCCAAGTGCTAGTACTTCACTAAATTCTTCAACTGTCATCCACTCGTAACGATCAACAACTTCATATTGTACTAGCGGAATGGAAGCAGGACCCCCACCATAACCAACAATTCCTGGAATAAAAAAGGCAAGAAATATTTGAACATAAATCACTTAGCTTCACCTCTCTTTTCTCTGTTATTGTCTTCATTTTTAGGGTCAGGCTTAAATAAAGCAAAAGCGAGTAAGAAAGCGATCACAATACCTGGATGAATATCTAGTAGTTCTATAAGCAAAAAGCTACCTGATAAGAATGAGTAATGCTTCCTTTCCAACCCAGTCCTTGCTTCGATTTTTTCAAAAAGTCCCATGTTAAGAACTGCCAGCATCACAGCAACAACAGGGATAACTCCTTGTGTCATACCCGCTACCCATGGTTGATCTTTAAACGTTGTTAATGTTGTTAAGAACACAATCATTAATAAAATTGAAGGGACAATCGAGGCTGAGAACGGCATTAATCATCCCGATCACTCCGCCAACACGGTATCCGATATACCCAGCCATCTTCGTATTGATCGGTCCAGGTAATGTATTTCCTAATGCAAGCACATCACTAAATTCCTCATCATTCATCCATTTATAAATTGTTACTACTTCCTTATGAACAAGCGGTATGGCAGATGGACCTCCACCAAAACCTAATATTCCAGATCTGAAAAAAGCGATAAAAAGATCGATTTGCGTTTTCAATAGTAAACCCCCATTTTTTTTGTCTCATCATTTAATAGCCTAAAGCTGCTCCATCCCCACGAGGATCGGCCCCACCTACTTCATCTTCGTTTCAGGATCAATCGCGATTGCCCCAGCATGACCCATCACATCCGTAAACTCATCAACTACTTCAATATCATGTCCAGCATCTTCAAGCAATTGAATCGTTTTTTCTGGAACACGAGATTCGATTTTCAAGTTATTTGAACTAGCTCCCCATGTTCGACCAAACAACCATCTTGGTGCTTCAATCGCCGCTTGAATATCAAACTGGTAATCAACAATTCTAGTCACTAAGGCAGCTTGAGTTTGCGGTTGACCTTCTCCACCCATCGTTCCGTAAACGAGATATGGATCGTTCCCCTTCAAGAGCATAGCAGGATTTAATGTATGGAACGTTCGTTTATTTGGTTTGAGACAATTAATATGATCAGGATCTAACGAGAAGAAGCTTCCTCTATTTTGCAGGAGCACTCCGGTATTTTTCGGAATAATTCCTGAACCAAAATCGTGATAAATACTTTGAATAAAGGAGACGGCATTCCCTTCTTTGTCGACAACTCCAAACCAAACTGTGTCACCTTTTGGATCGAGCTGCTTTTTCATACCTTGTGATCGTGTTGATTGATTTGATTGGCCAAGCTCCATCCCGTGTGATTTTGACAAGAAATCATCTAAAGGAATATCAACAAAATCAGGATCCGTTAACCATTTGTCTCGATCCTCGAAAGCTTGTTTCGTTGCCTCTATTAATAAATGATAATACTCAGCAGACCCTTCCTCAATCGTCTGCATATCAAAGTTATTTAAAATATTTAAAATGGACAGAGATGCCATTCCTTGCGTATTTGGTGGCAAATTATATGCTGTGTACCCTCTATAATCGACACTAATTGGATCTACCCAATCAGACTGGTGGTTTCTAAAATCATTTAGTGTCAACATTCCGCCATTCTCTTGAAGATCAGCTACGATTTTTTTCGCTAACTCTCCTTCATAAAAGACCTGACTACCTTCTTCTGCTATCGCTTCTAATGTGGTTGCTAAATCCAGTTGCTTCATCAATTCTCCTGTTTTATAGAGGGAATCACCTGATTTTAAAAAGGTACGCTTAAATCCATCATATCGTTGTAAATACCTAAATTGATCATCTTCCATATTAACATTTACTTTTGTCCAGTACTCTTGACTTGGGGTGACTGGAAAACCATTCTTTGCATAGCTAATCGCTGATTGAAGCAGATCTTTCCATGAGTATGTAGAGCCTATATGCTCTTTTGCATACTCATATGCCTTATCCCAACCTGCAACTGCACCAGGGACTGTATTGGCTGATAAATAACCTCTTACAGGAATACTTGTGTATCCTAGTTCCTGATAAAAAGGAATTGTCGCCTTTTCACCAGACCGTCCACTGCTATTAAGTGCTTTCAATTCCTTCGTCTTTGCATTATAGATTAGCCAAAAGTTATCTCCACCAATGCTATTCATATGAGGATAGACAACAGCAATTGTCGATGCTGCCGCAATGGCTGCTTCAATGGCATTCCCACCGTTCTGTAATACATTATGTCCAGCTTGCGATGCTAAATAGTGAGGCGTTGTAATCATTCCATTTGGAGCCATTGTCGTTGCTCTGAATGCTTGCTTCCTTTTATCACTCATTACGTACCATCCTCTCAAATCCAAAATAAATAACATAATTCAATAATCTTTTGTAAGTTATTTTAAGCTATTTTATTAACAAATGTAATAAAAATAATAAAAAATATGACAAAAAGTTTTATTTTGAAGAGAATTTAAACGGAAAATGAGAAAAATCAGCCTCTGTCTTAAAATGAATTCAAATGGCAAACGGTATAAGTTAACTCCTTTTACGTCCATTTTAGAGGAATCATTGCCTATTTCATTTATCGGCACAGGCGCTAATCTAAATGAAGCAACAGAGAACGGCTTGCAACGTACATCATTAATTAAGAGCTTGTTTTGAAAAAAATCAAAACAGGCTCTTTTAATTATGCTGAATCGAATCATTATTTGCTGAGCTAACGAACCAGCTCATTCGGTTATATATTCTAAAGAATGATCATGTAACAGCATCTATTTTTTCTACATATCTATTTATGAAATACAGTCCAGGAAAAATATAGCTTTTGTTACCCGATGTTCCCCTTATGCAAGCCCGTCAGCCCCTGTATTTTTGAGAGGACAAGCATGTTAAAAAGATATTAAAAAAAATGTCGAAATATTTTAATCATAAGAAGGAAAACGCTTACATAATGAAGAATAGATAACATAAGCTTTCTTAAAATAAGAAGGTCATGACATTTTGGGAGGGATTCAAATGGTATACAAACGTCCAAATTCAGAAGGTTCTCTCGTCACTTTTAGAAAGCGTTATGACAACTATATTAATGGAGAATGGACAGCACCAGTTAAAGGGCAATATTTTGACAATATTACACCTGTAACTGGTGATGTCTTTTGTGAAGTAGCTCGCTCCTCTGCTGAGGATATCGATCTTGCTCTTGATGCTGCTCATGCGGCAAAGGATGCATGGGGACGTACATCTCCTGCTGAACGAGCAAACATTCTAAATAAAATCGCTGATCGCATGGAAGCAAATTTAGAAATGCTTGCCGTTGCTGAAACATGGGAAAATGGAAAAGCTGTCAGAGAAACGTTAAATGCTGATATACCACTTGCAATTGATCATTTCCGCTATTTCGCTGGTGCGATTCGCAGTGAAGAAGGATCTCTCAGCCAAATTGATGACAATACTGTTGCCTATCATTTCAATGAGCCACTTGGAGTCGTCGGACAAATCATCCCTTGGAATTTCCCTATTTTAATGGGTGTATGGAAATTAGCTCCTGCACTTGCTGCTGGCAACTGCGTTGTGTTAAAGCCAGCTGAACAAACACCTGTTTCGATCTTTGTGTTATTAGAGTTAATTGAAGACCTCTTACCAAAAGGGGTGGTAAATATTGTAAATGGCTTCGGTGTTGAAGCTGGAAAACCACTTGCTTCAAGTAGCCGTATCAATAAAGTTGCCTTTACTGGTGAAACAACAACAGGTCGTTTAATTATGCAATATGCATCTGAAAACATTATCCCTGTCACACTTGAACTTGGTGGAAAATCACCAAATATCTTCTTTGCCGATGTCATGGATAAAGATGATGCATTCTTAAATAAAGCAATTGAAGGTTTTGTCATGTTCGCCCTAAATCAAGGGGAAGTGTGTACTTGCCCATCGCGTGCTCTCATTCACGAATCGATTTACGATAGAGTTTATGGAGCGTGCAATTGAGCGTGTCAAAGCGATTAAAACTGGGAATCCTTTAGATCCAAATACGATGATGGGTGCTCAAGCATCACTAGAGCAAATGGAAAAGATCCTTTCCTATTTAGATATCGGTAAGCAAGAAGGTGCTGAATGCTTAACGGGAGGAGATCGCAACAATTTAAGTGGTGAGTTTGAAAATGGTTATTACATCCAACCAACTGTCTTTAAAGGAACAAACGACATGCGTATTTTCCAAGAAGAAATTTTTGGACCTGTCGTCTCTGTCACAACATTTAAAGATGCAGAGGAAGCACTTTCCATTGCCAATGATACGTTATATGGCCTAGGTGCAGGGGTTTGGACACGTGATACAAATACAGCATACCGCTTCGGTCGTGGCATTCAAGCTGGTCGTGTTTGGACAAATTGCTACCACGCTTATCCTGCACATGCTGCATTTGGCGGCTACAAAAAGTCAGGAATTGGTCGTGAAAACCATAAAATGATGTTAAGTCACTATCAACAAACAAAGAATCTCCTTGTCAGCTATAGTGAAGATGCCCTAGGTTTCTTTTAGAAATCAGGAGGTGTAAACATGGTCGAACGCGTAACCGTAACAGAAGAAGCGCTTCAACTAATTGAAAAGCTGAAAACCATTCATGGTCCGCTGATGTTCCATCAATCAGGAGGATGCTGTGATGGCAGCTCGCCGATGTGTTATCAAGACGGTGAGTTACGGAGTGGGAATAGTGACGTTCTCCTTGGCGAAATTGGCGATACCCCTTTCTATATGTCGGCTGATCAGTATAATTACTGGAAGCACACACAATTGATCATCGATGTGGTAGAAGGACGGGGGGGAATGTTCTCCTTAGAAGGACCAGAAGGAAAACGATTCCTAACACGTTCAAGAGTTTTCACACCAGAAGAACGGCAAGAATTAGGTATTTAATCGAAAAAGGATCTGTCTCTTTGCTGGAGACAGATCCTTTTTCTTATATCTCTTGCTCTAGCTTTTGTTTCACTGGTTCATAATCAAATAGTTTACCTTCATACACAATCGTAAGCTTATCACTATTCCTGAAATCATCTGGCGTTACTAACGCAGGCAGCTTATCCCATAGACGAATTCCAGCACGATGCAGGACTTCTGAAACAAATTGCGAGCAAAAATAAGAAGAAGTGAGTTCAACTGGTTCATTAAGTGATACCCCAACTAATCCTATTAAATTGTACATGAACCTTCGCTGATTTTTCTTAAATACCTCGATCACACGCTCTAACTTTCGTTGTTCACGATTGCTAATTTCGAAGGCATAAATCGCACATGTCGTTTCAGGATAGCGACGATACGTGCCATGTAAGAATATCTTCTTTCACAAAGCCCCCATTGAGTGGATTTCGTGGGTTTTTCCTTCCAAAGCTATATAATTCGTTTAATTCTTTATCAAATGAAAGAGAAGCATGGTTATACGGAGCTCTCGTATATGTTTTAATCGATTTTGTAAAAAGTGTTCCTGTATCTGTCAGCAAGATATACACATATTCTTTTGATTCCATCGTAATCCTCTTTATTAATCTGACATCATTCTATATGATTATATCATCTTATTTATTTTTCTATCATCTTTTTTCACATTATTCGATTGTCATTGGAGGAGTTCCATGGAAGCGACTTTTATCACTCAGCTTATCATCGCCATTGGTTTATCGATTTTCAGTCTCGTATTCTTCCTAATGAAAAGACTGTATCCACAAAAGCATTTCCCAGAATTAGTTCCTCGATTAAAAACATGGTGGGGAATGTTTATTATTTTTAGTATCGCTGTATTTTTCGATCCGATTGTTTCATTAATTTCGCTCGCTGTTCTTTGTTTCTTTTCGTTAAAAGAATTTTTCTCCATGATGAAAACGCGAAAAATCGATCGCCAGCTTTTCTTATGGGTCTATCTCTCCATTCCTATTCAATTTTATTGGATTTACACGGATTGGTATGGGATGTTTATTATTTTTATTCCGATCTATGTGTTTTTGTTTATGCCTTTACCAAGAATTTTTTCAAAAAGTACAGTTCGGTTTCTAAGCTCGCTCGGTTCGATCCAATGGGGTCTCATGCTAATGGTATTCGGTTTAAGCCATTTAGCCTACTATCAAGTAGCAAGCCCTGAATACGGAGCCAATCTTGTTCTTTTTCTCGTTTTACTAACACAAGTGAGTGATCTTAGTTCAATACCTCGTTTCCAAGACATTCGGAAAAAGAAAAGTCATTCCTACATCAAATCCGTTCATCACGTGGGAAGGATTATTTTTCTCTGTTACCACAACAACAACTATTGCCTATTTTCTCTATCCTTTTTTAACACCTTTAACGTTAACATTCGGACTTATATCAGGTGTCTTAATAAGCGTAACAGGCTTCTTTGGTAGTTTAACGGTTTCAGTGTTAAAGAGAGATTTGCTTATCGGTGAAAGACCTGCAACAGAAATAAAAAATGAAAGCTACTTAAGTCGAATTGATAGCTTAACGTACACGGCCCCAATTTTCTTTCATACCATTCGTTACTTTTTTGATTTTATGTAGCACAAATCCCTTTCTAAATAGGAAAGGGGATGTGTGTTATTCTCCATGATGCATACGATAGTAAAATCCTTTTTTCATTAATAACTTCTCATGCGAGCCTTTTTCAATCACTTCACCATCCTGAAGGACTAAAATTTGATCTGCCTGTTGAATGGTGTTCAGTCGATGGGCAATGACAAAGCTTGTTCTGCCCTTCATCAGCCTATGCAGAGCCTCTTGAATCTTCATTTCTGTCATCGTATCAATACTACTTGTTGCTTCATCTAAAATCAACAAAGCTGGATTTGCTAAAATCACTCTAGCAATCGAGAGCAATTGCTTTTGGCCTTGACTAATCCCATTACCATCTTGATCAAGAACAGTATCAAATCGACTCGGTAATTTGTCTATAAATGAATAAGCATTGGCTTTTTTGGCCGCTTCTTCTACTTCATGATCAGTTGCATGAAGCTTTCCGTAACGAATATTTTCTCTAATCGTTCCTTGAAAAAGAACAGTATCTTGAAGAACAAATCCGATATGCTGAAGCAGGCTCTCACGTTTAATCTCTGTAATATCCTGTCCGTCCAACAAAATCTGTCCTTGCTGAGGGTCATAGAATCGCGATAACAAATTAATAATCGTCGTCTTCCCAGCACCCGTGGGACCAACAAGGGCAATGATCTCACCAGCTGACGCATCGAAACTGACAGTGTTAATCGTCTTCGAATTCGTTTCATATGAAAAAGATACCTCTTTAAAGACAACATCGCCTTTGACCGTTTGGAGAGTACGTGCGCCTTCCATATCCTGTTCAGCAGGTTCATCGATTACAGCAAACACCCTCTCTGCCCCAGCCACCGCAGAAAGTAGCGTATTAAACTGATTAGCTAAATCATTTAAAGGTCGTGTAAATTGGCGGGCATATTCGGCAAAGATGACGATAACGCCAATTGTGATCGCTTCATGTAAAACCAATATTCCACCAATAAGCGCAATAAGCGCAAAACTAACATTGTTTAACATGTTCATAAGCTTTGGTATGAAGCCAGAGTAAGTCTGGGCCCAAAAGCTAGCCCCTTTTAGCTGCTCATTTTTCTCCATGAATGCAGAAGTAACACGTTCCTCTTGAGAAAATGTTTTCACAATACGCTGGCCAGAGATCGTTTCCTCAATAAATCCGTTCAAATCTCCTAACTGCTGTTGTTGTTTTTTAAAGAACACACTTGTACGCTTGGTAATCCATTTCATCCCAAAAACCATTAAAGGGACAATCGTCAACGTAATCATCGTTAAAAGCGGGCTTAACCAAACCATCACTGAAATAATACCGACAAATGTCAAAATGCTGGAGAAGATCTGAATGACGGAGCTATTTAATGTTGAGCTGACATTTTCGATATCATTCGTTACTCTACTCATTAACTCCCCGTGCTGACGTTTGTCAAAATAAGAAATCGGGAGCTTTTGTAAATGACGGAACAGTTGCATACGCATCGTAAAAACGGTTTTTTGTGCGACGCCAACCATCCAAAAGTTTTGTAGCCAAACCGAAGCTGAGTGAAACACATAGACAAAGGCTAACGCCATAAATAAGTAAAGCAATTCATTGATATTATTCGTGATCAACACATGATCAATCGTTCTCCCAATGAGAAATGGACCAACTAAGCTTAATCCTGAGCTAATAACAACCATGAGCATTACAAGTAACACATGTTTTTTATGGACAGCTAAATACGACCAAATTCTTTTTAAGGCCCTAACCCAATCCTTGGCTCGTGCTTGTTTCTTTGACGATTCGACTGGATTGTCGTGTCGCTGGTCAAGAGGAATACGCTTATAGCGAAAAGGTTTCACTAGCTGATTGAGCATATTTGAGATCCCCCTTCGCGTATTGGGATTGATAAATTTGTTGATACAGTAATGATTCGTTCACCAGCTGATGATGGGATCCTTTTGCTACCACACGACCCTCATCTAATAAAAGAATTGAATCTGCTTCTATGGCTGTACTTAGCTTCTGTGTGATAAGAAGGGTGGTGCACTCATATGTATGTAGGGCCTTTAAAAGCCTTGCTTCTGTTTTTACATCGAGTGCACTTGTGCTATCGTCCAATAAAAGAATGCTAGGTTGACGAATCAGCGCACGCGCAATCGACAAACGCTGCTTTTGTCCACCTGATAAATTCACACCTTTTTGACCAATCCTTGTCTCATATTGATTTGGTAGTTTCATAATCGCCTCATGAATTTGAGCGTCTTTAGCGGCGTCCATTATTTCAGCAAGCGTTGCATCCTTTTTCCCCCAAGCAATATTTTCTTTCACCGATCCCGAAAAAAGCATGACCTCTTGCGGCACATACCCCATTTGACGGCGTAAACTCTCCACCTTCATCTTTTTAATGTCAGTCCCATCAATTAAAATATGGCCTGCGCTTGCATCATAAAGCCGAGGAATCAATTGAAAAAGTGACGACTTCCCAGATCCTGTTGCACCAATAATCGCTAGTGTCTCTCCTGCATTCACGGTAAATGAACACGTATCTAAAACAGGTGCTTCCGAGTTTTGATAAGAAAAAGTAACGCGATCGAACTCAATTTTACCTTCTTTAATTGGTTGATCTACCTCTGCCAGATCATGGTCTACTTCTGTATCCAACACCTCCATAATTCGTTCCGCTGAAGCACGCGCTCGCGAAAAAATGATAATAATCATCGTAAAAATCGTTAAAGCAGAAGTGATCCTCATCGCATAATTGACAATCGCTACGACCTCGCCAATTTGGGCATTTCCCGTATTAACATTGAAACTACCAAACCAAAGAACCCCAATGATTGCCACATTCATGAGTAACAATAAAATCGGCATTGTCACTTCCATCACTCGTAAGGCTTTCACCGTACGATCCATTAAAGCTTCATTTTTTTCCGTAAATCGTTCTTCTTCATGCTTCCTTCTAACAAAGACTTTAATTAATCTTATTGCAATCAAGTTTTCACGAATGACATGATTGACCCCATCAAGCTTTGCCTGCACTTGACGAAAAAGTGTAGCCCCTTTTCGCATCATCCAGACTAAAAACATCATAATAAGAGGAATCGTGACAACAAGTACCATCGCAAGCTGCACATTCACAAATAAAGCCATCACCGTTCCACCGATGACAAGTAGCGGTGCACGAAGCATAATACGTAAGCTCATAAAAATGGTTGTTTGAATTTGATTGACATCATTCGTCATCCTAGTAATCAGCGATGACGTTTGGAAACGCTGTAAATTGATAAACGAAAAAGATTGCACTTTCTTATATAAATGACTTCTTATGTCAAAGCCTGTACTTTGGCTTACATGAGCTGCATAAAATGAATTAACGACGCCAGATACAAAAGCGAGAAATGACATTCCTATCATGATACCTCCCCATCTTAAAACAACGGATAAATCCTCTTGCATAATGCCATCATCAATGATTTTTGCGAGCAGCAATGGATGAAACAGTTCAACCATTAATTCTACAAGCATTAGTAATAATGCAATCACGATCGGAAAGCGGTATGATTTTAAAAAAGAAAAAATGTTCGACATGAGTCATCCTCCACCTATTGCAATCACGTTTCTTTCTTAAAACAACTGTGTCTCATTTTTCGATTTACGAAATAATAAACGTTTACTTCATCTTAGCTTATTTTACTCTAGTATTGTGAATTATTTGAATTAACAAAGGAACGAACACAAAGAAAAGCAATGGTCTTTGAGAGATCCCATCGCTTTTATAGATTATAAACGTTATCCTACTATGTAGCACGGTGATGTTTCATTTATCACCCTACCTACTTTTGTGTCTTTTCTCCAAGCTTTTTTATGCTATTCTTCATACCATGCTCTAAAATAGCACGGACATGCATAACAACCGTCTCCTTGAGATCGGCAATTGTATTTAAGTCTAGCCCCCATAGCTCTGTCAGTTGTAAGACACTTGTTACGAGCAGATCAATATCTTCATGTTCTTCTTCAAAACGATTCCACGCATCCTCAAAAACAGTAATCGCTTCCCTATTATCTCGAATCGTATAGTAATCATCCCCACGTTTTCCAATGAGGAAGTCACCCTCTCGACTAGCTGGACGGTAATAGACGATGAGAGCAGCAAGTGAGAAAACAATTGAACGTGGCATTCTGTGATGTAGTTGCACATAATCTAAAAGAGACGGGATTAATCGAGATTTAAACTTATAAACTGCATTCATCCCAATGTCAGCTAAATAGTGCTTATTGTATGGATTTAAAAAGCGTTCAATGACCGAATCAACAAAGCTTCTTTTCTCTTCTTCATCCATTCTTACAGTCGGAAGAATCTCTTCATAGATACCCCGTTTCACAAACTCACTAAGATGCTGATCCTTCATCGCCTCAAGTACCGTGTCCACTCCAGATAAATAACACACCGCAAACATCATCGTGTGCCGGACCATTTAAAAGTCGGCAACCTTTAATTCTCGATAAGGTGTCACATCTCCCCATTTCACCTTAAGTCCTGCCTGATGAAATGGAAGACGCTCTGCTACATCATCATCTGCATCAATCACAAACAGATGATAAGGCTCACCGACTGTCAGCAATTCATCCTCATAGCCTAACAAATGATGATACTGATCACTATTGTCCTTCGGGTATCCAGTGACAATTCGATCAACCAATGAATTGCAGAATTGATTGTACTTTTCTACCCATTGAATATACTCAGGCGGTAAGCTCCAATCATGCGCTAGCTTAATTACAATCTCCTTTAACAGATCGCCATTACCTTCCACTAGTTCACATGGAATCAACACTAATCCAGCATTGGGATCGCCATTCGTCACTTTATAACGGCGATATAAAAAGGCGGTTACTTTTGCAGGAAAGGAAAGTGGTGACTGTTCTTCGTTATACTCTTCTTTTACATATGTCAAACCTGCTTCAGTCGTATTAGAAAAAACAAACTCTATCTCTGGTGATTCTGCAACCCTCAGTACACTATCCCAATCAGAATATGGATTTATTCCTCTAGAAATCGAAGAGATGATCTCATTTTTTTCAATGACCTGACCATTCTCAATCCCTCTTAGAAGCAACGTATATAAACCGTCCTGAGCATTTAATTTCGGTACTACCTTACCGTGTGGCGTTGGCTGAATGGCAACAATCTTCCCATTAAACAGCCCTTTCTTATTAAGTTCGTGAACCATCCAATCAACGAATCCCCTTAAAAAGTTTCCCTCACCAAATTGGATGATTTTCTCGGGTAGCTTTTCCTGAAATTCACATGTAACCGTAGCTGGTAGCTCGTCTTTATGGATCGTTTTGTTTAGCTGCTTCATTTTCCTTATCACCCCCTATGAATCAACCGTTTTATAAAATAACGCCATCTTTAAAGATAGAAATCTCTTTAAAGCCATTCTTTTCGTTATGTGTACGTACATCACCAGAAGCTAATTGGATCACATATTCAAACAATTCCTCTGTTAGGACATCCATTTCTTTCCCTTGAACAAGATCACCAGCATTAAAGTCAATCCAATTTCTCTTTTTCTCAAATAATGCTGTGTTCGTTGACATTTTCACTGTAGGTACTGGCCCTCCGAATGGCGTTCCTCTACCAGTTGTAAATAAGACAATATGAGCACCCGATGCAGCTAAAGCGGTTACAGAAACAGGTCATTCCCAGGCACCTTGTAAGAGATTTAGACCAGGAGCTGAAACCCGTCCTCCATAAGGAAGAACATCAATCACGGGAGAGAAGCCACCTTTTTGTACACACCCCAATGATTTTTCTTCTAAAGTCGTAATTCCACCATACTTATTTCCAGGAGATGGATTTTCATAGACTACTTGATCATGCTTGATAAAATACTCTTTAAAATCATTGACTAAATCGACAATTTTGCTGGAAAACCTGTTCGCTTTGAGCACGGTTCATAAGGATTGTCTCAGCTCCGAACATTTCTGGCACTTCTGTTAATACAGTTGTCCCGCCATGAGAAATAAGTTTATCAGAAAAAGAGCCTACGAGTGGGTTCGCCGTAATGCCCGAAAATCCATCAGAACCCCCACATTTCAAACCGACCTTTAGCTTCGAAATCGGGAGTACTTCTCGCTTAAATGTCTTGGCAAAGCTCACAAGTTCTTCGAGTAATTCCAGTCCTTCATCAAATTCATCTGCTGCTTCTTGGACACTGAGAAATTTAACTCGCTTCTCATCATAATCGCCAATCACTTTCTTAAATTCTGCAATATGATTGTTTTCACACCCAAGTCCCAAGACTAAAATCCCTGCTGCATTTGGATGATGGACTAAATTGCTTAAAATTTTTTGTGTGTTATGAAGGTCATCTCCTAATTGGGAACAACCGAATAGGTGCGGATAATGATAGACACCATCAATTCCCTCCTTAAATTGCTCATTCGCCGTTTTAGCCATTAATTCTGCAGTTTTGTTAATACAACCAACTGTATTTATAATCCATATTTCATTTCGAATCCCAATCTCACCATTCTCTCTTACATATCCTTTAAACGTTCTTTCTTTTATTGGCTTTTTAGAAGGTTTTTCTGTCGTTGGCGAAAACGTATAATCCAATGTTCCTTTTAAATTAGTTTGTGTATTATGAGTATGAACCCATTGACCGACTTCAATTGATTCCTTCGCATGACCAATTGGGAAACCATATTTGATAATATCTTGACCTTGGTGAATCTGTTGGATCGCTATTTTATGACCTGTAGAAATATCTTCTTTTATAACAATCTCTGCATCGTTGACTGAAATAGACTCACCATTTATATAGTTTTTTAATGTAACAATCACATTATCTGCTTTATTGACCAAAAGGTAATTCGAGTTCATCTTGACCTCCTTAAGGTTTACATATATACGTTCATAACAACGTTGTTATTTTCATTTTATAAAATCCTTAACTAATTGTCAATGTTGGATTTTTTAGAAAAATTAAACGTAATTGCTGACTTAGTAAAAAAAAGAGTACCAAAGAGACTAGCGGTAATCATTCATACCGTTCTCACACTGTATTATTTCGTCAGTCTCTTAGCTTTATCACTGTTCTTTTTCTAATACGTTATTACTTACTGACATAAGAGTTCCTTCACTTCTCCTAAATAAAGACGTATATAAAGCCTTTCCATAAACGGAAGCTAGCATTTGTTGAAAAAGCATGCCTAGCACAACGGGTACGGAAACAGGTGGTGGAAAATATAAAATGGCAATTGTCGCTCCAACACCAATATTTCTCATCCCACTATTAAAGAATAGACTGATCATGACATCATTTTCAAATTTTAACAGCTTTGTCATGACATAACTACATACATAGGCAAGTGTTGCTAAGAGAAAGACGACTAACGCAATTGATATCAGCTTCCAATCAATAACCTTTAAAAGTGGAGCTGCTACTGAGCTATTAATCGCAATCACTAAAAACAAACCAATTTTCGTAAAAGGCGCTAAGCTTGCTTTAAGATCAAAACCTTTACTAATTGGTACATAATTTAAGAGAACCCCTAATAATGAAGGGATTACGATCATCAAAAATAAGCTGTTCATCAAATGAAGCGTGTTGACCTCAACACTTTCCCCGACGAATAGATGTAAGGTTAGCGGAATAAAAATCGGTGATAAGAGCGTATTGACTAAGACAATTAAAAGAGTGAGAGACGCATTACCTTGATAAATAGAAACCCACATTATACTAATCACACCTGTTGGAATCACAAACGCAATCACTAATCCTACTAACGTCCATTGATCATTCGGAAAAAATAAATGACCTGAAAAATAAGCGATCGCTGGCATCATGACTTGAATAATAAAGAGAGCAAGAAAAATAGGTAAAGGGTGAACCAACGCATGTTTAATTTTTTCGATTTTCACACCTATACTACTAGACATCGTAATAAAGGCAAAGATCCATGGCACAATATACACCCATGATATGAATAAATCAGCTAATAATACGCCCGTTATCACACTTAACGGGGTTATAACGGGCATCCCTTTTTCTAAGAATTGATTGACTGATCGTATCATTGAACTAACTCCTTATTCGACTTAAACAGCTGTGACCTAGCGAGCAACCCAGACCTTTTGTTATAATAAGAAAAAATTTAACAACGTTGTAAAACCATTCATTCAACGGATGATTACTCTAAGAACAAGTATATCATTTTATGGAGGACATACGATTATGGGTGTAACAATTAAAGATATCGCTAAACATGCTGGGGTGAGCTATTCGACCGTTTCCAAGGCATTAAGAAACAGCCCTCTCGTCAAAAAACCAACGAAAACGAAAATTATACAAATAGCAGAGGAGCTAGGGTATCAGCCTAATATTGCAGCTCGAAGTCTCGTGCAAAAAAAATCCTTCACAGTTGGCGTTGTTTGGCCAACAGTTGAACGAATAGCTCCCTCCTTATTAATTACGAATATTAATGATCGATTAGAACAGCATTCATACACGACCTTGCTTTCGATTAACAAAATTGAATCAGCCATTGCAACGTTTACTCGTTTTCAAGTTGATGCGATCCTTATCTTCGGAGAAAATGAAGCTGAATTATACGATTCTAAGCACTTTCACTCGTCTGTTCCCATTCTCTATTATGGGATCAAGGATACTGTGATAAAGCCGACGATTGATGTGAACAGGCGACAAGCGATGCAACTAGCTGTTGAACATCTGACCAAAATCGGTCACATGAAAATTGCTTTTATCGGTAATACATCTGCAACAGACCCTCTTCAAAAAGAAAAATTATTAGGCTTTCAAGAAGCGATGCATGCTTTTCATCCAGCAAGTCAGTCTAACCTCATTATCTCCACAAATGGTCTGGAAGTATATGATGGTTATTTAGCTGCGAAATCTTTTTTTAGTGACGTTAAAGGAACGACTGCCATTGTTAGCGGTAGTTATGACTTAACAAGGGGGATTCTTCGTGCGGCTAACGAGTTAGCGATAAACATTCCAGAAGATATGTCAATCGTTAGCTATGATAACATCCAAGAATTTAAACATCTCGAGGTCAAACTTACAACGGTCGGCGTCCCAATTGATCGAATTGCAAACAGTATTACTGAAGCACTATTATCTATTATTGATGGCAAAAATATTCCCTCTATAATTCTTGAACCCGAGATAAATAGCAAGGATTCTTGTGCTCCTTTATGATGAATATTAAAATTAACCAAGTTGCAAGGATATTTTCGTATCTTCCTTACCTAAACAAATTCATATAATATTCTCATCATTTACAACCTGATATTCTATCAATGAAAAGGTATAATGGACCTACAAGACTAGTATGATAGAAGGAGAATCAACATGAATCAAAGTGATACCAACACAGTCTATCCAAGCCTTGACAATAAAGAAATTCATTCCTTTATGGAAAAAGATTTCTTCACACTAGAATTGAACGATACAGTTGATAAAGCAATTGCGATGCTTTATAAATACAATACAACGAACCTTCCCGTTGTTGATCATAATGGAAGGATTCGAGGCTCCATTACCTACCCTATCATTGTCAATGTTCTCTTAAATGGTAATCATTTATCGACTAAAGTTCATCAGGTCATGCAAAAGGATTTTGTCGCCTATAATGGCGATGATTTCGTTAATCAATATCAGCTTAATTTAAACTATCCTACCCCCGTTATCAATAAGAACGGACAGGTTATCGGAACATTACATCCAGAAAAAGTGATTAATAAGCTTTTTAACCTCTATAAAAATTGGCAATCTTTTGAGCAAGTGCTTGAATCCTATGAATTTTGTTTTGATACGGCTTATGAAGGAATTACCGTTGTCGATGCGAATGGATATATTAAGCTTTTTAATGATGCCTACAGTCGATTTGTCGGTGTAAGTAAAAAAGAAGCGATTGGCAAGCATTGTTCGGAGGTCATCGAAAATACGCGATTGCCAGTCGTTTTGGAAACAGGCATTCCTGAACGAAATCAACCGCATATCCTTCAAGGACAGTCAATGATTGTTAATCGTTTGCCGATTTGGAAGGGAGCAACGATCATTGGAGCTGTCGGCATGTTGATTTTTGAAGGTGTTTCTGAATTATATGATACATTTAACCGAGTTCAACAATTTAATAACATTGAAAACGGTGAACGAATTTTGCTGCATTATCCTAAACCAAGTGAGAAAACCATTACCTTTGAGCAAATAATTGGGGAAAGTATTTCTCTTGGAATAGCCAAAAAAATAGCCCGAAAAGCAGCAAAAACGACATCAACAATTTTACTTACCGGGGAAAGTGGTGTTGGAAAAGAATTATTCGCCAAATCGATTCATCATGCAAGCCCTGTCAGTAATGGACCTCTTGTATCCATTAACTGTGCAGCAATCCCAGATGATTTACTAGAATCCGAACTTTTTGGTTATGATCATGGCGCATTTACTGGTGCAAAAAAAGGAGGAAAACCAGGGAAGTTTGAGTTAGCTCATAAAGGGACACTGTTCTTGGATGAAATTGGCGAAATGTCGATGCATCTTCAAGCGAAGCTCCTTCGTGTTTTACAAGATCAACGGTTTGAAAGAGTTGGCGGTAACGGAGAAATTCAAGTAAATGTCCGTATTATCGCAGCAACAAACCAATCATTAGAAGATCAATTAAAAGAAGGAAAATTTCGTGAAGATTTATTCTATCGACTAAATATTATTCCCATTGAAATCCCTCCACTCAGAGAACGGAAATCCGATATTCCTCTGCTCGTTTCTGTTTTATTAAAAGAGATATGTAATAAATACAATCTTTCTCCTGTTGAACTGAGTAAGGAAGCGATGAAAGCCTTTCTGAAATATGATTGGCCTGGAAATATTCGAGAATTAGCAAATGTAATTGAACGTGTTGTTGTCTTGACGGAAAGTAGGCGAGTAGAATTAAAGGACTTACCGACTCATATTGGAGAGAATGAACATCATCAAGTAACTTATGCATTAGACAAGTCCCATTTACTATCAGAAGAACAGGAATACGAGTCTACTAAACCTTCTCTTCCTAATGATCTAAAAAAAATAAAAAAACAAACGAGCGAAGATCAGGAAAGGGAATTGTTATTAAAAATTATGAGGGAAGTAGGCGGAAACAAATCGAAGGCAGCCAAAGTGCTAGGCATTCACCGTTCAACATTATATAAGAAATTAAACCAATATGGGATCGACGACTTTGATGAAATCTAGAGTAAAGTACATGGCAAATCCCTTTGTTAGCCAAACGTCGGTTATCACCAAAGCTTTCTTGGAGAAACACTTAGTATGATTAGTAAAAAGGAAAAACTCCTATGTAGACGTTCAATGATTAAACGTTCTACAATAGGAGTTTTTTCTCTTCCATATTGTTTCTTATTTGCTATGTGGCTTCATGTAGACGGTTTTCCATTCGCAGTAGAAATCGATCCCAGTGCTTCCTTGTTCACGATATCCACCTAGTCCTGTTCCTTTAATACCACCAAAAGGAAGTTGCGGCTCACTATGCATCGTCATCATGTTCACATGGGTAAATCCAGCTTCAATATGATCAATAAAATGCATCGCTTTATCCATGTCATTTGTATAGATTGTTGATGAGAGACCATACTCAATATTATTAGCCCATTCAAGTGCTTGTTCGTAGCTGTCGGCCTCCATAATGCTAATAACTGGTCCAAAAATTTCCTCTTGCGCAATCGTCATCTCAGGAGTAACTCCTTTAAAGATCGTCGGAGCAATGAAATTTCCATTGCCACATTCGCCTTCTGTTAAACGATAACCACCTGTTAAGAGAGTTGCGCCTTCTTTACTGCCTATTTCAATATAATTTAAAATTGATTCCATTGCGCTTTCATCGATAACAGGACCCATCTGGTTATCTTTGTTAAGAGGATTTCCTATTTTCATTTTATTTACTTTCTGTGTTAAGAGACTAATAAATTCATCAGCAATTCCTTTTAACAAAATAACTCTACTCGTTGCTGTACAACGTTGACCACTTTCCCCAAAGCCACCAGCAATCACATGATCTGTTGCTAATTCTAAATCAGCATCCTCCAAAACAACAAATGGGTTTTTCCCTCCCATTTCAGCTTGGAATCGTGCTCCTCTATCAGCGACGAGACGGTTGATTTTATTTCCGACAGGATTTGAGCCAGTAAACGAAATCGCTTTAATATCTTTATGCTTAGCAAGACCGTTTCCAATGACTGATCCAGAGCCTGTAATAAAATTTAACACCCCATCTGGTAAAGCGACAGATAGATACGCTTCCATTAATTTATAGCTTACAACAGGTGTTTGGCTTGAAGGCTTGAATACAACTGTACATCCACAAACTAATGCAGTCGCAATTTTCCAAGCTGAAATCGCAAGTGGTACATTCCACGGTGTAATGACACCTACCACACCAATTGGCTCTCTTTTTGTATAAGCTCTAATAGATGAATCCCAAGAAGGAATCGTTTCCCCAGTTAAACGCTCTGCTTCACCAGCTAGATAACGCATAGCACGAATCGTACGAATCACTTCAGCATGAGCATCATTGTAGGATTTTCCAACCTCTATAATTAATTGCTCTTTAAATTCTTCTGCTCGATCTTCAATATATTGAGCTGCTCTGTATACATACTCCCCTCTTGAAGGCGCAGCAACTTTCTTCCATTCTGGTAATGCATCTTTCGCCACTTGTACTGCTAGATTTAATTCTTCTTCTGTTGATTGTTGGAATACGCCTAGCTTCATTTCTTTATTAGCAGGGTTTGTAACCGTAAACGTTTCCGCTGAGCTAGACTTAATTTCCTTTCCACCAATTAGGTTTGAATATTCTTTGATTTCTGTTTGTTGTACCATTTTCGCTTCCTCCATCTAACATTTAGTTGTTTTTCACGGTGTTTTTTTCTGTATCCTTAAGCATTAAATAAACAGCTGACATATCGTTTTCGCCATATCCACTTTCTACGGCATCCGAATACCAGTCGATTAAATGCTTTCCAATAGGAAGCTCCACACCACATTCATTCGCCATTGCTTCAGCTAATTTCAAGTCTTTTAGTAATAGATTCGTTGTAAATCCTGGAGCGTAATCATTTTCCGCAATATACTCTTTGTAATTGCGATCATAGATTCTACTTTGTCCGTAACTGACACTAAGGATATCATACATTTGCTCAGCACCAAGCCCCATTTTCTCCCCAAGGTTGATCGCTTCTCCGACCGCTTGAGTATAGAATCCGATCATCAAATTATTAATTAATTTAATGACAGTCCCGCTATCTGCACTCTCACCAACACGGAAAATATTTGCGCCTAATACGTTTAAAATCGGTAAACATTCTTTATAATAGTCTTCTTCTCCGCCTATCATAAAGGTTAATGTCGCATTTATTGCCCCAATCACTCCACCACTAACTGGTGCACCAAGATATCTGATCCCATGTTCTTTACAAGCCTGATCTAGTCTTCTATTTAACTCTGGTGAAACGGTACTTGTATCAATGATCATAGAGCCTTTTTTAGCATGATTGATAATCCCGTCATCGCCAAAATAAATCTTCTCTACGATAGGAGGTGAAGGTAGACTGATAAAGATCGTCTCTGTCTCAGAGAAAATCTCTTTCATATCAGAACAGACTATACCACCATTCTCCTTGAATTTTTCAATAGCAACAGGGTTAATGTCGTACCCGTATACTTCATAGTTACTTTTCAACAAATTATGTGACATAGGCAGACCCATGTTTCCCAGTCCAATAAAACCAACTTTTGATGTAGTCATTTTTGACTCCTTTCTTGTTCAAATAAACGTATTAGAAAACCGAGGCTTTTCGCCAAGTCATAGCGGAAAGCCTAAGTCTTTTTTAAATCTCCAAAACTGAACTGTGCTCCTTGCACGAAAAGCTTCACTTAGTAAAAGAATGAATATAGTATTACAGCTATAATTAAGAAGAAACTCGGAATAAGAACACTCATCATAAAGACTGGCTTGTAGGCTCGTTGATGCGTTTCTTTACATACCCCTTGTATTGTCGTAACAATATAACCATTGTGAGGTAGTGAATCTAACCCACCAGACGCAAATGCAGAGATCCTGTGCATAGCTCCTGGATCTAATCCCTGAGCTTGATAGATTGGTGCTAAAATTGGTAATGCAATCCCTAGACCTCCAGATGCTGATCCTGTAATACCCGCAATGATTGTAACAGCAAGTGCTAAACCAGCATATTCAAAACCAGGCATATTTGTAAGCGTGTCCACAATTGAATTAAAAGCAGGAACTTGGGAAGCAACAGCACCAAAACCAACAACACCACATGTATTAGCAATGGCCACCAATGCATTTTCTGTTCCCTTTGTTAAAATACCCATGTATGTTTTACTATATTTGAACATTAGTAGCCATGCAGCGACAACACCAACAAACAAAGCAACTAATACAGCTTCATGAGTAGGAATAAATTGAGCGACAACATTCAGAACCCCAACAACGATGATTAAAGGAAGTATCGCAATAAAGCTGTTTGGCAGGTTTTCTCTTTCCTCAGCAGCAGCAGCAATCTCTTCATTTCCTTTAGGTTCTTCGTAAGGAAGAGCAAATGTTTCCCCATTTCGCACAGCCCTTTGTACCATTTTCCCTAAAATAATTCCACCAACGACCATGATCGATAAAGAGACTAATACACCAATCCATCCACCAGCAGTCGGTGTCGTGCCAAAGTGTTCCGTTGGAATTAAATTTTGAATCTCAGGTGAGCCTGGTGATGTCATCGTAAATGAAATCGAACCAAACACAAGTGCAGCTGGAATAAAGCGATGCGGTAAATTTGCATTTTTAAATAAAGAAAGAGCAATCGGATACACACAGAAGGCAACGATGAATACGCTTACACCTCCGTACGTCATAACCGCACAAGACGCGACAACGGCAAATACAGCACGCTTCACACCGAATTTATTCTCAACCCAATAGGCAATAGCCTTCGCGCCCTTTGTATCCTCCATAACCTTTCCAAAAATTGCCCCTAATAAAAAGATAAGAAACCATGATTTAAAGAAGCCTGTAAATCCACCCATATAGTTTTCTGTTAGTGCCTCAATTAAATTAAGACCACCTGTAAGACCTACAATAACAGAAGCTAAAACAGCAGAAATGATAATATTAATGCCTTTCATTGTCATGTAAATCAGTATACCTAAACCAACAATTAATCCTAGAAAACTTAACATAGTACCCTCCTAAAATAACTGGCATCATTTTTAAAGTGAATATTCATAGCAAACATGATATAAATGTATTATTTCATCTTTTGAAGGTGTTCGTGGATTATTTTGTGGACTACCACTTGCTAACGCATCTGTGGCCATCTTTTCTAAGGACTGTTCAAATTCCTTGCGATCAATACCCCACTCTTTTAAGTTCGGAATTTGTAAATCGACACATAGCTGTTTAATCAATGTAATGAAGCTATTTGCTGCATGTTCATCAGATTGATCAACTAATGATTTATCTATGAACCTGGAAATTTGCGCCAACCTCTCCTGGCAATCTTCTAAGCTATACTCTAGCACTGGCGCTAATAGCATCGCATTTGATATCCCATGTGGCACATGAAACAGGGCACCAATTGGACGTGACATTCCGTGAACGAGACATACAGAAGCATTCGAGAACGCAACACCAGCCTGCATAGACGCTAATGCCATTTTAGATCGCGCTTCGACATCATCACCATTTGAATAGACACGACTTATATTTTTAACGATATGATTAATAGCAGACAAAGCCAAGTCATCTGTAAATGCATGAGCTTTTCGAGAGATAAAAGCTTCAATGGCATGAGTTAAAGCATCGACACCTGTAGCAACAGTTAATGATTTTGGTGCTGATAAAGTTAATAACGGATCGACAATGGCAATTTGCGGCATTAACAGTGGCTGCTTTATCATCATTTTTATATTTAACGATGTATTCGTAATAACCATAGCATCCGTTACTTCTGATCCAGTGCCTGCCGTCGTTGGAATGGCTACTACAGGAACAGGCTGATGTTGAATTTCCTTTTTCCCTCCAACGTAAGCGATTAACTCTTCATCATTATTTGCTTGTACAGCAACTGCTTTGGCTGCATCAATGCAACTCCCACCTCCTAATGCAATAATAAAATCGCATTGATTGTTCTTAAATTCAGTTAACGCTTCTTCTACATGGGTATCCTTCGTCTCCGAATCAACGCCTAAATAAGTGGTTGAGGAGATGCTATTCTGAGTGAGAATATGTTCAACTCTATTAACATAACCAAGATCATTCATTGGTTTATCAGAAACGATTAAAGCATTGGTACCCAACCTCTTTACTTCCAGACTTAGTTTTTCAAGTGTTCCTTCCCCATAATACACACATTCTGGCATTCTTATAGACCCTAATAAATTCATTCTTTGTTCTTCACTCTCCTCTCAACATTTTATATTGCAATTACCGTGCCAATAACTTGATTATCATGTGAAAATTTTTAAATTAGTTAAAATTATTTTTAAATTGACACAATTAATTCAGATTCATGTAAGGGCTTTCTTATTTTTATAAATAAATATTTTTTCCAACATTCGAATTTTCAGCTTATTTTCTCTTTAAACTGTCACGAAGCATGACGAAATACCGTCTAAATAATCAGACAGTACCGTCGTAAAATATCAACACCACACGACACTTTTAGACAAGTTCGACATCTTTTTAAAATAGTAATGATTAGCCAGAAGCTTATTATATATGTTATGAACCTTTTTAAAATATCATTTTACTCTTTTTTCCTTTATAATGAAAAGGTCGTTCTATCATTCAATACCTATAAACGATCCGAACATTCTAGCCTCATCAATTAGAGATAGTTAGATTTTCATCAATATTGTAGCTAAAGGAAGGGTTTATTTTGATAGAAGTACAAACAAAAGAGTTTTGGAAGACAACAATTGCCCTTAGCATTGGTTCTTTGCTCATCTTTGCTAATGTGTACTTTACTCAACCTATTTTACCTGTGTTATCAGCAGAATTTAATGTCTCGTCCTTAGCAGCTAATATGTCAGTTTCTCTTGTCATCTTAGCTCTCGGACTCGCTTTGATTTTTTATGGGCCTTTTTCTGATAGTGTTGGTCGACGTGGCATTATGATCGTAACGATGGCGCTCGCCACGATAACGACCTTTTTAGCGGCATTTGCTCCTACCTTTGAATCCTTAATTGCGATTCGAGTGTTACAGGGCGTTTTCTTAGCGGGGCTACCTTCACTTGCAGTTGCCTATATTGGCGAGGAATACTCTGCAAAGGCTCTTTCGCTTGCGATCGGAATATATATTAGTGGTAATACAATTGGCGGGATGTTCGGCCGGGCCTTTAGTGGCATACTAACAGATCTCGTTAACTGGCGCTTTGCTTTTATTGCAATGGGGTGTGTCAGTCTCGTTTGTTTACTGATTTTCATTTGGCTTCTTCGCCCTTCAACGAATTTTGTGCCGAAGAAGTTTAATTGGAAAGGAACGCTAACCGATTACCGCGCACATCTTGCAAACAATGAATTGAGATATGCTTATCTCGTTGGTGGTCTTCATTTTATGATTTTTGTCGGTCATTTTAGTTATGTAACCTTCCTGCTTAGCAGTCCACCATACCTACTCCCACCAAGTATTATTGGGTTATTGTTTTTAACTTATCTAGCTGGAACCATTAGTTCTCCATTATCAGGTAAATTAGCAGCAAGATGGCCAAAGTCTGTTTGCATTGAAGTTGGTATTATAATTATGGTTATTGGATTTCTTCTCACTTTGCAAGGCAGTATTACAGCGATCATCATCGGTTTATTACTTAATTGCTTTGGATTCTTTTTCGCTCATTCAACAGCTAGCTCATGGGTAAGCAGTCGTGCAAAATCAGCAAAAGCGAGCGCTGCGGGCTTGTACTTAATTTTCTATTATATTGGAGGCAGCCTCGGACCATTTTATTTAGAGCCATTTTGGAACCTTTTTCATTGGCAAGGCATTGTTTTCGGCAGTATTCTCATTCTTGTCCTAACACTCTTTCTCGGATTGAAAATGAAACAGATAGAATCGCTACAAATTCCAGATCAACTTAAGAAAGCCAAAAGTGTGTAATAGTTTTTTACCTACTCACCTCTCAATCCATCATGCAAACGATCCCTCTGAGCAGACAGTACGTGCTTACTCCATCTTGTCTACTCGAGAGGTATAACTTACATCTAATCTCGTTTTTCACTTTTAAATCTAAGTAAAATCTATATAAGCTTCGATTCCTGTTATTTTTCGAGCTGCCACAGCTCTTGATGATCATAGACCCATTGCAGTAATCTATTATCCTGCTTTGGACCCGCAATAATAGAAAGTCCAACTGGAACACCCTCTATTTCGGCTACCGGTATGGTTACTTGCGGTAATCCAGCCAAACCGGCAATAGACGTTAACTGCATCGTTTGAGAACGGCGCTTTTCACTCTCTTCTCCAGTCATGTTAATGAGGGGAGCTACTCCAGATGAGGTAGGAATAATTAATAACCCATCCTCTCCTAACCAATTTCTCAAACGATCACGAATCTTATCTCTCAATTGTTGCTCAGATTGACTCTCACCTTTTCTTAATGTACTTGCCCACTCAAACCTTTCAGCAATTTCAGGAGCGAAATGAGGTTTGACTGACTGAATCCAATCACCATGTGACTTCCATACTTCGATCCCTTGTAAAACCCTGAATGTTTTCATCCATGTGATTAAGCCTTCTTTTGCCACTTCAACCCATTCGCTTTGAGCAGCTACATGTTCGATGTTAGCAAGGAATGGAGATAGTGCCAGATAACTCTCTTTATCTGCTAGCTTCCACGCATCTTCTCCAAACATCATCCGTTTAAATGATTGCCGTGAGGAAGTCTGGACTTCATTAAGTAAAATTTGACCGATATCTAGCAGCATCTTGGCACTGTGCGTCATCCAGCCGACCGAATCAAAGCATGGAGCTAACGGAATTACACCATCAATCGTGACAAAATCATGTGTAGGTCGAAATCCATATAGCCCACAATAGGCTGCTGGAATTCGGACAGATCCCCCTGTGTCTGTTCCAAGAGCAAAATCAACGAGATTGGCAGAAACAGCAACGGCTGAACCGCTAGAAGAGCCGCCCGGAATACGCTTAGGATCTTTCGGATTGACAGGTGTCCCGTAATGAAGGTTTTCACCATTTAAACTATACATTAGTTCATCTGTGATTGTCGTACCTACCAATTTTGCCCCATTAGATAGCAAACGTGCAATCGCAGGTGCATAACTTTTTGCCGGGGAATGGGTACGTAACCAATCTGGATTTCCTGCACTAGCTGTTATTCCCTTTACGTTGAATGCATCTTTAGCGGCAAACGTAAGCCCAGATAAGCTTCCCCTTCCTGTTGGTTCAACGATAAACTCTTCAACAAAAGCATGATAATTCTTCATTAAATCTGCTCCCCTCAAACTATAGCCATCATGATCATCTTCTTCATGCTGTGCATCCTTTCTTTCTTTTGAAAACAGCTCACTCTGACTGAATCACCTAACCAACTTCAATTTAGTTTAACATGATACCTAGTGAATGTAGCTTCTAATCCAGCAAGCATTCACATATGTTTCCACAGCGACAACTACATGCTCAAATTGATCAAGGGAGATTGCTTCAAATCCGGTTACTAGTACACGATCATTTAACAGAAAACGGATGTTGTTTAATCATGATTGACTGAATAAGCTTAAATTCCATCTTTCAGACATTCTTCTAAGTAAACGAACACCTGCAATACTATTATTATGTTTATTTAAATCTGGTCCAAGAACAGCAATGCCCATTCTACCTGGCACAACAGCCACAATCCCTCCAGAAATCCCACTTTTAGCTGGAATCCCTACATCAATAGCAAATGCACCTGACTGATCGTACATACCGCAAGTGACCATGAAAGTCTTTAAAATCGTTACAACATCTGGCGGGATGATTTGTTCCTCACTATCAATGTCTTTGCCGTTATTTGCAATAACTGCCCCAATACGAGCAAGCTCACTAATCGTCACTTCAATTGAAGTCATCTTCCAATAAATCGGCAAAACATCTACTATCTTACCCTCTACATAACCACCCGAACGATTATAATAAAACAATGCACGATTTAAATCTTGATCCTCATATTTATAGACTTCTCGGTTATAATCAATCTCTGGATTGCCTGCTAGTTTCCTTGTTAACGTTAGTACTTTTTGAAAACGTTCATCAGCTGTTTCTCCTTTAATTTGTCCAACGACTGCAATCGCACCTGCATTGACCATTGGATTAAGAGGCCCCCCGTCTTTTTTCACTTCCATTCCCATTAATGAATGATAGGGATCACCTGTCGGCTCTTTTCCAACGTATTGAAAGACTTTTTCCTTTCCTTGATCCATTAGTGCAACCGCTAAAGAAATGACCTTTGAAATACTTTGTAGCGAAAACCTTCCCTCATCATCGCCAGCTTGAATGGTTTTGCCTTTTATTCCGGTAAGAGCAAGCGATACCGCTCCATGATCCTCATTATCTACCTTTTCAATATAATCAGGAATTCGCCCATTTCGCGCTTCTTCCTTTTCTTCTGCAACGATTTCCTCAAGGTATGCTTGAATATCTTCTTTAATTTTATCCATCATTTCATTCCTCCCTACCTAGGTGAGATTTCCCTCTTTCAATTAACATAACCATGATTTATGCAATAGAATCGAAATATCTATTAAAAAACAGGTAAGTAGACTCTAAATCTACCTCTTCCTATTCAGACTTTTATCTTATTTATTCTCAGGTAGGTTTAGCTTTTTACAAATGGGCAATAATGAGACTACGAGGCAATTATAGCAACATAGATTAGGAGCAACCAACTAACCTAATAAATAAATGTCTCTTACATACTAAACCAAGAAACCCAAAATAATGATTTCACTCAAAAAGAAAAGGAGGAATACTTCATGAGCTTACACGAATACATTGAAAAGATTAATAGAATGCTAGAAGAAGCCAAACAGCAAGTAACCTCTGCAAAGTAATCGATTGAATGAAAATCCGCAGTTGTATAAAAAGACACGATTCCGCTTAATGAGCGAATAATCGTGTCTTTTTAAAATGTTCATTTGTTTTAACACAAATCCCTCATAACGACATACTTTCTCTTCTATCAAAAACACTTTACCAATATAAGAATAATCAACTTCATCGAATATCGTTTCCTACCATTATCACGATAAGAGTTTACTTGTTTTCAAACACTGCTAACGGAAGCACAGCACTAACTACATAATGACCCGCATCGACAATTTCAGATATTTTAAGATCGACACATAGACTAGAAAGCAAATAAGCATCAACTTTTGACATCTCGTAAGTTGCCGCAATATGATCGACCATCGCACGAAGAGCATCTTGAGAAGCAATCATTAAGTCTGTGCCGACACCAGTGGTTCCATAGAAACCAGCATGATTCACTTTAGGTGTTAATGCTCCTTTTGTCTGAAATTGTGGAGCAGGAATTGATTTTCCTTTAATTAATGTAAATTTTAGACGTGATTCCATCGGACACTCTAATGCCGAGACACAAACTTCACCATCCCCTTGTGCCGCATGGCCATCGCCGCAACTAAACAAAGCACCAACTTCTTGTACAGGTAGATAAAGCGTGGTTCCTACCGTCAATTGACGTGTATCCATGTTCCCACCGAACGTTCCAGGTGGCATAATTGGAGCTCCATCTGCATTCTTTGGACAAACACCCATTGTTCCTAAAAAGGCTTCAATTGGCACTTTGATATCTTCTCTAAAGTGAATATATTCTCCGTCTGACAAATCAAATGTACGGAGGTACGCATCTGGAAAATCTTCTGCCAAAAGACCAAGTCCAGGTAGAACAGCCGTCCATCCCCAACCTCTTACATTAAGATCTAAAATCTCAACAGCGAGTGTATCCCCCGGTTCTGCACCTTCAATATAAACGGGTCCTGCTAGCGGATAAACACGTGTCCAGTCAAGGTCTGCAATCGCTTCCGTTGTCGAGTCAAGATTGAATTGTCCATCTGTCACTTCTCTCGTCTCAAAAATAACCGTGTCTCCACTTTGAATCTTCATTACAGGCTCACGTTTTGCATCCCATGAAAAATGGACAACATCATTAGGAAAGTAATGGGTTTTCGACATGAACGATCACACTCCTTAAATGTAATAGTGTTTCTAAATCTATTATATAAAATTTTTCAATCATTTAGAAAGAAAGACGTCTTATTGACTAAAACCAAAATACTTAGAGATGTTTGACCAAATTTATCATTTGATTTAACGTATTTCGATAAACACTTTTAAAAAAAGCGATACGGTTATGTTCTGTGCACATAATCGTATCGCTTTTTTGTTTTCTATTAGTTTAATTATAATACTCAGCTTTATGATCGAATGTTTCCTGCCATAACAAATTATAGTCTATAGAACCTTCTACACGTCTCTCCTAAAACATTTGCCTTGTCCTCAGGCCGATGATTTTCAAGGTAGTGTAAGACAATCTCCATGACTGCTTGATAATTATGGCTAACTGTACAAACTGGCCAATCCGAGCCAATCATCACTCTTTCAGAACCGAAAGCTTTAAAGACGATATCGAGATACTCTGTAAAATCACACTCTTTCCACATTGACCAGTCTGCTTCTGTAACCATTCCCGACACTTTACAATAGACGTTTTTATATGAGGCGAGCTGTTGAATATCTTCTTTCCAGGGAGAAAGGGTGCTGTTTTTGATATCTGGTTTACCAATATGATCTAAAACAAATGCTTGCTCAGGGAAGTTTTTGACAAGCTCCACTGCATACGGAAGATGCTTTGGGAATAACAGTAAGTCATAGGTTAATCCGAAATCCCCAAGCGTTTTTAGCCCTTTTTGAAAATCTTCCCTTAACATAAATTGATCATCAGGTTCATCATGAATAATATGCCGAATCCCTTTTAAGTATGGATTTTTGGTATATCTTTCAAGCTGCTTATCTACACTCTCTGAACATAGATCAACCCAGCCAACGACTCCTTTAATAATGTCGTTGTCACTAGCAAGTTTGAGCAGAAATTCTGTTTCCTCGAGGTTTTGTCGAGCCTGAACGGCAATCGTTCCATCAAAATCGATTGATGTAAGTAGAGGGGTAAGATCTTCTGGTGAAAATGATTGCCGTAAGTTCGACATTTCATCCGAAATCCACCCATACTCTTTATCATTATAATTCCAAAAATGCTGATGGGCATCAATTCGCATATCGTTCCCTCGCTTTCATCACCACTTACTCATGACAATAAATGTTATTCTTTACTTTACGACACCTTTTTTTAAAATGATATTGGCATATAACGCTTTTTCACCTGTTGCCACAATGGCATAAGCAGATTTAGCTCGCTCGTAAAATTCAAAGCGGTCCATCATTTCGACGTTTACAACTCTACCATTCGAATCATTTGCAATTTGTTTATACTCATCCCAAATCGTTGGCTTCACATCGTCCCCAGGTACCACAGCCATAAGAGACATTGGTTGGTCCACATATTGATCGAGAGGGAACAACTGCAAAATGGCTTCTAACAATGATGGAATATCATGTCCATCACATCTAATCAATCTCTGACTATGGCTTGCCGCTGGAAAGTTGCCATCTGCTAACACAATCTCATCACTATGCCCCATTTCCATTAATACTTTTACTAATTCAGGTGACAAAATACTAGGAATTCCGTTTAACATGATTATCAACTTCCTTTTTTCTTAATGATCTTATTTTTGATCTTTTATCGTTCGACAATCGCTTTAATCACGTTTGCTTCCGGCTTTAGCCAACCTTCAAATTCGCTAACCATTTCATCAAAGCGACATCGATGAGTAATAAAAGGCTCGACGTCTAAATGACCATATTGTAAAACGTTCAACACATAATCAAAGTCAGCTCGGGTTGCATTTCTGCTTCCCATTAATGTTAATTCCTTCTTGTGAAAATCTGGATCTGAAAATGATATCTGTTGTTTGACTAAGCCTACATACACTAATGTACCACCATGTGCAACATAATCAAATGCATTGGTCATCGAATGATGGTTACCTGTCGCATCGAATACAACCGTTGGAAATTCTCCGTTTGTGATTGTAGACAACTGCTCAAGCGGATTCTCTAGAGCATGTACCGTTTCATCGACATTAGCCCACTTCTGACAAAACGCAAGGCGTTCTTCATTAACATCCATCGCTATCACACGAGCTCCGCGCTCTTTAGCAAATATCATGACTCCAAGTCCGATCGGTCCTGCTCCAATGACGACAATGCTCTCTCCATTGTTTATAGAAACACGCCTTACTGCATGTGCGCCAATACTAAACGGTTCAAGCATTGCAGCTTGATCAAGCGAAATATCGTTCGTCTTCACCAAATGAGTGATAGGCACAGAGATTACTTCACGCATACCACCGTCCTGATGTACCCCTAAAACTTGCATGTTTGTACAGCAATTCGTTTTCCCATGTTTACAAGCTACACAACTTCCACACTCCATGTACGGGATAATCGCAACTCGATCTCCTATCGTTAATTGCTTTTCTTCTTTATCGATCTCTTCAATAATCCCTGCTAACTCATGACCTAGCACTCTTGGATATGTAAAATATGGTTGGTTGCCTTGATAAGCATGTAAATCAGTACCACATATCCCAATTCTTTTAATGCTTACTAGGGCCTCACCGTTTTTTAATAGCGGCTTTTCAACATCAACCATTTGAAATTCATGTGGATTCATACATATAATCCCTTTCATTAAAAGCACCTCTCCCTTCCCTTTTAGTGGAACCACTCCTAACACTACTTTTTCAGCATTTTTATAGTCCACTCGGCCACGTTTTATTTTGAATAGGAGATAAAATCTTTAAAACTTCTTTAAGTAGCTCCTCATTTATCGGTTCATTAGCCCACTGAATATTTTTTTTGATATTCTCTGGATTAGCTGTACTTACTAAGGTAGTAGGAATTTTTTTATTTTGAACGGAATACTGGATGGCTAGTTTAGAAAGATCTTCACCCCTTTGTATACAATACTCGGCTGCTTGTTTACAGATATTCCGAATATCCTCTGAAGCGGGATGCCATGCTGGTACTTCTCTTGCATTTAACAGACCCATTGACAAAGGAGATGCATTGATCAAACCGACTTGTTTCTCTTCTAATATAGGAAGCAGCTCCAGTAAAGAATGATCATTTAAGCTATAGTGGCAATAAGATAGAATGACATCTAAATCTGTTCGCTCTAGAACTTTTTCAAAAATTTGTAATGGCAATCCTGACACACCATAATAGCGGATTTTTCCTTCTTGTTTTAACTGAGAAAGAGCGGGAATCCCCTCTTCCATCACCTGATGAAAGTCGCCAAACTCCACATCATGAAGAAATAGGATATCAACATAATCGGTATGTAATCTTTTTAAACTCTCTTCAAGACTAGAAATAATTCTCTGATTTGAGAAGTCAAATTCCTTCTCTCCATAACGCCCTGTCTTTGTTGAAAGGATAAAGGATTCACGAGGAATATCCTTAATAGCTTTTCCTAAGACCGTCTCCGCTTTGCTTAAACCGTAATACGGAGAAACATCGATAAGATTTATCCCCATGTCTATAGCTGTACGAACGGTGCGTATCCCTTCTTCTTCATTTATATCTCTGAATACTGAGCCTAATGATGACGCTCCGAAGCTTAAATTTGAAACATCCAAATTTGTGTTTCCTAGCTTTCGATATTTCACTCTTTTCTCCCCCTCCCAATATTTAACGCTTTCATTTAGTTTATCATTCCTTTTTTGTTATAGAAATGACTTATAATGACCATTTTATACTCTTATTTGATATAATTATTGAATAGTAAGGGAAGAAAAGAAGGTGTTGAAACGTTGAATACTATAAGGAAAGAGTTTCAATCTCAAAAACAATTTCCATTTTTCGTTGTCTATAAAGATACAAAAAGCGAACAAAATGAACTTCCAGACCATTTACATGATTGGTATGAAATTGTTTATATTTATAAGGGACGAGGAACCTTTTTTATTGATCAAACATTTCATGACATGAGAAAGGGAGATATATTCATCATTCCAGGAAATACGATTCATCGTGCCGTCCCTGATCGCGAGTTTCCTATTACCTCAACAGCTATTTTCTTCAGCCCAGGTCTCATTCAAAATATGTTATATGGGCAATCTTATCCTTATTTAAGGCTTTTTAAAGCGGCTAAACATAATAAAAACTATACCTTCTCATTGAAGCATGCTCATTGCGAAGAATTAGAAAAAAATATAGATGAGATCACGACAGAATTCCATCATACAGAGATAGAAAGTAATCACGCTATTGTTCTAAGGCTCCACCTACTTTTACTTTTTTTAAATCGAAACTGTTTAGAAAATGAGACTGTGCAAAACACCGATTCTCAATTTAGCCCTCAATGGATGAAGGACATTCTTATTTATATTGATGATCATTTAAATCTCCCCCTACATTTAAATGAACTGTCTAAAAAGGCTTCTGTATCAACTGCTCATTTTAGTAGAGTATTTAAACAATTGATTGGAATGACTTTCACAGATTATATTATGACTAAAAGAATTATCATGGCGAAGGAATTACTGATTCATTCTCATCATAAAATTAACACAATCGCTGAATTATGCGGTTTTCAAAGCATGCCACATTTTTACAGAACCTTTAAAAAGTGTACTGGACTGACGCCAAAAGCATTTCGAAAATAAGAAGTACCTATCATGTTTTTAATATCAATAGAGGGCTGCTCGTTTTGAGCAACCCTCTATTTGATAATTATTCATATAGAACTGCTTTAATTTCTTCATCTTCTAAATTGCTTTGATCGTACCAAAAGAAGCCCGTATCAATGCTTGCTTCTACTTCCTCACCTTTAACAGCCTGAACCGCCGCTCTTACCGTTTCATACCCGATTCCAATAGGGTTCTGTGTAATCGCCCCAGCCATGACGCCATTTTTGATTGCTTCAATTTGCTGTTGACCAGAGTCATAACCAATAACAACTACTTCACCTTGTTTACTTAATTCATTCACCGCATTAACGACCCCAATAGCAGACCCTTCATTAGCCCCAAAAAAGCCTCTTAAATCAGGGTGAGCGAGTAAAATCGTTTTTGCTAGGTCAGTTGATCTTAAATGGTCACCACCACCATACTGAATATCAACGATTTCAATATCTGGATACTTTTCTTCGATTTGATTCACGAAACCATCGCGACGATCAACACCGGTTTTACTCGTTTGGTCATGAACGATTAAAGCTACTTTCCCTTCTCCACCAACTAGTTCAGCCATTTTATCTGCTGCAAGCGCAGATGCTGCAATATTATCAGTAGCTGCCGTTGCAACAGGAATATCACTTTCTACTCCCGAGTCAAATGCCACAATAGGTATTCCAGCTTCATCGGCTTGTTGCAGCAACGGAATAGCAGCTTGACTATCAAGTGCTGCGAATCCAATTGCATCTGGACTTTTGTCAAGAGCAACCGTCAACATTTCGATTTGTTTGTCTACTTGTGCTTCTGTTTCTGGACCTTCAAATGTAATCTCTACATTGAATTCTTCAGCAGCTTGTTCTGCACCTTTCTTTACAGCTTGCCAAAACTGATGTTGAAAACCTTTCGAAATAACAGGAATATAGAGCTCTTCTTCAGTTGTAGCAGAATCAGCAGACTCATCCTCTGTATTTGTTTCCTCTTCGTTTGTTGTTTCTTCTTCATTCGTTGGTTCCTCATCTGGACTAGTGGCTGAAGAACCACAAGCACTAAGAGCTACAGTAGCAAAAATGAATAAAAGCATTGTTAAGAAAAGCTTTTTCAATTGAAACTCCCCTTTTTATGATCATATTTTGTATCTAACTCCAAATGGAGATAATACCATCACATGCTGAAAGATTTTTGCAGGAATGACTGACTGTAAACTCGAAAAATAGCATACTGCTGGAACAAGACTAACCAATCGTTATCCACACAAGATTTATTAATATGTAAGCGCTATCATTATTGTAAAAAAATAAATTTCGCTACATGATTCATTGACTGAAAACGATAAACAATCTTTATGATCATTTCAACTCTTGCATTCATTTATCTAAGAACATTTTCATCATATCATTAGTATATTAATAAAAAAATAGCGTATAATGATCATTTTGTACCTTTATTTGATATCTTTTTCTAATTAATAAGGAAAGAAAAGGCTGACTCACAAGGGTGATCCCTTGCTAGTAATCACTGTATTCTGTGCAAATAGAGAACTTCATAACGTGAACTAAGGATCGAACACTTTAGTTTTGAGCCAGCCTTATTTTATTCTTATTTTCGGACTTGATGTTTTATGTTTTGCAAATTTTTCATGACTTGATTCGCACCTCGACCAAAATATTCATATAAGGTTACATATTCTTGATAGAGAGCGTCATATATTTTTACATTTTCTAGATTAGGCTTAAATGTTTCCTCTTTTAACCGCGCCATTTTTGATGCTGCCTCTACAACAGAAGCATACCCGCCTCGCTCCACCCCTGCAGCCACAGCACCAAACATTGCCGAACCGATTGCAGGTGTTAACATTGTGGCAGAAACTTTTATTTCAATATTTGTCACATCGGCATAAATTTGCATAAGCAAACGATTACGATGTGGCAATCCACCACACGCATACAATTCGTTAATTTCAACACCTTGGTTACGAAACGTATCAATAATTAGTCGAGTGCCAAATGCAGTGGCTTCTATTAAAGCGCGATAGCTTTCCTCTGGTTTCGTGGCAAGCGTTTGCCCAAGGATTAATCCAGATAATTCGGCGTCTACTAAAGGCGTTCGATTTCCATTATGCCAATCTAAGGCAATCAAACCACTTTCACCAGGCATTAACTTACTAGCTCTATTTTCTAGCAATTCATGAACGCCTATACCCTTTTCATTGGCTTCATTTGTAACTGAACTTGGCACATGATGTCCGACAAACCAAGCGAAAATATCTCCCACTGCAGCTTGCCCCGCTTCATAAGCATAAAAGCCTGGAATAATTCCGTCTTCTACTACTCCACTGATTCCTTCAACATGAACCTCTTTATCACTAATTAACATGTGGCACGTAGAAGTTCCCATGACCATAACCATTTTCCCCGGTGTTGCAACACCGACTCCTGGGACCCCAGCATGCGCATCAATGATTCCGACAGCAACTGCTGTTCCTGGTTTTAGCCCCGTCAATTCAGCAAATTCTTCTGATAGCTCACCAGCCTTCGATCCAAGAGAAACAACTTCGCCTCTGAGCTTTGTATCATAAATATCACGGAGCCGTGGATGTAACGCTTCCAAAAAATCAGGAGATACGTAGCCATCGTTTTTATGCCAAGTTCCTTTGTAACCAGCTGCACAGCTATTTCTCTTCACTTCTCCTGTCATTTTTGCAATAACCCAGTCTGCAGCCTCTAAAAATAAATCTGTCGCTTCAAAAACGTCAGGTGCTTCATCTAATATTTGCCAAACTTTCGGCATCATCCATTCAGAAGAAATCTTCCCACCATATCTTTTCAACCATTCTTCATTTCTTTCAGAAGCTATTCGATTCATTTTCGTTGCCTCATCCTGAGCAGCATGATGCTTCCAAAGTTTAACCCAAGAGTGTGGATTCTTTTCCCATTCTTGATGATGGCAAAGCGGAGTTAATGTTCCATCCACTGGAACAATTGTACAAGCAGTAAAGTCCACCCCGATGCCAATAATATCATCTGGACTAACCCCTGATAGCCGAATCACCTCTGGAACTGAATTCTGTAAAACTTGTAGATAATCATCCGGTTGCTGCAAAGCGAAATCTGGCTCTAGCTTCTTATTAGAATTAGGCAATGCTTTTTCTATGACTCCGCTTGGATAAGGTGTCACATGCGTGGCAATTTCTTCTCCTGACTGAATATCAACTAGGACAGCTCTTCCAGATTCTGTTCCGTAATCAATTCCAATCGTATATTTACGTTGATCCAATACAGCTCCCCCATTTCCACTAATCATGACATCAATCTATCATAATGAGTCACTTTCTAAATTTAGGCATCCATTAATCACACACTAACACTTCGATCCCATGTGCTTCAATTTTTTGAACAACAGCGGGATCTACTCCACTATCTGTGATAATTCTATCAATTTGCTTTAACGATGCCGTGTTTATGAGTGCTTTTACATTTATTTTACTACTATCTAATAAAAGATTAACCTCATCTGCGACAGACAGCATTTTTTTCTTAAGTATAGCCTGTTGTTCATGACTTTCACTCATACCCCAATTAACATGAAAACCCTTACAAGAGAGAAATAGCTTATCTATATGATGCCCCTCCATGGATCTTTCCGCAACGTGACCAAAAAATGCATGATGGTCTTCATTGAAATATCCACCAGTACATAGAACAGTAACATCGGGTCTTTGTCCTAGCTCCATCACAACCTGGATACCGTTGGTTAAAACATGGATGTGCTTATTTTCAATTCTCTTTGCTAGTTCAAGGCAAGTAGTACTCGAATCTAAAGCAATAATATCCCCATCGTTAACAAGTGTTGCTGCTTTTTGACCAATAGCAATTTTAGCATCTATATTTTGAACGGTTCGTTCTAAAAGCGGTAGCTCCATTGAACCATCATCCAACGGAACGGCTCCTCCGTGAATTCTTTTTAATTGTCCTTCAGACTCTAATTTTTCTAAGTCTCTTCTTATTGTTTCCTCTGTGACTCCAAACATTTTGCTTAAGTTAGCAACCCGGACTGACTGCGTTTGCAAAACAAGCTTCACAATTTCTTTTTGCCTATTAATGGCAAGAAGCCCTTCCTGAAAAGGCGTTTTTGTTTGACTCACGTATCTCACCTCCGTACATTTTATTTTCCCTACTTATATTTAAATGCTCCCCCTGAAGCATTTAACGATTCAAGGGGGATGCCATATCTTTAACTATATAAAGGTCCAAAAGTTGTACAAGCTCTGTAATCAGAACCTTCACTATCTTTTGTGCCAAACATACTCCATGCACTTGGTCTGAAGATTTTCTCTTCTGAAACATTGTGCATGTTAACAGAAATACGAAGCATAGAAGCAAGAGTAATTAAATCTGCTCCAATATGTCCATAACTCATTGAGCAATGGTTCGCTCCCCAATTATTCATGACTGAATAGGCGTCTTTAAATACTCCTTCTCCAGTAAGATTCGGCACAAACCAAGTTGTCGGCCAAGTTGGATCTGTTCTTAGGTCTAGCGTATCGTGAACATTAATAGGTAAATCAACCGTATATCCTTCTGCAATCTGTAAAACAGGTCCTAAGCCTTTGACCAAGTTAATTCTAGCGATGGTTACAGGCATTTCACCTTTTGTTAAGAAATCACTAGAATACCCGCCACCACGGAAATATTCAGTTGAAGCAGGTCTCCATAACGTAGCATCAAGACATTTTTGCGCTTCCTCTTCTGTAATTTCCCAGAATGGCTTCATTGCTGGTTTTCCATCTTTCAATTGCTGTCCAGTACCATCAAGTGCTGCAGGTCCAGAATTAATTAAGTGGATAATTCCATTTTCTGCTTTACCCTCTAGCTCATAACCAGTTACTCGCTTAACTGCATCTGGGCTCCAATACGTTCGTACATCAGCAAATACCTGTGCCGTATTTGTAATAAGATGACCAAATAACATCGTAATCGCATTTAAACTATCATTTTCTGTTGCTACCATATAAGGAGCTCGAATTCCATTCCAATCAAACGAGGAATTGAGAATCGCTTCCATAAAGTCTCCATTCGGAAAATGATCCGTCCACTGACGTTGTCCTTGAAATCCTCCGGCGATTGCATTATGACCTAATGCTTCCTCTCCAAAGCCCATTTCATCTAACTTAGGATTTCCAACCATTAAATCACGAGCAATCAGCGTCATCTTAACACTTATTTCCCAATCTTTTTTCAACTCTTCTTTTGTTCGTTTAAAGCTCTCTTTATTATTGTCTGGACCTTCTTTACAGTTTTCTTTCACCCACTTTAGGGCAAGTTCATATTCTTCTTTATCATAGATTTCTTTATCAAATCTTCTCACAAATTCAGTCATATCTACGTATTCATTTCTCATACCTAAGTATTCTTGGAAGAACGTTTCATCAATCATACTTCCTGCAATACCCATAGAAACAGAGCCCATAGAAAGATAAGACTTTCCTTTCATCATCGCAACAGCAAGACCAGCTTTAGAGAAGCGTAATAGCTTTTCTTGTACATCTTCTGGAATTTCGCTATCACCAACATCTTGAACGTCTTTACCGTAGATTCCAAATGCCGGAAGTCCTTTTTGATTATGAGCAGCAAGGACTGCGGCTAAATAGACGGCTCCAGGACGATTTGTTCCGTTAAATCCCCATACAGCTTTTGGAATGCTAGGATCTGTATCCATTGTTTCCGTACCATAACACCAGCAAGGAGTAACCGTAATTGAAACACCTACGCCTTCTCTAGCAAATTTCTCTGCAGTTTGTGCCGCTTCAGCAACCCCACCGATGCAAGTATCCGCAATGACACACTCAACTTGTTCACCATTATAATGAAAAACATTTTCGCTAATCAGTTTCGCAACCGACTTAGCTAAATTCATTGTCACTTCTTCTAGTGATTCTCTTACTCCATTTCTTCTTCCATCAATCGTAGGGCGAATTCCAATTTTAGGAAGTTTGCCATAGTATCTATTATTTTTACTCATGTTTTGTACCTCCAATAATTTTGAATGTATTAATTGACGTATTGAACAAATTTCTCATAGGCTACTTGCCAATCCATTTGATCTGCTGGTGGGTAAACCTTTGTAGAAAACGAACGTTCAACAACTTCTCTAGCCTCTTCCAAGTCTGAAATATCACCTAGTGCAATATATTGAGCAATTGAATTTCCTAGTGCACTAGCTTCAACGGGACCTGCATTTACTAAGCGTGACGTTGCATTTGCGGTAAATTGACATAAAAGTTGATTTTGAATACCACCACCACCCATATGAATTTCTTCGATATTGGTTTCTGTTAGATGCTCTAACCTTTCTAAAACCCAACGATATTTTAAAGCTAAGCTATCTAATATACACCGAAGGATGTCACCTTTTGTTTCTGGAACGCTTTGACCTGTTTTTAAACAAAAATCAGAAATACTTGCGATCATGTTTTTAGGATTAAAAAAGCTTGGGTCGTCAGGATTAATGAAGCTCTGAAATGGCTTAGCTTCTTTGACAAGCTTGTTTTCTTCTTCATAACCCATAGAAGAACCCTCTCGTTCCCAAATAGCACGACATTGTTGAATGAGCCATAAACCCATATTATTTTTTAGTAAGCGGTACTCTTCCTCTATCGTTCCTTCATTTGTAAATCCCCATGAGAAAGCTTCTTCCGATACAATTGGTTCCTTTACTTTGACACCGATTAACACCCAGGTGCCGCAACTCATAAAAGCTGTATTGTTATTTTTTATCGGTAAAGCTGCTAATGCACTGGCTGTGTCATGCCCAGCTACATTAATGACCTGAACTGGGTTCATTCCTAATTCTTTATTAATAGAATCTAAGGTTGAACCTAGTATCGTGCCTGGTTTTGTGATTTCTCCAAACATCTTTGATGGGATTCCCAATTGAGTTAACAGTTCATCATCCCAGTTTTTTTGAGAAAAATTGTACAATTGACTTGTTGTACTAATCGTAAACTCATTTGCTTTCACACCAGAGAAAAGATAATTTACTAAATTAGGAGTGAACAATAGAGTCTCTGCCTGTTCCAATAGTTCTGAACGCCTTTTTTTAATCCCATAAAGCTGGAAAATGGTATTAAAAGAAGCTGGTTCAATTCCCGAACGTTTAAACAACTCTTCAGCGCTGATCTTTTTAAGGACTTCATTCATCCCTTCAGAGTGTAATGGATCTCGATAGGAATATGGGTTACCGAGTAATTCACCAGTGGGTGACAATAAACCAAAATCTACTCCCCATGTATCTACTCCTAAACTAGTAATATCATCGTGGCCTTGTTGGAGACTTTTGGTTATGCCATTTTTCATCTCTTGAAAGATTCTGAGGATGTCCCAATAAAAATGATTCGTAAGTTGTATTGGCTGATTAGAAAAACGATGGATTTCTTCTAGGTGTATACGCTCTCCATCAAAGCTACTTAGCATCAAGCGCCCATTTGAAGCTCCTAGATCAAACGCCCATACCTTCTTCATTTATTTCAACACCTTTCAAACAAACATCATTATTTGGCATCCTTTAGAAGTTTAGACCGGTACTTCTCTGATGACAAATTTCGTAGGTCATCACATTCCTCATCTGTTAAAATTCTTGGGGTTCCAACAGTAGATGCAATAGAAAACACCTTCGCCGATTCTTCAATAATTTGCATAAAGAAGAAAGCCTCTTTCATTGTCTTACCGACTGTCATCACACCATGATTTCGCATGACAACGACATCCGTTTCTGTAATCACTTCTCCTACTGCATTGGCTAACAATTCTGTAGTAGGAATAATATAATCTAAATAGGAAACATTTCGAATCATGGCCGGGCCATCTGGAAATAACATTGGAATGTCCTTTCCCGTACTTGAAACAGCCACTGAATAGCTGGGATGAGAGTGTAGAACAGCTGTGATATCAGGACGCATTCGAAAACATTCCAAGTGCATCGCCACTTCAGAGGAAGGCTTTAAATTACTTAAAATCTCCCCACTATTAATATCAACCTTTACCCAATGTTCATCTTCAATTTCTTGTAAATCAAATCCACTTGGTGAGATGTACATCATATCGCCATCCCGCATGCTAAGGTTTCCACCTGCGCCCACAACTAATCCCGTCTGAACAATTTTATTAGCATATAACTTCAACTGCTTAAATACACTCGACATTTTCGGTTCTCCTTTATTGTAAAATGACTCTATATTCACAACGCGTAAAATGTATCTATGTAGCTAAATTAAATAGGTTCAGAGATTGGTCTCATAAAAATCTCAATAATTCTACTTTTTGGAGATTGGTTCACAATGAATAAAACCGCCTCAACCACATCTTTCGCATCGAGAAAATTATCTAGGTACGGATCTTCTGGTGATCTTCCTGTCCCCATTGCAAAATGAGTGTTTATCCCACCTGGGCATAGACTACTAACCTTGATCCCAAAATCTCGCACTTCATAATCTAATGCTTGAGCAAAACCAACTTGTGCAAATTTACTTGCACAGTAAACGGTTTCATTTGGTAATCCTTTTTTCCCTGCCACAGAAGCGATGTTCACAATATGACCATAGTGATTCTTTTTCATAAACGGCAAAGCTGCCTTAGAAAATAAAAAGGTACTTCTCATATTGCTATCCATCATGGAATCATAGTCATTTACAGAAAGCTGATCTAATGAACCATAAATCCCAACACCTGCATTATTAACGAGAATATCTAGCTTTCCAAAATGTTCTTTAACCGCATCAAACGACTGACTAGCCGTCTCTTCTTCGGAAACATCCCCAATAATTTTAATTAACCTTGCACCTTGCTTTTCTTGCTGCTCTTTTGTTTCAAGATTTAACTCTTCTAAATCAGTAGAATTTCTTGTTACTGCAATGACATGTACTCCCTGATTTATTAATTCTCTGCAAAGCTCTCTCCCAACACCCTTGCCAGAACCAGTAATAAGCGCTACTTGACCTTTTAGCTTCGACACAAACATTTCCCCTTTTCTAAGAAATTTTTAATAATGTCATTGACAATTCACCATTCTGTAAGCGGTATCAATTTCAACAAAAATAAAAGTTTTTTGGTATTTTATTGTTTTTTCTTTGTTAATGTTTATTATAATTATAAAACAAAGAAAAATCAATACATCGACTGACAATTATAAAAACTTTAATAAATCCTTCTCAATATATCAATAAAAGGCCGCCCTAAAATGAGCAGCCTCTTATCATTCTATTTCTTATTCATATAAAACCGCTTGAATTTCTTCATCATCCATGTTTTCAGCATCATACCAGAAGAATCCAGTATCAATTGATTCTTCAACAGGCTCACCTTTAGCTGCTTGAACAGCTGCTTTTACAGTTTCATAGCCAATTCCAATCGGATTTTGAGTGATCGCACCAGCCATAATACCATTTTTAATCGCTTCAATTTGTAGTGTACCTGAGTCAAAACCAATAACAACTACTTCACCAGCTTTATTTAACTCTTGTACTGCATTTACTACCCCAATAGCTGAACCTTCATTCGCACCATAGAATCCTTTCAAATCAGGATATGCAAGTAAGATCGCTTTTGCAAGGTCAGTAGATCTTAAGTGATCTCCAGCTCCGTATTGAATGTCAACGATTTCGATATCTGGATAATTTTCTTCGATTTGATTCACAAAACCATCACGACGATCTACACCAGTGATACTCGTTTGGTCGTGGACAATTAAAGCGATTTGACCTTCTTCACCGATTAATTCAGCCATTTTATCTGCTGCTAAAGCAGACGCTGCCACATTATCAGTTGATGCAGTCGCTACAGGAATATCACTATCTACGCCAGAGTCAAAAGCAACAACTGGAATATTTTGTTCTTGCGCTTGTTGTAGAAGCGGAATAGATGCTTGGCTGTCTAATGCAGCAAAACCAATTCCATCTGGATTATTATCAAGAGCAGCTCTTAACATATCGATTTGTCTATCAACATTCGACTCCGTTTCCGGGCCTTCAAACGTAATAGTTGCACCAAATTCTTCAGCTGCTTGCTCAGCACCTTGTCTTACTGCTTGCCAGAATTGATGTTGGAATCCTTTTGAAACAATCGGAATAAATAGTTCATCTTCAGCTACTTCTGGTGCTGCTTCTCCCTCGCTTGGCGCCTCACTCGCTCCTTCTTCAGATTCAGATGTAGAACCACAAGCCATAAGTGCTGTTACCATTAGTAACATTAGAAACATAAATGTTGCTAGCTTTTTCATTTTGTTCTCCCCTTCTATCTTTTTTGTATATATCTCCTTGATGGAGTTATTACCAATTTTGTCATACTACGCTTTTTTACGACGTAGGTTATCGGCATAAACCGCGAGGATAATTACAAACCCTACTACGACGGTTTGCCACTCTTGTGGAACGGAAAGAATACGTAACCCATTCGTTAGAACACTCATAATTAAGGCACCAATAACTGTCCCTACGATTGTTCCTTTTCCTCCACTAAGCGATGTACCTCCAATAACTACAGCTGCAATCGCTTCCAATTCATAACCCATCCCTAAGGCTGGTTGAGCAGAATTCAATCGAGAAGCCATGATAACACCAGCTATCCCAGTGAATACACCAGCAATTGTATAAACTTTAATTTTCCAGCTATCGACATTAACCCCAGATAGTCTAGTCGCTTCTTCATTACTACCTAATGCAAATGTATATCTACCAATGATTGTTTTAGATAAAATAATGGCTCCAATGACTGCTGCAGCAAAAAAGATAACAACTCCATTAGGAACACCAGGAATAATTGTACCTAGTGCAATATTTGAAAATCCAGGAGTATTCGTGAAATAAATTGGTGATGCACCTGAAATAACGAGAGCCATACCTTTAGCAATCATCATCATTGCTAAAGTAGCAATAAATGGTGGTATTTTCATTTTCGCAATCGCTAATCCACAAAGGAAACCACAGAATGCACCAGTTAAAATACCTACGACAACGCCTAAAGGTGTCGGAATACCCATACTTGTAATAACAACGGCTGTCATAACCGAAGAAAGGGTCATGACTGTCCCAACAGATAGGTCAATACCTCCCGTAATAATAACGAAAGTGGCACCTAATGCTAATATCCCGATAACAGCAGTAGAAAGAAGAATACCAATAATATTAGGAAATTGTAGGAAGTTAGGTGACGCTATCGAGAAGATAATAACTAGTAAAATTAAACTCGCAAATGCTAATAATTGCTGAAGAGCGCCAGATTTAATAGGTAATTTCTTTTTATTTGACGGCTCATTTGATATTTCGACTTTCATGGCTTTTCCCCCTAATTACTTTATTTTCAACTAATTCGTTTTGTCGCATAGCTCATGATAACTTCTTGTGTAGCGCTTTCATAATCAAGCTCACCAGTAATTCTTCCTTCACACATCACAATGACTCGATGGCTCATTCGGAGAATTTCAGGTAATTCTGAGGAGATCATGATAATTGATTTCCCTTGCTCTGCTAATTCATTCAGAAGCTTATAAATTTCTCCTTTAGCTCCAACATCAATTCCACGCGTCGGCTCATCAAAGATCAAGATATCGCAATCACGAGTTAACCATTTTGCTATAACCACTTTCTGTTGGTTACCACCAGAGAGATTTTTCAATTCTTGATTGATGCTAGGTGTTTTAACTCCTAATTTCTGGACCATTTCTTTTGATACCTTTGAAATCTTAGAATCAGACGCAAAGCCTATTTGATTTGAAAAGCTTTTAATCGAAGCAATCGAAATATTTGTTTTTACATCCATATTAACCATAAGTCCATATCTCTTTCGATCTTCTGACAGATAACCAATCCCATGATGTACAGCGTCATTCGGACTATTTATTTGGACCTTTTTGCCGTTAATATAGATGTCTCCAGAGTCAATCCGATCGGCTCCAAAAATAGCACGAGCCACTTCTGTTCTACCAGCTCCCATTAAGCCAGCAAAACCTAAAATTTCACCTTTTTTTAATTCGAAATTAATATCTTTTAAAAACCCACCTTGATTCAGGTTCTCTACCTTCAATACGACTTCATCCGTTCCACTTTCAACCATTGGTTTAGAAGTGTCATAGATTTGTCGGCCTACCATCATCGAAATAATTTTATCAATAGGCACTTCTTTTGTAATAACGGTATCGATATATGTGCCATCTCTCATGATAGTAATGCGGTCCGTAATGCGCTTAAGTTCTTCCATCCGATGCGAAATATATACGATTCCAACTCCGTTTTTACGTAGGGAGTCAATAATTTCAAATAAAGTATCGATTTCAGAATCAGTCAATGCCGCTGTCGGCTCATCCATAATCAAAATCTTCGCATTGAAAGAAAGCGCTTTTGCAATTTCCACCATTTGCTGTTTTGCAACAGTTAAATCTGAAATATAAGCACGTGGATCTAAGTTAAGATTTAACTCATCAAATAATTTCTGTGTTCTGTTATTCAACTCATGTTCATCAAGAAGGAATTTAACTTTGCTTCTAGGTTCACGACCAATAAAAATATTTTGAGCGACGGTTAGATCGGGCATAAGGTTAAGTTCCTGATGAATAATACTAATCCCTGAATCTTGTGCAGTCTTTGGATCTGGAATCTCGACCTTTTCCCCAAGATACGTAATCGTCCCTTCATCTTTTTGATAAATACCAGTTAATACTTTCATTAAAGTCGATTTCCCTGCGCCATTTTCACCTAAAAGCGAGTGGACTTCTCCAGCACGCAACTCAAATTGCACATTAGAGAGAGCTTGAACACCCGGGAAAGCCTTTGAAATCGCTTCCATTTTTAATAATACTTCACTCATTTTTTCACCTTCTTTATTTATTGTGATAATAAGCAGTGATTCTGTAAGCGCAAACAATCTTTTGAAAGAGAATAGTTTTATAAAACCTTTTCACCTTAGCGGCTTTGTATTTTTTTGTTTATCTTTATTAATGTGATTATAATCAAAGAAAAACAGAAAATCAATCTTTTTTTTCAAAAGGTTAAACATTCCGAAAATAAGCTTCTTATGTACATTTTGCGTTATTTTTTCATCTCTAGACTTTAATAAAAGTACAGAAATGCAAAAATTATACTTTTCATTTTTGCTTCTAAACGCTAACTTTATACTTGGTATAATAGGTTTCAATCACGATAAATACAGAAATTCTAGATAATTAATCAGGCACTTTAGCTACTTAAATCATTTTAACTATAAAAAATAAAATGACCCCTAATCCAACACGATTTTGCACTTGGTATCTTTTTAAAGTACAAAATACGGTATTCGTTAATCGGGGTCATTGGTATAATTCTCTAAAAAATGTTGACATAAATGAGTTGAAAAATCCCTGTTTTTAGTCTCACATTTTCACTAACTTACAAAATTAATATCTTTAATTTTTTGATAGAGTTCATTAAAGTGTTTTAGCTGCTTCCTGTATATTTCTTTGTTCTGTTCGTTAGGTTGATAACGTGTACCATTCTGAATCAGTCTAGCTGCATCCTCGTAATCATCAAAAATCTGAACACCTACGCCTCCTGCGATTGCAGCTCCCATTGATGTAGCTTCTGAATTGTTCTCATTTACCTGAATAGGAGCTTGCAATACATCGCTTAATGTTCCAATAAGCGTTTCACTCTTCGCTAACCCACCTATTAATCTAAATTGTTTTATAGAGTGTAAATCATTAAACACGTCTGAAATACTAGCAAGTGAATAGGCGATTCCCTCAATCACCGCTCTAACTAAATCGATCCGATTATGCTCTAGGCTAATTCCAAAAAAACTACCTCGTATCTTATCATTCCAAATCGGGGAACGCTCACCTAACAAGTACGGATGAAAAATAACTCCACGTGCACCAGGAGTTGCTTTCTTTACATGTCTTTCAAAGTGATCATACTCAGGTTTCACTTCGAGATTTTCCCAGTCTACCATAGAGGAGAATTGGTTTACTGCCCACTCATATGCAGCACCTGCAGTTTGCATCGTTCCAAGTACATTATAATACCGGGGGTTTATATCACAAATTGTAAAAACCCTTTTTTCGGGATCGATAAATGGCTTCTCGACAACCTTCGAAACCCACGCCGTTGTCCCTAAATTGATATACGTATCACCTTTAAAAACAGCGCCAGCACCAGTTGTTGCACAAGCACCATCACCTCCACCTATCACCACAGGTGTCCCTTCCATTAAGCCTGTATCTTGTGCGGCTTGTTGAGTAACAGAACCAATGACTTCAGAAGATAAGACTAAAGCTGGCATTTTATTGATTTCAAGATTTAATTCATCAAAAACAGATTTTTCCCATTCTTTTTTCTCTAGATTTAGAGCACCTGTTAAGGAAGCGTCTGAGTAGTCTGTTAACCCTAACTTGCCGGTCATTTTAAATGCAAGATAATCTTTTGCTTGTAGAAAATATGCTGCTTTTTGATAAATATCAGTTGCTTTTTTCTTTAACCAGTACATTTTTAATAACGTGTAACGAGAGTCAATTCGATTGCCGGTTAATTCGTAAAGGTTATTCTCACTAATTCTATGAAAAACTTCATCTTCATATTCGCTACTTCTCGTATCAGCATGGATGAATGAGTGACTAAGGGGTTCCCCTCTATGGTCAATTGGTAAGCACCCATTCATATGTGCAGTAAATGAAATAACAGCAATGTCTCTTGCTTTCACTATTTGGAGTACTTCGTTTGTTGTGTGAATGACATTGCTCCACCAATCATTCGGATCCTGCTCGGCAATCCCTCCCGAACGATAGATTGTTGGATATTTTCTTTGTGCAGTGGCCAGAACTTCTCCCTTCTGGCTAAAAACTGTACATTTATGATTCGTTGTGCCAAGATCGTGTGCAAGAATGTATGTCCCCATAGTAAGCCTTCCTTCCTTGAGAAAATCAATTAGGATAAACGGGCTTGGTAAGTATTCCAATCCTCTAAAAATTGGTGTAGCCCTTTATCAGTCATTGGGTGTGCCAACATTTGCTCTAATACTTTATAGGACATCGTAGCTGCCTTTGCACCAAGATGAGCAATAGCAACCACGTCTTGACTCCCTCTTATACTTGCACCGATAACTTTCGTGTTTAACTCTTGAACTTTATAGACTTTCACAATTTCTTCGATTAATTGCAGACCTGACCATCCAAGATCATTAATCCGTCCTATATACGGACTAACATAAGTAACACCAGCCTTCGCAGCAAGGATCGCCTGAGACACTGAGTAAACAAGAGTCATATTTGTTTCAATCCCTTGTCTCGTCAATTCTTTACACGCATTCAGAGCTTCAATTCCCATTGGGAGCTTGATCACAGGACGGTCAATTAACGGAATAACCTCAAGGGCTTCACTAATCATATCTTTAGACGATTCACTAGCTACTTGATACCATACCTTCCCATCAACTCTAGCATTGATTTCTGTCAAAATTTCTTTTCGTGGAAGGTTTTGTTTTGATAATATAGTTGGATTTGTTGTCACCCCATCCAAAACAGATAGCGACATTGCTTTTTCAATCTCTTCTAAATTAGCTGTATCCACATAAATTTCCATTACATTCTTCCTTTCAACTTTTTATTTCGATAACTTTTTTATGAAAATAAAACAAGTAAAGTCATAAGGTTATCAAGTTGTCTTTACCAGTTAATGTGTGCTTATAGCATAAAGAATACGCTATATTCTGTCAATATAAATCCTAAAAGGTCATACGATTTTATGTTTTGGTCCGTTATCTATATGCATAACCCCAACCACCCACTTTGTTTAGATGGAGGTGTTTACAGTAAAGCTACTCAAATCCCCTCTATAACGAGCAATTGTGTATTCGAATGGCTGATCATCTTCAAGGTAGCCAATTGTTTTAATGAACATGATTGCAGCGTTCGTCTCCATTTCAAGCCATTTTGCATCATCTTCTGAAACATTCACTGCTTCCATTTGCCGAGTAGCTCGATTCACTTTTAATTGATAGCTCTTTTGTAAAATTTCATAAAGAGAGAAATGTGTTAAATCTTCATTTATCAAACCAGGCGCTAAATCTTTGGGAATATATGTTGAAACAACGACAACCGGATTTTGTTCCACAAATCTCAATCTCTCTAGATAAATGAAAGTAGGATGCTTTTCACCAAATACCTTTTGTAAATCAGGTGTAGCTTTTATCTCCTTTATACTGATCATTTTAGTTGAAAAGGGTAATCCTTTTTCCTCCATTTCAACCTTAAAGCTTGTTAAATTTTCAAGGAATTGCTGGTTAATTTTTTGAACTGATACAAATGTTCCTAACCCTTTTTTTCGATATAAAGCCCCTTCATTAACAAGCTCATTAATCGCCTGACGAACAGTAGGTCTGCTAATATGAAACATTTCCCCTAATTCGCGTTCTGAAGGAATCATCTCACCCGGCTTCATTCTATTAGCACTAATTTCTTTTTTTATTAATTCCTTTAATTGATAATACAATGGTAAAGGACTTTCTTTATCAATTTGATTATTCATGTTACTGTTCACCTCCTCAAAACGTGTCAATCATATTTATTATGTTATCATTAGGAAAAGATTAACGTTCGATTATCTAGCGTATCTAACTAATAGTCTAGATTGAATTTAGATTTTCTCTCCTCCTTAACCTCATGATTCCTTTAGCACTATTATACCATGATGCGTTTTTCTTATGTTTTTAACACATAAAAATCGTGCTTAAGCTTTGTCCCTCTTTTTACATGTTTATTTTCTTACTGACAAGGTATTACTATTATAACAACATTAACAGGAAGGTGATTCGAATGAAAAAATCGCTCGTTTCTATGTCTGCATTAAGTCTTGCGTTTGTTTTAGCTGCTTGTGGCGAGGTTGAAGGGGAGCCATTAGAAGAAAATGAACGAGTTGAAATCGAAACCGAACCAATTGACGAATAAGTAAGGGATGCCTCGTTAGGTGAAAATTACCATTGAATACAGGACAACATTATTGTATTATGATTACACAGGCTGCGTTGTACGTAACAATGAATAAGTTTTAACCTTTAAGCTGTAATAGGGAGTTTTACATTGAAACACAAATGACAAGCCTCTGTCTATATGACTTGGAGGACATGCAGATAGGTTTCTGCGAACACCCACTTTGAGGAGTGGTGGTTTAAAACTTTCTTCTATAATTTTGTACGGCAAAAGCGGCTATACATTAACAAATCTAAACCAGTTTCCTTTTAGGAGCTGGTTTTTTGTTTTATATGTATGGTAGATCTCAAATAGTCATCATTCTCTACATCTGAAAGAAACAGGAAACAAATACGCCTCCTGTTTCTTTCATAATTAATTGTTATATGATTTACCACCTTAACTTATCCAACTAAGCCCACCACATCTCGCCTAACTCTTCTTTAAATAGCAATTCTTTCAAAAGAAGAATGGCCTTTCCGAGACCTTCATCTACTGACGCTAACATGTCTTCATGTTCGATTGAAAGAACATAATCATAACCTACCGCACGAAGAGCACTGATCATATCATGCCACATGCCTTCAAATCTTGTCCATATCCCACAGTACGAAATGTCCAAGAACGATCTAGTATCTCACTATAATGCTTTGTATCTAAGACCCCATTCACCGAAATATTAGCTTGATCTAAATAGGTGTCTTTTGCATGAAAATGAAAAATCGCTTTTTCTCTTCCTAATTTCTTTATAGCTTCGACTGGATCAATTCCTTGCCAGACAAGGTGACTAGGATCAAAATTAGCCCCTATACTTGGTCCAACACGCTCTCGTAATTTGAGTAATGTCTCTGGATTATATACAACAAAACCAGGGTGCATCTCAAATGCTATTTGCTTAATTCCATGAGATTCTGCAAACTTAGATTCCTCTTTCCAATATGGAATGACAACTTCTTCCCATTGCCAATTGAGCATCTCTGAATATTCTGGTGGCCATGAGCAAGTAACCCAGTTAGGATATTTAGCATCTTTATGGTCACCTGGACATCCTGAAAAACCATTAACTACTGGTATTTCAAGATGCTCAGCTAATAATACTGTTTTTCGCCATTGATCATGTGACTCTTTAGCAAATTTTCGATTAGGATGAAGAGGATTACCGTGAAAACTTAGTCCACTAATGCTTAATCCTCTGCTTTCTATCGCTTTTAAGTAGCTCTTTATTTTCCCAGGATCACCCAATAATTCATCTGGGTTACAATGGCTCGTTCCAGGGTATGTTCCAGTCCCTAATTCAACTGCTTCTATCCCCATTTCAGCTACTTTATCTAACATGTCTTCAAAAGCGATATTCTGATATAAAACGGTAAAAACACCTAGCTTCATTTTATTACCTCCTCGGTGATTTTCACCCATTGCTTTGTACGATGACTTTCTAATATGGCATCTATTAATTGCATAATATAGTGGCCATCCTCTATTGTTGCAAAAGTAGATTTTCCCTTGCTTGGTCGTCCTTCTTTTTTAACTATAACTTCTTCGTAAAAGTCTAGTAATAAATTTTTCATACCGTCTGGCCAACCTTCTTGATGACCACCTGGATAGTGCGCTAGAGATGCAGCATTCGCAGATAAAAGGGATGGGTCCTTCATCAATTCTTGATTCGGCTCATCACGCTTTCCTATCCATAGACGATTCGGCATTTCTTGATCCCATGCTATCGATCCTTTTTCCAATGCGATGTCAAAATGAAATTTATTTTTACGACCTGCACTAACTTGAGAAACGGTAAAGACACCCTGTGTCCCATCTTCAAAATGAATGAGAACACTCCCATAATCTTCTGTCGTAATCTCAATTATTTCTTTTTCCTCATCTTGATTTTTAGAAAACGTTTCGACTGCATTTATCGACTTCTCTCTAAATGGATAAACAGTCTTTAAATCTGCAAATACTTTTACAATTTTCTTTCCTAATATATTCTGCACCGTGTCACACCAGTGAGAGCCGATATCTGCAATTGCACGTGATGGCCCATTTTTATCAGGGTCCATTCGCCAACTATAATCGCTTTTATTTAGACACCAATCCTGAACGTATCCTCCATAGACAAAATGCGTATTTCCATATTTTTTCTCAGAAATGAATTCTTTAGCTTGAGCTACCATAGGGTAGAATCGATAATTAAAAGTTAGACCACTTACCCCTTTACTTTCTTTAGCTATTTCAGTGAGTTCTTTAGATTGTTCACTAGTCATAGCTAGTGGTTTTTCTGATAATAGATGTTTTCCTGCTAATAATACAGCACGATTAATTGGAAAATGGAGATTATTCGGAGTACAGTTATGAACAACCTCTATCTCATCATCATTATATTAAATCATCTGCATTTCCATAAGATTTTGAGATACCATATTTTTGAGCAAATCGTTCCGCTTTACTTTGCTCACTTCCAGCGATCGCAACAACTTCAACGTTATTCAAACGCCTTAATGCTTCTAGATGAGAAGTAGCAGCAAAACCAGTTCCCACAATTCCAACTTTTATTTTATTCACACTCCCACTCCTTTTATCTATATTCAGTTAATTTTTGTCACAATTTTTTTCATATGATCAATTGATTGTTTTGTATATTCGTCAAAAATATTCGATTCGCCATTTGCTTGATATTCAGACACGAGATAAGGATTAGAAATCGGCGGTAAAAATTCCATCGTAATATAACCCTTGTAATCGATTTCATTTAAAAAAGAAATGACTGGCTCAAAATTTGTTTGACCTAGCCCTGCAGCTTCTCGAGTATTATCAGCTATATGAACATGAACAAGATACTTTGATATTTTCTTTAAACTTTCAACCATATTTCTTTCCTCAATGCTCATATGGAATAAATCAGCCATAATATTCACACAATCAATGTTAATTTCTTTTACTAGTTTTACTGCAGATTCCAAATTAGAAACCAAGTATGTTTCATAACGATTTAATGCTTCGATCGCTAGGTTCACACCTTTCTTTTCTGCATATAGTCCAGCCTCTTGAATACTTTTAACAGCATTGTTCCACTCATCTTTCGCATTTGTTTCTGGTTTGACTTTTTCCACAAATGTGGGAACGACAATTAAAGTTGGTGCGTTTAACTGTTCTGCCATATCAATACAATCTTTCACATATTGAACTGCCTTTTTTCTTGTCGTTTCATCAGCTGAAGAAAGGTCTCTTTCCGGCTTATAGATTCCACAAATAGATGTACATACCATGTCATATTTTTCTAACAAATCTTTCGTATGTTCAATATCAACCGTATCTGGTTCACCTGCTAATTCAACACCGCTATATCCATATTTCTTTAACCGGTGTAGGCTTGTTTCCAATTCTTCATTCCCGAATATCCACTGAGTGGCACTGTATTGAAACATCTTGTTCACTCCTTATATAGATTTAAAGTAAGACTGTTGTAGATAATGATTAGATGTTCTAATTTATCCATTTGAGATTTTAAAAAAAGTCTCTTAAAATCGACAATAATGAAGAGACACTCGTGAAATCCTAAATAGAATACCAGTCATAAAACAAGCATTCAAAAAGAGAATACACGAGTGCCAAAAGAAAAACCGGACCCCTTTAGACAACTAGTTTCAATATACTTCTCATTTTCATCCTATTTCCCTAAAACCTCATCGATTGTCACCTTTGAACCAGTTTTTACTGAGCGAAGAGCCCCCAATACCATTGCTAAACTCTTCAAATTATCTTCTCCAGACGTTTCTGGATCACGGTTCTCGATAATCGCAGATGCAAACTCATACAAGCTTCCTAATCTCTCTTCAAATGGCAGGGAAACAAGATCATAATGTAGTTCACCGTTTACTTCCACGGCTCCTTTCATAAAGACTGTTTTATACAGATCATTTGTGCGAACCACAACTTTATTGTTTGACCAATAAATTTCCCCTTCAGCACCTTGAATGTTCCAATCCCCATCCCAAGTTGTCGTTGTTCCAGTAGACACCCAGTTTCCGTTATAAATGATCTTACCTCCATTTGATAACTCAAATAAAACTTGGGCCACTGCATTACCTTTAAACCAACTCCATTTTGGATTCCAACTTCTCGCCGTAATGCTGACTGGCTCAATATCTAATACACTTCTAATTTGGTCAAAATGGTGAATCGCCATATCTGTAATAAGAGGTTCATCCATCGTACTTCTATACCCCTCAAAAACAGGATTCTTATGGAAATTGATAAAGATGTTTCCTACTTCTCCAATGACACCTTGTTTTAGCACTTCTTTTACGGTACGAGTGGCTCTTTTAAAACGATAATTCTGACTTACCATTAGTTTTTTGCCTGTACGCTCTGCTGCTTCGACCATAGCCTTTGCATCTTCCACTGTATCTGCTAATGGCTTTTCAAGAATACAATGAAGGCCGCTTTCTAGTCCTTCAATCGCTACCGGCGCATGATATTCTGGAGGCGTTGTGACAAGCACTGCATCCGCTTCAACATTTTTAACTGCTTCAGCTAGGCTCGTAAAAGCCTTCTTAGGATCAAGACCATACTCATCGCATGCTTTTTCAATCTGCTCTTTTTTCAAATCTACTACTGCAACTAAATCCCAATGGGGTGATTCCTGCACGACTTGAATCCAGCTATATCCCCATGCTCCAATTCCTACTTGAATAATTTTTAATGGCTGATTATTTGTCATTTTATTTGCCTCCTCTTAGTTATCCTTTATTTTTACAATGATTTCTCAATTTTCTTAATAAAGTTAATACATTGTTCTGCATACTGGTCGAGAAACTCTTCTCCAACACCTTTTTCAATTACACCAAACGGATCAGCTGCTGCTGGTAAAATTTCATAGGATACATACCCTTGATAATCAATATCTTTTAAAGCTTGAATAACTGGCACAAAGTCTAAGTGTCCCGTACCTGGCGCTGCTCGGTTACTATCAGCTAAGTGGATATTCCAAAGCTTATTTCCAGCATTTCTAATCGAATCACCGAGATTACTCTCTTCAATATTCATGTGAAATGTATCTCCCATAACCCCTACGTTTTTTCGATCGACTAAGTTTGCCAACTCTAGACACTGGTCAAGACGGTTCAACCAATAATGCTCGTATCGATTCCAAGCTTCCAACACAAGATTTATACCTTGTTTTTCAGCCAATTCAGCTGCCTGTTGAATGCCTTCTACAGCCCATTTCGTTTCATCCTCTTTGGATGCTAATGGTACTGTTTTCATACAAGGAGTAGGAGCAATTCCCATCGTTGGTGCTCCTACTTCAGAAGCCATTTCGATGACACTCTTTATATATTCACTTGCATTCTTTCTTACTTTAGCGTCAGGGTGAGCTAAATCCCTGTCCCCAGAATAAAGCGCAACAATAGAGGATACTTCCAATCCATTATCCGCTAGATTCTTCCTCACATCCGCATAATTATATAAACTAGGTTCCCCTGCCATTTCAATAGCATCATACCCAAAACGCGCTAATCGTTCTGTACTTTTTGAGAATTCTTCTTTAAACCAAACTAAATTACAAAAACTGTACTTAAACATTTTTTTCACTCCTCTAATAATATAAAATTATTTTCTTGCTAAAGGGAAAAGCTATATCTCACATACTATCCCCCCTTTATATTGAAAATTGACTATTAAATTTCTTTGATATATCATTCACGCTTTTGAGAATGGTTTGATCTAAATATTAATTTTTATCTATTAGATTGTTTGTTTTTAAAAGAAAAGATTTGTTTTAAATTTAAATTTCCGATTCTATACTGAAACAATACAACCAATATTAAAATGATCCCAATTGTTCCGACTTGAAAGACGGCATTAATATTAATTAGATTAAAGATATAAGCTAACATTGTGATAACGATTGTTGCTAGTGCTGTTCCAATGATCGTTCCTTTACCACCAAAAATACTAACTCCTCCGAGCACTGCTACTGTTATGGATTGTAAATTAAACATAGCTCCTGCATCTGGACGCGCTGTCATAAATCTCGAACTACCGATAATTCCAGCAATTGCACTTAAAAATCCTGCGCTTGCATAAGTCATGATTCGTACTCTTGTAATATTGATTCCAGAAAGCCGAGCTGCTGTATCGTTTGTTCCAGTAAGGTACAGTTGATAACCGTAGTGAGAACGACTAGATAGATACCAAATAATGATGAGCATTGGTATATAAATGGCTATTAATTGAAATGGCAACCCAAACAACGTTCCTTGTCCAAATAATGCGTATTCTCGCGGCAGATCAGAGATATTAACACCATTACTTAGGCAATAAAGCGAGACCATCAAAGATATACATTGTTGCTAAAGTTGTGATGATAGCTGGTATACCTAATTTTGTTACCAAGTAACCATTTGAAGTACCCATAAGAATACCAAGCATTAATGTTAGGATGATCGCAATCCACATATTCATCCCATTTAACATTAACGTTGCTACAATAATTTGTGAGAGTGCATACATTGCCCCAACAGATAGGTCAATACCACCTGCTCCCCCTAAAATTATTAGAGCTTGACCAAGCGCAATTAAACCAAGTTCGACTCCAAATGTGCTCATTGATTTTAAGTTATTAATAGATGTTGCACCTGGATATAAAATATTTGCAATTATTACAATAATGAGGATGAGCAATATTAGAATACCGTTATCTTTTAGGGTATTTTTTAATAATCGTGAAACCATAATTAACTAGCTCCTCCCTTATTTCTAGACACGTTTGCTAATACCGCAATAATGATCATAATCCCAAGTACAACACCTGTCCAAAACGGTTGAATATGAAATAAGATAATGGCATCCCTAACAAGTTCAACTAGTACCGCTCCTAAGAATGCACCTATAATTGTTCCTCGCCCGCCTCTTAAGCTAGCCCCACCAATAACGACTGCGGCAATAACCGACAATTCAAAACCTTGACCAGTTGAAGATTGAACCATTGGCGATTGTCCTAAAAATACTAGTGTTGCCATCGCCACTAACAGACGAGCCATAATATAAACAAAAATTAATAATCGTTTAGTAGGAAGACCTGCATAAACTGTTGCTTCCTCATTGTTTCCTAATGCATAAATATACCTTCCCCACTTGCGATTTTTCATTAAATAACTACTAACGAGACGAACACAATTAAGAACCAAAAGGAGAGGGGTATTCCTAAAAATTTATACATGATAAACCATTGATTAAATTCACTAGGAACCGTAAATACCCCAGTACCCTCCGAGCAAGAGGAAAACGACCGCTCTCCAAATACTTAATGTCCCTAGCGTAACAATAATTGGTGGAATTTTATGAATGGCGATCAAATACCCATTAAATGCTCCTGCCAAACACCCAGTAGCTAAAGCCATTAATACGATTAAAAAGATAGAGAATTCACTTTGTGCTCCTAAAAAAACAACAGTAGCAACAAGAGCAAGAACTGAACCTGCCGAAACATCAATACCAGATGTTAAAATAACAAGAGTGGCTCCTACTGCCGCTATTCCGATTATTGAAATTCAAACAATGAGACTCATTAGGTTGGCTTGGCTCCAAAATCCACCATTTGTCCCAAATGATAAAATAAGGACAATAAGAATGATAAACAAGAATAATATTGACTCATAACGCATTAAATTGTATTTCTTTAAAGCTTCCATAATTCGATTACCAGAGGAAATGGCAAGTTGTGTCACTATTTCTCTCCTCCTATTCCAATAGCACTACGTAGTAATTTATCTTCTAAATTTTCTTGAGATTCTTCATACTCTGCAACAATTTCTCCCTTATTCATAACCATTAATCGTGAGCTCACAGAAAGAAATTCTGGTAAATCCGAAGATATTACGAGTACCGTTAATCCTTCATCAGCTAAAGAACGTATTAGATCGTGAATTTGTCGTTTCGCCATCACATCTATTCCTTGGGTTGGTTCATCCAAGATTAATAATTTCAAGTTTTCTGCCATCCATCTTGCGAAGATCACCTTCTGTTGATTTCCACCAGATAAACTCGAAATTGGATCTTCATGATGATTATATTTAATAGAAAGGATCTTTTGATACTTAGCTACGAGGTTATTAATTTTATTCCTATTCATGGAAGCAAATGGTCCTTTTAGCTTCTGAAAGATAACGCTAACAAGATTATCTGAAATAGATTGGAAAGAGAACGCTCCTTGAGCTTTGCGGTCTTCTGGTAAGTAACCGATTCCATGTTTAATAGCATGCCATGGTTGTTTAATATCTACTTTTTCTCCATTTAGATATATTTCTCCAGAATCTGCTGGTTCAGATCCAAACAAACTTAAGGCAACTTCACTTCGTCCAGCACCTACTTGTCCATATATTCCCAAAACTTCCCCAGGCCAAATTTTGAATGAAACATCTTGATAGGTGTCTGCTTTATTTAAACCTTTAACTTCCAATAAAGGAGTTTTATCAGTATTCGGCTTTTTGAGCTCAATATTCGCTTGATAATCTCTCGTATCTTTTCCAGACATTAAAAATAGTAAATCATCTATGTCCAATTCTTCTTTTGTTTTATATCCTACTACCTTTCCATCTGTAAGGACTGTTGCTTCATCTGCGATAGTCAATAATTCTTCAAGACGATGCGAGATATACACAATAGATTTATTCGATTTTTTTAAGTAATCAATAATTTTAAAGAGGTGCTCTATTTCACCTGCAGATAAAATTGCCGTTGGTTCGTCAAAAATAATTAATCTTGCTTCTTCTACTAAAGACTTTAAGATCATAACTAGCTGTCTATGTCCTAATTGAAGAGTATGCATTTCTTTAAAAAGTAGCTTTGAATCAAAGTTTAATTGTTCACAATATGGAAATGCTTTACTTTCCATTTGACGAAAATCAAGATTTCCAAATTTATCAACAATAGGATCATTCATAAAAATATTTTCAATCACACTCATATACGGAAAAGTTAAAGGTTCTTGAAAAACAGCTGAGAATCCCGCCTTACGAGCTATTGATGGATTTCCAATAACAAATGGTTCTTCTTCAACAAAAATCTCGCCTGAAGTCGGTTGATGTACACCCATGATCGTTTTAATTAATGTAGATTTACCTGCACCATTCTCACCTACGATTGCATGAAGCTTACCTGGTTCAAGTGAAAGGTTTACACCTTTCAAAGCCTGTACTCCACCAAACGATTTTGAGATATTCGCTAACCTTAATAATGTAGACACGTAATACCTCCTAGCTTTTGGTCGAGTTATCCAAGAGAGCGACCCTACTAACATTTTGTACCTTTAAAGCTATTTCTTAAAGTTGTTAGAAGTAAGATACATAGCGTTCGAGCCACATTTTTTAGACAAACTCACCATATTTTTTATTAACTATTTTTCATTTCAAAAATCGTAGTCATCAATATTTGAAGTATCTAAGATTAATGGTGGCCCTAGCAGTAATGTCTTCGACTCTTCAAAATATTGCACTTCACCTAACCCCGGCACTTCATTTGTTTCAGCAAATTCATTACCTTCAAGTATTTGTAGAACTCCCCAAAGTGTTAAATAACCTAATTCTAGTGGATCCCATAAAATTGCACTACTGATGATGCCTTCATGAATATATGGTCTTACTACATTTGGAAGACCAATTCCTGTTACAGCAATTTCTCCCGTTTTACCTGCTTGTTTCACTGCTTCTGCAATACCAGGAGTATTTGCCGCAGAAATCCCAACAAACCCTTTTAAATCTGGATTTGCAGCGATAACTCTAGAGGCAATTTGAGTAGAATTGTTAATATCTTCCCCTGCAAACTCTGGTTCAAGAGTTGTAATATTCGGGTATTCTGCTTCAATTCTCTCATTCATATAATCAATCCAAGCATTAAGGTTTGTTGCTGTGGAACCCGCAGACATGACCGCTACTTTTCCTTCTTCTCCAATAGCCTCTGCAATACTGTCAGCTAACGCGTAACCGAGATCCTTATCAGATGCTTGTTGTACAAATAACTGATTATCTCCATTATCTACATTTGAATCAGTTGTAAAAAATGTAATACCTTCTTCTTTGGCTCTAGCAATTAGATTATCGAAAGCAGTGGGACTATTAGCTGCAATACCAACTGCATCAACACCTTGATCGAGTAGTGTACTTACGTATTGAGCTTGTTCAGATACATCAGCCTCAGTCGGCCCTTGGTAAATCCAATTTACACCAAATTCCTCTGCAGCCTTTTGAGCACCTTCACTCATCGATGTAAAGTACGGAAATCCTACAAGCTTTGGAACAAAAGCAATTGTATACTCTCCACCTTCACTTGCTGCTTCTTCAGATAATCCTCCAGTGCTCTCTGCCTCTTCAGCTCCGTTTCCACAAGCAGCAAGTATCAAGACTAAAAGAGTGACCATTACAAAACCTAATAATAGTTTTTTTCCAAATTTCACTTTAAACTCCCCCTCTACTTAACTAAAATTCAATTTGAAAATTCAGCCTTAACAAAAAGCAAACGATTTTGTTGTTTTAATATTTTTGAAAAATATCACACCCTTTCCAATGTAAAAATGATCTCTAATTATGCCTTTTCATTTTACATTTCGATGTCTCCCACCAAATGCAAACGATTACATTTTTTTGGGGGAAATAGGTTTTAAATTTATAAAAATCATTTCTCTTTTAAATTTGATATATTAATTATAATCAAAAAAATTATTTCATTTAAGTAATAAATAAGCCAATGCACGTTATAAAAAGCATCAGCTTATTTAGTTACCTTAATCATTAAAACTATATAACTCACAGATTGCATTTTATACTGAAATCGATTACACCTTTAAATGAAATCCACATGACTCTCTCACAATTAACTCATCTTTAAGGATAATCTGTCGCTTACTCAAATTTTTAGAGTTCATTAATTTTAACAATGTATCCATAGCCTTCTGTCCAATTTCAAACTTTGGTTGATCTGTTGTCGTTAGCTCTGGTTCAAAAATAGAAGATATTTTTATATTGTCAAATCCTACAACTGCTAATTGCTCAGGAACATTGATGCCATGTTTTTTTGCTGCTTTAATTGCACCTATGGCCATTTCATCATTAGCTGCAAATACTGCTGAAGGAGGGTTATCTAATCCACATAGCTTCGACATTAAATTAAATCCAGACTGGTAAGTGAAGTCTCCTTCTTGCACTAATACTGGTTCCATATCGAGTTCATGCTGCAACATAGCTTGCTGAAATCCTTTCAAACGATCTCGACTTAAAATAACTTCCATTGGACCCGTAAGATGCGCTATTCTTTTATGGCCAAGTTTAATTAAATGCTCTGTGGCCTTTCGTGCACTACTAATATTATCAATAGAGACTGTTGGAATATTTGAACCTTCCATGTACTCACAAGCTAATACGGTAGGAAATTGCTCACTCACCTCCTCTATAAGACTTCTATTCATTCTTGCAGTTAATAAAATCACTCCATCAGCTTGGCGTTGACGCAGTTGATCTAAGAATCCACATTCTAAATCAACATCATTATTTGTGTTACCAAGTAGAACTTGATAACCTTCTTTCGCAGCAACAAATTCAATTCCGCGAAGTACCCCTGAAAAAAACGGATTTGTAATATCTGGTACAATGACAAGTATTGTTTTTGTTTCCATCTTCCTAAAAGATCTAGCTATGATATTAGGTTGATAATTTAGTTTTTCTATTGATTCTAATACTCGTTGCTTAGTTGTTTCACTAACAGTATTCGCATTAGTGAGTACCCTAGACACCGTTGCCGTAGATACATTCGCTAACTTCGCCACGTCTTTCATTTTTACCATAATTGTACCCTTTCACATTGTAATCGTTTACAACTTAATTAGAGTATATCTCTCAATAATCGAAATTTCAATATTTTTTTAAATAAAATTTTCGGTCGTGTTGATTAACCAATAAAATCCAAAAAAAGAATACAAAAAAGGAAACCCTTCTTGTAGAATGAAGTTTGCCGACCACATAATCAAGAAGAGGTGTCCCATGAATGAGAATACCTTATCCCCGGATTTGCTTCAAAAGATTGTTTTAGAAGAAGACTAGCAGGCATACAGCGTGCCATTGGCTATCAAGATACAGCGCGCAAACTCAACGTTCTCACTCTTATCAAATACTTAATCTGTGCATCGATGAATGAGTGGAAGAGCTACCGACACTGCGCTGATGCGAGCGCTCAATATGGATTGCCGCAGATTAACCATTCCACTCTTTCAAAAAAGGCAAGTAAGATGGACTACAACATCATGAAAAATCTGTTTCACTTAATCGTTTCCAAGTGCAATCGGCTGACGCGGCGAGCGATGAATCTGTCAAAGCTAAAGGACCTCCTGATTGTGGACTCGATCACGATTACGGTTGGGAAAACACGTCTTCCTTGGGCGGTCTATCATGGCGAACGTTCTGGAATCAACCTGCATGTCAGCTATTCACCCAAAACCGACATGCCTCTTCAAGTCATTGAATGCACAGGGCTTGTCCATGATGGTGGTGTAGGGGAACGATTGATCGATCCGCGATTTGTCATGGTAGAAAAAACCCCCAAAAGAGACCAAGCTGACTCCCCCGTGATCCGCGACATCACCTGCCAACTCGGAGCGACGCCATCTCGTTCCAAGGAGTGCCATCGGGTCGTGACTTTTATGGACAAGAAGAGACGTGAGATTCACGTAGTCACCAACCTCATGAACGTAGCGCCAGAAGTTATGGCCGACGTGTACAAGGCACGGTGGAAAATCGAGTCTTTCTTTCGCTGGATCAACCAAAACTTGAATGTCCCTGTTCTATTTGGCACGACTGAAAATGCTGTCTTCAACCAACTATTCGCTGCCCTTATCACCGATGTTTTACTAAAATGGCTTTATACAAAAACAACAGAAGGACAGGTTTTAACGATTATCGTTCGTTTCTTTTCAACGGAAACTGCTAGATCACAATTTATCAATTGATTGGCATTCTGAAATAGCTTATTTTTTGAAAAACTATCGAACATTCCATGGGATAGGTCTGTATAATTTTGGATAATCGACACTCGTGTTTACAACTATATAATTATAGTAGAAGGTCACAAACAATATTATCTAAAATATAAGATCAATCAGTTACTAGTCGCCATAATAGAATGCTATTGAGTTTCTCGTTAACTTTTACTAAATTGACTCTATCTTAAATAAAGCGTATTTTAAAAGGAAACCAAACTGGATTGAATTTGTTCTAATCATTCGATTATTTCAGACACCTTTTAACTTCTAAGGACATTTTGATTATCTATCGTATACTACATTTATGGAAATAGTACTTGGCTCGTTGCTTAGACCTCCCAAAAGTTCCAACCCTCTTGCATAATACATTTCAACTTAGGAAGACGCCCCTTGCTCAAGGTGACCTTCCAAAAGATTCTAATGGATTAAGGTCTATTGTGAAAAATAATGCTAGCAGCTTCGGTGTTTACGCCGAAGTGGTGACAACTGGAGAAATGCGTGTTGGCGATCGGATTAAGATTAGATAAAGTTTTTAATAGTAGCAGGATCCCTTTATGACTCTATAGAAGGTTCGATTAATTGAAAAGAAGCAGGAACCACCATGGGTTCCTGCTTCTCTTTCCTAATAAAGTTATTGTGCTTTCGCTTCTTTGATTTGTTTGCTTCTTAACTGTCCACATGCGGCATCAATATCTGTTCCATGCTCAATACGAATACCACAATTAATACCTTTTTTCTTTAACGTATCATAGAACGCCAGCACAGATTCCTGCTCGCTTCTTTTATATTGACTGTGTTCATCGACAGGATTATATGGAATTAAGTTAACATATGCACGAGTATCGCTAATTAACTCAGCAAGCTCTATTGCATGTTCCTTCTGATCGTTTACATCTTTCAAGAGAATATATTCCAACGTAATTCTCTTGTTCGACTTTTCTACATAGTAATCAATGGCTGGCATTAATTTTTCTAATGGAATGGCACGGTTTATTTTCATAATACGTGTTCTGAGTTCATTATTTGGTGCATGCAGAGAGATCGCTAGGTTAACCTGCAACTTCAAATCAGTAAACTCATAAATTTTATCCGCAAGCCCACTTGTTGATACGGTAATATGTCTTGGACCTATTGACAATCCTTTTTGATCTTTAACTACTTCTAAGAAATCTACCATGTTTTCAAAGTTATCGAAGGGCTCACCAATCCCCATCACGACTATGTGACTGACTCTCTCACCTTTCCCCACTTTATCGAGATGAAGTTGAACATTCATAATCTGTTCGACAATTTCCCCAACGGATAAATCACGACTCTTTTTCAATAAACCACTCGCACAAAAACTACAGCCAATATTACAGCCAACTTGTGTTGTCACACAAACTGACAAACCATATTTGTGTCTCATCAATACCGTTTCGATCAGATTGCCATCACTCAGCTTAAACAAAAACTTAATCGTTCCATCCGCTGATTCTTGTTTAATATGCTCGTTTAATGATTGGATGATAAAATGATCTGCTAATAATTGAATACATTCTTGATTAACATCGTTCATTTCAAAGAAATCCGTTACCCGCTTTCTATATAGCCAATCCCAGACCTGTGATGCCCTAGACTTTTTATGTCCATGTTCTATTAGCCATGCCGTCAGTTGTTCAAATGTTAGTCCATAAATGGATTTTTTATTCATTCGTTACCCTCTTTTCAACTCTTTAAAATGTAAACATATTCTACTGAAAGATGATCTAACTAGCAATCCGTTTATATTGTTTCTTTTATGCACATAAATAGTAATGACCATTAATCAGTAATACACAAATCGTATTTAATTCCTGAAGTGTCTGAAGCACGTGATCAATGAAATCATGGATTTGTCCCATTTGTTCCTCATTTATTTTATGATTAAACTTGATCTCTACCGTATCCATATAAATGACCTGTTCTTGATTATAAACAAAGCTCAACGTCTGAACAAGCGGAAAGGCTGGCTTCCAAATATCTTGCAATACGTCTTCGATTTGCTTACACTGTGTAGATACATTTTCAATTCTCATGTGAAAACGCACGATTAGAGTACACCCTGGATGTTGATCAGGTACTTCTAGGATCTCCGCTGCCAAATCTTTTAAAGAGACCTCCAATACAATTTCAGCTGTGACTTCATTTTGCTTTTGATCACTCAGTGTGAACTGAAGTGCAAACTCTCTCGACATCGTCGATAATTCTAAGCGATCGATTCGATTGGTAATAGTAATTTCACCGGTCACATTATCCAAATCATAAACATGATTTTCAAAGGCAACTTTTAAATTTTCAAAAATGGTTGGATCAAACATCGTTTATTCCCTCACTAACTTCTCTAACTTCAAACTAATGTACTTGTATTTTACCCTTTTAAAACATACAGAGAAAGAAGGTTTTGCACTGCTTCCTCTGCCCCCTTAATATCTAACAAGTATATCATTTTCAAGCAATAGAAAAGAGACGAGAGCCTTATACTCTTGTCTCTTTATCAATTAACTAAGGATTGTCATTTCTCTAATAGCTGTAAAAAACTTGATAAGTCATGCATCTCATTATGTTGGATTATGCTCACTCTCTTCATATGCGATGAGAATAACATCTTTATCAATAGTACATCGCAAGTCTTTCTCTAACGAAATAACTCTTTCCAGTAACTCTGGACTTAAGTTTGCTGCTATATATCGATCGAACTCTAATGGTTTTCTTTCCACTAATGCACACACTCCTTCTCACAATGATTTAAATCCTTCCTATTCGTTTTAATGTTTCTCCATACTATATATTTATACAATATCCAGAAGATTAGCGTTTTTCTTCAACCCTAAATCTTCTTAGATTCATTTGAACGGATTTAACTATTACCTTTCATAGCTACTTGTCTTGAGCGAATTATGATACATTAATAAAGATTCAAGAGATGAAGGGAGTTTTTCCAATGACTAACCATGAAGAACAGAACGCACTACCACCAAAAACATGTACGATTGACCTGCTTATCACAAAGGAAGATGATGTAAACAAGGTAATAGAAGGTAAAAAATCGGCAACGCGCCGAAATGGAAGATATGCGGATATTGGTGAAGTAATGATTTTAAAGGATAAAAAATTCATCGTCGAACGTGTGTATTCACAGTCTCTCGGCGAATTAACAGATGAACATGCTCACCAGGAAGGCTATGATACGGTTGAAGCGTATAAAGAATCGATCTTGTCGTATCATCCTGGCATGCCATGGCTTCCACAAATGAGAGTATGGGTCCATGAATTTAGCCCAGTAAACGAGTAACAGACAAATGGACTTATGGTATCGCATCCTAATCTATCTTCATGTACTGAGTGCAATCGCATCAATTGGTCCTTTCTTTATTCTATTGCCCGTTGTTAAAAAGCTCCGTATGGCAAAACAAACCGAGATGAATGCGTATTTAGACACATTTCGGTTTGTTGTCCAGCTCGCGAAGCATTCTGGTCATGTACTGGTTGCAACAGGTATCCTGCTTGTCGTTTTCGGTCCTTGGACTTGGAGTACACCGTGGATTGCCATGACACTTATCATCCTGTTTTGTTCCTTGTTCTTTCTGGCCCGTGCATTTTCACCAACACTTCGGAAGTTCCAAGAAGAAGGTCAGAATAATGATGCTCTTGCCGATAAACTAAAACGCTCTATTTGGATTTACATCATCCTCTTAATGACTATGCTTTGGTTTATGGTTGGTAAACCTGCTCTTTGGTAAAAATATGCTAAGAGAAGCATCGATCTGCTTTCATTAGCTAAAATAACAAAAGTAACCCTTGTCGTTTATTACGCGACAAGGGTTACTTTTGTTATTCATTTATTATTCTAGAAAACTTTATTTCATTTCTATCACATATTCCAAATATTGTTATTAACTCCCATGTCAAAAGATGAATTAGGGCTTGACGAGAGCACGGCTCTTGCCATCATGTCTATCTACGGATCTTTAGTATATATGTCTGGAGTGATTGGCGGCTCCACCAGTCTTTGCCTGGGTGTGGGTGAAACTCGGAGATCGTCAGCCATCAGTCCCTATAAAGTTCTCTTTAGCTTTACTATTTGCTGGCTTATCGTTCCTTGTCATCCTTTTACCAGCTTACTTTGGTGGAGCAAATTCATTAGTTAGTCCATTGTGGCTTGTTCTGAGCTATTTCATTGTCGTACTTGGTGAATTATGCTTATCACCTGTTGGACTCTCAGCTACGACAAAATTAGCACCTGCAGCCTTCTCAGCTCAAACAATGAGCTTATGGTTCTTATCAAGTGCAGCTGCCCAAGCCATCAATGCGCAAATTGTTAAATTCTATACTCCTGAAACCGAAATGACCTATTTCGGTGTGATTGGAGGAGCCGCGATCGTCCTCAGTATTCTCCTCTTCTTACTCGTGCCTAAAATTCAAGGCTATATGAAGGGTGTGCGGTAATTCTATTTATTAAACTCATCCTCTGACATAAAGCGTTTCTAGTATTGCTCATTATGTCAGAGGATTTTTCTATTGATTATATTATTGATATTGTGTGTTTTAATCGTTCCGAAAAAATAGCATGATTTAAATACTTTCTAAAGTGGCATAAATCGTACATCATTATGAAAGAGAAACGATCATTTAAACCAGCCTTTCTCCTTAAATCTAGAGATAGCTTCAATCCTGTTACTCACATCTAGCTTATCAAGAATGACTGAAATATAATTGCGGACGGTACCGGTTGTGATTTCTAGCTCGCTTGCAATTTCTTTTGTGTTTTTCCCATCAGCAATCAGTTCAATCACCTGCTTCTCGCGCTCTGTCAATGGATTTTCATCACCATACGCCATATCTACCAATTCTGGAGCATAAATGCGCCGTCCGTCCATTATCGTGCGGATCGAGTTCGCTAACTCCTCACTTGGACTGTCTTTTAACAAATATCCACTCACTCCAGCTTTTCTCGCACGTTCAAAATACCCTGATCGGGCAAAAGTTGTTAGAATAATGACTTTACAAGGTTGCCCAATTAACTCTTCTGCAGCATCTAGTCCACTTTTCACTGGCATTTCAATGTCCATCATACAGATATCCGGCTGATGTTGCTTCACTAGAGCTATTGCTTCTTCCCCATTTCTTGCCTTACCGACAACTTCCATATCCTCTTCTAAATCAAGTAGAGAACCAAGCGCTCCGAGCAACATTCGTTGATCTTCGGCAATCACAATTTGAATCAAGCCAATCCCTCCTGTTTCGTTTGCAAAATCACATTCGGCACTCGAATATCTAGTATCGTTCCATTTAATTGCACAATGTCCAAACTTCCATTCACAAATTCCAGTCGTTCTCTCATCCCCTGAAGACCGTGTCCTTCTGAAACATTAACTTTATCTGAAATACCGATCCCATCATCTTCAATTCTTATGTGCATTTCATTTGGCGACTCGTTAATCAATACTTTGCAGGATGAAGCTTGACTATGTTTGACCACATTAGTAACAGCCTCTTTTAAACACATACTGACGACATTTTCAACGAGTAATGGTGTGTTCATCAGCTTCGGGTTTCCTTCAATCATGAAATCGATTTGCGCAGCTTTTAGAATTTGCCTAATGTGAATGACTTCCTCTTCTAGCTTTGCCCTGCGCATATCTGATACCATCTCGCGCACTTCTTTTAATGCTGTTCTTGCTGTTTGCTGTATATCACTGATTTCAATTTTCGCCGATTTAGGATTAACGTCCATTAATTTACCAGCTAGATCACTTTTTAAGCCAATAAGTGACAGTTTTTGTCCTAGAGTGTCATGTAAATCACGCGCAATTCGTTGACGCTCCTCTATCACCATCAGCTGAGATATTCTTAGATTTGCATCCTCTAGTTGACCCTCAAGCTTTTCCCGCTTGTTGCGATTGTATGCATTAAATGGCAAGAGAATAACACCAATCACGGAAATCACAATAAACGGGAATTGAGAAAAAAACAATTCAGTTTGTGTAAAAAAGCTTAAGTTAACTGCGATAATTGTTGTAATAAGATGAACCGCATACAACGTAAAAAATCCAACTTTATTTTGAATATTCCCAATAAAAAAAGCTAAAAACAAAGCAAAGTACACATAACCAAAAAATAGCGTCATAATAATACTTATCGCAATTTCCATACCAACCCAAAAATAAACAAGCCAACCTTTAGATATAAAAGATAGTCGGTATGCAATGAAAAATAACAAAATCATTAAAATACCGAAAATCATTTCAACCATGGATGATGATCGAAAAATAAAGTAAAAAGGTAAAATACAAAAAATAATCCATACATAGATGCTAAGGCCCGTATTTTTCGGAAAAATGTTATACCAGCTTTGCATAATAGCCTTCCTCCTTCCATCATTCCATTATAAATCCATTCTATAATACAACATTACCCACTACCACAATTCATCCCTTTAACCATTTACTCTGTTTATTATAACAACATGCATATTGCGAAAAACCATTCAATGCAAAGTTGAATGGTTTTTCGCATAAATATTTATTTTCCTTGAAGACTCGGTCCTCTATTATCCATTTGTACGCCTGATTTTGATTGATTCAACTGATGCTTAATCTCTTTAAAGCTTACAAATGCTTTGTTTTTCTCATCATATAGACGGAAACGAATCGATTTTAAACTTGAACCCATCGTGATTGTTGTTGCATGTTGTAATGGCGGTGTAGACTCATGTACTTTTTCCAAATGATAGTTCGGCACTCTTGGACTTAAATGGTGTACATGATGATAACCTATATTGCCGGTAACCCATTGCAAAACTTTCGGGAGCTTATAATACGAACTTCCATCTACTGCTGCTTTTACATAATCCCATTCTGTTTCGTCTTCAAAATAAGAATCCTCAAACGTATGTTGGACATAAAACAACCAAATTCCAAGTGAACCTGATACAAGTAATATCGGCAGTTGAACTAATAAAAATGCTTGCCAGCCGATTGTCCAAATCAAAAGGGCATAAACAGCAACAATCGAAACATTAATGAGATACATATTTATTCGTTCTTTACGTTTTGCTCCTTTACGGTTTAAGCGGTTCGTAATGAAGAAAAGGTAAATCGGACCTAATCCAAACATAACAATAGGATTACGGTAGAGACGGTATGACAGTCTCTCCTTGAATGAAGCGGCTACATATTCATCTACAGTCATAACCCACACATCACCTACACCACGCTTATCTAAGTTACTACTTGTCGCATGGTGAATTGAATGCTCTCGTTTCCATTTCTCATATGGAAACATCGTGATCACGCCCGTAATCGTGCCAAGAATATTATTTGCTTTTTTACTTTTAAAAAACGACCCGTGGCAGCAATCGTGGAAAATAATAAAGATTCGTACGACAAATCCAGCTGCTAACACTGTTAACGGAAGAGTCAACCAAATGGAGATTGATAAGCTTTGATACGCAAGAAACCAAAGCAGAAAAAAAGGTGGAATGGTATTTATTATTTGTTTTACACTTGATTTAGCATCTGATTTTTCAAAAGGTGCTACATTTTTTTTGAGTTGTGCTAATTTTTGTTTACTCATATACTTCCTCCTTGAAATAACTATATTTATTTTTTATTTGGAGAAACCATTTTATCTGTATCTATCATATAAGTAATTCATGAATTAAAGAAGTCATGAACGTCAAGTAGCAAGTATGACAAATGTCATACCTGCTTTCTTTTTCAGTATAAAAGAACAAGCATTTGCTCATATAAACTTCTTTATCGTATCTTTAATATTATTCTGAAATGTCATTTCCCTATTATTTATGGCTCTAAATGAGCAACTTTCATTTTTAAAGCTCATCCATATCGGAAAAAAACTCTTTTAGAAACTCAAAAAATAACTTTTCTGTTGGAAGTAGTTGACGGTCTCTTGGAATGATGATCCCTACTGTACGAGTTATGTTTGGTTCAACAATAGGAATTTTAACAGTTGCGCGAGGCAAGTTATCGACCAGGGTGATCTCAGGTAGAAGCGTAATACCTAGACTTGCTGATACCAACCCTTTTAACGCATCAACATCATCTCCCTCAAATGACACCTTTGGTTGAAACCCCTCTCTTGCGCATGCATTTACGACCATTTCCCGAAAATACATTCCCTCAGGCAACAAAATAAATGACTCTTTTTCTAATTGGATCAATCTTAATTCGGGTTTATTAGCTAGAGGGTGATTAATTGGCAAAAGTGCAACAATTTTTTCTGTAAACAAAATATGTCCTTCTAACTTTTCCTCCTGCATTGGGACAGGTCCAAGGACAGCCATATTATATTCCCCGTTTACAACTTCCCCGATCAAGTTATGGTAAATGTTTTGTTTCAGTTTAAACCTAGCCTCTGGATAACGCTCTCTAAAGGCGGAAATAGCCGTTGGTAAGGTATAGGCAGCCATACTAATCGGAAATGCGACACGAATCGTACCTCGTTCAGGATCTAAATGCTCCTCCACCTCTCGAGAAGCAGTTTCAATCATTTTCATGGCTTGTGTTGTGCTTTCTAAAAACATTCTACCAATTGGCGTCAAGCGAACTCTCCGACCTTGCCTAATAAACAGGTCAACACCTAGCTCAGACTCAAGATTACCTATTTGCCGACTAACTGCCGACTGTGCTACATGTAAAGCATCAGCAGCCTCAGTCATGTGCTCACGCTTGGCAACTTCCATAAAATATTTTAACTGCCTTAATTCCATCGCTTGTCCCTCTTTCAATCATCTCAAAACGATATGAATGTTATCTTTTTTTTATATTGATTAGATTATTTCTAAATTATAAAATACACCTAAATAGAAAAATTAACAATCATAATGAAATTTACACTGGTCACTTAAGGTTTTTAATTTAGTTTTCCCACATATAAAATAATACTTATGAGGAATCGAATACTTCGGCTTTTAAAAACGAAAACAGTAGACTATGATTCGATTTTTACTATATGCAGATTCACGATAATCATCCTTTTTATAAAATGAAAATATTGCAGATTGCAAAATAATACGTGAATATTTTTCAATATTTAAAATCATTTTAATTTTCCGCATCTTATTTCATACACATTGTTCTGGATTCATTTTACTGAAAATTATTATCGACGTAATTGCTCAAAGAAACATGAAAACTGGAAAAGATAAATCAACGTAACTCTACAAATCTCTTAAGAAGGTGAATGTAAATGACTAATAAAGAGTGGAAAGATTGGCAAAAACAAGTATTATACGATGAGTATGTTAAACCAGAATTGTTGGAAGAAAGATTAAAGAAAAAAATGGAGGAAGTTAATAAAAAATATAACCTTCATCATCTATCTGCATTAGGTAATAAATAATGATTTAGAATCATCTCAATTTTTCTGACGCTGTTGCAACTCATTATGATTCGGCTGGCTAACTAGTTAAAAACAGCGTTAGAACCTTCACTTTTTCTTCATAGAAAAATCAATAAATTGGCCATATTCTACAAATATCGGACTACCTTACATCCTTTACGCAATCCATCTTAAGTAGGTTGAGCAGTAGCGTGAACTCCAACCTAATATGAATCTTACATTCAGCCCCCTCAACTAGGACATCGTAGATACCATCAAAAATTCGTTCTCTCCCTTCACTGAACATTTCACCAACAAAATATATGACTCTGCATGGCTTCATAAGACCCATGTTTTTTTAATCATCTCATTTCAGCATGAATGTCATCTATTCTTTATATTGTTTCAAATTACTTAAAAATAATAAAATACTCCATAACAGAAAATTTAGAAATCACAAAGGGATATCTTTATATAACTCTAGACTTTCTAACTCCTTTATCTGAATTCTTAAACATGGAGGTACTGAAGAAACTATGCCTATTTTAGAAGAACCAAAACAAACAGAAACAAAAATTGCACAAGATTATGTGAATGAAGTTTACGAAGCCGTTATAAAACGTAACCCTAATGAAAGTGAGTTTCATCAAGCCGTTAAAGAAATTTTCGACTCTCTTGTACCGGTGTTTGCAAAGCATCCTAAATATATAGAACACGGCATTCTTGAAAGAATATCTGAGCCAGAGAGAATCATCTCCTTTCGAGTTCCTTGGGTAGATGATCAAGGAAAAGTGCAGGTAAACCGTGGTTTCCGTGTCCAATTTAATAGTAATCTTGGTCCTTATAAAGGTGGTCTAAGATTCCACCCTTCTGTTAATGCGAGCATTATTAAATTTTTAGGATTTGAACAAATCTTTAAAAATTCACTCACTGGTCAGCCAATTGGCGGCGGTAAAGGTGGATCTGATTTTGATCCGAAAGGAAAATCGGACGGCGAAGTGATGAGATTTACGCAAAGCTTTATGACAGAGCTTTCTAAATACATCGGACCTGATGTTGATGTACCTGCTGGTGACATCGGAGTTGGTGCAAGAGAAATCGGATTTATGTTCGGGCAATATAAAAAAATCCGTGGTGGCTTTGAAGCCGGAATCCTTACAGGAAAAGGCCTTGGTTATGGTGGAAGTTTGACGAGAACAGAAGCTACTGGCTACGGAACTGTCTACTTTGTTGAAGAAATGTTAAAAGACAAAGGACTCAGCTTTGAAGGTAGTACAGTTGTTGTGTCTGGTTCTGGTAATGTGTCCATTTATGCGATCGAAAAAGCGACTCAATTAGGAGCTAAAGTTGTCGCTTGTAGTGATTCTAATGGCTATATTTATGACAAAAATGGAATCAATCTTGATACGGTTAAGAGATTAAAAGAAGTTGAAAGAAAAAGAATCTCAGACTATGTCCTCGAACATCCAGAAGCAGAATACCATGAAGGATGCGCAGGTATTTGGGTCATCCCTTGTGACATCGCTCTCCCATGTGCAACGCAAAATGAAATCGATGATGCAGCCGCAAGTATCTTAGTCGCTAATGGAGTCAAGGCAGTCGGTGAAGGGGCAAATATGCCATCTACATTGGCAGCAATTGATGTCTTCCATGACAATAATGTTCTCTTCGGCCCAGCAAAAGCCGTTAATGCAGGTGGTGTAGCTGTTTCTGCTTTAGAAATGGCTCAAAATAGCATGAGACTTTCTTGGACATTTGAAGAAGTCGATGCTAAATTGCTTGAGATTATGACAGATATTTATCGCAGTAGCGTGAAGGCTGCAGCTGAATATGGCTATCCAAACAACCTCGTCGTTGGTGCTAATATTGCAGGATTTATTAAGGTTGCCGATGCGATGATGGCACAAGGGGTTATTTAATAACAATCGTAAATGTCTAATTCATTTAATTGGGTGCTTATTTAGAGAAATTCTAAAATGAGCACCCTTTTTAGTTTCTCAATTCTTATTGGCATTGACCCTATTCTCTCTGAAATAGACAACAAAAATAGATTTATTTATGAAAGTCTTGCAAATTCAAATTTATTGATTATAATAACGAAAAAAGGAGGCTATTTGATGATAATTCATTTTGAATTAAAGAACAAAGATGAAGTATTGAAATTGAACAAAATAGCTACAAGTTACGCTTTCGACATTTGGGTTCACAGTGACAATCAAATGTTCGATGCTAAAACGTTACTTGCTCTTTATACACTCCCATTTAATAAAGAATTAAAGTTGGTCGTAGAAGATGGAGTAGAGTCCAAGGCTTTAAGAAAAGATATGGAGATTTTTCAAATAAAGTGATTATTACACTGAAATAATAGTTTACTATACTTACACTGATAAGAAAAAAGCAGAGGGTACCGTGATTGATATGACATTCCACGATACTTTCTGTACTTTTAATTTATTTTAGGACTAGTATTGCATATCACTTTACACTGCTTTTATAAAATATGGTATTATTATAAGACTAAAAATCAATCTTTTCCAAGTATAGCCCACATGCATCCGCAAATCCCGCTTGATTTCGTTCTTTTGAATTTAAAATTCCGGGTATGTTTTCAGCTTCTATTTCACCCAACCCAACTGTTATCAACGTTCCAACCATTTTTCTCACCATATGATAAAGAAAGCCATTCCCTCGAACTCTAATTTCGATAAAGCCACCACTTTCTTTTATATTCATTGAATAGATGTGCCGCACCATCGACTTTTTCTTCGACTTGGCATTTGAAAAAGCAGTAAAATCATGTTCACCGATGAAAAATTGACATGCTTCTTTCATTGTTGCGATATTTAGCTTTTTCTCAACATGCATGCTGTACTTTCGCATAAAAGGATGTGTATAGTCCTCGTTCCAGATTTTATACACATAGGTTTTATCCTTGGCATTATACCTAGCATGAAAACGTTCAGAAACTGACACAACCTCCGTGATGCTAATATCTTGAGGTAAATATCGATTCAAATAATTCTTGATTTCAGCTTCAGTCAAATTCTCACTGATCTTAAAATTGGCTATTTGAGCAAGTGCATGTACACCCGCATCTGTTCTGCTCGAACCAGTAATTTCGACTTTTTTACCAACCATTTCTGATAAGACATCTTCTATTTTTCCTTGAATTGTATTTTCATTATTCCCAAGCCGCTGCCAGCCCTTATAGCGCCCGCCATCATACTGAATCGTTAATTGATAATTGTTCATTGTGTTCTCCTTATTTCTGCTCTTGATCGGTATTGCTATAAGACAAAATTTTTATAAATCATGTTCCCACAATCCAAGCTTTCCTTTCGCTGGAATAAATTCATCTAGTATCTTCATATCTTGAACTTCCCACGCATATCCTCCCACTCTAAAATCACCTAAAAAATAGTCATTTCCAGACACGATTCGTCCATCTTCTAGGATTGCCCACGTCTCGTGATTTTCCATTACCTTCAAACAATTTGTAAGCCTACATACAGCGATGATCACGCCAGTTGGTAGATTGTCTTTTGTGTAACCATGCTTGCCGAGTAATGCCTGAATGGCCACATGGCTACAGACAGCCTTATCTATTTTTTTACTTGTATGTATGGCCAGAGGCCCGCGATATTTCGTTCTCCATGACCTTGTTTCATATTTTGCCTCTCGAAGAACAAAAAGGCTTGCCCATGGCTGAATCATCGATAAAACCTTCATTCAATCGGCCTCCGTCTTAGAAAAGTTTACATCAATAGAGTATCCCTGCGGAAGAATATTATGAACAAACGGAAAACCTTAACGTCTCATCAGTATGAAAAAGCCTAAAAAGACCTGAAACAATAAAGAATGAAATAGGAGTGGTCTCACATAACAACCGCTATAAGGGTTTAAAGAATGAGGAAAATCATCTAGAATGTCAACTGTTTCTTCTTTCAATAGAATCACGCCTTTACCTCTTTATTTATTCCATATATTTCCACTAACTATATTGAAGCTATAACTTTATTAATTGCACTATTTTGTTTCCCACTTAATTCTATCAACTCATCATAAACTTGCATTGGCATTTCATATTTTCTCACATTATTATAGCTAGTATATTCCACTGGTTTTAGTAAACCTCTCGCAACAAAATTATCTACTAAGATAACATAATTTTCTGAAATCGACAAAAAAGTTTGTTTACTGTCTTCCCACTTCTTTATACTTCGGATTGTATCATCAGCCATCCAACGATACCCAAAAAACCTGTTGCCTGTCTCAATAATGTATAGCAAAAGCATTATCTCGTTGTTTGATAGTTTCTTGGAACTAAGCAATTTCTCTACTAGACTTAAATCATTCTCAGTATTATCCTTATATTCGTTCCTAGTTTTTGAAATTTCTTCAATACTTTTCACAGCGTCACTTTTTATATTTCCCCATTGATTAATAGATAAAATATCGAGTTCTAATATTTCCATTACTTTGTGATAAAAATCGTTTAAATCATTCTCATTATTAATTCTTGCTGCTTGGTATCTTGTACTCTCAACAAAACCTTTCATTTCCTCCGGTTTAATCGGTGGTATTAATATTGGAATAATTTTTTTGTTTAAGACCCACGCAGCTCCCATTTCATTAACGCAATAAACGCTACTATAAAAATCTTTTGAAAAAATAAATATTACTCTTTAATTTTTTCTGGAAATCCTTGTCCTAAGGGAATTCCCTGACCTGGAATAGAAGAACAAAAAATATTATTATGAGGCACACCCATACCTATTAAAATTTTTGTTATAACTTCTGCATAATCTTTGTCCATTGTTAAGTAACTAATGAAAACATCAATGTTATTGCTAGTATCTTCAAACTTATTATCGTATTGACCTAAAAGACTAACATCATAGTCTTCTGAAATTTTTTTTGCCATCTCCAAAACAAAACTATTGTCTTTTCGAGCAAGTCTCTTTTCAACATATAACCGTTTACTTCGAAATGATTCACTAATATCTCCATCTTCTAATCCAAATCTTACACATATATCAGGTAAAATGTTTGCACTTTCAAAAGCCATTTTCTCCATTTTTTTTGCTCATAATTCATTTATCTTCACTTTATTCACCTCTTTATTCCATACCAAAGTTATCTACTTTTTTCTTTTAATACAACTGAAAGATAAGTTCCTTCCAGTTAATAGTAGCATATTGTTTCGTCAGATATGGAGATAATTTAGAGGGAATTAGAGCGATTGGAGTGCTTCTTTTAACTTATCTAATTCTTGCTTACTCAAAGTTACTCCTTTACCCATATTCTCATGATTCGGAGCCCAATCACGGATGTCGTATTTTGGCTCACGACCGTTCCAACTGATAAGATTGAGTTCCTTTGTCCAGCCTTTTGGGGATTCAGAAAGGGTAGCGATGTGTGCTGTGATTTCGAATTTAAGATCTGCCATTTTACACCTCCGTTAATTATGCCTCTCTGTATAATCAGCTCTTAGATAGACCTTATACTGATTCGATTTGTATCCGAATTCTTTTAGTAGTTTGATGATTAGGTTTCTAAACCCATTGCCACTAATGTTTGTTTCCATATAAATCTTGTTATGAACTAATTTTGGTTTGCGCATATTATCGGTTTTTAGTGAAAAGTATTTTCGTTTTTTTCATTCATAGAAGATTTGTTTTCGAAGCTTAGAAATTTCTTTTCATCGACAGCGATTAGTAATTCACATGTTTTAATGAACAATTCTTGCCATGTTTTTACCTCAATCATATGGTGGTCGTTCATTCGAAAAGCAAAAGGACGTTTGTGTGTAAAGTTTTCATACAATGTATGTTCCACATTTGTATCAACAGAATAAGCAGTATAATCCGGGAGTACAGCCTTTTCAACTTCATCTACTTCATCGTTACCGATATTTTCTTCTAACTCCTCAATTTCAAGTGAATCAATGAGATCATCAATCTTTTGTTCGTAATGGTTAATGTTCTGAGCTAGTTGAGTTATATTATTAACACTTTCAAAGTCTCTAATTGACATTGATAAACTAATCTCAGTGGTAACCGATGTCATTGTGTCATTCAATGTTTCTTTCAGTAGTTCAAGACTTTCTGATAAGTCGATCGCTTTATCTGGAAAACGTTCTTTTATTTCAGCTATAAGCCCTTTTATTTCCATCTCTTCACCTACTTTTTATAAATGTTGATGCTATTCATAGGTGTCATGTATTTTTGATTATTATGCATTATATTCTCCACTATTTTCTGCTGCTCGACTAGCTTGCATATCTTCCACCTTAACATTTCCACACATCAGTTCAGCCTGCCTCATGACTACATCAAGAGCATTCTTTACTTGTTTTGGTGGGTAATCATATTTTTTCAATAAGCGTTTAATGATTCTTCTCATTCCCGCTTGTGCACTTTTTCGCACATGCCAGTCGACAGATACATTCCGTTTTATTGCTGCTGCTCATTGGCGATTTGCTTTAATACTTCATCTTAGAAAGAGCGATTCCCCTTTCTTGAGCGATCTGCCCCCGTTAATTTAAGTGTATTATAACAATAGATAATTCACAATTTTTTTAAATAATAGATGGCTAACTGGGTTCGATCCCGGAGTTGGAGCTTTTCTAAAATAACCGATAGGGTGTTGCGAACAGTGCCTTCGCCGATATAGAGATGCTCCCCTATTTCTCGATTGGAGAGTCCCTGTGCGACTAGTTCGGCAATGTCTTTTTCCCTTGGGGTTAAAAGCTCTAGCTTTTCCCTTTCAGCAGGCTGAATCAGTTGTTTGAGCACATCCGCACCTAATACCGTGGAACCGGACACAAGGGCACGCAACTGCTGGGCCATACTGGAGACCTCTGTTGATTTAATTAAATAACCCTCCGCTCCTGCTAGGATCGCCAGGCGGATATTTTTTTCATCCTTAAAGGTGGTTAACATCATCACACGAACTTCGGGCCAATCTGCCTTAATTTGTCTCGTTGCTTGAATTCCATTCATAACAGGCATCTGGATATCCATTAAAACAACATTCGGGACTTCCGTACGACAGGCTGTGATGGCTTCGGCACCATTATTGGCGGTTCCAATGACCTCCATGTCTTTTTCACGGGATAGGAGGACTTTCAAGCTTTCACAAACTAAAGCATCATCGTCTACTACCAAGATATTCATCATACTGGACCTCCTCGTTCTCCTTATTCTAAAGGCAGGACACAGATTAATAAGAAACCATAGGTGGTGTCAATGGATATACTTCCCCCTACAGCCTTGGTTCGATGTCGAAGGTTTCTTAGTCCTACTCCAGCTTCTTGGGCCTTACTATTCTTAACGACTCCATCGTTATAGACGGATAATCTCAGAATGTGGGGACTGACATCCAATGAAATTTCTACCCGAGTTGGTTTTGCGTGTCGAATCGTATTTGTAAGAGCTTCCTTTAAACAAGGATACAGTATACTCCATAAGTGCGCAGGGATTTTGGATGTATCGCCAAACACGCGGAAGTTAACTGGACACAGGGTGAATCGGTCACTAATTTCTTGTAGTCCTTCTATTCCAAAGTTTTTTACTGGTTTTAGATTATGGACGGTTTCTCTAAGATAAGCGGCACTATTGTTGAGACGCTGCTGTGCTTCAGAAAACATTTCTTCGGCTGCAGAATCGTCCTCCTTTAGCAGTTGCTCATAGGCTTGCAAGGCAAGAACGGATGCTGTGAGTTCATGACCAACTTCATCATGAAGTTGTTGAGCAATCCGGTTTCTTTCTGACAGCTCAGCCAATAGCGCACCTTGAGCATTAGCTAACAAGAGTTCTTCCTTTAGCTTTTCGAGTACGTAACGATCTCGCCGTTGTCTATCCGCTTCCCTCTGATATCTTTTTGTTTCCTGAGTCCATCCCCCAACAACAGCTCCCGTTAAGGCCACTTGGATGAAAACTCCTACTAGCAAGAAGGATGTCTCTGGATAGACGATGACAAACATGATTATTGATAAGCTAAACAAAGGTTTTCTCTGATACATACTTTCGAAAAGAGGTATTACCAGGGCAAATGCAGCTAATGGCCAATAAATCATTGCAATCAAGCAGGCTACTTGGTCGATGAGAACACTCCATCCTGGTAGGTGAAACCGCCAACGAGCTAATGTCATAATAGATAGAAACAATAGAAGGATTACTCCTCCTTCATCGCCATCGCCTTGTAGCCACAACAAACAAAGTAAAAGTAACCCTAGTAGGCGCCAAAGGAAGGTCGCCGATTCAGAAGTCCATTTTCCCCGATTGTCAATCATACTTACTCACGCCCTTATAGATACTATCTATATCATAGCAAATTAGTAAAGATAATTTGTGAGCTCATCACACACTGCTTTCAAACTATGTGAGCCTTCTTCTACTTCCTAATAATAGAAAAGCAATGGAAAAGAGAAACATCACAACTAATGGGAGGACAAAATCCTCTGCAGGTGCCCCAAAAGCAACGAGGAGAGTTCCTTCTGCTGCCCAATAGGTTGGCAACAGCATCACTGCCCGCTGCAGGTATTCTGGCATAATTTCCACAGGCCACAGGACTCCTCCCAGCATCCCCATAAGAATAATGACTCCTCCTAAAATACTGAAGGCTGCTTCCTTGTTGCGGAATAAGGAATACCAAGCTAAAGAAAACCCTAATGCCGTCATGGAAAAAACAGTATAGATAATAAAAAGTAAGATAGGCGAAAGTAAGCTTTCACCATGTATGATAACTCCTAGTAGGACAAACACCAGATTTACAGCAGTCAAAATGACCGTGTAGGCTAATAAATTTTGCCACAAGTACTGAAAGTGGCTGATAGGGGCTACACTGACACGCAATAACGTCTTATTGATCCGATCCTCTAAAGTGATCCCCCCAAGCCGTGATGCAATGAACAACAATAGTAGACTATAATAGTGAAATCCTAACGGAATAGGAGGCCATTCTCCTGTTGGCAGAAATATGCATCCTATCGGCAGCACGAGCAAAAAGATACTATTAGATTTTTTTCGAAAGAAACGTTTGAAAACAAAGGCAAATATGGTCATATAAGCTTCCGCCTTCCAAAATACACTGCTGATATTGCCAAAACAAAGGTTGTGGCAATTAAAATGACCAAGCTGATGATTGCTTTATCAATATTTTCACCTGTTATTGTTGCAAAGATCATATTTTGCCCGAGCGAAAAAGGATTGCTGTAGGTAGAGAGAAATTGAAAAAATGCACCTTTTGGCAAGGGAAACCATACCTCAGCAAGCATAAGGCATGCGAGTCCGAACCCTGTACCTAAACGTTCTGCAGTTTTATAATTTTTCACCACTAAAACAAAGTTGATGAACACGAGTTGAATAACAGTTGATACAACTACAAGGATTAGTAAGGCAATGCCTAGATTTCCCCAATAAACGTCATACACAAAAAGGGTATAAATCACAATAATGTAACTCTGTAGCACATTAAAAAGAGAACAGGAAATTAAAATAGAATAAGCATGTTTATGGATTTCATATGGTAGCGAGTATATTCTCCATTTCATGGAAGACATAAATTACCCTTTCACATATTCCATTGTATAAAATCCACCATACATAAGGAAAGCAAATGTCATAGTAATAGCAACCTCATCCATCATGGGTATTCCAAGAGGTTCACTCACTGCACCATCCGCTATCAGTCCCAAAACAGTGATTAAGGCAATAGGGGTCAATACCAGAATGGCCATACCAATATAATTTCTGAGCATCCCGCCGAAAGATGAAATAACTAGACCTTTATAATCATGTCTACTCCTCCCCTCCATCTCGCAGCCGCTTTCCAGTTAGGGTTAAAAATACATCTTCTAAGGTTGGTTTTTCAGCTGAGACGGAATGGATTCCCCCAAACTCCTTGGCAATGGAGAGGGCACGATCAAGGTTGCCTGCTCCCACTTGTGAAATAATGTGAATTTCTTTGCCATTTTTGATTACTTGTTTCACTCCATCCAGCTTACGAAGCTTTTCTAGAAGGAGGTTGGGTTCGGTCAGCTACCTCCAACTTCATTTTTTCTTCGTGCTGTATTTTTTTCACTAGTTCATTGAGCGTTCCTTCGACAGAATCACATGCCCTTTGATCCATGATGGCCACTCGTGTTGCGAGATTTTGTACTTCCTCCATATAGTGAGTAGTGTAAAGAATCGTTGTCCCTTGCTTGTTTAATTGCCGAATTGTTTCTAAAATATGGTTACGAGATTGAGGATCAATCCCTACCGTTGGCTCGTCCATAATAAGAAATCTCGGTCTATGAACGAGAGCACAGGCAATATTTAAGCGCCGTTGCATCCCGCCAGAAAATTTAGTAGGGAGTTTTCGTGCGTGCTCTGAGAGCCCTACAAACTCCAACGTTTCGTCTATTCGCTTTTTTAATTCTTCTCCCTTAAGACCATATATCCCTCCCAAAAAACTCCAGGTTTTCTCTTGCACTCAGATCGGTAAATAGAGTGATTTCTTGTGTGACAAGTCCCGATTTTCCGTTTAATTTCCAGCAAATTAGATTTCTGCTCCTTGCCAAATACCATGATATCTCCAGAGTCGAATCCACTAATTCCTGCTAGAGCATGAATTAAGGTTGTTTTACCTGCTCCATTTGGGCCTTAATAAGCCGAGAATTTCTCCATCCGCAATATCCAAATCTATATTGTCCAAGGCCAACTGAGACCCAT
>CAWIQZ010000012.1:0-229341 GCA_963838465.1 uncultured Bacillaceae bacterium
ATTACTATACATGGACTTAGACATTATGTGGAGTTGGGGATTATGGAGAGTAAAACGAAACTTAACAGGTGTATGAGTATCTGTTGAGAAATCGCTCCCCATAATCCATCATAGAAATCTACTCACATAGTGAATTTAACCAATTCATTAAATCTCCGTCTTCCTCCCATTTAGGAACAGATTCCGGAAGTAAATCAATATAGGCATTTTCAATAGCCTTTCTTTTCATTTCACTATCTGCTCTCGCATACACTTCAGTTGTTGAACAATCTACATGACCCAAAAAATCACGGATGTAAATAAGATTGACACCAGCTTGAAGTAAATGCATGGCTTTGGCGTGACGAAGAACATGCGGTGTCACAGGAAAGTTAACTGAAAATAAAGGATCTTTCTTGGCTAGCTTCACATATTTATTTAGAATATAGGAAATACCCCATCGAGACAGTTGGTGTTTCTTTTGGTTTACGAATAGATACTGGTCTGTCCTTGCGATTACAGGTTGGTATTTCTTGACCTCCAAATACTTTGTGAGTAATTCGGTTGTCTTTCCCATGATTGGAACCTGGCGCACTTTGTTGCCTTTTCCGTGAAGAGTTATAACAGCAGGCGATGATAAACGAATGTCTTTGACTTTTATGTTAGTCAATTCCTGTACCCTGGCCCCAGTATCATATAAAACGGACAATAACACACTATCCCTAAAACCTTCATAGGTTGAAACATCTGGCTGTTCTAATAGAATCTTCATCTCTGGACCAGTCAAGTATGGAATCATTGATTTTGGATACTTCTTACTTGGAATTGCAAGAATCTTGTGAAGCTCATCTAAGTTCTCTGGTGATTCCTTCTGGGTATAGCGAAAGAAGGAATGCAGGGCAGCTAGTCTTTGATTGCGCGAAGAAATGGTATATCCTCTTACTTCCTCTAACCAGTCCAGATAGCCAATAATCAGTTCTTTCGTTATGTTAGTCATGCGTATTCTCTCGGGCCGAATAGCTTTCTCTTCTTCGCAGTATGTCAGAAACAACTTGAACGTATCGCGATAAGAAGCAATGGTATGTGTACTGGCATTTTTCTGACCAGGAAGATACTTGGATAGAAAGTACGACAAGTATTTCGGAAAATCAGCTTCTTTCATCGTATATTCCCCCATTTGGAATGACATCTTCGAAATCAGATTCAGTACGACGAATGATGTCAGGATATAAATCAGCTGTGAGCCGAAGGTAATACTGTGTACCTCTGAAATCAGAATGACCCATGTAAGCGGCTAGGTGAGGCAGTATGCTCGTCAGTTCCTCTCCAGCCAGAACCCAGCGTTTTAGACATTTGACAGCATAGTTGTGGCGAAGGTCGTGTACTCTCGGACCGGCACTAGTATGGGATATACCGGATCGTTGGAGATAGTCCCTGAAACGGCGGTATACCGTACTCTGATCCATTCGGTTACGGCTTATTGCTGGAAACAGATAATCCGTATTTTTAGAATACCGATGAATTTTTTCTGTCAAATCTATAATCCGGTGAGTCAGGCTAGGTGCAAGGGGAACCAGCCGATCCTTATTGTTCTTCGCATGGTATACGGTCAAAATACCTTCGGTATTATTGAAATCCTGTACTAAAAGATTTAGTGCTTCGGAGACCCGCATTCCTGTTCCGTAAAGTAATCGAAAAAACACAGGGTCAATTAGGGTTCTGTTGGTATAAAATGAGTCTTCCCATGAATCTATTGCCCTGAATATCCGCGCCATTTCACCCTCTGTAAAAATATATGGAACATGTAAACTCTGTTTTTTGGGTGCCGACCTTATTTCCGGCACATAAATTTCACGGTACCCATTTCGAGTTAGAAACAGTGCAAAATCACGCAGTAATCTTTCTTTTACGTAATGAGTAGAAGGTCGCTCATTGACCGTATAAATAAAACCATCTGTCATTTGTCGGGTAAGTCTTATGCCGGAATAACCTTTCTGATCATAGTAGAGGTCAAATCTCTTCAAATATTTTGCCTGCAACTCAAATCGGTATCCAGTCATTCGTTTTTCTTTTAAGTAAGCTAACAACATACAAGATATATCACTGTGCCATGAATCTATGTTCTTCATCCCTGGAACACCTCCTCAGGATCTAAAGCACATCTTCTCAATCCGTTAATGTCTATTTTAAGATAGAGGCTTGTCGTATTGATGTTTTGATGTCCTAACGTTTCTGAAATGACGGGTAGAGGAGCTTTTGTTTCAAGCATGTTTCTGGCGAGTGTATTTCTTAATGAATGCATGCCACAATGAACGCCTGATGGGATGTCAATCCCGGCCGCTACCATGTATCTATGCAATTCCTTATAAAAATTTTCGTTTTCACCAAAGGCATCAAATGGTGCTCGATGTCTTACAAAAAGTCTGTCACATGATGTTTGTGGACGACCGTTTTTCAGATAATCAATGATTGCCCAACCGACATCATCAAGAAGAGGAAGCTCCAAAGGTTGTCCGGTTTTCTGCATAATGATGTGTATCGTTTTTCGAGTCCAGTTCAGACTTGACAGCTTCATTCTACGTATATCGCTAACCCTCAACCCCAACCGTACAATTACCAGCAGTAGCGCGTAATCTCGCTTTCCTTTAGGCGCTCCTCTGTCGATGGCGTTAAGTAGCTTATGGACATCTTCTGTTTTCCATGAATGCGGTATAAAGGAATTCCGAAGGATTCTTACGTGTGGTAAAAAGGAGGCAAGATCTTCCTCTATCCAACCTGCATCTTTCAGGAAGGAAAAATAATTACGAAGCACATACAGAACGGTAGCAACATACTTGGGCTTATTTTCTGCATAGCCAGCTAGAAATTCAGTGATATGTAAAGCTGTAATCTCTTTAGAAGAAATTACGCCTTCATTATCCAGATAATATAGCAGCTTGTGTAAGGTATTATTGTTGCATAGAATGGTTGCGTTAGCGTAGTTGCGTTCCTTGTATTCATTCTGAAAAAGCTCATACTCCTTTTCAAAAGATGGGGGACAGACAAATGGCTGGGTATGCGGACGCATAAAAAAAGTTAAATCTCCATGATTAAGATAATAGAGTACATTCTGTACCGGCTTCAGGACTCTATTTGTTTTGCGGTCAAAACGCCCCCAGAATCCATCTATTTCCATACCTGTTTTTTGTTTAACGAAAGTTATTGCAATTTCCTCGTTCAATTCAGTGAAGTTATTTTTCTTCATAAATTTTAGGAGGCTGTTCAGTACACCCCGTTGGTTTTTAATGGTGGAAATGGCATATTCTCTTTCTACCATTATTTTGAGGACTGCCTCAATCGCATTTCTAATCGGCTTTAAATCCATAATAAATACTCATCCTTTCATTTAAGATAGGATAAGTATGGTTTATTATGGAGAGTGTTAAGCTATAAAACCTAATAAATATAAGAAAAATGTAGATGACACTCCATAATCCGTGACTCCACATAATGTCTAAGTCCATGTATAGTAATTGGCTCTATTTTAAGTTCAGTTAATACTTTTCTTAGAAGCTTATTTGCAGCTGTATTACTTATCACTTTGTATTTAGAGCTCGGACTAAAAAAAACTAACTTGTGTATATTATTAGGTGTTGATTCAAATAATTTTTTGAAATGATTCATTGTTTTGTGATCCATTTTTATTGTTCGATTAGATTGTTCATTTTTTGTTGGGCCGAACCCTACAGGATTTCGTTTCATATATCCCCAGGTCTTATTTATTGTAATTGTATTATTTACAAAATCAAAGTCACTTCTCGTAAGACCTACTATCTCAGCGAAACGCATTCCAGACGTTAACGCTAAAAGTAATAAAGAATAACTTAATCCCGTATCAAGCTTCTTCCAAATCTCTTTCAGCAACAATTCACTTTCTTTAAAATTCAAATGTTTATCAACAGATTTTTTGGAAGGGGTTGTCCAAGTTAATACAGCTTTTCTTGTGAAATCATGGTGTATGATTTGTTCTTCAATCGCATCTTTTATACAAGCGCGGATGTGCGTGTTTAATTTTTCAACCGTTTCTTTTGCTTTGTTTGAACCGAATTTATTTAGAAACTGTTGATAATCATGCCTTTTTATTTCTTGTATAGGTTTACTCCCAAAATAATCTTTAATTGTTTTTAGGGTGTAGTCGTAATGTTTTAGTGTAGTAACACTTAAAGTGGACTTATATAATTTAACCCACATTTCAAAATACTCATCAATTGGAGCTGGTTTAAGATGAGGAACAATTCCTTTACTTAATTGTGCTTCAATTTCTAAAGCAGCTATTTGCGCTTCTTTTTTTGTACGGAAACCTCCCTTTCTAATCGGTTTTGATTTACCTTCAATAAAACGACTTACTGTTGTATTTGTCAATATTAATTTGAGCCAGAGTGATCACTTTAAAAGTGAGCCACTTCATTCTAAATTATTTCCATATTGGGGGGAGGACTGGGAGTTTAGGTTATCTTGCCCCGAGGGGCAAGATAACCTAAACTCCTCGCGTACCTGGCCTACTTGTCACTCTCATCCCTTTGTTTCATACTTTGTCTAAATCGATAAGACTCTCCATTAAGGAGGAGGATATGAGCCCTATGGGTTAGTCGGTCTAGTAGTGCTGCTGTCATTTTTTCATCGCCAAAGATAGATGTCCATTCCGTAAATTCTAAATTGGTAGTTATCATAACACTCGCTCTTTCATATCGGCCAGCAAAGAATTGAAATAAGAGTTCAGAACCTATTTTTGTAAACGGAACGTAACCGAGTTCGTCTATAATGATCACATCAAATTTGAGCCACCTCTTTTCCAATGCACCAAGCTTGTGTTCTTCATTAGCCAAAAGGAGTTCTTCTACTAGTTCTGCAGCAGAGATAAACTTAACCTTATAGCCATTTTTAATCATTTCAATCCCAATCCCAGTTGCTAGATGCGACTTTCCCGTACCACTGTTTCCTAAGAATATTATATTTTCCTTCTTCTCCACAAAATCTCCCTTTGCTAGAGTCAGAAAACGATTTCGGTTCAGACTTGGCATCAAACTAAAATCATAGCTGTCTAGTGTTTTCTGGACAGGAAAAGCTGCTTGTTTAAGCCTTCTTTGTCTTTGATTTTCTTCTCTAGACTCTGATTCTGCTTCTAATAAAGCCAATAGAAACTCCTCATAGCTCAAGTTGCGATTCTCAGCCTCTCTTGCGAGCGAACGATATTGTGCTGCAATAGTCGGAATCCGTAGTTGTTTTGTAAGGTGGTCTAAAAGTAGTTCAGTTGTCATTTCCTAGTGCCTCCTGTTAATTGACCGTACTGTTCTATACTGGATTTATTCACTTTGTAATCTAATAGATTGACTGGTGTTTTATCAGTTGGAAGAGTACTGATTGGTATGTGTTGGTTTGTAAGCCTTTGTATAATTTCATGGACTTTCTCATATCGGAAAACTTGCGTTTTCTCTGCTTCCAATAAGGCTTTTGTTAAATTATCCATACCAATATCACGATGGAGGAGGAGAAGTCGAATGAACTTCCTATCACCTTCAGACCCTTCCTGCTCACGCATTTTCAAATGGAATCGCTTGAATACATCATGGATTTCAGTGGATTGGAATGCGTGAGCGTCCCGGATTGCCCGGGGTTTTTTAAGTAAGACTTCCAGGTAATGATCAAGAACCGTAATCACCTGATTGCGCTCATAGGAACGAGGGTGTTCTGCGATCACACGGTTTTGAGCCACTACGATTACTCGATCGACAAAAATTTTTGCCCATACAGCTTGACCAGCATAGCTGCAGGGTACAGAATAACGATTGGTTTCCACTGTAATAAGGGAAGTTTTATTAACTTTGCACGATAGAAGTTTACAAGCTTCAAAACGATTAGTAGGAAGAGGATGGAGACTCTCTTTTTCTTTCTTCCACATTTCTAGGACAGTCTCTGATTTATTAGGAACGTGAGTCCTTCCAGCTTCCTTTAAGCACCAATCTTGGAGATACTCGTTCAGTTCATTCATAGATTGAACCTCAGGGAGAGGCACCAAAGCATTCCTTCTTACATATCCAACAGTTCCTTCGATACGACCCTTTTCGTTTCCACTTGCAGGATTACAGAATTCAGCTTTAAACACATAGTGAGCCTGGAGACCAATAAAAGCCTCTTGCTCTAGCCGATCTCTGCCTTGTAGGATTTTTAATACAGCTGTTTTTAGATTATCAAGTAGACCTTCTGTCGGAACTCCTCCTAAGAACTCAAACGCATGAACGAAGCCATCCAGGAATGCTTCCTGTTTTGCATGAAGATATGCTCTCACGAACCGCATACGACTTGCGGAAAGTTGGAGGCAGAAGAGGTAAATGCGTTGTGTTCGACCCTGTAGAATGATATCCGCCTCTCCCCAGTCGAATTGGAATTGGTGGCCGAGTTGAAAATCTAGTGGAATAAATACTTCCTGAATTTGTTGCCTGCGTTTGGCTACGATTTTGCGAATATTGGAGGCAGAGCCTTTAAAATCATATTCATCTTGTAATCTCTTAAAAATTTTGATAGCGGTATGCTTTTGTTTTTTCCAGCTCTTTAGGTCATCTTCTAACCATTGATCAATGATTGGAATGACACGTTTTGTTTCTGGAGAATATTCCTTTGTTCCATAAACATATTTTCGTAAGACAGTTGTTGGTGCTGTATTATTTTTTAGGTATTTACTCACGGTGTTACGAGAAATTCCAAGTTTTGTCGCAATTTGTCTTTGCGATAAACCTTCAACCTCTTTTAAGAATTTGATATTATGAAATTGAGCCATTTCGATCATCCTTTTCGTCCTCTCTCATATGAAGTAAGTTTGGTCACTTCCTATCATAAGAGAGGGTAATAGAATTGGGAATCATGTGGCTCATTTTTTATGTGATCAAAACATTTAAAAGTGGCTCAAATCTAGATTATCAAAAACAACAATCTTTTGGTCTTCTGTGTCACAAGGATTCAGCGATAAAGTAATGAAAGTTTTAAGCTGATCCTTTTTCTCTTTATCTGTAGTTGAGCAAAATTCTGCAACGCTTTGTTTTATGTCATGACGCCATCTCTGTCGCTCTTCTGTTATGTATTTCACTTTATGACCGCGAATATTTGTATGCTGTGTGGATAAGTAAGAAACTATCGTTGCCACAACACCAGAACTAAGTATAAGAGTAATAAAATTTGTTAATGACATTTCTCTCCCCCCATCCCATCTACCACAAGTTTACCAAACCAAAAAAGAAAGAACCAACCCAAAGGTCAGTCCTTCCACTAATCAGTCAAATCATCGAATTTGAATCGCCAATCCTTCTAACTGATTGAAGTCCAGATCCGTTGCAACTCCGCTTTCCATACCTTGCACCTTGTTCTGCTCTTCTGCCGCACTCAGTTTGGCATCCAATTGATGAATCAGCCGATCCAGTGAAGCTAATCCTTTCCACTGTTTATTCTCAATAAGCTGCTCTGCAACCATCTGTTTCCTTTCTGTAGACAGACGTGAGTAGTTGGACAATGGCAGAGCTTCCAATTGTGCCTGCAATGCCTGTGTATCATCTATTTCAGCCAAACTGTCAACTTGGCATTCCAGTGCAGTGACTGCTTCTTGAATGGAAGCCACTGGTACATCCTTGCCAAACTCTTCAATAACTTTTGTAACAACATATTCTCTACCAGCCCTACCAAGATTGATGAACGCATCACCGGCTTCTTCGACTGCTTTTTCCATTAGTTCTTGTTCTGGAGATAGTTGCGATTGTTCAGTTTGCTCAGATGGTAATGATTGGGCTAAGGATTCAAGTGTAGCCATCAATTCATTCTTCAATGGGCATGTTTGAACAGAGGTAATCTTTCTTCGTAATTGCTCGACAGTTTCCTTCGTATCAACAGACTGAATCGCTTCATTCACTTCATACAAACGGTGAAGCCAATCAATACGAAGCAGCACTTCTTCCTTTTCTTCAATTGAAACTCTGAAGCTATCACTTTCTTGTTGAATAGCATTTAATTCCTTTTTATCAATTTCTAAAGAAGTTTCCAATATAGTAAGCCTTTTATTTAAATTACTGTATAAGTTACGTTCATCTACGCTTTCTGTATAAGTGAAACGTACACCTTTAGTAGAGGCATTAATTTCGTTTAGTAGTTCCGCCTTACTTGATGGTAAGGATGAAATGTCAATCATGAATGTACCTCCTAATATCACACGTTACTATTATTATAAAGGATTTTGGTAGAAATAAAAAGAAGAATCAACCAATTGGCTAGTTCTTCCTATTATAGTAGTGTTGAGCTATTAATTATTCTTATTTAGTTGCTGCGATTGCTGCATCGATGTCAGCTTGAACTGCTGCAAACGTTCCGTAGGCAATTCTGTTGTTATCTTTATCAACTGGGAAGTTTGTTAAAAAGTAATCTAAAGCGATAGCTACTTCTTGAGTATAATAAGCTCCCTTGTTTGCATCTACTACGTTTCCTAATGCTAACTCTGTATCTTTAAGAAGTGCAAGAAGCTCATCGGCATTAGTGTATCCTGCACCATTTCCTTTAGCAATTTCAGCTAATGGTATTGATACTGCTTCAGTGTTTACATTATTAATCAGAGTTTGAACATTCTGAATTGCTGCTTTTACAATTGCTGTATCATCCAAAGGAGTGGGGGTCTGACCCCAGTTACTCCCGATTATATTCATAACTATTATAATACGCATCGACCACATCAAGGACTTGATGGGCAAACGCCAATTCCTACGCCAACACATTTACCAGTGAAAGTGGAAGAGGTAAAACTGAAACCTACTCCTGTAATGAATGGAATCTATCATACTTACGAGCGAGTTGCTTAATCTTTAGCAAATGAATAGATTTTGAGTAAGCCTTTTTTTAAAAAAATGCCTGGAAAAGGCTTTTTTGTCATGTCTATTTTTAGATCCGCATCAATGACCTCAACTCACCATGATTTCTTTCCAACCATTTACCTAACATTTCAATGCAAAAAAAGAAGACCATCCAAGGGATTTCTTTGAAAAATCTCCTCGGATGGACTTTTTGAAGTGGACACGAATTACAAAATTTACAAAAAGGTAAATAAAAGAAAGCTATCGCATAAGCGATAGCCTTCTCTATCAAGTATTATTGTTTAGCAATTGCAGCATCAACAGCATTTCTTACAGCTGCCCAAGTTCTAAAGTTAACTTGCGTAGCTGGATCACCAGTCTTAGCCCAATCTTCAATAACAGTTTCAGCTACGTTAGCTTTTTCAAGAGCACTTAAATCCTTGAAAGCTTTGTAGTTAAGCTTGTTTAATGCAGTGACTAAACCAGAGATAGAAGCATTGTCAGGACCAGCTGCATTTACTTCCGCTAAAACTTCAGTATAAACTTTAAGTGCGGAATCAGTTGAACTTGCTTTAAAGTTTCCAATTGTAGCAGTTGTAGCTGTATCGTCAGCACCCAACTCATTTACTAAAGCAGCAACAGTATTAAATCCACCATTTGGACGAATATCAAGTACTAATTGAGCAATATCTAAGCGTCCAGTTGATGTAAAGTCAATAAAGTCAGTAATCCCTTCAGCTACTGCAACTGTAGCAAGACCTGTAGCCGCAGCTGAAGCAGTAGTTGCAGAGTTGAACGATACAAGACCGTTAGTAGCATTAATAGCAGACTGAAGCGCAACTTTACTTGTACCTGCAGCAGTTACAAGAGCAGAAGCATCCTTCTTGTATGCCTCTCTGTTTGAAGAAAGAACGTTACTTAAACCTAGAGCCGGATCAGTTAGTGCATTATAAAGTTCATTAGCAGTAACTGTACTTGGGTCAAGGTTTTGTACCACTGTTAAAGCAGTTGACTCAGATGCAGTTGTAGTTGCATCTAGTACTGTTTTAATAGCAACTAAAGTTGCATCAGCAGTTGAAGCATCAGCTACAGTGTGAGCTGCATGGATTGTTGAATCCGGTACACCACCAGCATCTTCTGAATCAAAATCAGCCTGGATAGCTACCATGTAAAGATGAGTAATTTTCTCATCAATGTCTTCACTATAATCAAAATCAGCCTTAGCAGATTTTGCGTCTAACTGTTTAAGTAAGTTAATAAATGTTGTACGATCAGTAGCTTTAGTTTCGTCTAAACCATCTGCATCAGCAACAAACTTATCAACAACCTTAATTAGTTCTGCAGCATTTGTATTATTAACAAGTGTTTGAATATCAGAAACTCCATTACGATCTGTTACAGAGACTCCACTTGCATTCAACGCATCACGGTAAGCCTTAGAATTAGATGAAAGAACAGTATCTACATCAAGTGATGTGCTCTCAGCAGCTAAGTTAGTTAAAGCTGTACCCATAGCAGCGTTTGTTTGAGCTTCTTTTAATTTAATTAAAAGATCAGTGATATTTAAAGCCTTTAATAAATCTTCTTTTTCAGTTTCTTGATCTTCTTCATCTAAATTATTTACTTGAGTTAGAGCTTTGTTATAATCAGCTCTTGTTAAACTTTGACGAACAATTGAAACGTCGCTATTATCGTTAGTTTCTGCAGCATAAGCTTCAGCAATATCTAAGTTAACAGCATCAATTTCAGCTTGGATAGTATCTGCAGAAACAGGTAATGCAGCATTCCATGCACCTAATGCTTCAATAGCAGTTAAATAACCATCAACATCAGGAGTAGTTACAGTTAAGTCAGCAATGTTAACATCTAAAATTCTGTCAAAATTAGCAGCTTTAAGTCTAGAAAGTAAAGCCACTTGGTTATTAGCTTGAGCTGCCTTTAAGATATCTTCAACTTGGGCATTTTGAGTAACAGTTTTATTAGCTGCATCAATTAGCTTTTCTTGAACGTCAGCCACAGTCTCAGGTGTTGAAGTTAGGTTTGCTCTCTTATTCCAGTATTCAACAATGTTATCTTCAACAACATTTGTGAAGTATGGAGAATTTAATGCTGTAAGCAATTGAATTTGAGTAGAAGCATCGTTTACTGCTTTAACAGCCAACTCAGCTGCATAATCGTACTCAACACCAGCTACAGTCCAAGTACCAGCTTCTAAATCACCAGCAATTTCAGTAACAAATTCAAAGTATACTTCAGTATCACCTACTGATAAGTCAATAGCTTTAACAGCAACAACTTTACCAGATGGAGATTTCACTTCAACAGTAACGCCTTCTTTGGCCTCTGTTACTTCTTTGAATACTACGATAACACCTTTATTGTTAATCGCACTTACAGATGCACTTACAGATTCAACTGCAAGGTCAACTATTGGGTCTACTGAGCTGGTACACCTTCACCTACAAGGTTCGTTTGGTTACCATTTACCCAAAGTGTGTAGCTAGTGCCTTCTTCTTGAGTAGCAGTCGTAAGAACAACTGTTGATTGTGTTTCAGAAGTGCTAACTTCAGCTGTTTTAAGAGCTTTTGCAGTGATTTCTAGCTCTGGGTTGAAAGCGAATTCTAGAGCTTCAAGATCAGCTTCAGTAAGCTCGCTGTTGAACGATACTTCTACTGTGTTCGCATCAACGAAGTTTAGGCCAGTAAGACCAAGCTCTTGTGTATTCTGCCATGCAAGTGCACGGTCTAAGAATGCAGCAAATTGAGCACGTTGTACTGTTTCTTTCGGACGGAAGTTACCGTCAGCTGTGCTAGTGATACCGTATTGAGCAAGGATTTCAATGTTTGCTTGGTGACTTGAGTGTGCGCTATCAAGGTCGCCAACTGTTACTTCTTCGCCTTTATCTTCTAGGCCGAACGTACGAACTAGGATAGAAGCCATTTGCTCACGAGTGATGTCAAGACCAGCACGGAATGTACCATCTTCGTAACCACCAATGAAGCCAACTTCTTGCATTACAGTTACAACGCCAGCGAAGTTGTTTTCAGCTGATACGTCGCTGAAAGGTGTAGATTCAACTGATGTAGGGATTTCAAGACCAGCTGCTTTTGCAAGAAGAGTAGCTGCTTGACCACGGTTGATTGATTCACCTGGCTTGAATGTACCATCTTCGTAACCAGAGATAACTCCAGCGTTAGCTAGACGGTAGATTTCAGCAGAAGCCCAGTGTTGTGCTGATACGTCAGAGAAAGACGCATCTGATTCTGCGTTTGCTACGTTTGCTGGTACTGCTGCGAAAGCGGTAGCCACCATTGCAGCTGATACCGATGTTGCTAGGAACTTGCGGTAAGACTTAGGTTGATAACTCATGTGAATAATTTCCTCCTTTAAGGTATGTACATTGTTATGTACGGAATTTACGAGATTGCTAACTTGATCTGACGCCTCTTGACTTCTATGGCTAATAATGATGGTATTGCAATCATCCTAGTCGATAAGTCGTTCATCGCCTCCTCAAATTAGTAAAATCGCCAATTCAAAACGTAAATCTGCTCTCTGATTATACATTGGTAGATTGTGGACTGTCAATAAGACTAGTGGTCACAGAGATAGTTAATAGAAATACAGGAAAGATTTCTATCGAATTGGCATAGTTTTCAATACTTAACGTCATTCTACACAAACTATTAGAGATTGCAAAGGGAATTTTGTAGGTATTTTCATTTTTTTTAAGAGATTTTGTCATAATAACTGGAAGAATATGATAGCTATCACTTTGATGACACTTTGTTACAGTTTGATTACATTCCTGTTTTTTCCGACTTTTCATTCTATTTGTCATGCTCTTGAAATATTCCTGCTTTTTTCACAAAAAAAACCACCCGATTTCAAATTGAATTCGAGTGGTTTTTGTCGTTTTTAATCTTGATTGACAAATTCATCAATGGTAATGGGTTGGTTATGATCTTGGAAGCGTACGAGCAATGATTCATCGATGACCCGGTATTCATCAAGAATTTGCACGACGTAGCGGAAACGCGTCTGGAATCGATGCACATCGAAGGTTTCTTGATCAATGAAGATCGTCATGTCAATTCGTTCGATTTCGACGGAATCCATTACTTCTTCTATATTAACATTTTCATGTGAGGCGAGGCCCATTTGTTCAATATGCTTTTGGACAAGCGGCTTATATTGTTCATCCGCTCCTCTAAATGAAATTTCATACGTTGGAATTAACTCTTCCTCATCCACTTCATCCGTTTCCTGTTGACCAGGTTCATAATAACGAATATTTGATTGCTTCATAAGAAAGCTTTCCTTATATGGTTCAAATTCCTTTAATAAAGAAGTGGGATCATCGAATAATGGATCGGTCATGTCTTCGCGGTTACGCTCCTGCCACATAGCACCTGGCTGGTATGGACGCACCTTCCACTCATCTTCTGTGATGAGCATGTCCATGTCGACTGATTCATTTAAGTTCAGGAGATGCATCTGAACATCGGAATACACCTCAAGTGGTTCATATTGTATAACACCATTCATCGCTGAGCGAAATGATTCCTGCTGTGCTCGTAATGTTTGGTTGCGTTGAAATGTTACACTTTCTAGTTCTTCTGTTGCTGTGATTGCACGGTCGTAAATTTCCTCTGTCTGCATTTGTTCACTACATCCTGCAAGGACAATCGAGAGGAGGATTACAACTGGGAGGACTAATTGTTTCATTCTATCTTCTCCTAGCTTATGCTTAATTCTGTTCTAATGCCCTCTCTATTGTACAAATCACTTTTGTTGAACACAAGTCGCATTTTCAGATCAAGGTAATCAAATGGTGAAATGTCCTGAAATATGACTGAAGTGTGACAAAGGAATCAAGCCATTTTGTTGAATTTTTGCTCGTCCTTCTGTCAGTTCTGCAATCACTTTGTCATTAAATGTTGTCGTTCTGTTACACAACTGTAATGAACAAAATGATCAACCTATGCTAGACTAAGTCTTGTGAATATATTAGCTATGCAGGAAAAAGATAGAATTATTTTAATGAACGGAGTGTTTTATTTTGGTAAAGAACATGATATCTGTCGTATTAGCGATTCTCGTACTTACAACGATTGTCCCACAGGAAAGAGTCGAAGCATCTACGAAAGACAGCATTGTCTCTATTGCCCGCGATCAACTAGGAACACCTTATCGTTTTGGAGGCACAACGCCAAGTGGCTTTGATTGTTCTGGATTTATTGGGTATGTATTTAATAAAGTCGGAGTTGATTTACCGAGAACAGCTGCTGCGCAATACGGTGCTGGTCAAGCTGTATCAAGATCGAACTTAGAAGTTGGCGACCTTGTATTCTTTGAAACATATAAGCCTGGCCCGTCTCATTCTGGTATATACATAGGTAACAATCAATTTATTCATGCATCCTCTTCAAGAGGGATTTCAATTTCAAGTGTAAATGATCCTTATTACTGGTCAGATCGCTACTTAGGTGCTCGACGTGTTCTGAAAGAAGAAGTAAAGGCAGAGCCAGAAATTCAACAAGTTTCATTAAAGCAGCTACCCGCTGGTCAATACCATGATGTTCCTTCAAGTTTTTGGGCTAAAAAAGAAATTGCTACATTAGGTGAAGCAAATATTATTAACGGTTACGACACAAGCATTTTCAAGCCTAGCAACCCTGTCACTCGTGCACAGGTGGCGATTATTTTATCTCGTGCGTTAGATTTAAAACCTACTGGTCAAGCAAAAGGATTTAACGATGTTTCTTCAAAGTTCCATGCTTATGATGAAATTCAAGCTGTCGCAGATGCAGGATTGTTTAGCGGAGATTCCAATGGAAACTTCAAGCCAAACGACCCATTCACACGTGAACATATTGCTCTTGTTTTTGCGAAAGCTTTTGAATTAGAAGCTGCATCAGAAACGATTCATTTCTCTGATATTGATGAATCCCGCAATTCTTATGAAGCGATTCAACGTTTAGCTGCAAGCGGCATTACTGGTGGACTAGATGATGGCTCTTACGGACCTGGTAACACGACAACTCGTGCTCAGCTTGCTGTCTTCTTACACCGTGCCCTCTACTAAGTCAATTAAATCATTCTTTCAACAAGCGATAGGTTAAAAGCCTATTGCTTTTTTTATTTCCTCTTTTCAGATTTCTAAACCTCTTTTTTTATTTTTTCTTTTCGCCTTACTAGTTCCAATCATTTCAATTTTCTTCTATAATAATGAATAGAACTTGTCTTACATTTTCATAGTTTATGAGAGGGTTGATGGCATCATGACATATTGGTTTCAACGTTTAGTACCTATTTTGTTTATCCTCTTCTTTTTTCAAACCTCAATGGTGTCTGCTGCCATGGAAGAATATATTCTCGTATTTGAGGATGAGGCATCGATCGAGATGATGGAAGAGCTTCCTGTAGAGGTCGTCGAGACGTTCTCGCTCTTTCCTGGGGCTGTTATTCGCGCTGACGTTGAAACGATCGACGCGCTTGAGGAATGGCCAACCGTCATCTCTATTGAACATAACCAAGATGTAGCGGTTGATTATTCTGCCTACCGAAACTGGGGGATCGATCATTTAAATATTCCCACTGCCTGGCAGTCTGGCTATACCGGTAAGGGCGTAAAGGTAGCCGTGATTGATAGCGGAATCGCCAATCACCCTGCCTTGAAAATAGCTGGCGGTGTCTCAATGGTTGATTATACAAGCTCTTATCAAGATGATAATGGGCACGGAACACATAGCGCGGGCATTATCGCTGCTAATCATGCGAGCTCTGGAAATATGGGAGTCGCTTATGGTGTGAAATTATATGCGGTGAAATCTCTTGATCAACAAGGCATCGGTAAGCTTAATGATACCATTCGTGGCATTGAGTGGGCTGTTGAGCAAAATATGGACATTGTGAACTTAAGTCTTGGGACGGTTAATTCTTCTGCTTCATTAAAGGCTGCTGTCGATCATGCGTATAATCAGGATGTGTTGGTTGTCGCAGCTGCCGGAAACAAGAATGAAGACACATCGGTTGAAAAACCGGTCGAGTATCCTGCGAAATATGGAAGTGTGATTGCTGTCTCAGCGATTGATGAACGCAACCGTATCGCCCGTTTTTCAGCAACTGGTCCAGAAATTGAATTTACAGCACCTGGTGTCAGCATTTATAGTACACATTTAAACAACGGGTACCGCAACATGAGCGGAACTTCGATGGCAGCTCCTTTTGTTTCAGGCGTGCTTGCGTTGTATCGCGAAGCCTATCCAGAGCTTCATGCACGTGATATTCGCAAGATGGCTCAGGAAGATGCCTTACCATTGACATCCAATCATAATCGCAATAGTCAATTTGGCTACGGGTTAATTCAACCCCCTACGCCACCAGAGCCTAAGGGAGAGCCAGTTGTTGCTCCTCATACATTAAACGGAAAGATTCTTTCTAATGAACCAACGGTAGGTGCTCGTTACTCATTAGCGTGGATTCATGATCGTCCGAATCAAGTTCGCTCTTATAAGGTCTATCGTGATGGCAAGCTCATCACAATAGTGACACAGCCTGCTTTTGAGGAAACATTACCTGCTGGCAAGTATCAATATACGGTAACAGCGATTGATAAGGACGGAACGGAATCAGTTAAGAGCCTTCCTTATGCTGTCAATGTCGAAGAGCCTCCTGCTCCAGCCCCTGATCCTGGGGATGGTGGAAGTGCTTCATTTGTTTTCAAAGATGTTACCCTATCGTTCTGGGCTGAGCCTTCGATCACCTATTTAGCAAGATTTCGCATTATTAGCGGCTATAATGATGGTCGCTTCGATCCAAATGCTCCTGTCAGACGTGGACAGGCAATGGCAATGATCGCTCGTGCTCTTGACTGGGATACCGATAAGAAAGAAACATCATTCCCAGATGTAGCTGAGGATTACTTTGCAGCTGGCGCAATTGCCACTGCGGTTGAGAAAGGACTTATTGGCGGTTTCTCAGATGGAACATTTCGTCCAAATGCTCCAATTACGAGAGCACAAATGTCTGCGATCCTTGGCCAAGCCTTCGCGCTCGGTACCAATTTAAACTCTACGTTTGTCGATGTGACAGAGCGCACAACCGGGTATCGTGAAATCAGTCGCATGGTCGAGCTAGGCATTGTGAGCGGCTATGAGGACGGTCTCTACTATCGTCCAAATGACCGACTCACTCGCGCCCAATTTTCTGTCATTCTTTCAAGAGTGCTTAATGAAGAGTTTCGCCTTCAATCATGATGAAGAACCACTTCTGCAGTGCAGGGGTGGTTTTTTATAAGGAAAGAACAAAAAAAAGATGACTGAGAAGAGAACGTCATTGTTCCTGTTATGTATGCATGGATGATGCATTGAGTAACAAGTTCAAGATCATTTCTTATCAGTCATCTTTTTTCATTTTGAGATTAAAACATCCGCTTCGCTCCAATATAGCGATCATTCCAATAGGCTGTGCTCATATTAGCGATCGTTACTCCAGTAGAGCTGCCACTGTGGACGAATTGTCCGTTGCCAATATAAATGCCTGCATGAGAAGGACCTGGTGCGTACGTTTCAAAAAAGACGAGATCGCCAACACGCGGGTCATTGATGGAGCTGCCAACATCCCACATCGCAGCGACTGTACGAGGCAGTTGGACTCCGCTTTTCGCAAAGACAAATTGGAGGAATCCACTACAATCAAAGCCTGCAGTCGTCGTTCCGCCCCACACATAAGGCACTCCTAGTTGTTCGGATGCATCAGCGACAAGGTTCATCACATTGAATTCACTTGTCCCAGATGGCGGATTACCAGCAAGCTTATTAAGCTGCTGAATCGTTTTCGGACCAGCTATGCCGTCTGTTGTCAGTCCTTGCTGACGCTGAAAGGCACGAACGGCTTGCTCTGTTACCGTCCCATAGTAGCCGGTCGGCTCCTGGTTAAATAAGCCAATAACCTTAAGCTGTGACTGAAGGTTCGATACAGCTGCTCCTTGCTGGCCAATGCGCAGCACGGTCGATCCTGTTTGTGGAGCAGATGGCGCTGGTGCAGGTGGCTGCACAGTCGGTTTTGCTGGTGCAGGTGTTGGTGCTGCTACTGTTGTGGCTGAGTTAAGGGACCGCCATGTTTGCGGACCAACGATGCCGTCAACGGCAATGCGCTGCTGCTGCTGAAAACGGCGAACTGCATCTCTCGTTGATTCAGAGAATTGTCCATTTACCGATCCTTGAAAGTAGCCAAGGTCACGGAGTCGCTGTTGAAGATCCGATACTGCTTGACCTGATGATCCTAAACGAATGACTGCATTCGTTTGTGCAGGCGTTGCCTTCGCAGGTGCAGGTGAGGGCTGGACCTGTTCAATGGTGACAGCAGTCGTGTTCTGCAAGGCATTTAATGTTTGCGGACCAGCAATGCCGTCAACAGATAAGCGATTGGCACGTTGAAAAGAACGCACCGATTCCGTCGTAATCCGTCCGTAATAACCAGTAACCTCATGCTGAAAATGCCCAGCTTGTTTAAGCTGACGCTGTAAGCTAGCCACTTGACTGCTGCTCGTCCCTTGTCTAAGTACCTGCTGAGTGGAGAGAGCTGAGCTTGCAGCTGCTGCTTTTACTGATGACCTTTCTGATTGCGTAAGGAGCTGATCTAACGTTGCGCGAGTAGCTTGTCCACTTACTGGGAGTCCCTGCGCACGCTGAAAAGAGGAAACGGCTTCTGCCGTAATGGAGCCATAGTACCCTGTAGCTGTGTGATAGGTGAAATGACCTTTTTCCTTTAACGCTTCCTGCAGCTGCTTCACATCTGGATGTGACATTCCTTCTGTCAAAGGCTGATCACCTAGGGCAGCATCTGTGATCAATGGAGCACTAAAGAAAAGACCAGTGGCAAAAGTGGACGATAACATCATTTGCTTCACTTTCGGTGACGCTGCATGGGTGTGATTATGTACGTTCTGCACGGCTTGCAGTCGATCGTGATCATAACGTGTCTTGCTTGCTGCGCCAACATCCGGTGAATGGTTAGGGGGCACTTCAACTTCGGGCATTTACCAATCCCACCTCTCATAACTATTCCAATTTTCTTTCATTTTACTGGAAGAATAGCAACGCTGTCTATAGGAATATGTGACGACAGGGGTGACTACTGCATTAAAGCGCACTAAAAAAACCTATCGCACTAAGGCGATAGGTCTATATAAGGGAAAGGTGATTAGTTAGTAGCTTCTTCTTTCTTCTGCTCAACTTCTAATTCAACTTCATCTTCTGTAGCTGGATCTTCTAGAGCAGGATCTTCTTCAACTTCTAATTCAACTTCTTCATCAGCCGCTGGTTCTTCTACTGGCTATCTTCCACTGGTGCTGGATCTTCTACAGCTGGATCTACTGCTGGTTCTTCTTCAGTTGCTCCACATGCTGCTAATACTCCTAATGATAAGACAGCTGCTGCTGTTGTCATAAATAATTTCTTCTTCATAGTTATTACCCCCAAATATAATATATGACTAACACTCATCGTTATCTTGCTCTTCTGTTAGTCTGTGTGTATCTTACCAACTCTATTCACTCACGTCTATGAAATGCAGGCTTTTTAGGTAATGTCTAACCACCTTCACAACTTATCACATCATTTCTCACAAAGATGTCAAAATATAAGCTGCTTATCCCTTATTGAAAACGATTTCAGCATTTATGTGTCAATTAGAGGCTACCCCGATCAACACATCTACAAGTAAAAAGCCTATACTCAATTACGTATAGGCTTGCCAGCTTTGCAAATGATTTATACCTGTTTCATCGTTTTTATGTAAAAAATACTTCGTCAATCGACAAACCATTTCGTTTTCAGCTGACTAATCGCGAATGGCGAACGTCATATCCATTTCTGCCGCAACTTCACCGTTTACCGTTGCAATCCCGTGACCTTTACCAATGGGCCCTTTGATTCGAGTTATTTCCACTTCCAATCGCAGCTGATCCCCTGGCTTCACCTGTCTTTTAAAGCGGCAATTATCAATGCCAGCAAAAAAAGCGAGCTTGCCCCGATTTGCTTCTGGTTTCAAAATGGCAACAGCACCAACTTGAGCGAGCGCTTCAACAATAAGAACACCAGGCATAACCGGATACTCTGGAAAATGACCATTAAAAAACTCTTCATTTACACTCACGTTCTTCACGCCGACTGCCCGCTTCCCATCTTCTACCTCTTCAATTCGATCGATTAATAAAAAAGGATAACGGTGAGGGATAATTTCTTTAATTTCTTCAATCGTAAGCATCAAACTCATCCTCTCCACACTTCATGTTTCTCCCATTATACCACAATCTATCTCCATTCGGATGATAGCGAAAAGCTCACCATTGTGTATAGAAACAAAGAAATGACGGATCATAATGAACGTGAGATGATAACGATTGTATCCCCTCTAAATAAAAAATCATCCGAGGGAGATTAGGTTTCTCCTCGAATGATATCAATAATGTGGTACCACGTTTCAGTTTTGAGCGCATCTGCAGGAGAACCATCACCGATAACCCCATAGCCAACAATTAAGCCAAGCAGAAGACTTCCACCGATTAGGACGATCGATAAAATAATTCTTAGCCAAATAGGGAAAATTCGCAAGCGTGGCTTTCGTTTTTTTCGACCACTGCGCTTTGCACTATTTGTTTCGGACTGTTCCCCACTTTGACTCTCATTCGCCTTTGGCGGGTTATTTTCCTCTATATGCTCTACTTCCGTTGTTTGTTTAGGTGATTCTTGTTCAGTCATCGTTTTCTCCTCAAATCCACTCAACCTATTTGCGCTAGGTCATCATTTCGACGTTCATTATCTGCGAATGCCGTTAATAAGCCCAGACATTTCATCAGCCATTGAAATCGAACGTGCATTAAATTGGTACTGGCGTTGTGTTGTCAGTAGCTCACTCATCTCTCGGCTCAAGTCAACGTTCGACCCTTCGAGAGCACTTTGCACAACCCGACCTTCATCTGCTGGTACTTCCTCAAATACATCCTCTTCCGCGAAACCTAATGCAGCTAAGTCTGGAATGCGGTAAAGGTTATCGCCAACCGCTTCAAGTAATTGTGGTTTGTGCACTTGAGTCAACGCTAGCTGCCCAAGCTCTTCCACCGTTCCATCATTTAATGTAGCTGTTAAAACACCTTCATCCGTCAATTGAATCGATTGAAAATTCATCGGTACGTTAATCCGATTAAAGCCACCATCTAATAAGAAATCACCATTACTTGTTACAATGGTCAGAAGTCCAGCATTATCAGGATCTTGACTTAAATAAAACGAGCCGTTTCTCGTCAAGTTTGCTACTTGTTCACCATTTTCTGTCGTTCCAATCCGAAAAAAATGGTTCTTCTCTGCGATCGCAAAATCAAGCTCACGGTCCGTCGGCATTAATGTTCCTTGATCGAATCGAAGTGCTGTTTGCGCAATTTTCGCACCTGAGCCGACCCGCAAACCATTCGGTGTTAAGCGCCCAGCTTCAAAATTTGCAGCCGATTGATTGTTCACCTGCTGAAAAAGCAAATCTGAGAACGTCGTCTCACGGCGCTTAAATCCAGGCGTATTCGCATTGGCCATATTATGAGAAAGTGTATCGAGCTTACGCTGCAGCTGTCCTGCTGTCACAGAAGCGGCAATCATCGATGTATTCATCGTTATCCCTCGTTTTCGCTTAAAGTTCAGGTCCTTACCTATTACATTCTACCTTTTAGACAGAAACTGATCTACTCTTTCTTTAATGGCCAATCGTTAGCCAATTCGTCCAATTTCATTCACTGCTTTTTCCATACTTTGATCATATGCTTGCAGGATGCGCTGATTCGCTTCAAACGACCGATACGCACTCATCATCTCCGTCATCGTTTGTGAAGCATCGACATTTGAACGTTCAAGGAAGCCTTGCTGCAGTTGATACGTAATCGCGCCATTGCCGATAGCAGTCGGAAGATCTCCCTCACCCTCAAAGCGAAGAAGTCCATTTCCTTCCTTTACAAGCAGCATCGGATCATCCGCATAAACCACATTCAATTGAGCGATTGCAGCACCATCTGCTGTTGTGACAAAGCCCGCTTCATTCATACGGAACTCGTCGTTGTCAACTTGAATAGGTTGTCCAGCTGCATCGAGAATGTAATGTCCTTCTGTTGATGTTAGGAAGCCTGCGCCGTCAATCGTAAAATTTCCGTTGCGTGCATAACGCAGTTCCCCGTTTTCATTTTGGACTGTATAAAAAAGCGCACCAGGTCGACCAGATTCAGTTGGTGGCATCACACCTTGCAGCAAGGAAATGTCCGTATTATTCCCTGTTTCCATCAAATCACCTTGACGGAAATTCGGCATCCGCTCCTGTAAATAAACACCCGTTGTCAACGTACCAACCGCATGTGCTTGTCCTGGTGCCATGCCATTCGTCCCCATTGCCTGTATCAGCATGTTTGGAAACGAGCGCAATGATGCCTGATCTGCCTTAAATCCCGGAGTATTTGCATTGGCCATATTATTCGTAAGCATTTCCTGACGTTGTTGCTGCGCGATCATTCCCGCTGCAGCCCCATACATTCCACGAAGCATTGTATAACCCCCAAAGAAAATAACTTCTATATCATTCAAAAAACATTGCCTAAATTCGGACTTTTTTGCTAGACATGCGGTCTAAGTTTTCTAATATAATACCTGTTCCTTTTGCTACACAATGCATAGGCTCGTCTGCCACAAGGACAGGGACCTTTAGCTCCTCTGCTAAAAGCTGATCAATTCCATGTAAGAGCGCTCCTCCACCTGTTAAAATCACGCCACGGTCAATAATGTCCGCAGATAGCTCTGGTGGTGTTTGTTCAAGCACCTGTTTAGAGGCTTGTACAATATAGGAAACCGACTCTGTTAAGGCTTCTTGTATCTCTTTTGAGTGTACCGTAATTGTACGTGGAAGTCCACTTACCATATCACGACCACGAATGTCAATTTCTTCTTGACGTGCACCTGGAAATACTGTTGCTACTTGCACCTTTATATTTTCTGATGTTCTCTCACCAATCAGAAGCTTATATTTTTTCTTAATGTACGTTAGGATATCTGAGTCAAAGCGATCACCAGCGACTTTTATGGAAGAGGCGGTGACGATATCACCCATCGAAAGAACAGCAACATCTGTTGTTCCACCGCCTATGTCTACGACCATGTTACCGCTCGGTTGAAAAATATCCATTCCAGCTCCAATTGCAGCGACTTTCGGTTCCTCTTCCAAATAGACATTCTTCCCGCCGCTTTTCTCCGCTGCTTCACGAATCGCCTTTTGTTCAACTGAGGTAATATTTGTTGGACAACAAATTAAAATTCGTGGCTTTGAGAAAAGACTTTTGACGTTAATTTTTCCTAAAAAATGCTTCAACATTGATTCAGTCATTTCAAAATTAGCAATGACCCCGTCCTTCATTGGACGTAGGGCAACAATATTTCCTGGTGTACGTCCGACCATTCGAAATGCTTCTTCTCCAACTGCCAAGACTCGTTTTGTTGAGGTATCAACTGCGACAACAGAAGGTTCATTTAAAACGATCCCGCTTCCTTTGACATAAATAAGGACATTTGCAGTACCTAAATCGATTCCAATATCTCGACCAAACATGATTCCTTGCCTCCCTGTTTTCCGAACATCAGTCGTATCTAATAATACGATTTTCCTAATTGTTAATTTTATCACAGAATGTTCGTGCAGGGATGTGTTTTTAGAAAATTAGTTGCGTGATTTTACAATCGGCTGTAGCGATTCATCTTGTGTCTTTCTATACTTTACTTTCGTCGCCTCACCACCTCTCAAATGACGAATCGATTTATGGTACTCAAGTATGTCCTTCACTTCAATTGCAAGCTCTGGGTTAATTTCAGGCAAGCGTTCCGTGAGGTCTTTGTGTACAGTACTTTTCGAGACGCCGAATTCTTTGGCTATTGTCCTCACCGTCTTTCTCGTCTCGACGATATACCTACCTATCTTGATAGTTCGCTCTTTGATGTAATCGTGCACACGACTCGCCTCCCTAATTCTGTGTTGGTGATTGGTACAGTTTATTAGGTGGGATGGGGAGATATACCATCTTATTAGAGGGACGAGCGCGACTTTTCAGAATTGTATGCTTCTACTGTTCATTTCACTAATGTCAATGAGGTCAGCAAGCGTATGCTTTCCTCGGTCTTCAAGATGATGAAGCAACTCACAAAAGAGATGGGCAGTCGTTAAGGCATCCCCTAATGCTTGATGCCGCTCATACATCCGTGTGCCAAATTGCCTTGCATATTTCTCAAGATCAACCATATGCTTCGACGGGCTTAAGTACCCAATCAAATCGAGTGTATCGATACAAATAGGCAAATCAATACGGTATTGATGCCGCTGTACTTCCTTCTTGAGGACCATCACATCAAAGCTAACGTAATGCCCAACCCAAATCCCGCTTTTCCCTTGTTCATTAAACGCAAAAAAAGCCTCGATCGCCTCAAGTGAATTTGGTGCATCCTTGACGATTTCCTCGGAAATACCAGTTAGTTCGATGATCTCAGTAGGGATGTCCCTCTCTGGATTTACATACATTTGAAATGTTTCTTGCCGAACATTCAATTGGCTAACGTGAACAGCCGCAATCTCGATCAAACGGTCCCTCGCCCCAACGGCAAAGCCTGTTGTCTCCGTATCAAATACCGTAAATGTGAGCTCACGCAGTGGCGTATTAAGCGGATATTCTTTACAAACTGCGACAATATCGGCTTCTTCCAAAACATTGTTTCACCTCCCGATTTTGAACCCTCCCGACACATTTTCAATATCATTTTAGAGGGCGAGAGTTTGGTTTTGTAGGCTACGGATTGTTTTCAAGGCGATCATGAGCTCTTCTTTATCTTTCGTCCGCAAATGACTAAATTGGACCTCACTTGTCGCCTTCTCTTCTAGTTGATAGGCATTCCAGACTCTCTCTACACGAATGCGCAGGACGATTTCATAGGCGAAACGAATGTCATCCGCTGTTTGTGCTGAGAAGACATGGTGCTCCATGAGCTTTTCTACTAATTCCAAAGGCTTGCCATCGAAAATGCCATGCTGTGCAGCTAAGAGCTGTAAACAGTGATGCAGTGGAAAGAGCGCATGCTTTTTCATATCAATTACTTCTTTCTTCATCCGAAAGAGGGCACGAATTGGATGATCAAACGTCGGAACAGGGTTTTCCTTTTCCATTTCTGCCATGCGGTAAAGAAAGATCCTTGATTTCGTGAGTTGTTCTTTCACCATTTTCACAAATTGATCGTGCAAGGCCTCATCCCCGTACAAATATCTAAAGGACAAGAAGTTATGCGCAAGCAGCAGGTTATCGTTCGTCGCACGTAGTCCCCAGCTACGAATGCGATCCTGCCAGCCACTCATCGTGCCTCGCCACCTCTCCTCACTTGCCATCATCAACCCCTCACACCGTTTATAGCCTGCCGCCACTAAGTGACTCACAATTTCTTTTCCTAGCTTCTCAAAATAGGTCATGACCGCCTGTTTTTGCTCTGGCTCTGGATTGGCATAAACGAGAAAATGATCTTGGTCCGTCAGCATAAACTGTTCGCCTCGACCACCACTGCCCATCATGTACCAAGCAAATGCCACTTGGCGGCTCTCCCTCACCCTTTTCCCGAAGCGCCTGTAATGCGAGGTCGACTGCATGACGCACGACACGATCATAAAGCTTCGTCATCACATCAAGCGTATGAATCGTTGGAATTCCATCTTGAATGAGGTGACCGAGTACATCATACAACGCAGGCTTCAGTTCATGAATCGTCTCTTTGGTTGATTCCTCAACCGTTTGTAGGATTCCCATCGTTCCACGGTTTTTCTTTCGCAACAAGTCCGACAATGTAACCATTCCGATGACACGGGCCCCGTCCATCACTGGTAAATGCTTGATGCCATTCATCAAAAAGCTCGACATCGCCTCATAATAATAGGCTTCCCGGGAAATAATATATGGGTGAGGCGTCATCACATCCTTGGCAACGACCCCTGCACCAAGACCTCTCGCTACAACACGCTGGACGAGATCCTTCTCAGTAATAATCCCTATTAATTGATCGCTATCATTCAAGACGACAACGGAGCTAGTCGACTTCTTCACCATCATCTCCGCGACATCTTGAACGTCATCCTCCATATCGACAATTATGATCGGCTCATTCATCACATCTTGGATTCTGCGAATAAAAGGCTCACTCTCTCCCCATTGATTAGCCAGCTTCACCTGTTCAGCAAATGAGGCATAGATGTCTCGAAGTCTTACAGTTGCTTGTCTTAACACAAAATCCCGAACGTCAGGATCATCCCACCTTGCTTCAATAACCGTGTATGGAATATGTAGACACGTCGCCTCCTCCACCGCCCGCACCTCAACGGTATAACGCTCAGGATATTCGGTTTTTTCACCTAAAAAATCAGCCAAGCTTGAAAAGCCAATCATGTCATCCTTTTGCAGCACTTCCAGGACCTCCTGCTGCTGGTTGCTGCTTGATACAAAAACTTCTGCCACCCCTTTCAGGATGAGCAGAAGTCCTTCGCGCGGTGTCTTTGAATAGAGCACCTTTTCAGCTTTTTCGTAATGCTTGAGTGCGCAGGCACCCAGTAATTCGTCGAACTCAGATTCCTGCAGTCCAACAAATAGCGGGTGCTTGCGAATATGTTTAATGAATTCGTTATTTTCCACTTGTATCATCCATCCAAACCTCGCCATCACGATAGCTCATTTGTTCTGGATAACGGAGGTCAACGACATCATCCTGTAATCTTTGCGCAGGTGGTGCTGTTATTAATGAAGCGACGATGGTCACAATAAAGTTAATCGGTACCCCGATAAGACCAGCTCCCGTATCTTGAATACCGAATATGGTCACTCCATTCTGAGCGAAGAGAATATAAGTAAGCGTAACTCCTAACCCAATGACCATTCCGGCAATCGCACCTTGTGCATTCATTCGTTTCCACCACACACCTAAAAGGAGGACAGGGAAGAATGTTCCACCCGCTATTGCGAATGCCCATGCAACGATTTGTGTAATAACACCTGGAGGGTCTAGTGCAATCACCCCTGCTACGATTGTTGCAAGAACGATTGCCCAACGCCCAGCTGCAAGTCGCTTCTTATCACTCGCCTGTGGATTAATAAGTCGGTAGTAGATATCATGAGCGAATGATGAGGAAATCGTAATAAGTAAACCGCCCGCAGTAGAAAGAGCTGCTGCCATTGCACCTGCAGCGACCAAACCGATAACAAATACGCCTAGATTAGCAATCTCTGGAGTTGCCATGACGACAATATCATTCGAAATGACAATCTCTTCCCATTGAAGAATGCCATCTCCATTTCGTATCAGCCACTTGTAAGAGACCGGTGTTCACCCATGTTTCTGTCCAAGCAGGCAGCTGATCAATTGGTTGTTCAGCTACTCGTGTCATGAGAATAAAGCGAGAGAACGCCGCATAAGCTGGAGCTGATAAATAGAGAAGTGCAATAAAGACAAGCGCCCACGCCCCACTCCAACGAGCTGCTTTCATCGTTGCCACCGTATAAAAACGAACGATAACGTGTGGGAGAGCTGCTGTACCAACCATTAATGTGAACATTAACGCGATAAATTGTGATTTTTCACTCTCAGCAAATGGTGCGAAATATTCGGTGAAGCCAAGCTCTCGATCTAGCTCACCTAGTCTACTTACAATGTCTCCGTATGTAAGCCACGGAAGCGGATTGTTCGTGACTTGCAGTGACATAAAGACAATCGGAATAATATAAGCAATAATTAAAATAATGTACTGCGCAACCTGGGTCCACGTAATCCCTTTCATCCCACCAAGTGTTGCATAGATGGCGATAACGACAACCCCAATCATCGTTCCATACATCGCTGGGATATTAAGAATCCGTCCAATAACCACTCCCGAGCCTGCCAATTGTCCGATGATATACGTGAAACTGATGATAATCGTGGCAATTGCAGCGATTAACCTAGCCGCATTACTATCAAATCGGTCACCGATAAATTCTGGTACGGTATAGCGACCGTATTTTCTGAAGTTGTGGTGCAAGTAAAAAGGTAAGGAATAAATAACCACCAGTCCAGCCCATAATGTAAGCCAAACCATCGTAACCTAAAAGCATAACCGTACCAGCCATCCCGATAAAGGAGGCAGCACTCATCCAATCCCCACCAATTGCCATACCATTCCAAATTGGTGGTACTCCGCGACTAGCTACATAAAAATCAGATGTTTCCTTTGCTCGATTGAAGACAGAAATCCCGATATAGAGACCGAACGTTGCTAAGATAATTAATACGGATACGATTGTTTGCTGGTCCATGTTCGTATAACCCCCTTACGTTTCGTTGAGCTTTCTCTCTTACAGATATTTTCTCTAAACGTTTGTAGCTTTCTAGTGATCTAGCACCTTGCCAGAGCTCACTCTTGTATTTTGTTCTTCATCAATTCCAAATTTCTTATCAATCTGATCACTAATGATGGCGTTTGCAAAAAGCAAAATAACGAAGGTAATAACAGCACCCTGCGCTCCCATGTAATAATGCGCTGGCATTCCTAAAATCGTAAAGGTCGAAAACGCTTCAGCGAATAAAACAACCCCAAACGAAACAAATCCTCCAATGATTAGGCAGATAATAACCAACATTGTCCGAGCACGAAAGTATGCATCAGCTACATCTTTGTCAATTTTTCTCATGAGAATTTCCTCCTTTTCATTATCGAACTGTACTCAGATTTCCATATCGCTATTTTGGGGCATCCCCTCCTTTACAAAGTAAACCGTTGCTTTGCTTATGTATGCCGAAAACGAGTAGGCTGCGTTGGGTCCAATATAGTGACATGACTGACATTTGCTTAAAGGTGTTTTTCTCCCCACAATTTTCATGTTGGCATATCCAATAAGCGGAATTAAGATGAAAAAAATAGGGTTGACCAATGATAGAAGCTACGATGGCGACGAGCCATGGCAAGCTACTAATGAGAAACACATAGCGCGCTTTCGGAATCTCCTTCCATTCTCTTTTTTTACATTTCGGGCAAACTGCATAGTCGTTCACTTTTTGTGAGAGTCCTTTGCTTGTCATAATCAACACCCTTTAACGTAGTCCGAAAATAAAGCGAACCGTCTCAAAAAAACCTAATGGAACCATAGCAACCTGAACGATCATAAAGAAAAAAATAGCAACAAACGGTACTGACATAATCAGTGGCTTTTTCAAACGAAAGGCAAAGAAAATCGAAAGAACTGTAATAGCTAAGAAGACATAAATCATGCTACTCTCCCCCTTTGTAAGCGTTATCATTTATGGCGTGAAAATGATGCTGAAAAGCTTGTGCAAACTATTCTATAACAACTGAAAATAAGTACACTTATTTTCAGTTGTTTATGCACGTGTTACAGTAACACATTATTTCAAATATTCAGATACATGTCAAGAGTTTCCTATTGTTTGAAAAACCAAAGCTAGATCTGTAGGTCATTTTGGTCAAAAAGAAGAAACTGTTTACCGTTACGATATACCCGTTTTTTAATAGAACGAATCATTTTTTCATTCATACTATCCAACGTGAGACCTTCGTCATCTTGAATAGATTCATTAATACGGTACATCAGACTGGTGACCTTGTTCCTGCGTCAAAAATAGATTCTTTTTCGATGACAAAGCAAAAGGGTCTGACCCGACTAGTAAACACGATGTTTTATCGCGTACTAGGGATCAAACCCTTTAGAATCATAAAGTAGTATCCTATTTTGTTAAAGCACTGCCCGACTTGATTCGAATCCACGGACGATCCTCTTCCCATTGGAGAGCAATCGGGACACGAAACGTTTGTTCTAACAATGGTTCTGTTAATATTGTTTGCTTAGGACCAGCACCAACAACGGTACCCGTATTCAAGAGGAATGTATGAGAAACGGATGGCACAATTTCTTCAACATGGTGAGTAACGTAAAGCAAAGTCGGTCCATCTGGTGTCGAGATCATGTTTTCGACTGTCGATAATAATTCTTCCTTTGAATAAATGTCTAATCCATTACAAGGCTCATCAAGAATCAACAGCTGCGGTGAAGACATTAATGCGCGCGCAATCATCACTTTTCTTCTCTCACCTTGAGAGAGAGAAGGAAAGAATTGGTTCGCTAAGTGACTAATTCTGAATTGCTCCAGTAATTGATTTCCTTTTTCAATATCTTCTTCCGTTATCTCTTCGAAAAGACCAACGGAGGCATTTTTTCCACTTAATACGACTTCGAGCGCTGTATCTCGTGAACGATTTTGAAAGCGATCATCTAAAGCGGTGCTCACCCAGCCAATTGATTTTCGCAATTCTTGAATATTGACTTGTCCGAAGCGATGCCCAAGTACGGAAACCTCTCCACCGTTTGGCCACTGATAACCCGTAATCATTTTCAAAAGAGAAGTTTTCCCGGATCCATTAAGCCCTAGAATGGCCCAATGCTGCCCTTTTTCCACTTCCCAGGAAACGTTGTTTAAGATCTTCTTCCCATCACGATTCCAGACAATATCTTTTACTGAAATCACGCTGTTTGTCTTTAATTGACTCATTTTGATTCTCCTATCCTTGCTTAATGAAGTGACCTTTTTTATAACTATTTGCAATTTTATTATTATTTGCTTCTTTTCATTGTACCATTTTTCTCAGCACATTTTTATATTGATTAGTCTGATTTATGAATAAGTGAGAGTAAACCTTATTTTTATCAAGAAAAGGGTGACTCAGAAGGGCTGATCTAGTTAGCCATGTCAATACATCATGCACGAATGAAACGTTCTGGCACATGCTATTGTCTACTAACAGATAGACGCTTATTCTTTGAGTCACCCTCTCCATTTGTTATTTAGTGGAGTGGTTTGGTTCGTATCCTAGTTCCTTTAAAATCTCATCTGTATGCTCTCCTAAACCAGGTGGAACCGTTTTAATTTCACCAGGAGTTCTTGAGAATTTCACTGGGGTCCCTAGCATTTTTAATGTTCCTAGACGTAGGGTGTTCTTGTTCAACAACCATTTCACGTTCGAACATATGTGGATCATTCAGAATATCTGAGAACTTATTGACCGGACCACATGGAATTTTCACGCTTTCAAATAGCTCTGTCCATTCTTTTGTTGTTTTTTGTAAAAAGACTTCATACAAGAAGGATAGAAGCTCTTCTCGCTTCGTCACTCTTTCAGGATTTGTTTTATACTTCGGATCTTTCAGTTCATCAAGTCCCATTGCGTCAACAAATTTTTCCCATAAGCTATCATTTCCTACTGCAAGGATAAAGTGACCATCAGATGCTTCAAACACTTGATAAGGCACGATGTTTGGATGCGCACTGCCTAAAGGCTCTGGATCTTTGTTTGATGCAAAGTAGTTACCGGCATGATACGTTTGCCAAGAGACGATTGTATCAAGTAAGGATGTATCGACCCACTGTCCTTCACCAGACTTATCTCTTTCAATAATCGCTGCTAAAATACCAAATGCTGCCCACATGCCCGTTCCAACATCAGCAATAGAGAAGCCGGCTTTCGTCGGTGGTCTGTCTGGTTCACCTGTTACAGACATCAATCCACCCATTCCTTGTGCGAGGACATCATATCCTGGCTTCTGCGCATATGTTCCTGTTTGACCAAAGCCCGATATGGAAGCAAGAATGATGCGAGGATTGTGCTCTTTCAATACATCATAGCCGATCCCTAGTCTCTTAATCGTTCCAGGACGGAAATTCTCAACCACCACATCTGCCGTTTCCACTAGCTTTAGAAAGATTTCTTTATCCTTCTCGTCTTTTAAGTTAAGGACAATACTCTTTTTATTGCGATTGACACTCAAGAAATAGGCACTTTCATCTTGGACAAAAGGAGGTCCCCATTGTCTTGTATCATCACCGGCTGGACTTTCGACTTTAATAACCTCGGCTCCTAAATCTGCTAATGTCATCGTACAATATGGTCCACTTAAAATACGTGTTAAATCGATTACTTTAATTCCTTCAAGTGCTCCTGCCATACTATCCTCTCCTTTTGAAATTCGGTTTTCTTTTTTCGACAAATGAACGAACACCCTCTGGGAAGTCAACGGGGTCGACACTGTTCGTGATTCCCGTATCCCATGGAATGGATACGCTCGGTAAGCTATGAGCAGTTGAGCGTTTCACTGCAAGAATAGAGGCTGGTGATTGCTCTAATATTTTCCGGGCAATTTTTAACGTATAGTGATTAATGTCTTCTTCATCTGTCACTAAGTAATTTAATAATCCTAGCTGATAACATTCATCTGCAGGTAGAATGCGCCCTGTATAAACGAGATCTAATGTGCGACTCTTTCCAAGGAAGTGAACAATACGCGCTGCAAATTGTTGGTTTAATGTAATCCCTAAGCGACCGACCGGAATGCCCATCTTCGTACTAGAGCTACCAATTCGAAGGTCACACGCAAGTGCTAATTCAAATCCCGCACCCATCGCAGGACCATTAATGACACCTATTGTCGGTAAAGGCAGCTTTTCAAATGTTGAAATCGCTTCCTCCATATATTGAAAAGCTTCGTTTGCATCTTCAACGCTTAATTGATTAAATTGCTTAATATCTGATCCAGAAGTGAACTGATCCTTGCCGCCTCTTAGAATAACGACTTTATTTTTAGGGTTTTTCACGATCAACTTTCCAACCCTTGTCAGTTCACGCCACATATCTTTTGTCATGGCGTTTCTCTGTTGTGGGCGGTGAATCGTGACAATGGCAATTCCACCACTTTCTTGAAGCTTGATTTTCCCGTCTGTTTCAATACGACTAATCGTGATCTTCATTGAAATGCCCCTCTCATTTTTGTATGTCTATTTTTCCATCTATCTGCATCTACTAAATAGGAAAGCAATTCGTTTATCGAAAAGCAAATTGTCGACAATCGACCTTATGTCAATCATAGTACATTTTTCTGATAATTACAACAATGTTTCCCCTATTTTTATAAACTATTTATCTTTCTCCAAATAGGAACCTGATTCATTGCTATTCCCAGCTATTTCAAGGATTACCCTTATCCTTTTTTTATTTAAAAAGACGCTTGTTAGTTTGATGAATTTAGAAAATTTAAAAAAGTCGTTGCAATTTTTTATCGTAAAATCTATTATGAATGGTGTGAAAAGTCGACTGTCTGTCCTTTACAGTAATGGATCCTTAATCTAAATTTTGTCAGAAAAGAGGTAACTATGTCGAATCTATTAGATTATTCTTTGCAACAACTTTCAGTAGCTATTCATGAACAGAAAATCACTCCACTAGAGCTTGTAGAAGCTTATCTTCAGCAAATAAGGCAAGAAGAACAAACAATCGCTGCTTGGTGTCATATTGATGAAGAAAAAGCTCTGCAAATGGCCAAACAGTATTCCAGTGAAGCCAAAGAAGGCAAGTTCAGAGGTCCTTTGCACGGGATTCCTGTAGGGATTAAAGACAATATCGACGTTAAAGGAATGCCTACCAAGCTTGGAAGTAAAGTATGGGAACATCGTCAGCCGTCAACGAGAGATGCAAAAATCATTGCACATTTAAGAGAGCAGGGAGCGATCATTTTAGGAAAAACGCATATGACGGAATTCGCGTGGTTTGACCCAGCCCCTACGAAAAACCCGCATCATCTAGCTCATACACCTGGTGGATCAAGCAGTGGTTCAGCAGCTGCTGTTGCGGCAAAGATGGTCCCTTTTTCACTAGGAAGTCAAACCGCTGCATCTGTTAGTCGACCTGCTGCCTATTGTGGAATTGCTGGCTTTAAACCAACATCAGCTCCGATTTTAACAGATGCCGCTCCGTTTGCACCAAGCTTTGATACAATTGGCTTTTTCACAAAAAACGTAAACGAGCTCGCTTTCTTAATGAAGCCACTTTTAGAAAAGGACGTAGAAAAGCCTCATGATCCTTCTAATCCAAAATCAACGACAATTGGAATCCTTGTTGATCCGCTACATCAGGAAGCTGATGCCGCGTTACAGAGCTTGCTGAATCAAGTCGAGCATACACTTCATGCGAATGATTACACAGTTGAACGAGTGTCATCACCGTACTCCTTCCAACAACTGATCTCCTGGCATCGTATCGCGTTAACGTATGAAGCAGCGTCAGAATATAAGCAGGTCGTTCTTGAGAATGAAGATCTCATCGGAACAAAATTTGTTGAATTGGTGAAGGAAGGAACGGGGGTTTCAAAGGCGGAGTATGAACAAGCTCTTACATCCATCAACCGTGCGAAAGAACAATTCTGGGCTGAGAGTAAGGTTGACTTCTTTTTAACACTTCCTATTTCAACACCAGCTCCAAGTAGAGAGACGACTGGTGATCCACGGTTTACCACGCCTTGGACTGTTTTGGGAGGCCCACTTTCCGTGATACCGAACGGAAAGAATGAAGAAGGATTGCCACTAGCGATTATGCTAGCATCACCACCGCATACGGATAAACAACTACTTTCTTATACGGAAATGGTTAATGCGCTTATGGAAAACCTTTAAGAATACTTTGTACCTATTAGAAAGCTTGGTTTATCGCCAAGCTTTAATGGCGAAAGTCTTAGTTGCATTCATACTTTAATCCTTTAATAAAGTTAAACTTTCTTAAAGTGGAACGAAAACGTTGACAATATTTATATATTCATAATTTTTATTTTACGAGGAGGGACTATTTATGATTAATCGCTTAGGAAAAACGTTTACTTCTTTTTCTGAAAGATTTATGCCTGACCCCATTATTTTCGCGATATTATTAACGATCATTACCTTTCTTTTAGGCATTACGCTTACGGACTCCTCTCTTTTTAACATGGTTGAACATTGGTATTCAGGCTTTTGGGATTTACTCGCGTTTACAATGCAAATGGTGTTGATCCTCGTAACAGGTCATGCTTTAGCGACTGCTCCTGTCATCAAAAGGTTCATCCAATTAGTCGCATCAAAACCGACGAATAGTGCACAGGCTGCAGCTTTAACAGCATTAATTGCGTGTGTATTTTCTTGGGTTAACTGGGCTTTGGGGTTAATCGTAGGCGCGATCTTCGCGTTAGAAATGGGGAAAGCAGCCTATAAAAAAGGCATCAAAATTCATTACCCTCTTATTGTCGCTGCTGGATATTCTGGACAAATGATTTGGCATTTGGGACCTTCTTCATCCTGCCGGGTTAACCTCAGCAACTGCTGGGCACTTTTTAGAAGATGTTATCGGCATCATACCTATTACAGCAACCTCATTTTCTAGTTATGCGTTATTAAACAGTATTATGTTCGTGTTGTTTGTCGTCCCACTCACTTTCTATATGATGTCACCAAAGAAACAAGCTGAAATGAAAAGCATCGAAACCTATGCTCCACAGCTATTGGATGATGAAAGCGCAGCGACAAATGCCGCCACAGAAATCACGGCATCAAAACCACCCGTTAAAAGAACATGGGGAGAAAGGCTAGATAGTCGACTTTTAACAGCGTTTATTTTACTGATGGCGCTATCCTATATCGTTAGTCATTTTTCTCGTAATGGATTTGATTTAAACTTAAATATTGTCAATTTCATTTTTTTATCAATTGGTTTGCTCTTACATCAAACACCTGTGAAGTATGGGCATGCGATCAGCGAAGCGACAAAAGGAGCCAGTGGGATCATTCTTCAATTCCCATTTTACGGTGGTATTATGGGCATGGTGTCTCTTTCCGGTCTTGGGGTACTCTTCGTTGATGCGATGTTAAGTATCGCTACACCAGCTAACCTTCCTGTTCTAACATGGTTTTCAGCAGGGCTTCTGAACATTTTTATCCCTTCTGGAGGCGGTCAATGGGCCGTTCAAGGGCCATTAATCGCAGAAATAGCAAAAGAATTAGATGTTCCAATTGGTAAAATCATTGTAGCCTTCGGTGCTGGTGATACGTGGACAAATATGTTTCAGCCATTCTGGGCCCTTGCCCTACTTGGAATCACTGGTGTAAAAGCAAAGGATATTATGGGCTATTGTATGGTTCTTTTAATCCTAGCCATTCCATTTTTCATTATTGGTTTAACGTTTTTTGGATAAAAGAAGCGTTGATATTATCGATATCCTTGCACGACAAAAAGGCGAGCGACGAACAGCTCGTCTTTTCCTTATTCGCTTCCGCTTCATTCATGCTTCGATTCTAATAATCTAGAGAGACGATCGAGTGCTCTCATATTATGATCCTCTAACAGCACCTTGGCCATTTTTATTTTCTTATCTTGAATCGCTTTCCAAATCATTTTATGATCAGCAATCGATGTTTCCATGCTTTCCAATCTTAAAAACGATAATCGTTGAAGGGCCATCAGTGGCGAGCCTAATCGCGTGTAAAGATTGATGAATACTTCACTTTCTGACAGAGCAAGCAATTTAATATGAAAGTCGCTATTTAATTGAGCATAAGACTCTAAATCGGCGTTTTCCATTTGCTCAATAATGCGATCGATTTCATTCGCTTTTTCTTTGGGAATGGCAGAGGTTACCCTGTCAATCGCCATTAATTCGAGTGATAACCGTATTTCGTATAAATCTTTAATTTCCTTATTTTTGTATTTCTTAACGAAAGCGCCTCTTCTTGGGATCCTCTCAATAACCCCTTCAATTTCGAGTAAATAAAGAGCTTCTCTAATCGGTGCTCTGCTTGTTCCAAAATCACTCGCATAACGGTCTTCTATTATACGTTGACCAGGTAATATTTTTTCATTAAAGATATCAATGGCAATCTGATTGGCTATTTTTCTCGGTAAAGAACTGGTTACCACTTCCACAGGGTCTCGCTTTTTTGTAGACATTTTCCACCTCAATGCTTGCCGATATGGTTACTAAGTTTCTTTATATTCTACCATATTCATATGAAAATCACACTTCACTAGGTCTACATAATCATAAAGGAAAAAGCAATAAAATGGCTTTCTTCCCAGCCCTTAGTGACGAAAGCTTTGGTCTTTTTTGTCGTTCAGAACGTTATCATGGGTGTATCAATTCTGGAAAGATTAAAAAAATGGTAGGAAGCTAATGCTTCCTACTCTATTGCTTTCGACTCAAAACCCTTTTTTCTAATCTAGATTGTAAAAATGGTACAAACAAAGAAAGGATCGTTAGAACAAGAATCGTTCCACTAACAGGTCGAGCAAAGAAACCTAAAAAGTCACCTTGAGTCATGAGTAGACCTTGACGAAGACCATTTTCAATAATTCCACCTAAAACTAATCCTAAAATGATCGCCGCGATAGAGAAATTATATTTCTTTAGAAAAAACCTACAATCCCAAAGAAAACATAATCCACACATCACCCATACGATTACTAATCGCGAATGTCCCTACAATGGACAGCATCAGAATCGCCACTCCTAGAAACTCATAAGGGACATTCAAAATCTTAACTAAATACTTAATGGAAATAAAACAACGAATGCCATTACGTATATTTGCTATAAACATCCCTACAAATAGGGAGTAGATAATTTCTGGATTTTGTTGGAATAATAACGGGCCTGGTTGCAAGCCGTGGATTAAAAATGCACTTAATATAACAGCTGTCACGGCTCCCCCTGGAATTCCTAGGGTTAAGAATGGAACCATCGCACCACCTACTGCCGCATTGTTCGCTGCTTCTGGTGCAGCTACGCCATCGATATTTCCTCTCCCATACGTATCTTTTTCCTTTGAAGCACGAATCGCTGCACCATACCCAATAAATGCCGCAATCGTAGCTCCTGCTCCTGGTAAGATTCCAACAATCGTCCCTAAAACACTTGAACGCGCCAATGTTTTTTTCGTTTTATTGATGTCTGCTTTACTCGGCAGCAGAAGCATTGTGGCATTTTATTCGCTTTTTCCATCTCTGGTATTTCTTTTCAAAAGATTTCTCGATGGAAACGTACTAAATACTTCAGATAAGGCAAATAAACCAATAATAACAGGGATGAAATCGATACCTGCAAGTAAAAATTCGCATTAAAATTATATCTAGCTACCCGGTTATAACATCTAACCCAATTGTGGCTAAAAATAAGCCGATAAAGTACTGAAATAAAGGCTTTTAGTTGATTATTGCTGTCCATACTAGCCACAACAGTAAGTCCTAATAGACCTAGAGCAAAATATTCGGGTGCCCCAAATGATAAGGCTACTTTAGCCGCTTGTGGTGCCAATAGCGTAGGACAACTGTACTGAATAATCCACCAACAAGTGAAGCAAAGACAGCCATCCCTAAAGCTCTTGTTGCGTGCCCTTGTTGAGTAAGAGGATAACCATCCATCGTCGTGATGGCGGCAGGAGCATCCCCAGGAGTATTAAACAAAATCGCCGTGATCCCGCCACCATAGACAGAAGCACAATAAATCCCGACCATAACAAGAAATCCACTTAACGGGTCCATTGCATAAGTAAATGGGATAAGCAAACTAATTGCTGTTACTCCACTAAGCCCAGGAATCATCCCAAAGATAAGCCCTAATAATACACCTAGTAAAACCATAACAAAATATGATTGGATGAATTACGGTTTGTATTCCCATGAATAAACCATCAATCATTTTTTCTTCCCTCCTTAATAAAAAATGAAGCTAATTTCTCGCAAAGCTCCTAATCCTCTTGGTAACGGAATCATTAAAAAATTACCAAATACATAAGTGAATACAATAAGAGAGACAATTGAAAAAGTGATATTTTTCCACCATTTCATTCTAATTAAGTAACAAACGGCTATTAAATATAGTACGGACGAGACCATGAAACCTAAGTATTGCAGAGCAAAAATGGATAAGAAAGTAAAGAGCCATCAAACTAATAAGTCTAACATTATGAAATTCTTGCAAATATTCTTCTTCTTCTTGTTCAGATACTGGGGGTGTCTTTCATTTTCTTAATGATCGCTTTGATTAAGGCGAAACGCTGTTAATGCAGTAAGGATTGACAAAATGAGCATTGGCCAAAATTTCGGACCTGCCGCTTCACTTGCTGCCCTTTGTTCTGAGATTCTAATAATGTCATTCGTCATAATTAAAAGGGTTGCACTAACAAGAAGAATTACCCCTAAAACGATCAATTCTCCATAACGATGTAAAAAACGTTCCAAACTATATCCCTCCTTATAAGCTTTTATTACTTTTACAAGCTCTTACTGCAACCCAGACAAAAGGATTTACAGTAAGAAAAAACCTTTTTTGGACGTATAAATAGCTTAGTACACGCTACTTACTTTACTGGTAACCTTAGAATAAAAAAGGGCTTGCCAGTCAAATCGACAAGCCCCTTTTTTCAAATTACTCTATAAATCCGTACTTTGTTAACATCTGAGAAACCATCTCAAACTCCTGCTGTGCATATTGTTTATAATCTTCAGAATTCAAGTAACCATCAACTAAATGCAAATAAGAGTTTTCTTCATACTCTTTATAATCTGGCATTTTTGAAGCTGCATAGAAAACATGATGTAAATACTGCGTAATCGCAGGATCTAATTCTCCTGGTGCATTCATTCCTCTCCAGCGTCCAACAGCAAGCTCAATTCCTAAATCAGCAGTCGTTGGTGCATCAATACCTTCAAATGGTATATCACTTGGGACAAGTAGTGGTCTAATTTCACCTGCTGTATATAAATCAATAACAGCACCTGTCGTTTCATGAAGAACTTCTATATGGCCTCCTAATACACTTGAAACACGTTCCCCAGAAGCGTTACTTGGAATGTACGTAAAATTTGTACCTAATTGTTCATTGATCTCAAGAACTCTCAACTCGTCATCACCTAGTGTACCAGCTCCTGTAACCGTGATTGAACCAGGGTTTTCCTGATCTGCAGCTACTAGATCCTCCCATGTTTCATATGGGCTACTATCTCTTACCCAAAAAACCTCTGTCGCACCTTGATTACGAATAATAAATGTCGTGTCTTCTAAGAAACTATAGGATTGGTCTCCTAATGCCTCATTAATCACCTGGGAGGTAATCGCTCCGTATAGCGTATAGCCATCGGATGGTTGAGATAAAGCATAGGCTAATGCGACTTCTCCCGCTCCACCTGGCATATTATTTGGAACAACACTTACCCCAAGAATCTTTTCAGCTTCTCGACCAATGGACCTGGCATATAAATCTGAACCTCCACCCTCGCCCCAAGCAATAACCAATTCAATATTTCTTGTAGGGTATCCATTTGGTGCAGGTATAGCACTTTGAAGCTCTGCTACACCCTCTTCTTCACTTAACGTGCCATCATTCATTTCATCTGTAATTCGATCGATCTCACTTAGCACTTCTTCGCTATTTATTTCTGCCTGAGGTTCGCTGTTCTCCACCAGCATCTCCTTGGTCTGATTGAGCACTTTCATTTCCACCACATGCGACTAATAAAACACTAAACATGAAAAACAGAGCAAACAAAAACTTTTTCTTCATAATTGACCTCTCCCTTTTTTTAATAGAATCAAAAGATAATGGTTACTCTCCCTCCTTGGATGTCGACAATTCATTTTTTGAAATAAAGCTAGCTGTTACCCGTCTTTATTGATAACGCTTTCATAAAGAAATAACCAACATAATTAAACAAAAAAGTAAAAAGGCAGGTGGATATTGTCGACAATTAACTTTAATTAATAGTAGCCTAGCCTCCTCGCAAAGTCAATATAATGTTTCGAATTTTCTAAATTGAAATTCAATAATGAGAATTTGGACCTATTTTTTAAAAAAGTTGGTCGTTATGGCAAATATGGTCGTTTTTAGGGGGGAGAAAACAAAAAGAGCCCTCTTTTTCTGTACGTGAACACGCTAAAAAAAGGGCTCTTTATCAATCGAAGCTCTCAGCAACAATCCATTAATCTAATAATCTCTTACACTAGTGACTTAATTTTTTATAGCTTTTGCGAATAGTTGGAACAGAATGCTTCTTTAGCTCTAGAATATGAAAGCTAAAATCAATCTTAATATCCGTTATTTGTTCATCTGGGAAGTAGCAAACATAATAAATGATCTCATCATCAACATGATAGATAATCCCATCATAGGCATGATGAAGGAGATATTCTTTAATAATGCTGCCAATCCATTTTAACGTTTCTAATGAATCAGCATTCTCACTAATTTCTGGGAAGTTCATATTGGCATACTTCCAGCTTAAAGCATCCTTTTTTAACATTTTCTCACTATAATTATAATTAACAATAAAAGGATTCTTGAAATGGACTTGTTGGTTGAGAACAACGGCCTTTTCATCCTTTTCAACTTCCGCATGACAAAATCCATATTGGGCTGCTAGTTCTACATCATTGATCAAATAGATCCCCGGACCAAACAATGACCGTGCTGCAACTCCATTTTGAAAGTCTCTTGATTCGTTTCGTTCATACCTTTGCTTATCTACAACTTCCTTTGCCTCGCCAAAACTAATTCCTCGATACACGTTTCTCTTCATCTTTACACCCTTCCCTCAGGTTTAGACGTCATTTCATTATAAAGACATATCAGAAAGCGCTTTCACAACTTTAATGATCAGAAAGGAATTTTACTCAATATTTATCCAAAAGTCCTGCAATATCGGACGATTTCTCTTTTTTATAATGTTATCACAGATTACCCGAATATTTACTAAAAATCTCTTTGATTGTTAAAAAACCTTCCACGATTTTTTGTTCATGTCTAGAAAGCTCCTTATTTCTAAAACTATTCTTCTAGAAATGTTAATATTCGTCGTTGTTCCCCTTTAATCCTTTAAGAATAGCAAAAATCACCTCATTCTTCGATTTGTGAAGAGAACTTACACTCACAATGAAGAAGAGGTGACTTTTTCAACCTTTTGCTACCTTTGCATGTCAGATTTAGCAGCAATCATTGCAGCCTACATGAATATTACTCATGTTGATTTATGCACACTCATCTGATGCCACATATTAATCATTAACCTTATATTTCTCTGTTTCACCACTCAGCTTTTCAGCCATTTTTGTTAATGAATCGGTTGCTGATGAAATATCCTCAATCGTCGAGGAGTGCTCTGAGGTAACGGTTGATATTGTTTGTACTGACTCAACAATTTTTTCAGAGGCTTCTGATAAGGTAAGCATTTTATGGTCAATGGTCTTAGCTTGCTCTTTGTTTTGCTGAATGTAGGACGAAATATCTTGTAGCTGATCAGCAATTTGGTCAATGGAAAGGTGAATCGTCGAGAATGAATCCCCTGCCTTTGTGACAAGATCTGCACTGTTTTGGACAGAGACATTCGTTTGTTCCATAATTTTAACGGCCTCGGTTGACTCGCTTTTAATTTTTAGGATAATCGAGTCAATTTGTGACGTTGAAGCTACCGTTTCTTCTGCTAATTTCCGTACTTCGGAAGCAACGACGGCAAAGCCTTTCCCTTTTTCACCTGCTCTGGCAGCTTCGATGGAAGCATTGAGAGCCAATAGGTTTGTCTGCCCTGAGATATTGCTAATAATCGAAATGACCTCTTCAATTTGGTTGGTCTTATTATTTAGTTCACGAATGACTTTAGAAGCATTTACAACCTGCTCAATCATTTGCTTCATTTGTTCTGACGTTCCTTGAATGATTTCCGTCCCTTTTATCGAGGATTCCGAAGATGCTGAGGCATTCTCTGAGATCGTTTCGATTGATTCGGTCATCTTTGCCATCCGATCTGACAATTCACTTGTCAACGTAGAGCATGTTTGAATTTCAGAAAATTGATGATCGATATGCGACGCAATCACTTTCACAGAATGAGTCACTTCTTCTGAGCTGCGGAAAATTTCATGCCCACTAGCTGATAGCTGTTCTGAGGTTCCTGCAACGAGCATCGAGCTTTCCGAGATCTCATTCATCAGGCCTTTTAACTGTTGAATCATGCTGTGCATATGACTCGATAATTTGCCAATTTCGTCCTTTCGCTTCGACTCAAATGTAACCGACAAATCCCCATTTGCTACCTTATTAATTTTTCCAATAACTTGTTCAATCGGCTTCGTAATCACTTTTCTAGACAAGAAGTGGATGAGCAAACCGACTATGAGCAAGGCAATGACACCAAAAAGGATCATTCGTTGCTGGAGATCATAAAGCTGTGAATAATAATCATTGCGATCGACTTCGGCAAAAAACGTATACCCACTTTGATCACTTACATATTGAAATGAAGCGATCTCCTTCATTAAACTGGCCTTCTGAGGTTGTTTGTAACGCAGCGTGATCGTATTGCTCGTTAACAGATGAGCCTAGCCTTTCAACATTTGGATGAGCAATAATCTCTCCATTTTGATCGGTGATAAAAATATGCCCGGTATCAGAAAAGCGATGATTTTCTACTAAGTCCTGTAAATCGAATGAATCGACTAAATTTTGATATTCTGTTGGCTCCATTCCAATTTGAACGACTCCTGGCTGATCAAGTCTCGACACGCCGACATACATAAAATACTGATTATCCGTCCCGCGCGGTGCTGGATCTTGAGCAAGCTCAAATTGGTTGTTTTCGATTCCTTCAAGAAAAACAGCCGATTGTTCACTGCTAGCGAAATCATATCCAATCAAATCTTCAAAATTACTAAATGCTAAAATTCCATCTTCATCGACAATATGAATCTCTGTCACATTGATTTCAGACGCAAGTGCAGAGAGCGCTTCACTTGAAAGGTCTGGCTCTGCTTCAAGAACTTCTCGAACGGATCTCGACAGATTTAAGTAATTGCTTTTTAAGCTGTCACTAAGTGTATTGAGCACATTTTGATTTGCCTGAAACGACCTAGTAGCGAGGGTAAGCTCATTGTCAGAATCATGGACGATTTGTTCATCAAGATTACTCCGAAAAGAATAGGTAGTGAGGAAAAAAAGCGAAGATATGGCGATAATCAGTCCAGCAATGCTTACTAGTAAAAACTTGGTACCCAATTTCATTAAAAATCCTCCTTCAGATAGGCAACTCCGTACTCTCCCTGTTCAATTGTAAACAGATTAATCAATTGTTAGATTATCTCACGTTAACTAAAAAGCCACTCTCCTATGTACATACTGGCGGAGAAGTGGCTTATTGCTTAAATTCTTTCTATGATAACCAATTTTCTTGTACACAAACAGCCACTTTTCTCCTTATTCTCCACCACTATTGCCTTACACGAATTGACCTTGCTCTACTTTCTCGATTGCCTTTTGCGCAATCGATTCGTATATTTTTCCTAATGGGTGGTGCGCTTCATAGATGGATGGTGCAGAATCTTCTTGATCTTGATGTGGCTGTCCAAGTGGAATTTGTCCTAACAAATCCGTGGATAATTCTTTGACTAGCTTCTCTCCTCCACCTTGTCCAAAGATATGCTCTCGCTCACCTGTTATTTTGCTTTCGAAATAAGCCATGTTTTCCACAACACCTAGAATTTCATGTTTTGTGTTCAAAGCCATTGCTCCAGCACGAACGGCTACGTGAGCTGCAGTTGGATGAGGCGTTGTAACGAGAATCTCTTTTGACGCTGGTAAGAGCGAATGAACATCTAGTGCAATGTCACCTGTTCCTGGAGGTAAATCGAGTAATAAGTAATCGAGCTCGCCCCAATCAACCTCAGTAAAGAAATTATTTAACATTTTCCCAAGCATTGGTCCTCTCCAGATGACAGGTGCATTGTCTTCAATGAAAAACTCCATCGACATCACCTTCACCCCAAAGCGTGTAGGTGGGATAATCTTGTTATCGATAACCTCTGGACGTGTTTTAATCGACATCATATCTGGAATGCTAAATCCATAAATATCAGCATCGATGAGGCCTACTTTTTTCCCAAGACGACTAAGAGCAACGGCGAGATTGGCAGAAACAGTCGATTTACCGACCCCACCCTTTCCACTAGAGATTGCGATAAAGGCTGTTTTGCTTTCAGGAGAAAGCAATGCCGGCACACTGTGCTTTACTTGTTTAAGAGCTTCTGGTGGCAGCTCTGCTTCTGGGATTGCCTCAAATCTAAGACCAACGGAGCCAGCTCCAGCTTCTTTGAGCAGTTGAACAACTTCCTTTTGAATCTCCATTTGCTTTGAACCCGTTTTTGCTAGTAATACTTTTAAGCCGACATAATCATTTTTGATTTTAATATCTCGTACTAAAATACTGTTATTTAATAAAGGATCCTTGATGTTTTTTAATAGGCTAAGGACACGCTCTTCTGTTAAACTCATCTGCTCATCATCCTTTGTATGTACGATTTTCGTGATGTGACACGGCTTCGCATTTTCTTTAATGGCTTTTATAGGAATAAGCATACTTCATCTTCATATGTATGTGAGACGCTATTTTTATTAAGACAAGGTGGTTCATCAGGGTTTGGCTCAGCAGATGTGATTAACCACTTAGCCATTACGTTTTTTGAACCACCGCCTGAGTTTATTTCACTTCTTGAAAAACGCTTTTAACTGTATTAACAAGGAAGTGCAAATCTTCCTCTGTTGAAGACAATGGAGGAGCAATAATTAGGGTATTTTGATAGCCTGGCACGGTGTCACCATTTCTCCCGATAATTAAGCCCTTCTCCTTACATGCAGCGATAATACTGCCAATCACTTCATCTGTAACAGGTGCTTTCGTTTCTTTATCTTCCACTAATTCAATGCCATAGAGGAATCCCACTCCACGAACCTCGCCTACTTGTTCATGAGATTCTAGGCTTTTTAATTCGCTTAAAATGGAATCACCTAAAGTGGAAACTCGCTCAACGATGTTCTCTCTTTCAATGATTTCAATATTTTTGAGTGCAACTGCACACGCTGCAGGGTGACCGCCAAAGGTGGAAATATGTCTGAAGTGATTTTTTGTCCCTTCGCCTTTAAACTTCTCATAAATCTCGGAGCGAACAGCAGTGGCCCCTAATGGAAAGTAGCCACTTGTTAGCCCTTTAGCCATTGTGATAATGTCAGGCTGCGCATCCTCGGAATGCATAAAACCAAACATTTCCCCTGTGCGACCAAATCCGGAAACCACTTCGTCAAGGATGAAGAGAATATCATTTTTTTTACAAATTTCCGCAACACGTGTTAAATATTCTTTCGAAGGGATGAGGACGCCGCCTCCTGAAATAATTGGCTCTAATATCACAGCAGCCACCGTTTCAGGTCCTTCCCAATTAATCACTTCCTCCATGTAGTTAGCAGCAGCGATATCACTGTTGTCACTATCCTCAAATGAGCTGCGATAGCTGTATGGAGGTGGGACATGAAGAAAGCCCGGAAGACTTGGACCATACTTCGTTTTGCGGTTCGCCTGTGCCGTCGCACTTAATGCTCCTAGCGTCGAGCCATGATACGCTCTGTATCTTGAAATAAATTTATATTTTCCAGGATTCCCATTTTGAACATGGTATTGACGAGCAATTTTAAACGCGACTTCATTGGCCTCAGAACCACTATTGGAAAAGAAGGTTGTATAGGCGCCTTTTAGTAGCTCGCTAATCTTCGTTGATAGTTCAATCGCAGGAACATGGCTCATCGTCAATGGCGAATACGACACATTAATCATTTGATCGTAAGCCGCTTGTGCGATTTCTTTGCGGCCATGACCAAGATTTAAACACCATAACCCTGATACACCGTCTAAATATTGCTTGCCGTCTGTATCCTTGAACCAAGAGCCCTCTCCTTCAGAAACAATCATTGGAGCAGCATTTTCGTTATATCTCGCCATTGCGTGCCACAAATGGGCTCTATCCTTTTGAATAAGCTCTTCTTTATTCACAGCTACTTGCATCATTTAACCTCCCATCATGATAGAAGGATGAACTTTTTTGGTTAGCTTTATGAGAATAATCGATCTAACTCAAAACTGTCTTCCTTCACTGCACCGCTTTCAATTGCAGCTTTCGATACTGCTCTCGCTACATGATTAACAATTCTCTTATCAAATGGAGAAGGAATGACAAAATCTTCATGTAACTCATTCGTAGGAATGAGATTCGAAATGGCATATACAGCTGCAATCTTCATCTCTTCGTTAATCTCTGTTGCCCCAATATCCAAGGCTCCTCTAAAAATCCCTGGGAAAGCGAGTACATTATTGACTTGATTTGGTAGATCTGAACGCCCTGTACCGACGATTCTTGCACCAGCTTGCTTCGCTTCTGCAGGCATAATCTCTGGGATTGGATTGGCCATTGCAAAGATAATGGAATCCTCGTTCATTTGCCTTACCATCTCAGGTGTCAGAGCACCAGCTGCTGAAACTCCAATAAAGACATCAGCACCCTTTATCACCGTTTCTAAAGAGCCTTCGATTTTGTTCTTGTTTGTTTGCTTAGCAACCTCTTGTTTAATCGCATTCATTCGATTTGAACGTCCTTCAAAAATGGCCCCCTGTGAATCACATAAAATGATGTCTCTCACGCCAAGTGATAGAAGTAGTTTCACGACTGCAATACCGGCAGCACCCGCCCCATTAACGATTACTTTAATATTATGGACATGCTTTTCAACGACCTTTAATGCGTTGATTAATCCAGCTGCTGTCACAATCGCTGTGCCATGTTGATCATCATGAAAGACCGGAATAGTAAGCTCCTTTTTCAGACGCTCCTCAATGACAAAGCAATTAGGTGCCGAAATATCTTCTAAATTAATTCCTCCAAAGGTTGGCGCTACTAATTTAACGGTTTCAACAATTTTATCTACGTCTTTTGTATCTAAACACAATGGTATCGCATCTATATTGGCAAATAACTTAAAGAGGGCTGCCTTTCCTTCCATGACTGGCATAGATGCTTTAGGCCCGATATCACCGAGCCCTAAGACGGAGGAACCATCCGTCACAACAGCGACAAAATTGCCCTTTATCGTGTAGTCATACATCTTTTCTTCGTCTAAAAAGATTTCCTTACACGGTTCGGCAACTCCAGGTGAGTAGATTAAACTCAAATCTTCCATGTTTTCAACTGGCATCTTCACTTCAATATTCAGTTTGCCGCGATGCTGACGATGAATCGCTAACGCCTTTTCATTAAGGTTCAAGACATTTCCCCCTTTATGTCATTTTATTTTGACTAGATGGTTACATTCTTCTCTGTCTAGCGATGATAATATTCGAAAAATACTTTCTAGCATCCGCTGTGAGCACATGCAATTCTTTCTTTTTTTCTGAGTGATCCAAAGCGTCATTTGGAAGCTCAAATTCAACAAATGCACCACTCAAATTTTCTGTCACCTTTGTGATTTCGTACCCTTGTTCAATTAAGTGATCGATTTCCTTTTTTTCCACTAAAAAATCTTCATATGAAGCCATTGTGCATTCCTCCTGATCTGAAAATAATTAATAGTCAGTTATTTCAGTTAGCCGTTTTTTCTTGTTTCTGATATGCATCCTCATCACTATCAATAATTCAGTCTATTCCAACTGCAATACCGAGGTATTTCTCATCATCTGGATCTTCTACCTCTGCTGCGGCACCAAAATACGTATTGATCCCAAACCAAACGATGCGACCAATACCCAGACGAGCGGTAAAGACTGAACTCCGTCTCCTCCAAGAGCAAATGCAGCAAGAACGACAGCCATACCAACCCACAAAACAGAGAATCCGAATGTACTAACTTTTCTTTCACTATGTGTGATTGGAAATAGATCTGGAGATTTTAGATAATCGCTATTTTTTTTCATCGTTGTCTCCTTATTTGCAAGCTTCTTCATCTACCTAAAGCTTTAGGTTATAACCAAAGTGCCTGACCCCTAGTAAATGCGCTTATTTGCTCAAATTGCTTTTTAAGCGCAAAATATTGTGATTACTAGTCGGGGGTCAGACACTTATCGGTCATCCTCTACTTCTGATCTTCCTTCGTGCATGAAGCCATATATCAAGATGCTTATTATGCGTTTTCAAATCGCTTACGCTTGAGGTACTTCCCTGTTCCTGGTTTCCCTACAAACGTCTTCTCACGAATGACAAATTCGCCACGTGATAAGACTGAAATAGGCTCCCCAGTTACCTTCATGCCTTCGAACGCACTGTAATCAACGTTCATATGATGAGTTTCAGCAGAGATCACTCTCTCAACGTTTGGATCAAAGATAACGATATCCGCATCGCTGCCTACAGCAATGGTTCCCTTTTGCGGGAATAATCCAAATAATTTAGCAGTGCGTGTTGAAACAATATCAACGAATTGATTAATCGAAATACGTCCTTTTTTAACTCCCTCGGAGAAAAAGATGCTAAAACGATCTTCAATAATTGGGCCTCCGTTTGGAATTTTCGAGAAATCACCACGACCGAGTTCTTTTTGTCCCTTGAAGTTAAAGGAGCATTGATCGGAACCAAGTGTTTGAAGCTGTCCATTTTTTAACGCTTTCCACAGTTCATCCTGATGCCACTTTTCACGAAGCGGTGGTGACCAGACATACTTCGCACCTTCGAAGTCAGGCTTCTCTAAAGCTGTTTGATCTAATACTAAGTATTGCGGACATGTTTCGCCCCATACGTTATAGCCTTTTTGGCGAGCCTCTGCAATTTTGTCTACTGCATCCTTACATGATACGTGGACCACGTATAATTGAGAGTTCGCAAGACCAGTCAGCTGAGCCGCTCTGCCTGTAGCTTCCCCTTCTATCTCTGGAGGTCTCGTTAAGGCATGATAGATCGGATCTGTGTTGCCTTCTGCTAATGCTTTTTTCACTAAATACTCGATAACATCACCATTCTCAGCATGAACCATCACAAGTGCACCATGCTCTTGTGCTGTTAACAGCGTACGGAACAATGTCTCATCATCGGCTTGCAAGACATTTTTGTAAGCCATGAAGACTTTAAAGGATGTAATCCCTTCATCCTCGATCACTTCTGGGATTTCATTTAACACGTTCTCATTTACTTCCCCTATCATCAAATGGAAGCCGTAGTCAACAACTGCTTTATCTTTCGATTTATCATGCCACGTTTTAATGGAGTTCTTTAACGGCTCTCCTTTATTAGTTAAGCAAAAATCAATGACGGTTGTCGTCCCACCAAAGGCAGCGGCAATCGTCCCTGTTTCAAAGTCATCAGTTGTGACAGTACCGCCAAATGGCATTTCTAAGTGCGTATGGGGGTCAATCCCACCTGGGAATAAATAGGCCCCTTTTGCATCAATGACTTCATCAGCATCTTCGTTTAGGCTTTGACCAATCGCGGCAATTTTCCCGTCTTCAATTAGAACATCAGCTTCATACTGATCAGATGCGGTGACAATGATCCCATTTTTGATTATTTTTCTCATATGTGTCAACTCCGTCCTTTCGAATCTGTATATTGGCTGTTCTTCTTTCGGTCTTACTAGATAGGTAAGTACAACTAGGCTTTCACCATTCGATCACGGCTGGAGCCTAGTCTTCGTTATAGAATTGTTATGTTATGCGTTAGCTGGTAGTTTGATAGCTGCTTGACGTTCGTTCCAAGTCATTGGCTCACCGTTTGGAATTTCAACCATATCAATCGCGCCTTCAACTGGACAAACGATTGAACAAAGGTTACAACCAACACAGTCTTCTTCACGAACTTCAAGATATTTATTACCATTTGGTGACGTAAGCATATCAATACATTGGTGAGATGTATCTTCACAGGCAATGTGACACTTATTACAATTAATACATGTATCGTTGTTAATCCTTGCTACGACCTTGTAGTTTAAGTCAAGATTACCCCAGTCAGAGTATTTGTGAACTGATTTCCCAACAAGATCCTCAACAGAAGCAAGTCCTTTGCTATCTAAATAGTTGTTTAATCCGTCAATCATGTCTTCAACAATGCTAAAGCCATGGTGCATCGCTGCTGTACAGATTTGAACACTACCTGAGCCCATTAACATGTACTCAACTGTATCCTGCCAGTTAGAGATACCACCCATTCCAGAAATCGGTACATTAATATGTGGACTACGAGCACATTCTGCAACCATGTTTAGCGCGATTGGTTTAACTGCTGGTCCACAATAACCACCATGCGCACCTTTACCTGCAACATTCGGAACAGTATTCCAAGAATCAATATCAACCCCAGCTAAGCTATTGATTGTATTGATCATACTGACCGCATCAGCTCCTCCTCTTACAGCAGCTTCAGCCGTAACAGTAATATCCGTGATATTTGGAGTCAGCTTGACAATAACTGGTGTTTGCGCCGCTTCTTTTGCCCAGTATGTTTGCTTTTCAACGAGCTCTGGCACTTGTCCAGACGCAGCACCCATCCCACGCTCTGCCATACCGTGAGGACAGCCAAAGTTTAACTCGAGCCCATCTACACCTGCCGCCTCTGCTTTCTTAACAATCTCGTGCCATTTGTCTTGTTGTGGCTCTACCATCAAGGAAGCAATGACGGCATGATTAGGATATTTTTTCTTTGTTTCATAGATTTCTTTTAAATTCACTTCAAGTGGACGGTCTGTAATTAACTCAATATTATTAAAGCCCGCCACACGTTGACCGTTAAAGTGAGTTCCTGCAAAACGAGAGGAAACATTTAAAATTGGATCACCTAATGTTTTCCAAACAGCTCCGCCCCAGCCTGCTTCAAATGCGCGTTGCACCTGATAGCCTGTGTTTGTTGGTGGTGCAGATGCCAACCAGAATGGATTTGGTGCTTTTATACCGGCAAAGTTGATTTTTAAATCTGCCATTGGAATACCTCCTGCCTGTTATATAAGATTTATTAAGCGCTTTCTATTTTTGTTTCTACCAATTCTTTATGGATCGAATGAGCTGTTAGCTTACCTTGTTGCGCTGCTGTAACAACCATTGCTTCCCCTTGCCCATCACCAAAAATAACATCACCTGCTGCGTAAATTTTTGGATTTGACGTTTGATATGTGTTCATATTGATTTTCACAATACCGCGATTATGCTCTAGACCAAATTGTTCAATTAGCTCAACATAACGCGTTTGACCAATTGCTTTAATAATAGCGTCGACTTCCATCGTAAATTCAGATCCTTCAATTGGTACAGGGCGACGTCGACCAGAATCATCAGCTTCACCAAGCTCCATTTCGATGCATTCAAGTCCCTTTACCTTACCCTCTTCATCTGTCACAATTTTAGTCGGTTGCGTTAACCATCTAAACTCGACACCATCTTGTTTCGCAAACTCATATTCAAATTCATAAGCAGTCATTTCAGCTGCTGTACGACGATAGATCATTTTCACATCGCCAGCTCCTAAACGAATCGAACAGGTCGCTGCATCAATCGCTGTATTACCAGCACCAATGATTGCAATCTTCTTCCCAATGAATTTAGGATCAAGTGGTGGTGTTTTTGTGTTTTCAACGAACTCAATCGCATCGTATACTTCCTGCGCTGTTTCGCCTTCAATTCCGATCATCGGCACTTTTGACATCCCAACAGCTAATACGACTGCATCATAATTATTAACGATTTCTTCTACTTGGATGTCTCTTCCAACCATCGTATTTGTACGAATCTCAACACCAAGCTTTTCAACTTGCTCTACTTCCCATAGCGATACTTCTTGAGGTAAGCGGAATGAAACAATGCCATACGTATCAAGACCGCCAGCCTTTTCTTTCGCTTCAAAAATCGTCACTTGATAGCCAAGACGAGCTAACTCACGTGCTGAAGCCAAGCCTGCTGGTCCACCACCTATGATTGCAACTGATTTTCCGTTTGCTTCTCCTGCTTTAAATAATTGCTCATTATTTTGAATTGCCCAGTTCGTTGCATGGCGTTGCAGGTTCCCGATCATAATCGGCTGTGAAGCATCATTTAGAACACAGGCTCCCTCACATAACTCTTCCGTCGGACAAACACGCGCACAGCTTGCACCTAATGGGTTCGCCTCCATGATGACACGAGCTGAACCTTTCAAATTCCCTGATGCAATCTTTTTAATGAATGATGGAATGTTAATATCAGTCGGACATGCTGTGATACATGGTGCGTCATAGCAATATAAGCATCTGTTCGACTCATCCATTGCTTCTTTCGGTGACAACGCCGGCTCAATCTCTAAAAAATTCTGTGTCAAATCATCCCGTGAAATTGTCTTATTTGTCATTCTGTTCATGTGCATGATTGTACCTCCTCACTTTTTTCCATGTGGCTTAATATAGACTGTTTTGTATTCCGTATAGAAATCAATTGCAGTGCTTCCAACTTCTCGAACGCCGCCAATTCCAGTTGCTTTAATGCCCCCGAATGGAAATTGTGGCTCACTATACGTAGACGGCATATTAACATGTGTAAATCCAGCTTCAATGTTGTTCACAAATGTCATAGCTCTCTCTAAATCGTTTGTATAGATTGTTGAAGATAAGCCATACTCAACGTTATTCGCCCACTCCATTGCCTGCTCAAAATCATCTGCTTCCATGATGCTGATAACAGGTCCGAAAATTTCTTCCTGAGCAATGGTCATGCTTGGCGTTATCTTGCGGAAAACAGTCGGTTCAACAAAGCATCCGTTAACATGCTCCTTACCTGTTAACTGATTTCCCCCGGTCACTAAAACCCCATTTTCTTTTTTCGCAATGTCAATATAGTTTAAGATCGTTTTCATCGACCCTTTATCAATCACAGGTCCCATTTGAGTTCCCTCAAGAAGTGGATCTCCAACATTGAGATTGCTTATTTTCTCTTTTAGTAACGTAATAAACTCTTCTGCGATTTCTTTGACAACGATCACTCGGCTTGTCGCTGTGCATCTTTGACCACTTTCACCTAATCCACCAGCAATGACATGGTCTGTCGCAAGCTCTAAATCCGCATCCTCTAAAACAACAAATGGATTTTTCCCACCCATTTCAGCTTGGAATCGCGCACCGCGTTTGGCCACAAGCTCATTAATCGCAAGACCGATTCCATTTGATCCAGTAAAGCTGATCGCTTTAATGTCAGGATGTGTGGCAATCGCATTCCCAACTGTTGAACCAGGACCCGTCACAAAGTTAATGACCCCTGCCGGTAATCCCACTTCTTGGTAAGCTTCTACTAGCTTTAAACTGACTAAAGGCGTTTGGCTTGAAGGCTTAAATACGACGGTACATCCACATGTGAGAGCTGTTGCTATTTTCCAAGCAGCAATCGCTAATGGGACATTCCAAGGCGTAATAATTCCGACAACACCAATGGCTTCACGCTTCGTGTAACCAATTACTTCAGGGTCCCAAGACGGAATCGTTTCACCTTTTAACCGCTCTGCTTCACCTGCTAGAAACTTCATCACTCTAACCGTTCTCAAAACCTCTGCTTTGGCATCTGCATAGGATTTACCGACTTCCATAACAAGCTGTCTTTCAAACTCTTCAGAGCGCTCATCAATGTATGCTGCAGCTTTCGCTATATATTCTCCTCGCATTGGCGCTGCTTTGCTACGCCATGCTTTTAAAGCATTGCCTGCTTCCTTGACAGCTGCTTCTACGTCTTTTTCATTTGACTGCTGGCATATACCCAACTGAATTCGTGTATCTGCCGGATTTGTTACAACAAATGTTTCACCTGTAACGGATGCAGTCCATTTTTCTCCAATTAAATTATTGAAAGGCTTTGTTTTTTCTGTTGTCTCCATGATTAAACCTCCAATCGTTCCGATGAACTACTTTGTTCATTAATACAGACTAAAGAAAAGTCACCCCCTTCTCGAAATTTAATTTTCTAAATATTCTTAATGACAATATTATTGTATCAATATTTAAATGTCAATCTTATTAATTGCATTTATTTATATTTTTATAAAGAATGTTTGTCAATCCATTCATTCCTTCCTATTTTTAATGTTATATTTAGATGAACGATCAATTTATTGAAAAAACGGACTAATATTCATTATCATTTAGTTGTAGAATAGACTATATAACGCTTATATAAATGTTATTAATTGTTTTCATAAATATTTCATGAAATTCTTTAAGAGAGAAGTGAAAGGTTTGAAAAAAGAAGAGTTAGAAGAAGCGATAAAGTCTACCGAAGAAAAAATCGAAACCTATCAGCAATCGTTATCTGATTTAAAAGAACGCTTACATGAGTTAGTTCTCCAGGAAAAAGAACGAGAAAATTATATATCCTCGAAAGAGATTGTTGATTTAATCTTTAAAAACACCGGAAAGAAAAATAATATGTCTACGATTAAACGTTGGGCTGATGAAGGATATTTAGGCGAGGTTCTAGATGAAAAAGAAAAATTCTGGGCTTTACCGTCAAAGCAAGGCAAGAAACGATTCTTGTACCCTAAAAAGGATGTGTATAGCTTTCTATATGAAAAAGGTTATCTTCAACCTCAATATAGAGTGCTAGATCGTGTCCAAATGATAGATCCTGGCCATGAACCTGCAATCGGAATTGTCATTAACTCCTTTTTGAAAAAAAATGCATTTCATTACACTATTCAAGTAGAAGGGTCTTATGAAATAATTGAAAATATAAAAGAAATGCACCTTAACAGTGTACAGTAAGGATGTGCCACAAACATGAAAGTAAAAATTAAATTAACGAATACAACAAAGAATCAAGAGCTAGCTCGCAAAATAAGAGATGCTAATCAAGAGATCGATAACTCCATTAATATTTCTTTTAATAAAGATTTAACGGAAATCTATTTCGAAGGTGAATATATTTGGATTCCTGAAAAGAACTGGTTCAACGAAGAAATGGTGCTAGAAGGTCAAGCAAAAATGAAAGAGAACGGTTACGATATTCAACCAAAAGATAAAGGAAAAACGGTGAATATTCATATAGACGCTGATTTAGTCGCTGAGCTTAATGAAATCAAACAACATGTACTTAATAAAACGCAGCATGATATCGTTCTTGAATTATTTAAAAAAGGACTTGATCAATATAATAAAGAAAAAGATGATACGACTAATAAATAAGATCTATGTTAAAAAGGAGCCCTTATCATGAAGATTTATACGCTCAGCGGCCCAAGTGGTACCGGAAAAAGTACTTCAGCCCTATCTTTTGCCCATAGTAAAGGGATTTCCACGATTATTGATGACGGTCTACTCATTCATAAAGGACGAAGAGCAGCTGGAACGTCAGCGAAATACGAAAAAAGTTATATTACGGCTGTTAAACGCGCGATTTTCTTTCATGATTCGCATCTTAAAGAAGTCCAAGAGGCTATTCGTTCTTTAGCAATCGATAAGATTTTAGTGATTGGCACATCGAGAAAAATGGTCGAGCGCATTGTCAATCGACTTGAATTAGGAACGATTGATTATTATTATTCTGTCGAAGAAGTACGTTCCTCCAAAGAAATCAAAATGGCTCTTTATAATCGAAAAACACAAGAGAAGCATGTCATTCCCCTTCCTTACACAGAGGTTGAGCAGAATATTTTCAAACGAATTATTTCCCGTGGCAAGAAAATACTTTTCCAGCAAAAAGAATGGATTGGGGAAACAACGATCGTTCAACCTAACTTCCAGGACGGGATTATTAACATCTATGAAAATGTGTTTAAACAAATCATTTCAAAGAGCTGCACGACGATTAGTCATGTTAAAAAGTGTAATCACGTTCGCGTTGATTTGGACCATTTACCCCAAATCCAAATTGATGTAACAATCGCTTATTTACCTGATCAATATGTAATGAACATCGTCAAAAACATTCAACAGAAAGTGTTTGATGACTTTGTCCATTACTTCAATATAGAACCTCATTCGATCGATGTTTATATTTCAGAGTTATCGATTGATAAAAAAGGTTGATATCGTCCATTGATAAAAAAAGGTCTAGCCCCATCATGAGAGCTAGACCTTTTGTGTATTCATTTAGCTTTGTTCATTTTCTTCGCCGTCTTCTGCAGGGGCATCCTCAACAGGTGCTTGCTCTTCGTCAGGCATTACTTCTTGCTCTTCTTGTTCTTCTTGCCCGTCAGCTGGCTTTTCTTCCTCATCTTTTCCAACTGCATCCTTTATCGAATCAATTGGCTGCATAAAGACATCACTCGGATTGACAGCAACACCATCTTGACGAATTTCGAAGTGGACATGTACGCCCGCATCTTCATTGTAAATATTTCGTCCTGCACGACCAAGAATATCACCTTGAGTCACAGTTGCGCCTTCCTCTACCTCAATCGATTCTAAGCTATGATAGTGTGTAACAACCCCATTATCATGAGTTAGTTCGACGACATAGCCGAGTAAGGCATCTTTTTCTGCTCGTAGAACAGTACCGCTAAGAGCTGCCGTTGCATTAAAGCTTTCTCCCTCAGCATGTGCGAAATCAACACCTTTACTTGGGAAGTACGTATTATTGTAGTAGACAAGAGCTTCTTGCTGTTCTTCTGCTGGTGCATCGACATCGTAGTAATGACCAACAATATTGACATCTGCTTCGTCCTCAACAGGCATTTCGATGACTTCTGATGACGTTGTCACTTCAATGGCATTTTCACCATATGGCGACATATCGTTCCCTTGCTCAGAATCAGTTACTTCTACACTATCTTCTGGTGCAGCTGATTCATCTTGGCCTTGCATAAAGAACACAGAACCTAGAATACCTGCTGCAGCAATTAAGTATAGAGCAGGTAAAACCCAGCGCTTACGAAATAGACGTTGAATGTTTAATGGTTTTTCTTCAGATTTAGAAGATCGTTGTTTTTCATCTTCTCTCATTTCTCATCACCTCAGCAATCATTCTGATCACATTCATCAAAATGTATACATGAGGAGAAAATCTTTTTTGAATTAGTTTTCGACAAGGGTGCGGATTTTATGCGTGAAAGTAAAATATATGAATTATTTTTTAGCTCAATTTTTTGGTTATCGGCCGAATGAAGTGATTTATCGGCGAAGTTGAAGCATTTATCGGCCAAATGAAGCGATTTATCGACCGAACTAGGAGGGTTATCGGCTAAACGACAACATTCACCAAATCTCTCACTAGAAAAACTTGGCCTATCGTCTATACTACTCTTTTTTCGCGGTTAGTTGAGCGACATATGGCTCAAGCGCTTGGATATCAATACCACGGTAGTAGTGGCGAACGATTTCTTGATAGTTCTTTCCTTCTTTCGCCATTCCATCAGCGCCATATTGACTCATTCCAACACCGTGTCCCCATCCCCTTGTCTGAATTTGTACATGATCCCCTTGACGCTGCCATTGGAAATCAGAGGAATCAAGCTCCAGCTTATCTCTCACTTCACGGCCGCTCAGTTCTTTCCCGTTTATTTGTACTTTCGCTACTCGTCCTCCTTCGGTTCGTTCTGAAATGGTTCCAACGGCATCATCGCTTGCTAGCGTTACACCTAATTTTTGCTCAAACTCAGCAACAGGGATGTCTTTTTCAGACGTGAACCTGGGTGAGGTCTGATCCCAAGGACTCTCAACACTTCTTAAATACGGGATCTCATTTTGCCAATAGTCCTCTGAGTTTTCGGTATAGCCATTGCTTGTTGAAAAAAATGAGGCCGTAATTGGCTCATCCTCAAAGGTTAACACCTGTCCTTGCGTCGATAAAACAGCGCGTTCAATCCGAGCTCTTTTCCTTTCGTACTCAGCGCCCCACAATGCCCTTAATTCGTCTTCATTATGGTAGACTTGGTGCATAACCGAATCTGTCACCATCGCCCCGTCAGGCAGCTGTATATCCCCAGGATGAAGCATATGCTTAATGATGTATGTTCTCGCTGTCAAAGCTTGGGCTTTTAATGCTTCCAGTTCAAAATCAGCTGGCATCTCTGAGGCAACGACACCGATCACATATTGTTCAAGTGGAACCTCTTCAACTTGCTCTGATTGACTACGAAAAACACTCACAGCTACATCGTCTTCTGGAATGTACGACCAGTTCTCTTCCTGCTCTTGAACAGGCAGTGCGGTTGCTTCTAGCAATGCATCATTAGGACCTGAGACAACTTGGACGAGCAGCGATGGAATAATAAGGACAATTGTGCATAGAATAACGGCTACGATCATAATTCTTTTCATGCCTAGGCCTCCATTAATGATTAGTCTCATCCATTATATGTAGGCTTGTTAGCAAATAGAACATGACCCTGAAAGGCTTGTCTTCATTCTAGAGGCAAAAAAAATAAAGCCCTCTAAGGACTTTATTTTGAGTTATAAATAAAAGTATTAAACCAAATTCGAATTCAAGCTAAGTGGGGCAGCTGATTTGATGTTCTCGATTTCGGTTTCAACCACTTCTGCTACTCGCTCAACATCGGCACCTAGAGCATGTAATTTACCAGCTAGGTTCACATAACCACGATCAATATGCTTCAGCTCTGTCACGCGTGTAACGCCCTCAGCTACGAGTCCTGCCAATATAAGCGCAGCACCTGCTCTAAGGTCTGTGGCAGCCACCTCTGCTCCTTGAAGGGTATTAGGGCCTGTTATAATAGCCGAACGACCTTCAATTTTAATATTGCTGTTCATACGACGGAATTCTTCAACATGCATGTAGCGATTTTCAAATACGGTTTCCGTGATGACACTCGTTCCGTTCGCTTGAAGAAGGAGAGCCATCATTTGTGCTTGCATATCTGTTGGAAAACCAGGATGAGGCATTGTTTTCAAATCAACTGGCTTCAATTTCTCTGGGCCAATGACACGAAGACCGTTCTCTACCTCTGTAATCTCTACACCCATTTCTTCCATTTTCGCAATAAGCGGACGAAGATGCTCTGCGACTGCTCCTTCGACGACGATGTCTCCTTGCGTGATCGCAGCTGCCACCATGAACGTACCTGCTTCGATCCGATCAGGAATAACAGAATGCTCAGAACCAGTTAGTTCGTCGACACCTTCAATTCGAATGATTCCTGTACCTGCTCCGCGTACTTTGGCACCCATCGCGTTTAAATAATTAGCTAAACAAACGATTTCTGGCTCTTCAGCAGCGTTTTCAATAACAGTCGTTCCATTTGCCATTGTCGCAGCCATCATAATATTCTCTGTCGCACCTACACTTGGAAAATCAAGATAGATTTTTGCACCTTGAAGACGTCCGTCAATGCGTGCTTCAATAAATCCATTTCCAATCTCAACGGCTGCTCCCATTGCTTCAAAGCCTTTTAAATGTTGATCAATTGGACGTGAACCAATGGCACAGCCACCTGGTAAAGCGATACGCGCTTCTCCTACTCGCGCTAAAAGTGGCCCCATCACAAGGAAGGATGCTCTCATTTTACGAACATAATCAAATGGCGCTTCGGTTTTCAATGTACCTTCTGCGTTCACTTGAAATGTTCCATCTTGATATTCCACTTCAATATTTAAATTACGTAATACTTCTTTCATAGTGTATACATCTGCTAATGACGGGACATCATAAATGTGGCTCGTGCCGCGGCCAGCTAAAATCGATGCAGCAATGACAGGTAAAACAGCATTTTTTGCGCCTTCTACTTTGACGTTGCCGCGTAGCTGATTGCCACCCCGGACAATAATTTTTTCCAACGTATTCCCCTCCGCGTCTAAATTATAGTCTCTTCTCTACCATCAATATTCAGTCGTAATAATAGGCGTTCCTATTGTCACAGTTGTCCGAGCGCCCATTCGTTCATCTTGTCTCAAGGCTACCTGGACGTTCATCTCTTTTTCATTCGTTTTTACTACTGGTGACCAGTCGGGGTTATACGCTGAAACCGACACAAATGTCCCTTCATTAAGCGATTCAACCGTCTTTGCACCAAGCGCTTTTATCCATTTTTGAGCGTATTCTATGTTGGTTGTTTCCTTTTCAACCTCTGATTGATGAGCAGCCTGAATTTGGACATAGACGTCTGCATGTTCTAACCCTAATTGCAGAACACGTACGTTGAGGTCATTGTACATATCGTTTACTCCAAGTACAGATGCTTTTGTTCCAATTACTTCGTACGTCATAAGATATGTGTAATCACCTTGATATGGACTTGGATAAGCAAAAAGTTGAACAGACTCTGTTGTTTGAAGCGTTGGGTCATGATATGTAAAGTGCGCCTTCCATTCCGTCCCTTCAAGAGAAACATTGGTCAAATTCCAATCTTCTAGCTGTTCTGTCCATGAATCGATACGCTGAATGAACGCTTGCTTATTTGCAAGGCTTTCTTTTCGTTCGTCTCTCATACGCACTTGCCACTCACGGATAGCCAAGTTTTCTTTTTCAGCTAATTGAAAGAACTCTGTTAATGGTTGTTGATAAGACTGAACATCAATTGTTGTGCTCTGTACATGGATATACCCTAACATTGAAAAAACAAAACCTATTACAACAACTCGCCAAGTGACCATTTTTTTCTCCTCCCCGAGAAAAACTGATTACTAACATTTTTTCCACAGGAAGGTTATACATACATGGAAGTTGTAGTCATCTCTCGACAGAATTTATTCCCACAAATACCTCAGCATCAGTGATGAATGTAAATAATCGAGAAAAAATTGACTAACTAAATGAGCAATGGCAATCGTCACGAATATCATGAGAACCTTTGCTTTTGGACCATGTGGTTCTCTTACAAATAGATCAAATCGAAAAGATTGTAATGCCCACCATGTCATGGCTAAGAAAAAGACATTGACGACAATATGTATGGCTGCTTGTTGACCAAATCCCTCTAACACAGTCATGACCCCTTTTTCATTGATCCGAATTTCTTTCTTGTAAGAATAAACCGCTTATTTGTCACATGTTGTCAAACATAAAGCAATCCATTCTCCATACTAACGGATTCCATCCAAAAAAATCTATAGGCAAATGGAAGATTTCTTCTAGTTGTTCGGACCTATTTTTCGGGTTCTGACTCCGTCTAACACATTTTCAAGTTAGAAAACTTGGCTTATCGCCAAGATTTAATGACGAAAGCCTTATAGTTGCACTCAGACTTTAATCCTTTAATAAAGGTCAACTTTCTTAAAGTACAAAAAAATAAGACGCGATATGCGCCTTATTTCCCTGTTACGTCTAAGCGGTTGATTGCTCTTTTCAAAGCAAGCTCTGCTCGTTTTTGATCTATTGCATCTTTTTGTGCTGAATTGAGACGTTGTTCTGCGCGTTCTTTTGCTTGACGTGCACGATCAACATCAATCGCTGAAGGCAACTCAGCTGCCTCTGCCAAAATCGTTACCTGATCAGGACGAACTTCTACAAATCCGCCACTCACAGCTACTTTTTCAACAGTGGAGCCTTTTTTTAAGCGTACTGCTCCTACTGTTAATGGAGCAACCAACGGTATATGTCGAGGTAAAATACCAAGCTCGCCCTCTACGGTACGAACACTTACCATATCGACATCTCCGTCATACACCTTGCCATCAGGAGTAACAACATTTACATGAATCGTCGGCATGTGAAAACCCTCCCTAATAGCAATTCCGGGTTTTAAAAGTAAGGACTTTTTTCCTGTTCCTTATCACAGAACCACTTCTCTGTGACCAGTTAAGGCATTAAGCCATTTGCTTTCCTTTTTCAACAACTTCTTCAATACGACCAACAAGGCGGAATGCATCCTCAGGAAGATCGTCGTGCTTACCTGCTAAAATTTCCTTGAAGCCTTTAAGTGTTTCTTTCACTGGCACATAAGAACCAACTTGACCAGTAAACTGCTCAGCTACGTGGAAGTTTTGAGACAAGAAGAACTGAATACGACGTGCACGGTGTACGATCTGCTTATCTTCTTCAGACAACTCGTCCATACCAAGGATCGCAATAATATCTTGAAGCTCTTTGTACTTTTGAAGTGTTTGCTGAACTTGACGTGCGATACTGTAATGCTCTTCTCCTACGATTTCAGGAGAAAGGGCACGAGATGTAGAAGCAAGTGGATCTACCGCAGGGTAAATACCCATTTCAGATAGCTTACGCTCAAGGTTCGTCGTTGCATCTAAGTGAGCAAACGTTGTCGCTGGAGCTGGATCTGTATAGTCATCGGCTGGTACATAGATCGCTTGGATCGATGTAACTGAACCAACTTTTGTTGATGTAATACGCTCTTGTAATTGACCCATTTCCGTTGCTAGTGTTGGTTGATAACCAACGGCAGATGGCATACGTCCAAGTAGGGCAGATACCTCTGAACCAGCTTGTGTAAAGCGGAAGATGTTATCAATGAACAGAAGAACGTCTTGTCCATCACGATCACGGAAATGTTCAGCCATTGTCAAACCAGAAAGGGCAACACGCATACGTGCACCTGGTGGCTCGTTCATTTGACCAAATACCATTGCCGTCTTCTTAATAACGCCAGAATCCGTCATTTCATGGAAAAGGTCATTTCCTTCACGTGTACGCTCACCAACACCGGCGAATACAGAGATACCACCGTGCTCTTGAGCGATATTGTTAATAAGCTCTTGAATAAGAACTGTTTTACCTACACCGGCTCCTCCGAAGAGACCGATCTTACCACCTTTAATATAAGGAGCAAGCAAGTCAACAACTTTAATACCAGTTTCTAGAATTTCAGTTGAAGTAGAAAGCTCTTCGAATTTTGGTGCTTCACGGTGAATCGGATCACGCTTAGCATCAGCTGGAATAGGATCACTTAAGTCAATTGCCTCACCAAGTACGTTAAATACACGTCCTAACGTGACTTCACCAACAGGTACGGAAATTGGCGCTCCTGTATCAACAGCTGCTGTACCACGTACAAGACCGTCTGTTGAATCCATCGCTACCGTACGAACCGAGTTGTCACCAAGGTGCAAGGCAACTTCAAGTGTAACGTTAACATCAACTGCATTTTTCTCCGATCCTACTTGTCGAACGACCAATGCGTTGTAGATTTCAGGTAACTCGCCGTTATCGAACTTCACGTCAACAACCGGACCCATTACTTGAGTAATACGACCTGTATTCATTTATATTTCCCTCCATTCATCAGAGGCACCAAGTTTTACTGATGCCCTATATATACCTTCATCAAGAAAACTCTATTCAAGCGCTGCGGCACCGCCGACAATCTCGGTAATCTCTTGAGTGATCGCAGCTTGACGAGCACGGTTATATTTCAATGTTAAATCATCGATGAGAGCAGAAGCATTGTCTGTCGCTGAACTCATTGCCGTCATACGCGCACCGAATTCACTCGCTTTTGCATCAAGCACTGCGCCGAAAATTAGGCTTTCTGCATATTGTGGCAATAAACGTTCTAAAATGGCTTGCTCAGACGGCTCATATTCATAAGCACTCGTATTGGCACCATCTCCAACATTTGTTAGCGGCAAGAGCTTCATTTCTGTCACTTCTTGTGTAATCGGGCTAACAAAGTGGTTGTACCATACATATAGCTCATCAAATACTTCATCGGCAAACATTTCAACCGTTGTTTTAGCAATGTTTTTAATATCATTGAACTCTGGTTGGTCTGGGAGTCCGACGACTTCTTGAATGATTGGCATGTCACGCTTTTTAAATAAGTCACGTCCAATACGACCCATAACGACAATTCCATACTCATCTGGTGATTTGTGACGTTGTTTAATCGTTGTAAGAAGCGAGCGAACAAGACTAGCATTATAACCACCAGCTAACCCACGGTCAGACGTAATGACGATATAGCCTGTCTTCTTTACTGGACGCTCCTCAAGCATCGGATGGGAAATTTCCGTCCCAGAAGACGCAATACTTGCCACAACCTCACGAATTTTTTCCGTATAAGGTTGGAAAGACTGTGCATTTGATTGAGCACGGTTTAGCTTAGCTGCTGAAACCATCTGCATCGCCTTTGTAATCTGCTTTGTCTTCTTAGTCGACGTAATTCGCCCTTTTATATCTCGCAATGAAGCCATTTTCTTTCACCACCTTTTCGCAAAACTAGCAGAGGGTATTCAAAAGGTCAATGTCATAGCTGTTAGATCATTGTTCTTATTGAACACGCACTACTGGGCATTAGTTGCTAGATACGTTAAATCCTTTTTTGAATTCCTCAATTGCAGCCTTGAACTCACTGTCCTCTGGAAGGTTTCCAGTTGTACGGATGTGCTCAAGTAGATCCTTCTTATTGTGGTCAAGGAATGTAAATAACTCTGACTCAAAGCGAAGAACGTCTTGAACTGGGATATCATCTAAGAATCCTTTTGTTAACGCATAAATAATCGCAACTTGCTTCTCAACAGGTAGTGGTTGATGAAGGTCTTGCTTTAAGATCTCTACTGTACGTTGTCCACGATTTAATTTCGCTTGTGTCGCACGGTCTAAGTCTGAACCGAACTGAGCAAATGCTTCAAGCTCACGATAAGCTGCTAAATCAAGACGTAATGTACCAGAAACCTTCTTCATTGCTTTAATTTGCGCTGAACCACCAACACGAGATACAGATAGACCTGCGTTAACCGCTGGACGAACACCTGAATAGAACAAATCAGATTGTAAGAAGATTTGTCCATCTGTGATGGAAATAACATTCGTTGGAATATAAGCTGATACGTCACCTGCTTGCGTTTCGATGAAAGGAAGCGCTGTAATCGATCCGCCGCCCTTTGCATCACTTAGCTTTGCAGCACGTTCAAGTAAACGGGAGTGTAGATAGAATACATCCCCTGGGAATGCCTCACGACCTGGAGGACGACGTAGCAATAAGGAAAGTTCACGGTAAGCAGATGCTTGCTTCGTTAAGTCATCATAGATAACGAGCACGTGCTTGCCTTCATGCATGAATTCTTCACCCATTGTTACTCCTGCATAAGGTGCTAAGAAGAGCATCGGTGCTGGGTCAGATGCACTTGCTGAAACGATAATCGTATAATCAAGTGCGCCGCGTTGACGAAGTGTCTCAACAACACCTGCAACCGTTGAATCTTTCTGACCGATTGCAACATAAATACAAATCATGTCTTGGTCTTTTTGGTTAAGAATCGTATCAATCGCGATCGCCGTTTTACCTGTTTGACGGTCACCGATAATTAATTCACGCTGTCCACGACCAATTGGAACCATTGTGTCAATTGACTTGATCCCTGTTTGAAGTGGTTCATGAACCGATTTACGATCCATAACACCTGGTGCTTTGTTTTCAATTGGACGAGTTTTAGAAGTCGCAATTGGACCTAATCCGTCAATTGGTTGGCCAAGTGAGTTGACGACACGACCAAGTAATTCTTCCCCTACTGGAACTTCCATGATACGACCAGTACGTTTAACCTCGTCACCTTCACGAATTTCCTTGTAAGGACCTAAAATAATAATCCCGATGTTATTCTCCTCAAGGTTCTGAGCCATCCCCATTACCCCGTTTGAGAATTCAAGAAGTTCACCAGCCATGACATTTTCAAGACCATGAGCAAGTGCGATACCGTCACCAACGCGGATAACTGTACCTACATCTTGTACTTGAACATCAGACTGAAAATTTTCAATCTGCTGTTTAATGAGAGAGCTAATTTCCTCTGGTTTGATGCTCATATTCATTCACCCCTATCTTCTACTAGCGTGTACCGGCAATTAGTTGACGCTCCATACGGTCGAGCTGCGCCTTCACACTACCGTCGTAAATACGATCTCCGATGCGGATCTTAATCCCACCGATTAATTCTGGATTCACCACATTTTTAACAACAAGCTTAGATTTCCCTACTTTTTTAGCAAAGATCGTCGCAATTTGTTGTTGTTCTTCCTCTGTCAATGGCTGTGCTGAATAGACTAAGCGCCTCTGCCATATCTTGAGCCTCGTATGCTAATGCTTGAAATTTATTAATCATTGGAATAAGAATATCCATGCGTTTGCGGTCAACGAGTAAAAAGAACGTATGTAAGCTCGTTTCACTTAATGTTTGACCAAAACTCTTTTGAATAAATTCTTGTTTTTGTGCATTTGTTACCTTTGGATGACTTAAGAACTGTGTAAACGCTGGAGTTGACTGGGCAACTTCCTTTGTAACTTGTAGTTCGTTATTGACATCCTCTAGGATATTTTTTTCCTTTGCAAGCTGAAAAAGGGCATGTGCATAACGATTCGCTATTGCTTGATTGCTCATAGCTCCCCGCCTACCTCTTTAAGATACTCTTGTACAAGCTTCTCTTGTTCCTTTGCATCAAGTTCTTTTTCAATCACTTTTGTTGCAATGAGAACGGAAAGACTAGCAACTTGCTCACGGAGCGAAGCAACAGCTTGTTCCTTCTCACGTTGAATTTCTGCAAGGGCAGAGTCCTTCACACGTTCAGCATTTTCTCTTGCTTGCTGGATAATATCTTGACCTTGTTGCTCACTAAGTTTTTTCGCCTGTGCAATAATGTCTTGTGCTTCAAGGCGAGCTTTCTCTAACTCTTTGCGTTGTTCAGCAATAAAGGCTTCAGCCTCTTTGCTTTTTTGTTCAGCTTGATCAATTTGTTCATTGACCATTTGCTCACGCTTTTCCATGATCCCCATTAAAGGCTTAAGGGCAACTCTTTTAAGGAAATAGAGTAGTACTAGGAAGGCAACCAATTGATAAAGTGCTGATCCCCAATTAATATCAAACCCATGTGGATTCACTCCTTTCTTGGATGTGAAAATTAAAAACGCTTGTTTATCTTCATATAGATAGTTAAGTTCGTGTTTTTACTCGCTTACAATGCTTTTTAGCTAGTGATACATAAGGAATGGCGCAGGTTCGAACCCGAACACTGTCGCCATTTTATGTATCCATTTCTCGCGCGTGGCGAGAAAATTTGAATTATTGGAATAACAATAGGAAAGAAATAACGATCGCGATGATCGGCACGGCTTCCGCAAGTGGTACACCAATGAACATAAGTGTTTGTAGAGTACCGCGAAGTTCTGGTTGACGAGTTACACCTTCTAAAGTTGCTTTAACGATAAGTGCTACTGCAATCGATCCACCTACTGCTGCTAAACCTGCTGCAATTGCAGCTCCTAATAATGACATGATTTAATTTCCTCCTTAAATGTATAGGTATAAGTTTTTTTATATAATGTCCTAATAAAGGACGGTGTTAACGGTATTAATGATGTTCAACTTTATGCGCCATGTAAACCATTGCGAGCATGGCAAAAATATACGCTTGCAACGTTCCGATAAACATACCGAACGCTTGCCACACAATAAGTGGCAGGAAAGCTCCAAAGAAGCCAATTGCACCTGAGGTCCCAAGACCAACAAGTAGAATCATGAGAATTTCTTTTGCATATACGTTACCGAATAGACGCATACCAAGCGTTAACGTATTGGCGAATTCTTCAATGATTTTGAATGGTAATAAGAATGGTACTGGTCGGATATAATCCTTAAAGTACTCACCTGCTCCTCTTATTTTAAACCCATAATAATGAGTCATCACAACGACAAGCGCTGCCATCGTTAATGTTAAGAGCGGATCTGAAGTTGGCGATTTCCACCATACCTCATGTGTTCCTTGATTATAAATTTCGAATGGAATTCCTAACATATTTGCCACAAAGACATAGAATAAGAGCGTAAACGCAAGAGCGGTAAACTGCCCACCCACTTTCCAGTCCATATTCGCCTTAATAATTCCGCGAATGAAATCAACTGCCCATTCAAGGAAATTCTGCAGACCAGTTGGTCGCATTGCGAGCTGACGCGTGCCAAAATAGCAAAGTAAGAACACAATTAAGCATGTAACAGTTGTCATTAGAACTGTAGACATGTTAAAGCTCAGCCCCATAAAAACTCCCGTACAGGTGCTATGTGATCCATTTGTTTCACCTCTTTCTAACAAATTGAACAAGCATATCTGCCATAATAATGACATAAATCAGGGCAAACCCTGTAATGACTGAAATTAAATGTAGTTGATCTGGGAAGATAAGTGCCAGCCATACACAAGTGATAGCCAAAGTGATTCGAATCACTACACCGAAGCCGGCAATAAAAAAAGAAAATAATGAGTAGTTCTTTACCTTCGTCGCAACTTCTCCAACCGCCTTCGCTTTTTGAAAGGTTGTCCAAAGATTAATAAAACTGAAGGTGAGTCCTACAATAAGACCGAGGAATTGCGGTTTGAATGGGCTACTAAGGTAGCCTAGAGCAAAGAGCAAGATAAAAATCGTTACAACAATTGCATAATGTTTCATTTTTCCTTCAAGTGAAGTCATTGCTCTTTACCGTCTCCTAGAAAAGGTTTGACAGATTTATAGACACCGTAAAACCCCGTGAAAAGTCCCAACAAAAGACAGCTGATGAGGAAGAATGGTTTTGCACCAAATTGATTACCGAGCCATAGTCCAGTAAAAACACCACCTACAGCACCCCCAACAACATAGGAAGAAATGATAGAAACTAATGCCATAGCGCGCCATGGACTTCGTTTTCCATCCGCCATGTAATCGTCTCCCCTCAACTTTTTGCTGAGCTTCAATTCCTTTACTACAACACATGTAACCCTTGTCATTATATCCTCTTTATATCCTTTGTAATCGTACAATAGGGTTACCTATGTGTCAATCCGTTTTAAGACATAAACGGTACTGATTATCCCACATGGTTTTCAAGTTCACATAACTGTCAAAAAAAATGTAAAAAACCCCTGCCTTATTACATTACGTACATAAAGCAGGGTCAGTCATTAGTTTATTCCTTGGTTTTCTGGTGGGAGCTCCTCGCCAATCACGATCCACGATTCAATTGTGTCTTCTTTTCCATCCTGGCTGGCGTATACAAGTGCTTTGTACGTTCCATCTTCTAATTCAATATCCGTCCATTCTCCACCGACCATTCCACGTCCTATATTATGCTTCACATCTAAAAATTTTATAAATTCAAACGTGTCTGGATCGTAAAGGGCAATCCCCATTTCATCTGCCCCCCCAGGTAAATAGAGTTCGTAGCGATATTCTCCTGGCGCATCGCCATGACCAAAGTTGAAAGCCATCACCCGTGGATAATCTGGCTCTTCTATAAAGAAGACATATGGAACAACAATTTGCTCTTTACCACCATCGACGACGATATCGCCGTGATGAATTCCTTCTGCCAATACGGCTGGCAAAAGATCAAGGTGGACCGTTACTTCTTTCCTTTGACCAGGCGCTAAGGTTGTTGCAAATGGCACCTCCCATTGAAGACCATCTGGAGCAGCAAATGGTGGATTAACATGATACGTTCGTGTGATCTCATCATGATTTTCAATCGTAAAGGAAACCTCTCTTTTTTCACGGGGGTCATCCTTTGTCCATTTTCCAAATGTTAACGCCCCAGGGTAGACAAGCGTTGTCGCTGCAACCGCTTTGTCGACTTGCAAGCGACCTGCTCCTTGTTCATATGGCAAATAAGGCTCGCCATCGTCATTGACTAATTTCTTAGCTGTATTCATTAAGCGCCGCTTTAATTTGTTCTGGTGTCCAATCTGGATGTGCTTGTTTTAATAAAGCAGCGGCACCTGCGACGTGTGGAGCTGACATACTCGTACCATTTAAGCCTAAATATCCTTTTGGAACTGTACTATCAATAGCCACACCTGGAGCAACAAGGTCAGGTTTTACCTCCCATGTTTGTGTAACAGGTCCACGAGAGCTAAACGGCGCAATATAATCCTCTTCATTTCGGTAAATGGTCCGAATATAGAGGTCATCTTTTGCGAGAGCAAGCTGCTCCTTCAACCAATCTCCATCTTCCTTTGAAATGCTCACAACCGGTAATTTCACGCCGATTTCTGCTGCACCGACAAAGTCTCCAGGCAAATTATTGTAAATAATCGGCTGCCTTTGCCCCTGCTTCATGCGCTAGTTTTGCCTTTTCGGAAAAGGGAATGAGCCCTCTTTTTATGAGTACAATCTGACCATCTGCATTCAGATTTTTCCAATCTTTTTCTACACCGTAGCCGACATCGATTAAAGCAAAGTCTCTTTTTAACGCCCATGGCAATGTTCCTCCAATCGGAAACAACGTCACTTCACGATCTTGTCCCGCAATGGTGACATAAGGTGTTTTGATTGGCGGTGCTGAGGCGCCAACAGAGATCGCTTTTGTCGATGTTCCCGGTGAGCCAACTGTCCACATCTTCGGTCCACTGTTTCCATTAGAGGTGACAGCAACGATTCCCTCTTCAACTGCACGATCAAGCGCAATGCTCGTCGGCCAATCCGGACCATTTACCGTATTCCCTAAAGAAAGATTAATGACATCCGCTCCGTCCTCCACCGCTTTCTCAATCGCTTCAATGACTTGTTCTGTCGTCCCCTGCCCCCCTGGACCGAGCGCTCTGTATGCATATAAATCCGCTTCAGGAGCGACACCCTTCACTTGCCCGTTCGCAGCGATAATACCTGCTACATGAGTGCCATGTAATGTAGGAGGACCTTGTGAAGCGACCGTTTCCATTGGGTCATGGTCATAGTCGATGACATCATAGCCGCCCTTGTAATTACGTTTTAAATCAGGATGATCATAATCAATGCCTGTATCAATGACCGCTACCTTCACACCTTTACCTGTCAGACGTTCTCCATTTCGATCGAGCACTTCCTCTTAACATTATCTCCGCCAATAAACGGAACACTATCATCAAGATTCGCCTCATAATTGATCACTTGGTCTACTCGTTCAATTTGATTAAGCGTTTTAAGCATCTCGACTTCCTTTTCCATCACTTCAATCGAAAAGCCGTTTAACACTCGTGTAAATGTTTTTCTTATTTCCGAATGAGGAAATAGGGTTGTCACTTCTTCGACAGCACTTTCTATATCCCCAGCGGCTGTCACAATGACAATAACCTTTTGATCCTTGTCCATTTTACTTACTGGAATATCAGGATACGTAACAGCAGTGGCATGTAAGCTAAAACTTATGCTACTGATAATCGCTATAATCCATAACACCACAAATACCTTTCTCATCTAAATCTCCCCCGCCATAGGTACATATGTATGTAGTATGAACAAGTCGACAAAAAACATGTATCTTCACTAATCGTTTAGCTAAGTTCGGCTAATCAACAGCTAATCAGCATAAAGTCATCTAATCCAAAAAAATAGACTGTCGAGAATACGTTCTCAACAGCCAAAACCCCATTTAGGGTGCTTTATTATGGAAGAAATGTCTCTGGTCTTGTTTCCTTATAACCGAAGTGATACAGTAACGCTTCAACAATTCTTGCCGAAGCTCGTCCGTCGCCATAAGGGTTTGATGCTTTCGCCATCTTTTCGTACGCGTCTTTGCTTGTTAGTAACTCATGAGCCAATCTAAATATTTCATCCTCGTCTGTTCCCACTAATTTAAGTGTGCCAGCCTCAATTCCTTCTGGCCTCTCTGTTGTGTCACGAAGAACGAGTACAGGAGTGCCAAGTGAAGGTGCTTCCTCTTGGACCCCACCTGAATCAGTTAGGATGATTTCCGCTCTTTGGGCAAAGTTGTGAAAATCAACAACATCAAGAGGTTCAATAAGATGAACACGATCATGCTGACCAAGAATCTCTTGTGCAATTTCGCGAACAGCTGGGTTTAGATGAACAGGGTAAATAACATGCACATCTGCATGCTCTTCAACGAGTCGATATACCGCTCGGAAAATATTTTTCATCGGTTCTCCGAGGTTTTCTCGACGATGAGCTGTCAGCAACACCATACGCTGCCCATGAATTTTTTCTAAAATTTCATGGTGGTAGTCTTCGCTGACCGTTGTGCTAAGGGCATCAATGGCCGTGTTTCCTGTTATAAAAATAGAATCTTCTTTTTTATTTTCAGCCATTAAGTGCTTAGCAGCCTGTTGGGTTGGAGCAAAATGAAGGTCCGTTAACACGCCTGTCAATTGACGATTTACCTCTTCTGGGAACGGAGAATATTTATTAAATGTTCTCAGTCCCGCTTCCACATGGCCAATAGCAATTTGATTATAAAAAGCAGCTAAGCTCGCGACAAATGTTGTTGTCGTATCTCCGTGAACGAGAACAATATCCGGCTTCAATTCTTTCATCGTTTGATCTAAACCAAGCAAAGCAGTTGTCGTTACGTCCGCAAGAGTCTGCCTAGCTTTCATGATATTTAAGTCAAAATCTGGTTCAATCCCAAAAATAGTCAACACTTGGTCAAGCATTTCACGATGCTGCCCAGTAACAGCTACATAAGAATCAATTACATTCGGATGCTGTTTGAGCTCCAGAACAAGCGGAGACATTTTAATCGCTTCTGGTCTTGTTCCAAATACGGTTAATACCTTTAACTTTTGTTCCATTAGCTTATCCCCCAGTTATGTAACTATTTCGTTCCAAATAAACGATCACCAGCATCGCCTAGACCTGGTACAATATATCCTTTTTCATTGAGCTTTTCATCAAGTGCAGCCAAGTAAATATCTACGTCAGGATGCTGCTTCTTTAACAATTTCGACGCCTTCTGGAGCAGCAACTAGACACATAAGTTTGATTGTTTTCGCACCACGCTTTTTTAAGCTATTAATCGCTTCAACTGCAGATCCTCCTGTCGCAAGCATTGGATCGATGACAATAAAGTCACGCTCTTCTACATCAGTAGGAAGCTTAACATAATATTCAACTGGCTTAAGTGTTTCAGGATCACGGTATAAGCCAACATGCCCTACTTTAGCAGCAGGAATCATACGTAAAATTCCATCTACCATTCCAAGACCTGCACGAAAAATCGGAACAAGGCCTAATTTTTTACCAGCGATTAGCTTGGAATTAGCTTGTCCAACTGGTGTTTCAACTGTTACATCTTTCAATGGTAGATCGCGCGTAATTTCAAAAGCCATTAATCTTGCAACTTCATCAACAAGCTCACGGAATTCTTTTGTCCCTGTTGATTTATCACGGATATACGTTAGTTTATGTTGAATTAAGGGGTGATCAAATACGATATACTTTGCTCATTACATTTCGCTCCTTTTTTTCATACTTCATTCTTGAAGATGACTGTCTTTGCTCTTTGAAAATTCTACATAAAAAGCGAACCCCATTCAAGCCTAAGTAGCGAAATTACATGAATTTCACTCAAATCTATTGAACAAAACATGAATATACAGCCAATTTCAGGCGGGTAGTCATGATTCTGCTCTCGTGACTGCTTTATCGACGTTATTGAAATCATGAATTTTCATTTTATCGACGATTTAGATTGTTTTATCGACGATTTTTCAAATATATCGACGTTTCGACACAATACGACAATTCTCGCCATCATGCGAGTGGTGGTTTCAGCCAAGTTTCCATACAAAAAAGCCGGACCAAAGTCCAGCTTTTCTTTTCATTATCCTAAATGAGTATACATTGGGAATTTCGCTGTTAATGCTGCAACGCGAGTACGTACTTCTTCTAACTTTTCTTCATTCTCAACGATTTTTAAGTGTTAAAGCAATGATTGAACCGATTTCATCCATCTCTTCTACGTCAAATCCTCTAGCTGTCACTGCAGCTGTACCAATACGAATACCACTTGTTACAAATGGGCTTTCTGGATCAAATGGAATTGTATTTTTATTAACTGTAATACCGACTTCATCAACGCTTTTCTGCTACTTTACCTGTTAAGCCAAGTGAACGAACATCTAATAAGAAGTAAATGATTATCTGTACCACCAGAAACAAGGTCAATTCCTTCGTTCTTTAAGCCTTCTGCAAGCGCTTTGCATTGTTAATAATATTTTGTGCATATGTCTTAAATTCATCTTGTAATGCTTCACCAAATGCAACAGCTTTTGCAGCAATGACATGCATAAGCGGTCCACCTTGAATACCAGGGAAAATTGATTTATCAATTTTCTTTGCCAAATTCTTCTTTACATAAAATCATTCCGCCACGTGGTCCACGTAATGTTTTATGTGTAGTAGTTGTAACAAAATGAGCATATGGAACTGGATTTGGATGAAGACCAGCTGCAACAAGACCAGCGATATGAGCCATATCAACCATTAAATATGCGCCAACTTCATCAGCAATTTCACGGAATTTCGCAAAATCAATTTCACGTGGATAAGCACTTGCACCAGCTACAATCAATTTTGGCTTATGTTCACGTGCTTTTTCTACGAACATCATCATAATCAATGCGTTGTGTTTCTTCATCTACACCATATTCAACAAATTATATTGAACCCCACTGAAGTTAACAGGACTTCCGTGTGTTAAGTGTCCACCATGTGATAGATTCATCCAAGAACCGTATCGCCTGTGCTCTAAAATCGTAAAATAAACAGCCATGTTTGCTTGTGCACCTGAGTGAGGCTGAACATTGACATGTTCTGCACCGAAAATTTCTTTCGCACGGTCACGCGCAAGATTTTCAACAACATCAACATGTTCACAACCGCCATAGTAACGACGGCCTGGATAACCTTCTGCATATTTATTTGTTAAAACAGAACCTTGCGCCTCCATTACTGCTTCACTAACAAAGTTTTCAGATGCAATTAACTCAATCTTTGTCACGTTGACGACCTAGCTCTTGCCCGATAGCTTCAAATACCTTTGGATCTTGATTTTGTAAAGACATTATTATTCCCCTTCCATCGCTCAACTTTCGGAATTAAACTTCACAACAAACTCTCTTTTTCTATCTTATCACATATTACTCTTTATTTCCGTACGAAATTATCTAAAATTCAATTTTTATTCATGTTCAGCCGCAGTGGAAATTTACTCCATCGTATAAACAGCACGTACTCCACCAATTAACTTCGGGCGTGTAACTGCCATCGTCAAATGGGCATCACCAATTGATTTAACCTTGCTCCTAATCGGTATCGCCACTTTTTTTAGATGCATCCCTATTAGAGTATCACCAATATCAATCCCTGCTTCACAGGTAATTTCTTCAACAAGCACAGGATCGCTTAGTCGGCTAAAGGCGTACGTTGCCATTGCACCACCTGCTTTTCGAACAGGAATTGCCGAGACGATTTCATAACCGCGCTCTTTTGCTGTCGCCCGTTCCACAACAAGAGCCCTATTCAAATGCTCACAACATTGAAATGCCAGCTGAACACCTGTTTGTTGCTGTTGATTACTAAGCGCTGTATATATAGCTTCTGCCACTTCATGAGAGCCATTTGAGCCAATGCTTGAACCAATCACTTCACTGGTGCTTGTCCCAACAACGAGGAGAATCTCTTCTGTGAGTGGCATGGCTTGATCCAAGTCCCTTAATGCTTGTTGTACTTGCTGTTCAATCATTTCTGTTGTCAGATCCATAATGGCCTCCTTGACTTTACGCTTCGTATTCAGAGATCTTACTAACACGACGCTCGTGACGCCCACCTTCAAAGTCCGTTGTTAACCATACACTCGCAATTTCCCGGGCAAGTCCTGCGCCAATTACACGCTCTCCCATCGCCAGGACGTTACTATCATTATGTTGACGTGTTGCCTTTGCACTGAACGTATCATGAACGAGTGCACAGCGAATGCCCTTCACTTTATTTGCAGCAATCGACATGCCAATCCCAGTACCACAAATCAATATGCCGCGATCATACTCTCCGCTCGCAACCTTTTCAGCTACAGGGAGTGCGTAATCTGGGTAATCAACAGATGTATCACATTCGCATCCGAAATCATCATACTCGATCCCCATTTCATCCATTAACTGCTTTATTTCCTCGCGAATGGTTACACCACCATGATCTGAACCAATTGCTATTTTCACACGTATCACTCCACACGTTAGATTTAAAATCTCCTCGTTAGTCTTCCCCTTCAATTAATTACTCTTGTTATGATTCGGCTATTTTACGTACTAATTCGTCTAGACAAGCTTCAATTTGCTCTGCTTGTTTGCTGGTAAGCTTCAATTGGTCCACCAAATGGATCTACTATATCCTTGTCTTCAGTATTCGGATCAATGAACTCTTTTAAAGTGAAAGTATGTTCACTCATTTCTGGAAATAAGAGTTGAATCATATTTTTATGAGCATGCGTCATTGTTAACACAACATCAGCCCACTCAAGTAATTCCTGTGACACCGACTGCGATTGATGATCATGTTCGATACCTTTTTCAGCTAAAACGGTTCTCGTCCCTTCGGAAGCAGGGCTGTTAGGAAACGCTTGTACACCAGCTGACTTCACTTCAATATCCTCTTGAGTACGTGACGCAATAACGCCTCAGCCATTGGACTTCGACACGTATTTCCTGTGCAGACAAATAACACTTTTTTTATCGCCATGACTAACTTCCTTTCCATCTTTTAAAGCTAGAACATTTACTTCCTTTTATCACATTTCATTCATTTTCTCAATCTCGTTCAATCTTATCATATCGGTATAACTTGGCAAAAGACAAATTACCTTTTTAATGAGGGAAAAATAGCTTCATACCAAAGCCGATTAAGATACAGCCTCCTAGTAATTCCCCGTAAGAACCGATATAACGTTGAAACTTCGCACCCATAATCAAACCCATCCATGATAGCACCATACTGACCATACCGATCATTAAAACCGTTAAAGCCGTTTTTGCCCCGAGCATCCCAAGGCCAAGACCTGCTGAAAAGCTATCTAGGCTAACACTAATCGCAAATAGGAAGAGCCCCCAACCCATTGGACTGACAGACGAGCTTCGTTCCAAGTTAAAAGATGAAAGGACCATTTGTAAACCAATAATAAAGAGAAGACCGCCACCAATAAAAGTTGTGACCATACCAAAATAGGTGGAAAGGAATTTCCCTGCAATGATTCCTAAAAGCGGCATAATGATATGAAAAAGTCCAATAATAATGCCAATATAAAAGATTTTTCTTAATCGCAAGCCAAGCATCCCCATCCCTAATGCAACAGAGAAAGCGTCCATCCCTAGCGCGCTTGCCATGATGAATAATGTGAACCATTCACTCATTTTGCCACCACTCCTTGAACATGCTACTCCAAATCTATGCACGTCCAAATCGAAATAGACATCCTATACACTCCAGTGGCAGCAATAAGAAAAGCTTGAACCGAGACAAGACTCGAATCAAGCTTTGATATGATCGTTATTACACTATTTTGCCACCAGCTGCTTTCTCAAGACGGTTCATAATCGCAATACCAAGACCGCTGTACGGGAAACTTTCTGCATAAATAATCTCAGCTCCCTCGCGATCAAACAAACGCAATCCATCATATAATGCATTCGCAACAGAAGACAGATTCTCACGGCGCCCGCAAGTAACGATTACATCCGCCTCATAACTCGTCGCATTCTCTTCGGTTGTTAATACACCCACGCGTTTACCTTCAGCTTTAGCCTGTTTTACAAGCTGTCTGATTTGCTCACGCTCGCGAACAGAAAGAGTGCTCCAGACGGGGCATAGTGCGTGTACTTCATGCCCGGTGACATCGGCACTTCATCAGGCGTCCGTAAAGCTGGATCGACTTTAACCTCACCGATAACAGCTTCAATCTCTTCTTTCGTCACTCCACCAGGACGATAAAGCACTGGCACCTGCTTCGAGCAGTCCAAAACCGTTGATTCTAATCCAACACCCGTTTGCCCTCCGTCGACAACACCAACAATTCTACCTTTTAAGTCGTGTAAAACATGCTCTGCGGAAGTTGGACTTGGCTTCCCAGACAAATTAGCACTTGGTGCAGCGACAGGAACAGCACAAGCTTTGAGCAGTCGGCTTGCTACTGGATGATCTGGCATTCTCACCGCAACCGTATCAAGACCAGCAGTCACCTTTTTCGACGGCTGCTTTTTTCTTAAAAATAAGCGTCAATGGCCCTGGCCAAAAGTGTTCAATTAATTTTTTTGCTAGCTCCGGTACTTCTATGACGAGATCTGTAAGCTGACTTTGATCAGCAATGTGAACGATTAACGGATTATCGCTCGGACGACCTTTCGCCTCAAAAATTTTCCTAACAGCCTGTTCATCTAATGCATTGGCACCGAGTCCATACACAGTCTCTGTCGGAAAGGCAACTACCTCTCCTTTTGTTATCCACATCGCTGCTTCTTTTATCTGCGCGGAACTTTCTTTATGATCCACCTGCTTATCCACAGTCCAACATTTTGTCTGTTTATAACTCACATCTCATCGCTCCTATCTTCTCCATTTTGCAAGGGATGTCTATTGATGTCAACACAAGACAAGCATTTCGACAAGAAGCCTCTATTAGATAAGGATATCTTCAATTAACAACTAGTCTACGCCTTCTTTATTGACACGTTTTTTTATTAATAATCAAAAACAGGTTATCCACACATGTGGACAACCTGTAGATAACTACCTGTTTTTTTCAGTTATCAACATCTAACAAAGAACACGCCCACACTTTCGTTTCTACTTTCACGTTCTTTTGAAAATGAGGCGACAAGCGAATCTTCTCTGGCACATTCTTCTCATGAACATGGCGAAAACCAAGCTGGCGAAACAATGAATTCGTCCCTTTTGAACATAAATAGATGGTTTCAATATCTTGCTCCTTGGCGTACGTTAGAGCAAGCTGCAGAAATTCTAAGCTGAGTCTTGCCGTCCACACAGGCGAGTCAAGGACGAGTGAACGAAGTAGCCCATCCTCTTGATACTTCTCTATTCCTACAGTACCAATGATTTTACTGTCTTCATCGCAGACAACGAGGAAGCGATCTATATGCTGTTCAATTCCGTCTTCACGTAGCCCAGCCTTAGCGACTAACCGTTGAAGAGACAATAAATCTTTCTCTTCAGCTTTTCGTACGACGATACTCATGCACTCCACCCTTTCGTCCAACCTACTTAGTGGATATATATGCCGAGCTTGTACGATTTAGAACTCTTCAGAAGAAAAAATCCGTTCAACCAGACTTTCAAAAAGCTCTACAACAAAAAAGGAAACCTCAACCTCATCATCTGCTGGTTGTTCTTCTGCTTCCGCTGACGTAGCATGATCCGCTTCTACTGCTTCCCCATTAGCCATTTCTAAAAAACATAATGGCGGGAACAAGACACACCACCAGTTCTCACCTTTCCCTTCACCAAGGGTAATTAAAACAGCATCATACATACCCGCAGGATAAACTAGATTGCCATACAATTTAGTCGGGAATTGCACTTCCGAAAAACTGACTTCATATGTTTGATTGAGTCCTAGCTTTTTTAGTTCAGCAGCTACAATTTCTTCAATAAGGGGAATGTTTGCTTTGATCGCCGTTTTTGCTTCTTCTAGATCGGTGATATCTGTAACCCATGTTGTGATCGCCGCATTTACTTCATCCCGAATTTCACGTTTGACCGCTTGGTCATTGACCGCATCACTATTTGCTAGTATACGGAGACGGATCGCTTCTTCTGGGCTCACTTCTTGATGAAGGGATGCAATAGCGACCGCACTTTGTTCTTCCCAGCTTACTAATAAAACGAATAAAGAGAATAATAGATAAATAATAACATTTGGTTTCATTTTTTGGCACCGCCCTTTCACCACCTATTGTGGGCAGGACGGTGCCTCTTTAAACCTACGAATCTTCGACAAAATTCAAAGTCTTGTCATATTACCATATGCGAACACCATTCGTTCTTTCCCACTGATATCAAGTGAGATCTTCGTTTTTGCATACGGAAAAGCGTTAGCTAACATCTCTTTTATCACCTCGGCCTGACCTACTCCTACTTCCAATGCGACAATCGCTTGGCCCTTTAAAACAAAAGGAAGCTGTTCTATCAAACGACGGTAGAGGACAAGTCCATCCTCGCCACCAAATAACGCCAGATGAGGTTCATGCTCTCTCACATGAATCGGCCAGTTCACCTGCATCAGTTAACGGAATATATGGAGGATTGGAGACGACGATATCGACCTTTTTTCCTTGTTCAATTAACGGCTCGAGTAAGTCTCCTTGTAAAAACGATCACCTTTGCTGCAAGATTTTTGGCATTTTCCTTAGCAACGGCTAATGCCTTCTCTGAAATATCGATTGCCAAAACGTCGAGTGTCTCATCTTCAAGGATAGCGTAACAGAAATAGCTCCACTGCCCGTACCCACATCGACAAGCGTAACTCGTTCATCTCCAAAAAGCTGCTCTTTCATCTTGCCAACCTCTAAAACGAGTTCTTCCGTTTCAGGACGTGGAATCAGCACATCCTGATTCACATGAAGCGTCGACCGAAAAATTCTTCATAGCCGATAAAATGCTGAACAGGGATGCCACTGGCATGACGCTTCAAGGTCTTCTTTCAATCTGCTCCACAACTTCTTCTGAAAATGGATCATGCAACCTCATCAACAGCTTTGTTCGGTTGACTTGTAAGTAATGTCGAAGAAGCCACTCTGCGACAGGTTGCTCAAGCTCGCGTTCTAGCTAAAAAAGAAGAAGCCCAACGAAGGGCCTCATGAATCGTCATAGGGTTCATCTTAATCTTCAGCCCTTTGCATCGCTTCTGCTTGCTCTTCTAAAATGAGAGCATCGATGATTTCATCAAGCTTACCTTGCAAAATTTGCTCAAGCTTTTGAATCGTTAAGTCCGATGCGGTGATCGGTTACACGGCTTTGCGGGAAGTTATACGTACGAATACGCTCAGAACGGTCACCTGTTCCAACAGCTAGCTTACGATTTTGATCATATTCTGCTTGAACTTCGCGTTGATTTTATCATAGACACGTGCACGAAGAACTTTCATCGCTTTTTCTTTATTCTTAATTTGCGATTTTTCATCTTGACAAGATACAACCGTTTCAGTCGGAATATGTGTTAAACGAACAGCTGACATCGTCGTATTAACACTTTGTCCACCAGGTCCACTTGAAGTAAAGTATCCACACGAATATCTTTATCATGGATTTCAACTTCGACTTCTTCTGCTTCAGGTAAAACAGCTACCGTTGCTGTTGACGTATGAATGCGTCCACCAGATTCTGTTTTGGAACACGTTGAACACGATGAGCACCGTTTTCATACTTTAAGCTTCGAATAAGCCCCAGCACCATTCACCATAAAGATAATCTCTTTAAAGCCACCAAGCTCCGTTGTCGTTGATTCGATCACTTCGTACCTTCCACCCTTGTGCTTCTGCAAAACGGCTGTACATTTTGTAAAGATCTCCAGCAAACAGCTGCGCTTCATCTCCACCTGCTGCTCCGCGAATCTCAACAATAACGTTTTTATCATCATTCGGGTCTTTCGGTAAAAGAAGAATTCTCAAGCGAGCTTCAAGCTCTTCTTTACGAGTCTGATAGTTCATCAATTTCTTCTTTTACCATTGCATACATTTCATCATCAAGCTTTTCTTCAAGCATCGCTCTCGCATCTTTATGTTGCTCGTTTGACTTCTTTATATTCACGATACGCTTCGACCGTTTCTTGAAGGTCAGATTGTTCTTTTGAATACTCCCTGTAGTCGTTTTGAATCATTTATAACATCCGGGTCACTAAGCAATTCGTTTAATCGATCATAACGATCTTCCAATGATTGTAATCGGTCTAACACGGCTATTCACCTCATTAAATTTCCAGTCTATAACAGTCTAATTATAGTATACAGAAGGGGTTGGGTCAATGTGAGTCGAAAGTGATGTTAGTGATATTCTCCCCATTTATTGCTTATTTAGAACGAAAATGGGGTAATGTACTAAATAAAAGGAGTGAGGCTTCATGAAATATGTCATTATCGGTGGCGATGCCGCTGGGATGAGTGCCGCTATGCAAATTGTTCGAGCAGATGATCAGGCTGAAGTTACGACCCTTGAAATGGGCACCGTTTATTCCTATGCACAATGCGGTCTGCCCTATGTCGTTGGCGGCGTGATCGACTCATTTGATTCGTTAATTGCTCGTGATGTTGAGACATTCCGTGAAAAATACGGCATTGATGCACGAGTGAATCATGAGGTTACAGCAGTCGATGTTGAAAACCAAACCGTCTCCGGCGAAGGGTTTCAACTTGAATACGATAAATTGCTCATTGCAACAGGTGCAAATCCTGTTCTTCCTCCATGGGATGGAGCAGACTTAGATGGGATTCATACCATTAAAACGATTCCTGACACAAAAGCAATCGTGAGTGAACTAAACCACGTTTCGCGTGTCGTCATCATTGGCGGCGGTTACATCGGGCTTGAAACGGCGGAGAATTTTATTGAGCTTGGAAAAGAAGTAACCATCATTGAGCGCGGCCCACGGTTAGCTAAGATTTTTGATAAAGAGCTTTCGGAGAAGATTCATGAGGAAGCGCAGAAACACGGGATTACCTTGAAATTTAACGAATCCGTTGAATCTTTTGAAGGGGACGAACGCGTTCGTCGCGTAATTACAGATAAAGGAGCCATTGATGCTGATCTTGTTGTCGTCGCTGTTGGCGTACGTCCCAATACAAGCTTCTTAGACGGTACCGGTATTCACCTGTTTGGCAACGGCGCGATTAAAGTGAACGCCTTCATGCAAACCAATGTGGAAAACATCTATGCAGCGGGTGATTGTGCGACACAATATCACCGAGTAAAGGAGCGCGATGATCACATCCCACTTGGCACTCACGCTAATAAGCAAGGTCGCTTGGCTGGTCGTGCGATGGTCGGCAAACCAAGACCATTTCAAGGCATTGTCGGAACATCTATCATTAAATTCTTTGATCTTACTTTAGGACGAACCGGTTTGGCTGAAGCTGAAATTCACGAGATGGGCTATCCTTTTAAAACAATTACGGCCTCTGTCCGCCATATCGCTGGCTATTATCCTGATTCTAAAAAAATGGACATTCGTCTTAGCTATCATGAAGAAACAGAGCAGCTACTCGGAGGCCAAATCATCGGCGAAGCTGGCGTCGATAAGCGCATCGACGTACTCGCAACCGCCCTCTTCCACCGCATGCGCATTTCCGAGCTAGAAGATCTAGACTTGGCGTACGCACCCCCTTTTAACGGAGTTTGGGATCCCATTCAGCAAACAGCCCGCCGCAGGTAAACAAGACAGTTGAGCAAATTGCTCAACTGTCTTGTTGTGTTTAAATCATTTTTCAGAGCGGAATAAGACTTTTTTAAGCCAACTAAGGAGTTTATGATCAGAAATGACTTGGCCTCCTAATGATTAGCCAAACTCCCTTTTGCGTTGCTATTCGTTCTTTTCCCTCACATGAATCCTATACCTCGGAACCTCTTGCAAAAGTGCTCGCTTCACTTTACCAAGCTTCTCTTGTTTCTCTTCTTCACTTAAGCCTTTTGGTAACGTAACATTCACGAATGCATGGCTTCCAGCAAGCATAACCATACCTGTCTCAAGCCCAAATTCATCATGAATAATATGATGAATAAGCTGTTGGTCATCGCCAAGATGCCTTCGGTAGCGATTCATTGTTTTAAAGCTCGGACTTGTATTTTCTTCTCCCTCGAAGCGATATTCGGTTCTTGCGAATGTTGCCATAATTTATGGGACCAGGACCGAGTAGGCCATAAGCGATTTGTTGTGCTTTTAATGATTGCGTCTCTTGAAGAATATGTTGTCCTTCCATCGTAGATTGATCATTTGCAGCCTGTAACAAGAAGCAAACCGATCAGCAAACGCTTATCCATTTTACTTTCATCCTAAGCACCTCCATGCTGCCTAAAATAGGGCTGCGTATAGGTTACCCGGCCGAAGACTGATTTATTTTGTTAAATTTGTCCATGTCCAGCCATAGCACTCTGAATACGGCTTGGCCGATTTGGTACATCATGACAATGACGGAGACAGCGGCTCATAGGATTCAGATGCTCCGACCAAGATGATAGGATCGGTATAAGAAGCTGGTTTTCCATCGATTAACCGCTGTGTGCGACTAGCAGGTGAACCACAGCATGGGCAGACGGCTTGAAGCTTTGTCACTTCCTCCGCTAAGGCCATTAATGGCTGAATCGGACCAAAGGGCTCGCCACGGAAATCTTGATCTAGTCCGGCACAGATGACGCGAATGCCTCTGTTGGCAAGCTCATCAACAACAGGGATGATTTCTTCATCAAAAAATTGAACTTCATCAACAGCGACCACTTGTGTATCGGCTTTGATCAAATCCAAAATATCAACGGACTTTTTACAGGGGTTGCCATGACTTTCGTGCCATTATGTGAGACCACTTCCTCTTCACTGTAACGGTTATCAAGTTCTGGCTTAAATACTTGTACGTTTAATTTTCCAAAGCTCACCCGACGAACTCTTCTAATGAGCTCTTCTGATTTACCAGAAAACATACTCCCACAAATGATTTCAATCCAGCCTTCTTGTTTCATGACATGCATCTTCATTCCCCCACACAACAAATTATTCATTATATAAACGGCTTTCACACCCGTTTGCTTTACTATTTTTCCAACACAAAGGAGTACTATGTGCAAAAAAAACAGGCAAGAGCTTCGCGCTTGCCTGTTCACTATACAGTTTTACTTCATGTTGTATTTCTTCTTGAACTTATCAACACGTCCACCAACATCGTAAGCTTCTGCTTACCAGTGTAGAACGGATGAGAGTCTGCACTAATCTCAACTTTAAGAAGTGGGTAAGTGTTACCATCTTCCCATTCAATTGTTTCAGCAGATCCTTTAGTTGAACCGTTAAGAACTTGAAACCTGTGCTTGTATCCTGAAATACCACTTTTTGGTAATTTGGATGAATTCCTTGTTTCATTTGTTTCATCTCCTTTTGCCCTGAATCTTTTCGAAACAGAATTATCTAAATCACACATGTCGAAATTATAACAAGCCAGGCTTGAAAATGCAACTCCATTTTCAACCAGTTTGGTCTTTTATTCATTGGTAGTATCGTCCAAGAGCGTTAACCCTATGATCTAAGCCTGCTTAACGTAACGTTTTGTTCGATTCATTTCTTCTTCCATCGCTTCGAAGAAATCTACATTTGTTTTCGTTTCTTTTACCCGTTTGATAAATGATCGACAAAGTCTGGTGAATCAGTCATTGTCTTACGAATCGCCCATAGCTTATCAAGATGATCCTTTGGAATAAGTAGTTCTTCTTTACGTGTTCCAGAACGGCGAATATCAATCGCAGGGAAGATACGTCTTTCAGCAAGCTCACGATCAAGATGAAGTTCCATATTACCTGTTCCTTTAAATTCCTCATAAATGACATCATCCATACGTGAACCTGTATCGACAAGGCTGTTGCAAAAATCGTTAAGCTTCCGCCTTCTTCGATATTACGCGCTGCACCAAAGAAACGCTTCGGACGGTGGAATGCAGCCGGGTCAATACCCCCTGAAAATGTTCGTCCACTTGGAGGAATAACTAAGTTATAGGCACGAGCTAGACGAGTAATACTATCCATTAAAATGACGACATCGCGTTTATGCTCGACAAGACGCATCGCACGTTCTAGCACAAGCTCAGCTACTTTAATATGATTTTCAGGCACTTCATCAAACGTTGAGCTGACAACATCGCCTTCAACTGAACGCTCAATATCTGTTACTTCTTCTGGACGCTCATCAATGAGAAGAACAATGAATTCTGCTTCAGGATGGTTTTCGTAATGCTGTTGGCAATTTCTTTAATAAGCATCGTTTTACCTGCTTTTGGAGGCGCAACAATTAAACCACGCTGACCAAAACCAACTGGAGCAATCATATCCATAATTCGTGTTGAAACATGTCTTGGTGCTGTTTCAAGTTCATTTGGCGTTCAGGATAAAGAGGTGTTAAAGCTGGAAAATGAACACGTTCTTTTGCTGATTCAGGGTCATCACCATTAACTGCTTCTACATGCAGCAATCCAAAATAACGTTCATTTTCTTTTGGAGGACGAACTTTTCCTGAAACTTTATCCCCATTTCGCAAATCAAAACGACGAATTTGCGAAGCGGAAATATAAATATCTTCCGAACTTGGTGAATAATTAATTGGTCGTAAGAAACCGAAGCCTTCAGATTGAATAATTTCAAGAACACCTTCCATAAACAAGTAACCCTTCTTGTTCTGCTTGTGCTTTTAAAATGGCAAAAATTAATTCTTTTTTTGTTAATTTACTGTAATAAGAAACTTTATATTCACTAGCAAGTTCATAAAGCTCTTTTAGTTTCATATTTTCTAAATTGAAATATGTAACTCCCATTGTTACACCACACTTTATAATTTTTCAATCATTACGCTTTCAGTAGACATGGTAACATAATCAGAGTTTTCGATAAGTTACATTGATAGGAAATTCAATCTTACTTGAAGAATTATCATTATCGTTTTATAGAAGTGATTTCAAAGTAATGGAAGAATGAGGTTCATGGAGATGAAAACGGTGAATATCACAGATCATAAAACGAACTATATACTATTCTATTTTACCCATAATTCATTATAATATTCAACTATTTATGAAATTATCCAATTATTTCAGAAAAAATGAAAGCTGATCAGCATGTCTTCCAATTTCGCTACTACATGATCACTAAAAGGCATTCGACCTAGATCTATTCGATCAGTGCTCTAAGGTCAGACTATCTGTATAAATCAGCTAGAATTTTCAAAACTTATCTTTAACAATACTAAATTTGGTTTTTTTTTCATACTGTGCTGTCCATCAACAAAACGAACGGTTCCTGATTTCGCACGCATAACAACTGAATGTGTCGTTGCATATGCTCCTTTATAACTGTACACCTTTTAGAAGTTCGCCATCTGTTACACCTGTTGCAGCAAAAATAGCATCATCGCCTCTGACAAGATCTTCCATATAGAAGAACTTTATTTACATTCAAGGCCCATCTCTATGCAACGTTCAATTTCTTCATCATTTTGTGGAAACAGTTTCCCTTGAATTTCTCCACCTAAGACATTTAAGCGCAACAGCTGCAAAAACTCCTTCTGGTGCACCACCAGAACCAAACAAAATATCAACACCTGTATAATCAAATGCTGTATTGATAGCTCCTGCTACATCTCCATCATTAATCAAGTTTAATTCGAGCCCAGCTTCGCGAATTGCTGCAATGATATGTTCATGACGCTCACGGTTTAAAACTGTCGCAACAACATCTTCAATATCTTTATTTTTTGCTTTTGCAACAGCTTTTAAGTTATCAATAACAGGAGCATTAATATCAATTTGCCCAACTGCTTCTGGTCCGACTGCAATTTTATCCATATACATATCTGGTGCATGAAGAAGATTGCCATGATCGGCAACCGCTAAAACAGCAAGTGCATTCCAGCCGCCAGATGCGACAATATTGGTTCCTTCAAGTGGATCAACTGCGACATCCACACGCGGACCATAGCCTGTTCCAAGCTTTTCACCGATATAAAGCATCGGTGCTTCATCCATTTCTCCTTCACCAATGACAACTGTTCCTTTCATCGGAATCGTATCAAATACATCACGCATTGCTGATGTTGCTGCATCATCGGCTTCTTCTTTTTTCCCGCGTCCCATCCAACGAGCAGAAGCTAGTGCAGCTGCTTCTGTTACACGAACTAACTCCATTGATAAACTTCTTTCCATCTTGTTACCTCTCCCATTTTCCTAGCTTCCAAAGACTTATCTGATCTTTCTATTATAGCCATTTGTATTAGCTTCTTAATTGTTCTATTTCTTCTTGAGTCATTTTTTCTCGCCAAATTGTTGCACCAAGCCCATTCAAGTTTTTCAACTAGATTGGCTATAGCCTCGGTCAATATGCTCAAGACCTGTGACTTCTGTAATTCCTTCTGCCATCAATCCGGCAATAACAAGTGCTGCTCCTGCACGTAAGTCGCTTGCTTTCACTTTTGCTCCTTGAAGCTGAACTGGTCCGTTAATGATCGCAGATCGCCCTTCCACTTTAATATTCGCATTCATTCTTCTTAACTCATCAATATGTTTAAATCGGGCACCATAAATCGTATCTGTCACAATACTTGTACCATCTGCTTTCGTTAACAGAGAAGTAAATGGCTGCTGAAGATCTGTTGGAAAACCTGGATAAACAAGTGTTTTAATATCGACTGCTTTAATTCTTCTTGCTGTCATGAACAAATACTTGATCATCGCTTCGCTTCAATCGTTACACCCATTTCACGAAGCTTCGCAATCAGAGATTCTAAATGATGAGGAATGACATTATCAATAATGACTTCTTCTCCCATCGCTGCACCAATAATCATATATGTACCTGCTTCAATTCGGTCCGGAATAATCGTATGACGGCACCATGAAGTGTTCCACTCCATCAATTCGAATAACATCTGTTCCGGCTCCTTTAATTTTCGCTCCCATATTGGTAAGCAACGTTGCAACATCAATAATTTCTGGTTCTTTTGCCGCATTTTCAATAATTGTTCTGCCTTTAGCTCGTACAGCAGCAAGCATAATATTAATCGTTGCACCAACACTGACAACATCCAAATAAATACGTGCCCCGCGTAGCTCATCGGCACGAAAATAAATCGCACCTTGCTCATTTGTAACTTTTGCACCTAGCGCTTCAAATCCTTTAATATGCTGATCAATCGGTCGAGGCCTAAGATGACATCCACCAGGTAAACCAATGACTGCTTTTTTAAATCGTCCAAGCATCGCACCCATTAAATAATAGGAGGCACGCAGCTTTTTCACTTTTCCGTTCGGTAATGGCATGGAAATCATATGCTGATGGATCTACCGTCATTTCATTTTCGTAAATTCAACTTTTCCACCAATTTCTTCGAGCAAGTCCTTCTAAAATATGAACATCCGAAATATTCAGGCAAGCCTTCAATCGTAACAGGTGAATCCGCTAAAATGGTTGCTGGAATCAATGCGACAGCACTATTTTTTGCTCCACTTATTCGAACGGTTCCTTTTAAGGATATCCGCCTGCAATTATTAATTTTTCCATAACCGCCTCCCTTCCTATTGCGTGCTATTCTCTAATGACACAGATAAATAGATATCTTCTATATTTCCATTATAACCATATCTAATGACAAATGTAACGAGCTATATTCTGTGTCTAGAATTGTAACGACATAAACGTGGTCATAAGAATTCCATTCACAACGGCTAATTTAAGACTTATGGTCTTAACGATTGTTCCAGTCAGCAAGAAATTTTTCAATTCCTTGGTCTGTTAATGGATGCTTTGTAATTGCTGAATAACTTTAAAAGGAATCGTTGCAATATGGCACCTCTAATGCTGCATTCTGTCACATGATGTGGATGACGAATCGATGCTGCAATGATTTCTGTTCAATGTCATGAATGGCAAAAATTTCAGCAATTGTCTGAGATTAGGTCTAAGTCCATTATGACCGATATCATCTAAGTCGACCTAGGAACGGTGAAACATATGTTGCTCCTGCTCTTGCAGCAAGCAATGCTTGGTTTGCACTAAAAATAAGCGTTACATTTGTTTTAATTCCTTCTTCTGAAAATGCATGAACTGCTTTTAATCCTTCTGGTGTCATCGGAACTTTAACTGTAATATTTGGAGCGATTGCTGCTAGTTCTTTTCCTTCTTTAATCATTCCTTCTGCATCTAAGTGCAATAACTTCTGCACTAACAGATCCTGAAACAATACTCGTAATTTCACGAAGACGATCGTGAAAGATCAACATCTTCTTTTGCTACTAGAGATGGATTTGTTGTCACTCCTGCTAAAATTCCTAAGTGCATTTGCTTCTCTAATTTCCTCAATATTTGCTGTATCAATAAAAAATTTCATGTCTGTTTCCCTCCATTGATTAAATTATTTGTCGAATTAATCGTAAAGTTTACAAATTGTATATTTATACTGCAACGTACGGCTATTGAATGGCATTAAAAGCAGTTCAAGATGAACTGCTTTTAATGGTACATATACTATTTATGCTTTGTTTGAAGAACCAAATTCGCGCATTTTGCCTTTAACTGTTTCTTTAATCGCTTCACGAGCAGGTCCTAAATATTTACGTGGATCATATTCATTCGGCTTAGCAGCAAGAACTTCACGAACCGCTTTTGCAGAAGAAATTTGGTTTTCTGTGTTTACGTTGATTTTTGCATGTCCAAACGAAATCGATTTTTGAATATCATTTGTTGGGATCCCTGTACCACCATGAAGTACTAACGGAATACCTACTAGTTCATCAATTTCTTCCATCTCGTTCAAACCCAAGGTTTGGTTCACCTTTGTAAGGTCCGTGAACAGAACCAAGTGCTGGAGCAAAGCAATCAATACCAGTACGCTTCTACAAGTTCTTCACACTCTTCTGGATCTGCATAAATACATCGCATCGTCAGCGATCAACATCATCTTCTTGTCCGCCGACTACGTCCAAGTTCAGCTTCAACAGAAACACCATTTGAATGAGCATATTCAACAACTTCTAGTAGTTGTATCGCAATGTTTTCTTCAAACGGATGGTGAGAAGCATCAATCATAACAGATGTGAAACCTGCATCGAATCGCTTCTTCACACTTCTCAAAGCTTGAACCATGATCTAAGTGAATCGCAACAGGAACAGTTATGTTATATATCTTCCATTAAGCCTTTAACCATTTTCACAACAGTTTTGAAGCCACCCATGTAACGTGCTGCACCTTCAGAAACACCAAGAATAACTGGTGATTTTTCTTCTTCTGCTGCTTGTAAAATTGCTTGAGTGAACTCAAGGTTATTAAAGTTAAATTGACCAACTGCATAACCTTCTGCCTTTGCTTTGTTAAGCATTTCTTTCATTGAAACTAAAGGCATTGTACATCCTCCTTCATATTTGAGCCAATATCAGATAACGAACAGATCACATACACGATCCAGTCGTCGCATCTATTTAACAAGGTACCCGATTATGATGGTAAATATCCAATATACCTATGTATAAAATCAATGACCAAATAAATGCAAATAATCTAAAAAGCTCTATTATTGAACGAGTTCATTATAGCACATTTCCTTTAAAATACACGCTTTTCTCAAGGAGTTTCTGTAAGTTTTTTAAAGTAAGCGCTTTAATTAGTGACTTTGTTGTGCGTTATGAGACAACTAGGCTATTTTTAATCACTTCTCGAATGTCATCAATATCAAATGGCTTAGCAAAGTGAGTAATCGCTCCTAAGCTCATCGCCTCATTAATCAGATTTAATTCGCCATAAGCTGTCATCATAATGACATCGATACTTGGGGTTGGTTTCTTTAATTCGTTTTAAAATTTCTAGTCCATCCATCCCTGGAATTTTCATATCCAAAAGGACAAGATCTGGTTGTTCCTTTTCGACAATTTTCAAAGCTTGAACTCCATTTGCTGCATCAAACATTTTGTAACCATCTTTTTGAAGAATTTCACAAAGCAATACTCGAATTCCATACTGATCATCTACGACTAAAATTTTCTTCATCATCGGTCACTCCTCTCATATGTGTTATTTAATTGTACTATTAAATGTTCAGATTAGATACTTTTAGAGCATGTATATATAGTCTGTTCAAAAAAGACTCACCACTCCTTCGAACAGATCTTTAACTATCGCTACCTATTCGTCAAATTCTTTTGCCTTTTATTTTGTTGTAACCCGATAAGTGTCCGACAAATGGTATCTAACACTTGTCAAAAATCTGCTGACTTTCTTTTTTATTAAGCTATAATGAGGTATAATGCTCCTGATTAGCTTGAAAGGAGGCTTATTTATTTTGAAAAGATTTTTACAACCCAATTGATTGGTTTAATGAAGGATATTCTAGAAAGAGGATTTTCTCGAAGATGCGGCTCGTTTGCTTAGCCAAGCTCTTATTGGCGATGGCACCGTCTATATATACGGTACAGATGAGATGAATGCCGTTGCAGCAGAAGCTCTTTACGGAAGAAGCAAAAACTTAATGGTGTTAAACCTCTATCAAGAAAAAGGAGTGATGGCTGAGCTCGATCATTCTGACCGTGTTCTTCTTATCTCAAGAAATGCCTAGATGAGGAACCGATTCAACTGGTGGAACAAGAATTCTGCAAAAGGGATTTTGATCGTCGGATTTAGCGCTGTACAAGATGATTCCAAGAAGCAATTGACCGAGCTTGACGGATGTTCATCTGAATTTAACATTACAAAAAGCCTTGTTCCAACAGATAGCGGTGAACGATTGGCTACCCTGCTTCCCTGCTCGCGCTGTATAGCATACTTTTGTTTGAATTTAGTCATTAGCGATTTTTAAGCGAGTATAAATGAGTGTAATCGAAATGTGCATATTTGAAAAGCCTGTTGAGTTCTTCTCAACAGCTTTTTCACATGACTTCAAGACTTTTATTTCTTTAAAGATGCTCCAATAAATTCTCTGAACAATGGTTGTGGACGAGTTGGTCTTGAAATGAATTCTGGGTGGAACTGTGATGCCACGAACCATGGGTGATCTTTAATTCGATGATTTCCACTAATCGTCCATCTGGGCTTGTCCCAGAGAAGATAAATCCTGCTTTTTCCATTTGCTCACGGTATTCGATTGTTGAACTCATAACGATGACGATGACGCTCATAGACAATTTCCTCTTGATAAGCTTGCATAAGCAATTGATCCTTCCGTTAGCTTACAGGATATAAGCCAAGGCGAAGTGTTCCACCCAATCTTCAATATCCTTTTGTTCTGGAAGTAAATCAATAATTGGATACGGTGTTTCTGGATTAATTTCAGCAGAATGAGCACCTTCTAAACCAAGAACATTACGTGCAAATTCGATTGATGCTAGCTGCATGCCTAGACAAATTCCAAGGAAAGGAACTTTGTTTTCACGCGCATAGCGAATCGCAGAAATTTTCCCTTCAACACCACGATCACCAAATCCACCTGGAACAAGAATTCCATCAGCATCTCTAATAATTCAGCTACATTTTCATCTGTTACTTCTTCAGCATTAATCCATTTAATTTCAATATCTGCATCAAATGCATAACCAGCATGACGAAGTGCTTCAGCAACAGAAAGATAGGCATCTTGAAGCTCAACATATTTACCGACAAGAGCAATTGTTGACTTTTTCAGAAAGGTTTTGTACTTTTTCAACAAGTGCTGTCCATTCTGTCATATCTGCTGTCTTGCACGTCTAGTTTCAAATGCTCACATACAATTTGATCAAGCTTTTGTGCTTGAAGGTCAAGCGGAACTTGATAAAGCGTATCCGCATCGCGAGCTTCGATAACTGCATTTTTATCAATGTCACAGAATAACGCAATCTTATCTTTCATATCTTGAGGAACTGGCATTTCCGTACGAACAACGATGACATTTGGCTGAATACCAAGGCTGCGTAAGTTCTTTTACACTATGCTGCGTTGGCTTTGTTTTCATTTCACCTGCAGCTTTAATATAAGGAATCAAGCGTACAGTGAATATACATGACATTGTCAAGGCCAACATCACTTTTAATTTGGCGGATCGCTTCTAAGAAATGGCAAGCTTTCGATGTCACCAACTGTTCCACCAATTTCAGTAATAACAACATCTGCATTTGTTTCGCGTCCAGCACTGAATACACGCTCTTTAATTTCATTGGTAACATGAGGAATAACTTGAACTGTTCCACCTAAATAATCACCACGACGTTCTTTTTTCAAAACGGTTGAGTATATTTTTCCTGTTGTCACATTGCTGTATTTGATTAAGATTAATATCGATAAAACGCTCATAGTGACCAAGATCTAAATCTGTTTCTGCGCCATCATCTGTTACGAACACTTCCCCATGCTGATACGGACTCATTGTTCCTGGGTCCACGTTAATATATGGATCAAATTTTTGAATCGTTACTTTTAACCCGCGATTTTTCAATAAACGTCCTAAGTGATGCGGCTGTAATTCCTTTACCAAGTGATGACACAACGCCACCTGTTACAAAAATATACTTTGTCGCCATTTTATCGTCTCCCTTGCTTTAAATAAAAAATTATGAGGTCATGCGCTATTTAGAAAAGGTAACCTACATAAAGTATAAATAAAAAAACAAAAGTGACAGCTCACCCTAGAAGGGGGCGCACTTTTGTTTTGCTCTAACTATTCATTTATATCATTTTTCTAAAGCCCAAAAATGATTCTACCTAGAATGAGAGGAGAAGTCAAGGGATAAGTTGAATTACTTCAATCTTCATCTTCTTCAAAATCATCATCTGATCGTCATCTTCCGAATCTAAATCTTCTAGATCTTCTTTATCTTCAAAATCATCATCATCGTCATCTGAGATCTTCATCATTCGAAATCTCATCAAGTTCATCTTCAAGATCTTCATACTCATCTTCATAATCATCGAAATCTATCATCAAGATCGATATCATCATCAAGATCTTTTGCCTTCTTACGGGCTTTACTGGTGTTGTAATCTCTTCTTCTGATTGCTCAAGCGCATACCAGCTCTTAAGCCCCAACGATTATCTCCTAAAGAGTGAAATCGCCCATCAATATTCATATCCGTATAAAGATTAGCAATACGCTGCTTCCACTTCTTCTTTTGACATTCCTTTAATTGCAGCCACTTCTTCTACAAGATCGTAATAATCAAACGGCTCACGCTTTTCTTTCATCACTTCAAATGCAATTTCAACCATAGAAATCTCTTGAATTTCTTCCTGAGTCATCTCTTGAAAATTCATCCATTGCACGTCCCTTCAATCAATCTTCTATCTATTGTCCAATCGTTATTCGTCAAGGAGGATACTCAAGCACTCAAATCTCTTGATTTTCCTTATCCTCTTTTACATACGTACTATAGAAAGCATACTTTTCATTATAAACATATTTTTCATGAATATGCTAGCTGATCCAAAAGAAAAAATTGTCAATTTCTAACCTGCTTTTCCCTAGTCATTCTTCATATCGATCAGCTTTTTAATATACAGCTTGCTCTTCCTTAAATCAATCAACTCTTTATGAAAGCGAACGAGTGGATTAATCGGATCATCTTCAAACACAAAAACAATTTCAACACGCAAACCATTATTTAACTCAGCATAGTTTCCAATGGCCATTTCCATGAACCTTTTAATAAATAGTCCTACATGTGTCGGCTCCAGTTTCCTGAATGCATCATTCTTGATTTGCTTTAACACATCATACAGTGCAAACCCTTTACGGTAAACTCTGTCCGATATCATCGCATGAAACACATCAGCAATGGCAATGATTTTTGAATAAGGATGAAATGTTTCAGCTGTCTTTCCATCTGGATAACCAGACCCATCCTCTCTTTCATGATGCTCGAGTGCCATTAAACAAATGCCCTCAGAAAATCGTCCGTCATTGGTCAAGATTTCATACCCGTAGATTGCGTGCATTTGCATGTGCTCATATTCTTCCTTCGTGAGCACACCAGGCTTCATTAAGATGTGATCGTCAATCCGTAACTTGCCAATATCATGAAGTAGTCCTCCAAGTGTAATAAGATGAATCTCTTCTTCCGTCATCTTCAGCCATTTCGCAAGTAATGAAGCAACAATCGCAACACCGATATTATGACGATACGTATAATCGTCTTTCCCTTGCATGCCATTTAGTAAAATGGCTAATCTATGTTCTTTAGCTAAGAGCTTCACTTTCGGTAAAATCAAGGTTTCCACTTGAGAAATAGCTAATTGATTTGTTTTTATCTCACTGAATATCTCTCTAATTTCTTCAACTGTGCCAGTTAAAAGTTTATTGTATTCATCACTCGTATAAGGAATGGACCGCACAAATTCTTCCAATCTATCCTCGTCCATTTTTAAACGCTTTAGCATAGATTCTGTTAAAATAACTCCTTTTTGTAAAAGAAGCTTACCTTCTGAATCATAGATATTTCGATTAAGCTTACAACCAACAAACCGCTTGCACTGTTCTTCAAGTATTTCACTTTCTTGAACCGTCATTGCTGTTTTTGCACCCACCTTTAACCGTTTCAGCTATTTCATGCTTTTATTATACAATAGCGATATATATCAAAAAATACAAATTAAAGAAAAAAGCAGTCTCTAAAAGACCGCTTTTCTTCCTACATATTCCTTCTATATTGACCACCAACTTGATAGAGCGAGGCCGTGATTTGACCAAGGCTAGCGACTTTCACGGTTTCCATTAATTCTTCAAAAATATTGCCGCCCGTCGTTGCGACTTCTTGCAAACGTTTCAGCGCTTTTTCGCTCATCTGCATGACTCTTTTGGAATGCTTTAAGGTTAGCAATTTGCTGCTCTTTTTCTTCCTTCGTTGCACGTGCAAGCTCCATGTTGAAGTCTTCTTCCTCTTCTTGGTTTGGATTCAAATACGTATTCACCCCAATGATCGGAAGCTCACCCGTATGCTTTTTCATTTCATAGTACATGGACTCTTCTTGAATTTTCCCGCGTTGATACTGTGTTTCCATTGCACCTAACACGCCACCGCGATCATTGATCCGCTCAAATTCTTGCAAGAACAGCTTCTTCTACTAAATCAGTTAGCTCCTCGATGATAAATGAACCTTGTAGAGGATTTTCATTTTTCGCTAAGCCAAGCTCCTTTGTAATAATCATTTGAATCGCCATCGCCCGACGAACAGATTCTCTGTAGGCGTCGTGATCGCTTCATCATATGCATTCGTATGCAAGGAGTTACAGTTATCATAAAGTGCCATTAATGCTTGTAAGCGTCGTGCGAATATCATTAAAGTCAATTTCTTGTGCATGAAGGGAGCGACCTGATGTTTGAACATGATATTTTAGCTTTTGACTTCGCTCATTCGCTCCATATTTATCTTCATCACAGTTGCCCAAATGCGTCGCGCCACACGTCCAATCACCGTATATTCCGGGTCGAGTCCATTGCTGAAGAAGAAGGACAGATTCGGTGCAAAGTCATCAATATTCATTCCGCGGCTTAAATAATACTCAACATACGTAAAGCCATTTGCTAATGTAAAGGCCAGCTGACGAAATCGGATTGGCTCCTGCTTCGGCAATATGATAGCCAGAAATCGAAACGGAGTAATAGTTTCGAACTTTATGATCAATAAAATATTGCTTGAATATCTCCCATCATTCGTAATGCAAATTCCGTAGAGAAGATACATGTATTCTGGCCTTGATCTTCTTTTAAAATATCCGCTTGAACCGTTCCGCGTACCGTTTGAAAGCGTATGGCCTGAACTTCTGTCATATTCTTCTCCGTTGGCTGACGTCCTAGTTCTTCTTCTTTACGTTCTCACTTGCTGTTCGATTGCCGTATTCATAAACATCGCTAAAATGATCGGTGCCGGTCCATTAATCGTCATCGAAACAGATGTGGAAGGATGCGCATAAATCAAAGCCAGCATACAGCTTTTTCATATCGTCTAAGCGTACAAATGCTGACGCCGCTTTCTCCAATTTTCCCATAAATATCTGGGCGATAATCAGGATCTTCTCCATATAATGTGACAGAATCAAAGGCCGTACTTAAACGCTTTGCCATCATCATCCTTTGATAAGATAATGAAAACGACGGTTCGTTCGTTCTGGCGTTCCTTCTCCGGCAAATTGACGCTTCGGATCTTCTCCTTCACGTTTAAATGGGAATACACCTGCTGTATATGGAAATGAACCAGGAACGTTTTCTTCGATAGACCCATCGTAAAATTTCTCCCTAATCCTCAAATTTCGGCAATGACTACTTTCGGAATTATTAAGCCTGATAAGCTCTTCGTCGTAAGCTCTGTCACAATTTCCTTATCTCGAATTTTCGTCACAAACTGTATCACCCTGTATACGTTTCCTTTAGTCTTCGGCCAATTGTCTAAGAATGGCTTTTTAGATTCGGATGAAGCTTCTGCTTATACATTTGCTTTGAGTTTGCTCAAGCTGTTCAATCACTTCATCTGTCGTCATTATCATGCTGCTCTAATCGCTTCAATTGCTCCCTTCAATTTGAAATAGCTTTCGTGCAACGTCACTTGTTCATCTGTTAAAGCTTATGATAATCTGCGAACCGTATCAGACAATTTCACGTAAATAATAGCGACTGTTCGGTCGGAATGATGACATTTTGCTTTTATAACATCTGAGCTTGTTTCGATAGGTAGTTGTCCAATCCGTTCCTGCATTTTTCATTAATCATTTCGATCAAAGCAGCAAATAAGCATTCGTTCCTGGATCATTAAATTGACTTGCAATCGTTCCGTATACTGGCATCTCTTCAGATGGCTCTTTCAAAAAGCGATGGACTTCGCTGATATTGCTTTTGCACATGTCTTAGGGCATCCTCAGAGCCTTTACGCTCAAATTTATTAATGACGATCAAATCGGCATAATCAATCATATCAATTTTTTCAAGCTGTGATGGTGCTCCGAACTCACTCGTCATGACATACATGGAAACATCGCAAATCTCCGTAATTTCAGCATCCCCTTGACCAATTCCGCTCGTTTCAACAATGATAAGATCAAAGCCAGCTGCTTTAACGACTGCAATCGCATCTTGAATCGCTAGCAGATAACTCTGTTTCGAGATCCACGTGTCGCTAGGCTTCGCATATATACACGCGCTGATAATAAATGGCATTCATCCGAATGCGGTCACCAAGCAGCGCCCCGCCCGTTTTTTGCTTCGTTGGGTCAACCGAGAAAATCGCGACTGTTTTGTCTGGAATTTCATTAAGAAAACGACGAACAAGTTCATCAGTTAAGCGAGCTTTTTCCTGCTCCACCTGTCCCTGTAATCCCGAGAACAGGTACGTCTTTTCGCCATGTTCTTGCACTTGCGTTAATAACGACTTCCAGCGTTGCCGCTGATTCCTTTTGCAGCATCGAGCCTATTCTCGGCAAGCGTAATACAACTGTGCCACGCTCGCATATTTTTCTCCTTCAATCTGCTCAACTTCTTCATTGATCTGTTCAACGGTTGAGAAATCACATTCTTCAAGCATTTGATTAATCATTCCTTGAAGCCCATATTCACGCCCATCTTCTGGTGAAAAAATCCGCGCAATTCCATACTCATGGAGTTCTTTAATTTCCCTTGGGATGATGACTCCGCCGCCGCCGCCATAAATACGAATATGCCCTGCTCCTTTTTCTTTCAACAAATCATACATATATTTAAAATATTCAACATGTCCGCCTTGATAAGAGGAAATCGCAATTCCTTGAACATCCTCTTGAATGGCCGCATTCACGATTTCCTCACAGAACGATTATGACCAAGATGAATGACTTCTGCCCCACTCGCCTGAAAATCCTTCGCATAATATTGATCGATGCATCATGTCCATCAAATAAACTTGAAGCCGTCACAAAGCGAATATGATGTTTCGGACGATAAACTTCAGTTGTCACCCATGCTATCTCCCCCTTTAATTGGAACGCTTCTAATCACTTTCGAAGCACATTGTTCAATTTGATTGCGTTGCTGTTCAATATATTCTTCAAGCGTATAGAGCTTTTGCAATCGCCCAGCGTCGAAATGCCCCACATTTGTCCTTGAACGAAAATATTATGGGAAACAGCTTAATTTGATTTCTGGTTCACTCAACTGAAGATCACCCATTCTGCCACACAATCTCGTAATAACATTTTCGAACATCTCTACCATTTCAATTCTTTTTTCAGCACATATGGAAGAGCATCTTTTGTCAGCGACTTTGCTTCCTGATACATGACAAGTACTTCATCCTGCATTTCATTCAACGACTATGAAAATACGCTGCAATCGCTAATTTCAAGCTTTCAATGCCCTTACTATTCGTATTGAGCTGCTGCTTAAGACGTCTCCTGGACTTCATCATAAATCGCATCACAAACGAGATATAGGACATCTTCCTTTGTTCCGAATATATTCATAGAGACGTACCGATGCTAAAGCCAGATGCTTTGGCAATTTCCCTCGTTGTCGTCCGATGAAATCCTTTTTCTTTAAAAAGCGGACCGCCCCTTTAATCATTTGTTCTCTGCGCTTTTTTCACAAGCTGTTCATCTTTTACCATGATGGGACTGATTTCTTCACTTTACCAACCTCCTTTCATTTGTATCATTGTTGCTATAAGCATACTAAACTTCTAAGCAACGTTCCATAATGACGAGTATTTCGTCAACTCAGTCAACATCCTTGAAATCACAAGCGTTGAATTTCTTGTGTTCCTTCATAAATTTGAGTAATTTTCGCATCACGCATAAAGCGTTCAACTGGATAATCCTTCGTATAGCCATAGCCACCAAATACTTGAACCGCTTCTGTTGTCACTTTCATCGCTGTATCACCAGCAAATAGCTTCGACATCGCAGATTCTTTTCCATACGGAAGACCTTCACTGATTCCAGCCAAGCAGCTTGATAGGTTAACAGACGAGCTGCTTCAATATTCGTTGCCATATCCGCCAGTTTAAAGCCAATTCCTTGTTGTGCAGCAATTGGCTTGCCAAATTGATTACGCTTCTTTTGCATAATCAACAGCATGCATCCAATGCACCTTGTGCAATCCCGACTGCTTGAGCAGCGATTCCATTACGTCCGCCATCAAGCGTCATCATCGCAATTTTAAAGCCTTCTCCTTCTTCACCAAGAAGATTTTCTTTCAGGCACTCGGCAATCTTCAAAAATGATTTCAGTTGTTGGTGAAGAACGAATCCCTAGCTTTTTCTCTTTTTTCCCAACCGAGAAGCCTGGGAATCCTCTTTCAACGATAAATGCAGTCATTCCTTTATGCTTCGACTCTGGATCTGTCACGGCAAAGACGACATAAATATCAGCAATCTCCGCCGTTTGTAATGAAAATTTTTGAACCATTTAATACATAATCGATCGCCATCTAAGTACTGCTGTCGTTTTCATCCCAGCTGCATCAGAACCTGAACCTGGCTCAGTTAAGCCGTATGCACCAATTTTCTCCCTTCTGCCATCGGGCGTAAATATTTTTGTTTTTGCTCTTCTGTACCAAACTTATAAATCGGCCAGCCAGCAAGAGAAGTATGGGCAGATAACGTTACACCTAGTAGAAGCACAGACACGGGAAAATTCTTCAACTGCAATGACATAGCTCAAATAATCACTGCCAATTCCGCCATATTCTTCCGGCCAAGGAATCCCCGTTAAGCCAAGCTCTGCCATTTTATCAAAAATCTCACGGTCAAAGCGTTCTTCCTCATCACGTTCAGCTGCTGTTGGTGCCACTTCATTTTTCGCAAAATCACGTACCATTTTTCGAATCATTTCATGTTCTTCTGTTAATTGAAAATTCATGCTATATCCTCCCTCCTTAATCTGATTAATAGATTGTTTACTAATGACGATTCGTTGAATTTCGCTTGTTCCTTCATAAATTTCACATACTTTTGCATCGCGGAAATAAGCGCTCAACCGGATAATCCTTTGTATAGCCATAGCCGCCGAACACTTGGATGGCTTCAATCGCAACTTCAACGCTGTTCTAGAAGCAAATAACTTTGCCATCGATGCTTCTTTACCACAACGCATGCCATTTTGATCGTAAACTCCGCCGCACGATAGACTAATAGTTTTGCAGCTTCAACTTCGTTGCCATATCAGCAAGCTTAAAGCCAATCCTTGCTGTGCCGCAATTGGCTTTCCGAATTGCTTCCGTTCTTTTGCATAAGCCACTGCTGCTTCTAAAGCTGCTTCTGCAATCCCAAGCGCTTGAGCGGCAATGCCGATTCGCCCAACATCAAGGTTGGCCATCGCAATTTTAAAGCCTTCTCCTTCTTGACCTAAGAAGGTTTTCTGCAGGAACTTGCGCATCTTCAAACGTAAGCTCGAACTGTATCTCGAGCCATGAAGCCCCATTTTTTTTTCGTCTTTTCCGATCATAAATCCAGGCGTATCTTTTTCAACAATAAAAGCAGAAATCCCTTTGCTGCCTGTTCTCTGGATCAGTTGAGGCAAAAACAATATACATATCTGCTTCCCCGCCATTTGTAATAAACACTTTCGAACCATTTAACACGATAGATGATCACCTTCTTTGACAGCCTTTGTTTTCAAGCTTGCTGCATCTGATCCTGCACTTGGCTCTGTCAAGCAAAACGCTCCTAAATATTCACCTGTTGCAAGCTTTGGACATATTTTTGCTTTTGTTCTTCTGTTCCGAAATAAAGAATCGGATTCGTACCGACAGATGTATGAACGGATAGAATAACTCCGACAGTCGCACTTACCTTCGAAATCTCATGAATCGCAATGATATAGGAGGTAAAATCCATCTCCGCCCCGCCATATTCTTCTGGAATCGGAATCCCCATTAACCCAAGCTCACCCATTTTTTTAACAATCTCTCGTGGAAACTCATCCTTCTTCCATTTCTTCAACAAATGGTGCAATTTCATTTTCTGCAAAATCGCGAACCATTTTCCGCATCATTTCTTGTTCTTCTGTAAACCGCAAATTCATCGCTTTCACTCTCCTTTAATCTTGCTGTCTGACATGCTCCTTATGATTACGTTATTCATACGTATAAAATCCTCGTCCTGTTTTCTTCCCTAAGCCAGCCTGCTTTCACATATTTTCGTAACAACGGACATGGACGATATTTATCATCTCCAAAGCCTTCATGTAACGTTTCCATAATATATAAGACATGTATCTAAGTCCAATAAAATCAGCTAAGAGTAAGTGGTCCCATCGGATGATTCATTCCGAGCTTCATCACTTCATCAATCGCTTCTTTTGTAGCAACGCCTTCATACACGGTATAAATCGCTTCATTAATCATCGGCATTAAAATACGGTTTGAAACAAAGCCTGGGAAATCATTTACTTCAACAGGTACTTTTTCAAGCTTTATGCGTCATATCTTCAATCGCTTGATACACTTCATCTGCTGTTGCAAGCCGCGAATGATTTCAACAAGCTTCATCACTGGAACTGGATTCATAAAATGCATGCCAATCACTTTTTCTGGACGTTTCGTCGCTGCTGCAATTTCTGTAATTGGAAGAGAAGAAGTATTAGTTGCTAAGAATGGCATGCTCTGGAGCAATTTCATCAAGCTCAGCAAAAAGCTTGTTTTAATTTCCATATTTTCAACTGCTGCTTCAATGACAAAATCGACATCACTTGCATTTGTTAAATCTGTTGATGTGCTAATACGGTTCAAGAATCTCTTCTTTATCTGCTTCAGTCATTCGACCCTTTTCTACTTGGCGTAGATAGATTCTTTGTAATTGTTGCACATTCCACGTTCTACAAACTCTTCCTTCAAATCATGTAAGACAACATCATAACCTGCCATCGCACAAACTTGTGCAATCCCTGAACCCATTTGTCCTGCACCAATCACCATTACTTTTTTTATCTCCATCCATTCTCTCCCTTTCAATGTTTTTCATCTTTAAACCTTATTTCACTTCGATCAAAATAGCATCGCCTTGGCCGCCACCACTACAGATGGCTGCAATTCCAAGTCCGCCGCCTCGTCGCTTTAATTCATAAGCAAGTGTAAAAATAATCCGTGCACCACTTGCTCCAATTGGATGTCCAAGCGCAACCGCTCCACCGTTCACATTGACTTTTTCAGGATCAAGATCGGCAATTTGCCTGCTTGCTAAAGCCACGCCGCAAATGCTTCATTAATTTCAAAAAGATCAATGTCTCGATGCTTTTAGCCTGTTTTCTCTAAGAGTTCATTGATGACAAGACCTGGTGTTTTCGGAAAATCTTTGGCTTCAATCGCAATCGCCGTATGAGCAACAATTGTTGCCAGTGGCTTGATTCCCTTCTTGCTTCGCCTTTTCCTCGCTCATAAATACAAGGCTGCTGCTCCGTCATTGACTCCTGGTGCATTTCCTGCTGTAATCGTTCCATCCTTATCAAAAACAGGTTTTAGTTTTGCTAGTGTTTCAAGCGATGTATCTTTACGTGGTGCTTCATCTTCGTACAACGAGTACCGGTTCGCCTTTTCGTTGCGGAATGGAACAGCAACGATTTCTTCAGCAAATTTTCCTGATTCTATTGCTGTTGCAGCGCGCTATTGATGGCTGCGAAATGCCCACTCATCTTGTCTCTTCGCGAGATAGCTTAAGCTCATCGGCTACACTATTTCCATAGGTGCCCATATGGACATCTTGAAACGAGCACGTTAATCCATCATACACCATTCCATCAATCATTTCCGCATCACCCATTCTAGCTCCCCATCGTGCTTTTGGAAGATATAAGGTGCATTGCTCATCGATTCCATTCCACCAGCGACGATGACTTCTGCGTCACCTGCACGAATGATTTGATCAGCCAGCGTGACACTTCGCATGCCTGATGCACATACTTTATTAATCGTTTCTGTTTTAACATTCCAAGGCAATCCCGCTGCATGAGCTGCTTGACGTGAAGGAATTTGACCTTGCCCACCTTGAAGAACGTTCCCAATGATGAGCTTCATCAACTTGTTCTCCTGACCATTTCGCTCGTGCTAATGCTTCTTTAATCGCAATTCCACCAAGCTTGAGACAGCAGTCAAACTGCTTAAAGCCCCGCCAAATTTACCAAAAGGTGTTCTAGCTCCACTTACAATAACTGTTTTCATACAAATCTCCCCTCTAACAAATTTTTAAACATGCAATCCCGACCGAACGCTCGCTCGGAATCATGAACAAACATCTATCCTGCTTTATGACAAAGCAGGATAAGATATGTTGAAATCTATTACATTCGTTAAATTTACTGAATAAACGCTATTGAAAGCCCTTACTTTAATGTTATTCTAGTGAACGAGCTCATTCTCCTGCTTAAATAAGTGATTTTTCTAAAATTTCTACAACATCAAATGTTTGAACGTCTTCTTCTACTTCTTTTGCTTTCGTTCCATCACTAAGCATCGTTAAGCAGTACGGACATCCACTACTGATCACAGATGGCTTAACTGCAAGTGCTTGTTCTGTTCGTGCGACGTTGATACGTTGACCTGTATCTTCTTCCATCCACATCATGCCTCCACCAGCACCACAGCACATTCCTTTTTCACGGTTGCGTTCCATTTCAATTAGCTTCACACCTGGAATTGCTTTTAAAATTTCACGTGGCGGCTCGTATACTTCGTTGTATCGTCCAAGATAACAGGAATCATGATAAACAATCGTTTCATTCACTTCATATTTCGGCTTAATACGGCCTTCTTCTAATCAGCTTCGCTAAGCAATTCGGTATGGTGATAAACTTCCACCTCTTCAAGACCAAATCAGGGTATTCATTTTTAAACATATTATAGGCATGAGGATCAATCGTGACGATTTTCTTCACTCATGCTTTTCGAACAATTCAATATTCTTTGTCGCAAGCTCTTGGAAAAGAAATTCATTTCCAAGACGGCGTGGTGTATCACCAGAGTTCTTTTCTTTATTCCCAAGAATCGCAAATGTAACACCTGCTTCATTTAATACTTTCGCAAAGGAAAGGGCAATTTTTTGACTGCGGTTATCATAAGATCCCATTGAACCAGCCCAGAATAAGATATTCAAACTCTTCGCCTGCTTTTTCCATTTCTTTACTGTTGGAACGTGAATATCTTCACGAGCCTCGCGCCAGTTTTCACGCTCTTTACGGTTAATCCCCCAAGGATTTCCTTGACGTTCAATATTTGTCATCGCACGCTGTGCATCAGCATCCATTTTTCCTTCTGTTAAAACAAGATAACGGCGCAAATCAATAATTTTATCAACATGCTCATTCATAACTGGACATTGATCTTCACAGTTACGACAAGTTGTACAAGCCCAAATTTCTTCTTCTGTAATGACATCACCAATTAAGCTTACATCATAGCCAGCTGCTGCTTCGTGATCCACCAGCACCCTGCCATCGCAAGTTGATTTCCTTTCGTATTCGAAAAAGCAAATGCAGGTACCCATGCTGATTTTGATGTGACAGCTGCTCCTTTTTCCGTTAAATGATCACGCAGTTTTACAATTAAATCCATTGGTGAAAGCATTTTTCCTGTTCCGGTTGCTGGACACATATTCGTACAGCGTCCACACTCGACACAGGCATATAAATCAATCAATTGCTTTTGATTAAAATCTTCAATTTTACTAACACCAAATACTTCTTGGCTTTCATCTTCAAAATTAATCGAAGACAAGCTGTCCAACTTTGTGCGTACGACCTAAGAAAGACATTAACTGGACCCGCAATTAAATGAGCATGCTTTGATTGTGGCACATACACAAAGAAAGTTAATAAGAATAATAAATGCATCCACCAGAACACAAAGAACAAGCCGCCTGCCACTGTAGGTGATACGAAGCTAAAGACTGCAGCAATTCCTGAAGCAATCGGTTCAAAGCCACTAAGTGGTTTATCCAAGCCAAATGATCTCCATTCCTTTTGCCAATCAGCTTTGATATCATCAAGCCGCCAATAAAAATCAGGACAAGCCCTGATTTCCAGCCTCGCTTTAGACGAACAAGCTTTTCAATATAACGACGATAGAAAGCCCACACAACTGCCACTAAAATCATGAATACAACGATTTCTTGGAAAAAGGTAAAGTATGGATAAAATGGTCCAAATGGTAAATGCGAGCCAATGGCAAGCCCTTTCCAAATCAAATCAATCGCTCCGAGTTGAACAAGTCAAAAATCCGTAGAAGAACATAAGATGAATAATTCCACTTTTCTTATCCTTCAAAAGTTTCTTCTGTCCAAACACATTGATCCAAACCGCATTCAAGGCGTTCTTTCATCGTATGATTAAACTCAGCTTTTTTCCGAGCTTAATGTATTCATACCTTGTTCTGACTAGAGTAACAAACAAATACAGCTGCATAGCCAGTTACAAGTAGAAACGCAAGCCAATTGATCCATGTTAACGCTTCCACATATAACGTCCCCTTTCATCCGACCAAGCTTTACCGTCAGCATTTTGCTAAAGTAACGGATAGTCAGATTGAATGTTTAGAAAATAACGAATTTTATAACGTCATTATAGCACACTTTTTAATGAATGAGCATTCAGTCGGAAATTTTTTTAAAAATTTTTCTCCATTTGGGAGATGCTATGATTAAGACTTGTTTAGAAAGAAGGTTAGATTATGCATGGATTCATCCTTTCTATTCTTATCATTACTACTATTATTGTATGGCTGCGGATTGATTTTGTACTCGGACGGAATAAGCAACGGCAAGAAGCGACGAAGCATGAGCAAAAGACACGTTACGGGGAAATTGAATTACTTCCAACTGGAGAAGAATTTTTTCAGTATCTACTTCAAGATATACAGCAAGCTACTGACCATATTCATCTTCTTTTTTATATTTTCCGTAGTGATCATATCAGCAGTAAGCTCATTAACATCTTAGAAGGAAAATCAAGAGAGGGAGTTGTTGTTCGCGTTCTAGTTGACCGTTTTGGCTGCCACATCTCAAAAAAGCAACTAAAACAAATGAAACAAGCAGGGATTCACTTTGCCTATTCTCACCCTCCTAACTTCCCTTTTCTGTTTTTCACACTAAATCGAAGAAACCATCGCAAAATCGCGATTGCTGATGGCCGTATTGGCTATATTGGCGGCTACAATATCGGTGATGAATATTTAGGAAGGGATTCAACATTCGGTTTTTGGCGTGATTTTCATCTTCGTATAAAAGGAGATGGCGTTCAGGATTTACAGGAACAATTTTTGCAGGACTGGCAGACAGCAAAACAGGCGTATATTAAAGAAGAGTCACACTATCCAACATTAGTAAAAGGACCGCATCCCCTACGAATTCTGCCTACAGATGGCGTTTATCTTGAAGACACCTTTATTGATTTAGTGAAACAGGCAAAAGCAACGATTGTCATCGGCACACCCTATTTCATCCCAGGTGATCTGTTACAGCAGGAGCTGATTTATGCTGCAAAAAGAGGCGTTGATGTTAGCCTTATTCTTCCGAAAAAAGCCGACCATCCTCTTGTAAAGGAGGCGGCCTTTCCTTACCTTCTTCCCTTAGTGGAGGCTGGTGTGAATGTCTATCAATATTATCGCGGCTTCTTTCATGCCAAGTCGATCGTCATTGATGAGCAAATGTGTAATGTTGGTACAGCTAATTTTGACAAACGCAGTTTCCACATTAATCATGAAATCAATTGTCTGATCTATGATGCAGAAATTGTACAAACCGTCTTAAAAGAACTTCAACACGATATCGCCATTTCAGAACGTCTAACGATCGAGGCTTTAAGGTCAAGATCTCTTATCGACAGAATGAGAGAAAAATTTGCTACTCTTGTGTCAGGATTGTTATAGCAATGTTAAAGAGCCTCGCAATTTTAAGCAAGGCTCTTTCGTTTGATCCAGCTATCAATAATTTGGTTGCACTCATCAGGTCGTTTTGTTGGTACTTGATGAGCAACATTGCTCACAAAAGCAATGTCGATATCCTTTACTTTTTGGCAATACGGAAGCAAGTACGAGCGCATATAGAGATCACGCGCACCATAAATCAAGAGCAGAGGTGCCGTTATATGCTGAAGTCGATCTGTTGATACATATTTCATTCCGACTTCATAAATCCGCCGTAATGTTGGTCCATCTGCTTGTTTAATGAAATTCGCCATGTCACGACGAAATGTATGTGAATTGAAATGAGCCGCTGGTAGCACCAAAGAAAATAGATTCAATAGCTGTTTTCTAGCAGCCCAAATACCTAGTTCAAACTCTTTTTCGAGTAAAAAGGTCGACACCTCTGGAAAGCCTCCAATTAGAATGACTCCTGCTGTTTGATCAGGGTACTGCAAAGCAAACTCTTGAGAAATGGCTCCTCCATTTGAATACCCGCACAAAATAACAGGTCCCAATTTCAACTCGACAACAAGGGCATGGACCATCTCCATAAGATCGGTGACAGAGGACACGGGATGTACTGCTTGTTGTGCGTCCACTGTCCAGTAAATCAACAAAAATGAGCTGATAACTCTTTGCTAATGGACGTTGAAACCGAAACGTCAGATGGCCCATCACAGGAGGATGACAAAAAACAATCGGCATACCTTCTCCATGTACCTCGTAATAAAGATTCACATCTCCATACTGAAAATACGGCAAATCATTTGTCCCCTTCCTCTTAAAAATCAGTGGGGATACACTAGCTTACAAAGACTTCTCAACCCCTATGACTGAAAAAATGGCATAACCCATTGAAACAGCTTGTAGCCTAGAAAAATGCCGACAATACCCATAATACCTGAGAGTGCTGGTGGGGCAGGGATCGGCAGCTTAATAAGCGCAAAAATAAATCCAACAGCCAGCCCCGCAATTAGGGCAAGGATGATTTCTTGCATCGATATCCCTTCTTTCTATTCTTATGATGTCTGAAAACATTCGCTTTATTCCTTGATTAAGCGAAACAACTTGTATCAGCCGAATTGAAGGATTGATCGATGAAACGATAAATGCCAACTTTCATCGACTAAACGAGAACTTCAATAACAAACCAAACAATTAGCAACAACTGCACAACGAACTTAGCAAAGGTACTGCTTAGGAAGGCAAACAACGACGCAATCGCAACCATAAAGGCATGTCTCGCATTTTTCGCTGACATAAGCTCTGTGACAAAGACGAGAAGAAATGGCACAAGAATAACACCAAATGGTGGATAGACAAATGAACCGATGATGACACCAATGGCCGCCATCCTCTCTCCCCATTTTGATCCGCCGTATTTTTTCACAAAAAATTGACTCGCTATTAAATCAGCGGCAAAATCAAAACCGTAAGACACCTGCCCCGATCCAGAACCAAACCGAAAGGGGCTCACCGTTTCGATCGAAAATTGATAAAAAAAACCCACCCCATAATACGAAGTACAGACGGAACAATTGGAAAAATCAACCCAACAAAGCTCAAAATAAATAAAGCTATGATCAACATCAAGAATCCATAAAATAATCTCCCCCTATGCAAAAAGTCACCTCATAAACATTCTTATTTTCACATCAAAAGTCTCTCCTTACACATTCGCATGCGGGAGTTAGCTTCATAGATTACATTTTCTCTGGTGCATCCACTCCAACTAGTGCAAGGGCATTTTTAATCGTCACTTGTGTGGCTTTCATTAAAGCAAGACGGGCACTACGTTTCTTTTTGCTTCTGGATCAATCACACGCTCTGCATTGTAGAAGCTGTGAAGCGTTGAAGCTAGTTCATGAGCATAGTTTGTAATTCGGTGTGGCATTTGTTTTTCAGCTGCTTCTGCTACAACTTGCGGGAAATCTCCAATTGCTTTTAACAGGTCATATGCCTTTTCAGAAGAAAGGCTCGATAGGTCTGTTTTTCATCAAAGGTCAAGCCTTGCTCTTCACCTTGACGAAGCATGCTGCAGACACGCGCATGTGCATACTGCACATAGTACACAGGATTTTCATTTGATTTAGAAACAGCTAAATCCATATCAAAATCAAGCTGCGTATCAGTGCTGCGCATCGCAAAGAAATAACGAGTCGCATCAATTCCGACTTCTTCCATTAAATCGCGCAACGTAACAGCTTTCCCTGTACGCTTACTCATTTTCACTTTTTCTCCGCCTTGGTACAGGCTAACCATTTGAATAATTTGAACTTCAAGCTGCTCAGGGGCATAACCAAGTGCCTGAATCGCCGCTTTCATACGAGGAATATAGCCATGATGGTCAGCTCCCCAAATGTTAATCAGTTTTTCAAAGCCACGATTCATCTTATCTTGGTGATACGCGATATCTGGTGTTAAGTACGTATAGCTTCCGTCATTTTTGATCAGAACGCGATCTTTATCATCACCATATGTTGTCGAACGGAACCAAGTTGCTCCCTCTTCCTCATATGTTTCACCTTTTTCCTTCAATACCTTTAACGTCTCCGTTACTTTACCTGTTTCATAGAAAGACGTTTCTGAGAACCAGTTATCAAACTCCACACGGAATTCTTTTAAATCGACTTTGATTTTATCAAGCTCTTTTTCAAGCCATATTGACGGAAGAACGCATGGCGTTCTTCCTCTGATACGTGAACATACTTATCGCCATATTCATCAGCCAAGCTGCTTTCCAAAGCCAATAATATCTTGACCATGATAGCCGTCTCTCTGGCATTGTCTTTTTCTAAGACCAAGCGCTTGAAAATAACGAGCTTCAAGTGAAAGAGTTAGATTATTAATTTGGTTTCCTGCGTCATTAATGTAATATTCACGCTCAACATCAAAACCTGCTTTCTCTAAGATATTGCAAAGAGAATCACCAACTGCTGCCCCACGCGCATGACCTAAATGTAAGCGTTCCTGTTGGGTTAGCTGAGACAAACTCAACTTGAATTCGTTTGCCTGTTCCAACATTTGTTTGTCCGTATGTATCTCCTGCTTTTAAAACAGTCGGAATCGATCTCGCGTAAATAACGATTATCCATGAAAAAATTAATAAATCCAGGTCCAGCAATTTCTACTTTTTCAATCGATGCGCGTTCATGATTTAAGCTTTGCGACTAGTTCTTCAGCAATCGTGCGAGGCGCTTTTTTTGCAACTCGTGCTAGTTGCATCGCCATATTTGTCGCATAATCACCATGTGCTTTATCCTTTGGTGTTTCTAAAACAACCTCAGGAATCTGCTCCTCTGTCGCAAGACCTGCTTCAATAACAGCCGCAATGATTTCATCTTTTAATTGTTGCTTTATTTGTTCTACACTGTTCATTTTGTTGTATCCTCCTCTAATGTCAACCGTACTTGTGCTACTCCTGTATCTTGTCCTTGTAACGTAAATTGATAGGACAATTGAATTCGTCCCTTTTTTTTCCCTGAAGGCCACTGCACAAATACTTTATCTGTTATCGCTTTTGTTTCCCACGAAGCTTCTGATGTGACATAGCGTCCAAGCTGTTTTTTCCCCAGAAACAAACCCTTGTCGCATTAAAATCACGCCTTGACGAATCAACATCAACTCGCGACCATCCCATTTCATCGTCGTTTGTACCGAATCGGTTTCTGATAAACTTCCTCAAATCGTAGGTAATCTTATTCCCTTTATGATAAAGTTCGCCTCTTGTTGTGAATTCATAAGACTCTGTATGATCACATGTGTTGATTTTCGTTTGAAATCGCATTTTAATACGTTTTATCGTTTTTTTCATGCTCTCGCACACCTTTCTATTGTTCAAGTTTAGCGAGTTTGACAAGCAGTTGCAAGAAGGTTATATAACTTTTCAACATACAACGATATGCCTTTCTTAGTTAATCATTATTTTCAGATAAAAAAAGACGAGCAACCATCCTTAGTCACTCATCTGCGTCGGATCGTTATTTCACCCAGCCAAGAAGCATTTCACGAATAAGCTTACTTGCTGCGATTTGGGTTTGTTCAGTTGGATCATAGACTGGTGCGACTTCCACAAGGTCAGCTCCAATGACGTTTACATCTGATCTGCAATGGCTACAATAGCTTCAAGCAACTCTTTTGATGTAATTCCTCCTGCTTCTGCTGTTCCTGTTCCAGGGGCATGAGCTGGGTCAAGGACATCAATATCAATGGTGACATAGACATTACGTCCTGCAAGTGTAGGTAGAATTTCCTTCAATGGCTCTGCAACTTCAAATTTTGACATATGCATGCCTGATTCTTTTGCATATTGAAATTCTTCTCTCATTCCTGAACGAATCCCAAATGAATAGACATTTTCTGGCCCAATTAAATCACATGCTTTACGAATCGGCGTAGAATGAGAAAGAGGTTCTCCTTCATATTCCTCACGTAAGTCAGCATGAGCATCAATATGAATAATCGCCATATCAGGATACTTCTTATACATCGCTTTAAAAATCGGCCAAGACAACAGATGCTCTCCACCAAGTCCTAGCGGAAACTTACCATCTGCAAGCAACTTATCAACAAACTCTTCAATCATATCGAGACTACGCTCTGCATTACCAAAAGGAAGTGGAATATCTCCTGCATCAAAATAATTCACCTCTTCTAAATGCTTGTCCAGATAGGGGCTATATTCTTCAAGTCCAAGAGAAACTTCACGAATACGTGCAGGGCCAAAACGAGAGCCTGGACGGAACTAACCGTCAAGTCCATCGGCATTCCATAAATAACAGCCTTGCTTTCTTCATAGCTTGGATTGCTCATAATAAATACATTTCCTGAATAGGCTTCATCAAAACGCAATTGCTGCTCTCTCCTTATTTAACTAAGTCGCCAACAAATTTAGGTAAAGCAAAGGCTGCCTTATGAAGATCTTTTGTGTAATATTTTGTTTCAATTTCATGAAAACGGCTCTCTTCAACTTCCAGTGGATCATGCTTCTTAGACCCCATTGTAAACGTCCAAAGACCACTTGGATAAGTTGGAATATTTGCTGTATACAGCCGTGTAATCGGGAAAATTTCCTTACATCCATGTATACCTTTGTAATTAATTCGCTGTGGAACCAAGGATTGTCCGTTTGAGCAACGAAAATTCCGTCTTCCTTTAACGCCTTAGAAATTCCTTCATAAAAGCCACTTTCAAATAGCTTAACTGCTGGACCAACTGGCTCTGTTGAATCACCATAATCACATCGTATTCGTCTTTTGCTTGTGAATATGCATAAAGCCATCATCAACCTGTACTTCTACACGCGCATCATCTAAGCTCCTGCAATCGAGGAAGATATTTTTTCGAATACTCAATGACTTTACCATCAATTTCACTAGCGTTGCTTTTTCTACAGATGGATGCTTTAATACTTCACGAATCACCCCTCCATCTCCTCCACCAACGACTAACACATGCTTAGGATTAGGATGTGTAAATAAAGGAACATGTGCCACCATTTCATGATAAACAAATTCATCCTTTTCTGTTGTCATGACCATGCCATCTAACACAAGCATGTTGCCAAATTCTTCTGTTTCAATCATATCAAGCTTTTGAAAATCTGTTTGTTCACTATGTAACGTCCGCTTAATTTTCGCTGTAATTCCAAAACGTTCTGTTTGTTTTTCTGTAAACCATAATTCCAACACACTCACCTCTATCTTCAGACTCATTTTGTCTATAGGGTCTTCTATTTTTCTTCATATTATTAGCTTACATTCAACATAACAAATGAAAGTATAAAGGAATAGATCAAAAAAGCAAGCAAAAATTATCCAACATCTACTCTCTCGTTTATGTTTAAAAACATCGCTTTCTACCAAAAATGGAAAGTACGTTACGAATCTAAGAACGGAGTGATGATATGGAAGTCATCATTAATCGGCGAATTCGACGAACAAGACGCATTGTTCGCTTGCTATTTCGGCTCTTTTTAATTGGCCTTGTCCTCGCTGCTGCAGGAGCAGTTGCGCTACTTTCTTATACAAAAATGCAGGGGCCTCCGCCGCTGAATGTTTCGCAAACAACTATTTTTTACGGCGCGGATAACTCCCCAATCGGTGAACATCATCAAGGTGAACATAGGTTATGGGTTGATTTATCAGCTATTGCACCTGATGTGATTGACGCCACACTCTCAATCGAGGATAGGAGATTTTATCAGCATTTTGGTTTTGATCCAAACCGTATTGGCGGAGCTGTGATCGCGAACTTGAAGTCTGGGTCAAAAGCCCAAGGAGCGAGTACGATTACACAGCAATATGCACGTAACCTTTATTTAACCCATGATAAAACATGGAAGCGTAAATGGAATGAACTGTTGTATGCCCTTCGACTTGAGATGAATTATGAAAAGGATGATATTTTAGAAGGTTATTTAAATACGGTTTATTACGGACATGGGGCGTACGGCATTGAAGCTGCATCCCACCATTATTTTGGAAAATCAGCGAGTAAGCTAACACTTGCAGAAGCGAGTATGCTAGCAGGTATTCCAAAAGGTCCGAGCTACTACTCCCCACTTTTTGATTATGAGCGAGCGAAAGAACGCCAAGGCGTTGTCTTGCAATCAATGGTGACAAATGGGGTGCTTACACAGGTAGAGGCAGATGCTGCCCATTTAGAAGAGTTAGCTTTTATTCGAGATGAGCTTGACCGACCTTCTGTTGTTGGTCCCTATTTTCAAGATGTTGTGGAAGAACAACTCCTAGAGGAAGTCGGACTTGATCCCGTATTATTTGAAGCAGGCGGACTGAAAATTTATACAACCTTAGATCCACAGATGCAAAAAGAGGCCGAACGCTGGGTTGAAGCAGAAATGCCAGATTCTGAACTACAAACGGCTCTTGTAGCGATTGATCCGCGCACAGGTGATGTACGGGCCCTTGTTGGTGGAAAGAATTATGCTGAGAGTCCATATAACCGGGCGACACAAGGAACGAGGGCACCAGGCTCATCCTTTAAACCGTTTCTTTATTACGCTGCACTTGAAAATGGGTTTACACCTGCCTCGACTCTATTAAGTGAGCCAACAACATTCACTTATGATGACGGGCGAGCAAACTATTCACCTAGAAATTTTCAAGATAATTATGCGAATGATTTTATCACTCTTTTACAGGCAATGGCCTTTTCCGATAATATCTATGCTGTGAAAACTCATCTTCTGCTTGGGCCAGAAAAATTGATTGATGTAGCAGAAAGAGTTGGTATGGAGAGCCCGTTGCATAAAAACCCTGCATTAGCTCTTGGAACATCTGAGGTCAATGTATTAGAAATGGTTCGGGGCTATAGTCCATTTGCCAATGGCGGAAAACGGGTCGAGCCTCGCTTTATTCGTAAAGTTGTTGATTCAGAAGGGAATGTCTTATTTGAATCAGCGCCTAGCTTGAACACAAGTGCTCGATCCTAAGTTAACATTTATTTTAACAGATTTAATGACAGGCATGTTTGACCCTTATTTAAATGCTCATACGTCTGTAACAGGTGGCTCTGTAGCTCATTTAGTCAATCGCCCTGTTGCTGGGAAATCAGGTTCAACCGCAACAGATAGCTGGATGGTCGGCTACACACCACAACTTGTTACAGGGGTTTGGGTTGGCTATGACAAAGGGCAAACGCTTGAGCAACGGTCAGAAGGACAAATCGCCAAACGTATTTGGGCAAATTTCATTGAGCATGCTCTAGCAAATCAGTTGAAGCTACCTTTTCATCAACCAGATGGTGTCGTCGCTGTTGAAATGAACCCAGAAAATGGTCTACTTGCCACCGCTGACTGTCCGACACACAGGGTAACTTATTTTATTGAAGGAACCGAGCCAACAAAGCCTTGCCCAGCACCAAGCGCCAGATGGCGAGGTTGAAGCCATTGATGAGGACAACACATGAAAAGGAAAGCTTCCTAAATCGTTTTTTTAAGTGGTTTCGAGATTAAAACGCTACCACAGACTTGTTCAAATACATGAAAAAGCGCAAAGGGAAAGTCCCCTCGCGCTTTTTCGTGTCCTAGTATAAATGTGTTTTTATACTTCCTCCAGTTTACTCGCTCTTGTCGAAAAGCTCAAGAGCGAGCTCAAGTGTTCAAAAATCGTTCAAAGTTGTTTGATATTAGGGCTTTACAAATGAGAAATGACTACTCTCATCTTATTCTGAGCTGTAATGCTTCATGTAATGCTTTATCTGAATGCAACCACATTTGCTTCATTATGATTCTTTAAGAAATCGGCAAGAATGTTCTTTGATTTTTCATCCATATGTTCAACAATGATATGCCCTTTAAGAGACTTATCCATTTTATTAACATGTTCAGGTAAGCTCTTATAGCCACGACGAATTTCCGTATCGACTGTCATTTCACAGCCTGTTACACCTGCATAGTAAGGCTTGCCTTCCTTATATTGAATCGCCACCCATACAAGCCAGTAGAGCTTGCCATTCGGAACCTCTTCCTTATTCGGTAAGAATTTAATTCGTTTTTCAACCGCTGAACGAGCATGAAGGGCACCCATATCAACAAATGCCTCTCCTTCTTCTGGATCAACAAATACTGGTGAGATATTATCTAAATTCATCACACCAGCCCCGTATCCTCCATGACCAGAGGTTGAATCCCCACTTAAAATATTAAAACCTACTCTTTTTCTTTTTTAAGTTATCGTCGTTTAATAAATCCACAAAATCATCCTTTCTTCGTCTCTTCTTTATTCAAATTCTACACAAAATGACCCTACTTATGCTAGTCTTAAGATAACGTTTTCCACTAAAGCATTATCATGAACGAATTATACAGGTATATGATGGTATGTCTGTAGGTGGAAACGTACACATTTCTACTACTTATTTAAGGAGCGATTCACCATGCCAATTGTAACTGTAAAAATGCTAGAAGGACGTTCAGACGATCAAAAACGTGCATTTGATCGAAAAAGTAACCGATGCCGTTATCAGAAACAACAGGTGCTCCTGCTGAACGAGTATCTGTTGTCATCGATGAAATGAAACCAACGAATTTTGGTATAGCAGGCAAACGTCCATCAGATGCATAAATAGCAATAAGTTATACGTTCAAAGAAAGCTGACCTTTTTAAAAGAACAGCCTTTCTTTGATTTCAATTACAATTAGCTTTCTAATAATTCAATAAAGACATAGCCTTGCTCAATATCATCTTCACTATAATTTTGCTTGCGTTTAAGTGTAAATACCTTTTCTTTCACATCTTCCCGTGGGAGCTCTTCGAAATACAACAGCGTTGAAACAAGCTCTAGAAAACGTGAGCTTTGCTCCATTCAACCGCTGTGCAAGCTCTTCCATTTTCGGTAAGTCAAACTGATACAAATCAAGGAATTTTTGTCCTGCTTCAGAGAGCGCATAACGATATTGAAAATAATTCCCTTTATCTTCCTTCGTTTCAGCAACAAAGCCAAGATTACATAATTCTTCCACGCGAAGCGATAATTCCTCTGAATACGGTCCAAACATATGGAACTTATACCGCTCTGAAAATGGCATGTTCAATTTTTTAGCGATATAGATCATTTTTTGCAGCTTTTTCCGTCCAATGACCTCACCAGCCTGCAAAAAAAGCGCCATCACATTTGCATGGTCCTTAAGCAATGCCTATGTCCCCCTTCCCTTACACGTTAAGTAATTCTCGAATCTTTTGTTTCACATCTTTATGTTCACGCTCGTCCTCTAAGTAATCCAGCGGAAAGTAAAGCTTATGGTCTGTTCTTTTTTTACCAGAAATCGCCTCAACGACATCTGATTCACGCGAAAGCTCACGTAGCTTCCCATTTGGCATAATCAAATGGATCGGCAACCTTTCTTCTTCCTCACCAGGTCGGTAAAAGTCATAAGGTAGATCAGAAGACGAATCGACAACTAAATAATAGTCAGGATTCAAGTCGGCTTGACGAAATAGCTCTTGAAGCCTCGGCCAATCATTCATTCGTTGATTTGGGTTAAATTCGACATATTTAAACAAACGTCTATTTAGGAATCTTACACAAAGATCACTTAAAATGCGATCCTCTTCTTCCTGCCAAATTTGAAAATAATATGAGGTTATCGCTTCATCTAACCGTAAATAATCATCCAAGCTCCCTTTTCCATCAAAGAAGGAATAGAAATGATCTGGCTTATGTTTAAAGGAATAACCTGAATGATACAGCTCCTTAGCACGCTTAAAAATCTTGCTCAAAATCACCTCAGCACTTCGCGTGACAGGATGAAAATACACTTGCCAATACATTTGATAGCGGCTCATGATATAATCTTCTACCGCATGCATTCCGCTTTGCTTAATGACAACCTGATCTTCCATCGGCCTCATCACCCGTAAAATCCGTTCCATATCAAAATGACCATAGCTAACACCCGTATAATAGGCATCACGCTGCAAGTAATCCATGCGATCAGCATCAATTTGACTTGAAATAATGCTCGTCACAAGCTTGTTCGAGTAGGTTTTCTCAATCACATCAGCAACCGCTTGCGGAAAGTCCGTACTAACACGCGAGAGAACTTGATTAATTTCCGTGTCTCCTAAAATGATTTGCCGCGTCCATTCCTCATGGTCCGTATCAAAAACCTTTTCAAATGAATGCGAGAAAGGTCCATGACCGAGATCGTGCAATAAAGCTGCAGACAAAGCCAGTAACCGCTCCGAATCATCCCAATGCGGACGTCCTTTAAACACCTCAAGAATCCGTCTCGTGATTTCATAGACACCTAGAGAATGATTAAAGCGCGTGTGCTCAGCACCATGAAAGGTCAAATACGTTGTCCCGAGCTGACGGACACGACGTAATCGTTGAAATTCTTTCGTTCCAATTAAATCCCAAATTAATTCATCACGCACATGAATATAGCGATGAACAGGGTCTTTAAATACTTTTTCTTCTTCTAATTGACGATAATAAGGTTTTGTCATGACCGTTCCTCTCGTTTCCATAGAGTCGTATACCCATTATAACGAAGATAAAACGCTAACAGCTAGTAAAATAAGACGTTGATGTTAGAAAACTTGGATTTTCACCAAGAGTTAATGGTAAATACGATTAAACTTTTAAAAAGGTGACATTTTCAAAAGTACAAAAAAAAGAAGCCGACTCATTTGAATCGCCTTCCTGACATTTAACTTAATCATTATTTATAGATAATAGATATGAAATGCTTCTTTTCTTTCTGCTATTAAGACCCTGCTTTTTCTAGACGCTTTTGCTCTGAGCGATCAATAATAACTGTCGCGGCAGCATCACCCGTAATATTCACAGCAGTACGCAGCATATCTAAAATACGGTCAACAGCTAGTACAAGCGCAATTCCTTCTACTGGTAAGCCAACAGATTGTAAAACCATCGCAAGCATGATCATCCCAACGCCAGGTACACCCGCTGTACCAATACTAGCAAGTGTTGCAGTTAAGACAACCATTAATAGATCACCCATTGTAAGGTCAACACCAACCACTTGGGCAATAAAGACCGTCGCAACCCCTTGCATAATCGCTGTACCATCCATGTTAATTGTTGCTCCAAGTGGCTGTACGAAGCTCGATACTTGTTTCGAAACGCCTAGATTCTCCTGTGCTGTCTTCATCGAAACAGGTAGTGTTGCATTACTGCTTGATGTACTGAAGGCAACCGTCATCGCAGGGAAGAAACCTTTGAAGAACTGAATTGGGTTCGTTTTCGCTAGTAACGCAAGCGCCCCGCCGTATGTCACGATTGTATGAATGATTAATGCAAGAACAACGGTTACAACATACATAGCCATTGAGCTTAACGCGTCTAAACCTAATTTACCTAACGCTGAGGCAATAAGAGCAAATGCCCCAATCGGCGCAAGCTTCATCGCAACTGTAACAAGGTACATCATAATCTCATTCCCTTGCTCAAACAGCTTTAGAACACCTTTTGTCTTATCTCCTAAATTAGCCAATGCTAAACCAACAAAAACGGCAAACACAATGATTTGCAACATATTTCCTGAAGCCATTGCTTCTATTGGATTTGTAGGAATCATATTAAGGAATGTTTCCATGACAGGAGGTGCCTCATTCGGACTATATTCCTGTTCTTCTTCACTCATTAGTCCAGGTTGACCAGGCTGAATAACAGAAGCAAGTGATAAAGCAATAATAAGCGCAATTGCTGTTGTTACAAGGAAAAAGATAACGGTACGTGATCCGATTCGTCCTAGCTTTTTCGGATCGCCAACCCCCGCTGTTCCAAGCACAATTGAAAAGAATACAAGTGGGACAACAAGCATCGTAATTAATTTAAGAAATAACTGCCCAAGCGGGGTTAATGCATACGTATCAATTGGAACAAATGCATTTGGTGCAAGCACATTAAATCCAAGCCCAACGATAATACCTAGAATAAGTGCAAGAATAATTTTCTTTAGTTAAACTCATCATTAAACCTCCAGTCTTAATAAATAGTTTTTCATAATTTCACAAAAAAAATGAACTTCTAAATTTTACCCTTTATTTTAAAGGATAAAACTTAGTTTCACATAGAAAATCATTTTACCACAAAAATTTTTAGTAAGTCTTCGTTTTTTACTTTTAGAAAGTCCCCATGCTCGTTATGCTCTTTAAAAGTATTAGAAAACTTGGCTTATCGCCAAGCTTTAATGGCGAAAGCCTTAGTTGCACTCATACTTTAATCCTTTAATGAAGTTAAACTTTCTTAAAGTATAAAAAATCCCAGCGGTTGATTACCCAGCTGGAATCGTTATCTTTTAATTTTGTTCAACACTTTTTCAATGAGCTGATCTTCATCTGGAGCGGCTACAGGACGATTATTCACAAATGCAAACGACTTCTTTCTTCCTGGACCACAGTAGGATTGACAGCGAATATCGATCGTGGCATCATCGTCAACTTTTTTCAGTCTTGGCACGAGCGTCTTGATATTTGTCGCTTGGCATTCATCACAAATACGAAATTCATTTGCCATATATCTGTTCCTTTCTTTGATTAAATATTGATTATCTATTTATCTTGGATATGTTATCTATATATAAGTATAAATCTAAACCATTCCCCAGTATATCACAAACTTAATAGAAGCAATGTTCTCTACTTGCACAGGGAGCACTGACCATTTTCGTCATTCACTCCTTCTTATATCCAAGAGGTTTCATGCTATAATAATGAGAGCCATTATGAAGAATTGAAATACTTTAGGAGTTCGAACATATGGAGAGGATTTATCCAAACAATCGCAAAAACATGGCGCTTTCTCGACCATACTACTTTTGGTCCAAGCTTCGATGCACTCCAGTCTTTTGCTTATGATGATACATTTTGTATCGATGATTGGCCAGCAACATGCTGATCCATGATTCGGACATGGGTCCATCATCATACGGTTGTACTCGGGATTCAGGATAGCCGCCTTCCCTATATTGATGATGGCCGCGCGTATTTAGAAGCACAAGGCTATCGCGTCATTGTTCGTAATTCTGGTGGCTTAGCGGTGATGTTAGATGATGGCGTGCTTAATATTTCGATTAATTAGTGAAAGAAGAAAAGGGATTATCAATTGATGCTGGATATGAGCTCATGTATGAGTTGATTAAAAAGATGTTTTCATCGTTTGAAGTAGAGATTAATGCTTATGAGATTGTCGGTTCTTATTGTCCTGGAAGCTTTGATTTAAGCATTGGTGGAAAAAAATTTGCTGGGATCTCGCAGCGCCGTATTCGTGGCGGGATCGCTATACAAATTTATCTTTGCATCAGCGGCTCTGGCAGCGAACGTGCTGAGATGATCCGCCAATTTTATCATCACGCTGTCCAAGGTGAGCAAACAAAATTCACTTACCCGATTGTTTCACCAGCAACAATGGCTTCCTTGAGTGAGTTGTTAGATGAAGAACTGACTGTTGCAGATGTGACGAGGCGTTTGCTAGTAACCCTACAAGCTGAAGGTGCTCAGCTCATTCCCCATTCATTAACATCTGAGGAAATGCATTTATTTTCCGAGCAATACGAACGTGTTTTAGCACGAAATGAAAAAGTTTTGCATAGTAGCTAAAAATGAGGATGACTCAAGGGTCATCCTCATTTTTATTAGTTCGTCACTTTTTGATTGATCGCTTGCATCGCTGTAATCAGTGACAGCTTATAGACATCCGCTGCGTTACATCCACGCGACAAGTCATTTACTGGCTTGTTTAACCCTTGTAAAATTGGTCCAATTGCGTCATATCCGCCTAGTCGTTGGGCAATTTTGTAGCCAAGGTTCCCTGACTCAAGACTTGGGAAGATGAAGACATTCGCCTGACCTTGAAGAGGCGAATCTGGCGCCTTCTTTTGGGCAACAGCCGGTACAAAGGCTGCGTCGAATTGGAACTCTCCGTCTATGACAAGATCTGGACGGGCTTGTTGAGCAAGCTTTGTTGCTTCGGACACTTTCTTTGTTTCAATCGAAGAAGCAGATCCTTTTGTTGAGAAGCTAAGCATCGCAACCTTGGGATCAAGTCCAAATACTTTTGCTGTTTCAGCTGTAGCAATCGCAATTTCAGCAAGCTCTTCGCTGTTAGGTGAGATGTTAATCGCACAATCACCGAAAACAAATTTATGCTCATCCTTCACCATGACAAATACACCAGAAGTACGCTTAATGCCAGGCTGAGTTTTAATAATCTGCAAGGCAGGTCGAACCGTGTCCCCCGTTGAATGAGCAGCTCCACTAACAAGCCCATCTGCTTTATTCATATAGACAAGCATCGTACCAAAATAGTTTACATCGACTAGCTTTTCACGTGCTGACTCCTCAGTCTCTTTTCCTTTACGACGTTCAACAAATGCCGCTACCATTTCGTCAAAGCCCTCATAAGTAAGTGGATCAAGGATTGTGCAAACACCTAGATCAATGCCATTTTCTTTCGCCTTTGCCTGCACGTCGACTTCATTGCCAATGAGAATAGGCTTCACGACACCATCCTTTGCTAAATTGGCTGCCGCCTCAAGAATGCGTTCATCCGTGCCCTCTGGTAAAACGATCGTTGGGTGATGCTTCTCCACCTTCGATTTAATATCTTTAAAGAGATCGCTCACTGCGGTTTCCTCCTCTATTTTGCTCAGTTCTAATTAGTATATGACAAGGATACTCCTCTCATTAGCAAAAGGGAACCATCTTTGTCAAGTTCATTAAAGTGGAAATTTTTCAAAAAATCTTATTGATAGCGCTTGCACACTCTGTTTATTACCGTTTTTCGCCCATTAAAACACTCTTCTTAGGATGACCAAGGATTTTACGGTTATGTGTCGAATCTGTTAACGAAACGAAGAATTTAATTTATGATAGAGGAGCGTCACAGAAATGACAAACGATTCGATTGTGTTATATGACGTGCATCACTCAGTAGCAACGATTACCCTAAACCGTCCACATGTAAAGAATGCGCTAAATACAGACATGCATCATGCTCTTTATCATGCGTTAGAAAAAGCGAGCAAGAATCAAAGTGTAAGCGTTATTATGTTACAAGGGACAGAGGGCGCTTTTTGTGCAGGAGCAGATTTAAAGAGCATCGCCTTAGATGACGTTGCAGCGTTTGATTATGGCACTTACTTAAGAGATACGTATAATCGTCTTATTCTTCAGCTTGTCTCAATTGAAAAGCCGGTAGTTGCTCATCTTAACGGCATTGCCGTCGGAGCAGGCTTGAGCATTGCTCTCGCTTGTGATTACCGCGTGGCAAGCGCAGATGCAAAACTCGGTCTTGGCTTTTTGAACATCGGGCTCGTCCCAGACGCAGGCTCCTCTTACTTCCTGCCTCGTCTTGTCGGCTTAGGAAAAGCCATGGAGCTTGCACTAGGAGGAATTATTTCAGCAGAGGAAGCTTATCAAATGAACTTAATTACAAAGATTGGTCAGCCTGAAGAGCTCGTCGAACAACTGAAGCAAGTTCCTGCCAAAGCGTTTAGCTTAACAAAACGAAATTTCCGCGAAGGCTTCGAAAAAAATCTAGCAGACGTATTAGAAAGTGAAGTGAGTGCCCAACGTCAAGCTGGAGATACACCTGAGCATAGAGCTGCGATTGAACGTTTTGTGAAAAAGAAATAACACTAGTCGCCACAGGAGCATCCCGTGGCTTTTCTCTGTTTTTAGAATCCGTTAAAATATGGTATAGTGCTATTGAACACAGTGATGCCCACGATGGACACGCACTGGATATTGGTTATTAAAGGAGCTGTTATTGATGAGTGAAGCTGCAATAACGTTAGATGGTTGGTATTGCCTCCATGACTTCCGCACGATTAATTGGCCAGCATGGAAAACCCTATCTACAGAAGAACGCGAGCAAATTTTAGCTGAATTCCATTCGATGATCGAAAAATGGGAGCAAACAGAAGCAAACGAGCAAGGAAGTCATGCTATTTATTCAATCATTGGTCAAAAAGCTGATATTATGCTGATGCTTCTTCGTCCAACGATGCAGGAATTAAATGACATTGAAAATGCCTTTAACAAGTCTCGTCTTGCTGAGTTCACCATCCCTACATATTCATATGTGTCTGTTGTTGAGCTAAGTAACTACATGGCTGGCGAAAGTGATGAAGATCCTTACCAAAACCCTCACGTTCGCTCACGTCTGTTTCCAACACTGCCAAAAGCAAGCCATGTTTGCTTCTATCCGATGGATAAGCGTCGTCAAGGAGATGACAATTGGTACATGCTACCGATGGAAGACCGTCGTTCATTGATGAAAAGTCATGGTATGATCGGACGTGGTTATGCAGGTAAAGTGAAGCAAATTATCACTGGCTCAGTCGGTTTTGATGATTGGGAATGGGGCGTTACCCTTTTTGCTGACGATGTGCTTCAATTTAAGAAGCTCGTCTATGAAATGCGTTTTGATGAAGTATCTGCTCGTTATGGTGAGTTCGGCTCGTTCTATGTTGGAAACATTCTTGAACCTGCACACCTTTCACGTTATTTCTATAGTTAATATTAGTAAGGTCCTCGGTTTAAAACCGAGGGCCTTTTTTGTCTCAACCCAAGAAAAAAGGACTACAATTGTAGCCCTCTCTACTCCTTATTTTCCGTAGATAATCTTGATTTTCTCTGCTGCTTCTTTTGAAAGCTCATAAGCCTTTTCTGTTGTATCTGCTGTGCTAAGCGTAACGGCCAGACGGCGGCCTATTTTCGCATCTGGCTTGCCGAAAATACGTAGTTCTGTATTCTTAACTTGTAATGCTTCTTCCATTCCAGCCACTTGATACGTCGAGCTTTCCTCAGTCGCTTTGATCGCATGGCTTGCACCAGGCGTATGAAGATGGATATCGGTAATCGGAAATCCTAAAATCGCACGAACATGAAGCGCAAATTCTGATAGATTTTGCGTTACAAGTGTAACGAGCCCTGTATCATGTGGTCTAGGTGATACTTCGCTAAAATACACTTTATCCTTCGTTAAAAATAACTCAACTCCGAATAAGCCATAGCCTCCAAGTGCATCGGTGATTCTTTTGGCAATTTCCTGTGATTCGATGATCTGTTCCTCCGTCATGGGATGAGGCTGCCATGATTGAATATAATCACCATCCTTTTGGACATGACCAATTGGGGGACAATATGCTGTACCTATGGAAGATCGCACCGTTAACAACGTAATTTCAGAATCAAAATGAATAAATTCTTCGACGATGACTCGCGTGCTTTTCCCACGACCTCCCTCAATCGCTTCTTGCCACGAAGCCTCGACATCATCAAACGAACGGCACAGGCTTTGCCCTTTTCCAGATGAACTCATGAGTGGTTTGATCACACAAGGAACACCGATTTCTTTAACAGCTTCCTTCAATTCTTCGAAAGAATTTGCAAATGCGTATTTAGCTGTGGGTAGCCCTAGTTCTTCATTTGCCATGCGGCGAATTCCTTCACGATCCATTGTTAATTTTGTTGCAGAAGCCGTTGGAACAACGTTGTATCCCTCTTTCTCCAAATCAACGAGCACCTGCGTTTGAATGGCCTCCACTTCTGGCACGATCAAGTCCGGTTTTTCCGTCTCGATAACGGCGCGCAATGCTTCGGCATCAAGCATATCAACCACATGAGAACGGTGTGCAACCTGCATAGCTGGTGCACTAGGATAACGGTCAACGGCTACCGTCTCCACTCCTAAGCGCTGTGCTTCAATCATGACTTCTTTTCCTAGCTCTCCTGAACCTAACAATAAGATTTTCTTCGCCTGTTTCGTTAATGGCACACCATACATCCTCATCGTCTCCCCAACTGTTATTAGTATTTCTCTAATCATAGCTTTCTTCCAAGGACAAATTCAAGTTATTTTCGATATTTTAACGAATGAAACATGTGCAAATAAATAAAAATGTTCGACAATAGCATTTTTAAAATGAGCTACTTTAGATTTTCTCAACTTTAAAAAATGTCATACCTTCAATCTTAAAAACATATAGTGATGTATCTGCACCATCTACGTCATATCATCCATTTATTACATATGTAATGGATGTCAAATGAACAACTAAGATTATGATTGTCAACATTGATAGGAGGTGAACAGATGGCCGTTATTAAAACATCTTCAAGTGACGTTGATATCCTTGCACGGCTTATGCGAGCAGAAGCAGAAGGTGAGGGTGAACTAGGAATGCTGAACGCAGGCAACGTCATGGTGAATCGCGTAAGAGCAGCTTGTTTAGATTTTGTCGATATAAGAACCGTACCTCAAATGGCCTTTCAATCTCCAGGTGGATTTGAAGCCGTTCAAAAAAGCTATTTTTATCAACGCGCCCGCGACCGCGACAGACGGTTAGCGAGACGGGTGATTAATGGGGAGCGATATAATCCTGGTGAATTTGCGTTATGGTTTTTCCGACCGGAAGGGACCATGTCCTGCGCAATGGTGGGGGCAGTGGAACTCTGGTCGTTACAAGGATCATTGCTTCTATAATCCACTTCCATCTGAATGTCCGGATGTCTATGGTACCTTTTAAATCGAAACCGAAAAAGGGGCGATCAATGTGAATCAGCAGCAACAATGGAATCGACAACAGACTCAAACAGGTACTGCTGGGTATGGCTATGGGGCCCAGCAGCCACTTCAGCAACAGCAGCCTACTCAAGCTCAACAAGGGCAAGGTCTCTTATTTTTCTGCTCAGACTTATCAAGTACCGGGCTTTGTGCAGCAGCAATTAGGCCAAACTCCAGGAGGAATGCTGCCACTTGAACAATCATTTATTGAAAATATCCTTCGCTTAAATCGCGGAAAGATGGCAACTGTCTATATGACCTTTGAAAACAATGATGAGTGGAACGCGAAGATATTTAGAGGACGTGTCGAGGAAGCTGGCCGCGATCATATTATCATTGGTGATCCCGAAACGGGAATATACTATTTACTGTTAATGGTTAACCTTGATTATGTCACTTTTGAAGAGCCAATTGAATACGAATACCCGTATGGCTCGCAAGCACCACTTAGTCAATATGCACCGCGCTAAGGTGAAGTGAGCACGATTCCTGGTAGAAAACCTTGACTTATCATGACCATTTTTATCTTCAATTGAAAAGAAGCTGATGCGCATCAGCTTCTTTTTATAGTCCTCTCATGACAGCGACAGCCAGCAAAACCCACCCAATGATAAAGGCTAGACCACCGATTGGTGTAATCGCTCCAAGCTTTGTCACGCCAGTTAAGGCCATGACATATAAACTTCCTGAAAAGAGAATAATTCCGATTAAAAAGCTCCATCCAGCCCCATTCAACATTGATGATGAGGTCAACTTCAAAGCAACTAAACCAACTACTAGTAGCCCAATACCATGGATCATATGATATTGTACGCCTGTTTGGAAATTCTTCATCATTCTTTCCGTTAGACGCCCTTCTAACCCATGTGCTCCAAAGGCCCCAATCGCAACCGATAACGCCATTATGATACTTCCCATAAATATGAATAACTTTGCCATCTTCATTCGACTCCTTTTTCATGATCGATCAATCAACAAGATTGTAAAAACATTCTAAGACACGTTTTCAAACATAAAGACACTATACATCATCCTTTACATTCCATCAATCAACCCAAATTTATATGAGACAAATGATATCTGTCTGCACTCACTCTTGGACTCTGACACTCCTCTTCGTTTAAAATAAAAGAAAAAGGAGTGTGGTCGCTCATGTCACAAGTGAAGATTAGACGATATACGTTAGAGGATTATGATCAACTTCTCGATGTTCAAAAAGAAGCATTTCCACCACCTTTTCCTGAGGAGCTTTGGTGGACACGGGAGCACATTCGTTCGCATGTCGAGACATTTCCCGAAGGCGCCATTTTAGCTGAAATTGACGGAATCGTCGTCGGCTCTGCTACATCTCTTATTATCCAATACGACGGCAAACCACACATTTGGGATGAGGTCGCTGATCGGGGCTTTATCCGCAATAGTCATCAGCCAAACGGAGACAGCTTGTATGGCATCGATGTTTGCGTTAGACCTAGCTACCGTGGTAAAGGCATCGCACAAGCACTGTACCAAGCAAGAAAGGAAATCGTTCAAGAGCTTGGCTTAACTCGTTTTCTAGCAGGTTGCCGGATTCCTAATTACCATGAGCATGCCAATACCCTTGATGCAGATGCCTATATGAGGGCGGTCGAAAAAGGGGAGATCAAAGACCTTGTATTGACCTTTATGCTAAAGCAGGGACTCAAACCTCTCCAAGTACTACCTCACTATTTAGATGACGAAGAATCACTTGATTACGCTGTGCTTGTCGAATGGAAAAATGATCGAATCTAATAAAATTTCTAAAAATCGAGCAAATTTCGCTTTTCGCCTTCTTCATAAGGTGAAGGTTGGGATACTGTTAAAGGTTGAGACGGCAGAAAAGGCTGGCGAAACTGACGAATAAGCCTGTGTGTGCATGACCGACTCTGGTCTAGTTTGTCCTTGTTGTTTTGCTCCTTTTAACAGCTGGCAATAAGCTTCAATTGCCGTAGCACATTCTGCGACGGTGCTTTCCTCGCCATGGGCCAGTCCTTTTTTTAGTGAAGCTAACTGCGCTTCAATATGATGAACAATATGATTAGCTGGTATATTCATGAGATCACTCCTTGCTTTCTTTGCTTACTATCTTAGCATAGAGCGATGGGGAAGCACACCGTACTGGGGAATTTCGTGAAGAGGGGGGATGTCCGAATCAAAGTAACTTCCTAAATTCGCCCACTCCTTACAACGCCAAGTACCCACGTCCTTATACTTCGTAACCCCCTCGTCCTGTGGGCACAAAACGGGACTGGCCACGGTTTAGTGGTCAGTCCCTTCTCAGGTTCTCTTGCTGCAAATATGGCCTTCACTCCAGCAATATTTACACCTTGTTCAATGAATCTCTTAATCTCAAGAAATTGTTCGATGTCTTCAATGGAAAACATTCGTTGATTCCCTTCATTTCGAGACGGCTTAATCAACCCTTGTTCCTCATAATAACGAATTTGTCGGGCGGTTAAGTTCGTCATCTCCATCACTACACGGATTGGAAAATATGCTTGCCTTCGTGAAATGTCAGACTTCACTCCCTTCCCTCCTCCTCCGTTTAAATGATCAAATGCGACCTTTTGCTAAATACGTATAAACATCACGTAACGTATGAAAGCCTGCTTCTTTAGCAAAATAAATTGTTTCTCTCCAAAGTTTTGCTGTCATCAAGGCATCTTCTTTGGCATGATGACGCGATTGCACTGGGATATCAAAATATTGGCAACATTCATCCAATGTTACAAGCTTTTTTCTGGAACAACAACTTTTGTTAAAAAAGAAGTATCGATAATGCGGTGCAAAAATGTTGTACGAAGTGTCTGCCAAGTCGCATGAGACATGAAACTCTTTTCATGACTGGCATGATGGGCGACTAGCGTTGAATGCCCAATAAATTGATAAAAGCTTGTGAGCACGTCATGTAGTGGTGGTGATGTAGATAGTTCCTCGATCGACAATCCAGTCAACTGCAAAACTTCATCAGAAGGCGGCTTTCGCATTTTATAGTCGAATAAAATGTTTCTTCATTTAAGATCTCGCTTCCCTTCATTTTTACAGCCCCAATAGAAAGAATACGGTCTCCTTTATCAGGGTAAAATCCGCTCGTCTCTAAATCAAAAATAACAAAAGGAAGCTCAGCAAGATCAATATCAAGAACATCTTCTTTTTTCAATTCTCGTTGAATTTGTCGCAAATGCGACAGTCTTTCTGCTCCTGATTGCTGTTGAAGAGATGTATAGATAGTCGGACTTAATTTCCCTGAAAGCTGCTTCATTAACTGCACCATGGAATTCATGACCATTTTGACTCACCCTTTTTGTACAGCCTCTCTATATCTTGGTACAGTTGATGACCTTCTTTAACCCAATTCTTTAATTGCTTTCTCTCATCTTGAGACAATTCTTTCACGTTAAGATGGTGGATATCCTCATAGTGCTTCGTTTCTTTATGCCAAATGATTCTTTGTTCCAGTAGTTGAATAAAAGACTCCTTTGTTTTCTTAATATGATCGAGGGAAGAAGGTAGCTTTTCATACCTCTCAATAGTTGAAGAGGCTAAAATTTGCTGTTCTATCGCAAGCAATCTTAGTCCATTTACATATGGAAAGAGAGCGACTTGCTTTACATCAAACTTTCCGCTATGTTGTCCTTTCGTTTCAACTAATAGTTGGTTAAAAATACCAATTCCTTTTCTCAGTCTTCCTGTATTTTCTGTCAAACGCGTAAGCAAGCGTGGATCTTTTTGTACTTCTTCAAACAAAACTTGCTTCAAGCGATCGACAAGCGTTTGCTCCCCGCATAAAGAACGAGCATCAATGAACGTTAATGTATGCCGCAGAGTTTCCCACTTATCCTCACGTAGCCAGTTACGAATCTGCTTTTCCCAGCTTGAAAATGAACGACACCAACGCGGGTTTGACGCCATGACTTTTCCTTCACATCGTTCATACCCTACTTGCTCAAGGGCATAAACAATTTCACTACCTAAATGAAGGAAATATTCCCCATCCTCCTCATTATGACTATCGAACACAATTCCATGATCTTGATCACTCCAAAACGATTGTTCAAGCCTTCCAGCACTGCCCATTAAAAAGAAAGCAAAGTGAGCAGGCGGACTGCCCCACTCACTTTCTGTCTTTTTAAGAGCGAGACATATCGCTTTATACATAATCTCATCATGACTGTCTTGAAGCGAGGACGAAGTATGCTCCTGATGATGAACGAGTTGGAGACGTTCATCATATAAGTTTCGATAACGTTCATCCCATTCCCCATCATGAAAAGTAGTATTCTTCGCCTCATTCATCTTATGAGCCTACCTTTTCTTGACTAGCCATGCTTTCAGGGTAACCGTAGCTACCATGCTCACTAAGATCAAGACCAACAATTTCCTCTTCTTCAGATACACGTAAGCTACCAACAATAGCTTTTGTGATTAGAAGTAAAATGTAAGAAGCGAGAAAGGCAAATGCACCACACACGACAACACTTAAAATTTGTACACCAAGCTGTCCAAATCCACCACCGTAGAAAAGACCAGCACTCCACCATTCATTGCTGCAAGTTCTGGTGTTGCGAAGAAACCAGTTGAAACTGTTCCCCAAACCCCAGCGACACCATGAACAGATAGCGCAAAGATCGGATCATCAATTCTTGCTTTCTCAAAGAACTTCATACTGAAGAATACAATTAGACCACCGATTGTACCGATTACCACTGCCGCCCAAGGTGCAACGAATGCACAAGAAGCTGTAATGGCAACAAGACCTGCAAGCGTTCCATTTAACATTGTTGGCACATCTGATTTTCCAGACACTGCCCACGCTATAAGCAATGCTGCTACGGCACCTGCTGCTGCTGCTAATTGAGTATTTAAGGCAACATAACCAAAGAACGCATCAGCAACTCCACCTGTACTACCTGCATTAAAACCAAACCAACCTACCCAAAGAATCAGAACACCTAAAGCAGTGTAAACTTGGTTATGACCAGCTAAATCATTTGCAGAACCATCTTTATTGTATTTTCCAAGACGTGGCTTGAGTAAAATTGTCGCTGCCAACGCCCCCATGGCACCTGTTAAGTGAACAACCGTTGAACCAGCGAAATCTTGCTTTCCAAGCTCAGCTAACCAACCATCACCCCAGATCCAGTGTGCAACAATCGGATAAACGAGCGCCGAGAATAAGACGGCAAAGATAAGATAAACAGATAATTTCGCACGTTCAGCGAATCCTCCAAAAGCAATCGTTAAAGCAACTGCTGCAAACATCACTTGGAAGGTAAAGTCAACTGAACCAACTAATCCTGATTCACTTGTTGAATAATCTCCATAGAAGAAATCAGATAAACCGATAAATGCATTTCCTTCTCCGTAAATAAAGCCCCAACCAACTGCCCAGAATACTAATGACGCAATACCTGCAGTGAAGATTGTCTTACCAGCAATATGACCCGCATTTTTCATTCGTGTCGAACCAGCCTCTAAAAGAATAAATCCCCCTAGCATAAATAGAACTAAAATGGCACTAACAATAATCCAAAGGTTATCCATAAGACTAATGGCATCCATACTATCTCTCCTCTCAAAATTGAACACGTTAGCGTTAAGGAAGCTAACATCTGTTGTTAGTTCTCATTATACGTTCTTAATTTTCTGAATCTATAATCTTGTCAGGTTTGCTGACATAGTATTTGATTCGTTCATTTAACGTGAAAAGGCTTACTACATTGAGGTTACAGGGATTGCAAGGAGATTTAAAACGAGCGAATTTGTAACAAACTCTCTCTTGATTTGCTTGTTATATCTACTTAAAACACAAAAAACTCCTCACCCATATATCTCTTTTAAGTGAAGAGTTTCTCTACATATTTTTATAATGCACCGGCTTTGTAAACCACTTAATTAAAAAAGGAAGGAGTAAGAATAACGTCAGGACTCTAAGCATTTGTAAGGTCGCAACAAGTGTTGGCTCTACTTGTAAGGCAGTAGCAGTCGATGCCATTTCAGCAGCCCCAGCAGGTACAATACCTAGTAAGCTTGTGAAAAATTCAAGCGGGGTTAATAAGTAAAAGATAAATGCAAGGATAAAGCTCATTCCCATATAAAGCAATAATGTTAGAAAACTGACCAAACCAACCTGACGTAGCCGAGAAAAGGTCTCCCGGTCAAATCTAATGCCAATAATCGCTCCCATGAATCCTTGCGCAATACCCGTTACAATAGAAGGCATATCGGCAAACGGAACAATCCATTGATGAGCAACAAACCCCAAGCCAATAGAAAGAAAGAGAGACGCACCCGGAAAGCGAATATAAGGTGCTAGCTTCATTGTGAGAACCATAACGACGAAAAGAGTGAAGACCGCAACGGACCCACCCATTGCATCTGGGGTCGGGGCAGACAATGAAGAGTCGCTCACCACAGGTGTATAGATCCCGACAATAAATGGGATGAATAAGACGAAAAGGGTGATTCTTGACGTATGGAATGCTGCAACAATTTGCTGATCTGCCCCATAATCCTTACTTAACGCAATCACCTCCGAAGCCCCTCCAGGCAAACAACAGAAAAAGGCCGTATTTGGATGTAGATTGCTATATGTAAGCATAAACTTTCTCAGCAGGAGACTACAGCCGATTGTTAAAATTAACGTAAGAAAGAAAGGGCCAATTAATGCTTTATACACAAGAAAGTGCGATGGAATAACCATAAAGCCAATATTACAACCAATCACCGCTAAGGATATTTTAAATAACCCATCAGAAAAAATGAGTTTCTTTACATAGAACGCTGTGAAGATTCCCGTTAATAACGAACCAAGTAACCAGCCCGCCGGCACATGAAAATAAGCAAATACAGCACCCACTAGCAAAGCCACCATAAAAAAAATAAGTTTATGTATAAGCAATCAGCTTCCTCCTTTTTTACTAAAGAGCACCTCTCCCTACAAATTCCACTTAATCGGCTCTTCCCCTCTTTCTTCTAAAAGTGAATTAATCTTAGAAAACGGCCGAGTACCAAAAAAGCCTCTATGAGCAGAAAAAGGGCTTGGATGTGCCGCTGTAATAATAGGATGTCTTTCATTTGTAATCAATTCTTGCTTCGCTTGTGCATGCCTACCCCATAGCACAAAAATGACAGGACGATTGCGCTCATTTAAAGCACGAATGACAGCATCCGTGAACGTTTCCCAGCCCTTTCCTTTATGTGAAGCTGCCTCGCCCTTACGTACAGAAAGAACCGTGTTCAGCAACAAAACACCCTGCTCTGCCCATGGAACAAGATACCCATGGTTCGGAATCTCACAGCCGATATCTTCATGCAATTCCTTATACATATTTTGCAGTGAAGGTGGCACTTTTACACCAGGCTTAACAGAGAAGCTAAGTCCATGTGCTTGGTTTGGTCCGTGATAAGGATCTTGTCCTAATATTACAACCTTCGTTTTCGAATACGATGTATAATGCAAGGCATTAAACAAATCATCCATCGATGGATAAATGGTGTGACTTTCGTATTCTTGTTTTAAAAACGAACGAAGCTCCTGATAATAAGGCTTTGAAAACTCCTCACCGATCACTTCATTCCAATCATTTTTTAAAATATTCATTCGTTCTTCCTCCCCGTGCTTGCTTTTCTCTAGTGTAGCACATGATATACAAAAAACCCGTCTATGCTTTAAAGCATAGACGGATAAACGTTATTCATTATTTTTTTGTTGTATCTTCTTTTAAGCCGAGAACCAATGTCGCAATAAACGCTCCAGCTGTCGCAATAATGAAGCCGATTAAATAGTTCATAATATTTGAGGTTCCAAATGGTGCTGCAATAGCGAACATCGGAATCCCTGTTAAGCCATATGCGTTTGTGACGACATTCGTAAATACAACATATGCCCCGCCGAGCGCTCCCCCAATAGCCGCGCCAATAAACGGTCGCATAAAGCGTAAGTTTACACCGAAAATAACTGGTTCAGTGATTCCAAGGAATGCTGAGAAGGAGGCTGGAATCGCAATTTCTTTTACCTTAGGGTTTTTCGTTAGGAAAAAGACTGCCAGCCCCGCTCCACCTTGAGCGACGTTTGCCATTGCCCAAATTGGCAGTAGGAAGTTCACACCGAGATCAGCGATAAGAGCTGCTTCAATCGCATGGAAGCTATGATGTACACCGGTAATGACAATCGTTGAGTAAAGTCCACCAAAGATCAACCCTGCAAATATACCAGCTGTGTTATAAATAAAATCAAGACTCCAAGTCAACCCATTTCCAAGCCATGTACCAAGAGGGCCTACGAATAACATCGCAATAAAGCCCGTTACAATAACGGTTAAAAATGGGGTTACCAGTAAATCAATTGCATTTGGTACGACCTTACGAATCCCACGTTCAATTTTACTCATAAGATAGACAACAAGAAGAATTGGGATAACCGTACCTTGATAACCAAGTAAATCAACATTCATTCCAAGAAATTGAATCGTTTCTGGCTCTGCATCAGCTAGCGTCCAAGGGTTTAGTAAGGCTGGGTGTGTCATAATCCCCCCAAGAACGGCCCCTAAATAAGGATTTGCGCCGAATTCCTTAGCCGCACTAAAACCGATCAAAATCGGTAAAATGATAAACGCTGCACTTGAGAACATATCCAAGAATAAAATCCATGGACTATCAGGCGCTACCCATTCAAATGCTCTCATCATTCCGAGAAGACCCATTAATAAACCACTTGCCACAATCGCCGGAATGATCGGCACGAAAATATTGGATAGTGTTCTTGCGATTCGAGCAAGCGGGTTCATTTTTTTCTTCATCGCTTCATTATGATCGACTCGCTTTTCACCCTCGTCCGAATCCTTTGACTCCTACTCCAGTGATTTCAGCAAAATCAGCATACACTTTGTTCACAAGACCTGTTCCGAAAATAACTTGAAACTGACCAGAGGCAGAAAAGACACCTTTAACCCCTTCAATTTCCTCAATCGCTTGTTTATCTGGCTTATCATCATCTTGTAATACAATACGCAGACGAGTTGCACAATGCGTTGCACTAACAACGTTCTCTTTCCCACCAAGAAGCTCAACAAGTTCACTTGCAGCTTTTTTTGTATCCATGAGTCAGCCTCCCTTTCTTTTTTCTAGCTATTTATTAGTATTTGCAGGAATTGAATCGAGTTATCTAGTTCTTTGAAAACGAACGTAACAGCGCTGATTTCGACCTAACAAAAAAGACCTAAAATGGCTCAGTATCCGTGTATGTACACACTTCTCCTGTTGCTCCATTTTAGGTCTTGCCTGCATAACCAGTCACAATCCTACATATCTAATGTTTTCGCTTTCATTGTAACGTCATCAGCATTCTACGTCAATTGATTTGTTATTTTTTATTGCGAATGACTATTTCCTCTACGGATAGTTGTGGTCTCTCTTCAAGATTCGCATAGATAATCTCTGCCACATCATGTGGACGCATCATTTTTGCCCGTTGTTCTTGGCTGAAAATATTATCCCAAAACGGCGTATCCATCCCACCCATATAAATACCTGAAATGCGAATGGACGTTTCCTTCAACTCTTCCTGCAAACTTTCGGTAAAGCCACGGACAGCAAATTTACTCGCACAATAGACCGATTCATTAGCTTTACCTTGGCGTCCAGCAGTTGAAATGATGTTAACAACCGTCCCTTTGTTTTCTTTTTTCATTTGCGGTAATACTGCTTGTGTAGTGTAAATCGTTCCCTTCACATTTGTATCAAACATTTGCGAAGTCGCTTCAGGACTAATAGCTTCAGCCTCACCAAAAAAACCAACGCCTGCGTTATTAATCAGCATATCAATTGCTCCGTGCTCTTTCTCAATTGTGCAAATAACGTGATGAACCTCATCAAAATTTCGCACATCTACTTCGTAAACAGAATAACTGCCTTTGACCCCTTCAATCGCTCTTAAAAGCTTATCCTCTGATCTTCCTAGTAAGCAAACATGCGCACCGTTACTCATATAGATATGTGCTAACGCGGCACCTAGCCCACTTCCCGCACCTGTTATGATCATAATTGGTTTCATCTCGTTCCATTTCTCCTAACAGTTGCTCTGATTTCTAAATATCTTCTCATTGAAGAAACATCTACTGTTAAAGCGTCCATGCTTTTACATTCATTATTATCTTTTCTTCAGCTGCAAATACTATTCGTTTTTCATTTTCATCAGGATAAATACGTGCTGTGAATACTTCCTCGCCACCGTTAATAAACACTTCAATGGAAGAGGTATCCAGAAACACATGTATTTCATTTACATGATCGAGCTGACAGAAGCGTTCTTCCATTGTTTTTCCGTCAACAAAGCTCACTCTCTCAAGCTTGAAGAGCTTATCAGTAGGGTTATAGGCAATTGTCGCAATGTTACGGATTTGAATTTCAAATGAAGCTTGTCTGCGGGTCATTAGCTTCCACCAAAAGCTCAAGCGCATCCCCTTCAACACCTACCAATGCTAGGGGCTCACTCGTTAACTCAACATCCGCATCATACACAGCTTCTTTTCGTAGCATTTTTAATTCTTCTACTGGTTTTTGATAAAGCTTACCCTCTTTTAATGTTAGCTCACGCGGTAATGTCATCGCATGAATCCATTTGTGCTCAATTGTCGGATGAGCATCCTCGCGCTCTTCTGGCATCCCTAACCAACCAATTAAAATACGACGGCCAGTTTCATCAAGAGTCGTTTGTGGTGCATAGAATTCAAAGCCACGATCAAGCTCAATAAACGAACCATGCTCTAATCTAGCCTTTTCATAATCAAGCTTCCCAACCACGTAGCCTGCTTGATAGAGATTTTGATAGTGGATTCCTTCTGGTTCAAGACCTTGTGGCGAAAAGATTAACACATCCTGCCCATCAAGCTCAATTAAGTCAGGGCATTCCCACATATAGCCGAAATCAGCAAATGGTGCGAGGTGCGCTCCAGCAATTGGACCGAGATGCTCCCAGTTAAATAGATCCGTTGAACGAAATAGAACAGCCTTTCCCGTTAAATCTTCACTTTGTGCCCCAATAATCATATAAAAATGGTCTTCATGCTTCCATACTTTCGGGTCACGAAAATGAGCCGTATAGCCTTCAGGTAATTCAATAACAACGCCCTTCTTCTCAAATGTTTCTCCATCTTTCGATTCAGCTATCACTTGATACGTCTCACGCTGATTGTTTTCGTCCTTCACATTTCCGGTATAAAATAAATACAGCTTATCATCGTGTTCAATTGCACTTCCTGAGTAACAACCATTTTTATCAAACCAGTCACTTGGAGCAAGGGCAATGTCATGATGCTGCCAATCCACTAAATTTTTTGAAGAATAATGCCCCCAGAACTTTGCACCATGTCCCGTGTTAAATGGATTCCATTGGTAAAACAAATGATAGGTTCCTTTAAATTGAATAAAACCATTTGGATCATTCAATAAACCAACAGGTGGCATTAGGTGGTATTTCAAACGGTAAGGATCAGATTCAACAATGTCCTTATATTTCTCCACTTCCGCATAGGCTTGTTCTCGTAGCATTCGATCTTGATCGGTCATTTCAATTAACTCCTTTTCACGCTTTTCATCTCGTTATCGTATCGTAGACGGCAATCGCGTGCAACTCCCTTCATTGTAAAAAATAAAAAAAGCTAGTAGGAATACGAATTCTCCTACTAGCCTTGTCCATTATTAAAATGCTTTAGCTGCTTTGTTCACTTCAGCTAGTCCGTCAGCAATGATTGTTTCTGCTTGATCTGGAAGCTGATTATGCCCTTCAATAACAACTGTTGTTACATCTTGAACTCCCCAGAATCCCATGATCGCCTTCACGTAATTCAATGACATTTCAACTTGTGCAGCTGGTCCTTCTGAGTAGATACCACCACGTGCGTTAAGTAAAGCAACTTTCTTGTCAGTCATTAGACCAACTGGACCTTCCGCAGTGTACTTAAATGTCTTACCTGCACGGTTAAGGTAGTCTAAATACGTGTGGAATGCTGCTGGAATCGTGAAGTTCCATAATGGGAATGCAAAAACCACTTTATCAGCTGCGATGAATTGCTCAAGATACTTATTAGCCGTCTCACGTGCTGCATCTTCTTCAGGAGTTGTTGGAACTTCATGAAGTGGCTTGAAAATACCAGCTAGCATTGTTGCATCAAGATACGGTAAGTTTTCTGCATATATATCAAGTTCCTCAATTGTATCATTAGGGTTTGCTTCCTTATACGTGTTAAGAAACTCCTCATACATTTTTACACTGACTGCTTCTTCTACTGATCTTGGGTTACCTTTTACAAATAAAACTGTTGCCATTTTGTTTCTCTCCTCCATTTAAGTAAACTTTATATATATTTTTGTTTACTAAACAAATTATAGTTACACCTTTTTAGAAAGTCAAACATTATCTTTACAAATAAATAAAACAGATTTTTCAAACAAATAAAATTCGTTAAAAGTCAGTTTTATTTACCTAGCTCTTTACCTTCATTTTCCTTTATTCTGTACGTTTCAAGGTCATACGTCGGACCAAAAAACACAACGCTATCTATCGGTATTTTCTTGTATCAAGAACCGTTTTCACATTTAGGCAGCTCATCGCATTTCTGTTCATTTGGACTGGACTTTTTATTTTCACCGTCTCTCGCTTAAGAAATTTTCGAAAAATCATTGAGCGAATAACGACGTTTCTAATAAGCCAAAAGAAAAAAGCCTCTAGCCGAATTTTCACTCCGACTAGAGGCTTTGCTTTCTTTATGATTAAAACTTTGATTGATACGCAGAAACTTCCCATCCTGTTACAGCTGTACGGAAATCATCCCATTCAGAACGTTTCAATGCAACATACTCTCCGAATGCATGCTCACCTAATGTTTTGCGACCAATTTCACCAGACTCAAAACGATCAATGGCAGCTTCTAAGCTTGTTGGTAAGTTTTCAATACCACGTGTATCTAATTCTTCTTTTGACATGTGGAAAATATCCGCATTTACGGCTGGCGCCACTTTTAATTCACGCTCAACGCCGTCTAAGCCAGCAGATGCAATCACTGCAAATGCAAAGTACGGGTTAGCAGATGGATCTGGACAACGAATTTCAACACGAGTACCTGCACCACGTGAAGCAGGGATACGGATTAATGCAGAGCGGTTTGATGCTGACCATGCAATGTAGCAAGGCGCTTCATAGCCTGGAACAAGACGCTTATACGAGTTAACGAGTGGATTCGTTACTGCTACAAAGTCTTTTACATTCTCCATCAATCCAGCGATAAATTGATACGCTTGTTCTGATAATCCTAGCTCATCAGCTGCATCATAGAATGAATTCTCTTGCTTTTCAATATCAAACAATGAGATGTTTACATGCATCCCACTTCCATTTTCTCCAGCAAGCGGTTTTGGCATAAATGTCGCATGGTAACCGAATTGTTGAGCGACTGTTTTTACAACCCATTTATATGTTGTTGCAGCGTCTGCAGATCCTAATGCGTCAGCATATTTGAAATTAATTTCATGCTGTCCGATCGCCACCTCATGGTGAGATGCTTCAATCGTGAATCCCATCATTTTCAAAGCTTTATAAATTTCGAGACGGACTTTTTCACCAAAATCCTTAGGTGACGGTTCAAAATAACCACCGACATCTTGTGTACGAAGAGTTGGTTGACCTTGCTCATCTGTTTCAAATAAGAAAGAACTCAAGCTCTGGACCAATACTAATCGAGTACCCTTTATCCTTGGCGCGCTCTACTGTTTTTTTTAACACATTACGAGGGTCGCCATCAAAATCTGAACCATCAGGCTTCGTTACACTACATAAGAAACGAGCTTCTGAGTAGCCCTCTTGCTCTGTCCACGGAAGCACTGCAAATGTCGTTAAATCTGGGTTTAAATAAAGATCAGATTGGTTGATAGGTGTGAAGCCCGTGATAGATGAACCATCAAACATCACCTTTCCATCTAATACTTGTTCAATTTGCTCAGCTGTCACTGTTACGTGTTTCAATGCACCCTCAATATCTACAAATTGCATATGAAGCAACTCTACACTTTTCGTCTTCAATTGTCTCTTTAATTGTTTCTACTAAATTCTCTCTTGTTGGTACAGATACCGTCGTCATCCCCAAACACATCCTTTTCATGTAATCTAATATCACATCGATTTGTTATGTTTTTACTTTAAAATGTTGCGTGAATTTTCGCAATCATAATGTCAGATTATCTAACAAGGAATCTCAACTATACAATTTAAAAAGACAAAAGTTGTTCAAAAATAACGTTAAAGCAAAAAAGACACCCTAATAAGGATGTCTCTTTATGATTATGCGTGACTCTTTGTTTTACGCTGTTGTCCGCCACGTCCTTGACCAGCTGGACGACGACCACCACTGCGATCATCCTTACCACGGTATTGCGGACGACGACGATCGTCACTACGACGTTGACGATATGGTTTGCCACTACCGCCGCCACCTTCTGGACGACGCTTCTTCGCACGTAACGGTGCTTCGTCTGTTAAACGAACTGGAGTTGCATCCGGCTCCTTTGTTAGAAGCTTTAACGCTGCAGCAAGTGCAGTCGTTGCATCTGTTTCTTGAAGAAGATCTTTCGCCGCGACACGATATGCATCCGCATCACCAGTAGCAATTAATGAGCGTAACTGCTCCATTGCAAGCTGTTGTTGACCAACAATTGCTTCTTCAAACGTAGGAATCTCACGCTTAATCATCTTTTTCTTCGATACTTGTTCAATAGCCTTTACATGATCTCTTTCACGAGGCGTTGCAAATGTTACCGCAACTCCTGATTTTCCAGCACGACCCGTACGACCGATACGGTGAACATAGCTTTCTGGATCTTGTGGTAAATCGAAGTTATACACGTGAGTCACTCCACTAATATCAAGACCACGAGCAGCTACATCTGTTGCCACAAGGACGTCAATAAGACCGCTTTTGAATTTACGGAGAACACTATCACGCTTTGCTTGGTTTAAATCACCATGAATACCTTCTGCACGGTGACCACGCTTCGCAAGTGCTTCCGCTAATTCGTCAACACGACGTTTCGTACGGCCGAAAACAATCGCAAGCTCCGGTGTATGAATGTCAATTAGACGACATAGTGTGTCAAATTTTTGACGCTCGTTTAGTTCAACATACAGTTGTTCAATGTTTTCCATCGTTACTTCTTTTGCTTTTACAGCAATAAGCTGAGGTTCTTTCATAAACGTCTGTGCCAGCTTCTCAATTCGCTTAGGCATTGTTGCAGAGAACAATAGCGTCTGACGCTCACTTGGAATCTCCTTTAAAATTGTTTCAATATCCTCGATGAAGCCCATGTTAAGCATTTCATCTGCTTCATCAAGGACAACCATCTCTACTTGCTGAAGACGAATTGTTTTACGTCTCATATGATCCATTAATCTTCCTGGTGTTGCTACGATTACGTGAGGCTTCCGTTTTAAATCACGGATTTGCTTACGCATGTCCTGACCACCATACACGACAACCGTACGAACGCCTTTATGCTTACCAAATGTAACGAGTGATTCTGCGACTTGATTCGCAAGCTCTCGTGTAGGGGCAAGGATAAGTGCTTGAACATGATCTTCTTCCACATTAATGCGGTTAATAAGCGGGACACCAAATGCACCCGTTTTTCCTGTTCCTGTTTGCGCCTGGCCAATAATGTCTTTACCTTCAAGGGCTGTTGGAATTGTTGCTGTTTGAATAGGTGTTGCTTCTTCAAAGCCCATTTCTGTTACTGCTCGAACCACTTTTTGATCCAAACCAAATTCATGAAAAGTTGCCAAATATATAATCTCCTTTATCGGTGGCATTCCACCCGTTTTCGAAATGAAAAACATCTTTAATAATAGCATATCCATTTAAACAAAGCAATATTATTATGAAATTAGAATATCTTTAATTAATAAATGAGTTTACGCTGTACCTGTCAAACGATACACTCTTGCTTCATACGGTTGAAGAATGGTAAGAATTTCAGTCGCTTCTTGATTGGATAAAAGCAATTCAATTTCCTCTACATAAAGACACTCAAGCTCAAATGTCGCTTCCTCGGCTGTTACATTGACAAGAATCACATACTGCTCCTGATCAAGCGTTCGTGTATAAGCATAAATCTGCTCATGCTCATTAAGGACAAGGTCATAGCTACCATAAACGAGGACTTCACTTGATTTTCTTAATTGGATCATTGCTCTGTAATACGCAAGAATGGAATCACTCTCTTGTTCCTGCTTCTCTACGTTAATCGACTTGTAATTTTGATTGATTCCTAGCCACGTCTGCTCAGCTGTTGAAAAGCCAGCTTGATGGGAATCATTCCATTGCATAGGTGTCCTTGAATTATCGCGTCCTTGTTCCCAAATAATGTTCATGATCTGTTCGTGTGGACGTCCTTTTTTTGTCTCGATTTGATAGAAGTTCTTCATGCTGACGTCATCGTAATCATCTATTGATGGAAATTGAACATTTGTCATGCCAATTTCTTGACCTTGATAAATAAAAGGTGTTCCTTGCATAAAGAAAAATAGTGTTCCAAGAGCCTTCGCACTTTCCTTCCAATATTCTTGATCATTGCCCCAAGTTGAGACACTCCGCGCTTGATCGTGATTCTCAAGGAACAACGCATTCCAGCCTCTTCCTTCCAACCCTTTTTGCCATTTTGTCAGTGTTTTTTTAAATGAAAGGAGATCCAGCTTCCCACCCGTTTCCTTTCCCCACAAACCAAGATGCTCAAATTGAAAAATCATATGAAACGCACCGTTCTCCTCACCAACCCATAAATCAGCTTCGTCGACCTTCACCCCATTGGCCTCACCAACCGTCATCACATCATAATTTGCAAAGGTTTCACGCTTCATTTCCTGCAAAAATTCGTGAATTCCTTCCCGGTTCATATGCCCTTCAAATGACGTGACGTAATCCAAATGATCTGGATTAGGCAAATCAGGCAATCCTTCTACTTTTTTAATATGAGAAATCGCATCGACACGAAAACCGTCAATACCCTTGTCCATCCACCAGTTCATCATCTCATAAAGAGCCTTACGCACCTCTTTGTTTTCCCAATTTAAGTCTGGTTGTTTTCTGGAAAAAATGTGCATGTAATATTGATTGGTATGCGAATCGAACTCCCAAGCAGAACCATTGAAAATCGACTCCCAATTGTTCGGCTCTCTACCATCCTCCTTCGGATCACGCCAAATATACCAATCCCGTTTCTCATTTTCCCTAGATGAGCGTGATTCGATAAACCAAGGATGCTCATCCGAAGTATGATTAATGACAAGATCAATGATTAATTTCATCCCCCGCTGATGAACCTCTGACAATAATTGATCAAAATCTGTCATTGTACCGAAATCAGCCATAATATCTTGATAATCACTGATATCATAGCCATTATCATCATTTGGAGACTTATACATTGGGCAAATCCACACCACATCAATGCCTAAACTTTTTATATAATCTAGCTTTTCCGTCACGCCTTGAAGATCACCAATCCCATCACCATTGGAATCCTTAAAGCTTCGTGGATAAACTTGATACGCTACAGCCTCTTTCCACCACTGTTTTTTCAATATAAGTCCTCCTAAATTGATGTGGCTATTTAACGAGTTAAAGATGTTTTATGATTAGAATGACCGTGAAGTCTTACTTTTAACCCTAAGACTTATTCATTTCTCCTGACTCATACGTTAGTATATGCTGGTCGGTTTCCGTTAGCGCAGCTTTCATCATCGCAGCCGCAACCGCTTCTCCTTCAATCGCCCGATAATGACTCCATTTTCCTTTTAACAACGGACGAAGCAGCTTTAACGTATATTCTCCAATCTTCTCCCCAACACGAAGCTCATTCCGCTCACCTACTAAAAGCGAAGGACGAAAAATATGCACATGTGGATAATGAAGCCGAGCAAGGTCTCGTTCTAGCTCCCCTTTAACTCGACTATAAAAAAACAACGACTTCGGATTCGCTCCACTAGCAGATACGAAAAGAAATTGTGTCGCCCCTTTCTCCAAAGCTCCTTTTGCCACCATAAGCGGATAGTGATGATCTACTTCCCGAAATGCTTCTTGTGACTTGGCTTTTTTCATCGTTGTCCCTAGACAACAAAACACATCGTCCACATGTGGATAATCATCCAACTCCAATGAATCGAAATCAACGATATGACTATGCACATGTGGATAACTTATCTCGAACGGTTTTCTCACAAATAGGTGAATCTCTCGATATGATCCGCTTTCACTAAGCTTCTTTACAAGCTCTCTCCCTATTAGTCCTGTTGCACCGACAACGAGTGCTGTTCTTGGTGATGTCATCTCATCAGCTCCTTTTTTCTATCATACTTGTCCTCGTTTACGATCAAAAGGGCTTTTCATTTGTAAAGATTTTATGAATCGACAAAATCTTGAAGGGTTTCACTGTCATTATTACGAATAACCTTAATTAACTTGTTAGAAAACTTGACTTATCGCCAAGTCTTTATGGTGAAAGCCTTAGTCTTTTTTAATCATTCAAAAAGGTATCATGATTTTTTCCTTTCTAAGTTATTCTTAAAATGTGGAGGTGTGATCATGCATTCTGTCTTTTCCTATAAAAAAATCACTGTTATCGGTTCTGGCTTCTTTGCTCTAACCCTTATTTGGACATTCTACAATGCCTATATGCCGCTTATTTTAGCAAATCACATTAGTCAAACAAGCCTAATTGGAGCCATTATGGGACTCGATAACTTGCTTGCTGTCCTGTTAATTCCGATCATTGGCGCATGGTCAGACCGTGTTCAGACTCGCTTTGGCAAACGCCTGCCTTTTTTAATGATCGGAATGCCTCTCGCAGCTCTCTTTTTTATATTATTACCTTTTGCACAAGCGACTCTTTGGCTCCTACTTACTATCGATATCGTGTTCTTATTGGCCATGACAATTTTTCGCGCTCCCGTTATTTCACTCATGCCCGATCACACACCTCTTGAAAAACGTTCTGTTGCTAATGGCTTTATTAATTTAATGGGTGGAATTGGCGCAATCACTGCCTTGTTCGGATTATCACAGTTATACAGCATCAATCAACAACTTCCTTTTATGATCGCCGGACTCCTTCTGCTTCTCGTCTTCTTCCTTCTTTACAGAACTGTCGATCGCCATCCACCTTATACGTCTAAAACAGGTGACGATCAAGAAGAAGCCATGGCTGCGGTTTCCCTGAAAAAAGGGTTGAAGGAATTAATCCAACCAGCTCATCGCCCACAATTTCTTATATTACTCGCAATCTTTGTATATTTTATCGGTTATTCTTCTATTGAGGCTCTCTTCACAATATATGCCACACAAACATTAGGATTTGAAGAAGGAACAGCTGGATTAACGCTTGGCTTTTTTAGTTTATCCTTTGTCTTATTTGCTCTGCCTGCTGGATTCGTTGGTCAAAAGCTTGGGAAGCTACCAACGATGTTAATTGGATTAATTCTATTACCTCTTTTCTTTCTCATCATTCCATTTATCGAAACGCCTCTTATTTTGCAAGGGGTCTTGTTTTTAGCAGGTATCTCTTGGGCATTAATCAATGTACAAGCATATCCATTAGTTGCTGACTTAGGAGGACTAACGAAAATCGGCTTATTTACGGGGCTTTATTATTTGTTCTCAATGGCCGCAAATTTAATTGGTCCTGCTTTACTCGGTGCTATGATGGATCTTTTCGGTGGAGCGGCCCTTTTTTACAGTGCTTCGCTTACGTTTGTGATCGCTTTTTGCCTCTTACGACTTGGCAAAACACAACTAACAACAAAAGCAAACGTAGCCGTTTAGCTCTCTTTATTTAGAAAGCCCTCTCTATTGATACATAAATTCTCTTCCATTGGAGACATTACAAAGGAGAATTCTATGTATTGGAGGGGTATACATATGTCAGACGATTTCACTCAAGCTCATTCTTCCTTACCTGAACGACCCGAGCCTTATTGGCGCATTTCCTCACAGCTAGGTACTTTTCCTTCACTTGAAAACGATTTGCAGGTTGACGTAGCGATTGTTGGTGGCGGGATAACGGGAATAACCTCCGCCTATCTTTTAGCAAAGGAAGGAAAAAAGGTTGCTCTCATTGAAGCCGATGTTCTTGCCAATGGGACTACTGGGCATACAACCGCGAAAATCACCGCTCAGCATGACCGAATCTATCATGAGCTTATTTCGCATATCGGGCTTGAGCGGGCCAAGCTCTACTATGAGGCTAGTAGTGATGCTTTGCAATTTATGCGTCAGCTCGTAAAAGAAGAAAAAATGGCTTGTGATTTTAGCGATGAGGATGCTTATCTTTTTACAACGACCAATTGGGGTGTAAAAAAGCTAGAGGATGAATATAAAGCGTATCAAGATCTTGGCATTACAGGAGAATGGAAAGAGACCATTCCTCTTCCTATACCAGTAAAAGCGGCTCTCGTGATGAAACAGCAAGCTCAATTCCACCCGATTAAATATCTTGCTCATCTTATTAAAGGGATCACAGAGAACGGTGGCAAAATCTTTGAACAATCTGTTGCCATCGACATTGAAGAAAATAATCATCCAACGATCCTAACAAAAAACGGCGCAAAAATAACGGCTGAACATATTTTTATCGCCTCTCACTTTCCATTTTTTGATGGTGGTGGTTTGTACTTTACAAAAATGTATGCTGAACGCTCTTATGTACTCGCTGCAAAGGTTCATGATCAATTTCCAGAAGGGATGTATTTAAGTGTGGATTCGCCGAAGCGTTCCCTACGTTATACGATGATGGACGGAGAAAAGCTCGTTCTCATTGGCGGGGAGGAACATAAAACGGGCCAAGGGTTGGACATGATGTATCATTATGAAGCGCTCGAACAATACGGGCGAGAGCTCTTTCCCTCACTTGATATTCGCTTTCGTTGGTCCGCACAGGATTTAATCACCTTAGATAAAATTCCATACATCGGTAAACTCTCTCGTATGCACCCTCATGTATTCGTTGCTACAGGCTATCGAAAATGGGGCATGACAAATAGCACAGCTGCAGCCATGCTCATAACCGATCTTATCCAGCAACGACCAAACCGCTACGAATCTCTGTTTAGTCCGTCTCGCTTTGTTGCTGATCCGAGTATTAAGCATTTCATTTCGCAAAATACCGATGTCGCCAAACAGCTGCTCCAAGGTAAATTTGATCAAAATAACCGGATGCCTGAAGACGTAAAAGAGGATGAAGGAGCCGTTGTCACCGTTAACGGGAAGCGTGCAGGCGCCTATCGCGATAAAGAAGGAACTCTCCACATTGTCGATACAACCTGCACACATCTCGGCTGTGAAGTACATTGGAATCACGGAGACCGTTCCTGGGACTGTCCTTGCCACGGTTCTCGCTTCTCTTATACGGGCGAGGTAATGGAAGGGCCAGCCAAGAAACCACTTACACAATTAAAACAAGCAAACACAAAAGGTGACTCAGACTTAGAGCCACCTTTTGTGTTATTCTTTTGTCTGTTCTACATGTAATTCAATAATATTTCCATCAGGGTCACAGCAAAAAATTTGCGCAAATCCACTTCGGCTGTTTGGTTTTTCAAGAATCTCAATTTGGTTTTCTTTTAACCATTGAGCCGTTTTATCATAAGCATCGACTCGCACGGCAAAGTGAGGTCCTCTTGAATCAATGATTTGTTTCGGATCTTTTGGCAACGATTCATCAACGATAAGATGGAGCTGTCCCTTACCAATACGAAACCAGGCCCCTTCAAAATCAAAATCAGGCCGTTCTAATTCCTCTAAACAAAGAATATCGCGATAAAATGCTTTTGATTTCGTAAGATTTGAAATAGTTAAACTGACATGGTGAAGATCCAATGGTGTTATCATCAACATTATCGCTCCTCTTTTATCATTTGTTCCTATTGATATAAGCATCTTTTATTTATCTAACTTCAACTTCGCCAATGCTTCAGCAAGAGCTGAATTAGAAAACTCTTCTGTTTTATCTTGCTTCTTCATATAGTTGGCTACTTCTCTTTTTGATACTTTTTTATTTTGGTTGTTTTTCTTTCGTTCCTGGAAGGTAGATAGCTTCTCTCGGTGTCCGCACACACAAGCAAACATTTGGCCTTCGCCTTCTCCCCTAAGCTCGAGCTTCTTTTTACACTTTGGACATCGCGCATTTGTTACCTTCGAGACGTTTTTCTTATATCCACATGCAGGGTCCTGACAAACACGTCGTTTTCCATGCTTCGAGTTAACCTCAAGCAAGAGCTTTCCACATTCAGGACAAGGTGTTCCCGTCACATTATCATGCTTAAACGTCTTGTCACTCTGCTTAATAGCCGTCACAATCTTCGTTGCATATTGCTTCATTTCTGCTACAAAAGCAGCCTTTTCAAGCTGACCGGTCGCAATTTTCTCAAGCTTCTGCTCCCATTCTGCTGTCAAAGCAGGTGACTGTAAATCGTCTGGAACGAGCTCAAGAAGCTGCTTTCCTTTACCAGTCATATGAAGCTCCTTGCCCTTCTTTTCAATTAAGTGAGTTTGTAAAAGCTTTTCGATAATATCCGCACGTGTCGCAACCGTTCCAATTCCACCCGTTTTCCCTAACGTCTCTGCCAGCTTTTTATCATCTTGATCGAGAAAGGCCATTGGCTTCTCCATTGCTGAGAGCAGAGTCCCCTCTGTCAATCTAGACGGTGGTTGTGTTTCACCAGAAATCGCACGAACCTTTTCAACAGCTAACGTGTCCCCTACGCTTACGTTCGGGATCGTTACTTTGTCATCCTCGTTCTCGTCGTTACTTGTCGGATCATCAATGTAGACAGCCTTCCAGCCAGGCTCAGTCATTCTTTTCCCTCTGGCAATAGCCTGTTCGGTATCAATTGTTGTAGTCACCGTTGTCTGCTCGTATTCGTACGGAGGATACAGGGCAGCTAAAAAGCGGCGAACAATTAAACGATATAATTTCGTCTCTTTTTCACTTAAAGCTGTTGGGCTTGGCGATTGCTCCGTCGGAATAATCGCATGGTGATCTGATACAAGCTGATCATTCACACAAGGTAAGCTTTTACTAAAGCTACGTCCTCTTAAAGGGGCAACAACCTTACGAAATGGCTGGATATCACAAGCTTTGAGTCGATCTGATAGCGTATCGATTAAATCAGTCGATAAATAGCGTGAATCTGTGCGCGGATACGTAATCACTTTATGCTGCTCATAAAGACGTTGCAAGATTGATAGCGTATCTTTTGCCGAATAGCCAAATCGTTTATTTGCTTCACGTTGAAGCTCGGTTAAATCATATAAATGAGGAGCTGGCGTTTTTTTCGCTAACCGTTTCTATATTTGTCACAATGACTTGATTCTGTTTAAGCTGTTCACGAAGCTTCTCTGCTTTTTGCTGATCAAAGATTCGTAGTTCTTTTGTTTTCTGATCATGCCATTGCAATGATAGCCCATTTTTTGTTTCAATGATAATTTTTTCAAATTGAGACGGTCTAAAGTTACGAATATCCTGCTCTCGTCGCGCAATCATCGCCAGTGTCGGCGTTTGCACACGCCCGCAGGATAATTGCGTATTAAATTTTGTCGTTAATGCTCTTGTTCCGTTTATCCCGACATACCAATCTGCTTCTGATCGAGCTACAGCGGAATGATACAAGCCTTCATATTTTTTCGCATCCTGTAACTGATTAAAGCCTTGTGTAATCGCTCGGTCTGTTACGGATGAAATCCATAATCGTTTTAATGGCTTCTGAACATGAGCTTTCTCAAGAATCCATCTTGCAACAAGCTCTCCTTCACGTCCTGCATCGGTCGCAATAATCACTTCGTGCACATCTTTTCGCTGAAGCTGTGCTTTTACAGCATGAAACTGCTTACTCGTTTGCTTCATCACAACAAGCTGCATGCGATTTGGTAGCATCGGTAAGTCTTCAAGCTTCCATGTCTTATACGTATCACTGTAGCTCTCTGGTTCAGCTAATGTCACTAGATGTCCTAGTGCCCATGTGACGATATATTGATCCCCTTCAAAAAATCCATTTCCTTTACGCTGACAGTTTAACACTCTTGCTATATCACGTGCGACAGAGGGTTTCTCTGCTAACACAACTGCTTTCTTCATTTAATCGAAACATCCTTTCTCGTACCATATCGAATGCTTCTATGATAGCACACACAAGCCAATACAAGCATACGTTTCACGTGAAACATTCTCGCGATACATGCGATTCTTTTTACGATGTCACAAGTTTTAACCCAACGGTCGAACATAATAGCAGACTCAGAAAAAACAGCCGTTTCCAATGTCTTGACTCACCGTATAAGATCATGCCAACAATGACACCACCAGCCGCTCCTATCCCTGTCCATATGGCATACGCAGTGCCCATTGGCAATGTTTCCATCGCAAGCGAAAGAAAAAAGAAGCTGGCTGCAAAAGCTCCAATCAAGAAAATAAGACTAGAGACGGTGCGGCTTTTACTAAATTGATTCATCATCGTAACACCGACCATTTCAAATAAACCAGCCACGACCACATAGACCCACTCCATGTTATTCACTCTCCCTTTCTACCTGTGGCGATTCCGTCGTTATTTTTAAGCCAATGACACCTGTAAGTAACAAAGCAATGAATAAAAGCACTGAAAGACGCAACGGCTCTGCAAATAATAATGTATCGAGGATGACCGTTCCAACTGTCCCCATTCCAACAAAGACAGCATAAACGGTACCAACTGGCAGCCTTTGCCCAGCTCTAATGAGTAAGCCAAAGCTAATGACGATCGCAATGATTGTCGCGACCCATTCCAAGGTAGTAGTTGCATATTTAAGCCCAACCACCCAACCGATTTCAAATATGGCTGCTACGAACACCAAGATCCATTCTTGATTTTGTTTCATTTTAAGTTCCTCCTTTTTCTTATGAAAACATAAAAAAGCCCGAGAGTTCTGTCATCATAACAGTACCTCCCGGGCTTTTATCCCTCCGTGTCACAGCATCAATTGATCCTGTGCGCCTTCTCTTGGACCAGACTGTTCATGATGAACACGGAACCCTAGAAAGCGTTTTTCTTATATGTCAGATCATTATGTCAACAGATACAATAAAAGTCAACTATGTTTTTTGATAAAGACAACTTTTAAATAATCGCCTTCTCGAAACGCTTTCGTTGTTTGAAAATCTTCAGGCAATGTGTGTTCTTCAAGAACCTCATACTTCTCATTCTCTCGCTTAAATGCTTCTGCAATAAAGGCGTGAAACTTATCCATTCCAAATGTACTACAATTCGTAGAGGCGACAATGACTCCGTTTTTATTTGTAATGGAAATCGCTTCTTGTAATAAGCCTGTGTAATCTTTCTCGGCACTGAATGTACGCTTTTTAGAGCGAGCAAAGCTAGGTGGATCAAGAATGACAAGGTCAAAGGATTTCTCCTTTTTCTTGGCATATTTAAAATAATTAAATACATCCATTACAATAATATCTTGAGATTCATAGTCGATTTCGTTGACGCTAAATTGTTCAATTGTTTTTGCTAGACTTCGATTTGCAAGATCTACACTCGTTGTTTTTACTGCCCCACCAAGTGCAGCTGCAACAGAAAAAGCGCCTGTATAAGAAAATGTGTTGAGCACCGTTTTCCCTTTTGCATATTGATCACGGATTCTTCGGCGAACATCACGCTGATCAAGAAATACACCGACCATTGGACCATCATTTAAATAAATCGCAAATGTCATCTCATTTTCCTTTACCAAAAGCGGGAATTCACCACGTTCACCCATGACAAAATCATCGGCTTCAACGTAAGTTCCTTTTGTTGAAAAACGTTTTTTCTCGTACACACCTTTAAACGAGACAATCGACTCCAGTGCCTGATAGATTTCAGTGTGAAATGTATAAATCCCCTCGCTATACCACGTACACACATAAAAACCATCATAATAATCAATCGTTAAGCCGCCAATCCCGTCCCCTTCTCCGTTAAAAAGACGAAAGGCTGTCGTTGATTCACTTTGAAGCAAGGCTGATCTTTTTTGAAAAGCAGCTTGTAGACGTCCAATAAAGAAATGTTTGTCAATAACCTCGGCTTCCGTTCGAGTTAGCACCCAGCCAACACCTTTGTTCTGCTTTCCGTAATAGCCCTTGCCGATAAATGAACCAGCCTCATCCACCAGTCGGAGAATGCTCCCTTCTTTTGCTAGCAAATCTCGATTGACGACTGAAGCTTGCTCAATTAATGGAAAGCCCTTTTTCATTTGCGCAGCCGACCTTTGTTTGATTTGTATCGTTACGTCTGTCATCGTTTCATCCAATCTTTATCTGATTTCCTCATCATGAGAGAACAAGGAGCCGTCATTTATTTTCAGACCGATTATACCATGACACGCATAAATGTCGAAAAGCACGTTCAATCACGCCAAAAAAAAGGGATGAAGCAGATGGTTAAAGAATATGCTACACTAAACAAAAAGGAGGGATTGAGTGAAGAATGCAGATGAATGGACGCTGATGACGGATAAAAAGAAAAAAGTAAAGGTACAGCCGAAAAAACTAACCCTTTTTCAACAGTGTACGCTCGTTGAATGCGTTGAGGACGGAACAGACACACGTTATTTACTCTTTTTCTACAAAAATGACTTTGTGACGGCTCAACCAATGAAGGAGCATGAACCAGGATCATTTCTCGCGAAAGTAGAAGAAAGTGGTATTCATCTTGATGCCCCCAGTCCGCTTTTTTCCTTACTCGTTCATCCAACGTTATCGTTACAGATCATTCCTCTTAATCAGCTCTTAAGTCAGATTAAACGTAAATATAGCCTTGAAGAAACAGCTCTCATTTTCTCCTATTTCGATTCTTATATGTCTCCTGAAAAGCTTAATAAGCTACTGAAAGACTTTTTCTTTTCCTACCGCCGAAACGGTCAGCTCGCTGCAGCTTATCGTCTAGCTATGATGTTACTTACTAGAGGATACGAGCAGAGCTGGGTGTTAGCAACCATTAAACATCCCGACTATGCGAAAGCAGCCAAGCTTTATCAATCAGCTCCTTCTACTCTTCTAGCTAGTGATCCCTTATTCGTGGAACAACAATGCTTTCTTACTTTTGAAACGGTAGAAAGCCAAGAATTGTTACTGAGTATCTATACAGAACAGAAAAACGTATTTAATACGCTTCTCCTACACATCAATCATTGGACAACCAATCCAACTTCCCATACTTATCCTGACTTTGCTTATGTACTATCCGAGCATTTACAAGAGGATGATGTCTTAGCTTGTCTGTACTCATTAATGAAAACCGCGCCAATGACTTCTGGACTTCATCAAGATGTGTACGCAAGACTTATCCAAAAGCAGCAGTATCAACAAGCGGTTCAGTTGCTCCTTACGTATTCATTTCCGCTCTCATCCGAACAACAAAAGCAGCTTCCTGCTCTGTTTGAGCATTTTTCCATTGACCAATTCGATTCGAACTCCCCAATAAAATCTATCACATTACGGGTGTTTCCCTTACTAAAGGACGAGCCGCTTATATTAGAACGTCTCATTCGGTCTGCCCTTCCTTCTTTTTTCCAAAGCGATGACCTTGCTGACATTCAAGCATGGCTTAACGAAAACAATCAGACGTCTATCCAGCTTCCTATCATGAAGAAATTGAATGAAATGGTCACCCTTCTCGATGAACCAGATAAACAAATGACACTTGGCTACCACTATTACGAGCTTGAGCAATACGAAAAGGCAATTGATTGCTTTAGCTGGGAAATGGAGCTTCAACCAAGTCAGCCAGAACCATTGCGCTGGCTTGCAAAATCGTATCAGAAAATGGGAAAGATTGATGAAGCAAAGACCTATCACCAGTTGCTAACACAATTGCAGCGTTCCTCTTAAGCATAAAAGCCAGAGCTCCACATTAAAGGAGTCCTGGCTTTGTTTTTCGTTCATTCTTTATTCTATTTACATCTTACAACAGCGACCGACTTACCTCCTACAATCATAAAAGTTTTAAAAAGAAGATAGACATGGTACGCTAAAAAGGCTTTTACTCTTGAGTAGGAAGAAGGTACGGAATTGAATATTCGCTTAATAGGAACGATTATTGGTGTTTTTCTCATCTATAATCTACTTACTTTTTATATAGGTTGGAATGGTTGGGTTTGGCTTCGTGTCGCTCTTCAGCTAGAACAACCGATTATTTATGCCATTGTCATATTGATTGTTGCCTATAGCTATTTAATTGGCAGACTCGGACCGCATTTTTTTATTTTTAGAATCATAGGTTCTTATTGGATGGCTCTCGTTCAATACGCTCTTCTCTTATTTCCGATTGCCAACTTGGTTGTATGGTTATTACAATTTACAACGATTCCAAATGAAACAGTGATTTTCTGGACAGGATCTCTTTTAATCACAGTTTTATTGCTTATTTTTTCGATCGGAACCTTCAATGCCTATCAACCGATTATTAGAACCTATCACATTCAGCTCCCAAAACAAGCTGGTCATTTCAATAAGCTCCGTATTGCAATGGCTTCAGATATGCATTTTGGCTACCTATCAGGTAAGACTCATTTGCAACGATTAGTAAAAAGGATTAAGCAAATCGAGCCTGATTTGATTCTATTGCCAGGTGACATTATCGACGACGATCCTGAACCATTTATCCGAAAAAAAATGGGCGATGATATGAAGGAGCTGAAAGCACCACTTGGAACATTTGGCGTACTCGGAAATCATGAGTATTATGGGGGGAAAATCCCTGAATACTTAAAAGAAATGGAAGCAAATGATGTTAAGATCTTACTTGATGACGTGATCCTCATTAAGAATAGCTTTTATCTTATCGGTAGAAAGGATCGCACAGAAAAAGAGCGAATGAAGCTCGACGCTTTGATGAAAAATGTTGATAAGACACTTCCTATTGTCATGATGGATCATCAGCCTAATCATCTCGATCAAGCAGAGGAAGCTGGCGTTGATCTCATGCTCTGTGGACATACTCATCGAGGTCAAATGACCCCAAACCATCTCATTACGAAAAAAATATACGAACTCGATTGGGGTTATAAAAAGAAAAATCAGCTTCATGCGATTGTCTCTTCCGGCTTTGGATTTTGGGGCCCTCCGTTGAGACTTGGGAGCAGATCAGAAATCCTGCAAATTGAGGTTGAATTTAATCAAGGGTTGTAAAAATGGTATACTAGGGGAACAAGCCATTTAAATCACATTCAATTTAAACGTATAAAGGGGTTTTTTTATTATGTCTAGCACAGAAAACAATGATAACCAACCGAAGAAAATCAGTCTAGAAGAGGCTATTCGCAAAAAGCTTGCCAATAAAAAAGATGGACAAACATCTCATAACGCCCAGAAAAAGCCGTTGAATATGAACCAAAGTATGAAAAGTCAACAAACGAAAAAAATTAACAACCAGCGAAAGCGCACAGGTGTTTAAACAACGAATGCCCTTGCACTAGGATCAATACGTTCATGAAATCTTTGAATTATTTCCTGAAGAGACCTGCTATAATAAGGGCGAGATACAGTGTAATGGTATACTCTTATAGGAGATGATCACACCAATGAATCATTTACTTAAAAGCTTTCGCGTGATTAGTTATTTAGAGGGGATTTCCTTTCTCCTTCTTTTAGGTATTGCAATGCCTTTGAAGTATCTACTTGATATGCCCATGTACGTAACAGTAACGGGGATGGCCCACGGTGTTTTATTCCTTGCCTATATTGTCGCCGTCATCATCATGATGATCGTATTTCGTTGGTCACTTAGAAAAGGACTGCTTGCCATGATCGCTTCTGTCGTTCCTTTTGGTCCTTTTATCTTTGATGCCAAGCTTTTAAAAAACCAAGAAACAACAGCAAAAACAATCTAATTTGAGCTAGAGGGTAACGATTTCGTTACGCTCTTTTTTCATCTCATTAATTCCCATTTTTAGGAGTTTCTCTGCTTTCGTTTGGTACATAACCTAACATAGAACTAACCCTTGCAATACTTGCAGGACCAATCGGAGGTACCTTTGGCCCCCTTACTCTTTATGCTTTAGGACGTTACGGCGGCCGACCGATGATTGTTAAATATGGAAAGTTCTTTTTGATCAAAGAAAAACATATTGAGGCATCTGATCGATTTTTTGAAAAATACGGGACAAGCACCAAGGCAGGCCCAACATATAATGGAATAATATCAACGACCCAAATGACAACAGACATGAGCAGTGCATGTTCAGGAACAATAAATAGTAATCCGATGTAGGAAAGCACTAAGATTAAAACGCTTAAGAAAAACTGTGCCTTCCAATAGCCCAAAAAGACTTTTCCTAAACGTTTCGTGACATAATGAATTTTTACCGCTGTTTCTTCCTTAAAGAAACCATAAATACACTTACATAGAAACCTCTTCTCAATTATATCGTTCTCTTCTTCTTTTTAGGTCATGAATTATTGATTAAATTATGTGAAATTTGCTGATCACTTTAATGACGATAGTATTTTCTGTTATTAGAAAAGTTTAGAAATAATTCACATTTTTCTATTTCTAATTTCAATTGAAACATAACCATAAATACTTCCAAATCATTTCCTTCACTTAACTGTCACATTTTATATGTAAACGTTTTATTTGTTTTTTTGTCAAACTTATACTAAAAAAGCATTCGGTATTGTTGCTGAATTTATAATATTTTAATTTGCGAATATTGTCGCATTCCTGTAACCTCATTTAAGTAAAATAGTTAAAATGTTACATAGAAGGAGTGCGACAAAAGTAGAGGTGAGCATATCGAATCACAATAAATGGCATTCCTTAATGTTAGATGCATATTTTTAGGAGGTTCAATCAGTGAAATCTGTGAAACAAAAATTTCTTTTTACTTTTTTACCGCTTATTTTAGTCACATTGCTTGTTGGTTTTGGAATCGTTTATAACACATCTAAAAATTTACTGACAGACTCGTTCCAAGATGAAGCACTATTAATGCTTGATATGTCCACAAACGAAATTGACAATTACTTCATGACTCATGTCGAGCGTCTACAAAACATGGTCACATCCTCAGACTTAAGAAGCATGGATGAAGACACTCAAATGAGTTTCCTACAAGAAAAAATGACAGAATACCCTGAATATCTTGCCCTATTTGTTGCGGATACGAATGGAGATGGCTTTTCAACGACAGGGGCAACATTCAATATATCAGACCGAGAGTATTTCCAAGAAATTATGAACGGTGCCTCTATAAGTATTTCCGATATGATCTTCAGTCGTTCCACCGGTGAAAGCTCATTCGTCGTTGCTGTTCCTCTTCATGATCAAAATGGAAACCTAATAGGCTTAGGAGCAAGTACATTTACGACTGATACCTTTAATGAAATCGTTACTGGAATTGAGATTGGAGAGACTGGCTATGCCTTTGTTACTCAAGATGACGGGCTTATCATTAGTCACCCAAACAGCGAATACGTTGCCGAGCAAAACATTGAAGCTTTCGGAGTGAGTGAATTAACAGAAGCTCAAAATAACGCTGAAACGTCCAATGCCAAGATGCTTGAATTTGTGTTAGAAGGTGAAGGTGAGCTATTTACTTTCTACGAGAAAATTCCCTCTACAGATTGGAACCTTTTTATTACCGTTCCAAGTGAAGAAGCAACTACACAGCTCAATAGCTTAACGTATATTGTTGTGATTGTTGTAGCCGCTGCTGCTATTCTAACGATCGTGGTCATTGTTTTGTTCGCACAAAGTATTACAAAGCGCTTAAAGGATTTACGCAATGTAACGGAACAAATCGAGCAAGGTAATCTCACCGTTCGCGCTAGATTAAAAGGCAAAGACGAGATTGCTTTACTCGGCAAGGATATTAATAAAATGACTGATACGATGAATGATATGATCAACAATATTCAACATACATCGACTCAGCTAACGACATCCTCAGATTATTTAGTACAGGCAAGTGATGAAACACGTGAGGCATCTGAACAAGTTGCCGACAGTATTTCGCAGGTAGCTTCAGGAAGCTCGGAGGTCGCTGCTTCCGTTACTTCAGTGAGTGAAGAAGTAAATGAAATCGCTCTTCAAATTGAAACGATTGCTTCAAATACTCATGAAGTGAAAGAATTAACAGAGGCTAGCAAACAAGCCTCGATAAATGGCGATCAGCATGTGAATAAGGCCGTAGCCAAAATGGGCGAAATGAATCAAAACGTACATGATTTATCAGAACTCATTAAAAAAGTTGATCAAAAATCATCGGAGATCGGCAAAGTGGTTGACATCATTTCCCAGATTGCTGAGCAAACAAATCTTCTTGCATTAAATGCCTCGATTGAAGCAGCGCGAGCAGGTGAATCAGGAAAAGGCTTTGCTGTTGTTGCGGATGAGGTTCGTAAATTAGCGAATGAAACGACTCAATCTGTTGAACAAATTAGCCAGCTTATCTCGGAAACTCAAGAAGAAAGCAACCGAGCTGTTGTCGCTGTTCAAGATGGTGTGACAACGGTGGAAGATAGCACAAAGACTTTTAAAGTCGTCGCACAAGTGTTCAAAGATATTGCGGAAGACGTTAATAAAATTAATCAGAAAAATAAAGGCGTCGATGACTCAGTCCATCACTTAAAGCAAGTCGCCCAAAAAATCAGCGAACAAATGGAATCCATTTCAGCTATTACCGAAGAAATATCTGCAAGCAGCGAAGAAGTAAGTGCAACAAGCGAGGAACAATCAGCAAGTGCTGAACATATTTCTCAAGATGCCATCAAGCTTCAAACTCTAGCAGAAGACTTAAAAGAACTTCTACAGCACTTTAAAGCTTAATATAGTAAAAAACAGCAGCCAAGGGACTATACCCCTTAGGCTGCTGTTTTTTATCAAGTGATCGTAATCGAATAACTAGCTTGAAACACATCGCCCTGCTCTAAACGGTTAATACCAAGCTTCGTTTTAAAATCTCCATTCGTATCATATGTATCAGCAACCCCGTACCAAGGTTCGATGCACAAAAACGGCGCAATGCTCTTCTCATCTTCATTATATTTTGACCAAATACCGACAAACGGAAAGCCTTTGAAATCAACATGAATTTGATGAGGATTCGTTTTTGAAGCAATCGTCATTTGATCAATATTACTATAGATCAACGCATCATTAGCAAACATCCCAGCTGATAAAGGAAGCGTGCTTAGTTCATTTACTGTTCCTTTAACATGCAAAAGAGACTGATCAAGATAATACTCTGTTACCCCTTGCTTTGATGGTTGAATTTTAATAAAGCAATCAGAAATACTTTCCCCATCTTGCAATGGCACCTTAAAAGCAGGATGAGCTCCGATTGAAAAATACATTGTATCTGTATCTTTATTCAAGACCTTCCAGCTAACCTCCAGCTTACTATCTGTTAGCTTATAGTCAATCACCACCTCAAATTCATAAGGATAGACATCAAGAAACCTTCCATCCGACGAAATTTGAAATCGTGCCGCTGTTTCGTGTTTTTCAACCAATTCAAAAGTGCAATCCCTTAAAAAGCCGTGCTGTGTTAATGAATAATCTTGCCCATCAATTGAATAGTGATCATCCTTTAATCTTCCCACAATCGGGAACAAAACTGGCGAGACTCTTCCCCAATAAGTAGGGTCACCATTCCACATAAAGTCCAGTTGCTTTTCCTTATGAAAAACTTCTCTTACTTCCGCTCCCTCCTCCTTTATTTGAACTCGTACTACATCATTTTCTAACACAACCATGCCATCATCTCCCACTCATTCAGCAATCAACATTATACTTAAACCAATTAACGTAAACCTTTTGTTTTTCACAAAAAGACATGCCTTTACCTTAAATAGTCATATGATATCTCTTTTTATTGATAAAATACGTCATTTCTTTAAAGCCAATTTCTTTTAATTTCACTTTCACTTGCTCGAATTCATCCCCTACCCTTGAGGGATCGTGAGCGTCAGATCCGAACGTCACACCAACTTGATAAAATAGTGCTCTTTCAAGCATTTCCTCGGAAGGGTACCACCCTCCGCAATCCTTCGTTTTTCCTGACGTATTAATTTCAATAACAAGCTCCTGCTCGCCTATCACTTTTAAGGTCTGATTAACTGCTTCTGTTTCAATCGCTGAGAATTCTGGATAAAATCCCTTCATCGCATCTAAATGACCGAGAATTTGAAATAAACCGCTTCGTGCGGATGCTTCTATCAATTGATAATAGCTTTCCTTTGTTTTCACTTTCTCGGCGTCAGTCAATCCATCCCAGCGCTCCTTTTTAAAGATGCTAATGTCATCGACAAAATGAACCGAGCCAATCATATAATCAAACGGATATTTTAATAATTCTTGACGATAGACGTCGATATGGTTAGGGAAATAATCACTTTCAATTCCAAGTAGAACCGTGATCTTATCTGCATACTTTTCTTTTAGATAGAGGACTTCCTCTACGTATTTTGTAAGCTCACTTTTCGCCATGGCTATTCCTGGACGTAGCTGATCTTGCTCACTATGAAAATACGGGGTGTGATCTGAAATTCCAATAAGGTGCATCCCTTGTTTGATTGCCGATTGAACATAATCCTCTACTTTTCCTTCAGCATGGCCACAACGGTCATGATGTGTATGAAAATCAAATACGAACGAATCCTGTTGCATATCCAAATCACCAATCTCTCTGCTGAAAAAGTCAGACTTCTTAAAATACTATCTCATTTTTTTTTATCTAATACAATCTTACCGCTTATTATGCCCATTTTCGATTTTGAGTAAAGGAGATGGTTAACCATTTTGTATACTCGAGATCGTCAATTTTCGTTGCAATTTCTTCACGAATCGTATCATGCTCCGCAACCGTTTGTGCTCCAGATTTAGTATCTAAAATAAAATCAATTTCAATATACAGCTTCTCTCCCACTTTCGATGTACGTATCATGGATTCCTTAAATTTATACTTTGACTCGATTTGCTTCACCAAATTTGTAATACGGGATTGAATGGCTGGTGCAGGAGACATCTCAAGTACCTCTCTAAGGCTTTCTCGTAACATCGTTAACGGCATGTTCAAACAATAGATCGAGACAAGCAAGACCATGGCTGGATCGATATAAACTACTACCCCTGCATAATTCGTATAAGTTAACACTGTAGCTATTAAAAATCCAACCAATAGTGTATCCATCATCCACTGCTTTTTTTTCTGCTTCTACAAAACCAGATTGTTTGTTTCCTGATTGTCTCGACAGGAATATAACAACCACGAAGCAGCCTATAGTTGATAATGCTGCATAGCCTAGAGCATACCCTGGCTGAACATCACTTCCTCCATTAGCAAGATCATAGACTGCTGAGACAATTGCACTTAAACACAGGAGTAAAATAACAATTGATTTCACTATGATAATAATGGGCTCGATTACTTCCTTTCCAAACGGAAACCGCTTTTCATCCTGCTTTTGAATATAAGCCGCTCCACTAAGCGATAATAGCGATAGTCCGACACTAATAAAGGAATATGCACCATCAAATAAAATCATTTTCGATTCAATGGCGACTCCCCAAACAACACCCGTTAGCGCAAAAAGAAGCGCACCATAGACCGACAATGTGTAATATTTGCTTTTCACTCATAGGTTACACCTCTTGTTTTTAACAAATGACTGAACGTCAGTCATTTTTATTGGAATGAAGAAGCTAATGCCTTCCCATTAGCTTAGTGCTCTTTTAATAAATTGAAAAAGCTCTTCTTTGTAAATATCTACGTTCTCGTCCTTTGTAGGATCACTTGCTAAATAATATGTTTCAGCAGATTGCTCAATGATACTGATAATGAGCTTAGCTTGATAGGATAGCACGAGAGAGAGGGAATTTCTTTCTTTTCCATTGCTTCTTGCAGCTTCAATTCCACCCATTCATAATACGGACGATAAATATCTTCCCAGCGTTGGAAAGAATCATAGTAGGCAATCCCAGAATAGCAAAATTTAATCACTTCACGGTGTTTATCCGTCAGTGCAAAGGTTTGATCGATTAATACGCGGACAATAGACAAAATATCGTCTCCCGCATCCATCTGTTCACAAAGAATCCGTTCAGCAATCGCTGGAACGATCGCACTTTTAGAATCAAAATATAAATAAAATGTTCCTTGAGCTACACCTGCACGTTTCACAATTTGTGAAACAGATGCTTTTTCAAATCCATTTTCTTTCATCTGTTCAAATGCTGCGTCAAGAATCAACTGATACTTAGCTTCTTGTTTTTCGTTCATTTCCGCCTCCTACAAACCGATTAACCAAACAACTGACTGTCATTCATAAAATTGCATAGAAATTATTTACATTTTTCAAACCTCGATATTTAATAATCAAGTATTTATCGATTCAAAAGCATGTCGAAGAATCCTTTAACATTCATCTTCTCATGTTCAAGAGCTACACTCTCTATACTTAGTATCCTGTTTACTCTTTCTTCATCTTCCATCATTTTTTCGATTTCGAATACAATAGAAGTAAGAACCGTATCGTTACGCTCTTTTTTCATCTCATTAATCCCCATTTTTAGGAGTTTCTCTGCTTTCGTTTCGTACATAATCTAACATAGAACTAGCATGAAATTTTCAAAAGAAGATTGAAAACATGATATGATAGGTAAAAGCAATTGATAGGGTGGGGGTTCTATGAGTAACTGGGTCTCAACAACAGAAAAGAGACAATTTATTAAATGGTTCTTAGACAATCATCAACTGAAACATAAAGATGCTCGTATGGTATTAGAATACATCCTCCAGCATCATCATATCCTTGAAAATCTATCATTCACAGAAAAAATTCGCTTAAATGAAAAAACGATTGTCATTTCCACGATGCATTCCGATGAACCTGGCTTTATCTACTATTATAATCAAAAAAAAACGGATGATATTTCCAAAACGTTAGGTAGCTTTATGTCTAATCCCGCGGAGAAAACCAATATCATCCTTCATTTTTATGGCAAACAATCCAATCACCGTTATTTACAGCTTGTCGAGCCATCAACAGATTCCTTTAAGCGCTATAAGCAGTTCCAACAGGATGCCAAAGAAGCAGATTCCCTTCTTGATAAAGTATTACTTGAACAAGAAATGAATATTCTAAAACTACAAATTGATCGAGCTCTTGATCAAAATGATAAACAAACCTTCACTCGATTAGTCGCTCGGTTACAAGAATTGAAAGATCTTGCATGATTTCTGATAAACCAATAAGTCAGACCCCCCTTTCCTGTAAGTGGAGGTCTGACACGTAAGAACTATGCATACTATCTCGATACAAATCGATTATCCGTTATCCAGAATCTCCATGGGTAATCCTTCGCTTCCCCACTATTATCAATACCAATGCGTGGACCACTTGAAATCGATGCTGGCTCCTTCCCCTCCGCAATGAAGAGTGGTCGTTCAAAGAAGCATCGTCCATAATCTGCTTTTTCAATTCCTAACGCTTTCGTTAATTTACCTGGACCATTTGTCAAATCCTTTTCCTTTTTATCTTGCCCACGACGCTCATACATGAGCCCAATGCCTGTATGAGGTTCCACGGCACGAATTAAAACCGCTTCTGGCTTCCCCACCTCACCAGATACGACATTCACTAAGCAATGGGTATGCATCACGTATGTATACACACATCCCGGTGCCCCGTACATGATTTCTGTCCGAGCCGTTCGTCGATTACCGTAGCTATGAGCGGCTCTGTCACCTGGACCAATATAAGCTTCCGTTTCCACAATCCAGCCCGAAGCGATTCCCGCCTCCGTCTCCTTTACAAGAAGCTTACCAAGCAGAGAACGTGCCAATTCAAGGGTTGGCAGCTTATAAAAGGATTGATCTACTAATTGAAATGACATTCTCCCACCTCCCTTTTCATCTTACACCGAAACCCGAAAAGCCAACCGCTATGTTAGGGAAGAAGCAAGTAATAAGATGACTAAGTAGAAATAGTCTCCATATGGAATAAAGGTACTTGCAAAATGAATCCATGTAAAGGCGGCTATTACAAAAAACAAGATAAAAATCTTCCATGCTTCACCCTGTATATTTCACATGCTGTCAAACTATCATATAACTCTGCTATTTCTAGAACATAGCCAATTCGTTTCTTGTAGGAAGGATCACCATTTGCAATATTTTCACCGTAAATTCTCCCTTCAGCCATTCCGAGCATAATTTGGACCGTTGTACTTTTCCCTGCACCATTTTAGCCCGATATAACCAATAATCTCCCTTTTATACACCTCATGATCAATCGCTCGCAAAACCAGCATGCTAATCCGCAAACTGGTTTTGCTTTCAACTATGATGATATTCCGTTTAATGTAACCGTTACTTTAAATAAATCCCCATCAACATCAATGTCTAAACGTCCACCATGAAGGTCGACAATTGACTTGGCGATTGCCAATCCTAGACCTGAGCCTTCAGTATGTCGAGACGCATCTCCTCGTTTAAACCGTTCAAACAGCTCATCACTATCATCACCGAGCTCATACTTTGTGACATTTTTAAACGTAATAACGACTTTCTCATCGATTTTCTTTACAGAGAGATACACTCTAGTATTTTCTAATGTGTAGTAAAGAATATTTCTAATCAAATTATCAAAAACACGCCATAATTTCTGTCCATCTACAATCGCATAGACTGGCGCTTCAGAGTTTGTCACTCGAAATTGCAAGGTTGATTGACTAATCATCTCATTATGTTCGGCAAGTGTCTGCTGCAAAAGCTGAACAATATCTGCCCTTTCTTTAACAAGCTCAATGTTGCCACTCGCCATTTTCGATGCTTCAAATAAATCATCAATCAATATTTTGAGACGCTTCGATTTTCGATCTATAACCTGAATATATGCTTCTCGATCTTCTTTCGATTCCGCCGTTTTCAACAATTCTGTATACGTAATAATGGATGTTAACGGTGTTCGCAAGTCATGACTAACATTTGTAATCAGTTCTGTTTTCAAACGCTCACTTTTGGCCTGTTCCTTTTGCGATGACATGACACCTTGCTTCATTGTATTAATATAGCTAGCAAGATCAGCTAACACCGCCTTCCCCTTCACCGGCAAGTCTGAATCATACCTTCCATTCACAACATTCTCAGCATAGTGAACGATGTGATTAAAATAGCCAATCCGCTTGATGATTACGGTTAAAATAGGGAGCCCTACAACGAGAAATGCTAGTACATAGATAATTAGAAAGAGAGGATTCATCAACATAGCAATCGACCCTACTCCAAAAGCATAGATTGTCATGATAAGAATGATAACTTGTGTGCCAATGCGACGATTTGAAAACGCTTGTGTTACCGCTTGATAGGCGCGAACACTAAGTGCTTTCGGCCAATGTGTTTGCCATTCTTTTATACTAACCCATGCATATATTGCTTGAATAAAGGTCAATGCCATTAAGATCGTGGAAAGAAGCAAATAAATGATCACATCATCGATCATCGTCAAGGCATTCTGACTATATAATAGAGGGAGTTCTCCTAATAATTTCAGAGTGATCAAGGTGAAAAGAGTAGTTAAAAGCAACATTCCTCCCCTAACATCTATCGGTATACGCTCATAATAAGCCTGCCATTTATCTAAATCCATTGCTTGTCTAATAGACATTCTTTTAAAGAGTAAGAGACCTGTAAAATAAGCAATGCTTCCACTTAAAAAATAAATAAGAAGAATGATCTGTTTTTGTTGAAATTCATAGTAATCTCTTACAACAGGACTCGTTACCGAAGCTGATTTAGGAATGGCAATGACTCCTTCAAACAGACCTTCTGTTGCAGATTCTTCGTTATTTAACATAGTTGCATCACTCATATGCATCGTCTGTTGTCCATCTAAATATCCATTTAATGATGCTGAATACTCACGTATAAACATCATCTCACCTTTATTAAAAACGTTATTAATATCGTCTGTATTGATTGTTAGATTCGTGTAAATATCCCCCGTTGAAATATCTTCTAAATAGTATTTAAAAACATTTTTATATTTTAGAAAATCTGAACGAAACTGCTCGATTTCATCGTAATGTTCATCAATCCGCTGTTCTTTTTCCCGGATCACTTTAGCTTCAACATGTTCATCGCTACGGAAATTATTTGTAATATCCTCGATTTTTTCATCTCGTTCTGCGCGATACGTATTTGCTAACTCCTCATCATCTGCCAAAAGGGCGCTCTGGATATCTCCCTCATATTGACCCTTTATCGTTGACATTTGGTCTGCTAAATCACCATATCGATAACGATGCTCATTGATTTCTTCTGCCGTTACTGTGATGCGTTCTTTTGCTTCTTCTTTTGTCAAACTGTTTAATTCAAACATGCTCAAATAATAAATAAAATCATTCATTTGATAATCGAATTGATCAGTTTGAAAGTAATCCTTTTTTGCAAACTCACTACTATGTAAAAGCCCTGACATAACACCGCTTAGTCCAAATGTTAGCAACAGCAACCAACCGATTACCTTTAGCCTATTTTTCCATTTTGTAGCCAACTCCCCATACCACCTTTAAATATCTCGGATTTTTTGGATCAATTTCGATCTTTTCGCGAATTTTACGAATGTGCACAGCGACAGTATTTTCAGCGTTATAGCATGGTTCCTTCCACACTCTTTCATAAATGTCATTGATCGAAAACACACGACCAGCATTCGTCATTAATAGTTCAACAATCTTGTATTCAAGCGGCGTGAGTTTCACAACTTCACCATGAGCGGTGACTTCCTTTGCAGATGGATCAATGGTCAGTCCGTTGAGATCAATGACCTTCTGAACACCATCATATGTGCCCAATGTTACGTATCTGCGCAGTTGTGATTTCACTCGTGCAATTAGTTCTAATGGATTAAAGGGTTTGGTCACATAATCATCTGCACCAACTTGCAGTCCTAAAATTTTGTCGATATCCTCACTTTTCGCACTAAGGATGATAATGGGAATGTTTTGCTTCTCACGTATTTTAAATGTTGTCGCAATTCCATCTAGGCGCGGCATCATGATATCAAGGATGATCAAGTGGATCGTATGCTCATTCAGTTTTTCAATCGCTTCAATCCCATCGTTAGCATGTATCACAGTGATTCCTTCATTTTTTAAATAGATGTCAATGGCATCTCGAATTTCTTTTTCGTCATCAACCACTAATACCACATAATCGTTCATATGGATCATTCTCCTTTCCAAAGTAGTATATCACGCGTGTTTTCTTCGAATTATCTAAAGTATAAACGGTAAATCTTAACATTAAGTCTATATAAATCTTAAGACTTTCTTAACATCCTCTGAAGATATTCACGTTAATAACTAGACGGACACGAAAAGAGGACGGCTCATCACCCTCCTCTTTCACATTATTCTCTTTCTATCATTACAGCCAAGAGGACTCCCTCCTCAAACATTCGTTAGAATGTTAGGTGGGAGGTGAATTGGCGGTTTTTTCTTTTTTCACTAGGATTATTGTAACGATTTTGGTAATATATACTCATAGGAACTTATGTTCGGAGGTGGAAACGTATGTATCAAACGCATCAAATTTGGGTCAAAAAAGGCCATCGCTTGCACGGATATTTCAAAGAGATGTGTCAAAACGCAAAGAACATACACAACACAACAAACTTTTATATTCGCCAGATTTTCACTGGTTTAACTCAAGAAAAAGAGTTGCAACCTCTCCAACGGGAAGTTTTAAAAAATATCCAAAAGCATGTCCCAAAAATAAACGATCATCAACTTTCAATTTATCAAAAGAAAGTTGATAAAGAAAAAGCAAAACCCTTTGAAAAACGCAAAGAAATCAAGTGTCATTTATTTGAAGAACCTTCAAAAGAGAATCCATATGTTCATTACAATTTTCTGGATGCTCTTTTTAAATCGATGATTCAACAAGATTATCGCTCTCTTCCAACGCAATCCAGTCAAGGGATTATGAAAACTGTATTTCAAAACTGGAAATCGTTTTATGCTAGTTTACGAGAATACAAAATGAATCCAAGTAAATTTAAAGCTAGACCGAAAATCCCTGGTTACAGTCGTTCTTTTGAAAAAGAAGTCTCTTTTTCAAACCAAGATTGTGTAATGAAGGAAAACAAGTTTTTGAAGTTTCCCAAAACGAAAGAACGTTTGAACATTGGTAAACTAGGTTTTACAGAAGGGAAACTTAAACAAGTTCGTGTTAACCCCAAGTACGGTCACTACGTCGTTGAGTTGATTTTTCAAGTTCCTTCAGAACAAGAAATGAAAGAATCAAAACAGCGTTATATGTCTGTTGATTTAGGAATTGATAACCTTGCAACCATCGTCACAAACACAGGTCGAAGACCTGTATTAGTGAAGGGCAAAAACATTAAATCCATTAATCAACGATATAACCAGTTAAAAGCTCACTATATGGGTATTCTTCGTCATGGGAAAAATCCAAAAGAAGGGCCATTTACATCCAAACGTTTAGAAAAAATCAACAATAAACGTTTCAATCAAATGAAGGATTTATTCCATAAAGCAAGTTGTCAAATCGAACAAATGGCTTTAGAAGAAGATATCGACACCATCATCATTGGTCAAAACAAAGATTGGAAACAAAACTCGAATATGGGTAAAAAGAACAACCAATCATTTGTTTCGATACCGCACAGTCTTTTGATTCAAATGATTACCTATAAGGCTGAAAGACATGGAATCAAAGTGATTGTGACCGAAGAGTCCTACACTTCAAAAGCTAGTTTTCTTGATAATGATGAAATCCCTGTTTACAGTGAGAACGATTCGAAAAAATCATTTTCAGGTAAGCGTATTAAACGCGGTCTTTACCGTTCGAAGAACGGAACTCTTCTTAATGCTGATGTAAATAGTGCTGCAAACATCATGAGAAAAGTATTTGAAAAAGCGTTTACTTGTGTTGATTCATTATTTCAACCAACATCAAGTATATTAAAATAAACGTAATCCCGAAGGCAGGACTCAACGGGATAGCGGGGTTGGGTGTTTTCAGCACACCGATGTGTCAACTCCACTGGTGGTTAATCGTCATTTTTTAAATCGATACCCCAGAAACCCCCACTTCAAATTTCGTAGAAATTAAGTGGCGGGAGTATTCATCTCGTAATACATCATGATATGTTTATCACTGGACGTCTATCAGCAGCATTGGTCATGGGAGCCTGGACTGAAATCGAAATCGTCGTGCCTGTTCCTAAGCTAGAGGTAACAATGATTTCACCGTTCAATTCCTCTACTCTCTCTTTCATAGAATGCAGTCCAAATCCGAATTTTAAGTCATTTGTGCCAGTTCCATGATCTTCTAGAGTGAAGAGAAGACGATCACCTTTCACTATTAACGTTGCATGAAAATATGTACTGTTACCATGACGTATCCCATTCGTCAATCCTTCTTGCAAAGCATGATAGAACATCTTTTTTACTGATAAAGAAAGCTTTGGTAACTGCGTTGGAAACATTCGATCAATTTTAATTGACGTATTATCAACCGTCTGATCAATTAACTCATTCATCTCATGAATTAAATCAAAAGAAGCGGTATCTTCATTGAGAAGTTTAACGGAATAACGAATATCATCGAGACCCTTACGAATTAATTGTTGAGATACATCGAGCTTTTCAAGTGCATGCTCTTTGTCTTTGAGAAATAATCGTTTACTAGCCTCAATTTGAACAATCGTCGTCGTTAACGTATGCCCAATCACATCATGGATCTCTCTAGCAATTCGATTTCGTTCTTCTAAAACCGATTTTTCTGCTAAAGCTTCGGCAAATTCCTTCTGTGACTGCTCTAAATATCTCGTTCTTTCCTGTACCTTCTCTTCTAAATGTTCATTTAAGGTTTGCATGTCGTTATAAAGTCTCGCATTCTCGATCGAGATAACGGCTTGCGTAGTGAGTAACTCGAGAACCATTACATTTTCTTTTGTAAAAGCATGTGTTGCTAAATTATTTTCTAAATAAAGCACCCCAACTAGCTGACCATTTTTTGAAATTGGCAAAGATAAGGCTGATTTTGGCTTCTTTACCTTCACATAATCATCATGAACAAAGCGTTTATCTTCATAAAGATGATCACAAATCACTTCTTGCTTTAAATTCCTTGTATAACAAACGACAGAAAGGGGTAGTTCAGGAAATTGTTGGAGTGGGATAGCGTCAACTATTTGAATGTTTATTTGATCTCCTACTGTTTGTGCTTCTACCTCAACATAAAGCTCCCCGTCCTTATCCAACAAAAGGAAACCGCGCTCAGCAGCCGCATTTTCGAGAACAATCTCCATTAACTTTGTTAACACCTTTTCTAAAATGATTTCCTTTGAAAGAACATGAGACGCTTTAATAAGACTAATTCCGTCAATAGAAGGTAGCTTTGCGTCTTCATGTATTTCTGTTGTCACTTGAAGTTTATACGTATTGGCTATCGAATTTGCAAAAGATTTTGCACCCCATTTGTTATAAAGAAAATAAGCCTGTTTTAAATACTTTTGTGCTAATGTGTCTTTACCGATTTCCATCATCAGCTTCCCTAAATAATACATACTTAGAGCTTGATGCTGAATAAACTGGTTGCTCTCTGCAAGTTCAGCAGCTTCCATTGCCATGTTTATGGCTTGTTCCGTTTTCTTTTGCCAATGGAGCCATGCAGCTTCTATTAATAAATAACGATGTCCAAAATTGTTTTCGGCTTGCTGCGACCACTTTTTAAGCTTATGACGATGGGTTTTGACAATCTTTTTATACTTCTTATGATTAGACGACACGACTGCACAAATAGACAATGTATGGTAGAGAGAGAATTCACTACCAGAAGCCCCTAAGACACTATTGTTTTTTTGAAGATACTCGAACATTTCATCGCCTTCTGCAATGACTTTTTCATGATCATCTGTATAAAACCAATAAGAAATCATTGCTAAGCTGATATAATGCTTGAATCCATCTCCATCTATATAGCGGTTTTTTAGATGAAAAAACATCGCTTCCACTTCTTGCTCATCTTCTTGCTTTTTTTGTTTGATTAACTCAATCAGTTTTCTTACAAATGTGAAATAATCGTCAAACTCTTCATGACGTAATTCTTTTATACTATGAGACTTTGTTTCAAGGTTTTCTCCTATTTTATCAAGGTGCGTTCCACACATAAATTCAGTATTCACTAGCTGCACTAATGCACCACCTGCAACAAGATGATTTCCCGCCTGTCGATTGAGCTCAAATGCCTCTTGTAAATAATCTCTACTACTCTCTAGACTTTGTCCCCAATGGTTAATAAACCCACCAAATATAAAAGTAACAATCCCATTTATATAGGTATTATCCTTTTTTTGCGCCAAACGCAAACTTGCTTTACCTAAACGGTAGCTTTTACGATAATTTCCTAATCCTTCACTTTCGAGAAGCGCATATTCACATAAAGAGAGTGCAGACAATGGTGAACGAAAATGAGGATAGTGAAGCTGAATGGCCTTTAAAATATGTAGCCCATACAGGTTTTTATCATAGGAATAAACCGCGACACCAAGCGTTTCAAGCATTGAAAATAATAACCTCTGTTTTTCATCCTCCTCATCTTGCTTTGAAGAAAAGAGATCCTCCATACTCAGTTTTTTTAACTTTCGTTTTACTTTCACTAGCTCTAATGCAATTTTGAGCTTATTTGTTTTTCTTGGAAAATGATAACCAAGAAGCTTTGTTCCTTCTAAAGTCGTATCGATCATTTTTTGAGGATTTTTTAAGCGATTCATTAACCGTGATTGCAACTGTAATATTCTGACCTTTTCTTCCTTATTTTCAGATTTATTTAATAAATGATTTAGCTCCGTCTCTGCTTGCAGTTCATTTCCTAATAAATAAAGACATTTTACAATAGAAAAGGTTAATTCAAAACAAAGATCGCGTTTTTCCCACGGACTGTTCCCAAGCCACTTTAACCCTGTTTTGAAATAGGTATTAGCCGAGTAGTAGGCAATTTCTGCTAGCGCTTTGTTGCCAACTTCTAAATTAAATCTTGCTATCTCTTCTTTTTCTTTTTCATCAGTAATAAGGTTGATCCCTTTATTCAAATGTTCTACACATGCATATGTTATTGGTTTTGCATTCTTCTGATTAGAAGCAGCCATGCTTTTACCAATTACCCAATGAAGCTTTTGCTTTTCTTCGTCCGATAATTGGGAATAGGTCGCTCTCCATACTTCGTCATGGGCAAAAATAAAAGAGCTATTCTCAGATTGTCCTGTCACTAAGCGCTCTTCATTCTCAATGATTAACCCTTCTTTTATCAAAATGTTGACATAGATGACGACCTCCTCAGATGAAAAAGAGCCAACCTTCTGCACAAGTTTCAAATCAAAAGAATTTCCAATACAAGAGGCAACTTGAACAAAGGTTAAGACACTTTCTGAGAAGCTAGACAGCTTTTGAATCATTAAATCAATCACGTTATCGGCGATGGTAAAATGATTAAAGTCTTGGTTTTTAATAAGCCACTTTCCCGAGTAATGGTTAAAATACAAAAGACGGTTATCATAAATCACTTGTAATGAACGCTGTAAGAAAAGTGGGTTCCCTAACGTTTTTGTATAGAGCTCCTTCGATAGTAGCTGTAAATCCTTTTGCTGCAATGGTACTTGAATCTCTAACCAATCGTGGACCTCTTCTTGTGTTAAATCAGCAAGATAAAGCTCTTTGACTGATTTTTGACTTTGTTGAAGAATAGAGATCAACTCAGACAGCATCGTATTCTCCTTCGTTTCCTCGCTACGATATGTTCCGATGACGAATAAATAACTATATAAATCGTGATTCACGATATCCTTAATAAACTCATACGAAGCTCTATCCATCCAATGTAAGTCATCTAAAAACAGTATCATTGGTTCCTTTGTTTTAAGCATACATTTAATAAATCCATGAAGTGCATTGCGAAAACGATTTTCTGTTTCTAGAAAAGGAAGAGGCTCAACAGGCCCCGTCTCCCCAACAATTAAGCAGATATCTGGAATAAAATCAGCAATAAGCGCAATATTATCACCAAGCTCTTCTATTAGACTGTTTTTCCAATATTTTATGTAGTCTGACCCTCGAGCTAAAATATTGTGAATATAACTGGTTAATGCTTGTATAAGCGGTCCATATGGAGGTTTATCCTCTCCCCGCTCACATTTACCTGAAATAAACTGATATCCCTCTTTATAACGACGTTCAAAGCATGACTGAACGAGAGCTGTTTTTCCAACACCGGCAGAGCCAGATATCAAAGCAAATTCTACTTGCCCATTCTTCACTCGCTCAAAGCTATTTAACAGTTGTTTTTGTTCTGTCAAACGACCTACAAATCGAGAAGCCGAGAAAGAAAGGTCTGCTCGACAATCGTGTTGTCCAAGTTGAAAGCTCCAGCCTCGATCATTTTGTTCAAGGTTAAATGAACTTGTTTTCAAATCTTCTAAAAGGCCAAATGTGCTTTGGTATCGTTCATTTGGATTTTTTGAAAGAAGCTTCATGACAATATCAGAAATTGACTTTGGGATATGAGGCATAAAGTCGAAAGGTGCTGGAGGCTTTTTACCAATATGAGCATGAATCCACTCTAAATAATCATTTGCTTTATAAGGGTTTCTACCTGTCAGAAGTTCGTAAAGTGTGATTCCGAGCGAGTAAAAATCAGTACGATAATCAACTAATCTTCCAATACGCCCCGTCTGCTCGGGTGAAATATAGGGGGCAGCCTGCTTCATTAAACGTGTTGTACTTCTAGTTGAAATGGTTCTTGAAAAAGGTGTAGAAAATCTAAAATCAGTAAATATCAATTCTTTTGTTGTTGAGGCAATATAAATGGTTGAGGGTGTAATACACTGTTGGATCAATCTCTGATGATGAACATCGCTTAGTAGCTTTGTTATCTGGATGGCGATTTCTAGGCACTCACCTAACGCTACTACTTCACTGTTCATATACTCATTAAGTGTAATGAAGGGAATGTCTTTAGCTAGTAAAAATGCTCTACGATTAGGAGAGTTTTCATAGCATAGGGTAAAGGGTAAAATATTCCTTTTAGAAACCAATGCTCCATATTCTATTTCTCTCTTAAACTCCTCTAACTGGTCACTTGAAGGATAGTCTAACAATGATGCCTTTATAATCACTCTTTCTTCTGTATCCTCAGCTATTGCACGATAAATAATCGTGTCATTCCCTTTATAAATGGTCTTCACATATTGATAACCAATAATCAACGTTATTTCACTCCTTATGCATAAAGAAGCTATTTATTATTTTTGACACTCATTTCTTTCTCAAATAGGACACTAATGCGACCCATCATTTCTCTTCATAGTTGTTTAAAAGCGAGATCGCCTTTGATCGATCATTGACTCCCAATTTACTATAGATTTCACTAATATAATTTTTGACAGTTCCTTCACTTATGAAAAGTTGTTCGGCAATCTTCTTGTTGCTTAATCCCTGCGCAATAAGTGATGCAACCTCTTGTTCTCTTTTTGAAAAACGAAAACCATTCTCTTTTATCTCGCCCTCATTTAATTCTTTTTGAACAATAGAAATGGACTTAGATATTCGCTTAGCAAGCTTGTGCCCAATGACATTTGGCAGGATCATTTGTCCATTAACAGCAACACGAATAGAGGCAATTAACTGGTCATAATTCATGTCTTTTAATAGAAAACCATTAGCCCCATAAGCTAATCCTTCAATAATATAGTCATCATCAGCAAATGTGGTTAAGATTAATATACAAATATGTGGGTAGATTTTTTTTATTTCGATTAAACTGTCTATTCCATTCATGATTGGCATTTGAATATCCATTAACACAATGTCTGGTCGGCACTGCTCTGCTTTTATGATTGCTTCTTTTCCGTTTTCAGCCGTATCAACAACTCTCATATCATCCTCTAAATCGATAATTGTTTTTAATCCTTCTCTCATTAACGTTTGATCATCGACAATTAAAACGCTTAATGGTGTTTTTGTTACCTGTTTCATCTTTTTCTCCTAATAATCCATTTTTATTAGAAGTCGGTTACACTATTAGCTCCATATAACCCAAGTGTCCATGTAAAGGTTATATTTCATTGCTCCTCCAATAAACGATATGATTGTTTATTTTACCTTATCTATTAAAATACTCATATATTTTTTCGAATATTTAAATTATTGATCTTGTAAATGAAATGAGGCGTTAGTAAGGTAAGAAGACTTTATTTACTTGTATTATAACAAGAAATAATAAATATAGAATTCATCCTATTATTAAAAATTTTACCGATCATTTAGTTTGTATTTCTTGTAATCCTTCTTAAGACAAGGGTCTAACATCACTAATATTTGAATAAACTCCTTTTTATAGAGAAAAATACACGAGATCGCCATCGTTGGATCTTTTCCACACGCCGACGGATTCGATATAATAGAACGAATGAAAAAATATTCGATTTAAACGAGATACGGTACACGTATGTAGTAACTAAATATAGTTAGTTTTTGTGATCGGAGGCATGACAACATGGAGCAAATTTTACTCCAATTGATAGAGTGGTTTAAACAGTTATCTTATTTAGGGGTCGTCCTTTCTCTAACGTTAGAATTTATCCCTGCTGAACTTGTCCTGCCCCTTGTCGGGTATTGGGTATACGAGGGCGATATGCTTCTAATCCCTGCAATCTTAGCTGGAACGATTGGCGGAACTTTAGGTCCACTCACTTTATATGCTTTAGGTCGATACGGCGGAAGACCTATGGTTATTAAATACGGGAAGTTCTTTTTAATAAAAGAAAAACAAATTGATGCTTCAGATCGTTTTTTTGAAAAATACGGGGCTAGTGTTGCTTTCTTTGCAAGGTTCATCCCAGGGGTTCGTACCGCCATTTCGATTCCATGTGGGATCGCGAAAATGAATGTCTGGACTTTTTCAATCTATACATTTCTTGCCATGCTTCCTCTAACGGCTGTCTATATTTACTTAGGCTTTTTATTTGGACCACATTGGGAACAAGTTGGACCGTTAGTGAAGACGTATATGCTACCATTTTCGATCGGCCTTCTTATTGTATTAGTAATCTATTTTTTAATAAAAAGGAAGATAGCCAAAAATAAGGTTTACACGGTGAGAAAACATACTAAATAGCCGTCTCTATAGCATATGTAAGTGGGTAACTCCGTTTAAGAGTTACCCTCTATTTTTTTGTTGAACATAAAACAGGCTTCGTATCAAAGAGTCGCTTATTTCCTTTATTAAAGCTTCATACAATCCACTGGCTGCCAATAAAGCAAGGCAGCATGAAACGTGTGGTGATAGTGATACTTATCACCGTCAAAAATGACATACTTTTTAAGAGCAGCTTCAACTTTAGAGCGATCAATAGCCTTTTCTCTGATTTGGCTCAGATTACGCTCGACCAGATCATCAAATGAATGATACGTGTATGTCTTAACAAGCGGAATCATCTGACAATGTGCGTAAATACCCATTTCATAGAGTATGTTTTGCAGGAGGATGTAGTCTCTTCGTGGAAATTTTAATTGATAGCCATGTGTCCGAGAAAGCTCTAGATAGTGAGGCTGTAGGGGGCCTGTTGTCATCCCCATGATCGCTAATCTACTTGCTGACTGATTAATAAGCTTAATTGTTTTTTCGATCTCATACATGCGGTAAAAACAATTCATGCCAAAGACAACATCCCATGAATCAGGTTCTGGAGAAAAATCCTCCCACTTTTCATGAATGAAGTCGAGGTTTTTGATTTCTTTTCTGTTAGCTGATTGTTGTAGAAAATCAAGAACACTCCTAGAGCTATCTACACATGTTACCTGTTGCACAGACTCTGTTAAATGAAAGGTATAGTTTCCCCACCCAGGACCAATTTCAAGAACCTTATCAGTTGGTTTTACTAAATAAGAGATAGCGGTTTGAACCTTTTTAGCATAAAGATCAACAGAGTCATTTTTATCCTTTTCCTTCATAAACCCTGACCAAAATGCTTCTTCGGCTTGATCATCCGTCATTCTGTCGGGCATTTGTCCGTCCCAATCTTTCATGCCTTCTTGCCAAACACGAAGATAATCGACCGTATCTGTCACATCCACCTTCATTCTAGTCACCTCATTTGTTGATTTATTGGTTCAATAGGAGTAATTTTTTGTCCGAATGCGGAAGATTCTATTAAAGCCCTCACCCCATACACTTGAGAAAAGTAACTTATACATTGTTTTTCCTCCTACCATTGTTTTAATTGAACCCTTTTGGCAATAAACTTTCCAAAAGTACAAAAAAGCATCTCTAACCTCGGTTTCAGAGGTTAGAGATACTCATCTTTAAACGTTATATGATGGGTGATTCACGAAAGAAACCACGTCACAAACAACTTGAACGCTCTCTAACACCTCCCTATGCCTCGTAGGTTTATTGGTGCTGTTAGAAAAGGCAGGTCTCCTGGCTCATGGTATACATCCTTTCCCCTTCCCATCGAATACGACAGTGGCAAAATGAAAGGATAACCCATTTACAGTGGCGGGACCGCGCCGGTATCTCACCGGACTTCCCTTTTAAGAGAGCGTATAACAACTCTCACCTTTTCCCGATATGATGTTGTGATGTTGATCTTTGTCACAATCGGTCAGATTGCTTCATTCACTATTGCTAAGGAAAATTATACCACATTTCGTCTGGTAAGCTACTCATTTCCATATAACAGAGAAGTAATCTGGTAAATAACCGTAAACTTTTCCTCTATTTTCACTTTTATACATTCTTATCATTTTAGTAGGTTATATTGCAAGCGATTACAAAAAATGATACTCTATTAGCGATTGTCTTAAAATATCGAAAATTGAAATTTTTTAGAAGGAGGCTTGAATTACAGGTCTATGGATATGCTAGTGGAATTCCTTTTGCATTAGGCAAAGTTCTTGAGCTGTCTTGCTCATATGTTTTTATCGTTTTGAACTCAGAAATAATTGTCATCATATCGACCTTAGACGGAGTTTCCAAGAGGAGTTGAATGTTTATGAAGCATTTATTTACCCGTTTTATGTTAGCTTTTATTCTTATTGCTGTTTTTTTGGTTCTTACACTATCTCTTACTAGTTATGTTTCAACACAGAATACGATTGTTGAGAACGGTGTAAGTGAGCTAGAGCGTTCTCTGAACCATTCTGCAAATTCAATTAGAACGTGGGTGGACGTCCAACAAACGACGGCTAAAACCATTGCAAATTTACCAGAAAGCGGAGAGCTCAATTTTACAGAAGAAGAAGCAGCTTACTGGCATCCTCTTTTACGCTCCTATCATGAAAATGAGCAGCTTGCGATCACAGGTATATTACGGATAGATGGTCTAGCGATAATGGACAGCGTAGACGGATTGAGAAATATTGATTTATCAGAGAGAGATTATTTCCAAGACACCATCGCTTCAGAGTCACCGGAAATCTCAAATATGTATATTTCATCTTCCACAGGCGTTGTTGCCCAACCTTTTACATATCCACTATATAATGAGCAACAAGATTTATCTGGCGTTCTATTATATTCGATTGCCCTAAGTGAAATCATTTCTTTCATAAACTCTTTTGAAATGGGAGAGACAGGGAGAGCTTATTTAGTTAGAGATGATGGTGTATTATTAGCCGGCCATGAATCCTTCTTACAGAGCCCCATTTATGAAGAACAAGTAAATACGTTCTTATCTCCATTTAGAGAAGAATTGCAAAGTGCAGAACAAAGTGGTGATAGCGCGGCTATTGAACAAGCTCAAAGTGCTTTAGTCAATGCTGAAATATTGCCGCTCATTGATATGCAAAGTAACCCAGCCGTTTCTCAAGTACTGACCACTCAAAGCGAGGGCACAATTGTTGATCCATATGAGAACTATAGAGGACAAGATGTAATGGCAGCATACACCTACTTTGATGACCTAGGGTGGGCACTTGTCATCGAGCAAGAATACGATGAGGTGTTACAAGCTCTTACTCCGATCAAAAATAACGCGCTCATTTTTTCGATCATTGGCATACTTGTTGCTAGTCTTGTAAGCTTTCTCTTTTCTCGTTCCTTGGTTAGACCAATTAGAGAGCTAGTATCCGGTTTAGAGCATACTGCATCAGGGGATTTAACGAGAAAAGTCACTATTAACCGTCAAGATGAATTAGGTACCCTCAATGATTCCTATAATGAAATGACCGAAAATTTAAAACAATTAGTAAGTGAAATTACTGATTCATCTAAGAAATTAAAGGGCTTTTCAAGTTCTTTGTCACAGTCGACAATTGAATCAAATCAAGCAATTAATGAAGTTGCTACCACAATGACTGAGATTTCTGACGGCGCAAATGAGACAAGCGGAAATATGGATAACATCTCTACTAAGATGCGCGAGTTAGATGACAGTGCCAAAGAGATACAAAAATATACAGATGAGACGGAAGCCGTATCATTGGAAATGAGTAAGGTTGCTGAACATGGTCGAGAATATACGCAAAAGGTCATTCAACAAATCTCAGGGGTTCAGCATTTAATTAGGGATAATACCGCAACAATGGAAGAGCTCAATCAACAATCGGCAGAGATTAGTAAGATTTCAAACTTAATTACAGGCATATCAGAACAAACAAACCTTCTCGCTCTTAATGCTGCCATTGAGGCCGCACGAGCAGGAGAGCATGGGAAAGGCTTTTCAGTTGTTGCTGATGAAATTAGAAAATTAGCGGAACAATCATCGAATGCAACGAAGGAAATTTTCCAAATCACTAATATGATTCAAGAACATACGAACAAAGCCGTTGAAAAGTCGAAAGATGGACAAGATGCCATTTCAGATGGGGTAGATATTGTGCGTGAAATGGGTAAGGAGCTTGAACAAATCGTCAGCAAGGTGAAGGAAACGACGACAGCCATTGAAAAAGTAAAGCAATTAACAGACAGTCAAGCTCAATTAAGTGAAGATATCGCTGGATCGATCCATGAGATTACTGCACTGACGGAAGAGACTTCTGCTGGTACTGAATCAGTTGCAGCATCTATTGAAGAAACCACTTCGATCATGGACCAAATTAATGAATCCGTTTCCGAATTGGATAAAATGATCAAGAGCTTTGACGATCTAGTAGCCAAGTTTAAGGTTGAGGATAGCCGCTCATCATTCAGTGATAGGAATGATCACACCATACAGCAAAATGAAGATTAGTCTTTCTTAATCGTTCAGAAAGTTACCATGATTTTTATCCTTTCTGATTAGTTAACAAAATCTTTTCTCGACAGAAACTAGAAAATCCAGAAGAGGATGTCTCTAAACAAAAGTGTCTACTCCCTCGTACAACTATCTTGGAGCAGACCTTTATGAGACATCCTCTTTTCTGACAAATTAAAACAAAATACTAGCTTTTATGCAGTAAATGGATGTAAACCACTAGTAAGTATGCTACTATCTAGATATATTTCACTAATCGGATATTAAGTTCTAGGAGTGATGATCCATACAATTTAGGAACCTTACTATTTTTATGTTCACATTAAACTAAGTTTCCTAAGCTATTACTAAAGCAGTTATAAAAATAGAGGAGCTCCTACGATGAAAAAAATCACTATTTAAAAAGTCTAACAGTCTATTCGTAAAAATCTTTACAATTTGTATTCTATGTATCGTTATCCCTATGCTTATTAACCTGTTATACACGAATTATTCTGCTTCTAACGCACTTGAAAATGAAGCAAGCAGCTCATTAACAAGAATTGCACAGGAAAAGAAAAATCAAGTTGATTCGATTTTTGATGCTCAATTTCAAATATCTGACGCAACAGTCAATGAACTATATTTAGTTAACTTCTTCAATGAGCTTTCTACTACAAATGAAGTTGATGAAGCGGCATTAAGTACAATTGCCCAAAACTTAGAAATGAGATTGGCGAATGCGAACGGCCTGTATGAAAATATCTTTCTTTCGTACAATGACGCTGTATTCGCTGATGGCGTCGGCGGTGGCTCTGTAGGTCATGTGTTTCATCCAGAATTAGAAGCTTACTATTATGAGCAAGTAGAGAACCCAGGAGTTGCGACAAGTGATTATTTGTATTCCCCTATTACTGGAAGACCTGTCATTGCTGTTTCAAACTCGATTGTAGATCCATCAACCAATGAGGTGCTTTCTGTACTAGGGATTGCTGTAGATATTAGTAGGTTAACAGAATCACTAGTAGAAGCTGGATCAGAGCAAAGTGTCAGTACGATGATTCTTGATCGTTCTGGTCTTGTTATTGCATCAGATAAGCCCGAACAAACACTTACGCTAAACTTTAGTGAACAGAATGGTGATGTTGGAGATTTCTACGGACAACTAAGTGAAACCGCATCAGGAACTGGTTTCTTTACGTTAGATGGCGTCGAAAATATGGCTTCTTATGTGCAAGATGACAATTATGGCTTATACATCGTCACGTATATGCCCATTGAGCAGTACATGAGCAAAGTTGATTCCCTTACTTCAGGTATCATGACTGTCATGATACTAAGCGTGATCTTAGCAGCGATTCTGGTTTTTATTTTTGTCTTAAAAATCATTAAACCAATTCGGCTGGCATGTTTTCGGTAATTTACCGGACTCATGCCGGCCAGTTTTTGTTTAATACGAACATTACCAAAGGTTAGTTTTTTTACTCTAACTTTTAGGGTGCAGCGGAAAACATTTCTTGCAATTAATTGCAGATATAGAATATTCAATCCTAATAAGTAAAACCTTGTAAAAAGTTTCAGATAAAGTTATGGTTATATAGGGAGTTGATAAATCTAACAATTATCTATTTCTACAGAATTTTAAAAGATTCATCAGTTATTTGGATTGGAAAAATCAATTATTGGAGGAGAAGACATTGAAAAAATTAAAATTACTACTTTTTCTGACGGCTCTGTTGTTTTTCGGGAATTTTAATGGTGAAGTAAAAGCGGATGTGATTCCTGAGTTACCATTTGGAGTCACGAAGGAAGAATATTTGGATCAAAAATCTTTTAGAGACATTCATGGTTTAGACACATCGGATGAAGCTATTTTTACAGCTCTGAATCAGAGTAATTTTGTTTCAACATATTATAGTGATTATGATATTAGATTAAGTCTTTCGGAAAGGAAAATTGTTCAAGATATTGAAGCTATGACCGACTATTTAGCGGATGCTGAAGAAATAATTGGAACTAATGAAGAGGAGTATAGTGAACTTGCATCTGTGTATTTAGATACTCGAAAGCAAGGAATAGTTCATATTAACATTAAGGAAGATTGGAAAGGCAGCGGGAAAGTGGATAAAATTGTAGATGAAATTAATGATTCTACACCTATAAAAGAAAAGATTAAGGTGTCCTACGTGAAATTTTCTGAGCAGGACTTAAGAGATCGGCAAGAAAAAATCGTTCTAGATGACAAGTTATCACTATTAGGAATAACTAGCGTCTATGTACATTACGAAAAAAATACTATTGGTGTAGACGTAAAAGAATTAAATCCAGAAATTATTGCTACTATTAAAGAATTATACGGCGAGGACATATATATAGAAGAGTCTTCAGGAGAGATTGAACATGGTCGCACAGATCGCGTGAATTACATGGAAGGGGGATTGGCTATTGGAAGAAATACAAGTCCTGCAGGAAGTTGTACATTCAGTTTTTCAGTAAGAAAATTATCAAGCGGGGAAAATAATTTTGTAACAGCAGGTCATTGTGCAAATTTGAATCAGACTGTTTACCAAGGTGGTGAAAGCATAGGGACTGTTAATTACTCAACAAACGAGCCAGGAGGTACTCTAGACGTGGCGTTGATTACACCTAAGTCTGGGAAATATCCTACAAAATATATTTTTCAAAATGATCATCAAGATGTAACAATTGTTGGTACGTTGGCTCCGTCTAGTGGTATAGCTGTCCGGAAATCAGGTAAGGAAACTTTTAATACTAGAGGTACAGTGACAGATCCTCATGCAGCAGTTTCTGTTAACGAAACAATAGTATATAGAGCAAGGGCAGATTATGTTTCTGACGGTGGGGATAGTGGTGCACCTGTTTATAATGCAGCACGTATCGTGGGGCTTCATACTTCTGGCAGTCCTACTACATCAAGTTTCGTAAACATTAGTAGGTTACAGTCAATGTTAAATGTAAGAGTAATTACTGACTAAGCCTTGTACTGGTATAGAAAATCTTTAGTATAAAGACGTCACATGAAAATTTTATATGATTGATTTATAGAGGAATCTTGCTTTTTAAGAAGAGGAAGGATTTTCAGAAAAATTACTTCACAAATTTTGAGTATTTGACAAATGAACCATGATTATAGGAAAATGTGTAACTTATTAAACTTTTATCGGTCTAATAATATGAGGAGGGAGAGAATGAAAAAGAAATTATTAATTATGTTGATAGGAATGGTAATGGTTTTGGCTGCTTGTTCAGAAGAAAAGGTCATTAAGGGGGGGGGAGACGACATGAAAGAAGAAGTAATTAATGTTTCAGGGAACATCAATAAGGTTTCAGTAACTGGATACGATTCTACATTTTTTACCATGGACGAGGAAGAGCGACAAGAAAGAAAAGTTGTTTTTGAAAAAAAAGAAGAAATAGAACAGTTCTTAAAAGCAATAAAAGATTCATCAGTTCCTTCCGGTGAAGTAACTTCTGAAGGTGAAAACTTTAGAATCGAACTTTCTTATCAAGATGGTAATTCTGACACAATTCTCTTATGGCTTTATCCTGCAAGAAATTTAGGGAGGATCCAAAAGGAAAACATCAATGATCAAGTCCGGATATTAAGTGAAGAAGATGTACTAAGTATTGCAAAATTGTTAGAGAAAAAATTTAATAAGGGCTAATTTTATCCATAGAAAAACTGCACCCTTTTGTTAGATGTTGATATGCTCCCCGTTAGGTAGACAGATTAAAAAATAAAATCTGTTTATCTAATGGGGAGATTTTTTATGTCTAAATCAACTTTGTCTGCCCCTTTACCTTAAGTGAGACGATGAAATAAATCGCAAAAAAACCTTGAAACCCTTAATGAATAAAGGCTTTTATGGTTATTTATGGTATATTATAAGTATGCACATAGAATGTTTGTCAAGGGTGGAAAGCTGAAACCCCTCATAGGCTGAAAGGGGGTGGACGCCTTATGTCAACTTTTGAAGCCATTAGTCTAATGTTGGGATTTGGAATGTTAATCATTGCAATTCTGTCATTTGATAAAGGCCAAAAAAAGTAACCACCCTTGGCTTGGAAGTTAAGGTGGTTACGCTTTAATAAACCATGAAACGGCTTTCCCCCTTGAAGGGAAACAATTCGATTATGCTAATCGGTTGGTGTTAGCGCACCATCCGATTTTTTAGTTATATGCTTTATATACAATAATATACCATATCCAAGTAGCAACATTCCAGTTTTTAAATGAATATTCCTTTATTTAAAGTCTACTCAGTAGACTTTTTAAATAGATTGTTAAGCGAACGTATATTCGTATATAATATAGAAAAAGATTAGAAGGAGGGATGAGAAGTGTTAGAAGAAGAACAAATAGACCTTGTGCATCATTTCATTTTTATACCTTTTGTTCGTAAGGTTTTGGAGCAAGACAAAGAGAAGATTAAAAAGGCGAGTTTTAAATTTGAACATACGTATCTGAACATTGTTGAACGAGCGATTTTGAAGTTGTCTACTGATCTACGAGACACGAAGTTAGCCATGAAGAAGTCTGGATTGAGTGTTTATGAGCAAGGTAAGACTGAATCGGGCTCTTACAAATACTTAGTTGTTCACAATGGTTACAGGCGTGAAATCAGTTTTTTACCTCATGTCATTAAATTAAATGTACAAGAATATATAGAGAGGTATTTAGTTCCTTTATGGTGACAGGCCTTTGCTGTTGAGAGGGCTATTTTTTCTGTTTTATTCAATTGGTAAAAATTAGCGTTTGTAAAAGTTATACTTTTAGGACGCTTTTTTTTAGGAGATAAAAAGTAGATAAAACAAGTGTTTGACACAATGTAATTGTATTTAAAAATGCCTTTTTTTATTTTATAGCCGCAGTTCGTTTCGGTAAATATAATGTGAAAATGGGTAACCACACACTAGAACGTCAACGTTACCGCTGTAAGGATTGGGGGAAAACGTTTACCGATGTGACGAATACTCCTCTTTATCGTACTCATCTGCCTCATAAATGGTTGGAGTTGTTAGTGTAAAATTAAGTTTGGTTAAAAATTCAATGTACCCCTACATTATACAACAAACAAAAAGAATCCATTTCGAAAGATTAATCAAAATGGATTCTACTTTTGAGATTGACTATTTAGCCTTAAAAAAGTTTGATCGTTTTTCTCTCTGTGTTGTTCCATAATTGCGCCTCTATATACCAGAAAAGTTAATAGTATGAGGCCTTCACAAAAGTAAGAAGAGAACATTAGAGACAAGAGAGACTGAAAAAAAGTAATTATCTCAATAGTTTACTTATCCGGTGAAATTTGCTTTACGATAGAGGCTACATAAAGCAAATACATTTCCTGCTGTTGAGATACGGAAGTTTTTTCAACTCCTTGGTTTATATATTCTTCTCTAGAAATCAAGGCATTAGCTATTTCGTTGTAATCTTCAAAGGTAGCCTCTTTATGAAAATATTCTTTCTTTTGGAAATCAGTAAACTGTTCCTCTGTTAAACCAGCACAAAGAAGCAAATAGGTATCATAGCTGGCTCTCTCCATAAGTGCGGGCAATTGAGGTTTATCTACAGCCTTAGCCAATTCTTGTTCTTTTACATTTTTTTCCCTGTCTCTAACTTAAGTTTCTGCTCATCTGAAAAGGTGTCCATATCAAAAGAATTTTTTTCCTGGGTCAAAGCATTCCCGGCAAATAAAACTAACCCGCATCCAATTAGTAATAATGCACTTACCATAATCTTTCTTTTTCGCCAAATATTCATTTTAGTTATCATTTACACGCCTCCCTTTTTAATTTAATTATAACATTTTGATAATTTATTTGAAATACATTTACTAATATACTATTAAATGGTATTGTATACTTATTATGAAAGAAGCGAACTATTTTGAAAATTTTTAATTTTTTACCAAAAATTATTTTGTTTACAATGTTAGTGTTATTAGTATTTCCCATTACTTCTGAGGCACAGACAGCAAATGAGAATTTGAAAGATGGTAACAAATTAAGTGAAGAAGAAGCAATACAACTCCCCTTTACTCAATTTAAAGAGTTACAAGAGAAAGGGTTGATAGATCAAGAGGTAAAGTACCCTGAGTCTGATAATCCAACAGATTGGAATTCTATTAATCTTGAAGATTATGGACTATATGAACAGGAAAACGGTGAACTCTCATCTCTACCTGAAGGTGAGAATAATATAATGCCGATGACTTACTCTACTAGATATCCTGGAAGTTCTGTAAACGTTCGAATTGGAGACATATTGGTTACTAGCAGTACTCGTTCTAACGGTCTAACAGGACATGTTGGAATCGTTATAAGCCAGGATCGGGTAGTCCATATAGAAGGGCAAGATCAAACCGTTTCTAGAAAAGGGATAAGCAATTGGTTTAATGATTACCCTACTACTACCGTTGTAAGAATGAAAAGCCTAAGCCAAGCCCAAACAGCAGGGAATTGGGCTTATAATTACGAAAGAGATTACAGTCATGCTACTTATAGTATCAAAACCACTCTTAAATCGGGTTCGAATAGAGCCCAGCAAATTGCTGGTGGAGACCTAACAGCGGAACCAATTCATTTAAAAAACAAGGATGAAATAGGAGAATTAGCACATTCGTTTAATGTCATGCTCGTGAACTTACGGGAAATGATTGCGCAGGTCAGTTTGACTTCTAAAAAAGTTGCGGTATCATCAGAAGAATTATCTGCCACATCAGAGCAATCTGCACAAGTAAGTGAAACCATTGCCCAAGCAATACAACAAGTAGCAGTAGGGGCAGAAAATCAATCACGCAACGCTCTACATAGCTCTGATCTAATTAGAAACGTTACCGCCGGGGTAAGACAAGTAACAGTCAATGCCCAAAGCGTAGCCAATGCTTCCGTTGAAACGACTTATAAGGCAAAAGATGGTGCTGTTATTATGGACTCTTCTATCGTGGAGATCGAGACAGTAAATGAGAATATTCAAGACGTTGCCGGAAGAATCAAACACCTCGGGGTCCGCTCTAAGGAAATCGGCCAAATTGTTGGCGTCATTACACAAATTGCGGAGCAAACAAACCTACTTGCTCTGAATGCTGCGATTGAAGCAGCTAGAGCTGGAGAACATGGACGTGGCTTTGCCGTTGTCGCAGATGAGGTTCGGAAGTTAGCGGAACAATCTAAGGAATCCTCTGAACAAATTAAACATTTAGTCACAACGATTTTAACGGAAACTGAACAAACGGTTATGTCAATGGATGGGACCGTGGAACAATCATCGAAAGGGATCGCAGCGATCAAATCCGTTGAACAAACGTTTGAAGATATCCAATGTGCTGTTAATGATGTGACCTTACAAATTCAAGAGTTGTCAACGGCTACCGAGCAAATGGCTGGTTCAATGGAACAGATTGCTTCTAGCGTTGACGAAATCACAAGTATCACGACAGAAACAGCGTCACAAACGCAGCAAGTGTCTGTCTCTATGGAAGAGCAATCTGCTTCATCCGGGGAAATCACAGCTTCAGCCACATCCCTTGCAAAGCTTGCAGAAGAATTACAGCAATCCGTTCAAAAATTTAAAATTTAAGTTGATTATGATGTAAATAAAACAAAGAAAAACTCAGCCGGGGCTGAGTTTTCTTGTTTATTAATGAGGCTCAACGACAGTCCCATCAAAAGCAGATTGATAGATTTTTCTAATATCATCTTCTGATAAAGGGAGATGGACTTCTAGCCAAGATTCTCTTTTGCTTCACGCCATCTTGCGTTAAGCTCTCTAAAGCTGATTCTGGTACATCAAAGCCAGATAGAGTCGACGGAATCCCTACATCCTTCACAAGTCTCTCTAGTTCTTCTACGCATTTGTATGAAGCTTCCTCTTCAGATAAGATAGGTTGAATTTCCACCTAATGCATTCAAAATATCTGCCATTCTCTTCGGGCAGCTCTTACGAATATAGCCCATCACATAAGGTAAAAGAACCGCGTTCGATTCACCGTGAGAAATATGAAATTGTCCACCTAACGGATACGCTAATGCATGAACACCAGCAACTCCCGCATTAAAGAATGCAAGTCCTGCTAGGTAGCTCCCATTACTCATATCAATCCGCGCTTGCTTGTCACTACCGTCCTCTACTGCCTTGCGTAGCGAACGCCCAATTAAGCGAATCGCTTGAAGCGCTAAACCATCAGTCGTAGGACTTGCATTTACCGAAATATAGGCTTCTACTGCATGAGTTAATGCATCAATTCCCGTTGCTGCTGTTACTTTTGCCGGTACAGAAACCGTCAATTCTGGATCAACAATCGCTACATCAGCTAGAAGATAATCATGCGTGACAACATCTTTTGTCGTCTCTAAGGAAAGAACAGAAATATTTGTCACTTCTGAACCAGTTCCCGAAGTTGTCGGAATAAGGATTTTAGGTAAGCCCTTTTTCTCGACACTTTTCGTACCAGTTAGGTTTAAGTAGTCAGCTGCAGAGCCTTCATGCACAGCCAAAACGGCAGCTAATTTTGCTAAATCGAGTGCACTTCCCCCGCCGACACCGATCACCATTTCAAACTGACCTTCACGCGTAAAGGAAACAAGCTTTTCTCCTGTTTCCAAAGGAGGTTCAGGAACAACATCTGTATATAGCGTAACGGAATACCCTTGCTCTTCTAGTGGACTTGTTATGCGCTCAGCTAGTCCGATTTTCGCTAGCATCGGATCTGTCACAACTAGAATTTTCTTAGGTGAGTATTTTTCAACCTCAGGTATTAATTGCTCTAAGGCTCCCCACCCTGTGTAACTTAAAGGGGTGAATACTAACTTAGCAACACTCATCAATGACTCTCCTTTCCATTACTCATAATATCCTTCTGTTGATTTACGAAACGTTTTAAATTGATCAGCATCATGCCCAAACCAGACTTGGGAATTCGTTTCATTAGCTATTCTGCGTATTTTTTCAACTGCATTGGAATAACCAAGAGAGTCGTAGATAATGCCTGGTGGCTTGATAGGTGGTCCGAAGCTTTCAGCGGTATAGATCGCATCTGAAGCGAGAATAATCCCACCCGTTTCTGGCATATTAATCTGAAGACCTAGCATTCCCCACGCATGTCCACTTCCGAAATTAAGGATATTAATCCCTTCTGCTAATTCAAGATTATCTTCACTGCGCTTGACTGTTTTCCATTGGAGGTTATTTTTGATCCATGCATCAATGTCTCCCCAAATATACGCGCCTTCCTTTTGATTACGCGCATACGTTTGAAGGGCACCATTTAGCTCATCTTCATGAACAATAATCGTCGCATTCGTGAATAGCTCCAAGCAGCCAGCGTGGTCAAGGTGAAGATGGGATGCTACGACGTATTTAATATCTTCTGGTCTGACATTTAACTCCTCTAAACGATGATGAAGATAGCACTCCTCTGGCATATCGATTGGGAACATTTGCTGAGTTGCTTTTCCCCAACGGCCTTCTGGTCCCATAGAGTCAGGATTACAAGCAGTATCAAAAAGGATTTTACCGGCTGGATGATCGATAAGAACAGTATAGACAGGGAACTTAACAAATTCAGTTTGTGCATTCGGATTGTCTATTGTCGCTGGATTATGCATGGCAATCATCCAGTTTTTATCCATACTTAGGCTACCGTTATCCATGACATACAGCTTAGGGTTAGATTTAATAATGTTTGACATCTTGTTATTCCTCCTTAAAATGCTGTTTTGATCGTAACGAATTTTAATTCCGTCATTTCTTCCACTGCATATTTAATCCCTTCACGTCCGTAACCACTGTCTTTTACTCCACCGTAAGGCATATGATCAAGTCTAAAGGTTGGAATATCATTAATAATGACGCCACCTGATTCTAGCTTTTTAGCTGCATTCATCGCATTAATGATGTTCTGAGTATAGATTGCCACATTTAGACCATACACCGAATCATTGACTAGATCGATTGCTTCATCTAGCTCACTATACGGGACGATCGAAACGACTGGAGCAAACGTTTCTTGGCAAGAAACCGCCATATCATTTGTCACATTCAGTAAAACAGTAGGTGTGAAGACAGATCCCTCACGTTTACCGCCTAAACCAATTTCCGCGCCTTGCTCGACTGCTTCTTCAACCCATGACTCAATTCTTTCCATCTCTTTGCTATTAATCATCGCACTAATATCGGTTGTTTCTTCTAGCGGATCACCAACCTTTAATTGTTTTGTCTGTTCAATAAAGCGCTTACTGAATTCTTCATAAATGGATTGATGAACGTAAATTCGCTGCAATGAAATACAAACTTGTCCTGCAAAGGCAAATGCACCTTCTACACATCTTGGAATGATTTTGTCGAGAGGAACGTCCGGTTCAACAATTAATCCAGAATTCGAACCAAGCTCTAACGTCACCTTCCGCAAACCAGCTTTTTCTTTAATAATCTTTCCTACTCCAGCACTACCCGTAAACGTTACTTTCTTAACTCTTTCATCTGTAACAAGCGCATCACTTAGTTCTCTTCCACTTCCTGTTACCACTTGAAGCGCACCATCTGGAAGCCCTGCTTGCTGAAAAATTTCGGCGATAAGATACGCACTTAACGGTGTTTGCTCTGCTGGCTTTAGGACAACGGTATTCCCAGCAGCAAAGGCCGGTCCAAGTTTATGAGCCACTAAATTAAATGGAAAATTAAACGGGCTAATCGCTACAACAACGCCCAATGGTTCTCTCCATGTAAACCCTAATCGATTTTCACCACCAGGCGCTGCGTCCATCGGAATCGTTTCCCCATAAATTCGTTTTGCTTCTTCTCCAGCAAATTGATAGGTTGCAATCGTTCGATCGATCTCGCCTCTCGCTGTTCGAATTGGCTTACCCGCCTCTAATGCAACAACCCTGGCTAACTCTTCTTTTCTTTCTTGAAGAATGTGAACCACCTTAAATAAAATCTCCGAACGCTGATAGGCAGGCATTTCTTTCATTGTGTCAAAAGCTGCATGTGCCCCCGCGATTGCTTCTTTTACATCTTCCTCGTCTGCCATACTAATATTGGCTATCACCTCTCCACTATAGGGAGAATGAAGTGCATAGGTTCTTTGTTTTGTTTCCCATTTACCATTAATAAATAAATTTTTTGTTTCCATTTCGAACCTCCTTTCACTTTATCTATTTGCAAGATCCGTGCCAATTATGAAAAGCCCTTGTTAACAAGTATTTTTAATTTAAAAAGTGCACATCTGGTGATTATATTCACCACAAGAAGTATAATGGTTGATATGACAGGATATCGAGTCTGGTGATTACATTCACCAATCGGTGAATGTAATCACCACTTTTACAAGGAGATGTTCTTAATGGGAAAAACAAATGTAAGCATGTTAGAAAATATTTTTTCTTCGATGTCAAATGGCGTTATTGTCGTTGATCATCATAAAAAAGTGCTATTAATCAATACTGCGGCTCAACAATTACTACATAATGAACCCCATGACTTTATCGGGAAAGATATCCGTGATTTTATTCCAAACACACAAATTCCTCATGTGCTAAATAGTGGTCAGAGTACAATTGGAGTGAAAATGACGATTGCAGGACTACAGTGTATGGTCAATCGTACACCATTGTATCAGGAAGGTCAGTTAATTGGCGCCGTTAGTGTGATTCAGGACGTTTCTCAAATGGAGCATTATCATTCTCTTTTTAGACAAACAGAGAAGATTATTGAATTTTCCACAGATGGGATCTATGTCGTCGACAAAGATGGGGTTACGTTATCTGTTAACTCTGCTTACGAGGAAATGACAGGATTTAAAAGAGATGAGCTAGTCGGGCATCACATGGAGGATTTAATGAAAAGAGGATATTTTGATCAGTCAGTCTCTCTACTCGTACTAAAAGACAAGAAGCGCATTTCAATTCTCCAAAGAATCGGAAAGCAAAAAGATGTCATGGTAACTGGAAATCCCGTTTTCGATGAAGATGGCGACATTCAAATGGTTGTCACAAGCGTGAGAGATATTACTCACTTAAATGAGCTAACGAAGGAGCTAACAAAAGCGAAAAGCTTTTCTGAAATGAGTCAAAATCGCTACACTTTTTCCACGGATGGAACCGATGAGAAAGTGATTTTTCAAAGTGTTCAAATGAAGGAGATTATCGATAAAGTAAAACAGATTGCCTCGTTCCCAACAAGTATTTTGCTATCTGGCCCTTCCGGAGCAGGAAAAGAGGTGATCGCAAACCTTGTTCATCAATTAAGCGATCGAAAAAACATGCCCTTTATTAAAGTGAACTGTGGGGCTATTCCAGAACAGCTGTTAGAGTCTGAGCTATTCGGGTATGAAAAAGGAGCTTTTACTGGGGCCCGACAAGAGGGAAAAGTCGGCCTACTCGAACTTGCGGATAAAGGAACGGTTCTACTTGATGAAGTTGGCGAGCTACCCTTGTCCCTGCAAGTCAAGCTGCTTCGAGTTTTACAAGAGAAGCAAATTCAAAGGCTAGGCGGCAGCAAAGTAAAACAATTAGATATTAGAATTATTTCAGCAACAAATAAAAATTTAAAGGAATTAGTGGAAAAAGGAACATTTCGCGAAGATTTATACTACCGGCTACAAGTGATTGAAGTGAACATTCCTCCACTCAGTCAACGTCCAGAAGACATTGAAGTCCTGCTTGACCACTTCTTCTCTTACTTCTGTAAATTATTTAACGTTGAAAAGCACGTCTCAGCTGAAACAAAGCATATTTTACAAAGCTATCATTGGCCAGGCAATGTGCGGGAATTAAGAAATTTAGTTGAGAGCATGATTGTGTCAGTTCCATCGATTATGATTGAACCAGTCGATCTCCCGCCTCACTTTAGTATTCACAGTTATTCTGAATCATCTCATACGTTAAAGCAGCGAGTTGAACAGTTTGAAAAAAGAATGATCATCGATGCCCTTCATAAGAAACCATCCATTAGAAAAGCGGCTGAATATTTAGGAGTCGACCATTCAACCCTTGTCAAAAAAATCAAAAAGTGGAAGATGACGATTCCTAAGTAATAATGTGAGGAGTTGGTCAGAGAAGGAGAGATCCCCGCTCTCCTTTTACAAACATATCGTTATTAAATCCATGTCCTTACCACTATGTTTTCATTATATTTATATATTAAATTATTCCCTTTTCACCTATAACTATTCCAATATTTTATTATTTCCATATTGTTTTACTTCATATAAAATACATCTTAATCGTATGACTTATTATTTAAGTTTAATCGGTCACACTATCTAATAAACATCACATCAGAGAGAAGGACAGAAAGATGGCTACAATCGAGGAAGTTCAACAAGATTCCATGCAAGCAGCACGAAATTACGTTCATGACGTGTACGAAACAGTCATCAAACGCAACCCGAATGAAAGTGAATTTCACCAAGCCGTTAAAGAAATTTTTGATTCTCTTGTTCCTGTTTTTGCAAAGCATCCTAAATACATGGAACACGGCATTCTTGAAAGAATTTCCGAACCAGAAAGAATGATTTCCTTTCGCGTCCCTTGGGTAGATGATCAAGGAAAAGTCCAGGTAAATCGCGGTTTCCGTGTCCAATTTAATAGTAATCTAGGTCCATATAAAGGCGGCCTAAGATTCCACCCTTCTGTTAACGCGAGCATTATTAAATTTTTAGGCTTTGAACAAATCTTTAAGAATTCTCTTACTGGCCAGCCAATTGGCGGCGGTAAAGGTGGATCTGATTTTGATCCAAAAGGAAAATCAGACGGCGAAGTGATGAGATTTACGCAAAGCTTTATGACAGAGCTTTCTAAATACATCGGTCCTGATGTCGATGTACCAGCTGGTGACATTGGCGTGGGCGCAAGAGAAATCGGATTCATGTTCGGGCAATATAAAAAAATCCGTGGCGGCTTCGAAGCCGGCATCCTCACGGGTAAAGGCATTGGCTATGGCGGCAGTTTGGCGAGAACGGAGGCTACTGGCTACGGTACCGTCTACTTTGTCGAAGAAATGTTGCAAGACAAAGGACTAAGCTTTAAAGGAAGTACAGTTGTTGTGTCTGGTTCCGGTAATGTGTCCATCTACGCGATCGAAAAAGCAACTCAATTAGGAGCAAAAGTTGTTGCTTGTAGTGATTCCAATGGCTATATTTACGACAAAAATGGAATCAACCTTGAGACCGTAAAAAAACTAAAAGAAGTTGAAAGAAAGAGAATATCAGACTATGTCTTAGAACACCCAGAGGCACAGTATCATGAAGGATACGCAGGAATTTGGACAGTCCCTTGTGATATTGCTCTCCCATGCGCAACACAAAATGAAATCGATGCTCGTTCAGCGCAAATGTTGGTAACAAACGGTGTAAAAGCTATTGGCGAAGGAGCGAATATGCCTTCTACTCTAGACGCGATTGATTTATTCCATGACAATGGCGTTCTCTTTGGCCCAGCAAAAGCGGTTAATGCTGGCGGCGTAGCTGTTTCCGCTTTGGAAATGGCACAAAACAGCATGAGACTGTCTTGGGCATTTGAAGAGGTCGATGCTAAATTACATGATATTATGACAGATATTTATCGCAGTAGCGTGAAGGCCGCAGCTGAATATGGCTATCCAGACAACCTCGTCGTCGGTGCTAATATTGCAGGTTTTATCAAAGTTGCCGATGCGATGATGGCACAAGGAATTGTTTAGTAAAAACCGACCAAATATGATGGCGATTATGATGGCGTCCCAAGTCACAACCCCCTCACAAATGAAAAAAAGCAAGATGTACGTCTCACCTCGTATATCTTGCTTTTTCTATTCATTCTATTTATTCATACGGTCAAGAAAACCGCCAAGTAGATCTTCTGCATCCTCTTCTTCATCCTGCTGGTTTTCTTCCATTGAAGACGCATGCTCTTGTTTAGCCTGATTCCAATCAAAGTTCGCCAAATCATCCTCTAGCTCATCAAGATCATCAATGCCAGGCGTTTCTTCCATCTCTCCTTGAAGGTGAACCTTATTATCGCTTGTATTATGTTCTTCTTCTAATCTATTATTTTCCAGTTCTTGTAGATATAGCGCGTCATCAATGTCTATTGCATTACTATTTAAAGAAGCTAAAACAGCAGTCGCTCGAACAGGATCAGCTAATAGTTGGTAAACCAAGCTGCCGAGCAATGCTTCAGAATGCGAATGCTTAAGCCAGTTACGCTGTTCTTTACTTAATTGTTTCGGAAGAGGAATGGTAACGGTTTCCCTTTCTTTTGACAAGGAGTTACTAACCCCATCTAAAATAAATTCAGCGATTTTACTGGAAAAGTTCCTTCTCTCTGTCTCTTTTAGTTTTTGTAATTGCTTTATAATGTGATCAGGTGTGTCAGAAGGGAGGCGAAACGTGATCGCCTGCCCCCTCTGAATTCCAGTCGTCCCCTTTTTATTCATGGAATCACCCTATTGATTTTTGACTGCTTTTTTCTCTATCTCTTTGTCATTTTCAGCTTTATGATTCTTTCGATCAAAAGCAGAAATGAGCTTATAATAAGCATTTGCCATCATCCAGATGCTTTCTTTTTCATCTTCAAAAAACCCAATATTATAACCATCTAAACTGTTATTTAACGTTTTAAGATAATCCTTCAAAACCATCGCGCCACCGCCGACAAAATAACAAATTTCCGTTTGGGAATTTTTTTGCCAAACATTACGCAGGTGACGATATTGTTTCTTAGCTAGTTCTAGAAGGATTCGATCCGTAATATCATGAACGCTTGTCCGGCTTCCTTTTACCATAATATGATTTCGATCGTGTTTCTTTGTGATGATTTCAACAACATCTCTACGGCTATCTAGTTCTACACCGTGCTTCGTTCTAATTTCCTCTCTAATAGCTTCTAATGATTCAGAGACACCAATGTTAAAGCCCTGCGCCTTATCATCGTCTACATTCCGATTTTTTATGACCGCAATGTCAGTCGATAATCCCCCGATATCCTGGATGAGGATGCTTTTATCCACTAAATCACGATTAATGATATTCAAATCATTATCCATGACTAAATTAATATACGCAGCAAACCCTTCAGGATACACCTTCATTTGATCAAATTTAATATTTACCTTTAATCCTTGATATTTAGGAGTGACTAAAAATTCAACTTGATGAACAGAACTTAATAGTTGCGTGCGATATCCTACATCTTTACCTTCTTTCACTTCACGAAGAGGCAATCCCGTGCCCAATGTATAATTAGCATCAATGACATTGTTCGACCTTTTAAAAATATCGGCATTCTCTTCTCTCACGGCATCTAATGCCAAAGAAGCAAAAAGCATCACCAAGGTTTGATCTTCCTCCGACTTGCTACTGCCTGGATCTAATTCAGTAGCATTGTCGCTCTTTGTTGCTAAGTTCCCAACTCGATAAATCGCGTTATTTTCACTCAAAGCAGGGGAGTGGACTCTAATATGAATCCCTTCGAGAGGGTCTTTCTCATTTAAATCCTCTATTCCAATTACAGGTCTATCTTCTGTATCTCGCGCAATGACATTCGGTATGTAAAGTTCATAATCAGCTTTTCCAAATAACGCCTTAATCGAATCATTTCCTACATCAATTGCAGCAATTCTCGTTTTACTCATAAAATCATACCTTTCCTTTTCATTAATGGATCAAAGAATAATCTTTTCCCATTTGATTAAAGATTATAGTAGGTTCATAGATTCGTCAATCACCCTTAAGTTGTGTTCAATAAAGAAAACACGCATACATTTTTGTAAACATTATTATAAATCTGTATACATATTGTTATAAAGCTGTGCACACGTTTTTGTTTACATGTTTACGATTTCGTACACCTAAAGAAAACACTTTGTAATCATGTGTACTTTTATGTGTACAACTTTATAAAGCTCATTTCCAACAAAAAAAGCATGGAAAAATACCCATGCTCTCATTCATTACTTCATTATTTTGCATATGTCATTTGTAAACTCTACTGGATCTTGAATTGGTAATCCTTCAATAAGAAGGGCTTGATTGTACAATAGATTTGTATATAAATGTAATTTCTCTTTATCTTTTTCAAAGGCATCCTTTAATGAGTGAACGACCTCGTGGTTCAGATTAATTTCTAACACCTTGTCCGCTTTTATATTTTGATTATCGGGCATCGCATTTAATATCTTTTCCATTTCAATTGTTACTTCACCATCCGTTGATAAGCATACAGGGTGCGATCTTAATCTTTTTGATACTCTAACATCTTTTACTTTGCCTGTTAAAATCTCTTTCATGGCAGTCAAAAAGCTCTTTGTTTTCATTCTCTTCTGCACCTGTGTTCGTTTCGTCTTCGTCCGCTTCAATACCTAAATCACCGCTTGAGACAGATTTGAATTCTTTCTCTTTATAGCTCATCAGCATTCTGATCGCGAATTCATCAATATCCTCAGTGAAATATAACATTTCATAGCCTTTATCAGCTACAATTTCAGCCTGTGGTAATTTTTCAATTCGCTCATGCGATTCTCCAGAAGCATAATAAATATATTTTTGCTCTTCTGGCATTCTCGATACATATTCATCTAATGTTACAAATTTCTTTTCTTTGGACGAATAAAACATTAACAAGTCCTGTAATACTTCCTTGTGCGTTCCGTAATCACTATAGACTCCGTATTTTAACTGTCTGCCAAAGGATTGATAGAATGCTTCATACTTTTCGCGCTCATCCTTCAGTAAGCTTTGTAATTCACTTTTTATCTTTTTGCTAATGTTTTTCGCAATCAGCTTCAATTGCTTGTCATGCTGTAAAATCTCTCTCGAAATATTAAGAGATAAGTCTTCAGAATCGACCATTCCTTTTACAAAGCTAAAATGGTCTGGAAGTAAGTCTGCGCATTTATCCATGATCAATACACCATTTGAATAAAGCTCTAAGCCCTTCTCGAATTCCTTTGAATAGAAGTCGTAAGGTATGTTCTCAGGGATAAATAAAATCGCATTATATCTAACAGCACCATCGACACTAATATGGATATGCTTTAACGGCTTATCAAAACCGTAATGCTTCTCCGTATAAAAATTCTCGTAATCTTCAGCAGTAAGCTCACTTTTATTCTTACGCCAGATCGGAACCATGCTATTGAGCACTTGTTCTTCTTGAACATCCTCGTATTCGTTTTCACTGCCCTCTTTCAGCTTTCTCTGTGTGACTTCCATTTTAATTGGATAGCGGATAAAATCAGAGTATTTCTTAATAATAGCTTTTAAGCGATATTCTTCTAGATACTCATCATATGATTCATCTTCTGTGTTCTCTTTGATTTTCAAAATAACCTCAGTACCGAGTTCATCTTTTTCGCACGGCTCAATCGTGTAGCCCTCTGCACCCTCAGATTCCCACTTATAAGCGACATCTTCACCTAGTGCTTTCGTGATGACCGTCACAGCGTCTGCTACCATAAAAGCAGAATAAAAGCCTACGCCAAATTGACCAATAATATCATGTCCATCCTTCGATTCGTTTTCCTTTTTAAATGCCAAAGATCCACTTTTAGCAATAATACCAAGATTATGTTCAAGCTCTTCTTTCGTCATCCCAATCCCAGTATCGGAAATCTTTAACGTTCTATTTTCCTTATCAGCAGCAATTTTTACATAATATTGAGCATTATCAAAACGTAACGTATCATCCATTAATGCCTTGTAATAGATTTTGTCTATTGCATCACTGGCATTCGAAATTAACTCTCTTAAGAAAATCTCCTTTTGAGAATAAATGGAGTTAATCATCATTTCTAATAGCCTTTTCGATTCTGCTTTAAACTGCATTTTTTCCATTAACGTTTCCCCTTCCATACGAGTAATGATTGTAAGATGTTTGCAAAAAGATATTCACGTGGTTAGCACTCTACCTGACCGAGTGCTAACCACTATTTATTTATCATACACTATAGTTGGTGTCAATATGTAGTTTTGGAAGTGATAGACGAAAGTAAAACCACTCCTATCAATATGTAAGCCAATTTTGTGATCCTCATCTCAATGTCTCCTCTTGTCATTTTCCGGATATTCTGTGGAGATGGATTATTTACTGCTAAATGGAAAAAATCACTAAGCCTGCGCATAGTTTCTACATGTTGAAATCTTCTTGCACTAGCTAAAGGAATTGGCTCATTGAACACCAAGATGGCTAAATGATGGTATTTTAACCTTTTCCAATACTCCTCCTTGGCGGAAGCCAGAAAAACTTGGCTTGTCACCAAGTCCTTAATGGTGAGATCCTTAGTTGCACTCATACTTTATCCTTTAATTAAGTTAAACTTTCTTAAAGTGCTAAAAAGCAGACGAAACACCTTATCATAAAGGAATTTCGTCTGCTTTTCATTAGCCTTGACCTTTCTTTAAGTCCTGCACACACAAATAGATTGTTTATGACTATCTAATATCGAATGTCTTCGTATAAATATAAGTTTTTTGTTTTTACATAACTTGTTGATTGCTATTTTGATTACTTGCTGATAATATAGTAAGCGTGAATTGGAAAGCTAATATTCAAAAATCTTGAGTCTTTCCAAGGCAGATAATTTTTGACCACTTCTCTTTAGGAAGTTAAGGCCATACGGACAGCCGGGTCAAATGCCGATTGGCAACTTTAGTTGCCTTATTGATTGAGTTAAAAGCTCAAATTTTATAAGTTGGTTACTTTACAACCAGTGCATATGCACACAACTTGTGAAACGGTCAATAAGAGTGGTAAAAGTAATTATTTGCTATTTAGACTCTGATCCTATGAAGATATATTTTGAATATTAATAAGCTTTTCTACTATCATGTCCTTTAAAGTAGACATATCCATTTAGCTTTTGCCATGGATATACTTATGCTTTTTTAATATTGATGAATATATTTAAAGCAAGTGTTGTGCGTGATTATGCGCTTGGCACTTGTTTTTTTGTTGTCGAAGTGGTTTGACAATAACCTTTTCTATAGGATGTTGTGAAATTCCTCTGCTTTAAAATTTTTTAGAGATAGGAGATAAGAAAATGGGAAAAGCGCTTATTATCGGTTGTGGTGGAGTGGCATCAGTAGCCATCCATAAATGTGTTCAAAACAGTGAAGTATTTGAAGAGATTTGTATCGCAAGTCGAACAAAATCAAAATGTGATGACTTAAAAGCCAAACTAGATGGCGGCAAAACGAAAATTACAACGGCACAAGTGGATGCAAACAATGTAGACGAACTAATTGCTTTAATTAATGAGGTAAAACCAGATATTGTGATGAATTTAGCTTTACCATATCAGGATTTAACAATCATGGATGCTTGTCTGGCAACAAAAACACACTATATGGATACAGCAAACTATGAGCCGGAAGATACGGCGAAATTTGAATATAAATGGCAATGGGATTATCGTGAACGCTTTGAAAAGGCTGGTATTACAGCTCTTTTAGGCAGCGGATTTGACCCTGGTGTCACAGGTGTATTTTCTGCTTATGCACTTAAGCATCATTTTGATGAAATTGAATATATCGATATTCTCGACTGTAATGCAGGGGATCATGGCTATCCATTTGCAACGAATTTCAATCCTGAAATCAATATCCGTGAAGTTTCAGCGAACGGTAGATATTGGGAAAATGGTGAATGGATCGAAACGAAGCCAATGGAAATCAAACGCGTTTATAACTTCCCAGAAGTTGGCGAAAAAGATATGTATTTGCTTTACCACGAAGAACTCGAATCTCTTGCTGTGAACATCCCAGGCATTAAGCGTATTCGTTTCTTCATGACATTTGGTGAAAGCTATCTTACTCACCTAAAAGCCCTTGAAAATGTCGGAATGACTTCCATTGAGCCAATTGAATTCGAAGGAAAACAAATCATTCCACTTCAATTCTTGAAAGCCGTATTACCAGATCCAGCTTCACTTGGACCACGCACAAAAGGTAAAACAAACATTGGTTGTATCTTCAAAGGTAAGAAGGACGGAAAAGATAAAACGTATTATGTCTACAATGTTTGTGACCATGAAGCATGCTTTAGAGAAGTAGGTTCCCAAGCCGTTTCTTATACAACAGGCGTTCCTGCTATGATTGGTGCGATGATGGTGATGACTGGTAAATGGAATAAACCGGGCGTATACAATATTGAAGAATTTGATCCAGATCCATTCATGGAAGCATTGAACAAGTGGGGACTTCCATGGCAAGAAGATCATAATCCAACTCCTGTAGATTCTGAGCCTATTAAAGAGACGGAGTTTGTTCGCTAAAATGAGGTTTGAAGAATTACCAACACCTTGCTATGTAGTCGATGAAGCGCTTCTGGAAAAAAATCTAAAAATCCTAAATGGCGTCATGCAGCGTACAGGAGCAAAGATCGTGTTGGCACAAAAAGCATTTTCTATGACAACAATGTATCCCCTCATTGGTAAATATTTAACCGGTACAACAGCAAGCGGCTTGTACGAGGCACGTCTAGGTTACGAGGAAATGGGCAAAGAAAATCATGTCTTTGCCCCTGCCTATCGTGATGATGAAATCGATGAAATTATCTCAATTTGTGATCATATCATCTTTAATTCCTTTTCACAGTTGGAAAAATTTAAAGAGAAAGCTCTTCAAGCTGGTAAAAAAGTTGGCTTACGCATCAATCCTGAATGCTCGACCCAAGATGGACATGAAATTTATGACCCATGCTCACCAGGTTCTCGTTTCGGTGTAAAACAAGCAGATTTTCGTCCCGATATGCTTGAAGGTGTTTCAGGGCTTCATTTCCACACTCTTTGCCAGCAAAACTCGGACGATTTAGAGACAACTCTTAATGCAGTGGAAGAAAAATTTGGACAATGGTTGCCGCAAATGGAATGGATCAATTTTGGTGGCGGTCACCATATTACACGTGAAGATTATGATATCCCAAGACTAGAAGCTTGCATTAAGAGAATGCAGGAGAAATACGGCTTAGAAGTCTATCTTGAACCAGGCGAAGCGATTGCGCTCAATGCAGGCTATCTGATCACGTCTGTCCTTGACCTCCATAAAAACGGAATCGACATTGCCATTCTTGACACGTCAGCAACTTGTCATATGCCTGATGTGTTAGAAATGCCATATCGTCCCCCTCTTTTGGGATCAGGAGAAGCAGGCGAGAAGCCCTTTACATATCGACTTGGCGGACAAACCTGCCTCACAGGAGATGTGATAGGCGATTATTCGTTTGATCAGCCATTAAAGAGCGGTGATAGATTAGTTTTTGGGGATATGGCGATTTATACAATGGTCAAAACCACCACATTTAACGGCATGCCACTGCCAGCCATTGCCGTACAAGATAAAGACGGAGATTGTAAGATTGTGCGCGAATTTGGCTATCAAGATTTTAAGATGAGACTCGCTTAAAAAATGAGGCTTCTCATATAGTGTACTTTTTCAAGAACCAGATTCTGACACGTGAATCTGGTTTTTTTGTAATAAGCCAATAAAATAGGCTCTATACTGAATGTTGTGAGTCATGCTTATCATATAATCCTTTTAACATTTCATATTCGGATAAGATTTTCAATCACCTTTTTCCTTCACTTCTGTATAGACATGCACTCGATTACGTCCTTCTTGTTTTGCCGAATATAAAGCTTTATCCGCTTTATTTAGAAGCTGGAATAGTGTCTCCTCTGTCTCTTTCATTGCTTCAGCCACTCCAAAGCTTAAAGTAACAGAGATATCTCCTGCAGTCGTATGTAGCGACTGTGTCTCTAAATGGCTACGCATCTGATTAGCTAACACTTCACCTTCTGATACTGTATATCCATTTAGTGCAAGAACAAATTCCTCACCGCCATATCGAGCAAAAAGTCCCTCCTGCCTTCAACTTAGATTTGCACATCTCTACTACATGAACAAGCAATTTATCACCAACAGCATGACCGTAAGTATCATTAACTCTTTTAAAATAATCAACATCCATCAAAATGACCGTAAATGGTGTTGCAACCTTCTTTGCCTCTGCAAAATCCTGCTTACATTGCTGAAAAAATGCACGGCGATTATAAATTTGGGTCAGCTCATCATAGTAAGCTTGATGCTCCAATTTCACCTGAAGTCTTTTTAACTCTGTAATATCAGTAAAAATAATTAACAGACCATTACCCTTATTCGCATGTTGTAACGGTGAAGTACTCACTTGATACGTACGCATCAGCTTATCGCTAACAGCAAGCTGTAATTCTTGATTATACGCTGCAGCCTCTAATTTAAATGGAAATGAGTCTCCTGAGAGAATAAACCAAACCTTTGCAAAGTCCATCCCAAACATGGTTTTATTTAATTTTGGAAACATACTGTTACATGGCTGATTAAATTCAATCAATCGATAGGATTCATCCAGTACGATAACGCCATCATTTATATTATTAAATATCGTGTCTTTTGCAATAGGCATAAGCATAAACATCCGTGATGAGCTAATGGCCCATAAATATAAAAGAGAAGAAAGCCATAAGACCATAGGTACTGGGTCTACTCCTGGGGGTGTGAAGCCGATTAAATAGATAAAAGCTGTTAGCATCGGAACTAGTTGGCCAAACATCAACGCTATTAATTGTGGACGATAAACCTGAGTTGTTTCTCTCCACTGAGAGAGGACAAGTAAAAAAGCTACAAACATACAGGCAAATGTGAAAATGCCATGAATGATATACCAAATCCCAATTTCCTGATAAATGTAAGGAGTCCCCAAAGCAGGGTCAACTTCAAACACTCGATAATGAAAATGATGTAAATCGTTCGTCGCAACCATTACCAAACTAATAAAGGGGATAGTAAGAATGAACTGTACCCCATAAAATGGACAGTTTAATAAAAAGAGACTTTAAGCAGCTAGTAAATGACCTCGGTATTGAGCCGGGGTCATTTTCATTAATCCCCACTGGTAACGATGACTATTGTATTCTTCCATGAATTCATTAACTACCTGCTTCAATTGCGTAAGATTTTCACAGTTTTTGTAATTGACGTGATCTTTAAAATGACCAAAGAATGATTCCATTGGAGAGTTGTCCCAACAGTTCCCCTTTCTAGACATAGACTGACGTATTCCTACCTTCTTCACCTTCTCTTGAAATAGTGGATGCGTATAGTGAAATCCTTGATCTGAATGGAGAATAGCCTCTGGATGAAAGTGAACAGTGGCTTCTACAAGCTTGTCTAATGTTTGATAAACAAGATTCATTTCCAATGAACTATAGACGTTGTAAGCAACGATTTCTTTCGTTGATCCATCTTTCACACATGATAAATAAGCCTTCTGACCTCTACCGTAATAAAGATAGGTGATGTCTGTTAATAACACCTTACCAGGCTCTTCTTGATCAAATTGACGATCTAGTAGATTAGGACAAGTACGGTGTTCTTGAGTCGCTTTAAGCATTCTTCGATAGGGATTTGCACGTCTTATTTTCGCTTTAAGATCATACTTCCTCATTAATCTTCTAATTTTTTTATGATTCATAACGACATCATAATCATTTTCTAAAATCATTTTCATTTGAAGAGCGCCTACTTTTTCATTCTTTTGGTCGAATATCCATTTAATAAGTTCAATTTCTAACTCATCTGATTCTTCTCTTTTTTGACGAGTATCTGTCGCTTGTAACCATGCGTAATATCCACTTCTACTTACGTTAGCTAAGCTGCATAGGTAAGCTACTTCGCCCTTTAATTGATGAACTCTTATGGTTTTTTCAATCAATTGAAATTTCTCTGATGCCGTTAACGTTTCCTTTTCAACGCCTGCCTCTCTAGTTCTTCTAACTTTTTTAAGAAATCATTTTCAGCTTCTAAAAATTTAATTCTAGCTTCTGCCTTTTTCAATTTCTCTTCTGCAGATAAATCTTTAGAAGACGGTCGACCCGAACTGCCTTTGCCCCGACGTTCTGTCTCAAAGCCGACTTCCCCAAATTGCTCAAACGTATCACGCCAGCGTTTTAGGCACCTGTTCGGTTGTTTTTTGCCTATTACATCAAGATTAAATCCATTCTCAATAAAAATCTGAGAGGGGATTTTTCCTGATTGATATTCTTGAACAGCCTTGACTTTAAAAGAAGGATGATAGGAAATAGAGCGCTCAGATACATGGGTTACATGAGGATTTTTCTCAAGTTCTTTCATTTGAAATACTGTATAGATATTCTTACTCATGTAAATTCTCCGTTCAAAGTTAATGTTTTTATTATAAACGGGTTTTTCTTCTAAGAATATAAAAAACCCGAATATGGGTCACTTTTTTATAAGTGTCCAATATTCGGGTTATAGTTCAGAAGAGCAATACATCTTTTTTTCGTAATTTCAAATCCCAAATACTGCATAATAAACATTAAGCCTAAAGGTGTAGAAAACGGCATGCCTACATATTGAATGATTGTCCAAAACTTTATATCCTCAAGTGTGATTGACATTAAACCAAAGGCAGAAGCAAAGCAATAGACCGTTATGAAAAGGGTATAACAAATAAAAATATGAGCGATTCTCGTAAAATTATAACGTTTAATAAATACGTACAAACACAAATACAAATTAAGCACGCCAGATGTACAAGCAAGAGTTATGTAAGCTGTCAATTCCGAATTCACAGTTGAATACCTCTTTTTAAGAAACTATTTTTACTTTAATGTAGCATATATAAACGTAAAATGGGCTATTTTGTTGAACAAATTATTAATGTCAGCAATATTTATTTTTGCGATGTTTCGTTTAATCTGAATGAAAATCTCACTCATTTATGATACGGTTCCCCCCTCACAATCCGAAACGCCCGATACACTTGCTCCACCAAGATCAACCTCATCAATTGATGTGGAAAAGTCATTTTTGAAAAGGATAACGTATCATCTGCTCTTTTCATGACTTCATTGGACAAGCCTAATGAGCCACCAATAATAAAAGCGACCTTGCTTTTTCCGTAGGTGGCGAGTTTATCTAGATTGTCGGCAAGCTGCTCAGAAGTGAGCATACGTCCTTCAATTGCAAGGGCGATGACGTGTGAGTCGGAATTGATTTTGGCAAGAATGCGTTCGCCTTCTTTTTGTTTGATTTGCTGCATGTCGGCTTCGCTGAGGTTTTCGGGGGCTTTTTCGTCGGGGACTTCGATGATCTCTATTTTGGCATAGGCTCCAAGGCGCTTTATGTATTCGGCAATGCCTTGCTTTAAATATTTTTCTTTCAGCTTTCCTACTGTGATGATTGTTATATTCACAATGTTAATAACTCCTTTTAAACTATTTATCCACAACACTTATCCACATATCAACACCAGGTTGTTTTTTATCCTTTTATACTGTAAATGGCTTCGTTTTCACAAAAGCTACACTTTGTGGATAAAATCTGTTCGTCGGTTAGTTTATCAATAATTGGCGCTAACTCTTGTTCATCTACGACAACATCAAGAGCTAGTTCAATGTGTTCCTGGCAAGCGTAGTACATCACTTCAACGTCCTTTCTTGTATCGTCCTCATTATAGCATACCCTTTTTTAGCTTGTGAGTAAGAAAGATATCGATGGCTAATAAGAATTCCCATCACTTATTTTCAAACAAGAAAATAGAGCCTCCATTGAGACTCTATTTCCTCTATCTCATAATACCTTAAGAGCTCTGCTGCTCCATTAATTGCACAGTTGCTGTTTCTCGGCTACCATTTCGATAAAATGTCACTTGCACCTCATCACCAATTTCGCGCTCCGTATAAAGGAATTTACGAAGATCGTGCCCATCAGCGATTTCTTCATCATCAATGGCGACGATCACATCATATTCCTGCAGACCTGCTCGTTCTGCTGGAGACATTGGTGAAATGCTAGTGACAACAACTCCCGCTTTGACGTCCTGAGGTAGATTTAATGTTTCCTGCCAATGATAGCTCGGAATTTCACTTAGAGATCTGATTCCGACACCGAGCTGCGGGCGTTGAACTTCTCCAAATCGTTCTAAGTCCTCAATTACTGGCAGCGCAATTTGTGTTGGGATCGCAAACCCAATTCCTTCAACAGCACTTTGAGCAATTTTCATAGAATTAATACCAATGACTTGACCTTCAATATTTACGAGAGCCCCACCACTATTACCAGGGTTAATAGCTGCATCGGTTTGGAGTACTTCTGCATGCCAATCAACAGTACCATCACCAGTTAAATCAACAGGAATACTGCGCTCCGTTGCACTAATGATTCCTTGTGTGACCGAGCTAGAGAAGCGAAGACCAAGTGGATTTCCGATTGCAATTGCTGGTTCTCCGACGCGAAGTAAATCAGAATTACCAAATTCCGCTACTGTCTCAATATCACTACCGTCAATTTCTAATACAGCAAGGTCTGTAATAACATCTGTTCCGAGAAGCTTTGCTGGCAAGCGAGTCCCATCAGCTAAGCTCACTTCTATTTGATTTGCGCGGTCAATAACGTGATGGTTCGTGACGACAAAAGCTTTGTCACCAGACTTCTTGTAAATAACGCCTGAACCCGTTCCTTCCCCACCTTCTGCAGCAAAGACACTTGATTGCTGCATGTTAATCACGCCAACAACAGCATCTGATACATGATCAACCGCCTGAATAATATCAGAGTTTACATCAACATTAACCGTTTGGCTCAGACCTTCTTGTGGCGATTCTGTTCCAATGATTTCTGAACCCACTTCATTAGTAGATGTGTTATATGGTAAAAGACCTAGATTTGAAAGAGCAGGTATGGAGAACAAGACGACCATTCCGCCGATTACAGCACCTACAAACGCCGATAAGCCAGAGACACGTTTTGAACCTTTTTGTCTAGTTGTGCGTTGGTTTTCATCATTATCATAATAGCCCATGACGTTAACACCATCCTCTTTATTTTTTATAACCACTGTTGATCCTTATTATAATGACAAAAAAGCAAAATACCACTATCTCGCTTGCTTTTTATAAATTTTTGATACTTATTCTATAATTCCCAACAACATTGACGCGTAATCATGTAATAAGTCTGATTACAAAAGTCTAAGAAACAACTAAAGTCTCTTTCATGTCATACCTCTATAAACAAAAAATCCCTCAGCAACTATAACTGAGGGAGAAATCTTATGAAACCACAGCAAGTGCTGTCGGTGTAGTGGGATCTGTATCATATAGTTCAAATTGCTCTCCTACTGCTAGTCCTTCTTCCTTAAGGACCTGTTCGACGGAAAGGCGAGCTAGCTCTTTCATATTGTTATCAAGACTAAGATGTGCTAAATAAATTCGACTGGTGTTATCACCAATCACCTCAGATAAGGCAAGCGCCGCATCTTCATTTGAGACATGTCCGACGTCACTTAAAATCCGTCTTTTGACGTTCCATGGATAACGCCCCATCCGTAGCATATTCAAATCATGATTCGACTCAAAGATAAACATATCCGCCCCTTTAATCGTTCCTTTAATCCGTTCACTGACATAACCCATATCCGTAGCAAGCACCAGCTTCTTGCCTTCATGGTGAAACGTGAAAAACATTGGCTCTGCTGCATCATGAGAGACACCAAACGACTCAACATCCAGGTCACCAAAGGACTTTACTGCTCCTGTAGCAAAAACAAATTTCTGTTCAGTCGGAACTAGTTCCGAGTTGCCCCTCCATCGCTGCCCACGTTTTCTCGTTCGCATAAATGGGTAGCTTATGCTTTCTCGCAAAAATACCGACGCCTTTTATATGATCACTATGCTCATGACTAACGAGAATGCCATCTAGATCTTTAGGATCACGGTTAATTCGTTGAAATAGCTCGTCCATTTTCTTCCCACTTAAACCAGCATCAATCAGTAACCGTTTTTGACCAGTCTCAACGTAAATGGCATTTCCTGTACTTCCACTTGCGAGCACACTAAAACGTAACGTCATCAAAACACCCTTTCTAACTAAACTGCTGCACAGATCCTTCGATCGCGTTCACAAAATAAGCTTCTTCATCAACGATTACCCTCCACATCGGGGCAAAGACTTGAACATTACCTTGTGGGCTGAATAAGCTATAGTACCCAAATTCAATGCTAGTAACCGAATCATTTGATCCGATAATTTGGTCATTTAACAGCACTTCAATTGCTTTTAAGCTAGAGAGCATTTCTCGTTCTCGTCCTTCTTGCTCTTCAAATTCAAAATAACTCTGCTGATAGCCAACAATTCTTTGGCTCTCATCTAGCTGTAAGATTAATGGCTCATCACCGAATGTATACGCTGTCTTCCCTTCGTAGATTTGATAGAGAAGAATTTGCCTAGTATCCGCATCATAGCCACCATAGCGATATTCATCTCCTTCGTAAATATACGTTGATAAGAACATTGTCAGATCCGCTGAAAATTGCTCAGAACGGAGCTCAAACGGCTCGTCTAGTATTGATAAGATCATGCGATCATCGACAATCTCAACATCCTGATTGGAAAACAAAGGGATGGTTGCATTTGTTAAAGAAGCATTCTTTCCAATCATATGTAAGCCAGGCAACTCCTCTTCTGGCAGTTCAACATCGATCGTCACATTCATCTGATTTAGGCGTTCTTGAATCGTGGCTTCGGTTATCATACTAATTTGGTTAGCGCTATTTGTTTCAATCAACTGCCATGTTAGGAAAACATTCAGCATAAGAAACGTCACAATAAAAATTGTTTTCGTTCTATTCCAATCCATTAGAGCCTCCCTCTTCAGCCGGATCAAACGTCACCTTTTGCCAACGATTATCATAAAGCACGAACCACTGAGGTTCAACTGTGACAAACGATTGATTGGGCATGACCATTTCATAACCAACGACAACCTTTTGCAATCGATCCCTATCAAAAAACTCTTGCTCCTTAAGACGATCAAGCACGTCTTGTCCAGACCGTAATTCGATTTCTTCTCTTGCATCAATTGGCACACTATCTAAATCGAATAATGGACGAAAGTAGCTCTCCGTTTGGTTTCCAGAACGACTTGTACGCAGCACCATTTGATCAAGACCTTCAAAACTGATTACAGGTAGCCGATTTACTTGAAGTCTGTATTCTGCTTCATCACGTAAGTCAGTCGAAGTCCAATCAGAGAGAATATACTCATCTGTCCAACCTCCATGTCCATTAATAAACTCATAACTACTCTGCACAATATGTCTACTGCTTCGGTCTTGAATCTCTGAATATACAGGGTTGTTGTATTCCATGAACAACCCGCTATTGCGAATATTAATAATTCTGTTGCCGTCTGTGTACGATTCTTCCCCATCAGATTGGCGGTAATTTTTTACAGAATGTGGATCTGTAAAAAGAGATTGTCTGAAAAACTCAGCAGATATCGGAGAAACGGTGAAGGACAGCTTCTCCGCTACAACAGGCTCGATCGGAATATAGATATTCTCACTAAGTCTCGTTTGGGAAGAATCGACTTCACTCTTGACCACTGTCAGATAATCATCAATGGGCGCTAAAAACCGTTCGAAGTCTCCTAATGAGAGAGTGGTTTCTATTTCTATGACTTGCTCATCTTCACTTGAAAGAACTTGCATATGAACTTGCTCATCATGCTCATCGATATACACATATAAACGATTAATTGCAGTCAATGGAAGGTTAAATTCATCACGATCCACCTGAAATAAACTAAGAAAAATATCTGATGGAATCGCAGTAGGGAAGATCACTTCAATTCCACCATTTCCCACTTGTTTAGGAAAAGGTCCTACCGCCATACCATCACCTTCATTAAGGTTCGTATTTAATAAGTTTCCTATAAAATTCTTCAAAACGTTCATCGCTCGCAGGAATCATCGCATGCTGTTCTTGTCTATGAACAATCATTTGTTCTGGCAGGATCACATCTGCAAGCTTACGTTCCTCGCTCATTGCTTCAGTCGGAACATACCGTGTCGAATCATCAATAAGGGCAAAATCAGGCTGAAATGTCCACAGCTGCCAAGTTAAAATCAAACTTAAACCGACTAAGCCTATTAATAACCCGGTTTTAATACGCTCGTAGTTCATGCCTCTCCCCCCTTGAACGTGGAATAAGGTAATGTAAAGTAAATGGTTGTTCCTTCCCCATACTCACTTTGAACCCAAATCTCACCTCCATGCGCATGGACAAGTTCTTTTGCAATGGCCAGTCCCAAGCCTGTTCCCCCAACACTTCTCGCTCTCGCTTTATCGACACGGTAAAAACGGTCGAAAATTTTCGCTTGGTTTTCCCGGGGAATACCCATTCCTTGATCGGAAATGCTAACGCGCACATTGTGACCTTGATGAAGCAATGTTACGGTTACATTGCCACCCTCTGGTGAGTATTTCATCGCATTAGAGATGATATTATCAACGATTTGTGTCATTTTATCGCAATCAATTTCGACATACGTTGGGTGAGCCGTAATCACTCTTGTAAATTCAATGTTTTTTCCTTGAGCGATCATTTCGAAACGATCAATGATCTCATGAAGAAATTGCCCGAAATCCACCCATTGGAAGGAAAGTTTATAATCTCTGCTATCAATTTTTGATAATTGTAACAAGTCATTAACGAGACGGATCATTCTCTCCGTTTCATTTTGAGTGACACTCAAGAAACGTGGTGCTAACTCTGGATCCTGGATTGCACCATCTTCAAGCGCTTCTAAATAACTCTTCATCGTGGTCAATGGTGTTCGCAGCTCATGTGAAACATTTGCGACAAATTCGCGGCGATCCTGTTCTATTTTCTCCTGCTCCGTCACATCATGAAGCACCGTGATAAGTCCATTAATCGGACCATCTTCTTCTTGAATAACAGAGAAATTCGCTTCAAGCATATATTCTGTTTCTTCCGTACTGAAATCGAGTAATACGGAATCAGAGTGATCGTACAAATCGTAAATTTCAAACGCTTCAGATAATCGTAGAACCTCTGGGATTGGTTGCCCGATCACTTGGTAACTGGAGACTGCTAGTAGTTCTTCTGCACGCTTGTTCATTAAAATAATTCGACCATTTGCATCGGTGGCAATTACGCCATCCGTCATATGGGTTAAGACAGATTTGAGCTTCTTCTGCTCACGGTCACGAGTCAATGTCGCATCCTGTAGCTTCATCGTCAGCTCATTAAATGACATCGCTAACTGGCCAATTTCATCGGTACTATATACCGTTACTTGTCTAGAAAAATCACCATGTCCCATTCGCATCGCTTGTTTCCGCATATCAATAATTGGTGCGGTAATCGTCCTCGCAAGTAAGATAACTAAAACAGCTGAAATCGTCAGAGCAATAAACGTACCGCTTGCTAAAATATTATTAATTTGCTGAATTTGCTCATAAATTTCTTCCATTGATGCTTCGATGAATAAGGCACCGATTGGACCATCATCTGCTTGAATCGGCATAGCAAGCACAGCCATGCGATGACCAGTGGTTGGATCAAGAACAATATCTTCATCTGGAATTCCAAGCAAGGCACGAGTCACTCGAAACTCCGTGCTTTGTTGATTAACAATATGTCTATTAGCAAAGTTCGATGTACTAATCACCACACGATTTTGGTCAATGACTTGAACTTCAGCATTTTCAATAGAAAAAATATTATTTAACAATGCGTTGATATCTGACGTTAAGGTACTTCGATCTTCTCTCGTCTTCGTCATTTCCTGAGAAAGGTTATAAGCCAGCAAATTGGCGCGCTCTTCCAGTAGATCAAAATGATTCGCAATCAACTGCTCCTCTAATTGCTTTGTAAAATAAACACCGATAATCTGTATGGCAATAAAAATGAGAAGAACATAAATAATAATTAATTTAAACTGAATCGACTTAAAAAAGCCAACTTTTCGGTCCATTTATGATTGCTCCTGTTGTTCTGGTGAAGATAAATAATACCCGACTCCACGACGAGTAATAATCCATGTTGGATAGCTAGGGTTATCCTCTACCTTTTCTCTTAAACGTCTGACAGTTACATCAACCGTGCGGACATCACCAAAATAATCATAGCCCCATACCGCTTGAAGTAGGTGCTCTCTTGTCATAACCTGGCCAAGATGCTTTGCTAAATAATGAATCAATTCAAACTCTCGATGGGTGAGCTCGACTGTTTCCCCACGTCTTTTAACTTGATAAGCCTCTGGATAAATCGTTAAATCGCCTACTGTGATCTCCTTTTGCGTATTCGTCTCTTCTCCACTTACTTTATGTCTTCGCAAGTTCGCCTTCACTCGGGCGAGTAACTCCCGTGTGCTAAATGGTTTCGTGACATAATCATCCGCACCTAGCTCAAGACCTAGCACCTTATCTATTTCTGAATCCTTTGCCGTTAACATAATAATAGGAATATCATGGTTCTTACGGACTTCTCGACATACTTCCATCCCATCCTTATATGGAAGCATGATATCAAGCAAAATCAAGTCCGGCTGCTCCTTATTAACCTGCTCAATCGCCTGCACGCCATCATACGCACAAACAACCTCAAAGCCTTCCTTTTCAAGATTAAACTTCAATATATCTGCAATTGGTTTTTCATCATCGACAACTAATATTCGTTTATCCATTACACCATTCGCTCCCGTTCTCTATAGTCTATCCTCATATTCTAACATATTAAACTAGTTACGTTTACAGGAACGATTGCCAATTCCTGAATCAACTTTTCGATAACATACTAAAACCGCCCCTGCCAAAGCAAAGACGGTTTCTTTCCAGCTAAATGCAGACATTTAGCATTCATGCATACTTATCTATTCAAATAATCCATTGGGTTTTGAAGCTGCCCATTTTGGGTAATTTCAAAGTGGAGGTGAATACCTGTTGAGTTTCCAGTTGAACCCATCACGCCGATCTTCTGTCCTTTTGTGACCGTTTGACCGACCTGAACATCAATGGAATCTAAGTGAGCATACAATGTTTCCATCCCATTATTATGATTGATTTTAATGAGATTGCCATAGCCACCTTGTCGACCCGCAAATGAAACAACACCGTTATCCGCAGCTAAAATATTATAGTTACTTGGTCGTGCAATATCAATACCACGGTGGAATCTTCCCCACCGGTTTCCTTGATAGCTTGATATATATCCACCGACTGCTGGCCAGCCTAACTCTCCTGAACCTCTAGAGGGCATTTCCTTTGTTCCTTTTACAATAACCTTCGTAATCGGTTCTTTTATCACTTCTACTGAAAGGACTTCACGTTTTATGCGCTCGCCGTTCTTTTCCGTTATCTCATAATCTACTATTTGTAAGCCAGAACGACCTTCTTGTGTAACTTTCTGATCTCCTTTCCACATCGAGTCATCCTCTTTGACTTCTGTTTGATAAGAAATCTCTTCTTCTACTTTTTTAACCGTCGTTGATAGAATTTCTACTAAAGGTTCATAGGCAGTTACTTGCAACTCCTGACCAATTTGAAGTACACTGTCTTCTTTTAAACCATCATTCAAATTTAGTAACTCGGCAGTTGTCAGGTCATGATCACTTGCGATAGAACCGAGAACATCGCCTTCCTTAACCGTATAAGGCTGTTCTTCTAATACACCTTTGTTAAGCTTCTTTAATGCATCATTCACAGGAAGAACATGCTTTGGATTCGTCGCTGTCGCCTTTTTCTTCACTTCTTCAGTAAGCGTTAGATCCGTAAGCTGTCCTTGACCAACTTCAAGGTCGCTCTCATTATCAGCTTCTAGATACGCAACATATTCTTCTTGAGGAACATATTGTGTTACTAGTTTTTTTAATGTCAGCTCTGCAGCTTTATCTGAGGGAAGATAAACGGCAGCTTCATCATTAACTGTAAGCGCAACCGCCTCGGCTTCCACAGACAGCATGTTCTCTAATAATTCTAGCGTTTTTTCATCCTCATTTTTTTGATGGAAGACAAATTCAGGAATAATGTCAACCTTTTCAGCAATTTGCAGAGTGAAATCTGGGTATTGCTGCTCGTACTCTTCTATTTTCTTTTCTATCATTACATTATATTGTTCCTCGTCTACTAGATGACCAATATGTATACCATCAACATAAACGTGATAAATCGTATGCACTTGCTGATTAATGAGTGGATTCGTCGCACTCCCCGCACCAGTCAATACAAATAGCATACAGGCAAGCACTGGATACCACATCCACCCAGGCATATGCTTTTTTTTAAGTGTTATTTTTTTATGTTGAGAGTTTAGTTTTAACGAGCCCATTCTCATTCCTCCTACAAAAGACCCTTCGTTCAATCGTAATCTGCGTTAGTTCTATATAAATTGGTTCACGAACAGTTCCTCTTAATCTTGTTATTTCATTCGTAATTGACAGAATTCGTCATCCTTCTTTATTTTAGCATATTCTACTTTTGCATTGGTTAAGATATGAAAATGATAATAGATTGTAATATCTCTGTCATATTGAATAGTTTGAAAATACGAACAATAATGCTCTATTTTATTAGATTAAATTAGAAAATGGATAGTGGTAGCCCTTCAATTGTAGGCCTACTTTCTACCCAAAATAAAAAAACCCGCATGGAGAATCTCCACACGGATTTTGATAAGTGCCGGCCAGAGGACTTGAACCCCCAACCTACTGATTACAAGTCAGTTGCTCTACCAATTGAGCTAGGCCGGCATATTTTTATTTGTTTCTTAGATAAAGTTATGAGATTGTGTCTCTTTCTCTTCTAGCTTCACTTCGTAGCAAGCTGTGTCGAGACAACTCGCAGCTTATTCGACGGTGTTATATGCTCGTCTCTACCAATTGAGCTAGGATCGTTTTAAAAAATGGTGGCTTGGGACGGAATCGAACCGCCGACACATGGATTTTCAGTCCATTGCTCTACCGACTGAGCTACCAAGCCATTATAAAATGAAAATAAGTGGTGTATTTCTTCGTCTATTTCTTCGTCTATTTCAAGTCTGCGTCGTTCACGTATACCCATACGCTCCACTTCTCGACTTTTCATATCCTCGAACTACTTGCTTCTTTTCCTTTTAAATAAAATAAAAGTGGCGGTCCGGACGGGACTCGAACCCGCGACCTCCTGCGTGACAGGCAGGCATTCTAACCAACTGAACTACCGGACCATTTTCATTGCTAATCATACATTATTGGTGACCCGTACGGGATTCGAACCCGTGATACCGCCGTGAAAGGGCGGTGTCTTAACCGCTTGACCAACGGGCCATTATACTATTTAAAAACGATGAGCCATGAAGGATTCGAACCTTCGACCCTCTGATTAAAAGTCAGATGCTCTACCAACTGAGCTAATGGCTCTCATGATTAATGGACGATGTATGACTCATTCGTCTCATCTTTTCAGTATTTACTTAAACGACTGACAGCCAATTCAGAAAAAGTATTGCATTCTTGATTCGCTTCATCTCTTAGCGACAAGATTTATAATATCACATGAGCTAACAGTAGGCAAGTTCTTTTTTGAAAAAGATATGTTGCTTTTTTTATTACAATACTTCTTACAGAATAGCGAAAAATGACAAAGGATGCAAGTGCAAATCCATCTTGCATCCTTTCTTTTTCATTACGCGAAAACGCCACGAACTAAATTTGTTTGATTACGGTCAGGTCCGACAGAGAAAATTGTTAATGGGATACCTGTCAGCTGTGAAATTCGTTCAATATAATGACGAGCATTTTCAGGAAGCTCATCTAACGACTTCACCCCTGTAATGTCTTCTTCCCAGCCTGGAAGCTCTTCATATACTGGCTCACATTCCGCAAGCACCTTCAGGCTAGCAGGGAATACTTCGACAACCTCACCACGGTACTTGTAAGCCGTACAGATCTTCAATGTTTTAATACCCGTTAAAACATCTATTGAATTAAGAGAAAGGTCTGTTAGTCCACTCACGCGACGAGCGTGACGCACGACAACACTATCGAACCATCCCACACGACGTGGACGCCCTGTTGTTGTTCCATACTCATTTCCTACTTCACGAATTTGGTTGCCAATTTCATCATGTAATTCAGTTGGAAACGGGCCATCACCAACACGAGTTGTATATGCTTTTGAGACACCGACTACATGATTGATTTTCGATGGTCCGACACCTGATCCAATCGTCACTCCACCTGCAATTGGATTCGATGATGTAACAAACGGATATGTACCTTGGTCAATATCAAGCATAACCCCTTGAGCACCTTCAAAAAGAACACGGCGACCATCATCTAACGCATCATTTAACACGACAGATGTATCACAAACGTATTTCTCAATTTGCTGGCCGTACTCGAAGTACTCGTCAAGAATCTCTTCTTTCGTAAAACCTTCAACTTCATAGTATTTTTCGAATAAACGATTCTTTTCTTCTAAATTACGCTCAAGCTTTTCTTCAAATACTTCTTTATCAAGCAAATCAGCAATTCGAATCCCAATACGAGCTGCTTTGTCCATATAAGCTGGACCAATGCCTTTTTTTGTTGTACCAATTTTATTTACACCTTTACGCTCTTCTTCAACAATATCTAATTTCAAATGATACGGAAGAATAACATGTGCACGATTACTAATTCGTAAATTACTCGTATCGACATTACGCTCATGTAAATAAGCTAACTCTTCTACAAGTGCTTTCGGATCAATAACCATTCCATTTCCAATGACACAGCTTTTATCTTTATAGAAAATCCCTGATGGAATTAAATGAAGCTTATATTTTTCCCCACCAAATACGATGGTATGACCAGCATTATTTCCACCTTGGTAACGAGCAACGACTTCCGCCTTTTCAGAAAGATAATCGGTAATTTTTCCTTTTCCTTCATCGCCCCATTGCGTACCCACAACTACTACTGATGACATCTGATGCACCTCCACCTTAACGATTGTATGTTAAGTTTTTTCCCAAGCCATTGTTTAGTATACCAATTCCATTTACATGCGTCAACGCAAACACGAACATTTTAATCTATTATTAAATGTTTTGTTCGTCAAAACTCTTAATCACTTAGAAAAAGGTCTATTCATTAATATAAACGAACAGACCTTTTACTTTTAAGCTCCCGGTGGCATATCGCGTTCATCGTGCCGTCTTTCCAAGTTAACAAATTTATTATATTCCTTCACAAAAGCGAGCTCAACCGTGCCTACTGGACCATTACGTTGCTTGGCAATAATGATTTCAATGATATTCTGATTTTCTGTTTCTTTATCATAATAGTCATCACGATAAAGAAATGCGACGATATCAGCATCTTGCTCAATACTTCCTGATTCACGAATATCCGACATCATCGGCCGTTTATCTTGACGAGATTCAACTCCACGAGATAGCTGAGACAAAGCAATAACAGGAACCTCTAGTTCACGGGCAATCTGCTTCAATGTGCGTGAGATTTCTGATACTTCCTGCTGACGGTTTTCACCGCTACGACCGTTACCTTGAATAAGCTGTAAGTAATCGATCATGATCATCCCTAAACCATGCTCTTGCTTCAAACGACGACATTTTGCGCGAATATCATTTACTTTTACTCCTGGAGTATCATCTATATAAATGCCTGCCTTCGCTAGACTCCCCATAGCCATCGTCAGCTTCTGCCAATCTTCGGAGTTCAAAGCACCTGTTCTCATTCGCTGTGCATCGATGTTACCTTCTGCACAGAGCATACGCTGAACGAGCTGGCTCGCACCCATTTCCAGACTGAAGATCGCCACATTTTGGCCAGCTCTTGTTGCGACATTCTGCGAAATATTTAACGCAAAGGCCGTCTTACCGACTGAAGGACGAGCAGCAACGATAATTAAATCATTTCGTTGAAATCCCGCTGTCATCCGATCTAATTCCGTAAATCCTGTTGGGATACCTGTAATGTCTCCTTTATGATGTTGAAGCATTTCTATCTTATCGTACGTTTCAATGAGAACATCTTTAATCGACGTAAACGCGCTCGTATTTTTGCGCTGCGAAACATCTAAAATCGTTTTCTCTGCTTCAACGAGAATCGTATCCACTTCTTCTTCACTCGCATACCCTTCTGCAGCAATATTTGTCGCTACTTTAATGAGCCTGCGCAGGATCGATTTCTCTTCAACCATTTTACTATAATATTCAACATTAGCCGCTGTCGGTACAGCATTAGCTAAATCACTTAAATAAGCAACCCCGCCGATATCATCAAGCCATTTTCGATCCTGTAAATCTGATGTTACTGTAACGAGATCAACCGGCTCTCCCTTTTCAGCCAGGTCAAGCATGACTTGATAGACACGTTGGTGAGCAGCACGATAAAAATCTTCAGGCATGAGGCGTTCCGATGCGGTAACAAGCGCTTCATCAGCAAGAAAAATCGCACCTAAGACAGCCTGTTCAGCTTCAATATTCTGGGGTGGAGTGCGGTCTGCAAACAAATCACTCATGCTCGTTCATCCTTTCATAAGAGAGCCTTAACAACCACTCAACCGAGTATAAAATAAATAGCCTTCCAGAAGCATACTCAGATCAGAAATACAAAATGAGGGCGACTCAAAACCAAAGTGGCTACCCCCTAGTATACATCATAATGTACTCAGTTTAATGAGTAAGTACATGATATCGCGAACACTAGCCTGGGTCAGGTCCTTTATGAGTCTCCCTCATCTGTTCATTTATTTATTATTCTTCTACGACATGGACTTTTACTGTTGCCACTACTTCTGGATGAATCTTAATGGGTACATTTGTGTAACCAAGCGTTCGAATGGAATCATCAAGCATGATTTTACGCTTATCAACTTTTTTCTTCATTTTTGCTAGTGTTTCCGCAATTTGTTTTGTCGAAATCGCCCCAAACAAGCGGCCACCTTCACCAGACTTTGCTTTAATTTCAACATTCAATGCCTCAAGCTCTTCTTTATAAGCCTTGGCTTGCTCAAGCTCTTCTTCCTTTTTCTTTTCCTGGCTCTTCTGCTTCGCTTCTAAATCCTTCATATTTCCTTTTGTTGCTTCAACAGCGAGTTTATTCGGTAGTAAATAATTACGAGCATACCCTTCAGATACGTTTTTCGCCTCGCCCTTTTTTCCTTTACCTTTTACATCCTCTAAGAAAATCACTTTCATTGTTATTGTCCCCCTTCTACAAAATCATCAATCGCGCGTTGAAGTGCTTCTTTTGCTTCTTCAAGGCTCTCTACCTCAAGCTGCGTGGCGGCATTTGAAAGGTGTCCTCCGCCATTTAATCGTTCCATTATGAGTTGGACGTTGACATCCCCTAACGACCTCGCACTAATACTGACCATTCCATCCTGACGCTTTGAGATCACAAATGACGCGACGACATCCTTCATTGTCAAAAGAGTATCAGCAGCTTGCGCAATGACAATTTGACTGTACGTCTCATTTTCTTCTGCCATGGCAATCGTCAAGCCATCACGGTAATATTGAGCGCTTTCGACTAGCTTGGCACGCTTCACATATTGCTCCAAATCTTCTTTTAATAGTTTCTGAACGAGCGCTGTATCTGCACCATTCGAACGCAAAAAGGAGGCTGCATCAAATGTTCTTGCTCCTGTACGAACAGCGAAACTCTTCGTATCAACGATAATCCCCGCTAACAGAGCCGTTGCTTCGAGACGATCCATTTTTAATTGCTTAGGCTGATATTCTAGCAGCTCTGTCACCAGCTCAGCTGTCGAAGACGCATAAGGCTCCATGTAGACAAGAACTGGATCTTTAATAAATTCTTCTCCACGTCGATGATGATCAAGCACAATAATGCGTTCGACTTGATTTAAAATCCTTGGCTCAATCACAAGTGAGGGTTTATGGGTATCGACAATAATTAATAATGTCTGCGGAGTCGCTTGCTCCTCAGCTTCATCTGGTGTGATGAACTGAGACCAAAGATGGTCATGATTCTCTACTTCCTCCATCAGCATTTGCACATCATGGTTGATGTCACTTGGATCGAGGACAATATAGCCTTCTTTTCCATTTACTTCAGCAATCTTTTGAACTCCGATTGCCGCACCAATCGCATCCATATCAGGGTTCTTGTGTCCCATAATCATCACTTTTTCACTTTCAAGGACAAAATCACGTAACGCATGAGAAATAACCCGCGCTCTTACACGTGTGCGTTTTTCCATCGCATTGGACTTACCGCCATAGAACCGAACCTTGCCATTCTTCTGCTTAACCGCAACTTGATCTCCACCGCGGCCAAGAGCTAAATCAAGACTCGATTGAGCTAAATTACCTAGCTCCCGCAACGAATCTTCTCCAGTTCCGACTCCAATGCTTAACGTGATAACAACCTTTTCTTTTCCAGTCAATTCGCGAATTTCATCAAGAACATCAAAACGATCATCCTCTATCTTCTCCAAAGACTTCGCATTCATAATCGCGATAAAGCGATCTGATGCTGTTCTCCTTAAAAGAATTTCATTTTCATTCGCCCAGCTATTAAGTGATGATGTCACTTGGCTGATGAGACGGCTTTTTACTTGGTCTTCCATCCCTTGCGTTACTTCATCATAATTATCCAGATAAATGAGAGCAACAACCGTTTGAGTTTCTTCATACCGTTCTTTCGTTCGTTCTTTTTCCGTTACATCATGAAAATAAATAAGTCGTTCATCCCGTTCAATCGACACGTGAAAAAAGACATCATTGATTTTTATAATTTTATCGTCACGCCGTTGCTTCGCTAGTGCGGGGTAATTGCCGGCCGGCTGTCGGCCCGCTTGGCAGCTTCCGCTGGAGCGAGGTTAAGGGTGGCCGCGGGTTGTGGCGGCCGGAGGTGATTTTCCGCGACCCGCCGCTTGTCTTGAAGGGGGAGTTCATGCTTCTGCGTCTGACGGCCCTCGCGGGGGCATTGCTGATGCTCGCCGCCTGCAGTAATCAGCCCGAGCGGCCGGAGGGCCGGGCGGTGCGGGCGGACCCGGTGCTCCCGTGGCGTCTTGGCGGCACGGGTGGGATCGGCGCGTCACGGTTCGGCCCGGGGTCGCAACAGGATCTCGCGGCGACGGCTGGCGACCGGATTTTCTTTGCCTTCGACAGTTCCGAGATCACGCCCGAGGCGCAGCTCGTGCTGCAGCGTCAGGCCGAATGGCTGAAGCGTTATTCGAACGTGACCGTGACAATCGAAGGCCATACCGATGAACGCGGCACCCGGGAATACAATTTGGCCCTCGGGGAACGACGCGCGCAGGCCGCCCGCAACGTGCTCGATCGCGTTGGCTATACCGGCCTCGCGGATATCGACCATCAGCTATGGCAAGGAGCGGCCCGCTGTACCGGGTTCGACCGAGGAAGCATACGCGCAGAACCGACGGGCGATGACTGTGGTCAATTGAGAGCCGGGTAAAGTTGGCGGCTAACCCCCGACCCGCCGGTAGACATCTTCGCCGGCCGATTGCGCCCATTTTTCGCCCAAAACCGATCCTAGTGAGTACGGCGCGTCATTTGCTGCCGTCTCCGGCCGGAGAATCGGGCTGCCCAGCACAATTTATCCACGAGGCCTTGCCAGGATGTTCCGACAACCGCTCCCGCCGCGCGCTTGTCCGGTGCTTGCGCTCGGTCTGATCCTGTGCATCGCCCCGGCGCTGGGGGCAGGAGCGTTCGGCGTAAGAGCGGCTCGATCGGCTTGAGCGCGACTTGAACATGCTGCAGCGGCACGTCTATCGCGGTGCGCCGGTCTCAGCCTACGCGCCCGACGGCGCCGCTTCGGTCAATTCTCAGCTCCGCATGGATCGGCTCGAAGCCGAGATGCGCGAGCTGACCGGCCGGATCGAGGAATACGCGAACCGCCTCGAGCAGCTGCGCCGGCGGGTCGAACAACTGAACGCCGAGGCCGCGCCGCGCTTGGGCAGGGTTCCGGTCTCGCGAACTGAAGGCCCCGCTATCGCCGCAATGCCGCCGGGGCGTTCCCGGCACTGCCGGGGGGCGCCGCCCCCCGCTCGTCCGGCAATGTCGGAGCGGCCGGCGTCCTATGAGGAGGAGCGGGGGCCCCCCGGTGGAGCGCCACTTGCGGGGGCGACCGCGATCGTCGGCACCCTGACCCCTCCCGGCAAGTCCCCCGAGCCGCCACCACGCTCGACCGACCCGTTGAGCGCCGCGGCGCCCGGGCCGGCCTCGGATGGCGTGTTGCCCGGCGGGTCGGCGACTGAGCAGTATAATTATGCCTTCGGGCTTATGAAGCAGGCCAACTACCCGGCCGCTGAGGTAGCGTTTAGGGAATTTGTCGCGGTGCATCCGACGGATCAGATGGCCGGCAACGCGCAATATTGGCTCGGCGAGACTTACTACGCGCGCGGCAAGTACATCGAGGCGGCGAGCGCCTTCGCGGAAGGTTACAAGCGTTACCCAAAAAGCGCGAAACACCGGACGGGCTGCTGAAGCTCGGCATGTCCCTGGCTCGCGGCGAGCAGAAGCGGAATGCCTGCGTCGCCCTGGCGAAACTCGGCGACGAGTTTCCGCATGGCGGCCGCATCAGTCCGTCAGCGCGCCACCTCCGAGATGAAAAAGCTGGGCTGCTAACCGCGGGAGAGGCCCGCGTGGATCCCCGCACCGCTGACGCTTGCGGAGCTCGACGACAGCCTCGCGGCGATCGGCGGCTTCGAGGCGCGCCCGCTGATCGCCGTCGCGGTCTCGGGCGGGCCCGACAGCTTGGCGTTGATGCTGCTAGCCAACAGCTGGGCCCGGATGCAGGGCGGCCAGGCATGGGGGCTTACCGTCGATCACGGCTTGCGCGACGAAAGCGCCGATGAGGCACGGATGGTCGGGTTGTGGCTCGCATCCGTGGGGATCCCGCACGAAACCGTGCGTTGGGCGGGACCGAAGCCAAACAGCGGCATTCAGGAGGCGGCGCGCGAGGCCCGTTACCGCCTGCTGACGGCATGGTGCCGCGAGCGCTTCTGCTTGCATCTGCTTGCGGCGCATCATCTCGAGGATCAGATCGAAACGCATCTGATCCGGCGTCGCGCCGGCAGCGGCAAGGACGGGCTGGCCGGAATGTCGGCGGTGCGCGAACTGTCGGGCTGCCGCCTCGTGCGACCGCTCCTGTCGGTGAGCCGCCGTCGTCTGAGCGCTCTGCTGACCGAGGAAGGCCAGCCGTTTCTGCGCGACCCGAGCAATCTGAACCCGGCCTTCGAGCGCGCTCGTATCCGGTCGCCGTCACCCGTGGCTCCCCCTTCCCCCGACCGGGGAGAGGCTGATGTCAAGGGCCTCGCGGCTGATTGGCCGCCGGTCCCTCACCCGGCTCGCCCATACACGGGCGAGCGCGCCTCCCGTAATGCGGGAGAGGGATCTATTGATCTCGATCTCGACATGGCCGCTGCCGAGCTGCGCGCCTGCGCCAGTGAGCGCATCGCTCACGAAAAAGCGATCGACATCTGACCGCCCGCGCGGTGGCGCTGCACCGGCCGGGTTCGCGGTGCTTGATCCGGCGGCGCTCGCCGCCACTGATCGCGAAACCGCCGTGCGCCTGCTGTCACGCGTCGTCGGCTGTCTCGGCGGGGCACGATATCCGGCCAGAGGCGCGCGGTTGGCCCGGCTCGGGGCGGCGCTCGTGCAGGAGCCGCGGCATGCGCGCACGCTGGGCGGCTGCCGTTTCGTCCCGTGGCGGGGCCGGCTGCTAGTATTGCGCGAACTCGCCGCCGCCGAGGCCCCAAAGGTGCTCGAACCGGGTGCCGATTTGCTTTGGGACAGGCGCTTTGCTGTCCGGCTCTCGCCAGACGCGGCCGGCGCGGTCGATTCGGGTACCTCGGTCAACACACCGTCGCGGCACCCGATGGCGGATCAGGGGAAATACTGCCACCGCTGATCCATTCAGCGCTGCCCGCGTTCTGGGATGGCAGGGCGTCGTTTGCGTGCCGCATCTCGGCTATTCCCGGCCCGGAACACCGGTCCTGTGGAAGGTTTCGTTCCGGCCGCACCAAGCCGCTGGCACCGCCGAGCTTTACAGTTGTTTAGTAGGAAGAGCATCCTATCTGTTGCTGGCGCGGCACCTCCGGCACTGGCGCATCGGACGTGGTGCCGAGGGCGTAGGGAAAGGCCTTTAGCGTGAACAATTTCGGCAAGAATCTCGCCCTATGGATCGTCATAGGGCTGCTTCTCGTCGCTCTTTTCAATCTCTTCCAGACATCCTCGACGCGCGGTCCGCAATCGACGCTCGCGTTTTCGGATTTCGTATCCGAAGTCAATCGCGGGCAGGTGACGGATGTCACGATCCAGGGCAACAACATCAGCGGCCATTTCGCCGACGGACGCGCCTTCAGCACCTAGCGCCGTCCGATCCGGGTCTGGTCGGCCGGCTGATCGACAAGGGCGTGCGGATTACCGCGGCTCCGACCGAGGACAACGTCCCGTCGCTGTTCGGCGTGCTCGTGTCGTGGTTCCCGATGCTGCTGCTGATTGGCGTCTGGATTTTCTTTATGCGGCAGATGCAGGGTGGCGGCGGGCGTGCGATGGGTTTCGGCAAGAGCCGCGCGCGGCTGCTGACCGAGAAGGTCGGCCGCATCACGTTCGAGGATGTCGCCGGCATCGACGAGGCGAAGCAGGAACTCGAGGAAATCGTCGAGTACCTGAAGGACCCGAAGAAGTTTCAGCGGCTCGGCGGCAAGATCCCGAAAGGCGTGCTGCTGGTCGGCCCTCCGGGTACCGGCAAGACGCTGCTGGCGCGCGCGATCGCCGGCGAGGCCGACGTTCCGTTCTTCACCATCTCCGGCTCGGACTTCGTCGAGATGTTTGTCGGCGTCGGCGCCAGCCGGGTGCGCGACATGTTCGAGCAGGGCAAGAAGAACGCGCCGTGCATCATCTTCATCGACGAAATCGACGCGGTCGGCCGTCACCGCGGCGCCGGCCTCGGCGGCGGCAACGACGAGCGCGAGCAGACCTTGAACCAGCTGCTCGTCGAGATGGACGGGTTCGACGCGAACGAGGGTGTCATCCTGATCGCCGCGACGAACCGCCCGGACGTGCTCGACCCGGCGCTGCTGCGCCCCGGCCGGTTCGATCGACAGGTCGTCGTGCCGAACCCCGACGTCGGCGGCCGCGAGAAGATCCTGAAGGTCCACATGCGCAAGGTGCCGCTCTCCGCGGATGTCGATCTCGAAGGTGATCGCGCGCGGCACGCCCGGCTTCTCCGGCGCCGACCTCGCCAATCTCGTCAACGAGGCGGCGCTGATGGCGGCCCGCCGCGGCAAGCGCTCGGTCGGAATGACCGAGTTCGAACAGGCCAAGGACAAGGTCATGATGGGCGCCGAGCGGCGCTCGATGGTGATGACCGAGGACGAGAAGAAGCTGACCGCCTACCACGAGGCCGGCCACGCGCTGTGCATGCTCTACGCCGAGGCGCACGAGCCGCTGCACAAGGTCACGATCATTCCGCGCGGCCGCGCGCTCGGCGTGACGATGTTTCTGCCGGAGCGCGACAAGTACAGCCAGTCGAAGATCGAGATAAAGGCGATGATGGTCAGCCTGTTCGGCGGCCGCGTCTCCGAGCAGCTGATCTTTGGCGAGGATCGCGTGACGACCGGCGCGTCGGATGACATCCGCCGCGCGACGGGATTGGCGCGGCGCATGGTCACCGAGTTCGGGTTCAGCGACAAGCTCGGGCCGCTGCGCTACGCCGAAAACGAGGAGGAGGTTTTCCTCGGCCACTCGGTAACCCAGCGCAAGAACGTCTCCGATGCCACGGCCAAGGTGATCGACGACGAGATCCGCCGTATCGTCGACGAGGGCGAGCGTACTGCGCGCGAGATCCTGACGGCGCATCTGGAAGAGCTTCACCTGCTGGCGAAGGGCCTGCTCGAATACGAGACCCTGTCGGTCGATGAGATCCAGCGGGTCATCAAGGGCGAGCGGATTGTCAGGGAAACCACGACATCGCCCTCGCCCGACGAGCGCCCGGGCCGGCGCAGTTCGGTGCCGCCGTCGGGACGGCCGAGCGGGATCGGTCCCGAACCCGAACCACAGCCGGGCAGCTGACCAAAGCGCCCCGGTCCCGGAACAGAAGCGATCGGTTGTGGTTTAACGATCCTGTCGCAGTTTTCTGCTATGCTCCAGTTCCTGGCGCCAATTGTTGGCCGGGACGATCGCATCGGTGGTGGGGGTACTCGCGCGATGACGCGCAAGCTTTTCGGTACGGACGGAATCCGCGGCACCGCGAACAGTGAACCGATGACGCCGGAGACGGCGCTCAAAGTCGCCATGGCGGTCGGCGAATGTTTTCGCAACGGCACACACAAGCATCTCGTCGTGATCGGCAA
>CAWIQZ010000013.1:0-480125 GCA_963838465.1 uncultured Bacillaceae bacterium
ATTCCTATCAACGGTTCGCTTTGTCTGAAAAAGCAGAGCAGTTTGTTCAAGCGATAACAACCAAGAATAAGCAAGATAAAGCGAGTCAAGGGCCTTGAGGAACAGGTCTATGAAAAGGAAGCAGAGCTAAAGCTTGCTCGAAAAAACTATATAGAGCAAGCGGATAAGCTTAGTGTATTAGATGAAGAACTGCGAATGTTAGAGCGCAGTGAAGTGTTTGATTTACAGGAGCAGCGTGAAAAGACAAACGAACGGCTGCAAAAGAACAAACAAGCGTATCAAAAAAAGGTCGATGATTTGGATAAAAAGAAACATCAAGAACGAACGTTAAAAGCGCGTATGGACGATCTTGAGCAAAAGCAAGAAGGATTACGAAACGAACTAGATGAATCGTTGCGGGAATTAAACGTCTTACAGGAAGCTGTATGCCTCCCTCAACATGATAATCATTATGCAGATGTACGTCGTTTTTCTCGTCAAGAACAACAGGAACTTCTCCTTGTTTGGGCTAACGATGCCAAGCAATATGAGGAGAATGTAAAACGGCTCATTCGAGAATGGAGGCAGTACGAGATTGAGAAGGAGCGTTATGATAATGCTCGGAAAGATTATGATGATGTGAAACAGCGTCTAGATGAAGCGAGACATCAACAAACAAAGTGGGAAACACTGTTTGAAGAAGAAAAGGAACAGCTGCTTCACCACCTTTACACGTGGATGGAACAGCCGACATGGATCACCTTTCAAAAAGAGGTTTATCAGCAGATTGCTTCAGGAATGAGTAATTTGTTTGAAGAGTATAACTATGAGACGTTAATCCGCCCAGTGCATGAAGAAGTACAGTCTTTTCAGAAACAAAAAGTAGCTGAGCAGCTTCAAATGGAGCATCGATTCTCTTTAAAGATGGAGGAGCTTGACAGCAAAAGGGCAGAAATAAGAAAGTGGGAAACGATGTTAGACCCTGAACCGGAAAGGGAGACATCAACAGTGGAAGAACGCCGTGCCCTGCGTAAAAATGGGGTTCGACATGTTCCTTTTTATGCAGCGATTGAATTTCGTGAACATGTATTGGCTGAAACTCGCAATCAAATTGAGGGTGCTTTACGAGAAATGGGGATTCTAGATGCCTTGATTTTGGGTGAACAAAATCCTAAACACATTCGTCATAACCGCATTCTTGTTAGTGAGCCATTGAAAGAAGGTCCAACGTTACTTGACTTTCTTCAGCCGCATCTTAGTGAAGAACACCGGGGGCTTGAACAAGCAGTAAAAGATGTCCTGCAAAGCATTCGTGTAACTAAAGCGACAGATGATCAGCGTAAGACGGCGCTACTACCAGATGGAACCTATCAGCTTGGTGTAGTATCAGGTCATCCGCCAGAGGAATGGATGACAGATGCTCGGTATATTGGAAAATCAGCGCGAGAAGCGTATCGCAAACGAGAAATCGAGCGGCTTTCAAACGAACGGGAGCAGCTTTTTGCTGAAAAAAGTCAGATTGAAAGCGAGTTGGATCGCTTAAAACAAGAGCTGCTTATAAACGATGAATGGTATAAACAGTGTCCCGCTCATGATGATTCACAAACTGCTTTTGAACAATGGAGGCAAGCAGTACGTTCAGTAGAAACAACCGAAGCAGAAGCGAAACGAAAAAATGAACAAATGAAAAAGGTTTACGAACTCGTTTTGCAACGGTACGAAGGCTTGCAGCAACAAATGAATCAGTATGTCATACCAAAGGATCACACCTCCTATCAGCAAGCAGGAGAGGCTTTAACAGAGTATCAAAAAGAGTTAATGTCAATCACGAATACCCTTACTCGCTTCGTTGAATTTGACCAGCGCTTGGAGCAAACGATGGTTGATCTTGAAACGACGCAAGTAGAAGTAGATGAATTTAAGGGAGATGTGGGGGTGCTTGAGCAGCAGGTCCATAAGTTGGAATATCAGCTTGAACGATTAAATGAACGGTTAGCGGAGCTTGGTGAAGAAGATCTCTTAGCGCAAATTGAAGGTTTAAAGGCAAATATTATAGAGTTAAAACAAGAAACGTCACAGCTCAATGAAAGAAAGATTCGTTTGGATGAATCTCTTCCAAAGGATTGGGAGGAAATCACCGCAGAAAAGCGCAAGCTCATGTACCGTGATGAGCTAGAACAGTTGTGGTTCAGCATTTTCCAAGAGGAGATCATGCAACAAGGGATCAAGCAAGAGGTAAAGGAATTCAGTCAGTGGGCAAAAGAATTGGTATTGGAAAAAAAGAATAACTCTCTTACAAAAGGGAATCTTGAAACGAAGCTAATTCGAACGTTCTATCAAGCGCAAGATTCTTTATTAGAATACCGGATGTCCCAACAGCAGGTGCTAGACATTGAAGTACCGGCGGTGTTAGAGGAGGATGGTGTTCCGGAGGAGATCAGGACCTTAGTAAGGGAGGCTGTAACACTTGCACCTCGACAATATCTACTCTTAGAGTATCAAGGTAGAAAGCTTGAACCAGCCTCTGTGTTAGCGAAGCTTGAGGAAGAAGTAGTAAGGCTGCAATCGTATTTAGATGATCAGGATCGGGAGTTGTTCCATGAGATTATCGTTAACAACATTGGGACGATGATTCGGGCGAAAATTTACCGGGCGGAGCAATGGGTGAAAAAAACAGCCAAGCATATGGAAGAGCGCGATAATTCATCAGGCTTAACATTTTCATTAAGATGGAATGCAAAACCAGCAGAATATGAAGATCAGATCGATACTTCCGAACTTGTTCAGCTCTTAAAGAGGAACTCTCAGCTGTTAACGGAGGAAGAACTTGAGAAAATCCGCCAACACTTCCGTTCGAAAATTGAGCATGCGAAAGAACGACAAAAGGAGTCTGGTTTTGGTGAATCATTCCAACAGTTGTTACGAGATATTCTCGATTATCGCAAGTGGTTTCAATTTACGCTGTATTACAAGCGTGAAAATGAACAGAAACGTGAGTTGACGAACAATAAATTTTTTACATTTAGTGGAGGAGAAAAGGCAATGGCGATGTACATTCCATTGTTTTCGGCGGCTCATTCCCGTTATCAAGAAGCCCGGCCTGAAGCCCCGCCAATTATTTGTCTTGATGAAGCCTTCGCAGGGGTTGATGAACGAAACATCCAAGATATGTTCAAGCTTATTGAAGAGCTTGGTTTCAACTATATCATGAACTCACAAGCACTATGGGGTGATTATGAAACGGTTTCTTCCTTATCAATCAGTGAGCTTGTTCGCCCGAAAAATGCGAACTTTGTAACGGTTATTAATTATCAATGGGATGGGAATCAACGTCATTTACTAGTGAAACCGGAAGAACAAGTAAAGGAGTTGTCATTATTTGAGTGACATCGATAACCTTTTGCCGGAGGCTGTGCGCTTTTTTAAACGTGAATCGGGCTTTGGGCGTTTGTTTGTTAAAATGATCGACCGCTATGTATCACTTGGCCGCATTGGTGGGACGGTGACAATCACGAATCTACGTTTTGATGAGCAGGAAGCACTGTCCACATTTTTTGGAAAAGACTATAGTCACCAAAAAACAGCAACGGTTAAGCTTCAAGCGTTCGAGCAGCAGCTGCAAGCGACAAGATTCAAAAGCCTATCTCTGTTGTCATTGTTAGAAGCCTATGCTGGAAAATCATTAAAGACCAAAGCCGAGCACGAAGCCAAGCATCAGGCTGAAAGGGCTGCTTTTTTTCAACAGTTTTCCAGTTGTAATGATGAACTCGTTCAAGCTTGGCTGGAGTATGTAGAAGCAAATGGGAGAGGGACAAAACTGATTCATTCCTTGTTTGAACATGATCGCGAGTCAGCGAAGGCGATGCTGGAACTGCTGATACAGCTGTTACAAGAAATTAATAGAAGGATAGGGCAGGATAAATACGAACGCCTGCCTTTGTTCTCGCAACGGATGACAGGAAACCCTCATGCTCTTGATGGCAATCGTGAGCTTGGTGCAGCCTTTTTAAAGATGATACAGTGGTTAAAGGAAAAGCACAATGCTGACTATGAGCCGATACTTAAGCTTACAACGGAGCAAACGAATGAACTGTTACAGTATGTTAAAATCTATCGCGATGATATTGCAAACTTTGTCACATGTATCGGGTTAACGGCAAAGATGAATAAAAAAATTTCTCGCGTATTTGAACAGGCATTTGAAGAAAAAGTCGTTTTGAACGTCCCGTTACGAGAAGTGCTTAAGTTTACTTACATTGCGTCCTATGGTCGAATCAACGGTTGTTGTCGTTGAAAATTCAGGGATATTTTCTGAACTGGTGCATTATTTCTCCGAAGATGAGTACGTACCTCCGCTCATTTGTTTACATGGCCAACCAAAGCTAGCAGGATTGATGATGCTTGACCGATTAGCTGAAAGCGGCGCTTCGCTATTTTATGCGGGAGATTGGGATCCAGAAGGTTTATTAATTGCTGAACGGTTGTGTCAACGTTATCCACGATTAAAAACGATTTGGACCGAGCATTCAACTCTTTATCAATCAACAAGTGGCGTCGAAATCCCAGATCACCGCTTGAAAAAGCTCGATCACGTCCACCAACAGCAGCTTCAGCAAGCGAAGCAACAACTGCTTGCCCATCAAATCGCCTTTTATCAGGAGCAGTATGTCGATGTGTTAATAGAGATCATTGAAAGTCAATTGGAAAAGTGAGTTTATTGGGCAAATGGAGAAGAAGGAAGAGTATAAATGACGAAATTGTTTCATTTTTCTTGATAACCTATTTTTTTTAAAACATCATATTAAAATAACATGAATAATTAGAAAATTATTCGAAAATACGTTACGATTAGATAGTGAACATTTAATCGCTATTAAGATCAAAATTCATATAATTAAAAGGAAGGTGAAGAAGAAATGGTTAAGCCAAATAAGGATTTAAGAATTCGTAGTATTGACATTAGTGAGGGAGAAAACCGCGCGCCGAACCGAGCAATGCTGCGTGCGACTGGCTTTACGGATGAGGATTTTAAGAAGCCGATGATTGGAATTGCTAGTACGTGGAGTGAGGTCACTCCGTGTAATATGCATATTGATCAACTTGCATTAAAAGCGAAGGCGGGAGCAAGAGAGGGTGGTGGCGCTCCGCTTATTTTTAATACGATTACGGTTTCAGATGGGATTTCAATGGGACATGAAGGAATGCGCTATTCCTTGCCTAGTCGTGAAGTCATTGCCGATTCGATTGAAACGGTAATGGGAGCGGAACGTTTAGACGGGCTTGTGGCGATTGGTGGCTGTGATAAAAATATGCCAGGCTGTATGATCGCAATTGGTCGTTTAAATGTACCAGCTGTTTTTACATACGGAGGCACAATCTCACCAGGGAAATCTAAGGATGGCAAAGATCTTGACATCGTCTCTGTCTTTGAAGCGGTAGGACAAAGAAATGCAGGAAATATGGATGAAGAGACTTTAAAAGATATTGAATGTCATGCTTGTCCAGGGGCTGGTTCGTGTGGTGGTATGTACACGGCAAATACGATGGCCTCTGCTATTGAGGCGATGGGGATGAGTTTGCCTGGTAGTGCCTCCAATCCAGCTACATCACCTGAAAAGCTAGAGGATTGTGATAAAGCAGGTCAAGCGGTTGTCGAGCTTCTTCGTAAAGGGATTTATCCGAAAGATATTATGACGAAAAAAGCGTTTGAAAATGCGATTACTGTTGTGATGGCTCTTGGTGGATCGACGAATGCATTTTTACACTTATTAGCGATTGCTCATTCGGTTGATGTTGATTTATCTTTAGATGATTTTGATCGCATTCGTAAAAAAGTTCCACATTTAGCAGACTTAAAGCCTAGTGGTAAGTATGTGATGGAACATCTTCATGAGGTTGGCGGTGTTTCAGCGGTTATGAAGCTATTGCTTGAAGCTGGTCTTTTACATGGAGATTGCCTGACTGTTACAGGAAAGACGCTTGCCGAGAATTTGGCAGAAGTTCCTTCGTTAAAAGAGGGGCAAGTGATTATTCGTTCGTTAGATAATCCGCTACGTGAATCAGGTTCACTTTACGTATTAAGAGGAAATCTAGCGCCTGAGGGAGCAGTGGCGAAGATGTCTGGTTTGAAAGTGAAAAAATTGACTGGGCCTGCGAAAGTATTTGATACAGAAACAGAAGCAACAGAAGCTGTCTTAAGTAATGAGATTCAAGCAGGAGATGTGGTCGTGATTCGTTATGCAGGACCAAAGGGTGGACCTGGAATGTCTGAAATGCTTTCCATCACAGCAATCATTGTTGGGAAAGGCTTAGGAGAGAAGGTCGGTTTGATTACGGACGGACGATTCTCTGGCGGAACACACGGACTAGTCGTTGGACATGTCGCACCAGAAGCGCAAGTTGGTGGACCAATTGCTCTATTAAAAACAGGAGATATCGTGACGATTGATAGTGAAACACAGGAATTGACGGTCGATGTATCGGAAAGTGAGATGGAGCAGCGCTTAAAAGAATGGACAGCACCTCCTCTTAAATATCAAAGAGGAATTTTAAATAAATATGCGAGATTGGTTTCTTCTGCTTCTAAAGGGGCGGTAACGGATTAAGGGTTGTGGAAGGAGGCAAAGAAAGAGCTTTGTTTCTTGCGAAGAGCCCTGTTAAATAGCTGAGTTTTATGAAACCAATTTACAAAAATATAAAAAGTGATAGAAAAAAGACGATTTTGAATTTTAATCAAAATCGTTTTTTGTCCTCTAAAAGTATTGTAAGGTCTAATACTTTTAAAAAATAAAGCTGATGTCATTTTGCATCGATTTTATTTTTTTGTCCTCTATATTCTTTCCTGTAGGACAAAAAAGTCGAAACTTTCTGCTTATAATAAAGATAATAGCTTCGATGATGCTGTTGTGCATCTATGATGTATTTATGCATCGAATCAACATCTAATAATTAGAAGGTGGAAAGGTTAGTTAAAATTTATAAAATAACACGAGTGTTGATTATCCAAAATTAGACAGACATATCCCTTGAAATTTTTTTATTTTCAAAATAACAGCCATTTCGGAACGCCAGTCAATCGGTAAGTTGTCTTTTAGTCAGTTTTCTTTGAAAAGAGATAAACGACATTTTTTCAAATACTCTTCCTTTTGATGTCTTTGTATAGAGCCATTTCAATAGAGACATAAGCGATTAAAGCGGCAAAAGCTGATTAAAAACGGCATTTTCGGTCGTACCAATTAAAACAGGGACATTTAAGTTCTGTTTAATCCATCGAAAGAACGTTTCTATTCTCCATCTTGCTTTGTACATGTCTGCGATGGCTTCTAGGTGAAACGTTCATTAAATTAGTGACTACGCGTATCTCGTTGCCGTAATCATCTTTAAAAAATACCACCCGATGACGTTTCTTAGAACGTGATTGTCGGTACCCGAGTTAACAGGTAGATGTCACGTGTGACGGGCGATCCAGTTTCCTCAAGGCCTGTAAAGCATGAGGTCAAAAAAATCTCAATATTTTCTTTCATTCGGATCACAAACATTTGCTTGGTCTTCTATAAACTGATCGATTCGTTTACTTTTAAAGTAGGCCCGAACTTCTACCATGATAAATCGAGAATCGACTAGTTGTTCACCTATCGGTCCATCATGCACAAGTCCAGTCGTTTCAACGACTTGAAGTGGCATTTCCGTAAGAGGAGAATAGCTGACATGTAAGTTGATTCCTGCGCGTTCTCCGTGATAAAGAGCCCAAGGTAAGGCGCGATTTTCCCACTGTAATTGTAGTGGAGTCCACCAAAAGGAGATCCTTTGAGAATTTTTAATGCTCTACGTGTCATTCGATTGCATTTGACACAACTAAATGGAATAATTTCTTCATGATGGTGTAGTCCACATGACCAGCATTTTTAGAGAGAGTAGAGTGATTAACCTTTGGAAGTCCATATTGGTCGCCTACATCCGCGCAATCTCGATAACGATTAAGTTCATTCAATGAAGCACAGAGCAAATAATTAATGAGTGTTAACACATCAAGTTTGCGTTCGGTATCCTTGTAGCCGATGGCATCCCGAATGATCGTTATTTCTTCTTCTGAAACAATCTTTTGAAACAAATTGTGGAATGTGGTATTCTTCATTCATGAGGGAACCTCTTATGTAGTTTGTTTGTCAGCAAACATCATTCTACAAGAAAGGTGTCCTTTTCGGTACATATTTTGTTGGATTTTATTGGTTAATCAACACTCATGGATCAATATATTAACTTACGTCCAATAACCCTTTTGGATGGGGCAAAGTCACCTTTGATCAATGCTTCAAAGGAGAACATTGATATGATGGTTATTCGTGAGAACAGTGAAGGAGAATATGCAGGGGCAGGAGACTGGCTATTTAAAGGGAAACCAGAAGAGGTTGTTTTACAAACAGGGGTATTTTCAAGAAAAGGAACAGAGAGAATTATTCGTTATGCATATGAGTATGCAAATGAACAAGGAAAAACATTAACAAGTATTAGCAAAGGCAATGCTTTAAATTATTCAATGGTATTTTGGGACGAGATCTTTGAAGAAGTTGGAAAAGATTATCCTGAGGTTCAAACATATTCTTATTTGGTGGACGCGGCAAGTATGTTTTTTGTAACGGACCCTAGTCGTTTTGAAGTAGTTGTTACTTCTAATTTATTTGGAGATATCCTGACTGATCTTGGGGCAGCTCTTGCTGGAGGATTGGGACTTGCTGCTGGAGCAAATATTAACCCTACAAAGGACTACCCATCAATGTTTGAACCGATTCACGGTTCTGCCCCAGATATAGCAGGAAAAGGAATTGCGAATCCACTAGCAGCTATTTGGTCTGCTAGCCAAATGCTAGATTATTTTAACCAGGAGCATTGGGGGAAGGCTATATTACATGCTATTGAACAATTACTAACTAAAGAACAGGTGCTAACACCTGATATGGGTGGTTTTGCAACTACTTCTGAAGTCGGGGATAAAGTTGAATCTTTATTAGTAAGACATAAAAAGAATTAAGAAAACATTTCTCTATTAAAATATTAATATTGACTAAGTAAAGAGAGGTTAATATGAATAGTCTCTATTTAATTAATATCCTTTTATTTTGTGTAGTAGTGATTTATGCAGTCTATCTATTTATTTCTTTAGTCAAAACAAGGTATGAATACATTAAACTCGGTAAAAAAGCTGAGTTTACTCATACGATGAAGGAACGCCTTGATGCCGTATGGGTGAATGTATTTGGACAGAAGAAACTCCTTAAGGATAAGAAAAGTGGAATCATCCATCTGATGTTTTTCTATGGATTTTTAATGGTTCAGCTTGGCGCGATCGATTTAATTTGGAAAGGGCTTGCGATTGGCTCGCACTTGCCATTAGGCCCGCTTTACCCGTACTTTACCTTTTTCCAAGAAATCGTCGTAATCATGATTTTAGCGGCGGTTGTATGGGCGTTCTATCGTCGTTATATCGAGAAGCTCGTTCGGTTGAAACGAGGCTGGAAAGCGGGGCTTGTCCTTATCTTCATTGGCGGTCTGATGACATCAAAGCTTCTTGCCAAGGGAATGGAAATCATTTGGCTTGGGAAACCACTGACTGGCTTTGAACCGATTGCATCAGGGATTGCCGCTGTCTTTGGCTTCGTATCACCTGCAGTGGCAGGCGGCCTATTCTTTGTCTTCTGGTGGTTGCATTTATTATTCTTACTCACTTTCCTTGTTTACGTGCCGCAATCAAAGCATGCCCATTTAATTGCGGGTCCAATTAATGTCTTTCTTGGTCGTACGCACAAGGTTGGACGCCTTTCATCGATTAACTTTGAAGATGAGAGCCAGGAAGTATTTGGAGTCAATAAGATTGAAGATTTTAATCAAAAGCAGCTAGTTGATTTGTATGCCTGTGTCGAGTGCGGGCGCTGTACAAATATGTGTCCGGCAACGGGAACAGGAAAGATGCTCTCCCCAATGGATCTGATTGTAAAAATGCGTGATCACTTAACAGAAAAAGGCGCAGCTGTAACGTCAAAATCAGCATGGCTACCTGCATTTGCTTTTTCGAATACAAAAGCAAATCAACTAGCGATGGCGGGTGCTGGTGGATCAGAAGCGGCAGCTGGCTATGATGTAAGCTTAATTGGCGACGTCATTACAGAGGAAGAAATTTGGGCCTGTACGACGTGTCGTAACTGTGAGGATCAATGCCCCGTGATGAATGAGCATGTCGATAAAATTATCGATTTGCGTCGTTATCTTGTGCTAACAGAAGGAAAGATGGATGCTGATGCGCAGCGTGCGATGACAAACATCGAACGTCAAGGCAATCCGTGGGGGATTAGCCGTAAGGAGCGCGAAAACTGGCGCGAGGGACGTGAGGATATTCACGTGCCAACAGTCAAAGAGATGGAAAAAGCAGGCGAAGAATTTGAATATCTTTTCTTTGCAGGTTCAATGGGCTCCTATGATAAGCGTAGTCAAAAGATTGCTCAATCGTTTGCAAAAGTGCTCAATGAAGCAGGTGTCTCGTTTGCAATTATTGGCAACAAGGAGAAGAACTCAGGGGATACACCGCGCAGACTTGGAAATGAATTTTTATTCCAAGAGCTGGCCACAGCGAATATTGATTTGTTCCAAAAGCATGGCGTCAAGAAAATCGTCACGATTGACCCGCATGCTTACAACACGTTTAAAAATGAGTACCCTGAATTTGGTTTGGAAGATGTCGAAGTGTATCACCATACCGAATTACTAGCGAAACTAATTGCAGAAGGCCGTATTCAGCCGAAATATGAAGTGAATGAAACGATTGTCTACCATGATTCCTGTTATCTCGGTCGTTACAACGAAGTGTATGAGCCACCTCGTGAAATCTTAAAAGCGATTCCAGGCGTGAAACTAGCGGAAATGGAGCGTAACCGAGAAAATGGAATGTGCTGTGGTGCTGGTGGAGGCATGATGTGGATGGAAGAAGATGCCGGCCAGCGTGTCAATGTCGCGCGGACAGGACAGGCTTTGGAAGTCAAACCATCTGTGATCGGAAGTGGCTGTCCTTATTGCTTAACGATGCTTAGTGACGGAACGAAGGCGAAAGAGGTCGAGGAAGAGGTGCAAACGCTCGATATCGTGGAGATTTTAGAAAAGTCGCTTATTTCATTAAAAAAGGTGGAAATATGGAATGAATGAGACAATACAATGTTTATTAAAATAAATCATTACGTAAATTAAAGAACGGCCATTAACAAAAACACAGATTGAAAAGATTATAAAAAGTGCACAAGCAGCATCAACTTCAAGTTTTTTGCAAGCTTACACGATTATTGGAGTATCTAATGAAGAGAGAAAGAGTACGCTAGCTAGATTTGCTGATGAACAAAAGTATGTTGGCGAAAAATGGCTATTTTATGATTTTTTGTGCTGATTTAAATCGCCACGAAAAAATTACGGAAATGAAAGGTGTACAAGCCGATCATATTTTAGAAAGCACAGAAAAGTTTATGGTCGCGACAATCGATGCAGCGTTAGCAGCTCAAAATGCATCAATCGCTGCAGAATCAATGGGGTTAGGCATCTGCTATATTGGAGGAATTCGTAATCATATTGAAGAAGTGCATCAGTTACTAGAAATGCCGAAACGTGTCATTCCTCTTTTTGGACTATGTATTGGTTATCCAGCACATGAACCATCAAAGAAACCGAGACTTCCTCTTGAGAATATTTTTCATGAAGAATTATATAGCAATGAAAAAGGAAAAAGAGATGAGGAATTATCTCAATATGATGAAATCATTTCTGCTTATTATAAGAATAGAACCGAAGGAAAAAGAGAAGATAAGTGGACTGAACAAGTTATTAGTACGCTCCTAGAAGGAAAACAAAGAATGCATATGAAGGAATTTATAATGAGACAAGGACTACTAAATAAGTAAAGAGTAAACACAATCTCTCCTCTAGGTTATCGATGAATAGACTACCTAGTGATAAAAGATTGTTTATATTGGTATACGAATGATAGCCGCAAACTAGCGATGCTTGATTATATTGAGCATCGCTTTCTTAATAAGAAAAAATCTCTATGTTTAACTTTTCTGAAAGTAGGATAATGTACATATAAATGATGATGAGAGGATGGATACAATGGCGACTGTCACAGCAGGATTTCAAGTATTACCGAATGGGAAAGACATGGACACGGACGGTGTGATTCCAAAAATAATTGAGGTGGTAAAAGAGTCAGGCTTAAACTATCATGTTGGTCCAATGGAGACGGTGATTGAAGGGCAGATAGACGATGTTTTTGGCTTAATCAAACGAGCACAGCAAGTTGGAATTGATGAAGGCGCAACGGAGGTTCTTACAAATATCAAAATCCATTATAATAAGTATGGCGTTTCGATTGAGGAAAAACTAACGCATATTCATCCATAACGTTTCCGACATTCGGGAGCGTTTTTTGATGATGTAGGACTAAAAAGTATTGTTCTTTCTAAAAAAACTTTATTTTCTGAAATTAAATCGATATACTAATTGTATATTGTCGACGGATTAGTTAGTGCTTTTCAATCGAAACAAGGGAGGGTGAACTCATTGAAAGCAATCGTTGTCACTAAGCTTGGTGAACCAGAAGTATTAGAGTTGCTAGAAGTTGATGTTCCAAGCATTGGTCCTAAAGAAGTGTTAATTCATGTAAAAGCGATTAGTGTTAATTTTGCTGATATTAAAGCTCGTTTAGGAGAATATCATGGCGTGCAAGCATCAACTTTTATCCCTGGGTTAGATTGTGCTGGTGTCATTGAGAAGGTTGGGAGTGACGTAACGGGGTTTAAGGAAGGGCAACGAGTGATGGCTTTTCCAAAAAGGGGATCATATGCTGAATATGTGAAGGCGGATGAACGCTTAACATTTGCTATTCCAGACGAATTAGACATAAACATAGCAGCGTCTTCCTTAACGGTCGGGATTACCTCCTATAATGTTATTAAGAAAATGGCTCGTCTTATTGAAGGCGAAACGATTTTAATTCACGCTGCCGCAGGGGGAGTCGGTACAACTGCTATACAGCTTGCCAAGCTCTTTGGAGCGTCTCAAGTTATTGGCACTGTTGGAAGTAATGAGAAAGTGAGTTTAGCAAAGGAGCTTGGTGCTGACTATGTCATTAATTACCGCGAAGACGACTTTGTGAAAGAAGTTATGAATATGACAAATGGAGAAGGTGTAGATATCGTGTTAGATACGATAGCAGGGGAAAATTTTGAAAAAAGTATGGAATGTTTGGCCGACTTTGGACGAATTGTTATCTTTGGTCATGCGAATGATGGTTCAAAGCCTGGTACAGTACAAACAAGTGCGCTTCATTCAAGATGTCGCTCTGTCATCGGTTATAGTACAGGAACGTACCGTCGGCTAAGACCTGAAAAGCTTCAAGAAAGTGCAAGCGCTTTAATTGATTTACTTGTTCAAGGCAAGCTTAACATGCATATTTCAAAGAGCTTTTCTTTAGCGGATGCAAGCAAGGCTCATCAATATGTAGAGAGTCGAGCAAGTACAGGCAAAATTTTATTAATACCTTAAAGTGATCATCGTAATAGAATTCTATCAATAATCTGTGAACGAGGGTGACGGAAAGGATGACCAATATGATTATTAATCCAGAAAATCTTACAACGAAAGAAAACTATAAACTATTATCAGGAAGCGTTGTCCCACGTCCTATTGCTTGGGTTTCAACAGTATCGAATGAAGAAACATACAATTTGGCACCATTTAGCTTTTTTACTGTTGCCTCAAGACAACCGCCTATGCTAGTAATTTCAATAGGACCTGGTGTAGGAGAACGAGAAGGAACAGTGAAAGATACGTTAACAAATATTCGCGAGCAAAAAGAATATGTCATTAATATCGTGTCTGCTCCACTTGGAAATGAAATGCATCGTACGTCAGAAAATCTTACTAGTGATGTTGATGAGTTTTCCTATACAGGGCTTACTCCTGCAAAAAGTATGATCGTAAAGCCACCACGAGTTAAGGAAGCTCAAATAAATATGGAGTGCAAGCTACATGATATTATTGAGCTTGGTAGTGATCATCTTGTGATTGGACAAGTGGTTCAATTTCATATTCGCGATGAGCTTTATGAAAACGGAAGAATTAATCTTGAGAGACTTGCCCCATTAGGGCGATTAGCAGGAAACTATTCTCCGATAGAAACCGTTTTCTCACTGCCAAATGAAAGCTTAGAAGATTTTTTAACAACATCAGTAGATAAAAGTAAGGGGAGCAAATCATGAATCAACCATCTAAGAAAACGAAAAAAAAGCAAATGTTTATTGATCAATTTGATTTCTCTAGACGAGTAAGGAATGCAGGAATAAGTCATCGTATTCATCCTGCAATCGTTTTGGCGATATGAAAGGAGAACCCTCAATTGTTAGTCGCGTCCAGATCGATTCCTTTATAGCTTGGAGAATGCTTGGATGGCTATTGTTAGCTCAAATTTTAGTGGCGATGGTTGGAAGAAGCATAGCTCCACTTGGGCCCCTTATTGCGGAGGATTTACAGCTAACAAATGCACAAATTGGACTTTTTCCTTCTTTTCTTTTTATCGGTCAAATGCTTGTTAGTATTCCATCCGGTTTATTAGTAGATAAGGTTGGAACCCGTAAACTCTTGTTTGTACTCTGTCTATGCCTCGGCCTTGCCTATTTCATTGCATCCATGCTACCTTCCTTTGTTACGATATTGCTCTTTATTTTAATCGGTGGTATGGCATATGGAACAATGCATCCTGTTACGAATAGAGGGATTCTTTATTGGTTTCCAGAGAGACGGCGTGGCACAGCAATGGGGATTAAACAAATGGGAGTCACATTTGGATCAGCACTAGCAGCGATTATTCTTTTACCTTTTGCTCTAGTAATGGGTTGGCGTATCGCTATGGCAAGTGCCTGTCTACTATTAATTGTGATAGGTGCAATCTCTTATTGGCGTTACCGGGAACGTCCGATTGAAGAGAAGGTCATGAGCGAGGAAAAAGGTTCTTTATTTGCTCAAGTATTTAGTGTTGCTAAGCATCCTCCGTTGTTAATGATCAGTATCGTCGCTTTTTTCTTAAATGGTTCACAAATGACCTTGACGATGTATATGATCTTCTATGTTGGAAATGAACTGCTATTTGGTTTGGCAATAGCTGGAGCCATGCTCGTTCTAACGGAAGTCGCAGGTTCAATTGGTAGGGTAGCTTGGGGAACGATTAGTGATACTCTCTTTAAAGGAAGTCGTTTTGCTGTCATGCTATTACTGACGATCCTCGCGTTTTTTGGTACTTTAGCGATGGCATTTTTCGAGACGACAACACCTTTATGGGTCATGATACCGGTTATTTTTATTTTAGGATTAACAGTTACAGGATTTAATGGGGTATGGATGAATATTGCAACAGAGCTAACTCCTCCAGATAAAGCTGGGTTAGCGAGTGGGGTTAGTTTGACGATTGGTTCGATGGGGGTCGTTATCTTTCCACCAATATTCGGCTTGGCCGTTGATCTCAGTGGGAATTTTAGCTTAGCGTGGTTACTAATGTCTTCTTTATTAATGATCGCATGTTTTTTATTATTAGTTTTAAGAAAAATTACCACGTTTTAAGAACGTATAAGATGATGATAGGGTAAAAGGTGTCCTCGCTTCTAGTAGGATACCTTTTTTCTTATATAAAGAGAGAGTAATGAAATCGATTATCCCTTTTGCATAATTATTCAAATATAATAATGTTTTATCTTTCCAAAATCGAAGTATTTTGGTATAGTTTCTTTTGTAGTCTATGAACATACATGTCTATGTATTTATATTAATTAAATTGGAGGAAACAGCTTATGAGAAAGATTGTAGCATCTTGGTTGGCTCTTTTATTAATATTAACGATGGTCTCACCGACATCACTAGCTGTTCAAGCAAATCAACAGCAAGCGATTCAAGCTAATGAAGCAATAGAGCTTGAAGTGAGTCAATCATTACTTTCACTTACAGAGATTCGGACGGTCGATGTAAAAGTAGATTTTGGTGAAACGGTTAACCTTGAAAATTTGAAATGGGAATTTGGAGGTAAAGATTTTGCCGATTGGAAAAAGTGGAATAGTGAAGCAAAAGAATATAGTGGGGAATCTTTTATTCAAGTTATTGAAGAGCCGCACTACGTTGGTAATACAACGACTATCCAGGCAACAGTAGAATTTCATTTGCCTTATGATACTACGAATCTAGCTCCTCGAGCGATTCGAGTTCTTTATCCTGAATTAATTGGAAACTATGAATTAGCTCTTATAAACGCTGACACAGGAGTAAAAGCTTCGACAAATGTTAAGCTTAATGTGTATGATGAATATTTGGCTTATGAGGAAATAAAGCCAGCTATTGATCAAATCTTTGGTGAAGCTAGCGATTCAAACAATCGTTATCTTGAGTATAAGAAACTAGGAGAGTCTGTCGAAGGACGTGACATTCACTTTGTAGTCTTGGCAAAAGATGAGGCTGTAGTAAATAAATACTTAGATGAAACATTGCCTTTGGCGCTTGAAAATCCTGAAGAATTACTGAAAAAGCTAGAAGATGGAACGATTGGTGATTATCAAGTTCCGATCTGGTTTAATAACATCCACCCTGATGAAGTTGAAGGTGTAGATGCTCAGGTTGAATTACTTAAGAAATTTGCTCTTGAAAATGAAGTTACATTTCAGACAACGGATGAAAATGGAACAGAATCAACTGTGACATTAAATGTAGAGGACATCCTTGATGATGTGATTTTCTTGTTTAATTTCACGCATAATCCTGATGGTCGTGTGGCGAATACGCGTGCCAATGCAAATGGTTTTGACCTAAATCGTGATAATGCATACCAAACACAAGTGGAAACAATAGCCGTGAATGAAGAAATCGCCAAATGGACACCTCTTTCATTTTTAGATTTCCACGGATATGTGAATGGATTTTTAATTGAACCAGCAACACCACCGCATAATCCAAATTTTGAGTACGATCTTCTCATTAATAGCATGCTAGACCAAGCTCATGCGATGGGAAGAGCAGGTGTCGCTAATTCAGATTTAGACTCATACTTTATCCCTGCACTTGATTGGGGGAGTGGCTGGGATGATATGACACCAGCGTATACAGCGATTTTCTCGATGCTTCATGGATCGCTTGGTCATACAATTGAAGTGCCGACGTTAAGTCAAGATTCACTGTATGCAACGGTTCATGCCGGTCTAGGGGCAACGAATTATGTTGTCGATCAAAAGGATCAACTATTTAAAAATCAGCTTAAAATTTTCAAGCGTGGAGTAAATGGTGAAGACGACCGTTCTGTTGATCAATATTATGTGAATCAAGCAGGAGAAGAAATTGGTCGTATTCGTGGGAATCATGAGAATTTCTTCCCAGAATACTATGTCATTCCAAATGACATAGAAGATCAGAAGAATATTCTTGAAGCGAATAAGATGGTTGATTATCTCGTTCGTAATGGAATTAAAGTGGAACAAACGACTGAACTGGTAACGGTTGATGGTGCGACATATCCAGTAGGTACGTATATCGTTCCGATGAATCAAGCAAAACGTGGCTTAGCGAATGCGATGCTTTATCCAGGTGATGATGCGTCTGATTGGGATGCGATGTATGATCCGATCGTTGTCAATTTCCCAGCCCTTCGTGGTTTTGATGCAGAGGAAGTTCGGGTGAAGGATGCATTTACAGCTAAGACAAAAGACGTACAAGCAGCGAATGTGCCAACTAGTCAGATTGATTCATCCACTGAACAGCAAGTTCTGACAAACTCAAATAATGATGTCATTAAAATTGTAAATGACCTTCTTGCAAAAGGAAAAGTCGTTCAATCTGTACAAGAGGGTAGTGCAGGAATCAATCAAGGTGATTTTGTCGTTGAAACAAAAGACTTAGCGCCTTATGCTAGTGGGTATGTTTTTGATGCGTTACCTTTAACGAAAGAGATAAAAACAGTTGAACTTACTCAACCAAAAGTAGCAGTCATTGGTTCGAAACAAAGTAAGGTTGTTGTCGAAGAGCTTGGCTTTGAATTGGTTGATCAAGAGCAGGCAGACGTTTTAATTGATGATGCTGGTGCGCTTAATGTTGATCAATTAGCTGGAAAAGCATACATCGGAATTGGTGGTCGTGCTCTTAAGGCAGTGAAGGATGGGAATGTATTAGACGGCTTTGATTATCAAACAACGCAGCTTTCACACGAAGGACTAGTAAAGGCAAGTGTGAACAATCATCTCTTAACTTCTGGGTATCAAGAAGATGAACTTCTTTATATCACAACTGGCTCGTGGATTTCTGCTGTTCCAGAGCAAGCTGAAGTACTTGCGACTATTTCAGCAGATGAAGACTTTTACGTTGCTGGTTGGTGGCCAGGGCATGATGGAGCAAAAGGAGAAACACTTGGATTTACACAAAATCTAGATCAGGCAACGGTTACTCTTTTTGCAAATGATTTAGCGTTTCGAGCACATACGCAGCATAGCTATCGTTTATTAGCAAATAGCATCTATGCATCTGCGCAAGCTGAGAAGGCTCCAACGACTCCAACATTTTCAGATGTGAATGAGAAATATTGGGCAAAGAAAGAAATTGAAGCTCTTTATGCTGATGGGGTGATCAGTGGTTATCCAGATGGAACGTTCCAACCTCGTAATCAATTGAATCGTGGACAAGCAGCTGAGCTTTTGACGAATGCTTTAAAATTGGAAGTTTCAAGTGAGTTAACGGAAGCACCATTTTCAGATTTAACGGTCAAAAGCTACTACGCACCATTTGCAAAAGCGGTGAAGGAAGCTAGTATTTTCACAGGAAAGTTTGATGAAACATTCGGTGCTGGTGATCTCCTTACGCGTGAACAAATGGCAACGGTACTTGTTCGAGCATTCCATTTAGAGAATACGGGCGAAAAAGTGACCATGACAGATGTTGAGCGTATTTCTAATGATCATCAAGAAAATGTAGAGATTCTTGCACAGCATGGAATTACAACTGTATCTGAATATCGTCCAAAAGAAGCGGTGAGTCGTGCGCAGTTTGCAGCATTTCTTTATCGTGCTTTAGAACAAGAATAAATATCAAAGAGAAGGGGTGGCTGTTATCGTCACTCTTTCTCTTTTTAACTCATTTGGGAATAAAATTATGATCATTTTCTGAACGAATTGAAGACTAAGGATACCTCCATTAAGGACTCGCGATAAGCTATATTTTTCTAAACGTGAATAAACTTTGACATTCGGTCCTTTCGTTGTTTTAATAAGCAGAACAGGGAAGAAGGAGTGGGATAAGATGTCACAACGTCATTTCGAAGGGCAACGGATCTTTCCGGCAGCTCGTTCAATTAAGGAATTTGAGGCATTACTCAAAAGTGAGTTTGAAGTGATTATTTTATTAAATAGTCATATTGGTCAATTAAAGACTTTAATCCAGCTAGCAAAAAAGGCTGGTAAGAAAGTATTTATGCATGCAGATCTCGTTCAGGGGTTAAAGCATGATGAGTATGCTGCTCAATTTCTCTGTCAGGATATTCGCCCAGCAGGAATTATTTCTACTAGAAAAAACGTTGTCCTAACTGCAAAAAAACATAAAATTATTGCGATCCAGCGTCTCTTTCTATTAGATTCAATTGCTTTAGAATCAAGCTATAAGCTACTTGAGACGACTCAGCCAGACTATATTGAAGTGTTACCAGGCGTCATGCCGCATATAATTCAAGAAGTTTATGAAAAAACAGGAATACCGATTATTGCTGGTGGCTTAATTCGTGAAAAAGAGGAAGTGAAAAGAGCATTAGAAGCTGGTGCAGTAGGGGTGACAACATCACGTAAGGATTTATGGGATGCATAGACCTTGATGACGAGAGATTGATAACAAGCTTTAACATGTTGACAGCGTTTGCAAGGTATGTTTTACTATTTAGTAAGTTAATAACCTGTGGCGGAGATTTGGAGACAAGCAGCTTACCTATCGACATACTAGATAGGTAGGTTTTGCTTGTCTTTTTTTGGCTAATTTCTAGATAGGATAGCTATCATGGTCACTGTACATTAAAAAGACTAAGGTTTTCGCCATAAAATTGTTTTTGCTTGAACGTAAGGAGGAAATGACATGTTGCCATTTATGGGGGAATTAATTGGTACGATGATTTTAATTGTCTTTGGTGGAGGGGTTGTCGCTGGTGCAGTGTTGAGAAAAACGAAGTCAGAAAACGGTGGATGGATTGTGATTACAGTTAGCATGGGGGTTAGGGGTTGCGATGGCCATTTATACAGTAGGGCAATTTAGTGATGCTCATATTAATCCAGCCGTAACCGTTGGATTTGCACTTGTTGGTGAATTTCCTTGGCGTGACGTACCTGTTTATATTCTTGCTCAAGTGCTTGGTGCTTTCATTGGTGCAACTCTCGTGTGGTTGCATTATTATCCTCATTGGAAAGAGACAGATGATCAAGACGCAAAATTAGCAGTCTTTTCAACATCGCCCGCTATTCGTCATACACCATCGAATTACTTCAGTGAGGTATTTGGAACATTTATATTAGTGTTAGGGATTTTGGCGATAGGGGCAAATCAATTCACGGAAGGATTAAATCCATTAATTGTTGGCTTACTCATTGTTGTAATTGGTTTATCTTTAGGAGGTACAACAGGCTATGCAATTAATCCAGCTCGGGATTTTGGGCCACGAATCGCTCATTTTCTATTACCAATAGCGAAAAAGGGTGATTCAGAATGGAGATATGCTTGGATTCCTGTCGTAGGTCCGATTATCGGTGGTGGACTTGGAGCATTAACACATGCAGCACTCTTTGAAGGGATTATTTACTCTACCTTATGGATTTTTATCGCTACATTTATTATCGTATTAATCATAAGCATAAGACTAGAAAAAAGAGCTACGCTGATTGCAGAAAAGAAACGTTTCGTCGCTTAATCGTTGACAAAAAGTTTGAAGCAGTGGAGGAATGAAAAGTGGAAAAGAAATATATTCTAGCATTGGATCAAGGAACGACAAGCTCAAGAGCGATTTTATTTGATAAAGAAGGAAAAATAGTTGATGTTGAACAAAAAGAATTTAAGCAAATTTTTCCTAAACCAGGTTGGGTTGAGCACAATGCTAATGAAATTTGGGCTTCCATTCTTGCCGTTATGTCGGGTGTGATGCTGAAGGCTAACGTCAGTGAACAAGAAATTGCAGGAATCGGGATTACGAATCAACGTGAAACAACAGTCGTATGGGATAAGAATACGGGAACGCCTATTTACCATGCGATCGTGTGGCAATCTCGTCAAACAGCTGAGATCTGTGAGCAGTTAAAGAAGGATGGCCATGAAACGATGGTGAAAGATAAAACAGGCTTATTGATTGATGCCTATTTTTCTGGAACAAAGGTTAAATGGATTTTAGATCATGTTGATGGAGCAAGAGAGAAAGCAGAACGTGGTGAATTGTTATTTGGGACGATTGACACATGGCTGATTTGGAAGCTGTCAGGTGGTAAGGCGCATGTCACTGATTACTCGAATGCTTCACGAACATTAATGTACAATATTTACGAATTAAAATGGGATGAGGAATTGCTCGAGATGCTCGATATTCCTAAATCGATGCTACCAGAAGTAAGACCATCGTCTGAAATCTACGCGGAGACGATCGATTATCATTTCTTCGGATCCCGCGTGCCAATTGCAGGAGCAGCTGGTGATCAGCAAGCGGCACTGTTTGGTCAGGCATGCTTTGAGGAAGGAATGGCAAAAAATACATACGGTACAGGTTGCTTTATGCTGATGAATACAGGAGAAAAAGCGGTTAAATCTGAGCATGGTTTATTAACGACATTAGCTTGGGGTGTTAATGGTCGTGTTGAATATGCACTTGAAGGAAGTATTTTCGTTGCTGGTTCAGCGATTCAATGGCTACGAGATGGATTGAGAATGCTTAAATCAGCAAAGGATTCTGAGGAATATGCGAAGCGTGTGAGCTCAACTGATGGTGTTTATATTGTGCCAGCTTTTGTTGGCCTAGGAACACCTTATTGGGATAGTGAAGTGAGAGGAGCGGTATTTGGTTTGACACGTGGAACCGAGAAAGAGCACTTTATTCGGGCGACGCTTGAGTCACTTGCTTATCAGACGAAGGATGTGCTGACGGCAATGGAAGCTGATTCAGGGATTTCGTTGAAAACATTACGTGTCGACGGTGGGGCGGTAGCAAACGATTTCTTAATGCAGTTCCAAAGTGATATGCTAGGCGTGCCCGTTGAACGGCCGACAATTCAAGAAACAACAGCTCTTGGTGCAGCTTACTTAGCAGGGCTTGCGGTTGGTTTTTGGAGTAGTAAGGAAGAGATTGCGAAACAATGGGTTATCGACCAGACATTTGATGTGAAGATGGAAAAGTCAGAGCAAGAGAAGCTATATGATGGCTGGAAGAAGGCAGTGAATGCTACGATGGCATTTAAGTAATATCTCTTGTCAATATTCATAAAATGTGATATATACTTTACCTAAGTTAATAATTGCGGTCGGAGATTAGGAGAAGACCACAACCCTCTATTTTTGTGAAAACGGAAATAGAGCGGTTGTGGTCTTTTCTTTTTCTCTAATACGTTAAAGGAGAGGTCATAATGGGAACATTCTCAAGTTAAAAGCGTGTAGATTATTTAGAGGAAATGAGAAAGCAGGAGCTTGATTTATTAGTAATCGGTGGAGGAATTACCGGTGCAGGGATTGCTCTTGATGCCGGAGTGAGAGGAATTCAAACAGGCTTAGTTGAGATGCAGGATTTTGCAGCAGGAACGTCAAGTCGTTCGACAAAGCTTGTCCATGGTGGTTTGCGTTACTTGAAGCAATTTGAGGTGAAGCTCGTCGCTGAAGTGGGAAAAGAACGAGCGATTGTGTATGAAAATGCTCCACATGTGACAACACCTGAATGGATGTTACTCCCAATGATTGAGGGAGGTACGTTCGGGAAAATGGCGACTTCTATTGGATTAAAAGTATATGACTACTTAGCAGGCGTTCGAAAAATTGAACGTCGCAAAATGCTATCGAAGCAGGAAACGTTGGAGAAAGAGCCATTGATTATGAAAAACGGTCTTAAAGGTGGCGGCGTTTATGTTGAATACCGTACCGATGATGCTCGTTTAACGGTAGAAGTGTTAAAAGAGGCAGTAAACCGGGGCGTAAAAGCAGTGAATTACGCCAAGGCCGAGGGCTTTATTTACCAAGACGGGAAGGCTGTCGCTGTTAAGGTGAAGGATGTCCTTACTAGTAAAACGTATGATATCTATGCGAAAAAAATTGTCAATGCTGCTGGGCCATGGGTTGATACATTGCGTGAGAAGGATGGATCAAAGCAAGGGAAGTACCTTCATCTAACAAAGGGTGTTCACTTGGTTATTGATGGAGCTCGTTTTCCACTTAAGCAGGCTGTTTATTTTGATACGGAAAAGAAGGATGGACGGATGGTATTTGCGATCCCCCGTGATGGCAAGACATACGTTGGGACGACAGATACGTTTTATAAAGATGAAATTGCTCATCCAAGAATGACAGCAGAAGATCGAGATTACATTATTGATGCGATTAATTATATGTTTCCAAGCGTACAGATTGCAGAAAATGATATTGAATCAAGCTGGACAGGATTTAGACCCCTTATTCATGAGGAAGGAAAGAGTGCTTCGGAAATTTCACGTAAGGATGAAATTTTCATTTCAGAATCTGGTTTGATTTCAATTGCTGGTGGAAAGCTGACAGGTTATCGCAAAATGGCAGAACGTATTGTCGATCTGGTTGCAAAAGAGTTAGGAAACGATCAGCCGTGTATGACTGAAAATGTGACTCTTTCTGGAGGGAATGTCGGAGGCTCTGCTCAATTCGAAACCTTCGTTGCTAAAAAAATAGCAGAAGGAAAGGAGTTTGGGTTATCAGCAAGTGACGCTAAAAGAATGGTCAAGCTGTATGGAACAAATGTTGATCACGTTTTCGATCATTTCAAAGGAAAAGAACGGGCTAGCGAACATGGGCTTTCTCCACTTGTTTATGCACAATTAAAATATGGCATCGAAGAGGAGATGGTGACAGCACCAATTGATTTCTTTAACCGCCGTACAGGAGCCCTCTTTTTTAATATCAATTGGGTGATCGAATGGAAGGAAAGCGTAATTTCCTTTATGAAAAATGAGTTTGATTGGACGAATGAAGAGACAAAGCATCATACGTCTTATTTAGAGTCAGAAATTTATTATGCACAGCACCCGATAGATGAGAGTAAAGAAAATACGAAGCATATCATTTAACACAAGAATCAGGTTGGTCATCATCTCGTGATGCACGAAATGGTCAACCTGATTCTATTTATTTACAGACAGTCATTGTCCATCGATCCATATCTTTAAAGCCCAGTCGTTTATAAATTCTTCCGGCAGCTGGATTATCATAAAAGAGACAGAGGCTTTTACCTTCCTTCATCACATCACGACATAATTGGGCTAAACATTGACTAGCTAAGCCTTGATTCTGATAATCCTCAAGTGTACAGACGCCGACAACCATGGCAGAATATGTGTTTTCAGCCGTAGTGGAAGCAGCGGAAACCATTTTTAGATTTTCTTCAATATAATAGGTTCTGGATAAGCCCATTTCCATACTTCTTTTTCTTTCTTCAGTAGATGCAGGTCGTTCAAATTCTTTAATTTGTTGAGTTAATTCGCTAATTCTCTCAACATCCTCTAATGTCGCTTTTTTTACATTACCTGTTTCAATATGTTGAATGTCTGCTGATAAATCAGTGCACTTCGCATAATAAAGCTTCCTCGTAGGTTTCATTGGTTTTGTCACATATGGAAGAATAGAGGTCGTCATGCTTTCTAAGCCTGACAAGATTGCCGCACTTGAACTCTTTGAAAAAATATCGGCAAATCCTTCTGCATCAAATGAACCTTCTCCATAAGGAATAAAGTTTCCCTCATAATGAAGTAAAATAGCTCGAAGGTGACCTTTTTCATCAAAGTCTCCCCACAGCTGTTGAAATGGTTGATCGAAGCCAAATGCTTCAATGTCGCTAATGATAAAAAGATTTTCCGCTGGTTGTTTTTTGACTAATTCCATACAGCGATCATAATCATTGTTATGTAATTGTCTAATCATTTGCGTTCACCTCATGCTCTTTTATTTATCCTATCATAAATATAGAGAAATATCAGAACGGATGACATAGCAACAATTGGTATCTACTAAATGTTTCTCCTCATCGTGAGAAAAGAAACGTATAATAGAGAAATAGTGTGCTAGATTTACATAGAAAGACAGAACATAGAGTGGTGGGGTGAATGGATGAGGAAAAAGTGGCACTACGGGTGGATGATCTTAATCATCACGTTTGCATCACTAATGCTTGTGCAGGGGGTTCGTCTTTCCTTTGGTGCTTTTTTAACACCTTGGGAAGATTCATTTCAATCAAGTCGTGCTGAAATTTCGGCCGTTGCTTTTGTCAGTTATTTAGTGTTTGGGATCATTCAACCTTTTATTGGTCGTCTCATTGATCGCATTGGCGCAAAAAAAGTGCTGATGATCAGTGTTCTAGTTGTGTCGCTTTCAATGCTACTGACCTCATTAGCGACAGAATCATGGCACTTAATGGTGATTTACGGCTTCATTGCTTCGATTGGATTTGGAGGAGCCTCTAATGTGTTAGGTACGGTTGTTGTGACGAAATGGTTTACAGCTAGAAGAGGGTTAGCAATCGGAATTATGACAGCGGGTACGGCTTCAGGACAATTTTTTGTTGTGCCGCTTTCCATTTTTGCGATTTATATATTTGGATGGAATATGGCGATCATGCTGCTTGGCCTTTTACTTCTAGTTGTCCTCGTTCCGATCATTTATTTCTTTTATGCTTCGCTTCCCAGAGAACGAGGTGTTGAACCATATGGAGGACAGCCTGCACAAATCAAACAGGAAGAAAAAAAGAAACCATCACTGTTTGCTGTTCTAAGCCAATTATTACGCAGTCGCTCGTTTTTATTTTTGCTCCTTCCGTTTTTTGTATGTGGCTTTACAACAAGTGGTCTTATTGATACACATCTTGTCCCATTTGCTCAGTACTGCGGTTTATCAGCTGCATTTGCTGGAACGGCGATAAGCGTCTTGGCATTGTTTAATTTTTCTGGAACGATTGTATCTGGATTTCTTTCTGATAAGTGGGATTGCAGGTATATGCTCGGTGGATTATATGGTATTCGCTCACTAACGATTGTGCTACTCCTTGTCATTATTTATCAACCTGCTATGTTTGGCTTTGTCATTAGTAACTCTTTTCTTTTGATGCTTTTCTCTGTATCTTTTGGGATTGTCGATTTTTCAACGGTTGCCCCAACAATGAAGCTAGCCTCACAGTATTTTGATCCATCAGCTGTTGGCTTTATTATTGGTTTGTTTTTCTTCAGCCATCAAATTGGTGCAGCTTTAGGATCTTATGTACCTGGTCTTATTTTTGATATAACGGGTGGATATGAAGCAACCTTTATCATGGCGATTATGTTATGTGTGCTAGCCTCGTTGATGAGCTTTTTATTACCGAAAGCAAAGGAAACTTCTTGATTGAAGCAGAAATGTTTCATCATAACTAAATAAGGAAATGATATAATAACAGTGCATGAACGGAAAACGAGGAGGGTGTCTAATGTTAAATGATAAACTTTTAAAAGCATTGAATGACCAAATGAATTATGAGTTTTTTGCAGCGCACTCGTATTTAGCGATGGCAGCGTATTGTTCTGATGAAAGCTTAGATGGATTTGCGAACTTCTTTCTTGTGCAAGCAGAAGAAGAGCGCTTCCATGCGATGAAATTTTATAACTTTATTAATGCACTAGGCGAGCGTGCAACGATTCAAGCATTACCTGCGCCAAATAATGATTTTAGCGCTGTTCTTGATGTATTTGAAAAGGCATTGGCTCAAGAAAAAGATGTCACGAAGAAAATTTATGATTTATCTGACTTGGCATGGGATGCTCGCGAGCATGCGACAATTAACTTCTTAAAATGGTTTATCGAGGAACAAGTTGAAGAAGAGGATATGTTTGATAGCATTATTCAAAAGCTTAAGAGAATTGATGATGATAGTAACGCATTTTTTATGATGGATGATGAGTTTTCTAAACGAAGCTTTTCACCAGCTGAAAATTAAGGATTGTGATAACATTTCTGATCTAAAAGAAAGGGATCTCCCAAACAATAGATGATAAATAGCTTTCATTTATCTCTCTATCGTTGGGAGATCCTTTTTATTTAACCTACGTTATGACGCAACGTATCGAACATTTAAATGGCTTCAGATCTGATTGAATCACAGCATTGTCTTGTTTAAATGTCAGAAGAGCATCAAATAAATTTAAATTTGTATTGAGCTGTTCATGAAATTCAAGGTTGCTTGATATGTCAAAGCGCATTTCGCTTTCAGTTGTATGCAGGCTAAAATGAATCCATTTATCTGTCGTATGGTTAGAAAGATATTGAGTAAAGATTAAGTCGTCTATAATCATGCTAAGGTAGCGAATGTGTCGTAAAGTAACGGCAGTGTTAAAATGAATGTCTGATGATACTGTGAGCTTAACGTTAAACAATCTTGCGAGCTTGCGTTTGTTGATCAGGAAGGCATAGGTTAATTCATCAACCTGCCTTAACTCAAAGCTCACGTTTTCTAAGGGCATCCAACTAGGCGTGCTTTTGTGTAATGTATACTTTTCAATATAATCCTTAATTAATGGATGTGAGTTTCGTTCACTTAATTTTAAGATTGCTTTAAAGTGAGATTCATTGTTCTTATTTAGCTTCTCCACAATCGTAGCTACTTGCTGTTCTTGGTCTAAGTAGAATTTCTTTGCTTCGATTAAATGCTTCATTTGAAACTGTGTGTGTAGAATGATATGAATAGCTAGAATAACAAATAAAACCATTATACAAAACAAGACGATAGAATATTTATACGCAAGGTTTTCAGCTAACATGGCGAAAGCAGCAAGGCAGATGAACACAAACGTTAGTAGTGAATTCGTCATGATAATCGCTTTAAATTTTTTATTCAGATCCCCAGAACGAAGATAGTGACGGAACTCGACTAAATGATATTTTTTTCGATAAAGGACAAAACAAGTTAGCGAAACCAGAACAATTGTCAGCAATTGAACGATATAAGTGTGAAAGGAAAAAAAATCATCATACGTAATCGTTGAGAGTGTGATAATGATTTCGATGATTAAGAGCTGAATCAACGTATAAAATCCATAGCCTATGCTCAATAGTACGAGTGATTCAAGAGAGCTTACTCCAAATAATGAGCGAATGAGAAAGAACAGCAGAACCATTTGAATAAATATCGTAATAACGATAGGTATGGGAGTTAATCGTAATACAAATGAAAGAATGCTTATCAGAATAGACAGCAGGATAATCGATTTAACATATCTCCTATAATGATATCCTAATAAAATGATCGTAAAAGACAATAATGGAATCCATTCAGCAATTGATGCTAATATCGTATAGATGTGATTCATACGTAAGTGCTCCTTACTACTTTAAACAGAGAAAATACTTAACTCGTTTGCGACGTATGTTGACTGTTAGGAATTTTTATTTTAACATGAATTCCTTTTGTTGGATGATTCTGAATGTCAATCGTGCCTTGTAAGGTTTCAACGATTGTTTTGCAAATGGGTAACCCGATTCCAGTTCCTTCATCTTTCGTCGTATAAAAAGGATAAAAAATTTGTTCAAGCTGGGCAGGATCAATACCTGGACCACTGTCAATAATCGAGATAAAGACATATTTATTTTCTTTCACAATTCGAACGTCTATTGTACCTTCTTCCTTAATCGCCTCAATCGCATTATTAATGATATTGACAATCATTCTTTCAAAGCGGCTTGTATTCCCTGTTATGTATGTTTCATCCTGTAAGCTAGTCACAAATGTAATATTTTTCTTGTCTGCACGCATCGAATAAATCGTGATAATCTTCTTCAGACTTTGCTTCACATCAATAATGGATAGATTATCCTGATCTAAATGAGACTTTGATAGACTAAGAAGCTCTTGAATTAATAATTCCATCTTTACGGCTTCTTCTCTAATAATCGATGTATAATGGGCAATATTTGGATCGGACTTAATAGTCGGATGTTGCTCCATAAATTCAGCAAAGCCGATAATAGACGTTAAGGGATTACGAATCTCATGAGCAAAAAAGGCTGACATTTTGCCAATGACCGCATGATAATCTTCAGAGGATTGGTTTAATTCTGTTTTATCTGGAGTAGAATCGGCCTTTGAAGATTGTTTTGCTTTTTTCCGTGTAGTAGATTGCTTATCTTTTTTTAGAAACCATTTTCTAAGAAAGGAGAAATTCATTGGGTCGTGCTCCTAATGGGAATAAAATAAATTTGTGATAATAGACTAGGGTACAGGACAAGGTATGGAACGATCTTAGTATGACTTTCTAGTACATTCTACACCTCCAGTCAAACTCCTTCAAATGATTTCAAAAATAATCCAAATATCGACATGGACAAATTGAGAATGATAAGGATGATGTTTGGTATTTAACTGAATGTGGTAAATAATAAGGGGAATCAATAAAAAAGGAGGCTACATAATGAATATGTTGATAAATGGTAACTGGGTGGGCGAGCATCTTGATCAAAAGGATGTCCTCAATCCAGCTACTGGAGAGACCGTTGATGTCATTCCTGTTGGGGGAAAAGCAGAGGCTCGGGAAGCTGTAGATGCTGCATATGCCGCGTTTGAGGATTGGTCTGGCAAAACAGCTAATGAACGTAGCGAGGTTTTGATGCGTTGGTTCCAGTTAATTAAAGAGCATGAAGATGAAATTGCTGAAATCATGACTTCAGAGCAAGGAAAACCTTTGAAAGAAGCAAAAGGAGAAGTAGGCTATGCCAATTCTTTTATTCAATGGTACGCTGAAGAAGGAAAACGATTATATGGAGAGACGATTCCTGCCTCTGCGACAAATAAACGATTATTTGTTCAGAGACAGCCTGTTGGAGTCATTGCAGCAGTTACACCATGGAATTTCCCAGCAGCAATGATCACTCGTAAAGTTGCCCCTGCCCTTGCTGTTGGATGTACGGCAGTCATTAAGCCTGCTAATCAAACGCCATTGACTGCTTTAAGGTTAGCGGAGCTTGCAATAGAAGCTGGAGTACCAAAAGGAGTTTTGAATGTTGTCACAGGTAAATCAAGTGAAATTGTTGATGCATGGCAAGAGGATGAACGAGTGAGGAAGTTAACATTTACAGGGTCAACAGAAGTGGGTAAGCATCTAATGATAGGTGCATCTAAAACGATGAAGAAAATCTCATTAGAATTAGGTGGTCATGCACCATTGATCGTAATGGAGGATGCTGATTTAGATGTCGCTGTTACACAGGCGCTTGCCTCAAAATTTCGAAATGCAGGACAAACATGTGTCTGCGCAAATCGTTTGTATGTTGCTGAAGCCATTAGTGAAGAATTCACAGAAAGGTTTGCAAAAGCTGTTAGTGAGTTAAAGGTTGGAAATGGGTTCGAACATAAAATTGATATTGGGCCATTAATTGATGAAGATGCAATTAAGAAAGTAGAAGAGCATATTAAAGATGCGGCTAGCAAAGGTGGTTCCGATTGCCACAGGTGGCCAGCGTAAAGATGGATTATTCTTTGAGCCAACGGTTATCAGCGGTGTCACAGATGATATGCTATGTATGCGGGAGGAGACGTTTGGTCCAGTTGCTCCTATCGCCACTTTTAAGACGGAAGAAGAAGCGATTAAAAGGGCGAATAATAGTCCATACGGTCTGGCTGCTTATGTCTTTACACGAGATATCGGACGTGCGATTCGATTAAGTGAGAAGCTTGAATTCGGTATTGTTGGAATTAATGATGGTGTACCATCTGTTCCCCAAGCACCTTTTGGAGGCTGGAAGGAAAGTGGCATTGGAAGAGAAGGTGGCCATCACGGAATCGATGAATATGTTGAAGTGAAATATATCTCACTGGCTTTTTAGGAAGAAAACCCCTTTTGCTCATGTGAGCAAAAGGGGTTTTCTACAATTATTTCAAGAATGAACGTAACATCCAGTTGTGTTTCTCAAGGGATTGGTGAATAGCTAAGAGCATATCAGCAGTTGTTTCATCACCTAACGATTCTGCCGCATCCATGCCTTCTTTTAGTTCATCAATTAATGTATTAAAATCGTCTACAAGCTCACCAACCATCGCTTCAGCATCTTGACTACCTGGAGCTTCCTTCACTGTTGACGTTTCAAGGAATTCCTTCATTGTTGCAACAGGATGCCCTTTTAAAGCTAGTAAGCGTTCTGCCAATTCATCAATATGAACAGAAGCCTCATTGTATAATTCTTCAAATTTAGCATGTAATGTAAAAAATTGAGGTCCTTTTACATACCAGTGATAATTATGTAACTTAATAAATAAAACACTCCAGTTGGCAATTTGCTTATTTAAAATACTCGAAACTTTTTCCTGTGTCATAATGTAACATCACCCTCCTATAGTTCGTTTCATATTACTATTTCCCACTCTTGATAAATTATAAACCAAAATGATTAAGGTGTAACGATTGAATGACGATAATCTCCTCCATGAACTTGCATAAACATCGATGCAACTGCTTTTACAAGCTGCTCTGCTTCTGTATAATCGATGGAAGGCTGAAGATAGAGTAAATGGAGCGCAGAGGTTGTCTCTTGTGTCACCTTTGTTCGAATCGAATCGACAATTGGACTTCCGAAAGGTCCCTCATGGTCTGCACTCATTAGTTTTCCATGCATATCATTGATACGACCATTGACGCCTTCATAGGATTCATTTTCTTCCCCTAATCGAAGAATGACATCACCTTGAATCGTTGAAAGGTCATAAATACCAAAAGGAATCACATATTGAAGAGAGAAAAATGTATTTAAATCAACAGCGGAATGAACAAGGGGCAGTGGGTCCCCTTTCTTTATTCTTCTGTAAAGTGCTTCATGGGAGGGACGGTATCTGTTAGGGTCCATATTTAATGCTTTAAATATTTGCCGCCATTCTAAAATTCCTGCGTAGTCTGTTAAAGCCTTTGATTCCAATTCAACCTTTAATGTTTCTTGAAAAAATTGTAAACGACCTCTTAACATTTGAGGTGAATCACCAATCACGATATCATGGTATTGGATCACACCGATTTTAAACGTGGGAATTGCTTCTACAATGGTTTTGTGTAGATGAACGTTGATCAAAGATATAACCTCCTATCCTTATTGTCGTCTCATTGTAGCATAAGGAGAGAAAAAGGAAGAAGAAAGGTGATGGGCCCATGACAAACGCCCAATTAAAAGAAGAGCTCATTGCATATAGTAAGTCAATAGGAGTCGATAAGGTTGGTTTCGCCTCAGCTGATCCTTTTCTGCAGCTTAAGGATCGACTGGTGAGACAGCAGGAGCTCGGCTACCAATCTGGATTCGAGGAGCCTGATATAGAAAAAAGAACACACCCAAACCGTGTTTTAGAGGGTGCACGTACGATTATTTCGATTGCTCTTGCCTACCCATCGAAAATGAAAAATCCTCCTAAAAGCACGAAAGAAGAGCGTAGGGGGATTTTTTGTCGTGCATCTTGGGGAAAGGATTATCACGATATTTTACGAGAACGATTGAAAAAAATCGAGCTTTTCTTGCAGGAACGAGCACCTAAAGCGAGAATGGTATCAATGGTAGATACTGGAGAGTTCTCAGACCGAGCAGTAGCGGAACGCGCTGGGATAGGCTGGAGCGGCAAGAACTGTGCGATTATTACGCCAGAGTTTGGGAGCTATGTTTATTTAGGTGAACTCGTTACAACGATTTCATTTGAGCCGGATACACCGATAATGGAGCAATGTGGTACATGTACAAGATGCATTGATGCTTGTCCAACTGGAGCATTAGTTCAAGGCGGTCAGCTTGATTCACAAAAATGCATTGCTTATTTAACGCAAACAAAAACGTTTCTTCCGGAGCAATACCGAAAAAAACTCGGCAATCGCCTTTACGGCTGCGACACTTGTCAGCAGGTCTGCCCAGAAAATAAGGGGAAGGATCATCATGAGCATCTTGAAATGGAGCCAGATCCGGAAATTGCGAAACCAAAGCTACTGCCTTTACTGACGATGAGTAATCGTGAATTTAAAGAGCAATTTGGTCATGTCTCTGGATCATGGCGAGGGAAAAAGCCAATTCAACGAAATGCGATCATTGCTCTTGCACATTTTAGAGATCAACAGGCTCTACCTGTTTTAATTGAGCTCATGCATAAAGGATCCGAGACCGGTTATTAGAGGAACAGCTGCTTGGGCAATTGCTCAAATAGGTAGCATAGAAGAGAAAAAACAGTTAGAACAAGCAAAAAACATAGAAATGGATCAAGAAGTACGAGATGAACTAGCAAGAGGAATTAATTTCCTTGAAAACAAGAGCTCATCTACAAACAATTCGGATCATAGTAAGGTAAAATAAGGAAAATAATGGACAGTCGGAAGGAAGGGAAGGCATGACAACGCAATTAATACATTATGTCGATGAAATGAATAGTCCTCTTGGAACACTGACAATCGTTGCAACAGATTATGGCGTTTGTCATATTCATTTCGGAGAGCTTGAAACGAGTATGGCAACATTAAATGCTTGGTTGAAGAAGCAAGGACGAAAAGGTGAATTGGTTCGTAATAAGGAAATGTTACAGCCAATTTGTGAGCAGCTTGAAGATTATTTTTTAGGTAAGAGAGTAACATTTGATATTCATTTAGACTTGTGTGGGACGGCTTTTCAAAAGAAGGTTTGGAATGCTTTAACGAATATCGAGTATGGTAAAACAAGATCTTATAAAGAAATCGCTCAAGATATAGGTGCACCGAAAGCGGTTCGGGCAGTTGGAGGAGCGAATAATAAGAATCCAATACCGATCACTCATTCCTTGTCACCGAGTCATTGGTAGTAATGGGAATATGGTTGGCTATGGTGGAGGATTAGATAAAAAAGAAATCCTTCTTGGCTTAGAAGGAGCAATTGAGAGAATTTCATAGATGAAAAGTGGAGGATGTCTCAAAGGTAAAGTGTCTGTCCCTCGTACACTCGATTATGTGCTTGATAGTTTCTAAGCACAAAGGTTGCGTGTTCGCTACACGAGGTTCAATGATTCTTATGAGAGATCCTTTTCTTATGAGCTCAAGCTGCTTACAAAAGTTTTCTGCTCTTAAACTCTTAATCACATGTTAGACAAACCAATCAGCATAGGTTGTAAAAGAGAGGAGAATGAGCGATGAAAGAAAAGATTGTAAAACAGCTTCATCAACTCATCGAAGAAAGAAATAACCGATTTGTGACGATGACAAGAGTCGGTAAAGAACATACACTAGAAGAGCGAAAATGGATGATGCATCTGAACAGAGGAGCCGAAATTGTGCGTTCCATCTGTAGAAGGAGATGTTATTCGTTCCTTACAGTATAGATCATCATCAGCTTATTGATTACGGCCAACGCTATGAACAATTAATTAGTCTGAAAGGTTCAACCTATATAGAAGAATATGTTGAGTTTCGCAGGGCTATTTTTGAAAAAGGACAACTGATAGGAGATAAAGTGATCATTCCTTATCAAGAAGAAAAAACGATGAGCCTGTAATCGATGATGGATCAGGTATAAGTAGTAGGCAGAATAAAACATTCTCTGCTTATGATCGTCGAGAGGCAGTTCGATACGCAGAACGATGGTGGAACGACTATAATCCAACATACAAGAAATTCACCGATAATTGTACAAATTTTATTTCGCAGTGCTTGCGGGCAGGTGGAGGAGCAATGACTGGGCATCCTAACCGTTCTAAGGGATGGTGGTACCAATCAAATAATTGGAGCTTCAGCTGGTCTGTTGCTCATTCTTTACGTTGGTATTTAAGCGGGGCAAAAACAGGTTTACGAGGACGAGAAATGCAAAGCGCAAAAGAGCTTGAGCCTGGAGATGTGATTTGCTATGATTTCGATGGGAATGGACGCTGGCAACATTCAACGATTGTCGTTACAAAGGATGCGAACGGAGAACCATTGGTGAATGCACAAACCTCAAATAGTCGAATGCGCTATTGGGCATATGAAGATTCAACTGCTTGGACACCAAATATTCAATATCACTTTTTTCATATCATCGTGTAATGTAAGGAGGGAGAGGTTCTGTCTTCTGTTGCTAATTTGCAAATTTTACACCTATAAAATAAACAGGGCAAATTTCTTTACGATTAGAGGTTAGAGACGACGGTTTCTCTTTTGGCATTTCCTCTCTTGAATGATAATGATATAATGGATGCTGCTGCATTCTTTTTAGGAGATGCTTGTAATATTTATAAATAAAGAACTTAAGTAGAAATAGAGGTGCATGCACGTGGGTTTACATATCGTGCTTTATCAGCCAGAAATCCCAGCTAATACAGGAAATATTGCCAGAACATGTGCCGGTACAAACACGACTCTTCATTTGATTCGTCCTCTCGGTTTCTCAACTGAAGATAAGATGTTAAAGAGAGCAGGTTGTGATTATTGGCCAAGTGTAAACATTCGCTATTACGATTCTTTAGATGAGCTTTTTGCCACTTACGCTGAAGGTGAATTTTATTTTATTGAGACGGTTGGAACGAAGAATTATAGTGAATTTGATTATTCAAATGAGCAGCTTGATCATTTCTTTGTGTTCGGTCGAGAAACGACAGGACTACCAGAAGACGTGATTGCAAAGCATGCGGAGCGCTGTTTTCGAATTCCTCAGACCGACAAGATTCGTTCATTGAATTTATCTAATACAGCAGCGATTGTGATCTATGAAGCCATTCGTCAACAGGGCTTCCAAGGTTTAACTTAAGCTTTGTCTTCGTTAAATGAAAACGATTAGAAAACTTGGCTTATCGCCATAGCTTGTACATGGCGTTGCTCAAGAACGTGAGCGAATTAGCGCCTTTGCCTCGTCAAGATGTGGATGGTACTTGGCGAAGTCTGCTCCATTCACAGGACATAAACGAACTTAGCGGAGTTTATCTTAGTCAAACTTTCTTAAAGTACAAAAAAATCGACCAGCCTATAGAGAGGTTGGTCGATTTTCGCATCATATTAGTTAGTTCTTGTGTGGATTATCATCGTAACCAGCTGTGAAGATTGATACGAGAAAAACAACACAGATTCCAAGGATGAGTACAGTACCCATTACTATTCCTCCTTATGACACATCATGTTCTTATTATAAATCAAGTTGGGCGAGAAAGAAATGAAAAGAAAGTGAATTTACTAGCTCAGCCTAAATATGTCATACTTATTGCGTTAGAACGGATAAAATTATTATTCGGTTTAAGATAGGAGTCGTATACAGATGTCGAATCGTTACATCACTAGTCATTTTCCGCTTATTTCAATCTTATTATTCAGCTTGTCATTTGCGATTTATACACAAACGTATATCCTTGAACAGTTAGTTGAACTAGGACTTTACAATGGAATGCGAGAATTTTTTTCTGAGAACGGTATTAAACTGACATTGCTATTTTTACTATTGTTGTTCTTTTTCATGATCTATTCTGCTTTGAAGCTCATTGCTGATACGATGATTGAACTTTCCATGTTATTTTTTTCAAAAGACGAAGATGGAAATGGACTAAATAAGGTACATGCAGGGTCGTGGATTTATCTAATTGCAAGTATTATCGCCTTATTGCTTTCGCAGGAGATAGTATGGATTGTGGCTATTTTTCTGCTGGCGAGCCTTATTTACTTTGTTTTTCTCGTTTATAAAATTAGTCATGTCTTGAGTGCACCTGGACTTGTTGGACTTATCTTCTTCCATATGATTTTTTGGAGTGCATTTGTGCTCGCGGTTATTTATGCGTTAGTAAAATTGTATAATAGCTTCATGGCAAGCTTACCATTTTAAAAAGCTACTCCCTTTAGGTTCAATTTAGTTAGAGGAAGTAGCCTTTTCTTTTTTTTATTGAATATTTTTCCAAATGATAAGATGAGGTGCTTGAGAATAAAGATGGTCAAGGCTAGCCGGCGTATCCTTCCCAACCCATACACCAGTTGTGTAGGTGTCGGTGAGCCCGACAAACCATAAATCCTGATAATCATTCGTTGTGCCCGTTTTCCCACCAGCATAACGAGCATTCACTTGAGCTTTTTGACCCGTTCCACTTTGTATAACGGCTGATAATAATTGTCTCATTCGGTCGTTTGTTGCTTGACTCCACACACTCACTTCATCCTTTTCCCAGCTATACAGAAGATTTCCTTCTTGATCTGTTACTTTGCGAATTCCATAAGAAGGAGTGTATGCGCCATTACGTGCAAACGTCGTATAAGCACGTGTCATCTCGAGTGGAGACATCCCATATGTAAACCCACCTAAAGCAGAAGGTAGACGATAATCCTCTGGTAGGACCCTTGAAAAGGAGAAGGCCTCTAAATAAGCAAAGGCAGTTTCAATCCCAACACGATCAAGAATTCGAACAGCAGGTGTATTGTATGAGTTTTTAAAAGCTGTTTCTAAATTAACCATTCCGTATTGTCCGCCTCCAAAATTTCTTGGGCAATAATCTCCTTTACACAGATTATTAGCGTTAATCGTACTTTGAATCGGTACGTCATATTCCTCGAAATAAGGAGCATACACAAGCAATGGTTTAAGAGCTGAGCCTGGTTGCCTGAAGCTCTGATAAGCTCGATGAAAATCAAACTTATTGTATTCCTTTCCACCAGTAATCGCGACAATTTCAGCTTGCTGATGGTCAATCATGACGACAGAGCTTTGAACATCAGATTGTGGTAACTGTTGTTCAATCGTCTGAATAGCGCGGTTCTGCATGATTGGATCGAGAGCTGTTTCTATTCGGATGCCTTGTGCAAGTAATTGCTGGACTCGTTCTTGCAATTGTTGTTCAATGTCCAATTTCGCTTTGTCTGTTGATGCTTGCTTAAGCTTAAGGTCATATCCGTCTGTAGCCGCAACCAATTCCGTCAATTCATGATAAATATACGTGACATAATCAGGATGTGTATCAATACGCTTACGAACGTTTAAAATCATTTCTTCAGCTAGTGCTTGCTCGTATTGATCCTCAGTTATAAAAGAAGCCTCAACCATTTTTTGTAGGATCCATTCTTGTCGTAGCTTTGTTCGATCACTATGGTTGATTGGATCATAATGGCTCGGGTTGTTAGGAATGGCGCCGAGAAAAGCAACTTCTGCTAATGTTAATTCCTCGCTTTTTTTATTGAAATAATAAGTAGCAGCAGCTTCTATTCCATAAACACCATGATGAAAATAGATCGTATTTAAATAAAGTTCAATAATTTCTTCTTTGGAATAGTGTTTTTCAAGCTCGTGAGCATAGAGAATTTCACTCATCTTTCGATTATATGATTGTTCATGAGTTAAGAATAAGTTGCGAACAAGCTGCTGGGTCATCGTGCTTGCTCCTTCTTCAATACCGCCCTTCTTAGCATTTGCTAAAAGAGCACGAGCAATGGCGATAGAATCATAGCCTTTGTGTTCAAAGAAACGCCGGTCTTCTGTAGCGATAAACGCATCAATAATCACTTTTGAAATCTCTTCATACTTAAGATAAATACGATTCTCTTCTCTATATAAATCAGCAATTAAAGTGCCGTTACGGTCATACATTGCACTGTTAGATGACAAGGAAATATCCGTTAATTCGACCTTCTCACTAAGGACATCAGAAAGAGTTTGAACATCCTGTACTTCTGCGGTTACTTCAACCAATAGAAAGGAAAAAATACTAAGAAAACATAGTGTTAATAGCCAGCCAGTACTCGATTTAAGCATAAAGACACACTCATTTCCTGTTTATCAGATTCATTGTACCACCAAATTCTTAAGTTGAAGGTAGAAATCATAAACAAATTTGTTCCCTCATGGTGAATTAGAATTGTGATGCATGTTCGTACGTACCTGAGCATAAAGTGTACTAATCTCGCTCTTGACCACGAGGAGGATGGAGGTACCAGAATGAGTATATTAAAGAAAATTGAAAGCTTCAGAGAAGAAGAGGAACGCTTGAAGTGGGAAGGGACATTTGCTGATTATTTAAATCTACTGAAAGAAAAGCCATGGATTGCACAAACTGCTCACTCCCGCGTTTATCATATGATTAAAGATGCTGGTGTGAAAGAAGAAAATGGTAAGAAGGAATATGCTTTTTTTAGTGATCAGCTTTATGGAGTCGAGGAATCATTAGAGAAGCTAGTCGAGGAATATTTTCACTCAGCGGCAAAACGGCTCGATGTTAGAAAAAGAATTCTGCTATTGATGGGCCCAGTTAGCGGGGGGAAATCAACACTTGTGACGATGCTAAAAAGAGGGCTTAGAACAATATTCAAAGACAGAAAAAGGGGCCGTTTTTGCGATTAAAGGCTGCCCGATGCATGAGGATCCCTTGCATATGATTCCAGCATCATCTTACGAAAAGATTTCTTTGAAGAGTATGGAATTAAAATTGAAGGAAATCTGTCTCCGTTAAATATGATGAGGCTAGAGGAAGAGTATGGTGGGCGTATTGAAGATGTCTTGGTTGAACGAATTTTCTTCTCTGAGGATAAGCGAACAGGAATCGGTACATTTAGCCCGTCTGATCCGAAGTCACAGGATATTGCTGATTTAACAGGAAGTATCGATTTTTCCACGATTGCAGAATATGGCTCTGAATCTGATCCACGAGCGTATCGATTTGACGGCGAGTTGAACAAAGCCAATCGCGGGATGATGGAGTTTCAGGAAATGCTAAAATGTGATGAGAAATTTTTATGGCATTTGCTTTCCCTTACACAGGAAGGGAATTTTAAAGCAGGTCGCTTTGCTTTCATTAGCGCTGATGAGCTAATCGTCGCTCACACGAACGAATCAGAGTATCGATCATTTATTTCGAATAAAAAGAATGAAGCCCTGCATTCACGGATTATTGTGATGAAGATTCCTTATAATTTAAGAGTGAGTGAGGAAGAAAGAATTTATAAAAAAATGATTGCTGATAGTGATTTAGCACATGTTCATATTGCTCCTCATGCCTTAAAGGTCGCAGCCATTTTTACGATTTTAACTCGGTTACAGGAGCCGAAAAAGCAAGGTATAGACTTACTTAAGAAAATGCGTCTCTATGACGGTGAAAGTGTTGAAGGATTTAATTCTCAGGACATTAGAAGAATTGAAGCAAGAGTATCCAGATGAAGGGATGAGCGGTATTGACCCGCGTTATGTCATTAATCGAATTTCCTCAGCCATTATCAGAAAGCAATTAACATCGATCAATGCGCTTGATGTTCTTCGTTCGATTAAAGAAGGCTTAAACCAGCACGCTTCGATTTCAAAAGAAGACCGTGAACGGTATATGGATTTTATTTCGACTGCGCGAAAGGAATACGACGGAATTGCCAAGAAGGAAGTACAGAAAGCATTTGTCTATTCATATGATGAATCAGCGAAAACACTGATGGATAATTACCTTGATAATGTAGAAGCGTACTGCAACAAAAATAAGCTGAGAGATCCTCTTACTGGTGAAGAAATGACCCCAGATGAAAAGCTCATGCGTTCGATTGAAGAACAAATTGGGATTTCAGAAAATGCAAAGAAAGCGTTCCGCGAAGAAATATTAATACGAATTTCTGCCTATGCTAGAAAAGGAAAGAAATTTGATTATAATTCACATGAGCGCTTGCGTGAAGCGATTCAAAAGAAGCTCTTTGCCGATTTAAAGGACATTGTCAAAATCACAACATCGACAAAAACACCAGACGAATCCCAGCTTAAGAAAGTGAATGAAGTCATTGCTAGACTAATTGATGAACATGGCTATAACTCTGTATCAGCAAACGAGTTACTTCGCTATGTCGGGAGTCTTCTTAATCGATAGGAAAGATACCAAGCAGTTTTCTTCTCATTTGAAGGGGACTGCTTCTTTTTCATGCATAAACAAATGATTAAAAATAGCTTCTCTCATTAAAGGCATAAATTCCATAATTTAGAATGATTGATGGACTTGTGATGACTGGAAAACAGTGTTAAGTTATAGAAAAAAGAGTCGGAGGAACAAATGTGGAAACGAAGAAAAATGAATGGTTAGAGTGGGGAAAGGCAGTCATAGTTGCTGTTGTTCTTGCTATATTAGTACGTGCTTTTTTATTTACAAGCTATGAGGTTCAAGGGGAATCAATGGTTCCAAGTGTCTATGATGGTGAACGCTTCATTATTAATAAAATCGGTTACGGGTTCACTGACCCAAATCGTTTTGATCTAATCGTTTTCCATGCGACCGAAGAGGATGATTATATTAAACGGGTAATTGGACTGCCTGGTGATAAGGTGCAGGTTAAAGATGATATTCTTTACATTAATGATAAGCCAATTGATGAGCCGTTCTTAGAACAAAGAAAAGCAGATTCTGAATGGGAGCCTTATACAAATGATTTCACGATACCAGAAGTTGTCCCACCCGGACATGTCTTTGTACTTGGAGATAACAGGCCAAATAGCTTGATAGTCGTAGGCTTGGTTTTATTGCAAACGAGCAAATTGTCGGTAAAGTGGATTTGCGTTTTTGGCCTCTAACAGAAGCAGGTGTTGTCCACTAACTAAGAGAAAAGGCTGACTCACAGAAAGGTCTGACTAATGAACATGATGTTTTGTGCTTAGCTAGATAAGAAATTGAGCACAAAATGTCGTGTACTAGAGTTCAGACACTGAGTCAGCCTCTTTTACTTGTCCACTTTTTTAAATTACACATTTGTCTGAATTTATTAGCAACTCTCCCCCCTGTCTGCATAGGATAAAGTAAGCCAGCTACTTTTAACATGGCTCGAGAACAGTATATTCAATGGATGAGAAAGTGTGAGAAGATCTTTTTCATAGAGTGGTTTCATCGGATAGGTTGAAAAGGAAACAAGGGAGGGGAATCACATGACGAACAGGAATCAACATCAATTTGTCGTATCACAAGAAAATTGGACACTCCATCGTAAAGGCTATCAAGATCAAAGGCGTCATCAAGAGAAAGTGCAAGAAGCGATTAAGAAGAATCTGCCAGACCTCGTTAGTGAAGAAAATATTGTCATGTCAAATGGTCGAGACGTGATTCGCATTCCAATTCGTTCACTCGATGAATACAAAATTCGTTATAACTATGATAAAAATAAACACGTCGGTCAAGGAACAGGAGATAGCAAAGTCGGAGATGTTGTTGCCCGCGATCCAAATGCAAAACAACAGCAGCAAGGACCTGGAAAAGGGCAAGGAGCTGGTGATCAGGCTGGGGAAGATTATTATGAAGCTGAGGTCTCGATTATGGAGCTTGAGGAAATGCTTTTCCGAGAGCTAGAGCTACCTAATTTACAAAAGAAGGAAGATGCAGATTTTGTAATTGAAGACATTGCATTCAATGATATTCGTAAAAAAGGACTAATGGGTAACATCGATAAACGACGAACCATCCTCACTGCAATCAAACGAAATGCGCTTGAAGGACGCCCAGGACTGATCCCGATTCATAATGATGATCTCCGCTTTAAAACTTGGAATGAAGTCACTCGACCAGAATCGAAAGCAGTCGTCATTGCCATGATGGATACAAGTGGTTCTATGGGGCGATGGGAAAAGTTCATGGCGCGAAGCTTCTTTTTCTGGATGGCTCGCTTTCTCCGTACCAAATATGAGACAGTGGATATTGAATTTATCGCCCATCATACTGAAGCAAAGGTCGTCACAGAAGAAGACTTTTTTTCAAAAGGAGAAAGCGGGGGAACCATTTGCTCTTCCGCCTATCGCAAAGCAATCGAGGTCATTGACGACAAATACGATCCAAAACGCTATAATATTTATCCATTCCACTTCTCAGACGGAGACAATCTCACATCCGATAATGCCCGCTGTCTGAAGCTAGTCGAACAACTGATGAGCGTATCAAGCATGTTTGGGTATGGAGAAGTGAATCAATACAGCCGCCACTCGACTCTCATGAGCGCCTACAAAAACATCAACGATCCACGATTCCGCTACTACATTCTGAAGGAAAAAGGCGATGTGTACCATGCGATGAAGACGTTTTTTAAGAAGGAAGAAGAGGGCGTGTTGATATAAGTGAGAAGAGTTATCTAATTTAAAGAAAAAGCTGTGTCACCTTTTTAGTGTGATACAGCTTTATTTCATTTGAAATGATAGTAAAATAGAAGAGAGTTTTTGATTATTTCAAATATTATAAAGGCTTAATGGATAAAAAATGATGAAAGAAAGAGGCTAATTATGATGAATAAAATAGTAAATGAATTAAAAGATTTGTCACCAAACGAATTGAATGAAGTACATAGAGTGATTCAACTTTATAAAAAATCTTTGCAACATAAAAAAGAAGAAGGGATCAAGCTCCATTACTTAGGCATGTTCCTTGGAATTGATTGGGATGAAACTGGACAAATCTTTATGGAGCTGGGCCCGTTTAATGAAAATACGTTTGGTGTCGCTCAAGGTGGAGCACTATATACGTTAGCAGATATTGCGATAGGCTTAGAAGTGTTAAAGAAGGTAAAAAAAGATGAACATGTTTTTACTCTTGAAATGAAAATGAATTTCATCAAAAAAGGAGCAGGTTCGAAGCTTTTTGCAAAAACGGAATTTTTACATTGGGGAAAAACGACGGTAGTGGCACAATGCCAAATCGAGGATGAAAATAAAGGCATTGTTGCGCATGCATTAGGTACGTTCTATATTGCAAAAAAGTAAATGACAAAGATAAACATACTACTTTGCCTTCGCATTATAATGCTCAAATCAAGGAATTGAGAGCGAATAACGGAATGAGAGTCCGGCAAATCAGGAAAGTGGATCCTCATTCCGTTAAACAGGCAAAAAGCGCTCCCAAAAAGCCCGAAGCGGATCCTCTTTCCACTAAAGAGGCAAAATAGTCGGAATAGGAGGGTGGAAAAGCCGAATAGCGGAACGAGGATCCGGAACCATACTCAAATCAAGGAATTGAGAGCAAATAACGGAATGAGAATCCGGCAAATCAGGAAAGCGGCATAGGCTAGAGCTTGTAAGAAAGGGATGCCTATTATGACTAAAAGTATGTTTATTTACTCAAATTTCTAAGTCCAAATTAGACAGGTGCACCTCTTCTCTGTGGTGATGGTTTCTCGTCAATTCCACTGTATCAAAGAATGAGGTGCTTTTTATATGGAAAGGTAGTTGTCAAACAACGTGTTTTTGCGCTGTAAAGCTTAGGTAGGCCTGAATAAACATGAATTATGAATATAAAGAGCCCTGATACGCTGATATCATATGAATGAAAGAGACATTTTTAAAAATGTCTCTCTACTTAGAAAAATAACAAGTAGGGAGTTTTTCACGGGTGCAGAAAATCGCAAAGATAAAACCTTGTTAGTTTATCTTCCAAGATTGTTATCAAAGCGATGTAAGTGTGTAATAATTCAGTTATTAGAAAAATAAAAAAATAATATATTGTAAATTTTCTTTTTATCGTTTAAAGTGTAAATTATCAAAATAAAAAAAGATTAAGAATACTCTTATAAACGAGTGTTAACAGTAAACGGTAAACGATTATTGGCGTATGGAGGAATATTTTTTTGTTAAAAGGTGTTAACAGTAAACGGTTATCGCTATGTAAAAAAGATCAACTTTTTTGAAGGAACTTTAACTAAGCAGTAAAGGAGGATGCTTCATGGAAAAAGTAAAAAAGAATGATCCTCTTCATGCACAAGCTTATCAAATTATTAAAGCGTCCTTGTTTAAAGGGGTATATGAATCGGGCGAACGATTATTTGAAACAAAATTAGCAAAACAGGTTGGCGTTAGTAGAGGGCCAATCAGAGAGGCTCTTAGAATGCTTACACAAGATGGATTGGTTGAAGAGTTTGATGGCCATTTGTATGTGTACAAACCACAAATTCAAGATGTCATTGATGTGTATCTTTGTAGACAAAGCTTAGAATCACTAGCTATTAAACTTGCTACTAATAAAATTTCTCTAAAAAGCCTGAATGAACTCGAAGATATATTAAGAAATGCAAGAGCCTATTGGGAAAAGAAAGAAATGGAAAAAGTAATTGAGCTTAATACGAAATTTCATCAGATAATCATTAAGAGTTCTGGAAATAAGCAACTAATAGCATTAACGGAGCAGACAAGTGCGAAAGTATTGTACATAAGAAGTAATAAGTTTCAAAAATTACTTCGAAACGATGGTAGCTTTTTAGATGAGCATGAGCAAATTTTTCAAGCACTTGTTGAAAGAGATGAAAAAAAAGCAGAAGCACTCATGTTTGATCATATTGAAAATGATTTAAACAAAAATAATATGCTTTTTAATAATAATGATGAGGTTGAAATCTATGACGAAACCACTTGAAGGAATCAAAGTATTAGAATTAGGAAGTTTGATAGCTGGACCATTTGCGGCACGAATCATGGCTGAATTTGGAGCAGAGGTTATTAAAGTCGAGCCTCCAGATAAAGGAGATCCGATTAGAAACTGGAGAGTTGTTCATGAAGGGACCTCGCTTTGGTGGTATGTACAATCACGAAATAAAAAATGCATTACCCTTGATTTAAAGTCCACTGAAGGAAAAGAAATTATTCAAAAGCTCGCCGCAGAAGTGGATATTGTTATTGAAAACTTCCGACCAGGTACCTTGGAAAAATGGGGGATTGGTTATGAGGATTTAAAGAAAATCAATCCCAAAATTATCTTCGTCAGAGTTTCAGGATATGGACAGGATGGCCCTTACAAAGACAAGCCTGGGTTTGGAAGTATTGGAGAAGCGATGGGAGGCATTCGTTATCTTACAGGATATCCAGACCTTCCACCTACTCGAGTTGGCATTAGTCTTGGCGATTCAGTTGCTGCCCTTTATGGAGTCATTGGAGCACTTATGGCATTAAGACATCGTGATCAAAGTGGCGAAGGACAAATTGTCGATGTTGCTTTATATGAAGCAATCTTCAGCTTAATGGAGAGCATGATACCTGAATATGATCATTCAGAACTGATTAGAGAACGAACAGGTAGTACATTACCGGGGATCACTCCATCGAATATCTATCTGTGTAAAGATGAAAAGTATGTTGTTATTGGTGCAAATGGTGATAGTATTTTCAAGCGATTATGCGAAGCAATGAAAAGAGAAGATTTAGGAACAGATGAACGGTTCCAATCAAATAAAGGCCGTTCCGAGTATGCCGATTATTTAGATGGAGAAATAGGAAAATGGACTAGTCAATTTGTTTTGAGTGATGTTCTTGCACGACTTGACGAATTTGGAATTCCATCTGGTCCGATCTATAACGTTGCTGATATGGTAAAGGATCAACATTTTCTAGCTAGGAAGATGATTGAGGAGGTGGATGTTGATGGGCTAGGAACATTAAAAATGCCAGGAATTATCCCGAAACTTAGTAAAACCCCTGGAGCAACTGAATGGGCAGGACCAACTCTCGGGAAACACAATCATGAGGTGTTTCAGCATTTGCTAGGCTTGAGTGAAGATGAAATGAATCGTTTACAAGATGACGGGAAAATTTAAATCCATTATAAATTTAAAACTTGTTTTATGAGTGAAGTACAGTGTTGAAAGCGTTTACGAAGTTTGGATAGCATTCCATAAAAAATAAGGGTGATGAAAGCATGGATAAAAAGATTCAATCGGTTTATGAGGACTCAGGTTTTTTAGGGGAGCTTTCGATTGGTGAGAACGTCGGCGTATTAGTTGTCGATTTTCAAAATGGATTTACGAAGCCAGAGATGTCTCCACTTGCTGCAGATTGTCCTAATGAACTTAAGCAAACAGCTGCCATTTTAACGAAAGCAAGAGAAAAGAACATTCCGATCTTCTTTTGTGTCATTGGATATACCAATGATGATGAAGCTGGTGTTTGGTTGAAAAAAGTACCTTCTCTTAGCGTATTGAAAATAGGTACGACACTTGTTGAAGTGGATGAGCGTCTAGATTATCAACCTAACGAAACACTCATCGTAAAAAAATACGCTTCAGCGTTTGCTGGTACATCATTAGCTTCTTTATTAACTGCAAAGAAGATTGATTCCCTTTTTATTACGGGGACAACTACTTCAGGATGTATAAGAGCAAGTGTTGTTGATGCAATATCAAATGGAATTCAACCATTTGTTGTAACCGATGCTGTTTGTGACAGAATTAAAGAATCTCATGACAATAACTTAGTAGACATGAAGGCTAAATACGCTGAACTTGTCACTACAGATACTGTTTTGGATTTTTTAGATAAAAAAATAACTGAATAATTTGAGGGGGAAAAATGATGAAATTCACTGCATTTAAAAAAGGTTTAGGAATTTTAGGTTTGTCATCACTTGTATTGCTTGGAGCTTGCGGTTCAGGAGATGAAGCTAATACTGAGGCAGATTCTGCAGCAGATGCTGGATCTAGAAGAAGAAATTTATACGTTTTCTGGTGTAACGTCTATAAAAGAAAACGATCTATTAGCTCAAGCATATTTTGTGTTTGCTGAAAAAATTGAGGAGAACTCGGATGGTCGAATTGTGTTTGAATATCGTGGCGGACCTGAAACGATTCCACCTATGGAATTAGGGGAAGCTGTTCGTAATGGGATGGTAGATTTTGCTACAACTCCAGCAGCGTATTATTCTTCCGCTTTGCCTGAAGGGTTAGCTCTTAGTTATTCAGAGCTTACAACAGAGGAAGAACTTGAAAATGGTGCTATTGATTTCATAAATCAACTGCATAACGAAAAGCTAAATGCTCAATTGCTAGGTCGTGGAGCTGAAGTTCGCTTCGGTCTGTACACAGAAGAAAAAATTAATGATCTATCAGATTTTAAAGGAAAACGTTTAAGAGGAACACCTACTTATGCGCCAATGATGGGTGCGCTAGGTGCTGAAATGGTTTCACTACCTGTTGGTGAAGTGTTCGAAGCATTAGATAAAGGTGTTGTTGATGGTTTTGGTTGGACAGCGGTTGGGATGACTGATATGGGTCTTGAAGAGAAAGTGAAATATAAGTTAGCACCAGAGTCAGAATATTATCGTATGGATGTTGTGAACATCATGAATCTTGACAAATGGAATTCTCTTCCAGATGATCTGAAAGAGATTATGATTGAAACACAACGTGAAGTTGAGTTAGAAATGGTAAATGTTACACAAGAGTTTATTGAAAAAGAAGCTCCGAAATTAGAGGCGGGCTGGCATTGAAGAAATGGATCTTGGCGAAGAATTTAAAACGATTGTCAGCGATGCAGGTTGGGAATTTATCTCTAAAATATTGAAAATAGTGAAAAGCTAATTGAGCTATTTAGAAAGTAATAACCGAAAAAGGAATCTAGCTAAGGTTAGATTCCTTGTTTTTAAAATAAGAGGTGATGAAGGTGAGTGCAATTAGAAACATTCATTCATTATTAGATAAATGGGTTAGTCGGTTGGAAAATCTTTTCGTCTTTTTAGCTTGTCTATTACTACTTACAATGGTTGCGATTATTACGTTAAGTGTAGCTGGAAGATTCTTCTTTAATTCACCTTTTGCATGGACAGTAGAAGTAAGTGAATACATTATGCTTTTTATTACATTTTTTACGGCATCGTGGATATTAAAACAAGCTGGTCACGTTCAATTAGACCTTCTTATTAGTAAACTGAATGCAAATAGTTCAAAAAATATTTAATGTCGTTACATTAATTTTCGGATTAGCTGCAAGTTCCGTTCTTGGATGGTTTGCTTATCTTGTCACTATAGACTTTTATGAGAGAAATGTTATTTTACTAAAATTAATTCATATGCCACATTATTTAGTTATTCTTCCGATTTTAATCGGGAGTATTCTCCTTTGTGTTCGATTTATTGTTAGCATTTTAGGTGAAGTAACGATAGAAGAAAAGTAAAGAAGGCGGTGATTCTATGGAATGGTGGGTCGTTTTATTATTTTTTGTTGGCTTATTTTTATTTTTATTACTAATTGGTACACCTGTTGCCTTTTCTTTTTTAATAAGTAATCTCGTGATTATTTCAGTTGTTGCAGGGTTTGAAGTTGGTGGAAAACAGATTGTTCAAAGTACGTATAGTGCTCTAACCAATTTTTCACTTACCCCAATCCCGTTATTTATTTTAATGGGAGAAATCTTGTTTCATTCTGGACTTGTTTTAGCGACCTTGAATATTTTTAATAAATGGTTTGGGAAGCTTCCAGGTAGGCTAAGTGTTCTTTCAATCGCTGGTGGTACAATGTTTGCTTCGCTAAGTGGATCTAGTATTGCCAACACGTCAATGCTTGGGTCGGTGTTAGCTCCAGAAATGAAAAAGAAAGGCTATCACACCTCGATGACATTAGGACCGATTATGGGAGCTGGGAGTCTCGCAATGATCATTCCACCTAGTGCAATGATCGTCCTTCTTGGAGGAATTGCCTCTATCTCAGTAGGGCCACTTCTTCTTGGTGGAGTTATTCCAGGGTTATTGCTTGCTTTACTCTTTTTTCTCTACATTATTATTGCATGTACGATTAATCCTAGTCTTGCTCCTACATATAAGGAAGAAAAAATTGAATCCTTTAAATGGTCGTCCTTTTTTCTTATGTTTTTCAAAGATATATTTCCGTTGCTTGTGATTATATTTAGTGTGATTGGCTTTATCTTTTTAGGGATTGCCACACCAACAGAAGCAGCTGCGGTGGGATGTGTCGCTTCACTTATAGTAGTTGCACTTAAACGAAAATTATCCTTAGATGTATTGAAAAGTCATTAATTGGTACGTTGAAAATTAGTGGAATGTTAATGTTAATTGTTGCAACTTCGGTTGGATTCGGTCAGCTTTTATCCTTTACAGGGGCGAGCAGAGAATTCGTGAACTTTATTTCTAGCTTTGATCTTTCACCAATGGTCATCGTGATTATCTTTTTACTAATTGTCTTTTTACTTGGTTTATTCATAGAACCGATCTCTGTCATGATGATTACTGTTCCGTTATTTGTTCCTATTTTAACGGCACTTGATGTGAACTTAATTTGGTTTGGAATCATGATGCTTATTTTCCTTGATCTAGGGAATATCACACCGCCAGTTGGGATGCTTTTATTTGTTATGAAGGGTGTAGCGCCAGATGTTCCAATGAATGAGATTTATAAAAGTGCAATTCCATTCGTGCTATTAGAAATTGCAACCGTCATTTTGATCTTAATCTTCCCACAAATTGTCCTATGGCTTCCTTCGCTCGGGGGTTAATGAGAAGTAATTATTCGATAACAATAGGGTGCTAATCTAAGAGAATGAGTTGTCTGTTATAGATAAAGGTTTGGTCATTAAGGAGGACATAACATTTATGGGCATGACAATGACAGAAAAAATACTTGCGAGAGCTTCGGGCTCTCGCGAAGTAAAAGCAGGAGACATTGTTTGGGTAAATGTAGACATTGCTATGATGCATGATCTTTTGGGTCCAAGACTTATCGATAAAGGATTTAGAAAACTTGGGGGACGGCTTTTTGATAAGGAAAAGGTAGTTGTCGTAAGTGACCATTGCACGCCTCCAACTACGGTTCATCAAGCGAATATTTTAAAGTTTACAAGAGATTGGTCAAGAGAATTTGATCTGACACACTTTTATGAAAATGAAGGCCCGTGTCACCAGGTTATTGTCGAACACGGGATCGTTCGCCCAGGTAGATTAATTCTTGGAACCGATTCGCATACGTGTATGGCCGGAGGTATGGGAGCATTTGCGACAGGGATCGGCTCGACGGAAATGATAGGTGTTATTTTAACTGGAGAAACATGGTTAAAAGTGCCAGAAACAATTAAAGTTGTTTGGAATGGAGAGCTTCCTAAAGGTGTGTTTTCGAAGGATTTAATTTTAAAAACAATTAAAGATTTAGGTCATGCTGGAGCCACTTATCAAGTGATTGAGTTTGCTGGAACGACGATTGAAAATATGAGTTTAGAAGAAAGACTAGTTCTGACAAATATGGCGGTCGAAGCTGGAGCAAAAACGGGAATCATTGCCGCTGATCAGAAGGTGGTTGAATTCCTCCAATCAAAAGGTGTCTCAAAAGACGAAATTGAACTGTTGAAAAGCGATGATGATGCGAACTATGTTCGAGTACTAGAATACGATGCAAGTATGATGGAGCCGCAAGTGGCTTGTCCACATGAAATTGATAATGTTCATCCTGTTCAAAGTGTAGAAGGGACGAAAATTGATCAAGTATATCTTGGTTCTTGTACGAATGGTCGAATTAGTGATTTGCGAGAAGCGAGCCAAGTGCTAAAAGGAAAGAAAGTTTCTAAGAATGTAAGGCTCATAGTAGTACCTGCATCCACTTCTGCTTGGCAGGAAGCAAACAAAGAAGGGATATTAGATATCTTATCTGAAGCAGGTGCTGTAGTAAACATGCCATCATGCGGTGCCTGTGGAGGGTTTACGAGTGGGGTTATCGCGGATTATGAAGTGGTATTAAGTACAAGTAATCGTAACTTTAAAGGACGAATGGGAAGTGCATTAGGAGAGATTTATTTAGGTTCGCCTGCAACCATTGCTGCGAGTGCCATTGAAGGAAAGATAACAGATCCGAGAAAATATTTAGTAGGTGATCAATCATGAGTATGATCATAAAAGGACGAGTTTGGAAATATGGTGATAACATAAATACAGATATTATCTCTCCAGGTCAATATATGAGTTTACCCGTTGAACAGCAAGCTACACATTCAATGGAAGCAATTGATCCTGAATTTTCAAAAAAAGTAAGTCCTGGTGATATTTTAGTCGTAGGAGATAATTTCGGCTCAGGTTCGAGTAGAGAAACGGCACAAATGGTCTTAAATCATCTAGGTATTGGAGCGATAGTTGGCAATTTCTTTGCTCGTATTTTCTTTCGAAATTCATTAAATACTGGTTTACCAGTTGTCGAGGTAGGAGATACATCGAGTATTGATGAAGGAGATGAAATTGAAATTCATTTACTTGAAGGTGTGATTAAAAACCTGACAAAGGGTACTGAATTAAAAGGAACAAAGTTACCTGAGCATTTAATTGAGATGGTAAATGAAGGTGGACTAGAAGCATATTTAGCTAAAAAGATGGGTGTGAATCTATCATGAAATTTCCAAAAAAAGTAGAGATTATCGAGGTTGGACCGCGAGATGGTATTCAAAATGAAAAAACAACGATTCCTACAGATAAAAAAATAGCATTCATTGAATTATTAAATGAAGCGGGTTTCTCACGTATTGAATCTACCAGCTTTGTTTCACCGAAGCATGTTCCGCAAATGGCTGATGCTGTTCAAGTAATGGAGGCTGTGGAGCAAAAAGAATGATATTCAATACATTGCTTTAATTCCTAACTATAAGGGCTATGAGCGAGTGCTAGAAACAAACATGAAAGCAATTAATCTTGTTGTTGGAGCAAGTGATACGTTTAATCAAAGAAATGTTCGAATGACGAGAGAAGATTCGATGAATGCATTAGAAGATATTATCAAAAAGGCAAAGCAAGAAAATGTGTTTATTCGTTATAGTATTGCGACCTCTTTTTGGTGTCCATTTGAAGGCAAAGTAAATGAAGAAGTTGTTCTTAACATGATCAGAGAGGTTGATCAGTTAGGAATTGATGAATTTGCGGTATGTGACACAATCGGCAAAGCAGATCCAAAGCAAGTATATGATTTATTTGTACGTATTTTTGAATTAAAACCAAAAGCAAAGATTACCGCTCATTTCCATGATACGTATGGAATGGCGCAGGCTAATGTAATTGCTGCGCTTCAAGCGGGGGTGACAAGCTTTGATGCAGCTGTTGGAGGACTTGGAGGTTGTCCTTTTGCTCCAGGTGCAGCTGGGAATCTAGCAACAGAAGATTTAGTGTATATGCTCCATCAAATGGGAATTGAAACCGGTATCAAGCTTGATCAATTACAAAAAGCCGTCGAATTTATCAAGCCTTTAACTGAACGGGACTTAACAGGACATATTCATAAAGTGACGAGAAGGCTTAAATGAAATCTCCCTAAGTCATAAATAAATCGTTAAGTATGTGCATGTTGAAGGGGTAAACGTTGAATGCAAATTACAATAAAGATTTACTAAAAATAAGGAGTGATTTGTTATGAGTAAGAATCTTAGAGTAGGTATGATTGTTCCAAGCTCGAATACAACAATGGAAACAGAAATTCCAGCCATGTTAATTGACCGTATGAAAGTAGAGCCTGAAACCTTTACCTTTCATTCTGCAAGAATGCGTATGATGCATGTAAACCCTGAAGAGCTTAAGAAAATGGATGTCGATAGTGATCGTTGCGCTTTAGAGCTTTCAGATGCAAGGTGTGACGTGCTTGCATACGCTTGTTTAATCGCAATAATGTGTCAAGGTCCTGGTTATCATAATGTTTCAGAGAAGCGTTTAAGTGGAGTCATAAAAGAAAATGGCGGCGAAGCACCCATTGTAAGTAGCGCAGGGGCCCTTATTCAAGGAATTGAAACACTAGGAGTGAAGAAGGTAGCGATTATTACTCCTTATATGAAGCCATTAACGAATATGGTCATTGAATACTTGAATACTGCTGGTATTGAAGTTGTAGACTCCATTTCATTAGAGGTAGCTGATAATTTAGAGGTTGGAAGACTTGATCCAAAGAACTTAATTGACCATGCTGACAAGTTGAAGCTGGAAGGCGCTGAAGCGGTTGTTTTATCAGCTTGTGTTCAAATGCCATCACTACCGTCTATCCAGGCTGTAGAAGATCGTCTTGGACTTCCGGTTTTATCTGCCGCAACGTCAACCGTTTATCAAATATTAAAGCAGCTCGGCTTGAAAACGGCTGTACCTAACGCTGGAAGTTTATTATCTGGTAAATATTAATCATAAAAGCATTGGGTCAAACCAATGCTTTTTATCCATTATACAACATTCATTCCTGTCAATTTTATTTTTAAAAAAGGATTGATAGGAATGAAGTAGAAGAATAAACATATATATAGCCTTTTTTAAGTGGAAATTGAACAGAGGAGTGGAGAAGCATGAAAGTACATAAGGTTGCTGTGATTCCAGGAGATGGAATAGGTCCAGAAGTGATTGAGGAAGGAATAAAGGTATTAAAAAGAGTAGCAGAGCTTGATCGAACATTTACATTTGAATTTGATTATTTTCCTTGGGGATGTGAGTATTACGCAAACAATGGGAAGATGATGGATGAAGATGGATTAGACATTTTAAAGAACTATGATGCCATTTATTTAGGAGCGGTCGGATATCCAGGTGTCCCAGATCACATTTCACTCTGGGATCTCCTTCTGAAAATTAGAAAAGGCTTTGATCAATATGTGAATTTACGTCCGATAAAGTTATTAAAAGGCGTACCTCATATATTAAGTCATGTACCACGTGAAGATATAGACATGCTATTTATTCGTGAAAATACAGAAGGCGAGTATGCTGGAGCAGGAGATTGGCTTAACAAGGGCAGAGAAGATGAAATTGCCCTGCAAACAGGTGTGTTTACAAGAAAAGGAGTAGAAAGAATTATTCGCTATTCCTTCGAAGAAGCACGTAAACAAGGAAAGAGCTTAACGAGTATTTCGAAAGGGAATGCGATGCAATATTCGATGGTCTTTTGGGATGAAATCTTTACAGAAGTCGCAAAAGAATATCCAGATGTGCAGACTTATTCTTACTTAGTAGATGCGGCAAGTATGCTTTTGGTTAAAGATCCAAAACGTTTTGAGATTGTTGTAACGACAAATCTATTTGGTGATATTCTAACAGATCTTGGAGCTGCTATAGCTGGTGGGCTAGGGCTTGCTGCAGGAGCAAATGTAAACCCTGATAACACGTTCCCTTCGATGTTTGAACCAATCCATGGTTCAGCTCCAGATATTGCTGGACAAGGGGTTGCCAATCCAATGGCAGCTGTTTGGTCAGCAAGTCAAATACTTGATTTCTTTGGATACGAAAAGTGGGGTAGTCAAGTTGTTCAAGCAATCGAGAAAACATTAGTAGAACAAAAGGCTTTAACACCGGATTTAGAAGGAACATCAACAACCGGAGCTGTTGGAGATGAAATTATGAACAACATTGTAAACAGTAAAGTTAAATTCAATTAATCGATTAATAGCCTATTAAGATTCATTTCTTAACAGGCTATTTTTAATCCTGATATTATAAACTTATTTTTCCTTTGCGTATGTAGAATAATAGGAAAGTAAATCCTCCTTAAACTCCTAGCTGCTTCGCTAAGTCTACAAAATCATAGGCTACATAATTATAGGGAATCTCGGGTGTGAGATCTGGAATTGACTTATATCCAGATTCTAATGGTCTTAGTACATAAGCCGTTTGAAAGCCTAGTTCTTTGGCCGCTTGTAAATCATATTGATGAGCTGCGACCATCATGATTTCTTCTGGTTTCAGATCGAGTAATGTAGCAGCCATAAGATAAACATCTGGGTCTGGTTTATAGCTTTTCACTAATTCTGGAGACAAAATAAGGTCCCATGGTAATCCGGAATGCTTTGCCATATTCGTTAATAGTGATACATTCCCATTTGATAGAGGACTGATAATGAATTTTTGTTTTAAACGAGAAAGTCCAGGAACGGCATCGCCCCAAGGCTCTAAACGATGCCAAACTCGATTTAATCTATCAATTTCTTCTTCGGAAAATTCATTTATGCCTGCTTCGGATAAGATTGTGTCTAACGCCATTCTGTGCATGGCATCTAAATTGATCCAAGGGATGTCTCCATTTAAAATACGATTAATGGTAGGACGATATTTACCGCGCCAATTGTCTGCGATCCATTCCCAATTTATTGATAAACCCTTCTCTTTATTCCATTGTTCACCTTCTTTTATGATGGTTGAGCGATAATCAACGACTGTTCCAAATACATCAAAGAGAAGAGCTTTTACATGAGAATTATTTGTCAATATATTCACACTCCTTAGAAAATTCAAATGTATTGTCATCATAATTTGTAACGAGAATAATGTCAATTTCAGCTAAACTGTAATTATTAAATAAATCCTAATTTTCTTTCATTTCATTGCTTTTTAAGTTAAATACGTTCGTTTTTGAGGACGCCAAATAAAACCTGCTCAGACGATTTTTTTACAGGTCTTATTATCTATTCAGTTTCCTAGACTTATGTCGAAAATGAAAGATACAGACGCTTAAAAGTGGAAAACCAAGGACTATAGTTCCCGAATTTTAAGTAAACTTTCCGAGAGTGCTTAACAACTTTTGATGCCAGTGTAATTAAGTTCTGGATTACTGTTTTTACACGGCGACGGAAAACCTTTCTTTTAAGTGGTGCATCTCCTGATTTTAGGCTTTCTTGGCCAATAACCCGAAGGAGATTGTAGGTTAAACACCCAAGATGTAAGATCAATTCATTGGTGGCAAATTTACCAGAAGGAAAACGTTCTAGGTCTAAATCTGTTTTTAATTCACTGTGGAATTGTTCACAAGTGCCATGTTCGTGATATAGGCCAATTATTTCCTCTGTTTCATTAGGTAGGGTAGTCCAATAGCTCTCAAACTCAACATCTGGGACTAAGAGGATTTGTCCGTTTTTATCGATCGTCCTTTCCGTTACCTTATAAACTTGGCGAATGGCTTTTTTCATTCCCTTTGGAGTTGTTTCTAAAGCACCATAGAATACACGTTTTCCTTCTCGCTCCTGAACGCATTTGCCGAATTGTTCGGCTACCATGAGCCAGTTTTCGGGCTTTTCACGGCGAGGGTTTCGTTTAATTATAAAGTCGGCCTTTTCATTTACACAAACTTTTAGATTTTCGACACTATCTTTCCGGCGTCCATACGGACTAATAACGATAGGTCCGTAATCATCCGAGAATAGTTAATACTGTTCTCAAGAAATTTCTCAGTATCCTTTTGAACGTGTGTGCTTCCTTCCCGAAGTTCCATATTTACAACGTAGCCTTCTAGACCTAAATAGGAAAAGTTAGGGGAATACCCATCACATCCTTTGTATGTGCGACTAACCCCTTCTTTCTTGGTATTTGAGTTATCAAATGGCGATACATCAATATCGAAAGGCACGTATGTTTTTTTATCACTAGTTACTGTTGGAGTGACAGGAGAATCAAATTGCCGTATTAGTTTAGCCGATTCTTCTAGAACAATGGATTTCCATCCAGTCACCTTGGCAATTTGATCGAGACGTTGCCGTAGTGTGGGACTTGATGGAACCAATTTAATATCCAATGCACGATAAAAGAAGGGATCGTCTCGAAATTGTTCGATATGGTCGAAATCATTCTTACCTTGACACAATAGACCGACATAAGAAGTGGTAACATCACCATTAAGAATCTTCGGAGATGACTTAATTTCTGGAACCTTTAAGGATGAAAAACGTTTGTGAAACTTTGTCTTTGATAAAAGCAAACCTATTAAACGAAGACCTGAATGGGTCGTCAATGTATCATCGGAATTTTCTAATATAAACTTAACCAATTTCTACACCTGCCTGGTGAAATAAAATTATCAACATAAATCAGCTGATAACATTATTATAACAGGCTTTGGAAGCAATTTTGGAAATGATTTCATCACGGATTCATTAGCATCTTAGCGAAAAATGGTAAAATGGAAGTAACCAAACAACCAAAAATACCAATTTGCGAGGTGCATTTTCATGGATATGCAGCTAGAACTGCTTCCTTACCCTACTATAACACACTCGGTTTCGATGTGGAATTGATAGATTATATTGATCATGTTGATGATTCTATTGTCTTGGAAAAAATGAAACCATTATATAAAGACGGTGGTCGCCCGCCTGTTGATGCTAGAACGTATTTTCGTATGCATTATTTGTACTTTACACGGCCTGAGATCACGTCTTTTAGAGAGCTCTGCAGACAGCTGAAGGACCCTAAGAATCAGGCATGGCGTAACTTTATCGGCACTCCAAACATAAAGGATGTTCCTGTTCATTCGAGCTTGACTCATTTTCGTCATACTCTGACACCCGAGCACTTTTATAAAATCTTATTCGATTTCATTGGTCAAGCCCTGAAACTGGATGGTTTTTTAGAACCAACTCTTGCGGGAATTGATTCTAGACCCGTCTTTGCTCACGTGAATGGCTATAAAAAGAAACGGTGTTCTTGTGAAAACAAAGAGATTTGTGAATGCGAGAAAACGTATTCGGATCCCGATGCCAAAGTAGGCGTTCAGCGGAATAAAGCCAATCAGAATACATTTTTTATTGGCTATCGAAAACATTCGATTGTTTGCCCTACACCCTCGGGTCCTGTTGTTCTCTTGTCCATTATTCTTCCACCAGATACTCACGATGTCGATGTTCTTCTTCCGTTGGTTGAAAAACTAAAACAAATCGGTGATTTGAAGGTAGAGTATCTTGTGGCAGATTTAGGCTATTTTAGTGCCGAACACCAGATAGAATCTTTACATAAACATGATGTGGCTGTCGTAACAGATTTCAAAAAGAATACGGTCATCCCAGAAGCATGTTCCCCAGAAGGGCAACCGGAATGTGAAGAGGGCCATAAACTCCTATGGGATGGATTTGAGAAGGAAACCTATACGTCTTGGTTTCATGGTGACGAAACCAAATGTATGTCCTGTCCATTACAGGCTACTTGTGATAAGCAATTCGGTTTCTCCTTTGAAGAAAATCCATTCTTCTATGGTCCAGTTCCACAAGGATCAGAGCTTCAAGATCGGATGTTGAACTTTCGTAAGCAAGTGGAGCTATCTTTTGCACATGAATCCAATCAGCTAGATTCTGTGATGCGACATAAAAAGGTGCCAGTAAAGACCACCAAGAGAGTCCAATCTTTCTTCATCATGAGAGATTTGTTTCGACTCATTCAACGGATGATCAAACACATCCGAGATACGGTCTTACCTGAAAATCATGTTGAAGCTATAAGGGAATTACAGGAAATGCAAGTGGAACAGCTTTCCTTGCCGATAGCTGGCTAATTTAACCCCAATCAAACCTTTTTCAAAAAATTGTCTATGGTCCAAGGGGGAAGTCTACCCTTTTTTAGGTGTGATTTTGAGTGGGGCGAAGGTAATTTTTTTGTTTGACATTATTTTACTTTCATTTCCATTAATGGGGGTGTAGTCAACTAATCTAGGATCATCTAATATTTTGAATATATAGTATAATATATCATGATGACCTATTTACATAGCTAGAATCGAACCGATCTACTCTAGCAATGATTACATCTAATTGCGTCGTAATGTTATTAATGAAAGCGTAGGGTACATATTAATTGTTTGCTTTGTTTTGCATAATCAATATAAAACTGTTCTTACTTTTACTGATGAGAAGAGAGGGAGGCTAAAACTATTGGAGGTTGTAAGGTCATTACCTTTATATCAACAAGTTTATAACCAATTGAGGAAGGAAATCACTACTGGAAAATTAGAAGGGAATTCTATTATTAATGAGGTACATCTTGCCAGAGATTTAGAAGTAAGCCGAGGTCCAGTTAGGGAAGCCATTAGAATTCTGGAACAAGAAGGGTTAGTTATTAGGGATAGCAATAATCAATTACGATCATATAGAGCAACAATTGAAGATCTTGAAAATATTTATCAGTGTAGGCAGGTTTTGGAGTCATTATCTGCAAAATTAGCAGCTAATAGAATACATAGCGAACAAGTAAAAAAATTAAAGACTATCATGGCCAAAAAGGAAAAGTTGATTTATATAGAAGCTGAAGGTGCTAACGAATTTGCGGATTTATGTACAGAATTCCATGATATTATTATTGACTCATGTGGGAATCCAAGATTACAACAGCAAATAAAGCAATTAAAAAGCTTAACTCATCTGTATAGGCAGTATAATGTAAAAGGAATAGTACGTAGAGAGGAGGTCTATAAAGAGCATACTTTTATTTTACAATTGCTTGAAGAAGAAAATGTTGAAAAAGCAGGAACGTTTATGGGTGAACATATTGAACGTGACTTAATGAATTTAATGACTATTTATAAATCAGGTAAACTAGGTTAAATAATCCTATTGATTTGCACTTACTATTTGGGGGAGAAAAGATGAGCGAAAAGGTAAGATGGGGAATTTTGGGTGCAGCTGAAATTGCAAGAAAAGCGATTGTACCAGCCATTATGGCGGCAAAAAATGCTGAAGTAGTAGCTATTGGAAGTAGTAGTTTAGCAAAAGCAGATGCATTTGCAGATCCATTTCAAATACAAAAACGTTATGCCAGCTATGAAGAAGTACTAGCGGATAACGAAGTCGACGCTGTTTATATTCCTTTACCAAATCATTTACATGCAGAGTGGGTAAAGAAAGCCGCAGAAAGTGGTAAGCATGTTCTTGTTGAGAAACCTGCAGCGATGACAGTAGAAGAAACCCAATATATGATAGATGTTTGCAGACAGCATGGTGTTTTATTTATGGAAGCCTTTATGTATCAATTTCATCCACAGCACCAACGGGTAAAGGAATTAATTAAACAAGGAGAAATCGGTGAAGTTCATTTAATGAGATCAACCTTTTCTTATCTTCTTGATGTAGCTGATCAAAATATTCGCTTGAATAGAGAAATGGGTGGAGGAAGTCTCTTTGATGTTGGCTGCTACTGTATTCATGTTAGCCGTTTTATTTTAGAAGAAGAGCCCACACACGTATTTGCATCGGGGCATATGCACCCGGAATTAGAAGTCGACTTATCTGTATCCGGCATACTTTCTTTTGCAAGCGGAGTAAACGCTAGCTTCGATTGTAGTTTCCAACAGCCCTTTGACAATAAGTATGAAGTAATAGGTTCACTAGGGAAAATAGAAGTTCCAATGGCGTTTCGTCCAGACGTTCATGACGGTAAAGGAGACATTATTATTACCGATCAATCTGGTGAAAGTCGAAAAGAATCTTTGCTTGGTGACCAGTATACGATACAAATTGAACACTTCTCAGCATGTGTTCAAAACAATGAGCAACCTAGCTATAGTGATGAAGAAACAATAAAAAATATGACTGTGATTAAAGCATGCCTCAATTCTTTAGAAGAGAAAAAGGTCATTGTTCTTTCTTGAACTACCCCCCCACTTAGCTAAAGCTTGAAGTGGGGGATTCCTACGAACACCAGTGTACCCACCAGTTATTGAGTAGGCTCTACCCATAGTCCCTACGGTGAAATCTTACCTATCTTGTACGTTGGACTCTCCACACGTCCTACTCTGCTTGGTTTTCGCTACTTCGGTACATGTGGGGCGATTGTTGCTTGGATATTTTACGTGACAAAGCGTTTCTCGTCACAACCTCATATATCCAGTTTTCAAAGAGCAATCTGTACAAGACTATTTTACCATGCGAACAAGTGTTTTGCGAGGCAAAAAAGGCGATTCATCCCCCACTTACTCATTGGGCTTTGCTCTTCACATTCCTTGAAGATGGGGGTTTTCTCGCCTACTTAATGATAAAAAGAATACCTACTTATGAATTCGACTTGCTGAAACAGCTAAGATCATGTACGATTTTCTTATCTAATAGGGAATGTGCGACAATCAGGGGATTTTCTGAGCGATTAAATGAAGGCTCTCCTCATAAAGATTTAGTGATAAGGCAAGTTTTCGAATATCATTGTAGGATAGGGGACTAATATGGGCTACCGTAAGTATGTTTTGACTGATTCAATTGGGTATAAAATAACGAATACAGCCCGTCTCGTCATAAAGAGACTAAATGATAATTTTAAACAAAATAATTTTCCTGTAACAAATGAACAATGGTCAATCATGATCCGCTTATGGGAAGAGGATGGTTTAACACAGAACAAGCTTGCGGCTCTTACAAAAAAGGACTCGCCAAGTGTTTCGAGATTAGTGAATAATATGGAAAAGCGTGAATTAGTGAAGCGAGTTCCGCATCCAGTTGATAAACGAACAAATTTGATTTTTTTAACCGCTAAAGGGAAAAAAATGCAAATGGGACTCATTACGCAAGCACAAAAAACAATCGAACAAATATCAGAAGAAATTGATCCAGCAGAATTAGAGATATTTCTAAAAGTGTTAGAAAAAATCGACCATAATTTAAGTGAATTTCAAGAATGAAGAGTAGTGCTATTCTCAATTAGAGAGTAGTGCTTTTATTATGTGTTATTGTTATTTTTCTAGATAATATAGTTGTATGAACAGCTAAGTGACTATAATATTTTGATAATAAAGCAATGTGATCTTTAATAATAGGCTTATTAGACAGGTGATTATTAAATTAGTTGTTCAAACAACTAATTTTCGAAATTGTATTGACAATGGTTATCAATAGGAATAAAATAGCACTTGTAACGATAATCATTATCAATGAAGTTGGTCATATTGATAATGCCGTTGATTATTTTTTTGTTTTTAGATGATAATAATAATCGTATTCAATTAGTTATGAAAGGGGGTTAGGGTTCCTAGTTGCTCATCTGAGTCAGTGAGATCTTTAGGGATAAATCTCTTTAAAGAGAAAAGTAGGATAAGGTTATGAAAAAAAGATATTTAGTATTGTTACTCGTTGTTCTTTCGATTATCTCGCTTTTTATAGGCGTTCGAGATATAAAGCCATTGGATATATTTGCTTTGAATGAAGAACAAGCTGAAACTTTGTGGCTTGTCAGGTTTCCAAGGCTAGTTAGTATCATTATTGCTGGAGTAAGTATGAGTGTGTGTGGTTTAATCATGCAACAACTGACAAGGAATCGCTTTGTTTCACCAACAACGGCGGGAACAATGGATTCTGCTAGATTGGGTATCCTAGTGTCCTTATTATTATTTACATCTGCGAGTCAATCGAGAAAATGCTTGTCGCCTTTGTCTTTGCTTTAGCAGGAACATTTATTTTTATGAAAATCCTAGACGAATTAAATTTAAAGATACGATTTTTATTCCTCTTGTTGGGTTAATGTTTGGAAATATTATTGGCTCGATTACAACCTTTTTTGCTTATCGATATGACTTGATTCAAAACATGTCAGCATGGTTGCAAGGAAATTTCTCAATGATCATAAAAGGAAGATATGAACTTTTATACATAAGTATTCCTAGTTTTCATCATTGCTTACTTGTTTGCGAATCGATTCACAGTTGCGGGAATGGGTGAAGAGTTTTCAGTGAACTTAGGATTGAATTATAAGCAAGTCGTAAATATTGGGTTAATTATCGTTGCCTTAGTCACTTCGGTCGTAATGTTAACAGTTGGGACGATTCCATTTTTAGGACTTAATTATTCCAAATATCGTTACTATTTATCAAGGAGATAACTTCGAAAAAAGTCTCCCTCATACAGCCTTACTCGGAGCAGTATTTGTTCTGTTCTGTGATATTTTAGGCGGAGTGATCATTTATCCATATGAAATTTCGATTGGTCTTAACCGTTGGTGTAATTGGAAGTGGGATTTTCCTTTATCTTTTGTTGAGGAGAAAGCATATGGGTTATAAATCAAAAATTACTCATTGCTTACCATTTTTGCCATCATCCTAGATTGTTGTTTCTGTTCATGACAAGGATTAGAGCAACTGGGAATATGTGCTTCCCAGAAGAGCATTAAGATCTTTGCCATCGTCGTAACAGGAGCTGCCATTGCTTTTTCAACAATGGTGTTTCAAACGATTACGAACAACCGAATTTTGACACCAAGCATAATTGGTCTTGATTCCTTATATATGCTGATTCAAACGTCATTATTTTTGTATTTGGTTCGACAACACTTGCGATGACTGAATCATGAGTTTGAACTTTCTATTATCTCATTGGTCTTATGGTCATTTTTGCGCTTTTATTATATAAGTTTATTTTTAGAAGAGAAGGACAAAATATTTATTTTCTGCTCTTAGTTGGAATTATTTTGGGTACCTTATTTTCAAGTATTTCGTCGTTTATGCAAGTACTTATAGATCCAAACGAATTTTTAGTTCGTACAAGATCGAATGTTTGCTAGCTTTAATAATGTTAATACTGATCTTCTATGGTATCGTCGATTCTACTTATAGTGATTTTACATTGTACTTTTATCAATTTACGAAATATTTAGATGTTTTATCACTTGGAAGAGAACAAGCGGTGAATTTGGGTGTTAATTATGATCATGTTGTAAAAAGGATGTTAATTGTTATTGCCATTCTTGTGTCGATTTCAACAGCACTAGTTGGACCGATTACGTTTTTAGGATTACTTGTTGCCAATGTCGCTCATGAGTTTATGCGAACTTATAAACATAAATATTTAATTGTCAGGTTCGATGTTAATTAGTATTATTGCCCTTGTCGGTGGACAGTTAGTTGTTGAGAGAGTATTTACGTTTTCGACGACGTTAAGTGTCATTATTAACTTCATCGGTGGAGTGTACTTCATATATCTTTTGTTAAAGGAGAATAAATCATGGTAGAAGTTAAAAATGTATCAAAGCAATATGCGAAAAAAAAGTCGTTGATGATGTCTCAGTCATCATTAAAAAAGGAAAAATTACTTCCTTTATCGGACCAAATGGAGCTGGGAAAAGTACGTTACTATCGATGTGTCAGTCGATTGATTTCAAAGAGATTCAGGTGATGTTCGAATTGATGATATTGATATCTACTCAAACGAAAAGTAATGATTTAGCGAAAAAGATGTCTATCTTAAAGCAATCCAATCAATGTAACATTACGATTACCATTAGAGAGCTTGTATGCATTTGGTCGGTTTCCATATTCACAAGGAAACTTAACGGAAGAGGAATGGAAATATGTTGATAAAGCGATTAATTATATGGAGTTAGAAGATATTCAGGATAGATTTTTAGATCAACTGAGTGGAGGGCAGAAACAACGAGCGTATATTGCGATGGTTATTGCTCAGGATACAGAGTACATTCTACTTGATGAGCCTCTCAATAATTTGGATATGAAGCATTCGGTACAAATCATGAAAGTACTTAGGACGGATGGTAGATGAGCTTGGAAAAACGATTGTCATTGTTCTTCATGATATTAATTTCGCATCCTGTTATTCGGACCATATCGTTGCATTAAAGGATGGAAAAGTCGTAAAAGAAGGGCCAACGCAGGAGATTATCAACAATGCTGTCTTAAAAGAAATTTATGATATGGATATTCCGATTAACAATATTGATAATTGCAAGATTTGTGTGTACTTCACGTAAGGGTTGTTTGGTAGTTCATGATGTTATAGATTTCTAGGGTCGAAAAATTTCATTGCTATAAAATGAAAAAAGAATAATTAGGGAGTTGAATAGAATGAAGAAATCTTTATTATTCATGTTTATGCTTATGTTACTAGCTGTTTATTGCTAGCAGCGTGCGGGTTCAGAAGAAAAGCAGGAACTGATACGACAGTAGAACGAAACACCAGCTGTTGAAGAGGAAACAGAATGCAGCGTACAGAGGAAGAGCCATCAATGCTGAAGAAACTGAACATCACGATTACACACGAATTAGGAGAAACAGTTGTTTCAAAAAATCCAAAAAGTTGTCGTTTTTGATATGGGTGCACTAGATACATTAGATGATTTAGGTGTAGAAGAAGTTGTTGCAGTGCCAAAGGGGAACATTCCAGAGTACTTAGCAAAGTATGAAGGTGATGAATATGCAAATGTAGGAACATTAAAAGAGCCTGATTTTGAGACGATTTATGATGTACAGCCAGACTTAATTATTATTTCTGGAAGCACTTCTGAGGCATATGAGGAGTTAAGTGGAATTGCACCAACGATTTTCATGGGCTTAGATACAACTAATTATATGGAATCATTCACAGCTAATGTACAAACATTGGCTGAAATTTTTGGTAAGGAAGATGTAGCAGAAGAACAGACTTCAGACAATTCAAGAGTCTGCCAGTCAATTAAATGAAAACGCAACTGCTAGCGAACAAAAGGCTTAATTCTGTTAGCGAATGATGGAGCAATTAGTGCATATGGTTCTGGTTCACGATTTGGCCTTCTTCATGATGTATTCGGAGTAACGCCTGTTGATGAAAATATTGAAGTGTCTACTCATGGTCAAAATGTTTCATTTGAGTATATCGTTGAGAAAGACCCTGAATACCTCTTTGTTATCGATAGAGGCGCAGTTGTTGGTGGGGAGTCATCTGGGAATCAAACGATTGAAAATGAATTAGTCCAAGGTACACAAGCCTATCAAGAAGGGAATATTGTTTATTTAAATCCTGTGAACTGGTATATTTCAGGTGGTGGGTTAACGTCTGTTTTTGAAATGGTTAAAGAAGTGGACGCTGCGATTGAATAATAATAAAAAGAAAAGCCAGTAGCAGATATGATTCTGCTACTGGCTTTTTCCTTCTTAACGTCTTAATTTCGGAATGTTTAAATAGGTTCCCGCTCTCCATACCCATTCAAATGGACCCATACGGTAGCGCTTGAGCCACCATTTACTTGCAACAATTTGAATGAAGAAGAAGGCAAATACAAGCAAAATTCCAGCAAAGTAGCCAATACGATCAAAAAGTCCGATACCGTAGCCGTAGAACAAAGTTGTAAAGACAATCGATTGTAGTAAATAATTCGTTAATGACAAGCGCCCAACGTATGCAAGTGGCTGTAAGAGCTTCTTCCCTCTGTCACTTGAAGCGATCAGGGCAATACTTGACGCATAGAACATGGCAACCATAGGTCCACCAACTGTTGTATGTAGCATTTCGCTTTGATACGTTCCTTGAATGACAAAGGCAAGTTTACTTGGAAAACCAACGAGTAGAGTGACCCACCAAATTCTTTTGATAAGTGCTCTATGACGTGGAATATCCTCAAGCCATTTTTTACGTGCAACAAATGCACCTAGCAAAAACATTCCTAAGACACTAACCATTGCTGAGGAAGTTAAAATCATATCTCCAATGACTCCCATTCCAAGAGGGTCAGCATGTAGGCGAAACGAAACGACCTCAGGATAGCTACCCGATGTAAGTACTTCCTTTTCTTCTATTGAATAGTGATACAATTGTTCATCAATAAGAGCGGTTGATTCGTCTTCTGGTGTAGCAATCGAGCTAGCCATTAGTAAGAGGAGAAGGAGAGACCAGATAAGTAATCCTTTTTCTTTTAATTTCAAAAAGAAAAATAAAATGAATGAAGTAAGTGCATAGACAAAAAGAATATCGCCATCCCATATAAAGACACCATGCAAATAACCGACAACGAGTAGAATAAACATCCGTCGCCAGTAAACAACGCCAAAGCGTAACTCTCTTTGTTCAAGACTTTCTTTTAGAAGCGCCATCCCGTAGCCAAAGAGAAAGGAAAAGAGCGTATAAAAGCTTGCCTGGGCAAAAAGTTGAATAAAGATTTCGGCTGCTCGGTCTAATGCGCCGAGTGGATAATAATGATGAATATCAGGTACAAGAAATAACCCAAATTGAAAATGCATACTATTTGCAAGTAGAATGCCTAGTAATGCAAGGCCTCTCATCATATCAAGAGAAACAATCCGGTTTTTCTCTTCGATTGGGTTTGAACGTGTTGTCATATGTTGTCCCCTTTGCATCAAATCTGTTTCTGATTGTAAGAGGATTGTTATCATTCTCACAAGATGGATTTTAACTCTTTTTAACATACGTCGCAATAAGGAAAACGATTCAATATAAATACATTCTTTCTTAACTTCAAAAATGATCGGAAATAAATTTGCCTCTAAATGTGATCCGCTTTTGAAAAGGGTTATTATCATGTACACTATAATGAAGGAAAAAGTTACTTACTAGGAGGCAAAAGACATGCAAGAGCCAGAAATGATTAAATTGATTCAAAGCCATCGTTCCATTCGGGCCTTTACAGATCAAAAGGTAACGGATGTACAAATTGATTCCATTGTTGAATCAGGACGGTGGGCTCCATCCTCAAATCATGTACAAGCCTATAGTATTATTGTGATTCAGAGTGAAGAGAAGAAAAAAGAACTTGCTAAGCTGGCTGGAAATCAATCCTATGTAGAAACATGTCCAGTTTTTTTCGTTATCTGTGCGGATTTTTACCGTCTGCAACATGCAACGGCTAAGCATGAGCAGTCATTTGAGGTAGGCGCGCAGGAACAAGTCCTTGTTGGCGCGGTAGATACGGCTCTTGTTGCAGAAAATATGTTACTTGCTGCTCGTTCGTATGGAATGGGTGGTGTGATGATTGGAGGAATTCGTAACGATCCAGAGGCTGTTTCAAAGCTGTTAGGTTTGCCTGAATATACGTTTCCAGTGATGGGATTATGTATTGGTTATCCTGCACAGGATCCTGAGCAAAAGCCTCGTCTACCAAAACAAGCGGTCGTTCATTATGAAACGTATGATTCCTCAAACTATGAAGAAACATTAGCACAATATGATGAGATGACAGCGCGCTATTATCAGGAGCGCTCTGAAGCAAATAGAGTCGATACATGGTCAGAGCAAATGTCGAGGTTTTTCGCTACGACAAAGCGTCCTCATATAGGAGACTTCTTGAAAAAGCAAGGATTTCTGAAGTCGTAACAACTATTGACAAAATTCTTGAATTCTACTAAGCTGTGACATAATAATGAACTACATACAATCTTATCAAGAGTGACCGAGGGATCAGGCCCGATGACGTCCAGCAACCGCCATTTTTTAGGAAAGGTGCTAATTCCTGCAGAATCGATGTATTCTGAAAGATAAGCGTCCAGTGCTAAGACACGAGCCACTTTTTCAGAATGAGAAAGTGGCTCTTTTTAATTGTGAAAATCGAGGTGTAGAGAAAATGAAAACGTATAAACAATCAGAAACGTTAAAACGCTTGCCAGAGCAGTTTTTTGCCAAGCTTGTGAAGAAGGTCGCAAAAGTAAAAGAAACGCATGATGATGTGATTAATTTAGGTCAAGGAAACCCAGATCAACCAACACCAGAACCAATTGTGGAAAAATTAAAGGAAGCAGCTAGCAATCCTGCCTATCATAAATATTCACCGTTTGATGGCCACTTCTTTTTGAAAGAGGCTGTCGCGAATTATTATTTACGTGAATATGGGGTGAAAATTGATCCAAAGACAGAAATAGCCGTTCTAGCCGGTGCAAAGGCAGGACTTGTTGAGGTAAGCCAGTGTCTTCTAAATCCAGGTGATATCGCGTTTGTTCCTGATCCTGGTTACCCTGACTACTGGTCTGGTATTGAGATGGCTGGTGGTAAGATGCATACGATGCCACTTCGTCCAGAGCTAGATTTTCATCCTGATTTTTCAGAAATAGATAAGGACATTCTGCAGAAAGCCTCGCTTATGTTTTTAAATTATCCGAACAATCCAACAGGTGCAGTGGCCACTCCTAGCCTGTTTGAAGAGGCGATTGAGCTGGCGAATAAATATGATTTTTGTTTAATTCATGATTTCGCTTATGGGGCCATCGGTTTTGATGATAAAAAGCCATTAAGCTTTCTGCAAATACCTGGATCGAAAGAAGTTGGAGTCGAAATGATCACACTCTCTAAAACGTATAATATGGCGGGGTGGCGTGTCGGATTTGCGGTTGGAAATCCAAGTGTGATTGCTGCGATTGAGTTACTCCAAGATCATTATTTCTGCAGTATCTTTGGTGGCATTCAAGATGCAGCTGCTTTCGCTCTCAATTCGGATCAATCAAGCGTAGTCGAGCTAGTCGACATGTATGAGAAGCGTCGCAAAGTGTTAGTTGAGTCTGCATTAGAAATTGGCTGGGATGTTAAGGCTCCTCAAGGATCATTTTTTGCTTGGTTCCCAGTTCCAGAGGGTTATACGTCTGAGAGCTTTGCTGATAAAGTATTAGAAGAGGCCCGAGTCGTTGTCGCACCTGGTAATGGATTTGGTGAGTACGGAGAAGGCTACGTTCGCATTGGTTTATTGTGTGAGGAAGAGTTACTTCGAGAAGCGATGGTACGGATTGGCGCTCTGAATCTCTTTTCTTAAGGATAACAAACAGTCATAAGACAATCCTTTAACCTCATATGAACATAAGGAATCTTATTTTGTTCATATGGAGGGGAAGGCTATTGATTAAACGATTCAATCGATTGGCGATCGAATTGAGGCAGAAGGAGTTCACCGGAGACTATATACGTTTAGTGATCTTGATTATAGAGACATCGATAAAATTTGGAAAGGCACGCACCCAGAAGGAGGACAGCTAGAGGTCATTCAAGGAGCACCTGAAGGAGGGCCGATTCCTGACTTTGAAGAAATTCCAGAAGAATTTGCCCCTGGTATCTCTCAAGAAGATTTTATGGAGATTGCAAAAAGACTGCAGCGTTCTGCAAATATTTCCGAATAAATGGGTTCGTAACTTCAGAGACTTTAAACAACACTAGGATTAATAAACCTTAGTGTTGTTTATTCATTCATTCGGTTCTAATCGATCATCTTTTTCCTTTTCTCTCTAATTGAAAACGTTTAAACTAAAGAAAACGCTTCGCTAAAAGGGAGAGAAGAATATAATGAACACACAGAACATTTATTGTATTGGACGTAACTATGCTAAGCATGCTGAGGAACTAGGAAATGCGATTCCGAAGCAGCCGATTCTTTTCTCGAAACCGACTCATGCTCTTGTTTATGCGGATGGACAAGCCATTTCTTTACCTAAGGATAAAGGAGACATTCATCATGAGATCGAGATCGTGCTTCGGATTAACCGTGACGTTCAAAAAGGGGATAAGGTTGAAGATGTCGTCAGTGAGATTGCATTAGGTCTTGATCTAACGCTACGTGATGTGCAATCAGCGTTAAAAGAAAAGGGACATCCATGGTTACGTGCAAAAGGATTTAAACATTCAGCAATCGTAACACCATTCTGGTCATTTGACGGAGTGGAAAGCTGCAAACAGATTGATTTTTCATTTGTTAAAAATGGTGAAGTGATTCAAAAAGGAAACATTCAAAATATGTTGTTTGATTTTCAGAGGATTATTGATGAGTGTGCAGAATGCTTTGGGCTTGGAGAAGGTGATTTAATTTATACAGGTACACCTGAGGGAGTGGGTCCATTACATACAAATGATGTCTGCAGTCTATTGTGGGGATCGGAAGAAAAAGGGCGATTTACTGTCGTATAAAAAGGAAGAAAGAGTAGGTAAACAGTTGATTACTTCTTTTATAAACAGCTGACCTAGCACTCTGCTTTTGTTGCTGTGAGATCATACAAAAAACATTGAAAATAGTAGGTGTAGAGAATGGATATACAGCTCTCCTCAATGGGAAAAACCATTATTGGACTAGTCATCACTGTAAGCTCATTTCAATCTCTTGTTTGATAGCACCTGATAATGACAATAATTTGAGGATTGATCAAGAGTCGGTATGATACGAGGTGTCCAAAGCTAATTGAAGCAAATGACCCTGAAATAGTAACCAGGAGGACTCAACATGAATTATACGGCTTGATATTACCATGTCGCACGTGCTCAAGATGATCGCGGATTGGATTTCGGAAAACGACTAGTCTTTGAAAATCGAATCCATGGCTTTGAAGCTCTGTTAACATGGGTAAAGCAGCACCAAGAAAAACACAAAAAGACGCACGTGATTTTCGGCGTAGAACCGACCGGCCATTACTGGAAAAGTCTTGCTTACTATTTAACGGCAAAAGGGTATGACTTTGTCGTCGTCAATCCGATGCACGTCAAGAAAAGTAAAGAACTTGATGACAATTCTCCAACAAAAAACGATACGAAGGATGCTAAAGTGATTGCACAGTTAATCAAAGATGGGCGATACTCTGTACCTAATCTCTTAGACGGGATTTATGCCGAATTAAGAGAATGCGTAAAAATTCGAGATCAGCTCATTGAACAACAGATGATTACAGAAGGTCGCATTCAAAACGTGATTCAACGCTACTTTCCAGAGTTTTTCGATGTATTTGGAGATTGGGAAGGCAAAGCGGCCCTTTGCACACTTAAGCTTTTTCCCTTCCCGGCCGATCTTCGTGAATTGACACCAGAAGACGTTCTTCAAAAGTGGAAACCCTTTGTCCAACGCGGGGTTGGTATCAAGCGAGCAACGAAGCTTGTAGAAACATCGAAAAAGAGCGTTGGAATTGACGTTGGTTTAACATTTGCTAAGCGTGAGCTTGCGTATCTGATTGAACAATTTGAGCTCTATAAGCGGCAATTAGAAGAGTTGGATCAGGAATTAGAAGCCATCGTTGAACCATTACCTGGTGCCCAACAAATGATGAAAATTCCAGGTTTAGGGGCGGTGACTGTTGGATTATTCTTTGCGGAGGTTGGGGATATTTCAACGTATTCCCACCCTCAACAATTAGTGAACTTAGCAGGGCTATCCTTACGTGAACATAGTTCAGGAAAATTCAAAGGGCAAACAAGAATTACGAAGCGAGGACGGAAACGATTACGCCGAGCCTTATATTTAGCGATTCGTCCCCTCGTTGCCCATAATTCAACGTTTAAAGCCCTGCATCACTATTACACAAAACGCCCTGAACGCCCTTTAAAAAAGCAACAATCTTTGATTGCCTTGTGTTGTAAGTTACTACGCGTGTTGTTTGTCATTGGTCAAAAACAATGTGAATTTGATGGTTCAAAGCTAGTAAAAGACATTCCTCAAATGGGGACATTACAGGCGGCTTAACCTTAAAAGTCAATCAATCAATGAGGCTTGACATGGAGCCTCGACGGGCATGGGTTCTTTGGCGAAGCGGCGAGTCATCCAATGATTCGCCCTGGCAAACGGAGCCTACCATGCCCGCCACTCCATGTAAAGCCGTGCATCATCTGTATTCTTATCACGACAAACACCAATAGTGCAGAGTCGAAGTTTATTTTCACCATACGGGCACTGACCCAGCAAAGGAGCTTATTCGACCTCCACCTCATGGATACGCAGGACGAAGGAAGGTATGGACACCAATCCGGAGAGACATGGGAGGGTGAGCGACCGTGAGTTGTGTGGAGATTTATAAGCACGGTCATACTACTTAATTACCAAACTGTACCAGCTTGGTCGTTAGGATGGACCACCTTCTGTAAGAAATTTTAATTCGTTCTATTTCTATCCAGTGTTTTTGGTGGGAAAACTATTTGGTGTTAATGATATTTTGAGAATACACGAGTATTAGCGAGAAAATGAAAGTTTATTAAAGGAGGAGTAGTACGATGACTCAAACGAAGATCTTTGCTCATCGTGGAGTATCTAGTCGATTTCCTGAAAATACAATGGCAGCCTTCCAAGCGGCAGTTGAAGTCGTAGCTGATGGGATTGAATTTGATGTCCAATTAAGCAAAGATAATGTACCAGTCGTGATTCATGATCTTTCACTTGATCGAACAACAACAGGCTCTGGATTTGTTCGTGCTCAAACTGTCAAGGAATTAAAAGCTCATAGCGCAGGATTATGGTTTCACGCGGATTTTGAAAAAGAGAAAATCCCGACTCTTGCAGAAGTGCTTAACTGGGCTAAAAGTCATTCGCTTGTCTTGAATATCGAATTAAAGGGATATGTCTGGGACCGAAAGCTTGTTTTAACAACTGTTCTCCCTCTAATCATTCAGTTCGGGCTTCAAGATAGAGTCATCCTTTCTTCTTTTGATCATAAGGTCATTCACTTGATTCAACAAGAAGCTCCTCAATTAGAAACGGCAGTTATTGTCGTAGCTGCTTTACATGATCCTGTCTCGTATTTAAATAGAATGGGAACAGGGAGTTACCATTTTTGTTCGCCTTTGTTATTAGAGGAAGAGGCCGATGCATTAATAAAGCAAGGCATACGCCTGCGCCCATACACTGTTAATGATCGAGAGTGGATGAACAGATATATGGAATGGGGTTGTGAGGGAATCTTTACTGACTATCCGCAAGATGCGCTCATTTTAAGGCAGGAAAGAAATTGAATCTAACACAAAAGAGTCTCCTCTATTTTCAAAATAAGGGAGACTCTTTTGTTTAGACTGATCAATTCCTAGTAGATTCAATTTTCCATATATCTTTGGCGTATTCTTGGATGGTTCTGTCGCTTGAAAAGGAGCCTGAATGAGCAATGTTAATGATGCTCTTTCTTAACCAGTTATGCTGGTTACGATAAGATTGTTCAATCTGATTCTGAGCGTGAAGATAGCTATCAAAGTCTTTAAGGACAAAATATTCATCATTATTGAAGAGGAGAGAGTAGAAGATATCCTTGAACTCTACATCATCATTTGTAAAATGCTGATTAACCAATAAGTCCATTACTGACTTCAGTCGTCTGTCGCTATTGTAGTAATCTCGTGCACGGTAATCACCGCGCTGTTGATGGGCGAATACTTCATCAGAAGTGAGTCCGAATGTGAAAATATTGTCAGAACCGACGAGCTCACTCATTTCAACATTTGCTCCATCTTGTGTGCCAATTGTCAGGGCTCCATTCATCATCAGCTTCATATTACCAGTACCGGAAGCTTCTTTGCTTGCAGTAGAAATTTGTTCACTGACATCAGCCGCTGGGATAATTCGTTCCGCAAGACTAACTTGATAATTTTCGAGGAAAATGACTTTTACTTTATCACGCACGAGCGGGTGATGATTGACTTTTTCGGCTACAGTGTTAATTAACTTAATGACATGCTTGGCAAATGTATAACCTGGTGCTGCTTTTGCACCGAAAATAAATGTTCGTAGGTGTCATTTCGATTGTAGGTTGTTCGAGACAAAGTAGATAAAGGTGAATGATATGGAATACGTTAAGAAGTTGTCGTTTATACCCATGAAGCCGTTTAATATGGACATCAACAATGGACTTGTCATCAATGGTAATGTGATAGTGCTGTTTAATGTAATTGGCTAGTTTCTTTTTGTTTTCATGCTTTACTTTTGCCATCAAATCTTGAAGACCTGCATCATCAGCAAAAGGGAGTAAGCTAGCTAGTCGATGCGGTTCTTTGATCCAATTCGGTCCGATTGCATTTGAAATGACAGTTGCTAGTTCAGGATTGCAATTTAAGAGCCAACGTCTGTGGGTAATGCCATTTGTTTTATTATTAAAGCGTTTAGGAAAGACAGTATAAAATGGCTTCATGACACGATTTTTAAGGATATCAGTATGTAACTTTGCTACCCCATTAATGCTGAAGCTACCGACCATGGCAAGATGAGCCATGTGGATTTGATTGTATGCAAGAATGGCCATATTAGGAATGTTGTCGCGTAATTCAGGATAGTCAAACCAAATCATTTTGCAAAAGCGTTCGTTTATTTCCTTTATAATCAAATATAGACGAGGAAAGAGAGTTTGGATCATGTCTTCAGGCCATTTTTCCAAGGCTTCACTTAATGTTGTGTGATTCGTGTAAGCAACGGTACGTCGGTAATCGACCATGCTTCATCCCAACCAAGACCTTCTTCATCGATAAGTAAACGCATCAGTTCTGGAACGATGAGACTCGGATGTGTATCATTGATTTGAATCACAACTTTTTCAGGTAAATACTAAGAGATTTTATATTGTTTTTTGTAACGTTGAAGAATACTTTGCAACCCTGCTGAAACAAGAAAATACTGTTGTTTTAAGCGTAAAACTTTGCCTTCATAGTAGGAATCATCTGGATAAAGAAATTCAGAAATTTTTTCGACAGAGCGTTTGTAATCAAGATAATGATAATAATCATGTCCGCGACTTGAGTGAAAGTGAAAATGGTTAGAAGTGGATTCAGCACTCCATAATCGTAGTGTATTCACTGTCTCATTTTGATAGCCAACGATCGGAACATCGTAGGGAATCGCGAGAACACGTTCATAGTCATGATGATGAAATTGAAGATGTCCGTTTTCATAAGATGTCTCCACGGTTCCGCCAAAGCGAACTTCAACCGTTTTATCACTTCGTTTTGTCTCCCACATGTATTCATCTTTTAACCAATAGTCTGGTAGTTCAACTTGATAACCATTCACGACCTTTTGTCTGAAATAGTCCATATTTATAGCGAATGCCCATGCCATGCCCAGGCAACTGAAGAGAAGCAAGAGAATCAAGGAAGCAGGCCGCTAATCTTCCAAGTCCACCGTTTCCTAGTCCGGCATCATGCTCCTCGTGAAAGACTTCATTCGGGGTCAAAGCCAAGAGCTTTCAAGCGTTTCTCTGATAGATAGTCAACAATCCCATGTTGAATAGATTGGTCTCGATCATGCGACCTAGCAAGAATTCCATTGAAAAATAATAGACTTGCTTGCTTTCATTTTCTTGGTAAACTTGTTGAGTCTTGTGCCAATTTGTATGAATGGAATCTTTCATCATTAAACAAATCGATTGAAACATATCCTTCGTTGTAGCTTCTTCAAGGCTTTTACCAAATGATGAGGTTAGCTTTTCTTTCAGTAATTGACCGAGACTCTCGACAGTCAGTGTCATAGACATCCTCCTTGTTATTAGTGGAAGTGAGATGAGCGTAGATCGTGTTCATACTTTTTTGCTGAATCATTCCAGCTCAGTTTACTTTCATACACATTCTCTAAAATTTTCTGCCAATGGTCTGGTTGATGATATTGCGAAATGGCGTAGTGAATCGTATGCCATAAGTCATTGGCATTATAATTCGTGAAAGTAAAGCCATTTCCTTCTTTTGTATATTCATTAAATGGAATAATCGTATCTTTTAATCCACCTGTTTCTCGAACAATCGGAACACTTTCATAACGTAGGGCGATCAATTGGCTTAGACCACATGGTTCAAATCGTAGAGGGCATGAGAAAAAAGTCAGAAGCTGCATATAAGTTTTCTTGCTAGCCCTTCATTGAATGCGCCAATAAAACGAAAAGAATGATGGATAACGGTTGGAAATGGATTGGAATGCATCCTCAAAATGATGTTCACCTGTCCCCATAATCACAACTTGAATGGATTCTGTTGTCAGGATGTGATCCAAAATGGAAAGGAGGAGTGAGAGACCTTTTTCTTCAACTAAACGACTTATCAGCACAAACATTGGAATGTGACGATCGACTGGTAGGTCAAGTTCTTTTTGCATAGTGGCCTTATTTTCGCTCTTTCGCTCGGGTCCTGGTAATAAGTGAAAGGGATCTGTAAATCGGTCAAAGGATGATAGATCTCCTCATCAATGCCATTCACAATACCTGATATGCTCGTTGCTCGCGTGGAAAGAATTTGATCTAAGCCTTCCCCATAGTAGGGCTCTATGATTTCCCTAGCGTAAGTAGGACTCACTGTTGTGATCCAATCAGAGTGGATAAGAGCAGCTTTCATAAAATTGATAGCCCCGTTCATTTCTAAGCCGTCTTGATGAATAGAATCGAAATGGAGAAGCTCATCAAAGATCGATAATGGAAAGATACCTTGATACTTTAAATTGTGAATCGTAAAGACGGTTTTGACATTATTAAAGTAGGGATTTGTTTTCGTATAAGCAGGAATCAACCCAGTTTGCCAATCATGGCAATGAAGAATATCTGGCTTAAGATTTACATATTTAAGAGCAAGTAAGAAAGCATGTGTGAAAAAAGTATAACGCTCAGCATCATCAAATTCACCGTAAAGAGAAGCACGTTTGAAATAGTATTCGTTATCAATAAAATAATAGACGACGTCTGTCTGTTTGATAAACGAATAAGACCACAATATTGCTTTCGCCATTTCACCCAAACATCAAAGGAACCGATAAATTCTAATTGATCAACGATTTCTGATGAAAGGGAAGCGTGCTTTGGTAAAAAAACAGTTGGCTGATGTCCGCGACGGGCAAGAACGCGAGGGAGGGAGCCGATTACATCGGCTAAGCCTCCCGTTTTAAAAAAAGGTGAACATTCTGATGCAACCATAACGATATTCATAGTGTAAAGCTCCTTTGCTTAAAAGTTTGATTAAGACTTCTTTCATTCTAGATCACTTTTCTTTTCGCTATAACATAAGGATGTTCTGGTGCTCCTATAATCGTTCGGTCTGGAGAGATGATAATATCTTTGTCTGAGAATGACATTTTCTAATAACAGTTCCTTCTTGAATGTTGCAACGTTGCATGATGATTGAATTGCGAACAACCGCATCTTTATGAACATGTACGCCTCTAAACAAAATACTATTTTCGACTGTTCCTTCAATGACACATCCATTTGCAAGTAAAGAACCTTTGACAATTGACTTTTTTCCGTATACGTGTTGGGGGCTCATCTTTTACTTTTGTAAAGATGGGTTTTCGATTTAGAAAAAGCTGGGTATAGGCGTCGATATCAAGTAAAGCCATACTATGTTTATAATAGCTTTCAATTGAATTGATCGACAGACGAGATATCCTTGATAAGCATAAGCACGTACATTTAGACGATCGAGGTTAGCGATAATGCCATCTAGAAATAAATTTTCTTTCTTTCTAGCGATGCAATAGTCAACAATTTCGAGTAATAGTGCTTTTCTTAATAATAAACATGCCCATATATAGATTGTGATTAGTTGATCTGTTGTAATATTTGTTACAAAATCGATTTTCATCAAGATCGAGCTTCTTTTCATAGCGATGTTCATGTTCAAGGTGCGATATTGGTTGATAGATAACGGTAACATCACTTCCTGATCTCAAGTGCTCTTGAAAGACCTTGTCATAATCGATATTGCATATATGCTGAGTGCCTGTAATAAGGACATAATCAGCTGAACCACGATCAAAAAAATCACGATTATTGTGAAAATGCTGTAATTCTCCTTGTGAGAAATCAGTCGGATCATTCCAATCAGGAGGTAAAATAAATAATCCTCCACGTTTCCGATCTAAATCCCAAGACTTTCCTGTTTCAAGATGATCCATTAGAGAACGATATTTTCGTCGTGTGAAAACAGCGATATCACGAATTCGAGCATTGACCATATTTGAAAGGACGAAATCAATTAGTCGATAACGACCTCCAAATGGAACGGCTGCACCACAGCGAAAATAAGTGAGCTCCTTAAGCAAGTCCTGTTCTCCGTCTAAGTGAATGACACCCATTAATTTACTCATTATAAAACCTCCAAACTTTTTAGTTGATAGTTGATTAAATTACTAGCTTGGTTATCTAGTAGACTGCTTTCTTTTGAATGAATATCTTTGTCTATTGACGATAATGTCATCATGAGGTGATTGAATGGTTGTATAATCTAGGAATCTGTAACTCCTTCAGCGACAATGACCTTATTTAGGCTGACGTGGTTCCCAACCTGAACATTTGGCATAAGAACAGATTCCTTAATTGTACTATCCGTTTCCAACTTTCACTTGATGAAAGAGAATCGATTGATCAATATCTCCATAAACAATGCAGCCTTCATTAATAAAAGAATCGGATACGCTTGCTTGTGGAGAAATAAAATGAGGAGGTTGATTAGGGTTAACAGAATAAATACGCCAATTGTGATCATGTAATTTTAGCGATGGATTCATTGCGAAATAAATCCATATTGGCTTCCCAATAACTTTGAACAGTCCCAACATCTTTCCAATATCCTGAAAAAGGATAGGCAAATAATTTTCGCTCATCCAAAAGCATAGCTGGAATGATATCTTTACCGAAGTCATGATTAGATAAAGTCGATTTTGCATCTTCCTTTAGATAAGACTTTAAAACAGACCAATTAAAAATATAAATGCCCATTGAAGCTAGATTGCTCTTTGCGATGAGAGGGCTTTTCTTCAAATTCTGAAATGACTCCATTGTCTGTCGCATTCATAATGCCAAAACGACTTGTTTCTTCCCAAGGAACTTCAATAACCGAAATGGTTGCTTCAGCATTCCGTTCTTTATGATAGTCAAGCATGAGGCTATAATCCATCTTATAAATATGGTCACCAGATAAGATGAGGACATATTCTGGTTCGAATTGTTCGATGAAGCATGAGTTTTGATAGATGGCATCTGCCGTTCCTAAATACCAAGAACCACCTTGTTTCTCGACAAATGGTGGTAGGCATGTTAATCCTCCATTTCGACGGTCTAAATCCCATGGTGTCCCTATACCTAAGTGAGCATTAAGAGCTAGAGGTTCATACTGAGTGAGAACGCCAACTGTATCAATCCCTGAATTTGTGCAATTACTTAATGGAAAGTCAATGATTCGATATTTCCCACCAAAATACACAGCAGGCTTGGCTAATTTTTTCGTGAGATGTCCCAAGCGTTTTCCTTCTCCTCCTGCAAGTAGCATTGCGACACATTCTTTTTTTCTAATCATTTGTATTCGCCCCTATCCTCTTTGATTTTAGACTTATGAAGGGACTTCCATACTTCCGGTTGCGCGTGAGTTCTTACGATAAGAGATTCCCTCCCGTGGTGGTTGCCCACTGTAGTCCTCTATGTCTATGCAAGAGGAAGCGCTTACCATTCCAATGACTTTCAAAAAAGAAAACCTTTTTTAATTCATTTTTTGAAAAAAAGAACCAATAAAAGACATTTACATACGGTGAAAGTCGGGATAAATCGGAAAAAAGAAGAATAAATAGAAAAAAATCTAGTCTTAAAGGGTACAAATAGACTAAAATGAAAATAAAACTAATAGACTAGGGCGATGCTCATGACTAATCAAATCATGCCACTTTATGATAAAGAAGTCCGTTGTTTGTTTTGTGAGACACCATTTCAAACAAAAAGGATGCGATCAAGGTTTATTCGTGTAAAGCAAATGCACAGTGATTTTTACACAGAGTATAAAGACCCGTCCTTGAATCCGCTTTTTTATGAAGTTGATGTTTGCCCAAATTGTGGATTTGCTGTATCGGAAACGTTTAGTACGTATTTTCCGCCAGGTACAAAGGCGATCATTTCAGAAAAATTCAGATAAATGGAAAAAACAAGATTTCGGTCGAGAGCGCACAGTTGAGGATGCGATCCGAACGATGAAGTTAGGTGTTCTATCAGCCCTATTAAAAAAAGAAAAGAACATTGTTATAGCAGGATTGTGTCTCCGTCTGGCTTGGATGTTTCGCTTACTCGAAGAAACGGAACAAGAGAGACGTTTTCTTGAAAAAGCACTAGTGGAATATCAAGCTTCTTATCTACAATCAGATTATCTAGGTACAAAAATGTCTGAAATGAGAATCCTCTATTTAATTGGCGAGTTATCTAGACGGATGGGGGATGAGACAGAGGCTGTACGTTATTTTTCTCGTGTTATTCAACATGAGAAAAAGAGTATGGAACCGAAATTAGTTGAAATGGCGAGAGAACAGTGGTATGAGATTCGCAATAAGGTACAGGTTACAGTAAGCAATCAGTAAGAATGAACACACAGAGTAAAAAGGTTATGGTAAAATGTATATAATTTAACGCATTTCGACAGGATTCTGCTGCACGAGAGGCTTTGGGGGAATAGACTTGAATGTTAATCATGTGAACGCGATAAGTCGTGCAGCAAAAGAGATATTAACAAACCATTTTGGGTTAACTGTTACACCACAGCCGGCGAGTGCTGCAACTGGAACTGTGCCTTCTAATGATATTGCCGTCATTTTAGGTGTGAAAGGTCAATTGACTGGACAAATTGTCTGTACTTTCTCTGATGTGACAGCTAAGAAAATAGTCGGGGTCATGATGGGCGGTTTGCAAATTGATCAGCTTGATGCGATGGGGTGGAGTGCTGTCCAAGAATTTGGAAATTGGTTTGCAGGTACAACTGCGACAGAGCTCTCGAAGGAATCGTGTATCATTGATGTCACAACACCTATTGTGAATGAAGGTGAATCTAGGTTTCATTCAAACAATCCTTTTGTGACAGTACCTCTTAACAGTGACATCGGAAAAATTGATGTACATATTTCTGTGAAGGAAGAATAGATGCCATTTGAGAAAACCACCTCTAATGAAGGTGGTTTTCTCTTTCGTTAGGATGAGCAAAGGGTAACAGTGTTCATTAGCCATAAAAACGGGTACACTTCATAATGGAATGGTTTCATTGGTAAAGGAGATGATGAAGATGTCTATGATAGATATGTCTAAATTCGAGAAAAAGATGATTATCCGAAACATCGAAGAGAAGGACTTCGATGCCATTATAAAGATGCAAAAATTATGCTTTCCTAATATGTTGCCGTGGGAGCGCGAGCATTTAGAAAGTCATATTGATATTTTTCCAGAAGGTCAATTTTGTGTCGAATATGATGGGGAAATGATTGGTTCTTGTTCAAGTTTGATTATTAATTTTGATGAATATGATGATCAACATACATGGGATGAGATTACGGACAATGGTTATATTACAAACCATGATTATGAGGGATATAATCTGTATGGAATTGAAGTCATGGTCCACCCCGAATATCGAAGAATGAAGATTGGACGCCGATTATATGAAGCGAGAAAGGATCTTGCTCGTGAGTTAAATCTGAAAAGTATCATTATCGGTGGACGAATCCCGAATTACTTTAAACATGCAAAAGAGATGACGCCGCGTAAGTACGTGGAAGAAGTGACGATGCATAACATCTATGACCCGGTTCTGACTTTTCAGGTGATGAATGGTTTTACGCTAAAGCGGATCAACCATAACTATTTAGAAGATGATAAAGCTTCCCTTCGTTATGCAACATTAATGGAGTGGAATAATATTGATTACCGGCCTACGATGCCAAAGCGTCAATTTAAGACGTCTTTCCCAGTCCGGATTACGACGATTCAATATGCAATGAAGAAAATTTCTTCGTTTGAGGATTTTGCTGTTCAATGTGAGCATTATACGGACGTAGCGGCAAGCTATAACTCAGATTTTGCCGTATTCCCAGAAATTTTCACGCTACAATTATTATCTTTCTTACCAGAGAAAAGTCCGAGTCTAGCGATTAGACGGCTGACTGAATTTACAGAAGACTATATTGAGCTATTTACCAATTTAGCTTTGAAATATAATGTTAATATTATCGGTGGTTCACATTTTGTTGAAGAAGAAGGAAAGATTTATAATATTGCTTACTTGTTCCGTCGTGATGGAACAATTGAAAAGCAGTACAAACTACACATTACGCCAAATGAACGGAAATTCTGGGGAATTAGTGGTGGGGATAATGTCAATGTATTTGACACTGATTGTGGAAAGATCGCGATTCAAATCTGCTATGACATTGAGTTCCCAGAGTTAGCTCGTATTGCAGTGAACAAAGGAGCAAATATTATCTTCACGCCGTTCTGTACAGATGATCGCCAAGGCTATTTACGTGTTCGTTATTGTTCACAGGCAAGAGCGATTGAAAACCAAGTGTATACGGTTTTATCAGGAACTGTAGGTAATCTGACAGATGTTGAAAATATGGATATTCAATATGCTCAATCTGGCATTTTCAGTCCATCTGATTTCACCTTTGCTCGTGATGGAATTGTTGGGGAATGTAACCCGAACATTGAAACAGTCGTTGTCGGTGATGTCGATCTTGAGAGCTTAAGACGTCATAGAAGAGCTGGAAGTGTGAATCAGCTTAGAGACCGTAGACATGATATATATGAAATTAATTATAAACAAGAGTCAGCAAGCGCTAAAGCTAACAATTGTAGAGCTCGTTTACATTTCAATCAATAAATTGTCGCTAGGCGGGAAGGTTCTGAATTAGTTTGGATCTCTTTTCGATTCATTTCATAGGTTTACCTCCTTCTATAGATGGAAAGGCTGAAACTGACAGCCAGAAGGAGGTCTAAAAAATCATGACTTTAGAACGATCATTTCCACTGCCATCTGCCTTATCTATTGTGTTTGTTTCTTTTTTGATTGTCTCTTTCTTTATCATACCGTTAATCGATTACGAGAAGCTTCAAACGGATTGGAGTGTGACAATTCCTCAGGCGAATGAGACATTTCAAACAGGTCAAGCAATTGATTTTCATCTTTTTGTTGAAGATGAGCTTGGACAGTCAATGGAGAAAGCAACAGTGACAGCTACTTTTGATCGGGTTGAGACCGTCCATCAAATAGAGAAAACCTTTCAAGGGTTACCCGGGGGTCTATATGAAACAGAAATCATATTTTCGTTACCAGGAATTTGGATTTTGATGGTCGATGTGCAAGAAGGGAATAGCTATTATCGAAATCAATTTTTAGTGAATGTTGAAGGTCCAATTGTGGCTGAAGGTAACCGAGATCCAGGTGATCATTTTAATCTTGAACAACCGTTACCATTAGATGTACAACGTGAACTTGATCATATCCCTGTTTTTAAACGTTGAGATCTAAAAATAATGGAAGAAGGGGAGCGAAAAAGCTCTCTTTTTTACATTCATATCTGGTTTAGAAAACTGTATTAAATTAATTGTAATTGAAAGCATTTTGGACGGATATCGTTTAAAATGAAAGTAATAGAGTTGGAAAGTTTTTGAATTGTTCATCTTTTTAGATAAGGAGCGGGGAGAAGAGATGGGGCATACATTTTCGAGTGTGAAGCGACAGGATTATATCATGAATCTAAAGCGGGAAGAACTAGATTTGCTTGTGATTGGTGGAGGTATAACGGGAGCTGGGGTAGTCTTAGATGCACAAGTGAGAGGGTTAAGAACAGGGTTAGTAGACATGCAGGATTTTGCGGCGGGAACATCGAGCCGTTCAACAAAGCTTGTTCATGGTGGGCTACGCTATTTAAAGCAGCTTGAGATGAAGCTTGTAGCGGAGGTTGGCAAGGAGAGAGCGGTGGTGCATGAAAATGCGCCGCATGTGACATCTCCTGAAAAGATGCTTCTGCCGATTTTTAAAGATGGTACATTTGGTAAGCTTTCGACCTCAGTAGGATTAAGTGTGTACGAAAGACTTGCAGATGTAAAGAAGGATGAACGTCGCCATATGCTGACGAAGCGGCAGACACTTCAAGAAGAACCATTGTTAAGAAAGGAAAAGTTGAAAGGCGGAGGCATATACGTCGAATACCGGACAGATGATGCTAGACTGACCATTGAGGTTTTGAAGGAAGCCGTGAGACGTGGTGCAACGGCTGTAAATTATATGAAGGTTGAGTCATTAATCTATGAAAATGGAAAAGCCATTGGAGCATTGGTCGTTGATCAGCTTAGTGGTGAAGCCCACAAGGTGTTTGCGAAGAGGATCGTCAATGCGACTGGGCCTTGGGTTGACTCGATTAGAGAACAAGACCGTTCGAAAAAGGGGAAGGTCGTTAAGCTCTCAAAAGGTGTTCATCTAGTTATTGATGGCTCAAGATTTCCTTTAAAGCAAGCTGTGTATTTTGATACGGAAAAAGATGGACGGATGATGTTTGCCATTCCACGTGACGGAAAAACATATGTTGGGACAACGGATACTTTTTATGATGGAGAGGTTGCAAGCCCAAGAATGACCGTTGCTGATCTTGACTATATTCTGGATGCTGCTAATTATATGTTCCCCTCCATTCAGCTAAAAAGGGATGATGTTGAATCAAGCTGGACAGGACTCCGACCGCTAATTTATGAAGAAGGCAAAGGTGCATCTGAAATTTCCCGAAAGGACGAGATCTTTGTTTCTGAATCTGGTCTCATTTCGATAGCAGGTGGTAAATTAACAGGATATCGAAAAATGGCGGAACGGATTGTCAATATTGTCGGAAAAGAACTAGGTATGTCAAAAGGATGTGAAACAGAAGACATTGCTTTATCTGGAGGATATGTTGGAGGTGCAAAAGGGTTTGAAGCTTTTTCTCCAACAGAAAATTCAAGAAGGTATGACCCTAGGACTTAGTGAAAAAGAAGCAAGGGAACTGGCGAAACGATACGGCTCAAATGTCTCAAATGTCTTTGCGAGAATGAATAAGCTCCGTAAAGAGGCAGAGGCTTTTCATTTGAGCGCCTCTCTCTATGCTCAGTTACGATATGGAATTGAAGAGGAAATGGTTGAAACACCACTCGATTTCTTTAATAGAAGAACAAGCGCTCTTTTCTTTGATATTAACTGGGTTAAGAAATGGAAGGAGCCTGTTGTTCGCTGTATGCGTGATACATTCGAATGGACAGAAGAGGAGACTGAAAAGCATGAAAAAGAGCTGAGTGACGAATTATACTATGCAACAACACCATTAGCAGAATTAGAGTAGGAAAAAAATTGTTTATATGAAGGTTTTCGGATATTGGAAAGAGGAAATCATAATATGGATGTGGAATGGTATATATAAGGTAAGGTTAAGCATAGTATTAAAATATGATAGAGAATGAAAGATTGCTAGGAGGAGAGGGAATGAGCTGGAAGGATCAGTACATAAAATGGAAAAACTACTCGGCACTTGAAGAGGAATTGAAAAAGGCTCTAAATGAGCTTGCAGGTAATGAGGTTGAGTTAGAAGATTGTTTTTACAAAAATGTAGAATTCGGAACCGGTGGAATGCGAGGAGAAATTGGTCCAGGACCTAATCGAATGAACATTTATACGATAAGACGCGCCTCAGAAGGACTAGCTCGTTACATTGAAGCACACGGGGAGGAAGCGAAAGAACGAGGTGTGGCGATTGCATTTGACTCGCGTTATAAATCGAGAGAATTCGCGTTAGAGGCGGCCCTTACGTTAGGGAATCACGGAATTAAATCATATTTGTTCCATGAACTGCGCCCGACACCTGAGCTTTCTTTTGCTGTACGTTATCTACATGCTTATGCTGGAATTGTGATTACGGCAAGTCATAATCCGCCAGAATATAACGGCTTTAAAGTTTACGGTCCAGATGGAGGCCAGCTACCGCCTGCTCCAGCTGAAGAGCTCGTTCGTTATGTCGATCAAATTGAGGATGAGATTTAGATTGAAATAGCAGATGAATTAGAGTTGAAAGGTGAACGTCTTCTTCAGATTGTTTCTGATGAAATTGATGAGGCCTATAACCAAGAGCTTCAAGCGATCCTTGTCCAGCCAGAGCTTGTGAAAGAGTCTGGTAAGGATGTGAAGATTGTGTTCACTCCTCTCCACGGAGCTTCTAACATCCCCGTTCGCCGTGTGTTAGAGGATAGTGGCTTTACGCAAGTTACGGTCGTAGCTGAACAGGAATTACCCGATCCTAACTTCTCAACAGTCAAATCACCTAACCCTGAAGAGCATGAGGCTTTCTCACTTGCGATAGATTATGGCTTAAAAGAAGGTGCTGATGTCTTATTAGCTACTGATCCAGACGGTGATCGCGTCGGAATCGCTGTTAAGGATCCTAATGGTGAATATAAGGTTTTAACTGGCAATCAAACAGGTGGATTAATGCTTGATTACTTGCTCACTCATAAAAAGCAACAAGGGAATCTACCTGCAAACGGTGCCATTTTAAAAACGATTGTTACTTCAGAACTTGGTCGAGTCATTGCTGATGCCTTCCATTTAAAAACAATTGATACGTTGACAGGGTTTAAATTTATCGGAGAAAAGATTGCTGAATTTGAAGAGACAGGTGCACAGACTTTTCTATTTGGCTATGAAGAGAGCTACGGATATTTAATCGGTGATTTTGTCCGTGATAAAGATGCTGTTCAAGCTTGTTTACTAGCTGCTGAAATGGCTGCTTATTATAAAACGCGTGACATGAATTTATATGATGGATTAATCGAGGTTTTTGAGAAATATGGCTATTACCAAGAAGGATTAGAATCTTTAACGTTAAAAGGAAAAGCGGGATTGGAGAAGATTCAAGCGATTTTAAAAACGTTCCGGGAAGCGCCTCCTAGCGTGATCAATGGTCTAAAAGTAACTGTGATTGAAGATTACCAATTAAGTGAGTCTATAAACACTGAAAGCAATGAAAAAGCAGTGATCGATTTTCCTAAATCAAATGTATTAAAATACAAGCTCGAGGATGGATCATGGTTCTGCATTCGTCCATCTGGTACAGAGCCAAAAGTGAAATTTTACTTTGGTGTTCTCAGTGATTCTCTTGTTCAAAGTAAAGAAAAACTAGAACGATTAAGCCAAGAGGTTATGCAAAAAGTAAACGAAATGATTTAATATCTAGAAAAAGCCGAGGTAATCAGCTCGGCTTTTTCTGACTAATACAAAGACAAAGGCATACAGCCAGGGTGTATCAAAACGCATTCGCCCTCTCGATTCTTTTTTGACCTCATTCTACATAACATGTAAAAACAGTCTCAAGGAGGGGGTTTCGATGTTGTCAGAAGAATGGAAGAATCTAGAACGAGCGATTAGTGAAATCACGGAAATAGCAGAGGGGTTTGGTCTTGATTTCTATGAAATGCGCTATGAAATCTGTCCAGCAGACATCATCTATACATTTGGTGCTTATGGAATGCCAACTCGATATGGGCATTGGAGCTTTGGAAAGCAGTTTCATAAAATGAAATTACAATATGATCTTGGATTAAGTAAAATATATGAATTGGTCATTAACTCAGATCCATGCTATGCCTTTTTACTCGATAGTAACTCTCTCATTCAAAATAAATTGATTGTCGCGCATGTCTTAGGCCATTGTGACTTCTTTAAAAATAATGTTCGTTTTTCAAATACTAGACGTGATATGGTTGAAAGCATGAGTGCAACGGCAGAGCGAATTGCTTATTATGAACACGTCCATGGAAAGGAGGAAATCGAAAAATTTCTCGATGCTGTACTGGCAATCCAAGAACATATTGACCCAAGTATTATTAGACCTAAGCTAGACTGGACCATTACGGATGAAGAAGAGCCGATACAAAAACGGAAATCAGAATATGATGATTTATGGAAGCTTGATGTAAAAGAAGTGAAGGAAGAGTCAAAAGCAAAGAAAAAAAGCTTTCCACCAAGTCCGGAGAAAGACCTCTTACTGTTTATCGAAGAATACAGCCGGGAGCTAGAACCATGGCAGCGTGATGTGTTAACGATGATGCGTGAAGAAATGCTTTATTTCTGGCCGCAACTTGAAACGAAAATTATGAATGAAGGCTGGGCTTCCTACTGGCATTCACGGATTCTTCGGGAGATGGATTTGACGAGCGAGGAAACGATCGAGTTTGCGAAATTGAATGCAGGAGTTGTCCAGCCTTCAAAGACTTCAATCAATCCGTATTATCTAGGATTGAAAATTTTCGAGGATATTGAAGAATGTTATAACAATCCGACAAAGGAGATGCAGGAGCGTCAAGGAGTGGAGCCAGGTAGTGGTCGTGAGAAGATGTTTGAAGTCCGCGAGATTGAGTCTGATATTTCCTTTATTCGTAATTATTTAACGAAGGATCTAGTAATGAGAGAGGATATGTATTTGTTCCAAAAGCAAGGAGGAGATTATAAAATTATTGATAAGGAATGGAAGCATATTCGCGATCAGCTTGCATTATCGAGAGTAAATGGCGGATTTCCTTATCTTGTTGTCACAGATGGTGATTATTTGAAAAATGGTGAGCTCTATATTACTCACAACTTTGAAGGAACAGAGCTTGATGTTGGTTATTTAGAGAAAGTGCTCCCATATTTATATCAGCTATGGGGACGCTCTGTGCATATAGAATCGGTTGTTAATGATAAAGCAATTTCCTTTATTTATGATGGGAAGAAGGTTCATCGGAAGTATTTGTAATTGTTACAATCGTGAATAAGAAAATTTAACAATATGACAAAAAGTGTCCAATTTAGGTGCTTTTTATTTGCCTAATCAGAAAGGATAAAATCATGATATCTTTCTGAATGAATAAAAAAAGCTAAATTTTTCTAACCAAGAAAGCATTCCTTTCTTCTTCACTCTTTCTCAATGCCATACTTTGGAACAATTTGTTGCAATTTAATTTCTTTATTAGCAAAATGGTTTGAAATTCCGGCGCCTAATGATAAATTAAAAATCATATTAAAGATGGGAGGTACAGCTCCAAGCTCTCCAATAAACTCAAAGGCTAATATCGCTGCAAGGGCAGTATTACAAAGTCCGACGTAAAATAAGGTCGCACGAGCATCTTCCTCGCTCATAGAAAGTTGTTTGGCAATCAAATAAGCAATAACCATTGGAAGCAAAACTTGAATGAAAGTCGCTATTGCAATTAGGGGTAGTATCACTAACTCTGAAGCAATCGCTTCTTTTCCACTTCCTACTAGTGTATGAATAATAAGCAATAGCGATATGGAAGAACCGAATTTGGTGATTGATTTTGAAAAACTTGCAGATTTAGGAGCGATTCGCTGAATGAGGAGCCCTACTCCTAAAGGTAATATGACTATAAAAAGAAAAGATAGCAATAAACTCAAAAACGAAATAGTTACTTGTTCATTAGAAAGTCCACTCATTGCCAGAGGAGTTGCAATTGGACTGATTACGACATCTATCAAGGAAGCAGCGATGACCAAAGATGTATTCCCCATTGCGAGAAATGTATATAGTGTTGCTGCGGTCGCACTTGGTACGGTACCAGATAAAATGATTCCAGCAGCAACTTCTGGATGGGAAGAGAAGAACAGATATGCAAGACCAATTGAAATAAAAACAGTTAGTGTCCATTTTAAGAGAGTTGCTAAAATTAACTCTCTTTTTTTCGTTCGTATGTCTTTAATAGCATCAATATTGATTGAAAGTCCAGTAAAGAAAATAACAACCCCTAATAGTAAGCTTGGAACCATGAGGAAGCATTCCAATAAATTGGTGAAAAATATGTACCAATGGCTACTAATAAAATAAGCAAAGATAATTTCCTAGAAAGAAAGTCATTAAATAGCTTCATCTGTCTCCTCCTCTCGCATTTATTCAATAAATACAAGTGATAAGATATTATAACAATTTATTTAAATAGGATAAGAGTAGTATAAGTTTATTTTTTGTTGGTCTTCAATCATTTTTTTTAGAGTAAGTATATTTTATGGTGCGTGTACTAAAATAAATCCATCATTTTTTAACAGCACAAGATAAATGATAAAAAGAAGGTAGACAATAAGGATTTCGAAAAAAATGTTGTAATTAAATGAATATAATAAAAACAAAATCTATTTATAATTTTCTAAATAATTTAATTTTTATTATTGATTTATTAAAAACTACATGATAAATTAAAATCAGATCCTGGATCAAGGATACTGGATCTCTATAAGTATTTTTCATGACTTGAAAAGGGGGTGTAATCCTTAGAAGTGCTCTACCAATCAGAACCTTTATATCGTCAAGTCTATGCTAAGATTAAAAAGTCTATTTTAAATGGTGAGATTAGTCCAGGATCTAAAATTGTGGTAGCTGAATTAGCTAAAACTTTTAAAATAAGTCGGACACCTTTAAGAGAAGCTCTTAGACAGTTACAAAAAGAAGGTCTATTGGTCCTAGATAACACTGGAACTAGAGTTATTGAACTTAATAGGAAAGATTTTTATGAATTATGTTTTTGTAGGTTGATATTGGAGAAGCGAATAATTACATTAGTTGTTAATGAAATCCCAGATGAACAACTTGATATGATCGATAGTATTATTCACAAATTAGAGAAATCAGTTGTAAGAAATGAAATTCTAAAGGTTTTAAGCCTTAACACAGATTTCCATGAAATCATAATTAACGCTTGCGAAAATAAAAGATTAGTCAATTTGTTAAAACAAGTTCGGTATTTACTATTATTATATAGAGCAGAAATTAATAAAGTTTCTATCGATCATGTTGAGATCCTAAAGGAGCATAAGATTATACTTAAGGCATTAAAAGACCGAGATGTCGATCGAGCAGAACAAGCAATTGTGAATCACTTGAACAATGATTATAGAAGAGGAGAAAAAATACTTAATAGTGAGGGAGTTAGCAATGCAAAAAAGGGTCAAAGTTTTGGATTTCCTGCCCCGAACTTTAACACGTAAATGTGAGTGTGACATCACATTTGATATTACTATAACATTTGTCTCTTAAAAATAATATAACAAACCTTTTGAATATTCGTAGTCAAAAAGAAGCTATTCTAAGTTATACGTTAGAAGCAAAAGATTTAATTCGATTGAGATAGCTAGGAATGAATGAAGTTTTCAGAGAAAAATGATAACGCTTTCTTTTTGTTTAGAATTATTTCGAAATTGAATTTTAATATTATAAGGAAAGTGGTGAAGAGTTTGTCAAAAGCTATTCTCGTTATCGGTGCTAGTAGCATGGGGTATGGGGTAATCAAAACACTACTATCAAAAGGTCATACAGTATATGTAAATGATCTCTCCGTCGATGCTGTTGATAAATGAGTAAATCTAGGAGCTATAAAAACACATGATATTAGTGAAGTGACTTCTACAATAGATTGTGTCATTTTAAGCCTGCCTAGTACTGGCATTGTGAAGGATACAGCTACTAAAATAAAAAATGCAGCTGGAGGAAATGAATTTTCAGTTATTGATTTAAGTACAATCGACCCACAAACCGCTAAAGATTCTTATGAATTATTAAAAACGGTAGGTGTTTCCTATATAGAAGCACCTGTAAGTGGCGGTCCAACAGGCGCTGAATCTGGAACGTTATCCATTATAGTCGGGGGAGCGGAAAGTGACTACTTAAAGGTCTTACCTCTACTAGAGCAAATAGGGAAAAATATTTTCTATCTTGGAGAAGTAGGTTCGGCAGCTCTGGCTAAAATTTGTAACAATATCGTTGTAGCTGCAACTGCAAGCATCTTAAGTGAAGCATTTATTTTAGCATCTGCAGGCGGGATTGAACCTCAAAAGTTAAGAAAAATTTTAGAAAATAGTGTTGGGGGAAGTAGAACGTTAGACGTATTCGGTGATCATTTTGTTTCAGGTGATTTCTCGAATCCTACTTTTGCTTTAGCACTTATGAATAAAGATGTTGGATTGTTTATGGAAGCTATTAAGCAATATGATGTTACTTCATTCATTGGAAGTACCACCTACCAAATTTATAATGGTGCAATGAAAAAAGAAGACTGGAAATTTGGAGATCATACCGTCGTTCTTAAATATTTAGAGATGCTTAATAGTAAAGAAGTAAATAGATCAAATGAGGAGGTTGTTAATCATGACAGTAGAGCTATCTAGAACTAAACTTTTTATTAATGGAGAATGGAGAGATGGCGTAGATAAAGGTGTTATTAAAAGTATTGATCCTACAACAAATGAGGTGTGGGTAGAGGTAGCAGAAGGAACAGAAAAAGATATAGATTTAGCTGTTGAAGCTGCACATGAGGCGTTGGAAAATGGCCCATGGAAAACAATGAATGGCAGTGAAAGAGCCGTTTATATGAGAAAGTTAGCAACTTTAGTAGAAGAGAATGCAGATTTGTTAGGTAAATTGGAAACAAAGGATAATGGTGTGCATTTTAGGGATACACGGAATTATGCATTAGCATTGTCTCGTTGGTTAAATTATTTTGCAGGTGCAGCTGATAAAATTGAAGGAGCTACTATACCAGTTGGAACTAACATTCATGCATATACAGTTCGTGAACCAATCGGTGTAGTTGGAGCAATTACACCTTGGAATGCACCTTTGATTATGTATGCGTTTAAATTGGGACCAGCCTTAGCTGCAGGAAATACAATGGTATTAAAACCAGCTGAAAATACGCCAGCTACAGCATTAGAGTTAACAAGATTAATAGATGAGGCTGGATTTCCAAAAGGAGTAATTAATATTGTTCCAGGCTACGGCCGCACTGCAGGTGCTCGCTTAGCAGAGCATCCAAAAGTGAATAAGCTTGCATTTACTGGTCATAGTGAAACTGGAAAGCTCATTATGAAAAATGCAGCAGATACAATGAAAAGAGTGACGTTTGAATTAGGTGGAAAAGCACCAAATATTGTTTTCGAGGATGCGAACCTAGATAAGGCTTTACCGATGATTGTCAATGCTTCTTTTCTTGCAACTGGTCAAAGCTGTTCACTTGGTTCTAGAATTTTTGTTCAAAACAGTATATATGAAGAGTTTATGGAGCGTTATACAGAAAGGGCAGCAAAAGTTAAAGCGGGTAATCCTTATGATGATTCTGTTCAAATTGGACCACAATCTTCAGAAGAGCAGCTTAATAAAACGATGAGCTACATTGATATCGGTAAGAATGAAGGCGCTACATTAGTTATGGGTGGTAAACGACCAGAAAACACTATGAATGGTTATTTTGTTGAACCAACAATATTTACTGATGTAGACCCACACATGAGAATTGCTCAGGAGGAGATTTTTGGACCTGTAGCGTCAATTATTAGATTCGAAGATGAAAATGATTTAATAGAAAAAGCAAACAATGTGGCTTATGGATTAAGTGCAGGTCTCTGGACTCAAGATGTTAGTAGAGCCCATCGCGTAGCAGCTGCATTAAAAGCAGGTACTGTTTGGATTAATACGTATCGCATGCTACATTATATGCTTCCTTATGGTGGATATAAAATGAGCGGAATCGGTAGAGAGAATGGATTAGAAGCCTTACATCACTATACTGAAGTGAAAACGGTCGTAACAAATATCTCAGACACTATTGTTGATCCTTGGGCGTAGGTTCATTAGTTAAAAGCACATAACCTAAAATAAATTATAATGAAAAGAGGAACAAACATGAAGAAACCTCCTTTTTATTTACTAACTTTACTTCTATCTTTAGCAGTCTTTTTAAGTGCCTGCGGTTCTAGTGATTCTTCTAGTGGGACGAATGCTGGAGAAACGGATGGGAATGGTTCTGCTGAAGCTAATGCCGATGAAGAATTTGTTTTAAAACTTGGTCATGTTGGTGCTGCTAATCCGGATGACCCTTGGGAGAAATATGCACTCGAACTGAATGACTTGCTTCAAGAAAGAACAGATGGTCGATTGTCAATTCAAACATTTCCAGGAAGCCAGCTTGGTGCAGACAGAGAAATGATTGAAGCAATGCAGCAAGGGACCTTAGATCTTGGTTTGATAGGGACGATTGCCATGACGAACTTTGTACCAGAGTACCAAATTTGGGATTTACCATATATTTTCCCTCTTGATCATGAAATTGCAGATGAAATTACCGATGGACCAATTGGAGAAGAATTAGCGGCTAGTGCTGAAGAAAAAGGGTTAGTCATGTTAGGCTATTGGGATCATAGTTATCGTTCCATATCTAACGGTAAAAGACCAATTGAAACGTTTGAAGATTTACAAGGATTAAGCATGAGAGTCGTTGAAAATGCGCCTTCTATTGATTGGTTTGGGAGAATTGGTACGATTCCAACACCGATGGCATTTAGTGAATTGTACACGGCTCTTCAACAAGGAACGGTTGATGGACAGGATCAATGGGCTAGTTTAACGTATATGTCTGGCTTATCTGAGGTGCAGCCATATTATACGTTAACAAGACATATGTATAGCGTGTTAGGCTTTGTTGCAAGTAAAAGAACATTCGATAATTTACCAAGTGATTTACAAGAAGTCTTAAGAGATACGATTGCAGAGCTTACTCCTGTTCAAAGAGAATACAGTCGTCAAAAAGCGGTGGAATTATTAGAACAAATGGAAGAGGATGGAGTACAAATAACTGAACTTTCTGAAGAAGAGCTAGCGAAATTCCAAGAAAGTGCACTAGAAACGTATGAACAACTCGCTCCAGAGATTGGGCAAGATTTGATCGACAGAATGCTAGAATACAGGGAGTGATGCTTTCATGAAACGTGCTAATCAGGTACTGGTCATTATTTCTGCAGTGCTTTTGCTGTTATTTACACTCTTTGCAAATACGCAAGTCCTGTACAGGTATGTTTTGGAGCTACCCCTCCCATGGATTGAAGAACTAGCACGTTATGTCATGATTTTAATGGTCTTTATTATGAGCGGAGTGGCTATTTTCAGAAGAAGTCATTTGAATGTTGAAGTTCTTGATCTAATCATGAAGAAAAAAGCGTTACGCGTTGTCGATAAATTTCGGCTAATTGTTATCAGCGTTTTTACTGTGTGCTTCACACTGTTATCGTTTCAATATTTGCAAGGAGTTATAGAAACAGGGCAGGTATCACCTGCCCTAAGAATTTCAATGGGAATACCATTGTCGGCACTTTTAATCGGCGGGATTATTATGACAATAAATAGTTTATACTTGCTATTTTTTGAACGTAATCTTGATCATACATCTGAAACTGAAATGAGGAACAGCCAATGACAATGATGTTGGTGCTTGTACTATTTTTTGTATTGGTTCTGATTGGAATTCCTATTGCTTTTAGCTTCGGGTTAGTCACTCTTTTTTACCTCTTTTTAACAATACCTGATAATGCTGTCATTCTGATAAGCAGAGGTTTCGGTTCTGTTGATTCCTTTGCTCTCATGGCGATTCCATTGTTTATATTAGCAGGGGATGTCATGAAAGAAGGAGCTATCTCGAAAAATCTCATTAGTTTTGTTAATCTTTTTTTGGCTAGAATTAAAGCCTCCTTAGCTCACGTAACGGTTATAGCCTCGGCTTTTTTTGGGGCGATAACAGGGTCTGCAGCAGCTACAGTCGCAGCTATTGGTGGAATTATGATTCCAGAAATGACGCGAAAAGGATACGGTAAAGAAAGAGCAGTAGCGGTGGCAGCTGCTGCAGGCTGTTTAGGAGTGTTAATCCCTCCAAGTATCCCTCTTATTATTTATGGTTTAATTGCACAAGTCTCTATCGCCCAATTATTTTTAGCAGGTATCGTACCTGGGATTATACTAGCTATTGCATTTATGATTGTAAATAGATTTACGTTTAAAGATGTTAAGACAGTAGACGAGTTAGAAATTGAAGAAGGTGATCAGAAAACCACAACAAACACTCTAGTCTTTATGAAGGCTATTCCAGCATTGATTATGCCTATTATTATCCTAGGAGGAATTTATGCAGGGATCTTTACTCCTACTGAATCTGGAGCGATCGCTGCTCTTTATGGCATTCTCATTTCAATCATTGTTTATAAAAGTATGGGCTTTAAAAAGCTCTTAAACATAGCGGGTAATTCTGCTATGACGAGTGCGGTTATTTTAATCATAATTAGTATGGCTGGTGTGTTCGGGTGGCTTATTACAACTGAGCAAGTTTTAGCAATGGTTGCAGAAAGTGTCGCTTCATTAACAACAAATCCCATTATTATTCTGCTTGTTCTAAATATTATCTATCTCATACTCGGAACATTTATGGAAACGGTTACAGCTATTGTTATTACAACACCTATTTTTCTTCCTTTAATTATGATGGCTGAAATTGATTTGGTGCATTTTGGTATTATCCAAACTGTAAATCTTTGTGTAGGGTTACTTACTCCGCCAATGTCGCTGAATTTACTGATTGCTTCAAAAATTGCAGGTGTATCAATTATTCAACCGATACGTGCGCTTTTGCCTTACTTAGCTGTTTCAATCATTGTACTATTTCTAATCACATACATTCCAGAAATTGTATTATTCTTACCTAATTTAGTATTTGAATAATCAATAAAAGAGAAATTTAAATTGATATAGAGTTACTGTGGTATTTTCATGAAACAATTAAGAGGGTAAGTCAACTGTTTGTAAATGCATCTGTTTAACCTTGTTAGCTTTTTTCTACGAATTAAAGCATAGCAAGTAGACAGATGTTTTTATTTTAAAAAGAATGTAAGCATATGAGGAGGAATAAGAATGAGAGAGAGAATTGCAATCGTAACTGGTGCGGGCTCCGAAAAAGGGATTGGAAAGGCTGTAGCATTTGAGTTGGCAAAAAAGGAGGCCACAGTCATAATAGCTGATTTAAATGAAAAAGGTGCCTCTGATGTTGCTAAACAATTAAATGAAAGTGGCTATAAAGCTGTAGGAAGGGCTGTTGATGTCACATCAAAAGAAAGTATCAATGAGCTTGTAAAATCGCTCAAAATTGAGTTTGGGAAAATAGATATTTTAATCAATAATGCAGGTATTTCAAAGCCTACTAAGATTTTAGAAATATCCGAAGAAGAATGGGATATAATGTTTGAAATCAATATGAAAGGCATTTTTCAATTTACGCAAGCTGTTCTTCCTTCAATGATCGAAAAGAGGTTTGGAAGGATCGTAAATGTTTCATCGATAGCTGCTAAGCAAGGAGGAGGTCTATTTGGGACTGCTCACTATGCAGCGACGAAAGCAGGAATTCTCGGATTTTCAAAAGCAGTAGCAAGAGAGGTTGCGACCCTTGGTATAACCGTCAATTCCGTTGCTCCTGGCCTTATCGATACAGCTATTACAGTAGGAATGACAGACGAAACACGACAAGAAATTAATAAACAAATCCCACTCAATCGCGCAGGTAAGCCCGAGGAAGTAGCTGCAGCAATTGCCTTTCTAGCATCAGATGAGGCAAGTTATATAACAGGTGAAGAAATTGATGTGAATGGGGGCTTACTAATGGATTAACGTAAGACAGAAACTGAGCCTTTACGATTTTTGTGATAATTGAAATGAGTATTCATATGCGAAAAATGGGAAGAAGAATCTTTATGGAAACTCTCGGGATATTAGCAAAAAAATATTGGTTCAACATGCAGGAAAACTGCTTTCAAATATTCAAAAGGAATGATAACGTATACCCTTCTTAGAAGCAATGCTTGCCAGATTGCACATGCATTTTTAGAAAAAAGGGTTAATTAAAGGGGATTGATTTTCTATTTTAATCTCAAATCGACATGGGCATATCGAACTGGATATTGCAGTAGCATTAGCTGGATTAATAAAAGCACCAGTCAATTATCGACTTCACTCTAAGAAATTGAATATATTATCAAATAGTCTGAAGCCTCTCTTTTAATTGGTGAAGCTACACTAATAATCAATGTGACTCTCCCAATTAAAAAATCGATATTGATACAGGAAGATTTAGCGGAGAGTCGATTCAAATTGGATATAAAGTAGAGCTAGAGAAAATTGAAAGTAAAGCATACTATTTTAAGGATACTAAAAAATGGTAGGTGCGCTTGGAAGTAATTTTAATCATAATACCGAGATAAGTAACTTGAAAAACTTAACAAATTAAAAAAGCTCCAATTAACGAGTTAGATATTATATGACAAAACGTGACCTTTAGCATAGCTTCTAATTCGTCTCGTAGTGTCCTCGTTACTAGGTGTTTTTTTCTGTTTTCTCTTTCGCATCATTTCATGTACACTTAAATAAAAGGCATTGAGAGGAAAAACCATGGAACAAGCGAAAATTTTAATTGTAGAGGATGAAGCGAATATTGCTCGGGTTGTTCAGCTTGAGCTCGAGCATGAAGGTTATCAGACAGTTATTGCCGCGGATGGAGGGGCAGCTCTTGAGAGGCTTGAATCTGACTCTTGGTCAATAGTTTTGTTAGATGTTATGCTTCCTGTTTTGAGTGGGATGGAAGTATTGAGGAGAATGAGAACGTCAGGGAATCAAACGCCTGTCATTCTGCTGACGGCAAGAGATACAATTGTTGATAAAGTGATGGGATTGGATCAAGGAGCAAATGATTATGTGACAAAGCCTTTTGAAATTGAAGAGCTTCTTGCACGAATTCGAGCATGCTTACGCATAAATAGTACAGTACTAGCCATTTCAGACATGAATCTAAAAATAGCGGATCTTTCGGTAAATCAACAGACTCGGGAAGTAAAGCGGAGCGATGTTTTGATTGAGTGTACACCGCGTGAGTTTGATTTACTCGTTTACTTGTTACGCCATCCTGAGCAAGTTTTAAACCGTGAACAAATTCTTGAACATGTATGGGGATTTGATTATTACGGTGATACAAATGTTGTGGATGTCTACATTCGGTATTTACGGCAAAAGGTTGATAAGCCGTTTGATAAGTCGCTTATTCAGACTGTCCGTGGTGTTGGCTATGTCATCAAGGAACCGAAGCAATGAGTATTTCACGTAGAATCACCTGGTTTTCCACCGTATGGCTTTTGGTTCTTTTGTTAATCGTCAATGGAGGGATCTACTTTTTATTTGAGCATTTGACAGGACGAGCTGAGCTAGAACGTGTTTCATCGCAGGCTCTAGCGATCGTTGAGGCGGTGCGACCAGATAGCATTGGGACGACAATTGTACCAGCGGAATTACTGGCTGCATATGTTACAGGTGAAGGCATGATTCGTGTTATTCGTGAAGATGGCAGTGAGGCTGTTACAGTCACAAAAAATCCAGCCATGCGGGCGATTCCGCGGATGTATTCCGCGGCTCAAGAAACAGAGCAAATCAGGTATCAGGGAGAACGGATTGCCATTGCCCGCTTTCCTGCCATTTGGAATGATGGAACCGTTGTAACATTGGAATACAGCGAGGAGATGGATACGTTTCAATCAACTTTAGCAACACTTCGGTTGGTTCTGGTCGCGGCTTCCTTTATTGTGTTAATTCCAGCCTTTTTTGCAGGGCGTGCATTAAGTCGAATTCTTCTTCAACCGATTCAAGCATTAATGCAAACAATGGAAAGCATTAGACAAAGTGGAAGCTTCAAGCGAATTAAGGTATCAGCGGAGTCAAAAGATGAACTTGACCAAATGGGACAGACTTTTAATCGCATGATTGAGCTCCTTGAAAATAACTATCAGAAGCAACAGCAATTTGTATCAGATGCTTCTCATGAGTTAAGGACACCACTTACAGTTATTGAAAGTTATGCGAATTTATTAAAGCGATGGGGAATGACAAATCCAGAAAGGTTGAAGGAAGCGGTGGAGGCCATCCATGAAGAGTCAAAGCGAATGAAGGGCTTGACTCAACAAATGTTATCACTCGCAACTGGTGAGCAGGATCGAACAGTGGAGTTAGAGAAACTGGAACTAAGCCAGATAGCAAAAGAAACAGCAAAAAAGCTTCAGCATGACGTACGAACGTGAGATCCTCGTTCATGCAGATGAAGAGTACGTGATTTTAGGAGATGAAGCACGGATGAAGCAGCTGCTCTTTATCTTATTAGAAAACGGATTAAAATATAGTAGCGATCCATTGACTGTAACTTTTTCGCTTTCTAATCAATGTGTGCAAATGGATGTGAGTGATCAAGGAATTGGAATCCCGGAACAGGATTTACCACTTGTATTTGAACGGTTTTTCCGGGTTGACAAAGCACGTAGTCGGCAAACAGGAGGTAGTGGTTTAGGCTTAGCGATTGCAAAATCAATTGTTGATGCGCATAGGGGGAATATTTTCGTTACAAGTAAAGAGCAAATTGGAACAACGTTTACAGTATTATTACCAATGGTAAAGGGGAAGGGAGGACAAGAGGATGAATAGCAGATGGCGAAATAGACTTCTTATTGGTTTAGCAATTACGATTGCAGCGGTAGTCGTGATTTCCCTTATTAGACCTGCACAAGCAGCAATTGAAGAGGAAGAAATCCGATCATTTATTAGTAACCAGTTTGATGGCCAGATTTATTCATTTAAGGAAAGTACGAGGGATGAGCAGGATGTCTATGAAATCGAGCTATTAGCCGAAGCTGGCATTTATGAGATAATCGTAGATCCATACTCTGGAAATATTCTTTCTTTGACCCATGCTTTAGAACGTGAAGAGGTTGATCCAAGTAAGTGGGAAAAAAAGAAGAAGAAGCACCAACGAATAAGACACTTAGCGTTGAAGAAGTAAGAGGGTTGGTACAAAGCGAGATTGGTGAAGAAGTAACCATTCTTGAAATTGAGCTTGAGGAAGATGATGGGTTACTCTTCTATGATGTGAAGGTTCGTCAGTCGAATGGAACTAGTGACTTGGAGCTTGATGCAACAACGGGTGAGGTACTCGTTTATACATTAAAAGAAGATAACGAAACACCAAATGCAAAAACGACTGAACCGGCTGAAAAGAAAGAAAACAAAAAAGCTTCTGAAGCAAATCCTAAAGAAACAATAGGAGAAAAAGAAGCGAAGCGAATTGCACTCTCACATGTAGCTGGTAAAGTTGTAGATATCGATCTTGAAGAAGAAGATGGCCGATTGTTTTATGAAGTGGAGATTGAAATTGAGTCTGAGGACGTCGATGCAGAAGTGTTGATTGACGCAATAACGGGTGAAGTAATGACGATTATTTGGGAAGATTAAAAGTAAAAGCCTGACTGATTGATTTCAGTCAGGATTTTGATTTGACCTATTTTACAATTGGGAGGCGTACATATTCAAATCCTTACTCATTTTTTCAATTTCATCAATAAAGGATGCAATTTCCTCTGTAGATGCAGCTTGATCGCGTCCAACCGAGACAACTTTTTCGATTGAGGCTGATATTTCATTGATGGATTGCTGCATATTCATTAAGGTAGTGCGAATTTTCTCTGTTGAGGAGACCGTTTCATTGGATAATTTTCGTATTTCTTTTGCGACGATATCAAACCCTCGCCCATGCTCACCTGCTCGTGCTGCTTCAATAGAAGCATTTAGTCCGAGCAGATTCGTTTGGTCAGCAATTTTCTTAATAAAGGTGAGTACTTCATCAGTATTTTTCATTTCCTCTGAAGCAGTGTTTGACTGTTCAAGCAGTGTTTGACTAATTGTAGCCAGACCGTCCGCACCTTGTGCAACATTGGTAATTTCTTGGTTTGCTTGTCCAATTGATTCAACAATTTGATCAGCAATTCTGCGTAACTCTTTTTCATTTTGTTCTTGAATTTGAATAGCAAGAGCTCCTACAACATTACCTCCATCAATAATTGGTGCAGCTAATCCTTTAAATGGAAAGCCGAAGAACTCGGAAGGTACTTCTTCTTCAATTGTCTTATTATAACGAATACAGTCAGCTAGTGGCTCTTTTGGATCGATTTTAAGTCCGCTTCTTGCTCCAATATCAATCTTCCTTCCAGGATAATAGACAAGCCATTCTTCTGTATTTGTCATACCGATACCAAGATCTGGTAGCATGGAATGAATAACAGGAATGACTTCTAGAAAAGCTTCTAACTTATTTCTCGGGTTCGTTTCCGTAATGATATTTTTTGATGTTGAATAAGACATAAACTCCTCAGTCCTTTACATTAGTGTCTTTCTTGAATTGTAACATTTACTAGTTTAAATGACCTAATATAAAGCATTAAAAAACTTAAACAAATATTGAACAAAATTGGTGCTAAGAAGAAGTTAAATGAAAGTCACAATATTAAAGGAGAATGGAAGATAACCATTTTAAAGTTTAAAAATGAAATAAAAATTAGAGGGAGATATCATCATGAAAACAGAAAAAGAAAAGATGTTAAACGGTGAATTGTATCATGCAGGAGATCCAGAATTAACAAAAGAACGTGTAAATGCTCGAAGACTTACTAGATTATACAATCAAACATGCGAGACGGAGGATATCAAACGTACTGAACTTTTGAAAGAGCTTTTCGGTTCAATAGGGGGAAATGTATTCATTGAACCAAATTTTCGATGTGATTATGGCTACAATATTCATGTTGGAGAAAACTTTTATGCCAATTTTGATTGTGTCATTTTAGATGTATGTGAGGTTCGAATTGGGGATAACTGTTTCATGGCTCCAGGTGTACACATTTATACCGCGACACATCCATTGGATCCTTCAAGACGTATTTCGGGTGAAGAATATGGAATACCAGTCACAATAGGGGATAATGTATGGATTGGCGGGAGAGCTGTTATTAATCCAGGTGTGACAATTGGAAATAATGTTGTCGTCGCTTCTGGGGCAGTTGTTACAAAAAATATACCTGATAATGTTGTTGTTGGGGGAAACCCTGCGAAAATAATAAAATATGTAGATGTAAATTAATTTTCTTTCATTTCTCATCAAACTCTCATTTATCTCTAACGTTGTTGTCATAAAGCTTAGATATGATGTTGACATAAGGAAATCAAAGGAGGAAATGGATATGAAAAAAATGACAATAATCGCAACAAGTTTACTAATTGCAAGTGGTACTGCAATCGGCGTCGCTGCATCTGATCAGGATCGAATTGTTGTTCATGAAAAAGCGATAGCAGCAGAGGCCACAGTACAAGAAGTTACTACTCAAGTTCAAGCTGCAAATGCCACTGGTGAAAAACAAAGCAGATTATCAGAAGAAGAAGTCGTCACGATTGCCAAAGAAGTATTGGATGGGACAGTAGATGACATTGAGCTTGAGTGGGAAGATGGTCGTCTTGTCTATGAAGTTGAGTTGAAATTTACAGGTGAGGACTATGATTTTGATATCGATGCTCATACGGGTGAGATTATTAATATCGATGGTAACTTGTTAAAAACACCTATTGCTGAGGAAGTGGATCTAACGATTCAACAAGCTCAGCAAATGGCTTTAGATCACCTTGGGACTGGAAAGATTAAGGAAATTGAGCTTGAAAAAATTAATGGTCGTTATATTTATGAACTTGAGGTGAAAATTGCAGGTGAAGATGGTGATGTATCCGTCGATGCAACGAATGGTGACATCCTTTATGTAGAAGATGATTTACGTGAAGTGTTGGCAAAGGTCGCTGAAAAAGGTAATGGAGAAAAGCAACCAAAAGAGCAAGTGAAAGAACAAATAACGACTCAACAAGCGATCGAGATTGCTCTTAATCATGTAGGTGGCGGTACCGTAGATGATATCGATCTTGAAAAGGAAAATGGTCGTTTCATTTATGAAATTGAGATAGAGCAAGAAAATAATAAAGAGGTTGATGTGGTAGTTGATGCTCATACAGGTGAAATTCTGTCTGTAGATCGGGATTAATTTAGGAAAAAGAAGTCTATGCTATATAGTAACGGGTTCAGTTTTGGAGTACAAAAACAAAAAAAATAGTTACTTTAGCAAATGCATTAACAACAATATTAGCATCATAAATGACACACAAAATCGCTTGACAAATTAGTTAAGCGATTTTCATTTGTCTTAATGAAGGTATTTGCTTTTTTTATGGTAAAATTAACATATTAGATACTCGTGAATTACCTTATAACTTTAATAAAGCAAAAGTCAAGATTTTAGTGACTGTGGGTGAAAAAATTAGTAATGATAAAGTCTGCAAAAGATATAGTCTCAAGCAACTCAAATTGTGTAGGAATAATCTTTCCTGATGTCGGTCACGGTATATCTTTGATAAAACCTAATTTCTTTAATAAATTGATGACAAGTGGATAAAGGAAGGTTCTTTTGCCACAGGATATTCAACAATATAATGAAACATTTTTTTTGCTAACACATGGGTTAGTAAATAAGAGTTGTACCATATTTAATCAATTGAATTGGAGGTGAAAAAAATAAAGTATTTAGAAAATGTTGTAATAAACGGCTCAAAACAATGGATTTTTATACGAAGCATAAGCGAAGATAAGCCGATTATTTTATTTTTACACGGTGGTCCAGGGGCATCTCAAATTTATTGTACCGAAAAATACTTTAAGACATTGGAAAATCATTTTATCGTAGTAGATTGGGACCAAAGAGGTTCTGGAAAAAGTTACACTAGGACTATTTCGAAAGAAACTCTGTCTATTAACCAATATGTTGAAGATATAAGAGTTTTAACGGAAACATTAAGGACACGCTTTAATAAAAATAAGATATATTTAGTTGGTCACTCTTGGGGTAGTGTTATTGGCTTGTTAGCAGTAGAAAAATATCCAGAACTTTTTCATTGCTATATAGGAGTTGGTCAAGTCGTTGATTTAATTGAAGGAGAAATCAGAGGTTATAAATATGCATTGGAACAATCAAAAATAACTAATGATGTTTCTTCTTTTAAAAAGCTTAGTAAAATAGGTTATCCTCCTTATAATTCACTTTTTAAAACAGCAGTCTTTAGGAAAGTTCTAGATAAATATGGCGGGTTCAACTATCAAAAAAATCTAATTTATGGAACGATTACCTGAAAGAAATGCTGGCATCTAAACATTATAGTCTTTTGGATATTGTTAAATGGTTTAAAGGGACTAATTATTTGGTAAGGCATCTTAGAATTGAACTATCAACAATTAAATTTATAGAGCAAGTGAAAAAATTAGAAGTGCCTGTTTACTTTTTAGCGGGTAGATATGATTATATAACACCGACTTCTTTGGTAGAAGATTATTGTGAGTTAATAGATTGTCCTTTTAAAGAAATAATTCATTTTGAAAACACAGCACACGATTTACACTTTGAAAATACTAATAAATTTATTGAAGTTTGCCTTGATATTTTAGAGAGAGACATCAATAATAATATTTTATAAGGTCTTTCCAAAATGGACAATCTTCTACGAATGTGTTGGAAAAACTGTTTACGGCATTATCGTTCACATTTCCGCAATGTCGTTTGGTTCATATGATGATAAGTCAGTTGTACAATCTACCCAACGAAGACCTCTATCTGGTGTTCATAACGGGTGTTCAATCGATGGAGCGTACCCTGTATAGACTTCTTTTATTATTGTAAGTATGAACTAGTGGTAATTAAAAGCTAAACAAAATAAGACCCTTTTTCAGTATGTTGGGCAGGATGAACGAACAGCGACTTGGTTTAATATACGTATCTATCCGAGAGAAGATGGTGTGTCGGTTTTCTTAAGTGATATAACGAAAAGAGTCGAGGCAGAAGAGCGCTTAAAGGAAGCCAATCTCATTTTGCAAAGGTTATCGCATATGGATGGATTAACGGAAATAGCAAACCGTCGCTTTTTCGATGACCAATTAATAGTGAAATGGGAAACGGCAGTGAAAAAGGAACGATTCACGTAAAGCTTTTTGACATCGATTATTTTAAAGGGTACAATAATTTGTAAGGACATCAAACTCATGGTGCTTGTTTAACATGCTCGCAAAGTAGCTTGAGAAGACCATCAACAAATTAATTCTACTTATAAGTATGCTCGCTATGGTGGAGAAGAGTTTGCAGTAATAATGCCAAATACAGGTAAGGAAGAGGCATTTTTTGTTGCAGAATCAATCCGAAAAGCGATTGAAGTGAGACAATTTGAGCATGCTCGCTCTGAGGTTAGTAGGTGGGTGACCATTAGTGCCGGTGTGTTCACAATGAAACCGCATGAATCCAACTATCTTGATGATCTCATCAAAGAAACCGATCGTATTCTTTATTTGGCAAAAAGTCAGGGACGTAATCGTGTCTGTCAGGATGTTGACTCAATTTAGTCGCACTAAGGAGTACATCAGAGCTAAAATATCTGATGTATTATTTTTGTGTTATCTTTTTTCGCCCATTGACATTTAGGCTAAATCGGGTAGTATGTATGTAATATTCAAAATTTTTAGTTCAATAGAGGTGCGAGTTATGAAATATGCCTTTGCTAATCGTGTTCGTCATTTGCAGTCTTCTGCTGTTCGTGACATTTTAAAAGTTGTCGGACAAGGCAATGTCATCTCCTTTGCTGGTGGTCTTCCAGATGACGATTTATTTCCGATTGAAGGAATAGAGGATGCTTTTTCACGTGTTTTTGCAACGGGGAAAAAGTCTTTGCAATATATGGAAACAGAAGGGTATCGTCCGCTTAGAGAAGTCATCCTTGAAAGAATGCGAAATAAAAAAGGAATTACTGGATTCTCAGCAGATGAAGTTCTACTGACTACAGGTTCCCAGCAAGCGATTGATCTCTTTTCTCGTGTGATGTTAAGTCCTGGAGATGTCATTCTAACGGAAGATCCAACGTATTTGGCTGCATTACAAGTGTTTAAATCGTACGAAGCGAAAGTTGTTGCCGTACAATCCGATGATGATGGGATGCTCCCCGATGATTTAGAGAAAAAGTTAAAGCAGCATAAGCCGAAATGTGTCTACGTTGTGCCAACTTTTTCTAATCCTGCAGGACGAGTATGGTCGCTTGAAAGACGTAAAAAGCTAATTGAACTTGTTCATAAGCACAAGGTTGTGATCTTTGAAGATGATCCATATGGTGAAATTCAATTTCATCAAGATGAAACGTATACACCTCTTGCTGCACTTGATGATGGCCAGCATGTCATGTATACGAGTACGTTCTCAAAAACAGCGGTTCCAGCGCTTCGAACCGGTTGGATTGTTGGGCCTTTCCAAGTGATTCGGATGATGTCTCAAGCGAAGCAGGCGAATGATCTTCATTCGAATTCATTATCACAACAAGCCTTGTACCAGCTTTGCTGCCATTTTGACCTTGATGCTCATATCCAGCATTTGATTTCTGTGTATAATAGTCGGATGGAAGTGATGGTCAGATGTCTCGAACAAGCTAATTTAAGTGATGTTCGTTTCGTTAAACCAAAAGGTGGAATGTTCCTTTGGGTCGAACTTGAGAAATCGATGAATACAACGGCATTACTCACAGAAGCCGTTGAAAAAGGTGTAGCATATGTTCCGGGCGAGCCATTTTATGCAGGAAAAGCGAAGAAAAATACGATGAGATTGAACTTTACTCATTCGACGCAAGAAAAAATTGAACAAGGAATGAGCTTACTTGTTGAATTGCTTTCAGCAGAAACAGCTCAAAAGCCGATTCAAATCGGTAGTTACTATTAAATATAAAAAGTGAACTCTACTGAGTTCACCTTTTATATTTAATAGTCGTTTACTACATGTTTTGCAAACGACGAATGCGCTCTTGTGGCTGTGGGTGAGTTGAAAAGAGAGTAGTCACTTTCTTTTTTAAGGGATCAGCAAATATAAAGGAGCTGATGTGCTTGATGCTTCTCTTACGGGTGTATCCATTCTAGTTATTTTTTGTAAGGCTGAAGCGAGAACGTTTTTTATAGAATCAAATATAATCAAAAGAATATCCTTTTTATTTTCGGAATAGTTTGACATTAAATGGGTGGTAATGTACGATTTTGGTAGCGTTTACATCAAGGATGAACAAAATGCTTTCTCAAATAGAGACTCGGAAATTAAATAGCTAATTCTGGGTCTTTTGGGGGATGAAAGCGAGATTCAGGAGGACCAATTGGAATTTTCAACGTCATTTTCAAAAAAGTGCATGTTAAATAAACCACAAGCAGTGGATTTTTTTAAAAATGTATTTTAAGATGTTGATGATGGCTTTATAGGGAGAGCAGAGATTTAATTATGGGATCTATAGTTGAGAAATGATTCTTTTCTGCTTCCTTCATCCAGGCATCGGCATGTTGGCACATGCCGATGATGTAACTTCGAATATTCCAATGTCTAGAACTACGACCTCTTGAATCCTCTAAACGATAATCAATTTTTTGTCGTTTGATACAACGCTCGACCCCAGTACGTAAAGCATAACGCTTATACCATTCCTTACTATCACGTTTTACTCTAGGAAAAAGACGAGGGTTATCCTTCGTCGATGTATAAAAGGTCCGTCCATAAGCAGATTCTGAACATGGTGTTGGACATGTCCATTTTCCTACGACAGCTGGACAGCGCCATTTACGGCGATATCGTTTCTTATCGACTCCCCAATCGAGCATTTTTCGACCGATGGGGCAAATCGGAACGCCGTCTAAGTTAATGTCCATTTCATTGTAGATGAACTGTTTTGAACGCCTTGGATTGAGGTCAATGATGGCAGAAACATCATGGTGTTCTAACATGTCATAGATCGGATAAGCATCTAGAGCTGAGTCTAGGATGACTTCACCAAACGTCCAATCGGGATACCAATGTTTGAGTTCATGGAAGGTACTGACAAACAAGACAGAGTCATGTTTACTGGCACGATACATCCTAGGATAAATCGGTAAATCATAAGGACTATCCGAAGCAGCTACCATGAAAAGACTTCTACCATAATAGTACTTTTCACGAGAACTATCCCAACCGTAATCGGCATCAGGGTCTGAAAACTGCCGTTGACATTGGCATTTCCAATTACCTTGTTTACGACAGTCACAAAGGAATTTACCATAAGGCCGACCACCTGTTATCACGGGAGATCCGTCAGCCAAAATGCTGAGCGACTGGGTGTTCACCTAATAATCCTTCTGCTGCTGATTTGATTTACGAATAAGGATTGGAAAATAATTTGAAGTTGATCATGTGCCTTAGGCGCATAACGAACATTCTTGCTTTTCAAGGCACGATTAACTAGTTTTTCAACAATTTTCGGGTTTTTCGGTTCAAGTTTCTGATTCTTTTTTCCTTTCTTTTTTGCCTTCTTTAATTTTCGCTTCTTCCGATTGGATAGATGTGGAGAAGGAGCTAACCAAAGGCGATTGAAAAAGTCATAAAAGGTTCCTACTCCAGGAACATTATCTGGAGTAAAGCCACTAAGAATAGCCCAAATGGGAGTTGTTTTTAAGGTGAACACCCATTGATCTACACTGGTAACCTTTTGATCATGCATAAGCATTAAACTACGAAGAATATCACAAGGATTACGAGGTTTTCTTCCTCTAGGATTAGAGGAGTAACGATGTTTCAGCAGAGTACCAGTATCGGTTAGATCAACCAACGAACACCAAAGGATAGGTTTGAAGTAAAAATCGTTTAAAAATGTTTTGTCATTAAAATATAGATCTAACTGTTCAACTACAAAGGTAAGATAAGAATGATGTGTACGAATGTTAGTAAGCATCTTGTTCCCCCAGTTCAAGTGATGAAAAAACCCTTCACTTAATTATTTGGGGAACAAATGTTTGTCAAGAGGAAAGTTTGTTCGCACTTCTGTTTTGGGGGTGAAGCAATAAAAAAGCCCTAGTCAAAAGACTAGAGCTGGTGCGGAAAATTAATTTCCGAGAAGCTATATTAAGAGTGAGGAGGGAAATAAATGAATTTTGAACTGTCAAAGGAACAGCAGATGATACGTGATATGGTCCGAGAATTTGCTCAAAAAGAGATCGCTCCTCATGCAGAGAGACTAGATGCAAATTCACAGTTTCCAGAGGATAGCTTTAAAAAAATGGGTACTCTCGGCTTGTTAGGTTTACCTTTTCCAGAAGAATACGGAGGGGCGGGAGCTGATACGATTTCGTATGCGTTGGCAACAGAAGAGATTGGTCGAGCATGCGGAGGGACAGGGTTAAGCTATGCAGCAGCTGTATCTTTAGGTGCTAGTCCAATTTATTACTTTGGGACAGAGGAGCAGAAGCAAAAGCACCTCGTTCCTCTCGCGAAAGGGGAATCAATTGGTGCTTTTGGCCTGACTGAGCCGAATGCAGGCTCTGACGCCGGAGGAACCAAAACAACAGCCATTTTAGATGGCGATGAGTATGTCATTAATGGAGAAAAATGCTGGATTACGAATGCTGGATTTGCCAGAACGGTTATCGTGACAGCGGTAACCGGAAAGGATGAAAATGGGAAAAAGATTATTTCAGCACTTCTTGTACCGACTGGTCTCAGTGGGTTCACGATTCGGTCTGAATATGAAAAAATGGGCGTTCGTGCCTCAAATACGTGTGAACTCGTATTGGAAAATGTCCGTGTACCAAAGGAAAACTTATTAGGCGATGCGACAAGCGGATTTAAACAATTCCTTTATACATTAGATGGTGGAAGGATTTCAATTGGTGCGTTAGCTGTTGGAATTGCACAGGCCGCATTTGATAAAGCACTAGCTTATGCTAAGGAACGCAAGCAGTTTGGCAAGTCGATTTCTACCTTCCAAGCCATTCAATTTAAGCTTGCTAATATGGCAATGGAGATTGAGCTAGCTCGTAATATGGTTCTAAAAGCGGCTTGGCTTAAAGATGAGGGGAAGCCATTTACTAAAGAAGCTGCATTTGCAAAGTTGTTTTCATCAGAAACCGCGACACGAGTTTGTAATGAAGCATTGCAAATTCATGGTGGATATGGCTATATGCGTGAGTATGGGATTGAACGAATGCTACGAGATGCTAAATTATTAGAAATCGGTGAAGGAACGTCTGAAATTCAAAGGCTTGTTATAGCTAGGCAACTAGGGTGTTAATAAATGGATAGATGTAGGAAAAGGGGGTAAGAAACGTGGGTCAAATCAAAACGACGATGGCGGGCAGTGTATGGAAAATATTAGTTGAAGTTGGTGATGAAGTCGTATCAGGGCAAGAGGTCGTCATTTTAGAATCAATGAAAATGGAAATTCCCATTGAATCAGAAGCAGACGGAAAAGTGAAAGCCATTGTGAAAAACGAAGGTGATTTTGTCGATGATGGAGAAGTGATACTGGAGCTTGAATCGTAGTCCGTTTCACAAGAGAGTGTTCAAATAAAAAAGTTTATAAATTTTTTAGAGAGATTTGGATAGGCATCAGTCCTATTTCTTATCTCTTTTTGTCATTCCATTAATTATCAACTTGAAAAGTACATAAGTAACACTAAAACAAACACACTATCAGTAAAGAGGAGGTGAGTTACATGGCTAACAATAATAGCTCAAACCGACTTGTCGTACCTGGTGTGCAACAGGCCCTTGACCAAATGAAATACGAAATTGCCCAAGAATTTGGTGTTCGACTTAATGCAGACGCTACATCTCGTTCAAATGGATCTGTAGGTGGAGAAATCACAAAACGTCTTGTTCAAATGGCAGAGCAGCAAATGAGTGGATACCAACAATCATAATATGGCTTGAAGGGGTGAGTTCGCTCATCCCTCTTTGAAATGAATGGGGGGAATTGATGAGTATTTGTCTAATATGCAATGGAATGAGCAAAGCTGAGGTTCAATGCGATAAGTGTCAAGAAGAGCTCGTCGATTTTGGACGGATTATGGATTATGATGATAAATACCATGCGTATGAGGACATTGATTTATTAAAAGGTGTTGATGGCGTGGCGAATGATTATAAAGAAAATCTTTGCCCGCATTATGTGGTTTGTCCTAGCTGTAATCATTTCTCTGTCTACCTTGTAAAAGAACAATAGCAAACGCTTATCCAAATGTTGATAAGCGTTTGCTAGAATCTAACTTGTCTTGATAGGGGAATTGGATCAATGATTACTTAATAACAAGCTCTGTATCCTTATCGAAGAAATGGGCTTTGTTCATATCTAGAGCAAGGTCAATCGATTGTCCGCTTGAAACATCTGTCCGTGAATCAATACGTGCAATCAATTCTTGATCATCAATCGAAGAGTAAAGAATCGTTTCTGCACCCATTAGTTCAGCAACGTCAATATTTGCTGTAATCTTCGTATCAGGAGATGATTCGATAAATACGAGCTCATCATGCACAGCTTCTGGTCGAATACCAAGAATAAGCTCTTTCCCTTCATACCCATTTTCTTTTAGCACGGTAAGTTTTCCAGCAGGTACTTTCACAGAAACGGATCCAATCTTAAAGGAATCACCTTCTAAGCTCCCACTAATGAAGTTCATCGCAGGAGAACCGATGAAACCACCAACAAAGATGTTTCGTGGATTGTCGTATACTTCTTTTGGCGAGCCAACCTGTTGAATAAAACCATCCTTCATTATCACAATTCGCGTTGCCATCGTCATTGCTTCTGTTTGGTCATGAGTGACGTAAATCGTAGTTGTTTGTAGGCGCTTATGCAGTTTTGTAATTTCAGCGCGCATTTGTACACGTAATTTTGCATCAAGATTCGAAAGGGGTTCATCCATTAAGAACACTTGAGGATCGCGAACGATTGCACGACCTAGAGCTACACGCTGACGTTGCCCACCAGACATCGCCTTAGGCTTACGATCAAGCATTTCTTCAAGGCCAAGAATTTTTGCTGCTTCACGTACACGGCGGTCGATTTCTTCTTTTTTGAACTTACGAAGCTTTAGTCCAAATGCCATGTTGTCATAGACGTTCATATGTGGATATAGCGCATAGTTTTGGAAAACCATTGCGATATCTCTGATCTTTAGGTGCGACATCGTTCATACGTTTATCACCAATGAAAAGATCGCCTTTAGAAATATCTTCTAGTCCAGCAATCATCCGAAGAGTTGTCGATTTCCCACATCCAGATGGACCGACAAATACGATAAATTCTTTGTCTTTAATATCAAGGTTAAAATCAGTAACAGCTGTAACATCACCATCGTAGACTTTATACACGTTTTTTAATTGAATTTCTCCCATTTCTATGTACCTCCCAGATTAAGTTATCTGAATTGTAACCCTTTTCAAAAACAAGATCTATGGCAGGCATGCACAAACTTTGTAAGCATTTTTGTGCACGTTGCCTAGTTCCTTACTTGCGATCTAATAGGAGAAGGGTGATATACATAAGCACAGCTTGAGGAAATTGACGAATGTCTAAATTAGTTCTCTCTATTAGCTTATCAATTCGGTATTGTAGGCTATTGCGATGCATATGCAAAGCTTTAGAGGCGGCAGAAATGTTTAAATTATGCTTGAAATAAACACTGAGACTTTTTAACAGCTCTTTGTCTGTGGTTAAATCAGGATCTAGCATCCGATCTAAAAAAGCTGAGCGCTGGTCGGTTGATAATGGTTGAATTAATAAATATGGAATCGCCTCATATTCATAATATACGCGTTTACTCGTTTTGCTGTGAAGGACAGCTTCAAAGCATGAAGACTCCCAAGAAAATTGGGTTAAGGATTGATCAATGTGTTTGGTAGAACCGATAAGAAGTGTTAAATCAACGTAGAAATCTGTCGCAATCGCTTCGCTAAAGCTTACATAATCAGAGGTGTCTTCTTCTGAGGAAGCGTCAAAGATAATAATGCCTCTTGTCGGTGTTATCCACAGTAGAACCATTGAGGAACCGAGAACACTCTCCCAAACATCACGAAAAGAATCAGTATCTTCAATCTGTTTTTCTAGTAAAAAATGAATCATACGAACAGATTTGGGACGAGGAGGCTTGGCCCCTTGATGAAAAAGCCAATCTGACCATTGCTTTTCTTTTAGTGATGTCAGTGCAGGTATCGGCTGGTATGAACGGAACATAACGGAGAGTAACAGTTGCTCGTTATCAGTTAGTTTTTCTTTTATAAAACCAATTGGCTGCTGGTTGTCATCCTCAAGCCAAAGAATAGTAGAATTCGATTGTTGGTACCTTTCGGTTGCAATCGCATTAGCAAATTGTCGTTTTATTTTTTCGTCCATCGTAAGCCTCCTAACTTGTCGAACTCATTAAACTTATTATAGCAAAGCTGAGCACCATTGTTGCTGTGATAACAAACAAAAAAACAGAACTCTTTGTAGGAGCTCTGTTTGTTCACTATCAAGTCGCGGGAGGATCTTCTGTCTCAAGGTCACGCGATTCTTCGATGATACCGGCATGAGTGTCATTGACAGTCCCGCCACCAAGACCTTCATTAATCATCCGGTCAACATCCATGAAATACTCATCCCGTCCTTCATATTTAGACCCTTTTTCTTTGTCTGACATGCAAACCACCTCCCTTTGTATGTAGAGTGTCTGCATGGCCATTATTTTATACGTCCATGTTAATGCTCTTCATAGACATGATAAAGCATTAAATCATGAATATGAGGCTCAAGCTTCTTTTTCTTTTCATCCGTTAACCGCGATTCGTTCCAATCAACGGTACCGTCTTTATCATAAATCCCTGTTACATATAGACCCTCATGAAAGAAGGAAAAGGACCACTCTTTTCTAACTAAATTGTTGCGAAGCTCTTTCCATTGAAAATGGGCTATCATATTCGTCACCTCTCATCATAAAGCGCTTTCCTTTACTATACCATGAGTGAGGGGGTGTTACGTTTCATTTTATCCCTTCATCTGAATTCCAATGGTTTTCTACGGTTAAAGAGGACAACCTTCTGATTCAAGTCAGGAATGCGTACAAATCGGTCAAAACTAGCGAGGATGAGCGACGTATCGTATACTATTTGTTAAACGTCTATTTTGTCTAATCAGAAATCCTCACATTCATGGTATCTTTCTGAACGATTCAAAAAAGACTAAGGCTTTCTCCATAAGAACTTCGCAATAAGCCAAGTTTTCTAATGAAATATTGAAGGAGTGACACACGGTTGCAAACACTGACATTAATCGGATTTATGGTCGTAATTGGCGCTGCTATTGGTGGATTGACCAATTTATTAGCAATAAAAATGCTGTTTCGACCATACCGCCCAATCACCATTGGTTCGTGGCGCCTTCCATTTACGCCCGGCTTAATCCCAAAACGACATAATGAGCTTGCCATACAGCTTGGTAAAATGGTTGTCGATTATCTCTTAACAGCAGAAGGGTTAGGAAAAAAGCTGAAAAGTGCAGCTTTTACGGATGGTTTGACGAATTGGTTACGTCTAGAGACGAAAAAGCTGCTTCGTAGTGAAAGGAGTGCTGCAGATTTCATTGCGAAACACACCCAGATTGACCAGCCAAAACAGCTCCTCCTTAATCGGACAGAATCATTTGTCCGAAATGAATATCGAGCATTTATTGAAAAAAAGCGCGATGAGACATTGGATCAACTATTACCGATGCCCATTCAGCGGAATATCGAGAAAAATATTCCACATGTAACGAGCTATATTCTTGAGCGAGGGCAAGATTTTTTTCAAAGTCCTGAAGGAAAAGAACGGTTAAGTCTGATGATTGATCGTTTTCTTGCACAAAAGGGCACGATTGGAAATATGGTATCGATGTTTCTAGGAAACGAGCGATTGGTTGATAAAGTCCAACCAGAATTAATGAAATTTCTACGTGATCATGGAACGAATCAACTAATCGAGAACCTGTTTTTACAGGAATGGCAAAAAGCGAAGCAAAAAAAGCTCGCTGATGTTGAAGCATACGTAAAAGAAGAAGAGATCATTTCATTTATCGTTAAAACGGTGGACAAGCAAATTCCGTTCTATCAATGGTTAGAGCTACCGTTGAATCAATGGACAGCTAATTATGAAGAAAAGATTATAGAAGAGGTAATACCTAAAGCTGTAGATCTCATTATAGAGGTGCTTGCCACGCATATAGAATCACTACTTGAACGATTTCATCTTGATGAGATCGTACGTGAACAGGTACAAGCCTTTTCGATTGAGCGGCTAGAAGAGCTTGTCATCTCGATTTCAAAGCGTGAACTAAAAATGATTACCTATTTAGGTGCGTTGCTTGGAGGGGCTATTGGTGTTATTCAGGGTTTCGTTGTACTGATTATCGGGTAAAGAAACAGAGACTGTAAAAGTTGTCTCATTTCGTCTTTTAATGAGAAAGTGAAAATGGGTATTCACTTTCGAGCGAATAAAAATCCCCGAGAATTGATGAAATGTCGGAGTGAACATGTTATAGTCGTGAAGACTATTTTTTTAGGGGGACGTATACGATGTCGAATGTTTATGATAAGGCACACGAATTAAAGCGCACATTAGCAGAAAGTGATGAATTTAAGGCATTAAAAGCGATTGCATGAGCAAATTGAAGCTGATGAAATTGCTAAGAAGATGCTTGATAACTTCCGCAATCTTCAGCTTGATCTTCAACAAAAGCAAATGCAAGGAATCCAAATTTCAGAAGAAGAAGCGCAACAAGCACAGCAGCAATTTGAAATTGTACAACAGCATGAGCTAATTTCGAAGCTAATGGAAGCTGAGCAACGTCTTAGCGTAATCATTGGTGATGTGAATAAAATTATCACAGAGCCGCTTGAGGAGATCTATGGGAATCCAGATCAACAATAATAAGCATTAATAAAAAGGTTCAGCGATCGTGCTGAACCTTTTTATTTGGATATTTTTTTCGAGATTATTGTTACAATGTGAAAGACGAGTCCAGTAAATAGACCAATTGTGATTGAACCGAGAATCGTCATGAAAAGATTTTGAGAAGCGGTATTGTTAAATTCAAGTAATGCAAGTAGTAAAAAGATTCCAGTTGGAATGTAATAATAGGATAATACTTTTTTCATGCTCAATCCCCTTGTCACTATTCTATATTCGATTGTTTAAGTATAAAAAACATTCCTATTTTCGTCTAGTTTCCAAAGAGCTCATGTTCTAATAAAAGGACTATTATCATAGACTATCGGTGAAAGAGCATGCCTATTTGTATGGATGCCAGCTAAAGGCGAATGAGAATAAGGGGGACATATGAACATGACATACCGACTGCTTGCCCTAAACATTGATGGTACTATACTTAGAGAAAATGCACGAATCAGTAAACAAACGAAGGATGCCATTGAGTATGTGAAAAATAAAGGTGTATATGTGACGCTTGCAACAGCAAGGCCATTTATAGCAGCAAAAAAGATGGCCAAAGCATTAAAAATTGATGGTTACCTCATTACAAGTGATGGAGCATTTGTAGCATCAACGCAAGACGAGCCGATTTTTGTTAGACGAATCATGGAAGAAAAGGCTCTGCAGATTGTTGATATTCTGGAACAGTATGAGTGTCAAATAAGAGTCATGCATGAGTCCTATTCGATTGGAAATAAACTATCTCAAAAGAAGAACCTTATCGCGAGAATGACGATTGGGGGAGGCGAGCCGCTTTTTTATCCGGCATCTTTCGTTGATTCTGTTGGAGAGCAATTAATAAAAGAACCAGTTGCTCCACCTAAAATTCAAGTACAATTTTTTGAGATGAAAGAACAGACACGTGCAAGGAAGCAGCTCGAACAAATGGTAAAAGGCATTGACATTGTTGAATCAGCTCCTGGGAGATTGGATTTTGTTAGTAAAGGGATCTCGAAGGTAAGAGGCTTACAAGTGCTTGGAAGGCATTTGGGTATTCATACAAATGAAATGGTTGCTGTAGGAGCAAACGACATTGATGCCGAGATGATTGCTCAAGTTGGTTTAGGTGTAGCAATGGGGAATGCAACACAATCAGTGAAAGACGTAGCTGATTGGCTCACTCGTTCAAATGAACAGGACGGCGTATCATACATGATTCGTGAGGTGTTTCGAAAGCAACTTCGTGTACAACATATAAAGAAGAGGACAGCTCAGAATGAGCTGTCCTTTTCGTTGTACGATATAAAAATGACTAGGGCTTTCACCATTAAATCTTGAAGATAAGCCTAGTTGTCTACTATTAACGATGAAATAACAGGAGCTTCCCAGAGCGCGTCATACGATGAGTGTGTTCACTAAAATGGTTTTCGGCTAGCTTCTGCTCTCCGATTTGCTTAGCAGCGGCATCATCATCAGCTTCAAAGCGTACATTGAATACCATTTCTCCACTAGGTTCAAAAACAGTCATTGTATATTCGTACACGTCGATTCACCTCAATTTTTTATATTAAGTGTACTGATAAGCGCTTACATAAGCAAGAGAAAACATTTCAAAATAAAGGCTTGCAATCAAAACGAGTAAGTGTTTTACTGTATATATAGATATGAACACATATACACTTAATAATGTTTAGGAGGAAATTGTATGTCTGAAAAACAAGTGATTCAAAAGCTCGTCATGTTTGAATTTCGCTCATTACCGTTTTATAACATTATCATGTTGATCGCATCTCCGATTTTATCTGGAGTGTTGTTTTCGTTGCTTTTAACGTCCACACCATATTTCGAACCAGTAGTTGATATTAGCCTGCGGGTTATTATTGATGGATTATTTATTTTTATGATTGCGTACACACTTGCGAGCAGGTGGAAGCCATTTAATTTTCAAAAATTAAACGAAGATTTATTTGCTTCATCATTCTTCATCCTGTTAAGACAATTACCATTTTCAGAAGCGAGCTTGATCAAAAGTCGCTTAATCATTGCGGTCATATATCTGGTACCTTTAACACTCATATTTACAGGGTGCATGTATGTATTAAATGCTGATTTACGAGAGCTTGTTCCTATTTTTACTTTGCCATCATTATTTATCACGTGGTCAGCGTTAGCGATCAGTTTTGGAATGATATTTGTCGCAGGAGAGCCTGGATTTACTCTAAAGAAATGGCAGCTTATTAGTTATAACGTTTTTATATATGGGATCGGATTTTCTATCCTCATTCTCAGTCAATATGTGTATGAATACGGACTGGTTTACTTAACGATTGATTTAGCTGTTAAGTACCCCCTTTTAACACCAATTGGTGCAGTCATAGTGACGATGATTTTTGCTCGGTACTGGGTGTATGTAATGAAGAAGTATATGAGAAAGGTAAATTATCATGTATAGCATTGAAAAAGGAATGTAGGAAAGGAGGAGCGCTTTGAAGCTACCTATTATCATTCGCGAGGATACGAGAACCCCTATTTACCACCAAATTGAAGAACAAATTAAAGCACTTATTGTCTCTGGCCATTTGGAAGCAGGAATGCCGCTACCTTCCATCCGTGTATTGGCTAAGGATATCAATTGCAGCGTTATTACAACAAGAAGAGCCTATCAAAACCTTGAGCAAGGTCGTTATATTAAAACACTACAAGGCAAAGGAACATTTGTCGCAGAGGTAGAGTCAGAGCGAAAAGAAGAGAAAAAACGGGAGACGGTCTATCATACGCTAGAGCAAGCCATTGAGACAGGTCGTCGTCACGATTATTCCTTTTCAGATATTACAAAGATGGTTGAGGCGATTATAGCTGAGAAAATGAATGAAGGTTAGAAGGAGGAATACTCATGCTGAAGATTAAACATATTGAGACAAGAATTGATGATGACTTTTTATTTGGACCATTGTCATTAAACGTGGAACCAGGCATGATCACTGCTATAGTAGGCAATAATGGGGCAGGAAAAACAGCCTTATTTAGAATGATTATGGAAATGGTCAAACCAACCTCGGGTGAGTTGACAAGGATTCATACAGACGAAACGGAATGGAAACGAGAGCTTGCCTATATGCCCCAAACCTTAATAGGTGTAGAATCATTTTCTTTAAAGCAGATGGCTGACCTGCAAAAAATTGCTTTCACAAATTGGAATGAAGCAGAATTTAATCGTCTACTAACATTATTTAACCTTCCAAGAAAAAAGAAAATTTCATCTTTATCTGTCGGAATGCAAAAAAAAGCGATGTTTTCTCTCATATTATCTAGGCCTTCAAGAATGCTACTCCTAGATGAACCCTTTGCAGGAGTTGATTTAGAAGGACAGGTATTGATGAGGAAGGAGCTCGTTTCGTACATGGAAAGAGACGATGGACAATCGATTCTTTTGGCGACTCATTCAACAGAGGATATTCGGACACTTGCGGACTATATTTATTTAATAAAGGATGGGAAGGAAATAGGTATGTTTGAAAAAGATATGCTGGTAGAGAGTTGGGCTCGTTTGTGGGTCAATGTCACAATTGATCAAAGTGTAGAAGGAGTGGTTCATTTCCAACAACAAGGCCCATTAACGGAAGTGATTACAGAGAATATTTTCAAAACAGAAGCAAGTTTCGCTCGAGCAGACGTTAAAATTGATTCGGTTCAACGAATAGAGCTTGCTGAAATTTTAAAGTATTTACTAAAAAATTGAAACGAAAATAGGTCGTGTTCGTAGAAAAAATAGAACATCATAATGGAGGAGAAATAGATGAGTCTAGACATAAAAAATGTCACGAAACGATTTGGGTCGTTTCGTGCAGTAGATGACCTAACACTACATATTCCAGCAGGAGAAATGTTTGGCATGCTAGGTGCGAATGGCGCAGGAAAAACAACGACATTTCGAATGTTACTAGGGTTATTACAGCCATCTGAAGGAACGATTACGTGGGCTGATCAAGAAATTACGTATCGCCGAACAAACGTTGTTGGTTATTTACCAGAAGAAAGAGGCTTATATCCAAAGCTGAAAGTGAAGGATCAATTAATCTATCTCGGACGTTTAAAAGGGATGGAGAAACAGTCTATTCTTGTTGAAATGGAGAAGTGGCTTGAAAAATTTAATGTGCCTGACTATGCAAATAAACGAATTGAAGAGTTATCAAAAGGAAACCAACAGAAAATCCAATTTATTGCATCGGTCATTCACCAGCCTGAATTGCTCATCCTCGATGAACCATTTAGTGGATTAGATCCCGTCAATGTCGAATTGTTGAAAGACGCTGTTATTGAACTAAAACAAAAAGGAACGACAATCGTTTTTTCAAGTCACCGGATGGAGCATGTGGAAGAGCTCTGTCAGCATTTGTGTATCCTTCATCATGGTAAGCCTGTCGTTTATGGGAACTTACGAGAGATTAAGAGAACGTTTGGGAAGAAGAACGTCGTTATTGATGCAGATTATGATTTATCCTGGCTTGCTAATCAGGCAGGTGTTTTAAAATACCATGCGACGGCTGCTGGGATACGACTACAAGTTCAGGATGAAGAAGTGGCGAAGGAGCTTTTTACTCAGATTGCAGCAAAAGGTTATGTTCGCAAGTTTGAGGTTGAAGAACCAAGTCTTCATGATATTTTCATAGAGAAGGTGGGGACGACTTATGCGTAACTTTTGGATTATTGTTGGTCATACGTATTTAAATCGACTGTTAACGAAAACATTTCTTGTCACAACAGTGATTACGCTTTTGTTTGTCCTCTTTTTCATGAACATGGATCGTCTTTTCATGATGTTTGAAAGTGATGCCGAAAGCGAAATGACTCAGATTGTTGTTGTCGATGAAACGAATGAAATGTATTTGCTGCTTGAAGAACAGCTGGCCCCTTTTTCTGACCGGCTTCAGCTTGTCGCTTCAGACAAACCACCTGAGCAAGCTAAGCAGGATATTATTGAAGGGGATTATGATGCAGCATTAGTGATTTCGTACGATGAAAATCAGAACATTAGCGGCACTTATTTCTCTGATTCACTCACACAAGCCTTTGCTCCTAATCAAGTGCAACAGGCACTTCAGCACGTCAAAGAAACACAAATGACCGTCGAGTTAGGGTTAAGCACAGCGGAGCTAGAGCAGATTTATACCCCGATTGATTTTGAGTTAACAACTGTTAGTGAAGGGGCAAAATCGGAAGACGAATTAATGCAGGCGCAATTCATTGTCTATATTCTTTTGTTTATCATATACTTTTCCGTATTAATATTTGGAAATATGATTGCAACAGAAATTGCAAACGAGAAATCATCACGTGTGATGGAGATTCTAGTATCAAGTGTTTCACCGATCACACAAATGTTTGGGAAAATCGTTGGAATTGGGGTGCTCGCTTTAACACAGTATGGGCTCTTATTCTTAGTTGGATTAGGGAATATCCTCTGGCAATTGCGAGGATCTAGTGGGGAAGAAGCGATGTTGAGAGATCTTATTAATCAAGATCTCCCATTACACTTGGTTAGCTATGCACTTGTATTCTTCATCCTAGGCTACTTTCTGTATGCTACACTAGCCGCAACTCTTGGCTCTTTAGTCAGTCGGATCGAGGATGTCAATCAAATGCTTGGCCCTGTCAATTTCCTCGTCATTGGAGCCTTTTTTATTGCAATGTTCGGCTTGAATGCACCGGAATCGACTGTCGTAACGATTACTTCTTTTATCCCATTCTTTACGCCAATGCTTATGTTTTTACGGGTAGGAATGTTAAATATTCCAGCTTGGGAAGTAGCGCTATCGATCGGAATATTAGTTGCAACGATCCTTTTATTAGCCTTCATAGGGGCAAGAATTTTTAAGGGTGGAGTATTGATGTATGGCAAAAGCTCTGCATTAAAAGATATTAAAAAAGCGCTGCAATTGTCTCGAAATGAAAAATAACTGGATAGGACAGTCATTTGGTGGTCAAATGTTTTTGTGATAAAATGAATATATTAATTTGAGCAAGGGAGGTGAATGAGGATGCTTGAAGTACTTTCAGATATGACGATGCTTTGGATTAGTGTAGTGATCACAGTCTTACTTGTAGCGGCTTTTACGAAAGCGAATGTACTTGCTTTAGAATGGGAGCTTCGTACGAATTGGAAAAGACAGTTAGTCGATTTTTCTAAGCATGAACAAATAAATCCGCTCCTCATTCCCTCCCAAATCAAATACTATCGTCCGAAAATGCCATCTCGTATGGATCACCTAGATCAAGATGAGGAAGGTCCATCCCTTGTTGTTTATTGTTAATAAATGATAACAACAAGGAGGATCTTTTGTGAAGAAAATCAGTTTATTTATTGTGCTTGTCAGTATGATGATGTTCCTAAGTGCATGTGGGGGAGTTACTCAAGTGCCAATAACAGAGGAAACAGAGGGGATATGGAATCATTTCTTTGTGTATCCAATGTCTTGGCTCGTTATCAATGTAGCAGAGCTTTTTAATGGTAGCTATGGTCTATCCATTGTTCTTGTGACAATTGTCATTCGTCTTTTATTATTACCGCTCACGCTCAAACAGCAAAAAAGCAGTAGAGTCATGCAGGCATTACGTCCTGAAATGGAGGCTTTACAGAAGAAATATAAGAATGATAGCAAGCAAGATCCAAAACAGCAGCAAGCAATGCAAAAAGAATTAATGTCTCTTTACCAATCAAATGGTGTAAATCCGCTAGCGGGATGTTTACCATTACTTGTGCAAATGCCTGTATTAATGGCTTTTTATTTTGCGATTATGCGTACAGAGCAGATTGCCTTGCATACGTTTTTGTGGTTTGATTTAGGACAACCAGATCCACTCTATCTCTTACCGATTATCGCAGGAATGACAACATTTTTACAAATCAAGCTAACGTCTGCCCAGTTAAATGATCAAATGAAAATTATTATGTACATTATGCCAGTAATGATTATTGTCGCCGGTGTTACTCTACCTTCAGCGCTATCCTTATACTGGGTAGTCGGTAATGTATTCATGATCATCCAAACATATTTTACAGTTACGAGATATGAGGAACAGAATGTAATACTTAGTAAAAATTAAACATCAAAAACATCGCAGAATGTCTGCGATGTTTTTTACACTTTAAGAAAGTTTACCTACACCCATCTTATCTTTCTCGAATAGGCTAGAAATGTAAAGAAGGAGGGGAACAATTGATGAATCAAGCACATCAAATGAAAATGCAGTGTCAGCAATATATGAATCAGCCTGTTCATCTGCAAGTAAATGGTCAGTCCGGTTACAGTGGAATCATCGAGCATGTGGATGACGAGAATGTATATGTGATGGTTCCTACTGATGAACATGGTCAATATGAAGACATAGGCCAAGTCATGATGGAAATGAATAGCTATGGTTATATGAATGAACAGCAAACTCAGAAGCCTAGCCAAGACATGATGCGAGACGGAATAGATCAACGGTATCCATACTTTCCATATTATCCGTACTATCAGCCATATCCCTACTACCCGTATTATCCTTATCCACGTCCGCGCAGGTGGAGCCGTTTGATTCTGCCACTTGCTGCTCTAACAGCCATTGCTTTACTTTAAAATCAAAGAAGGGACTGGACTGACAATGTCTTGTCTCTTTTTTCAATGAAAAAATAGTGATATTACTGTCATATTGTGAAAAACAGTGTAAATATTCGTAATGATTCTCGTAAATAGCCTGAAACTCGTTTCAAACAGGAAAATACGTTACAATATCAAAAGAACTAAACTATAAAAAGAATGCACCTATATATAAGGAGGAATGAATCATGAGTCAATATCTCGTTTACTTGGTTGAAGATGAAGAAAACTTATCTGAAGTGTTAAAGGCTTATTTAGAGAAAGAGGGCTGGGATGTTCGTGTGTTTAATGACGGAGATGCTGCACGCGATGCGATTACGGACAAGCCTCATTTGTGGATTCTTGATATCATGCTGCCTGGTACAGATGGTTACCAGCTATTGAAGGGAATTAAAGAAGAAACCGATATCCCTGTTATTTTTATTTCGGCACGTGATCAAGATTTAGATCGAGTATTAGGGCTTGAAATGGGAAGCGATGACTATTTAGCTAAACCATTCTTACCACAAGAATTAGTTATTCGAACGAAAAAACTATTAAACCGCATATATGGATCATCGACACAAGATCAAAAGAAAATAGAGCTAAATCAGTATACGATTGACCCAATTGGACGAACAGTGCTTGATGAAGAGGCGGAAGAAGATCAGCTTGTTGATTTAACAACCAAAGAAATGGATCTTATTTTGCTTTTAACTGGTGAAATTGGAAAAGCTTTCTCAAGAGAAAATATTATTGAACATGTGTGGGGCGAAAATTATTTTGGTTCAGAGCGTGCCGTTGATGATGTTGTCAGACGTGTGCGTAAAAAAATGCCGCGTATCCATTTAGAAACACTTTATGGATATGGGTATAGGGTTCTATCTTCATGATTAAAGTTAATTTAACGCAACGGATTTGGCTTGCGTTTATTTCATTAATTGTTTCTCGTTGGTCTTTCTATTATTATTATTTATCCGATTTCAATAAAAGGAACGTTAACGGATGAAACGTATCGTATTGATAGAACAATGAACAAATATCGATATGCGTATCCGCTTTTAGACTTAATTAATCCTGAAAGAAATGAGCTTGATTTTGTTGAACGACGAGAAGCTGGTTCTGTAGGACATTTTTTTATTTTTGATACGCTTGGACGAACCCCTCTTGGTGAGATTGCCACCAATTGAGGTATTACAAGAAATGGCACAAAATGCAAATCAGCAAGAAGCTGAAGCGTGGTCGTTACGAAATTCAATATGGTGAGGCGACTGTGTTTTATGTGATTGCAAAAGCAACAAATTTCAGGAAGCCCAGCTTTTCATATTTCTTATATGTGGGATACGTATCGCGATCAAATGGTCAACCGTTTGTGGGAACGGCTCATTTATATTCTTTTGCTAACAAGTGGCTTGAGTTTGTTGCCTGCGATCTGGCTTAAGCATTATTTACGACAACCACTCATTGTTCTCGGAAATCATCTTGACCAAATCGCCAATCGTGATTGGCAAGAACCTTTGAAATGGAAGGGAGACGAGGATTTTCAACGACTATCTGATCAATTTGAGAAAATGCGTCAGAACTTAAATATATATGATCGTGCACAAAAAACATTTATTCAGCATGCGTCACATGAATTAAAAACTCCTATTATGGTTATAAAAAGCTATGCACATTCTGTTAAAGATGGCATTTTACCTAAGGAAAATATGGAAAAGACGATGGATGTCATCATTGAAGAAGCAAACCGGATGGAACGCCGTGTCATCGACATGCTTTATTATACTAAAGTTAGATTCTCTTAAAGAAGAAAGTCCGAAGCATGAGGAAATTATTTTTGGGGAGGTAGCCTTTCAAATTGAAGAACGTTTCCGTGTCCAGCGTGAGGACGTTAGTATTTTAGTAGAAGGTGCCGAAACAAGACTAAAAGGTGATCGAGAACAGCTTGAGGTGCTATTAGAGAATTTAGTTGAAAATGCGCTTCGTTATGCAATTGATACGATCTGGATAAAGGCGACATTAACAGAGGAACATGTCCAAATTACTGTTGAAAATAATGGGGACCCGATTCCATTACACGACCTTCCACAACTCTTTAATCCATTCTACAAAGGAAATAAAGGGAAGTTTGGTCTTGGTCTGGCAATTGTGAAACGAATTGCAGAGCTTCATGGTGGTTTTCCAAAGGTTGAAAATAGTGAAATAGGCGTAAAGTTTACGATTAGCTTTCCGAAAGCAGAAGAAGCAATAGGGAAAGTACGTAAGCGTGAAAAGAAGATGTAGAGATGCATCTTTTTTTCTATGGCCTTTCCATATATGTTCAAGTTAAATGTAGCGTAATGATCTATTTTCCACTATAATTATTTCGTAACCCTAATGAATAGATAAAGAAGGTCAGCTTATGAAAAATAATGAATTTAAACCGTTATTTATCCTAATGATTAATATGTTTGTTATTATGATGGGAATTGGCTTAGTTATTCCGATTTTGCCTTATTACGTAGAAGCATTTGGAGCAACGAGTATTGAACTTGGTCTCTTAATTGCTGTTTTTTCATTTATGCAATTTTTGCTTGCGCCATTGTGGGGAAGGCTTTCGGATAAATACGGACGAAAGCCGTTGATTGCGATTGGAATGTTTGGCTTTGCCGGTGCGGAATTTATATTTGCGTTTGCAACAGATTTATGGATGCTATACTTATCAAGGATACTAGCTGGTTCGTTTGGTTCAGCGATTATGCCTGCTGCGATGGCATATGTCTCAGACCGAACTGCTCCAGAGCGTCGAGGACATGGAATGGGGATGCTTGGAGCTGCAATGTCTCTCGGGATCGTTGTTGGTCCAGGGGTGGGGGGATGGTTAGCTGAAATTAGTTTGGCTACGCCGTTTTTGTTTGCTGGAATCGCTGCAACGGCTGCTGGAATTATTTCATTGTTTGTTTTGCCAGAATCATTAACATTAGAAAAGCGTCAAGAGATTGCACGAGATGTTGACCGTTCGAATCAATTTAGACAAATGTGGGAAGCCCTAAAAAGTCCAGTCGGATTTCTCTTAATTCTCGTATTTGGATTAAGTTTTGGTCTGGCTAATTTTCAGACGATCTTTGGCATGTATGCTCTTCATCAATTTGGATATTCACCAGCTCAAGTCGGTTTTGTGATGGTTCTTGTTGGAGTGATTGGTGCCATAGCACAAGGAGGGTTGGTTGGTCGACTAACGGCAAGGTTTGGGGATGAACGCGTCGTTCTTGGGTCGCTGCTCTTGAGTGGGATCGGCTACATTGTGATGATGCTTGCCTTTGATTTTGTAACGGTTATTGTGACAACCTGTATTTTCTTTCTTGGTAATTCACTTTTGCGTCCTGCTGTAAATACAATGATTTCTAAGCTTGCTGGATCGAGACAGGGTATGATAATGGGCTTAAACAACTCCTTTTTAAGCCTTGGAAATGTGGCTGGAGCCTTATTAGCAGGGATATTGTTTGAATGGAATATGTATTTTCCGTATAGTGTAGGGGCCATAACGATGTTTGTTGCGATGGGTGCAACGTTGTACTGGTTATCTAAGCGGCAAACGAATCACTCTCTGCGTTCTCAACCATAATGTACAAGGATGACTCAGCGAAAGCTAGGAGTTATCCTTTTTATATTGTGTGTTTGAAGCCTAATATAGAAAGAGTTATGTATAGTGATAGTTATGATATACTTAGAGGATAAGAAGATTATGGGTGGGGTGATGTGTCAGATGAGTAAGGGGATTCGTTTTCAACAAGTTGGTGATCGTGTTGAGACGTATTACTTAATTAAAACGGCAACAAAAGGAACAGCTAGTAATGGAAAGCCGTTTCTTACTTTGATCCTTAGTGATCATACTGGTGATATTGAATCAAAGCTATGGGGTTGCTCCCCAGAGGATGAGGCCACTTTCACGAGCAGGGTAATTGTTCATATACACGGTGAAGTAACAGAGTACCGAGGCCGGCTGCAAATGAAAATAAGCAGCATCCGTCCAACGAGTGCAATGGATCAGGTGAAAATGGCTGATTTTGTAAGGTCAGCTCCGTTGTCGCCAGAGGATATGCTTGAGGAAATAACTCAATATATCTTTGAGATGAAAAATGCAAACATTCAACGCATGACCCGTCATTTAGTAAAGAAACATCAGCAAGCTTTCCTTGAGTCACCTGCTGCAACAAAAAACCATCATGAATTCGTATCAGGGCTTGCTTACCATGTTGTTTGCATGCTGAAGGTAGCGAAGAGCTTGTCTCAGCTATATCCGACTCTAGATACCGATTTACTGTATGCGGGGGTTATCCTTCATGACCTTGGAAAGGTTCGAGAATTATCTGGACCAATTGATACGACATATACATTAGAAGGAAAGCTACTTGGGCATATTTCGATTATGGTTACGGAAATTGCAGAAGCGGCAAAAGAACTAAATATTGAAAGCGAAGAGGTTCTTATGCTGCAGCATCTTATCCTGAGTCATCATGGTAAGGGAGAGTGGGGCAGTCCGAAAGTACCCGTTATTCGAGAAGCAGAAGTGCTTCATATGATTGACAATATTGATGCAAAAATGAATATGATGGACCGGGCTCTTGAACGTGTGAAGCCTGGTGAATTTTCTGAACGTGTGATGGCGATGGAAAACCGCAGCTTCTATAAGCCAAGCTTTCATGAACCACCACTTGATATATAGGTAGTTCTAACCTTCAATGCTTGTACATAATCTATAGAAAAGATGTGAAGCATGGAGGGGAAGTCATGGAACGTGTTCAGAAAAATAAACGAGTAGCGCTCTTTTTATTAGTCATTCTTGCTGTTAGTTTTATTTTCACTCAAACAGGTGTTGGTTCATTTCTACTTGCAAGTCCTTGGTGGTTATATCTCGTCGTTATCGGAATTGGTACAAGTGGTTATATGACTGTTAAATACTCGCTTGAAGACAAACGTTATGAAAAAGAGTGGATAGAGAGTGAAGGAAATGTTTATATAGAAAGAATGAAGCTAGAGAAAGAACGTCGAAAAATGTAACGAGGGTGACTCTTTGATTTGGAGTCACCCTCGTTTTCTTTCATGTTTATTCAGCAGCAGCTGGTTCTTCTTCATTGTCTTCTTTTGAAAAAAGGTCAGAGAATTGCGGATCTTTAATGTCAACATTCGCATTTTCTAATAATTCGTCCATTACTTCTTCTGGAGTTTTAGATTGCTCTTGAATCAAGATCTGCTCAACTTCCTCTGCAAAATCTTCATATGAGTTCTTTTTATCCGTTACTTTAATAATGTGAAACCCGAACTCAGATTCAACAAGCCCACTAATTTCATCAATTTCCATTGAGAACGCAGCCTCTTCAAATGGAGCGACCATTTGACCTCTACCGAAGAATCCAAGCTCTCCTCCATTTGAACCAGAAGGATCAATTGAATATTCTTGTGCTAATTCAGCGAAATCCTCACCAGCTTCAAGCTTGTCCAACACTTCCTGTGCTGTTTCTTCATCCTCAACAAGAATGTGGCTTGCTTCTACCTGTTCTGGAAACTGCTCTTGGTTCTCTTCATAATATGCTTGCTTTTGTTCTTCTGTTATTTCTACATCTGTACTAGCTAAATCCTGTAATACAAGCGGTGGCACGATGTATTCTTGAACGAACGTATCCATTGAGTCAACTTCAATATTAAATTGAGTACGAAGCAGCTCTAATAGATCTTCATCATTTTCAGTACCGAAATTGCTACGGAATTTATCGAGCTCTTCTTCAATTTGTTCATCGGTAATATCTGCATTTTCAGCAGCTTCTGTTAAAAGATGACGTTGAATCATCTCTTCAAGAGTATCATTACCATAGCGCTGCTTTAACGTATTTACAAATTCTGTTTCCGTAATTTCCGTCCCATCAACGACTGCTACTGTTGAATTGTCATTTGCTGCTTCGTCATTATTACAAGCTGCTAATACTGTTATACATGAAAGACCAATAACAGCCATCATTCTTTTTTTCATCATTGTTCACTCCTCAACTTCTCACTCAATTAAGAGTCTAAATCTAACCCAAACATAACTATACCACACAATCCAATTGGAGAGAAAGGGTTTCACGAACGAACATAGGAAAACAACCCAATTAGGTCATCCGCCCAGTACAAAAGGCATTCACCTGCATAGGATATTTTAACAAAACACAGAGGAGGTGTTAGTATGTCTCATGCACACCAAGGTGGATTTGCGTTGATTGTTGTGCTGTTCATCCTGTTAGTCATTGTAGGTGCAGCTTGGTTGTAAGCTGATAACAACCTCTCTGATTGGCATGCTACTTTATCATAAAGAAGGAGGGAATTGACATGAGTCATTCTCAAAACAATGGGTTTGCGTTAATCGTAGTCCTATTTATTTTATTAGTGATTATTGGAGCCTCTTGGTTTTGCTAATATCCAGGTAACGAAGGAGAGTGAAGGCTAATACTAACAGCCCTCACTCTTCTTATGTAAATAGAATTTTGACATATGTAGATGTAAGTAATATGGTCATAAGAATATTAATTGTTCGAAACAGTTTCGGCTGTTTCTCTAATGGGATTTCTCGCTTTGAACATAATGCATCTGTCATTGAGTTAATAACAAATAAAATGAAAAGAGCAAATAAAATAATAAAGAAGACCATGCATCTTCCTCCTGACAAGCAATAATATATAAACCTTATCAAATATTGAGTAAAAAAGATAGAGATATGCTTGATATTATCAAGAGCTCCTTAATTTTTAATGAAAAATGGAACGAAAGATTGTCAATTTACTTGAAGCAACTTACAATCAAGAAACAAGGAGGTGTGAAGTGGTTAAACAAAGAATGAATGGTTGGAAGGTTGCATTTTTTTCTTTACTTACTTGTCTATTAGTAGGTTTTATTATCGTGGCTGTCCTTTTTCAACGATATTTACCTGAAGTTGAAGAAAATCATTTTACACAGCAGGAGTCTTATGCGAATGAAGCGACATTTTTCATTCAGACAAACAAAAGTAGATTGAATTCCTTGATTTCATCGCAGATTACTACGAATCAAACAGAGATTCCTTATATTGTTGAACTGACCGAGGAGCATGTGCAACTGCGTTCATCCTTTCCTGTTTTAGGACAAGAAGTACCTATTACCATAAATTTTCAGCCAGTCGTTGCTAGCAATGGAGATTTGTTGTTGGAGGTTGAGACATTTTTTGTAGGTCTTTTGCGTTTGCCAATAGATCGGGTGCTCCAACTCATTTATGAATGGATGGATCTCCCAGAATGGGTAGAGATTTATCCAACTGAACGCTTAGTTGAGGTGAAAATGACAGAACTTAGAATAGATGATCATAAATCAATCAGTTTTCGTTTTATCACGTTTGATTTAGAAAATGATCGAATAGAGCTTGAAATGACGGTAGAATGAAAGAAGAGGGTGATTCACCCTCTTCTTTCACCATCATATTGCTTGTTTAACTAGAATATGAAAGCCCTCTGCATGATCCTCGACAAAGCTTTTCTTAGGTGCCTTCAATAAATAAGAAGCATAGATGACATCATAGAAGGCAAGCCCAAATTGAATCGAACTCATAATGGAAATATAAGCAATATACATTGGGAATATGATGGCTGCGAATGTACCGACCGCAGTCATAACAAGAACAGGCATTAAAAGGGCGATTAAATAGAGATTACGAGATAATGGCTTAGAAATTTTAACGGACAATTTTGGTATAAAGCCGACCCACTCTAATTTAAATAACGCTCGTTTGCCACATAACCAAATTGGGATAATGTGAAGAGCTTTATGAATAATAACTAAAAGTGGAATACTTCCAATAAAGATAAAGAGATTCACATTCGTAAGTTCAGACGTTTTCACAAAGCTACTAATAAATAAATAATAAAATAAAAAAGAAAAAAGCATCGTGCATCCAGAATAAATCATTAGGCGCAACGTCCCATAATCATGGGTTATACGTATTGTTTTCCAGCAGTTCATCGTCTGCTGCACCTCCTCAATCTAATTGATTAATTTACGCCTATTTTTAAAAGAAATCAATAGCTGTGACAAAAATAAAACGATTTCGACAATCATAATAATCTTTTTTTTGTGTCATAAGCGTGAGAAGGAAAACGTTCAGGTGGTTAGAAACTAACTTCTGCAGCTGAATAATAGGATAAATTATTGAAAGATGCAATGAAGACAAAAAAAGCCTAGCAATTAAGCTAGGCTCATTCAACAGGTTATATAGTTTTGCTAATAGAACTTTGTTTAACAAGTCGCCCATCGTCCTCGGTAAAATCTTCATTGAATTTTGTTAAGGATTCTTCAAACATGTCAACAAAATCAGGACCATAGATATGGCGAACAATGCTCATTATTTCTGAGAATTCAGGGAATTTTCCGTATAAATCTTTAATAGGGAGAGCTCCCTCATATACTCCATACGTACTTGGCTGGTAAACCTCTAATGTTTGCAAGAATAACTCTTGGCCTTCAGTAGTCAGACAGACGTACGTATTTCTTTTGTCATTCTCTTTTTTTGAGAAAAGAAGCAATCCTCGTTCCTCAAGCTTTTTTGAAAAATTGAAAGCTGTAGAGACATGCATAACTCCAAATTTAGCGATATCTGATATAGAGGCACCGTCTAAATGATAAGCAATCCAAAGAATATGGTGTTCATTAATGTTAAGGTCAAATGGCTTAATCCACGTTTGCCAATCCTTTTCAACAGACTTCCAAAGCGCTTTACTTAACTGTGCAACCTTATGACTAAAAATGACTGATTGTTTTAAGGTGCAAGGTATTTGTTGGTCCATAATTCTCCTCCCGTCCAGATGTTCCTATTGAAGTGATTTTAACCCTTTACTTGTCCGAAATATTATCTCTAAATATTTTTATACTATTATTATGACAAGGTTTCATAGAAAAAGAAAGGGAAAAATCAGTTTATTATAAACGTTTAGATAACTAAAGTTCTGCCTACTGATAAAAGGAAATCTAAGAGAGAACAGATCGTTTAGGAAGAGGTCTGTTTTGCTTGCTCTATATTTCTTTGCAACGTATCGACATCTTCTTTTAATTGCTTAAGAGTCGGTTCAACATCTCGTTTCCAATGATCGATTGAGTCCTTTACTTCGGTTCCAACGTTCTTAAGTGTTTCTTTACTAATTTGGGTAGTTGTTTTTATCTGTTCCGTTAATGCTTTACTATCGTTCGATAATTGCTGAAAGCCTGAACGGATTTTACATACGCGATCTTTGCATGTAGCCTGTACCTCTCGACCAGAAGCTGGGGTTGTTAAAAGAGTAGCTACGGCTGATAGTACAGTCCCTACCATTATTCCTGAAAAAAGGGCTTTCGTTTTCATGGAAGAAACCCACCTTTCATTACGTAATTGGCATCTTATTCCACTCGACAACATATAGATGAACGATAAGGAGGGATAAGATGGAAGCTTTCATTTTGTTACTCATTTCCATTTGTTTGTTATCGATATACGGTTTTGTGTATGTCTCACTTCAACTTTTAAGCAAGGTGAGGCAAGAAGAACACATTCAATTTAAAAAAACGTTTATCGTCTTATTCGTCATTTTACTAATGAGTGGCTCGAGTGCAATGTTGCTTGTTCTGTATTAAAAGTAGTTAGGAATGAACAACTCCTAACTACTTTATTCATTTACAAACAAGTCGTTTAGTCAATTAACTATTCTGACGATAATCATTCATAAAATCACGAAGAGCTAAGCATGATTCAAGTGGAACAGCATTATAAGTAGAAGCGCGACATCCACCGACTGAACGGTGACCATTTAAGCCAACGAACCCAAGTTCTTTTGCTTTTGCTAAAAAGTGCTTGTTGTCTTCCTCAGTTGGAAGATTGAACGTAATATTCATTAATGACCGCGCATCTTTATCTGCGTGGCCTGTATAAAAGCCATTACTTTCATCAATGGCGTCATAGATCAGTTTTGCTTTTTCCTGGTTATTCCGTTCGATTGCCTCTACGCCACCTTGTTCCTTCACCCACTCAAGAACATTACGAAGCATATAAATCGCAAAAGTAGGGGGAGTATGATAGAGAGAATTAGACTCTGCATGCGTTTGATAGCGAAGCATCGTTGGAATGTTATTCACTTCTTCTTGTAATAGATCCTCACGAATGATCGCAACTGTTACCCCAGACGGACCAAGATTTTTTTGTGCGCCTGCATAAATGAGACCGAATTGTTCAATATCAATTGGACGAGAAAGAATATCACTTGACATATCAGCGATCAATGGAGCGTGAGAAATCGTTGGAAAACTCGCCCATTGTGTGCCGTATATTGTATTGTTTGATGTAAGATGAACATAGGCATCGTTGTCATTCAACTGCAACGAATCAGCTGCTGGAATGGATCGATACTTTAGATCTTTTGTTGAACCAGCAATGGCCGTTTCGCCAATTAGTTTCGCTTCTTTTAAAGCTTTCTCTGACCAAGAACCAGTTAAGATATAGTTTCCAACTGTTCCAGGTTTTAAGAATTGAAGAGGCACCATCGCAAATTGAAGACTTGCGCCACCTTGTAAAAAGAGAACTTTGTAGGAATCTGGAATATGAAGCAGCTCTTTAAGAAGAGAAATGGCTTCCTGATGAACCGCTTCGTATTCTTTGCTACGGTGACTCAGTTCCATCAATGACATTCCTGTTTGACTAAAGTTGGTAAATTCTGCTTGCGCTTTCTCTAATACTTTTTTTGGCAAGGCAGAGGGACCAGCATTAAAATTGTGTACAGTTTTCATATTTCTCCACTCCTTTATCTCTTCACCACATTAATGGGTTATTAGATTGTGATTATCGTACCATAGTTTCCTTAAAAAATGATTAGTTTTTTACGTATTTTCAGAATGTTTTCCAATAAAAAAAGCGAACTCTCAGATAAGAGTTAGCTTTTGATAAAAGTAGTCAATGTATGTGCCATTTCTTGTAAATCTTCACCGCTATATTCTGAGCTATGGTCTTTCCAAACAGCACCGAAGCCGTCACCTTTTCCGTATCGAGGAATTAGGTGGGCATGGTAATGAAAGACGGTTTGTCCAGCCGCTTCACCATTATTATTAACAATGTTTAATCCTGCTGGCTGATAGGCTTCTTTTAGACCGTTAGCGATTTTTGGAATGACAGAAAAAAGCTTACTTGATTGATCAGAAGATAACTCAAAAAGATCTTTATGATGTACTTTTGGAATGACGAGAGTGTGTCCTTTGGTCACTTGGCTAATATCTAAAAACGCTAAAACATGCTCATCCTCATATACTTTAGCTGCTGGAATATCTCCATTTACAATTTTGCAAAAAATACAATTTGAGTCAAATGACATCGAATCATCCTTTCCATTATACGATTGTACCTTCACTATAACCGAGCTCTTATCTAAGTGGCAAGTCTTCTTGTTGTTGTATAACACCTTTTATTTTAGCTTGATTAATATACACAGATCTTGTTTAAGTGGTACAATATAAGAGAATATGATAAAAATAATTGATTTAGGAGGAAACGATATGCATGTGCCATTAGTGTTAACAGATTTTTTAGACAGAGCGGTTGAACTTTATGGTGAGAAGCCAGCAATTATTGGAGACGACCAAACATTGACTTATAATGAATTACATGCACGAGTGCAAAAAATTGCCCATGGTTTGAAAGCGCTTCAAATTAAAAAAGGTGATAAAATCGCTTATCTTGCTCCTAATACATATGAGATGCTCGAAGGGTTTTATGGGGTGTTTCAGGTTGGAGGAATCATAACTCCACTGAATACGCGTCTAAAAGCAGCAGATTATATCTTTATTTTGAATCATAGTGAAAGTCAGGTTTTATTTGTTGATCACGAATTATTTCCACTTATTGAGCCGATTATCGATCAATTAGAAACGGTAAGAGAAATCATTGTGCATGGTGCACAAGAAGATACAGAACAATATAAGAGCTATGAGAAATGGCTTGATGCACAACCGTCGACGGAGTTTGATCGTGTGCAGCTTGAGGAGACAGATGTCGCAAGTCTTTTATATACAAGTGGTACAACTGGTAATCCAAAAGGGGTTATGCTGACACATCGAAGCAATTATTTACACGCTTTGAGTACGCAGCATCATCTCCGAGTGACGGATCAGGATACCCTGTTACATGTATTGCCGATGTTTCATGTAAATGGCTGGGGCTCCCCCTTTTATTATACAGCTAATGGAGCAACGCAAGTTATGCTGAGGAAAGTCGATGCTGAGACCATTTTCAAGAAGATTGAAAAGCATCAAGTGACGGTTGCCCATATGGCACCAACTGTGCTTAATTTATTGCTTACTTATTATCAAGAGAAAGCGCTTAAAAGTAAAGGACGACATGCGAGTGGTCATTGCTGGATCTGCGCCACCTCTCGCATTTGTGACAAAAGTAGAAGAGGATTGGGCTGGGAATTTATCCATGTATACGGAATGACAGAGATCTCTCCTCTCATTACAACATCACAAATACGCTCGCAGCACCGATCCCTTCCTAAAGACAGAGCAGCATCGTCTTAAGGCGAAAACTGGCTATTCACTCATTGGGTCAAAAGTGCGTGTGGTCGATGAACAGGGAAATCCTGTAGCTAGAGATGGAAAGACTGTAGGAGAAATTGTGACAAGAACGAATGGTGTGATGAAAGGCTACTGGAAAAATCCTGAGGCTACCGCAGAGACAATTCGAGAAGGGTGGCTACATACTGGCGATATGGCCACGGTCGATGAGAACGGCTATATCGAAATTGTTGACCGCAAGAAGGACGTGATTATTAGCGGTGGTGAGAACATTTCTTCCATTGAGGTGGAAGGGGTGCTATATGATCACCCAGCTGTCCTTGAAGCAGCAGTTGTGGCTGTTCCTCATGAAAAGTGGGGAGAGGTTCCGCATGCGATTGTTGTGATTAGAGAGGGACATTCTTTAACACGAAGAAGAGTTGATCACATTTGCAAAAAGTAAAATGGCTCATTTTAAAGCACCAAAAGGAGTCACCTTTACCGACGGCCTCCCGAAAACAGCTTCTGGGAAAATTCAAAAGGTTCAACTAAGGAAAGAGTATTGGGGAAATGGGGGGAAGATGGTTAACTAATGTTTGAAAAAGAAGATCTTCATTCTAAGGAACGTTTTGCCGTGCTAGAATGGGACAAAATGTTGATCATCATAGGAATAAAAAAGTGAAAAATTCATTTGAGAAGCTTCGTGCAGTTATATGTACTGAGCTTCTTTTTGTGCCCATAGGAAGTGAGTACTTGGCGTTGTTCACAGGACGTGAGCGCATTTAGCGAAGTTTAATTTTCTTCTGACTAGAGAAACCTACTTAGTATTTGATAAGATATAGTAATGAAGGAGAGTGGTTTTATTGTCAGAAGTTGTGAAGATCACAGGACTAACAGGTGGTTATCACCCGAAAAAGCCTGTTTTACATGATGTTAATTTCAGTGTCAATAAAGCAGAAATTGTTGGCTTAATTGGTCTAAACGGAGCAGGGAAAAGTACGACGATTAAACATATTCTTGGATTGCTACAGCCACATAAGGGGAGCGTGACGATTGCTGGTAAATCATTTCAGGATGATCTGAATGAGTATCGTCATTCGTATGCTTATATACCGGAAATGCCGATTTTATATGATGAACTCACACTATGGGAGCACCTTGAGCTAACGGCGCTTGCTTACGGGCTTGATGAACAGCTATTTCAAGAACGAGCTGACAGACTGCTTACGGAGTTTCGAATGCAGAAAATGAAAAAATGGTACCCGAGTCATTTTTCAAAAGGAATGCGTCAGAAGGTCATGATCATGAGTGCCTTTTTGATTGAGCCTCCTGCCTACATTGTCGATGAGCCAATTGTTGGACTCGATCCGATTGGGATACAATCATTTCTAACATTTTTAGAGGATATGAAAAAACGTGGTGCAGCGGTATTGATGTCTACGCATATTTTGGCCACTGCTGAACGGCATTGTGATCGGTTTGTGATTTTACATGAAGGTCGAGTTGTCCTTGAAGGGACACTTAATGAAATGAGAAACGAGTTGAAAATGCCTGATGCGACGCTTGATGATATTTATATTGAAATGACGAAGGAAGAGCTCGTATGAGAGATGGAATGACGTTATGGAACGAACGAGTCCGAGCTTATTGGAATGAGGCGATTCGCTATTTGCGTTTAATTGGAAATAGTGGCTTTCTTTTTACGGTGTATGTGCTAATTATTATTGGTAGTTATTACTATAGTGTGTTCCTTGATTGGCTACCGGAATCATTCCCGGCTGTTTGGGTATTTGTCGCTGTCTTTGCTCACTTTTTAACAAGAAGTGGGGTTAGGACATTTGTCAAACAAGCTGATGTGGTTTTTCTATTGCCGTATGAATCGAAGTTAGACGCTTATTTTCGTGCTTCGAAGCGCTATTCCTTTGTCTTACAAAGTGCAGTCATTTTATTAGTGCTAATTGTCCTTTCACCGTTATTTACGCAGTATCTTGCTGAACAAGCAGGAAGCGTATTGTTTATATTAATCATGCTGCTGGTCGTGAAAGGATGGAATATCGGTGCGAGCTGGGAGGAGCAGCGTTTTCAGAGTGAAGCTGAGAGACGTACTCATTTTCTGCTACGTGGTGTGCTTAATATTGCGTTCGTTTATCTGCTTTTTTCTGGAGCGAATTGGCTTTTTCTTGTCGCGGTGTTTGCGATTATGTTCTTGCTATATACTTTCTATTACCGTAGGCTATCGCAGGCGCTCTCTTTAAAGTGGGATCATTTGATTCAAGTGGAACAAGGGATGCTCCTCTTTTTCTACCGGATCGCAAATGCGTTCACAGATGTCCCACAATTGAAAAATAAAGTCCGACCAAGAAGCTATCTTAGCTGGCTACTTGAAGGATTGACGAATTCGAAAACGTCGGTTTATCATTTCCTGTTTGCACGTTCGTTTTTGCGAGCAAATGACTATGCAGGTATTTACCTTCGTCTCGTCTTCATCTTAGCATTCATTTTGATCGTCATACCGGATGGCTGGCTTCAGTTAGTTGTCATGCTATTATTTATGCATATGGTCACCAATCAATTATCAACGCTTTGGTATCATTATGATGCGATGATGTGGGTTGATTTGTATCCTGTACAAGAGGGGATGAAGAAACAGGCGTTGACGCAGATTAGCTTCCGTCTCCTGCTTATGATGACGGCTGTGCAAATCGGTGTGCTGTTCGTGTCCTCTTCGTTGATGATGACAGGGCTAGCACTCGTGATCGGAGTGGTTTATAGCTTAATCGGAAGTCGAACTTTCATTCATAAGCGAAAAAAATAGTCATGTTTCTAAACTCATTCGCATGAATTGTACAAAGATAGGATGAGGGGTGTGATGAGAGATGTATGAGGATCAAGTAGCAGAAGAGCTTGTGAGATGGAAGAGGAGATTAATGAAACGTCCATCTATGACTGGTCGCTATACGAAAGGTGTTCAAGCGAAAATGAACAAAATGATCCCAGAAAAAGTTCATTCCGTTGTAACAGCTAGTATCAAGAATATGGTTCATGCCACATTAGTTGGATCTGAATACACCGCCCAAAAACAGCCAGAGCAAGCACTTAGCTTAAAAGAACGCGAAGAAAAAGTGCGAGCACTAACGAATTCCTATAAACGAACAGCTGCCCTAGAAGGAGCGGGAACAGGTGCGGGTGGGATCTTACTTGGCATGGTTGATTTTCCTCTTTTACTAAGTATCAAAATGAAATATTTATTTGATGCTGCTTCTGCTTATGGCTATGACGTACGAGATTATCGTGAGCGCTTGTTTGTCTTGTTATTGTTTCAACTAGCATTTGCGAGAGAAGAGAAAAGGGCAGGTCTTATTGAACGGATCGAGGCTTGGGAAGAAGAAAGGATCGGACTTCCTGATAAAGAAGAATATTTAAATCATGTTGATTGGAAGGAATTCCAGCTTGATTATCGTGATTACATTGACTTGGTAAAAATGTTTCAACTGATTCCAGGTTTCGGAGCGATTGTGGGTGCAGTGGCGAATTATCGTTTTCTTGATGTGCTTAGCGAAACGGCGATGAATGGATATCGCATTCGTTGGCTTGCTGATGAGCATAGTTGAAGTAAATAAAAAGGTTGATCAAGCAGGTATTACCTGCTTGATCAACCTTTTTTAGTATGGAAATGAATTTAAAGGAAAAATGGAACAAAACGGGCAAAATAAGCAGAAATGACGCTAAATTGTCCAGTGAAGAGCAAGATCCCAAGTGCGACCATAATCCCGCCACTAGCTTTTTGAATCTTTGGCAGCCATTTATTTAATTTACGCATCTTATCGAGTGAGCGCGACCAGAGGAGCGCAACACCAACGAAAGGAATACCTAAACCGATCGAATAAATGAACAGCATATACATTCCTGTCCACATCGTGTCAGATTGGCTTGCTAGTATGAGAATCGATGATAACACAAGTCCAATACAAGGCGACCAGCCAGTACCGAATAAAAATCCAAGTAGTACAGAGTTAGCAAAGCTCGCCGATTTCCGTGGTTTAGCAGGAAATTCTTTTTTCACTAATCAGCATTCGGATCGAAATAATCCCCATCATTTGTAAACCGAAGACAGTAATAATAATGCCCCCAATTTGTTCAAACAACTGTCTGTTGCTCCAAAACGCTTGCCCAATAAATGTAGATGATGCCCCGAGTAAAAGAAAGATCGTTGTAAATCCAATCACAAAACCGATGCTTCTCGATAAAATTAACTTCCGGTCAGCTCCAACTTGATTATCAGCAATATTTGTACCAGTTAGTTGAGCTAAATAAGCAGGAACTAACGGAAAAATACATGGTGATAAAAAAGAGACAACGCCCGCCAAAAATGCAAGCCAAATCGTAACTTCAGCCATGTTTAACACCTCTTTAATCAATGAAATACAAAGTAGGACAATATCGTCTATTCTAGTCTAATCAGAAAGGATTGCATACATGATAACTTTCTGATTGATTTTAAAAAAGCCAAGTTTCTTAATCCAATCTAAACATATAAATCAATTTTAACATCTTTTTTATTTGAGGATGCTACTTGCTAGGTTTCGAACCATTCTTATTATAGCTGATTCTCGTGATAACGATAGTAAATAACCGTAACGTTCACGGAAAGGTCATAAGGCTGAGAGAAATATCAGTCTTGAGACCGAGAGAAAACCATGCTCAAGGGCGTCGGAAAAAAATGAGATCAATTCTACAATAAAGATAATTCAAATAAAGGAGGGTTACAAATGAAGCGTCCTGGAAAAATGTTTGGAGGCGCATTGCTTATCTTAATTGGAGCAAGCGTGCTTCTTAGCATGATTGGTATCCATCTTGGTGGCTTAATTGGGCTGGCGATTGGTGCTTGGTTACTCTACTGGGGTTATTCTAAATGGCAGGAAAAAGGTGGGTGGTCATTTTCAAGTATTTTACTCATCACACTCGGTGCGCTTATCGTGTTGGGTGGTTTAGGTGGAGTGATGAGTTTGCTCGTAGGTATTGCTTTAATCTACGGGGGCTATAAACTGTTGAAGCCGAAGCAAGAGTTTGATGAGGTTGAAGTAGACGATACATCATTGAGATCAACGTATGACACGATTGATGAAGAGTTTTCAAAATTATTGAAAGAAAAACAAACAAATTATTAGAGGAGGTCATTTAAAATGGTGATGACAAGAATCAATCGATTTTTTAAAGCGTATATTCATGAAGGGTTAGAACGATTGGAGGATCCAGTGGTGATGGTGAAACAGTATATGCGAGATATGAAGGAAGATATTCAGAAGCTAGAAGCAGCGATTGAAAAGCATGTACGTCTTGAGCATTCATTAACACAGGACTTTCAAGCTGCAAAAGAGCTAGTTGAACGTCGTGAGCAGCAAGCTAAGGTGGCGATTGAAGCAGAAAATGAAGATCTGGCGCGAATGGCATTAGTCAGTAAGAAGGAAGCATGGGAGCAAATGAACCGTTACGAAGAATTAAGAGACAAAAATCAAGCTCAAATCAAGGAACGAAAACACGAATTGGAGCAATTACAGCTGAAATACGCCCAGCTTCGTGATCGTAAGCTGGAGCTGATTCTTCGAGTGCAAGCTGTAAGAGCAAATCAACAAATGAAGCAGACTAGCAAAAAGTATCAAAAAGGAAGTTCGATTGAAAGCGAATTTGAGAGAATGGAAGAACGTGTTGTGGATTTAGAATGGAAAAGTGGAAGTAAGCCAGCGGTAGAAGCGATGGGCGGAAGTCACGTTCATTCTGAAGACATTCAAGCCGAGCTTGATCAATTAAAGAAACAAATGAACGTGAATCAATAATAGCCCCTCCAAAATGATCAGAGTCTGACCTCGACGATCCGTAAGTCGAATAAAAGAGGTCAGATCCTTTCGTGTGAAGTCTTGTCTAGGCGTAAGGAGATTTTTTCTATATAGTAAAAGAGAGTGAAGGGAGGAGGTAACAAATGAAAAAAATCGCGGGCATTGCCCTTATTATTGTCGGTCTCCTTTTTTTAGCTGTGTCGCTTCCATCCTTTTTTTCAAAGTCTGATACCGTAACAGCAGGAGATGAATTTTCCAGTAAGCTTGACTCTATCGAAAGTATTCATTTATCGAGTACGGCAATTGATTGGGAGATAGAAAGCTATCCAGGAGAGGAGCTTTTGGTTCGTTTAGAAAGCAATGACGAACTGACAGAGCTGTATACGAATGAACAAGGTAGCAGGCTAACGATTGAAATAAAAGAAGAAAGTTTTCGTTTCTTCTCCTTTCATTTTTCTAACAAACCGAGACGTGCGATTGTTCAGATTCCAGAGAAATATGACAATGAGCTCGACATCCAGAGTGTTTCTGGTGATATAGAGATGACGAATGTATTTGACCTGACAACGATTAAGGTCAAATCGGTTTCCTCGGACATTGAAGCAGCAGAACTCATTGGTACAAATGTTTCGATTGCAACAACGTCTGGAGACATTGAGATTGAACAATTAAAGGCTGAGGATTCAGCATTGAATAGCATTTCTGGTGATATTCATGTTGGAATGATGACAGGTGCGGTCAATGGAAAAACCGTTTCTGGTGATATTAAAATAGGGTTTGAACAAGAAAATGATAAAACGATATTAAAAACAGTATCGGGCGATGTTGAGCTAGTCTTACCATCAGGTAATGCTGATGTTTCAATCAAAACGATGTCTGGTGAGATTCAAGTAGATTCGGATTTGCGTGAACAATCAATTCAATCAAGATCGATTTCTGGTAAAATAGGCGATGGAGATTATCAGCTTTCGGTTTCGACGACATCTGGGGATGTGCGCATTCGAAATTCGTAAAGAGAAAGGAGCGGGAGCATGAGGAAAAAGACGCTATTCGGATTCATCATTGTGATTATCGGTCTTAACATTTTATTCAATGCGATGCGTATTTCAACAGGGTCCTTAGTTGCACCGCTCATCTTTTTTATATTAGGCATGTTCTTTTATCAACGAAAGCATACATTTCTAAGTATGTTTTTCTTTATTGTAAGTGCGAGTATTTTCTTTGATCAATTGCTCGGAATGAACTTTGTTGGCTTACTTATTGCAGGAGCAGCTCTGTATTATGGGGTGCGATTAGTTCGTTCCTCAGATAAAAAAAAGGAGAAGCGTACAGAACGGCGAAAGCAGCGTAAAGAGAAAGAAGCAGAACTGGGTATTGATGAAAAAGATATGGTCTACAAACAGGAGCAGAAAGAGACAGAGCTAAAGCAACAGGAGCAAGTAGATTCACCTCCACAATCTATTGAGATCGAAAGGAAGGAAAAAGAGCGATTTATTCCGACGATACGCCGTAGTTGGATTGGTGATATTCACTATACTGGAGAGGCATTTGAATTAAGTGATCTCACAATATGGAATGGGATTGGCGATGTGAGACTTGATTTATCAAAGGCGATTATTCCAGAAGGTGAGACCGTTATTATTGTTCAAGGGATTATTTGTGAGATTGATTTCTATGTTCCAGAGGATTTAGCAGTCGCTGTTCAAGCAACTTCGATGGTCGGTGGAGTTTCTTTATTTCATGAAAAACATGAAGGACTTAACCAACAGCTTAGTGTAGCAACAAAAGGCTATAAGCAAGCCCCAAGGCGGGTTAAGCTTGTTCTTTCCACTTTTGTTGGAGAAGTGAAGGTGAGAACGGTATGAGAAAACGCTTGGCTCGATTACAATGGCAGTTTATTCGCCACAGTGTCATTGTCACACTACTGACATCCTTCTTTTTTGTTTTTCTTGTCACGTATGAGGATCAACGTGGATTATTGCTTGTCATCGATAGAGAACTGGTCGGCATTCCAGTTGCGATTTGGATGGTTCTTGTAATAATCATTACTGGTTTGACAAGTGGTTATATTCAAGCAGCGCCATTTCGTCGACGAATTGATCAGCTTTTACATGGGGCGACTCGTTATGAGCGCGGAACGTTTTCACATAGAGTGGAGGTCGAAGGAGAAGACGAGGTTGCAGAATTAGCCGAACGAATGAACGGCATGGCAAAGCATATTGAAGAGCAGGTTGCTTCTCTTCAACGTCTATCATCTGAGCGAGCCGAAATGCAGGAAACGGTTAAGAAGGCAGCTGTTACGGAAGAACGACAGCGCTTAGCAAGAGATCTTCATGATGCCGTTAGTCAGCAACTGTTTGCGATTTCCATGATGACAGCGGCGATTAAGCAGAATTTGATCAATGCATCAGATTCAATGTCTGAGCAAGTTGCTATGGTTGAAAATATGGCGAATACAGCTCAAGCGGAAATGCGCGCGCTTTTGCTTCATCTTCGCCCAGCCCATTTAGAAGGGAAAAGCTTAGAAGAAGGTGTTCGCACATTATTAACTGAATTAGAACAAAAGTATGAAATGAACATTCATTTTGGCATTGATCAGGTAGTAAGCATACCAAAGGGGATTGAGGATCAGCTATTTCGCATGATCCAAGAAGCAATATCTAATGTTCTCCGCCATGCTAAAGCTACACAGCTTGAATGTCAATTAAGGCAAACAAGTCAGGAATTAAAGGTGAAGCTGATTGACAATGGTATCGGCTTTGATACGAAAACGGTTCATCAAGGTTCCTATGGATTACATACAATGCGCGAACGAATGAATGAAATTGGAGGTACTTTGCATATTGTGTCTGTGCCTGGAAAAGGAACGCAAATCGAAGCAAACATTCCAATTGCTTGGAAGGAGGAAAAAGATGATTCGAGTACTTCTAGTTGATGATCATGAGATGGTGCGAATGGGGTTGTCTGCCTATCTTTCAACGCAAGCAGATATGAAAGTTGTCGGTCAGGCAAGTAATGGTCAAGAGGGGATCGACATTGCCTTAGTTGAGAAGCCGGATGTTATCTTAATGGACTTAGTGATGGAGAAGATGGACGGGATTGCGGCTACAGCTGCTATTATGAAAAAGTTACCTGAGACGAAAATCATTGTTCTAACAAGCTTTATTGATGATGAAAAGGTTTACCCGGTCATTGAAGCTGGTGCCTTTAGCTATTTGTTGAAAACGTCTTCAGCTGTTGAGATTGCAGAAGCGATACGAAGTGCTGCAAAGGGTGAGCCGGTCGTCGAAGCCAAAGTGACGAATAAAATGATGCAACGTATGAGAGGGACAAAGGAAAAGCCGTTACATGATTCGTTAACACCGCGTGAACGGGAAGTTCTGCAATTAGTAGGCGAGGGAAAAAGCAATCAAGAGATCGCAGACATTCTCTTTATCGGGATTAAAACAGTCAAAACGCATGTCAGTCACATTCTTCAAAAGCTTGATTTAGAAGATCGAACACAAATGGCTGTTTATGCACATCGATTTGGTCTAGCAAAATAAAAACATGCGAAAGGGATACCTTGTCGCATGTTTATTTCATTTACCCTTTTACATGATAGGTTGTGACGAAGGAAGGGCGTGGAAAGATTGATGTAGCGAGTCCTTTTGATGTACCACGATTTTTGTGGGCATTTTCATAGGATTGTGACGTTTGCCAGTTTACAAACGATTCCTCATTTTCCCATATCGTCATCACGACATACGTATCATCATCGAGTGGACGGAGGATACGAAGAGCTTGAAAACCTGGCGCTGTTTCAACTAGACCTGCGCGGTTCTTAAAGCGTTCCTCAAATGTATCGCGACCTTCTGCTGTAACTGGTATGTTATTCATCACGACATAACCCTTGCTAGAAAGCGCACCTGTCTCACTAAAAATCTCGTAGCGTTTTGCAGATAGATGATCAAATGATTCCCCTTCAAAAAAGAAGAGTGATCCAGACTCTCCTTCCATTCTTAACCCTTGACTCGGTAAATTCGACTGTTGTGAAATTTCAATGACTATTGCATTTCTCAATGTTTTTGCCCCCGTTTTCTTGGTATGATTTGAAACGAAAATGACTAAGACTCGTAAATAAAGTGTAGCCTACAAGATAAAGACTAGCAACAAATAGCATTTTTTCTTAATTGTTGTCTAATGGTGCGGTTTAAAAAGGAGGTGACGAATTGAAAAAGAAACTAATTATTGGCATTTCGAGTATTCTCGCAACGATTTTATTAGCTCTTATTATTTATTTAATTATTATTTTAGTAGGTCATTATGTTGTTAATGATCAGAATCTTGTGATGAAGACAACAACATCTCTTGTCGATCAAGAGGGAGAAATAGTTACTCAGCTCTTTGTTGAAAATCGAGAGCTTGTTTCGATTCATGATATACCAGAACATGTTCAAGATGCATTTATCGCGATAGAAGATATACGCTTTCGCGAACATCTTGGCATTGATTTCCGTTCAATTGGACGTGCGTTATATCGTGATATTTTAGCAGGAGCAAAAGTTGAAGGTGGGAGCACCATAACTCAGCAGCTTGCGAAAAATGCCTTTCTATCCGATGAAAAAACACTTTTACGAAAAACAAAAGAAGTGTTAATCGCGATGAACATCGAACGTCGATATAGTAAAAATGAAATCTTGGAAATGTATTTAAATCGGATCTATTTTGGACATGGTGCGTATGGGATCCAGGCAGCTTCTAAACTATACTTTAATAAAGGTGTTAGTGAACTATCGATTGAAGAAGGGGCTTTACTTGCCGGTTTGCCGAAAGCACCTAATTCTTATTCTCCAATTACGAATCCTGACCGAAGTAAACAGCGACGTGATTTAGTATTGAATGTTATGGAAAGAAACGGGTTTCTTCGTGCAGAACAACTCGTTCGCTTAACGGGAAAAACGATTGCGGTCGATCATAATCGAATTTCGGAAAATGAAGCGTATTTAACGTATATTGACATGGTGCTTGATGAAGCAGCAGAGCGTTATCAGTTGACCAACGAAGAGGTACTGACTGGCGGCTATAAAATTGTCGTGCCGATGGATCGTCAAATGCAGGAAGTATCCTTTACGAAAATAAAGGAAGATCGCTTCTTTCCAGATGGTAATGAAGATGCAGAAACAGCTTTTGTGTTACTGGATGCAGAGACTGGAGGTGTGTTAGCTGTTCAAGGGGGACGTGAGTATGTCAGACGTGGTTTAAATCGCGTAGATGTTAAGCGTCAGCCTGGTTCAGCTATGAAGCCTTTAGCGGTCTTTGCGCCTGCTTTAGAAGAAAAGCAATATCATCCTTATTCCTTATTAAATAACGAGCTCATTGATTATGAGAACGGCTATACACCGCGTAATGTTAATAATGAGTATACAGAAAATATAACGATGTACGAAGCGATGACTCATTCTGTCAATGTCCCAGCAGTTTGGCTATTAAATGAAATCGGTATCGATACATCGATTCACACGTTAGAGAAATTTGGACTCGACATTCCTGATCGTGGCCTAGCTGTGGCCCTAGGTGGGCTTGAAGAAGGACTCACTCCACTAGAATTGGCAACTGCTTATCGCGTGTTTGCACATGATGGCAAGCGAGTTGAGCCTTATTTTATTAAGGAGATTTATAATCAAAAAGGTGAGAAAATCGGGGAAGCACAAATGGAGGAGACAGACGTGATCTCTGCGCAGACAGCTTGGTATATGACAAGAATGCTCGAATCTGTCATCAAGGAAGGAACAGGGAGAAATGGTACGATAAAGACATCTCTTGCAGGTAAAACAGGAACAACTTCGTATCCGGAGGTTGAAGGAGCGACAATGGATGCTTGGTTTGCCGGGTATACACCAACAGTTGTCGGGGCTGTTTGGATGGGATATGACGTCACATCAACCGACCGATATTTACGAGGTGGAAGTGCTTACCCTACTGTTCTGTTTAAAGAAATCCTCAATGAGTTGCCTGCTGTTAAACGCGAAGTCGCTTTTGCAAAGCCAGATCAGGTGAAGGAGCTTGAGCCTCCAGTTGATTTACCGATTATCACTGATTTAACAGCAACCCTTGCGATGGGAGGTAGAGGACTGATGAGTGTCGAATTGAATTGGTCCGCACCATCAGACGAACGGATTTATTACCATGTTTATGAGCGCCATCATGGAGAAAGAGAGAGAATTGCCACTGTTGTAGGTGATCAGCATTATTACGTTGGCCGAATCAATCCATTTTCGCAGAAACAATATGAAGTCGTGCCATATGATTCAACAACCGAGCGCAAAGGACAATATTCGAATGTAGCAGACGTCCAATTTAAGCTAGGGTTTCATTAGAAGAATGAGAATCGCCACGAGCGTTTAATAGGTAGACCCGCATAATCGCCCCCTCTATCTTAAAAGGACCAGAGGCGATTCCCTTTTCTTCTTAATCGAACAAATTTGATACGAAGCTCAACCTTGCTAGACGAATTAACGTATTTGAAATAGATTTGTTACGAGAGATCAGAATATAGTGAAATAAAATCAAGCAAGACTCCATTCCTAAATTGTCCAACTAACACCACGTTCTGTTAAATCCTTAGAGAGAATTGATTTTAATATTTTGACTTTTTAGAACTGTGTTAAAATAGCAATTGTAGTGGCTTTGATGGTATGTATCGAAGCTATTCTTTATTTCAAAAGGAGACAACATGGAGGGCGTTGGGGAATGAGAGAAAAAAGAATGAATAAGAAATCAGTTTCATATTTAACGAGTGGACATTTTTTTAGTGATTTTTGTCAAGGTGCCTTGCCTGCCTTGCTCCCTTTTTTCGTAGCAGATCGTAACCTTACATATGCCGTTGCATCAAGCCTTGTTTTTGTTGCCAATATTACATCCTCTGCCGTCCAATTTTTATTCGGGCATTTATCTGACCGTTTTTCAACACGTTGGATTATGCCGGTTGGTTTAATTTTAGCTGGTGGTGGCTTGGCTTTATCTGGCGTTGTGGAAAGCTTTACGCTTATCCTAATCTTAGTTGCATTAAGCGGTATCGGGATTTCCGCTTTTCACCCTGAAGCTGCTAAATTAATGAATGCTGCTTCTGGAAATCAAAGAGCAACGGGCATGAGTATTTTTCAGGTAGGTGGTAATGCAGGGTTTGCCCTAGGTCCGATCTTGATGACTCTTTCTTTAGTTGCTTACGGATTGACTGGAACATTGTTTTTATTGATACCGACTTTCATTGTTGCGGTACTATTGTTTTGGCAATTAAAAAACTTTCAAAGCTATCAGAAGCCTGTGAGCCATGATGATAAAGGAATGGTGATTGATGAGATCGATCGGTGGGGACCGTTTTCAAGATTAACATGTACTGTCATCTGTCGCTCTATCATCTTTTATGGACTTAATACGTTTATCCCACTTTACTGGGTTCATGTTTTAAACCAGTCCGTAACTGCTGGAAGTGTCGCTTTAACAATTTTAATTGCCACTGGCGCGGTAGGAACCCTTTTGGGAGGACGTTTAGCAGATCGGTTCGGGAAGCGCAATGTGGTCCTTCTTTCTTTCGGGATTCTTACACCTATGTTGTTACTCTTTTTCTTCGTTGACCATATAGCTTTAAAAACCTTGTTATTACTGCCGATTGGTTTGACTCTTTTTTCACCGACGAGTGTGATGGTTGTCATGGGACAAGAATATTTACCGAATCGCGTCGGTACGGCTTCTGGTGTGACGCTCGGTTTAGCGATTAGTGTTGGTGGTATTGCCGTGCCTTTGCTCGGCTGGTGGGCTGATTTATATGGCCTACATACTGCACTGATTACAATAACGGTATTACCAGTTATCGCTACATTACTCTCTTTGACGTTGCCAAAAACAGAGAAGATCAGCACCAAGAATGTTTCCAAAGGGATGTGAAGAATAGTATTGACTAACAGAGGAGCAAATGGCTTCTCTGTTTATTCATTTTCATCCATATTTTCTTCGCTCTTTTATCGAAACAACACCATTTTTTGATAAATGCCGCCATCAACTTTCACTGTAGCGTGATACGTAAAAAATGACAGCTTTAACCGTCAACATTCATCAATTTTATGACAGTTTAGTTGTTTGTCTATACAGTCGCTTCTTCGGTCATTATAGTAATAATGAATATAAAATGCATTTTTGTATCGCTTCAAGTAGAATAGAGATATTGAAAATTTTGATAAACTTGCTTACATAGTGTCGAGAAATGTGAATAAGATGTAGATAACATTTGTGTTCAAATGGAATGTAAGCTGATATAAAGAGAGGGTGGCATGATGATTCAGAATACGACATTCAATGATCAATTTTTGAAAGCGTGTAGGGGAGAGGCGCATGACCATGTTCCTGTTTGGTATATGCGTCAAGCTGGGCGCTCCCAACCGGAATATAGAAAGATTAAGGAAAAATATTCGTTGTTTGAAATTACGCACCAGCCAGAGCTATGTGCTTATGTAACTAAACTTCCTGTTGATCAATATAACAATGATGCGGCGATTTTATATAAAGACATTATGACGCCACTTCCAGCAATAGGCGTAGATGTTGAAATTAAATCCGGCATTGGACCGGTTATAGATAACCCAATTCGTTCAAAATCAGACGTTGAAAAGCTTGGTATGATTAATCCGGAAGTGGATGTGCCATATGTTCTTGATACGATTAAAATATTGCGTGAACAATTAACAGTTCCCCTCATTAGCTTTGGTGGGGCGCCATTTACGCTTGCAAGCTATATGATTGAAGGTGGACCTTCGAAAAATTATAATAAAACAAAAGCATTCATGTATGCTGAGCCAGAAGCGTGGCATTTGTTAATGGACAAGCTTGGCGAAATGACGATTACGTATATTCAATCCCAAATTGCAGCAGGTGCTCAGGCGATCCAAATCTTTGATTCATGGGTAGGGACACTGAATGTTGCGGATTATCGTACATATGTAAAGCCGGTTATGCACAAAATCTTCACGGCATTAAAGCAAGAAGACGTTCCGCTTATTATGTTTGGAGTAGGAGCAAGTCATTTAGTTCAAGAATGGAATGATCTACCATTGGATGTTGTTGGACTCGACTGGCGGTTATCAATTACGGAAGCAAGAGGCTTAGGCGTGAAGAAAACGGTACAAGGCAATCTCGACCCTGCGATTTTATTATCACCATGGGATGTCATTGAAGAACGTGCGAAAGCGATTCTTGATCAAGGGATGCAAAGTCCGAACTTTATTTTCAATCTTGGCCATGGTGTGTTCCCAGAAGTGAACCCAGAGACGTTAAAGAGACTAACCGCATTTGTACATGAATACTCTGCGAACAAATTATAGAACGAGGTGGAAATAGTGACAAAGAAAAAAATCGGTTTACTGGTGATGGCGTATGGAACACCAAGAAGTAAGGAGGAAATTGAGCCTTACTATACACATATTCGTCGTGGTCGTAAACCTTCGGAGGAAGCGTTAGAAGAATTAACAGAACGCTACGAAGCAATTGGCGGAATTAGTCCATTGGCAAAAATCACAGAGGATCAGGCATTTGGTCTAGAGAAATATTTAAATGAGACAAATAAGGAAATTGAGTTCAAGGCGTATCTTGGGCTGAAACATATTGATCCATTTGTTGAAGATGCTGTTGCTAAGATGAAAGAGGATGGCATCGAGGAAGCAGTAAGCATTGTCCTTGCGCCTCATTTCTCAACCTTTAGCGTTAAGTCCTATAATGGACGAGCGCAAGAAGAGTCTGAGAAAATTGGTGGTCCAGTTATTCACAGTATTGAAAGCTGGTATAAGGAGCCTTTATTTATTAAGTATTGGGCTGATCAAGTTAAGCAAACGATGAGCTAAGATTGAAAATAAGGAAAAATCCTGTGTGATCTTCTCGGCCCATAGCTTACCAGAGAAAATCATTGCAATGGGAGATCCTTATCCACAGCAGCTTCAAGAAACGGCTGATCTTATCGCTAAAGAAGCGGGTATTACAAAATATACGATCGGCTGGCAAAGTGAAGGAAATACACCTGATCCTTGGATTGGACCGGATGTACAGGATTTGACTCGTGATCTTTATGAAAAGCAAGGCTATACATCACTTGTTTACTGTCCTGTCGGCTTTGTTGCTGATCATTTAGAAGTTCTTTATGATAATGATTATGAATGCAAAGTCGTCACAGATGAGCTTGGCATTGACTATTACCGACCTGAAATGCCAAATGCAAAGCCTGAATTTATCGAATGTCTTGCAACGGTTGTGAAGAAGAAGCTTGCAGAGAAAGAGTGAGTCCTCATGGCTAATCAAAACAAGCGCATAGCTATCATCGGTGGTGGAATAACAGGGTTAGCGGCAGCTTACAAGCTAGAGCAAGCAAAAGCAGCTGGCGTCAACATCGAATATGATTTGTATGAACAAAGCGACCGACTTGGCGGGAAAATTCAAACTGAACACGTAAATGGATTTGTCATTGAACGAGGTCCGGATTCTTTCTTAGCTCGTAAGCAAAGTATGTCGCGTTTAGCAAAAGAAGTTGGAATGGAAGAAGAGCTTCTCGCGAATGACACTGGGCAAGCGTATGTCTTAAGGGATAACCAGCTCTATCCGATTCCTGGAGGGGCAGTGATGGGTGTTCCAACCGAAATCCAACCATTTCTGACTACAAGGTTATTTTCGCCAATTGGAAAGCTGCGAGCTGCAGGAGATTTCTTTTTATCACGTACGGCATCAAAGGATGAAGATATTTCCCTCGGACACTTCTTTCGTCATCGTCTTGGTGATGAAGTTGTCGATCACCTAATTGAGCCACTGTTATCAGGGATTTATGCTGGTGATTTAAATAAGCTTAGCTTAAAAGCAACGTTTCCTCAATTTCAGCAAATGGAAGAGCAGCACGGTAGTTTGATCAAAGGAATGAGAGCATCACGAGCCAATCGGCCTAAACGATCAGAAGAAAAGCCAAAGGGTATGTTTTTAACATTTCGGAATGGGCTGGAATCCTTTGTTCAAGCAATTGAAAAACATTTAGACGCTGAATCGATTCATACACAAACGGATATTACGTCGATTCAAAAGGAAGGTAATCAATATCGTCTTCAGCTTGCTAACGGTGAGAGTCATATGTTCGATGAAGTGATTATGACCACACCACCTCATGTGACAGCAAGCATGCTTGATCATTACTCGTATTTTCAATACCTGAAGGAAATGGAAGCGACAACGGTAGCAACAGTCGCACTTGGCTTTAAGAAAGACGCTGTTCGTAACCCATATGAAGGGACAGGATTTGTCGTTTCGAAAAATAGTAACCATACGATTACAGCTTGTACATGGACACATAAGAAATGGCGCCATTCCACACCAGAAGGGCACGCCTTGCTCCGTTCGTATGTCGGACGGGCTGGTGACTCAGCAATCGTTTGGCGTTCCGATGAAGAGATCGTCAAAGCTGTCCTTCATGATTTAAAACAGATTATGGATATTGACGGAGAGCCAGAGTTTTACCGAGTGACACGCTGGAAGCAAGCAATGCCACAATACAATGTTGGACATACGTATAAAATCATGAAAATCAAAGAAGATATTAGACGAAATTTACCAGGATTGCATCTTTGTGGGGCTGGATTTGAAGGGGTTGGCTTACCTGATTGCATTGATCAAGGAGAGGCAGCAGTGAAAAGAATTCTACAGTCATAAAGATGCTAAAGATAGCGTCATTGTTTTTGAAATAATGGCTTACTATCGTTATACTATTTTATAAAGAGTCGAGTCTCTTCATGATAAGGGATCGGCTCTTTTTTGAAACGTTAAGAAACGATAAGCGTAAATAGAGCATTTCGCTAAGACCGCTCATATCGTGCTAATAATGCCGAGTACCCTCATCCTAGAGTAAAGGAGATGAAAACATGTTTAGTCAATTTGAGCAATTGAGCTTACAAAATGAAGGTGAATGGCAAATAAAACAAACAGTGCACTATTGGATGAAGCCACCTCATTTCCTTGTTTTTGAAAATCAATCCTTTAAACAAATACTAGAAATGATGACTGCTAGAAATGAAGATTTGATTATGATCAATAAAGAGCATGAAGTGCTTGGAATTGTGACAAGTGAAGGGATGTATCGTGCGCTTTTAAGTGGATTCACATTAACTCAAACCTTCAATGAAAAGTGGTTTCAAGATTCCTTGATGGTCAATGCAGAGGACTCGATGCTAGATATATCATACGAAGGAAGAGTTATTCCGGTCATTAATGATGAAGATAAAATTGTCGGCTCCTTGAGTGCTCATGAAATTCTTCGATTTAAAAATGATTATATTGAATCAATCAAGCATAATGTTGAATTAATCGATATCATTTTAGATATTGCTTACGAAGGTGTAGCCGTTGTTGATCGGCGTGGACACATTTTAAAAATGAATAAAGCTTATGCTAATTTTTTAGGATTAAAATCAGAGGAAGTCATCGGGAAATATGTAGCAGACGTTATTGAAAATACTCAATTACATAAAACGGTTAAAACGGGCATTCCAGAAAGAGGAGGAGTCCAAATCATTCAAGGTCAGAAGATGATCGTTCATCGTATTCCTATTTGGCAAAACGATGAAATCATTGGAGCAATCGGTATGCTGATTTTTGAAGGGGTAACGGAGCTCTATCGAATTTTAGAAAATGCTACTCAGCTTTCAACGAATAATCCCTCATCAATTGATAGGGAGCAAAGTAAAGAGCGAAATAATCGCTTTTCAAGCCCTAAAAAAACCTTTGAACATATATTAGGGACGAGTGATGCTCTTCATTTAACGAAGAGTCTATCACGAAAAGCAGCAAAAACGAAAACGACAGTGCTGATTACTGGAGAAAGTGGTACAGGCAAAGAAGTCTTCGCTCAAGCTATTCATAATTTGAGTCCAAGAAATGAAGAAGCGTTTATTGCGATCAATTGTGCAGCGATCCCTGAACAGCTTCTTGAAGCGGAGTTATTTGGGTATGTAGAAGGGGCGTTTACCGGAGCAAAAAAAGGTGGTAGTGCTGGTAAGTTTGAAATGGCAAACAAAGGAACGATTTTCTTAGATGAAATTGGAGATATGCCATTATCGATGCAGACGAAAATTCTCCGTGTTTTAGAGGAAAAAGAAATTGTAAAGGTAGGTGGGACGAAAAGTATTCCATTGGATGTTCGCATTATTGCAGCGACAAATCAAAAATTAATTAAGCGTGTAGAGGAAGGCTATTTTAGAGAAGATTTATATTATCGATTAAATGTGATCAATATCGAAATCCCTCCTTTACGAAAAAGAAAAGAAGATATTCCGACTTTAATTGCCCATTACTTAGACCATTTTTCAAAAGAATATCATGTAAAACCAAAGAACATGGACAATGCAGTCATGGAAGCGCTACGGACCTATGATTGGCCGGGGAACATCCGTCAGTTAATTAATACAGCTGAACAATTAATCACTCTTGTTGAAGGAGATGTGATCAAGTACAAACATTTGCCTAGTGTGATAAGAGAAAAACAGCAGCATATTCCTGCTGATGTTAGACAACCTCTTAAAACGGGAAGAATGGAACAAGAAATAGTCACGATCCAGGAAGCTCTTGAAAGAGTACAAGGAAATAAAACAAAAGCTGCAAAACAGCTCGGTATTCATCGAACAACGCTTTACAAAAAGTTGAATCAATATAATTTAGATAAGTGATTGTATAAGAAAATATACATCATATACAAATAAGTGTAGGTTTTTAGCTACACTTATAATTAAACATCCCTCTCGTTTGTTAGATTTCTGACAATTGTAAAGTTGGCATGACTTTTGCATATTTAGTATGTATAAACGTTAGGAGGGAATAGTTTATGAATATTTCTGCAGTACATTTGCCTAAAAGTATTTATTACGGGCAAGGTAGTTTTGAAAAAGCAGGAGAGGAAGCGGCGAAGCTAGGTAAAAAAGCATTAATCATCAGCGATCATATCATGAAAAGCTTAGGATACTTAGAAAAGTGCCATACTTTTCTTGAAAACGCTGACATGGATTATGTCGATTACTTGGATGTGGCGAGTGAGCCTACAGATATCTACGTTCACGAAGCATTAGAGTTAAAAAAGAGTGAACATTGTGATGTTATCATTGCTTTAGGTGGAGGAAGCTGCATTGATACAGCGAAAGCCGTTGCGGTTTTAGCGACAAACACGGGAAATATTAGTGATTATATGAACATGAAAACAATTGTTAAAAATAAACCATTACCATTAATCGCAATTCCAACTACTGCTGGTACGGGTTCAGAAGCAACAGATGTAACCGTAATTACAAATACGAGCAACGATGTAAAGATGATGATTAAGCAACCAGCTTTTATGCCTGAAATCGCCATTGTTGATCCGGTGTTGACCATTTCTACTCCTAAAAATACGACCGCTGCAACAGGTATAGATGCTTTAACTCATGCGCTAGAAGCATATATTTCGAAAAAAGCACACCCTTTTACTGATCACTTAGCTTTATCGGCTATCAAGCTTATCACAGAAAACATTCTAGAAGCGTATCACAATGGTGACAACATAGAAGCTCGTGACAAAATGATTTATGCATCGATGCAAGCAGGTATGGCGTTCTCAAATGCATCTGTATGTTTAGTACATGGTATGTCAAGACCACTTGGTGCACTATTCCATGTGCCTCATGGGATTTCAAATGCGATGCTTTTACCAATCGTTCTGAACTATACTCAAGATGTATGTACGGACAGATTGGCTGAAATTGGAAGATATTTAGATCCGAAGATGAAAGGGCTTTCAGATGGAGAGGTTTCAAATATTTTCGTTTCAACCATTTTAAAGCTTTGTCGTGACTTGAATATTCCTAACATTAAGTCATGGGGAGTTGATGAAACAGAGTTTAATCGTGTACTCGAAAAAATGGCGAAGGATGCTATTGCGAGTGGTAGTCCAGGAAATAATCCTAAAGTTCCAACAGAGAATGAGATTATTTCTTTATATCGTGAATCATTCACTTTTGAGTATCCTCTAGAGTTCAATTCAGTAACGAATTAGTATGGAGTCCAATTAATAGAGCATAGAGCTTGTTTACCGAGATTTTTTGTAAGTGTATACTAGCCATAAATAGATTAATAGTAATCATTATAATGTGACGAATATTTTAAAAATTCGAAAAGGGGTTTTTGATCATGACAACCAAAACTGAGTCTGTTTTAAAGAATTTCATTAACGGTGAGTGGGTTAATGCAACATCTAATGAGGTTGAAAGCGTTCCAAATCCAGCAACAGGTGAAGAAATTGCGAAAGTGCCTCTTTCTTCAAAAGAAGATGTTGATCTAGCTGTTAAATCTGCAAAAGAAGCATTTAAAATGTGGAAAAAAACACCTGTTCCGAAAAGAGCGCGTATTCTTTTTAAATATCATCAGCTTCTTATGGATCATTACGAAGAATTAGCTAGTTTAATAACGAAAGAGAATGGAAAATGCTATGACGATGCCTATGGTGAGGTATTACGTGGGATAGAATGTGTAGAATTTGCTGCAGGTGCACCAAGTTTAATGATGGGAGATGTGTTACCTGATATAGCAACAGATATTGAATCTAGTATGTATCGTTATCCAGTAGGTGTGGTTGGCGGAATTTCTCCTTTTAACTTCCCGATGATGGTTCCTTGCTGGATGTTCCCGCTTGCAATTGCATGTGGTAATACATTTATTCTTAAGCCATCAGAACGAACACCAATGTTGGCACAACGACTAGTTGAATTATTTATGGAGGCTGGCTTACCAAAAGGTGTCTTGAATTTGGTTCATGGTGCTCATGATGTCGTTAATGGTCTTCTTGAACATAAGGATGTGAACGCGATTTCATTTGTCGGTTCTCAACCGGTAGCTGAATATGTGTACAAGACTGGTGCAAGTTATGGCAAGCGAGTACAAGCGTTAGCTGGTGCGAAAAACCACTCGATCGTTCTAGGCGATTGTGATATGGAGAAAACGATTCAAGGAATCATTGGTGGAGCATTCGGAAGTGCAGGTCAACGTTGTATGGCAACATCAGTTGTTGTCGTTACAGAAGACATTGCAGATGAATTGCTTGCCAATTTAATGAAAGCGGCTGATCAATTAGTATTAGGTGATGGTTGTGAAAAATCAGTTAATCTTGGTCCAGTCATCCGTCAATCCCACCTAGATAAAGTTCATAAAGCAATTGAAGAAGGAATAGAGGAAGGGGCAGACCTCGTTCGTGATGGTCGTGAGGATGTGAAAAATCTTAATGGTCTTAATGGTTATTTCTTAGGAGCAACGATTTTCGATAATGTCACAACTGAAATGAACATTTGGAAAAATGAAATTTTTGCTCCCGTTCTTTCTATCGTCCGTGTGAAGGATTTGACAGAAGCAATTGAAGTAACGAATCAATCCGATTTCGGTAATGGATCTGTTCTCTATACGGATAGTGGAGCAGCAATCCGTCAATACCGTGAAGATATTGAAGTAGGGATGCTTGGTGTAAATGTAAATGTACCAGCACCAATGGCATTTTTCCCATTCTCAGGGTGGAAGAACTCATTCTACGGAGATTTGCATGCTAATGGTAAAGATGGAGTGAATTTTTATACGAGAAGAAAAATGATCACATCACGCTTAGTGTAAGTAAATTGAAATATAGAAATAACGAGGCTGATTTGCTATCAGTCTCGTTTTTCACGTTTAATAAGCCTGCAATGGACCTCGTCAATCTAAGGGGTCAACTTTTTTCCCGTATTTTAATAAGTCATAAATAGCCATTGTGTCACTTGGATGATCTTTGGAATATCGTGCTGGAAATAAGGCGAAAAAAATAAAGTAAATAGAGAAATAAACAAAATTATAAAAAAAGATATGAGTAGGCAATATCCCAGCACTAATTAAACCATTTACAATCAAAATGGAAAGGATATTAAAAAAAGACCCTCCTAGAAAAATAATAATGTGTGAAAATGTTGTATCCCTCTTTAACTCCTCGTATTGAAAAAAGGAATGCCAAAAATAGATACGTCTCACTTCAAACGCTCCAAAGCCAAATAAACGTTTCCCTGCACCGATAGAAAAACGTAATTTACCGCCGAAAAGCCAAACAAAAAAGACATGACCAGCTTGGTGAATCATCGTAATTAATGGCAATATAATGAATAATGACATTAAAAAAATAGGTATGTCTGCTAGGGTAAACATCGCTATTCCTCCTTAATAAAAAACAACTAGTTAACCCTATTACCTAGAAAGCCTGTAAATAATCAACTAACTTTATGTAATTTTTTAAAAAAATTTATGCTCATCGTATGAAATTAAGGTAGTGCAACGAGAGCACTACCTTAAATAAAACAGATTTACATGCTTGCTCTATTAGGTGAGGCCTTTCACCTGCTCATACCATTCTTGTAACAAAGATCCTTTAAGAAATATCATTGTTATTCCCTCCTTCATAAAGAATAAGAATGAAAATGTCATGACCTTTCACCACCTTCTATCAGAGACGTTCTAGCTTTCTTAGTTGAAATACTTGCTGTTTACGAAATTGAAATGGACCCAATTTGTTCAACCTCCTATCATTGTTTGATTTATATGAAAACTTAGCAATTACTAAGGAATCAAAGAAATAAATAGTAAATACGAAGAAAAGGTTAGATAGACTCTTGATGGTTGCTATCTTTAAAAGAAAATAAAAAGAACCACAGAATAGACTTCTGCGGCTTCGATCAGATAGAATGTTTTAAAAAAATAATATGAAAAAGCCACAGAATATTGTTCTCCTGTGGCTAGGTTTAGTAGATAAAATGAACGATTATTTAATAAAGAAACTAGCAAAGGATGAACGTATGTAATTGGAAGTTGGATGTAAAGTTAGATGGGTGAATCGAAAAAGGTTCATCATTTTGCTAAGCCTCCTTTGTTTGAAATTTCACATTTATTAATATAGGGAATTATATCCAATCTTGCTAACCTTGTAAACGCTAAATGTGAAAAGTTTTTGTCGATGTTGATATTTGATTGACAAAATCTCTCTGAATCATTCTCTTTCATGACCACGTAAGAAAGCATTAACAGCCTTAATGTTTTTTGACATATGTAAAGACGATAAAAAGATTATCATTGATCGTTACCTTCCTTAACGTCACTACTTTGTGGTAAGATAGGCGTTGTAATCGACTTCATGGAATCATTCTATTAGGGGAAAGATGAGGCGAGACGTAATGACGAATCATTTAGATATCATAGAGGCGCTTCGTCATACGCGTCATGATTGGTTAAACGTTATGCAGTTAATAAAAGGGAATTTAGCACTTAAACGATATGATCGAATTGAAGAGATCATTAATGAAGTTGCTCGGCAATCGAACTCTGAAAGTAAAATATCGAACATACAAGCCCCGAGTGTTGTCCATTATCTCTTAACGTATAATTGGTCCTGCAATCAGATGAAAGTAGAAATAGATGTAGCGGGTGATGTTTTTTCTCTTGCTAAAAAAGAAAAGTGTATACTATGGTTATGTGAGCAGATCATGGGAAACCTAGCAAGTAAAAGTGCTGTAGACACAGAGAATCATCTCCTCCTTACTTTTTTATTTAAAGATGAGCAGTGTGAGTTGACGTTTGATTACCAGGGAAAATTACAGAATCAAGATGACTGGCTTGATGACCTTTTAATGAGGGAGCCAGATGTGGAGCTGCTTGAAATAAATGAACATGAATGTGTTCTGCTTGCACGCTTTACAAGAAGTTGAGGTGAAGAAGTAGGATGTTTGTAGATAAGGTAAAGGTTTATGTTAAAGGCGGGGATGGCGGAAACGGTATGGTTGCTTTCCGTCGTGAAAAATATGTTCCAGATGGTGGTCCAGCTGGTGGAGATGGTGGACGTGGAGCGAGTGTTGTCTTTGAAGTTGAGGAAGGTTTGCGTACGTTGATGGACTTTCGTTATAAACGTCATTTCAAGGCTCCTCGCGGTGACCACGGTCGTCCAAAAGGTCAACATGGAAAGAATTCTGATGACATGGTTGTCAAAGTACCACCAGGGACTACGGTTGTAGATGCGGAATCAGGTCAAGTAGTAGCTGACTTAACGGAGCATGGCCAGCGTGCAGTTATTGCGAAAGGCGGACGTGGTGGACGTGGAAATACTCGTTTTGCGACACCTGTCAATCCTGCTCCAGAAATTGCGGAGAATGGCGAGCCAGGGCAAGAGCGAGATGTTATTCTCGAATTAAAGGTTCTTGCTGATGTTGGTCTTGTTGGCTTTCCAAGTGTTGGAAAATCTACGCTTCTTTCAGTTGTATCAGCTGCAAAGCCTAAAATTGCAGATTATCACTTTACAACAATTACGCCGAATTTAGGTGTTGTTGAAGCCGAAGATGGCCGCAGCTTTGTTATGGCTGATTTGCCAGGATTAATTGAAGGAGCACATGAAGGAGTAGGTCTAGGCCATCAATTCCTGCGCCATATTGAACGAACACGAGTGATTGTGCATGTGATCGATATGTCTGCTCTTGAAGGGCGAGATCCATACGAAGACTATATACTAATTAATGAAGAATTAAAACAGTATAATCTTCGTTTACTTGAACGACCTCAAATTATCGTCGCTAATAAAATGGATATGCCAGATTCACAAGAAAATCTTGAACGATTTAAGGAAAAGCTTGAAGATGACTTTCCGATTTTTCCTATTTCAGCAATCACAAGACAGGGTCTGCGTGAACTTCTATTGACGGTTGCAGATAAGATCGAGCAAACACCAGAGTTCCCTCTTTACGAAGAAACTGATCAATCAACTCGTGTGGTCTATCGACATGAGAAGGAAGAAGCTCAATTTATTCTTACGAGAGATGATGACGGCGTCTATGTCATTTCTGGGGCTCCTATTGAGCGATTATTTAAAATGACCGATTTCTCTCGTGACGAATCTATTCGTCGTTTTGCTAGACAGATGCGCCAGATGGGAATTGATGATGCGCTTCGCGAGCGCGGAGCAAAGGATGGCGATCTTGTTCGGATTCTGAAGTTTGAATTTGAATTTATCGATTAAAAGAAACTAATCAGAAATATAAAATCATGATAAATTTCTGAACGATTAAAAAAGCCAAGTTTTCTAATGAAACTGTCTCTTTAGAAGGGACAGTTTTTCATTACGTGAAGACATTTTTGAAATGTTATGTTGTCAAAAAGTTTCGTCAATTCTATAATGGGAAGATAATGTTTCTATGACAAATCAGAAAGTGTAAAAATGATGATACCACACTGAAAAAAAGACTAAGGCTTGACGATAAGCCAAGTCTTCCTAAAAAGAAGGTGAATAACAACATGGCATCGCGAAAATTGTTTTATCTCGTTCGAGAGGATATGCTAACTGATGCAATGGAGAAGACGTTAGAAGCGAAAGAGCTTCTTCATTCAGGGAAAGTCAAAAAAATTAATGAAGCGGTACATAGGGTAGGTCTTAGCCGTAGCGCATTTTATAAATATAAGGATGGGATCTTCCCTTTTCATACAATGGTGAAAGAAAAAATAATCACATTGTCGATTATCTTAGTGGATCGTTCGGGTTCTTTGTCGCAGCTTTTGGGGAAAGTAGCAGAAACAGGGGCGAATGTTTTAACGATTAATCAAACCATTCCATTGCAAGGTCGAGCCCATATGACTTTATCGATTGATACTGCACCAATGGAACTTGAGTTGGATGAGCTAATGGATTTGTTAGAAGGATTAGAGGCTGTGGAAAAGGTCGAGCTTGTCGGATCAGGCTCGTAGGAAGGGGTAAGAAGTGATGAAAGTTGGTTATTTAGGACCAAAAGGAACGTTTACAGAAATGGCAGCAAGAGGGCTATTCGCACAGCAGGAGTTTGTTCCATATCGAACCATTCCTGCTTGTATGGACGCTGTTGCTGCATTAGAGGTTGATGTGGCTGTGGTGCCGATTGAAAATGCGATTGAAGGATCTGTCAATTTGACATTAGATTATCTCATTCACAAACAGCGCCTGCCGATTGTTGGTGGGGTAACGGTATCGATTGCTCAACATTTTCTCGTTCATCCGAGTCATCCGACTAGGAATGTGGAGAAAATTGTTTCACACCCTCAAGCGATTGCACAAAGCCATGATTTTTTACAGGAACAATACCCTGATGCAGAGTGGGAATATATGAATTCTACTGCAGCAGCTGCAGAGTATGTTGCCAAACATCCTGAGTTAAATATTGCTGCGATAGCGAATGAGCTAGCGGCAGTAGAGTATGGCCTATACACCCTACATTCAAATATACATGATTATGCACATAACCGTACGAGCTTCGTTGTTCTTAGTCGTCAAACTCTAGACATGACGATGAATGGGGCGGACCATATAGAAGATAAAACAACGCTCATGGTCACATTACCTTCTGATTTCTCAGGGGCGTTGCACCAAGTTTTATCAGCGTTTGCTTGGAGAAAGCTTAATTTGACAAAAATTGAATCAAGACCTACGAAAACAGGTCTAGGAAATTATTTCTTTATCATTGATGTTGAAGGGTTAATAGATGACATATTAATTCCAGGTGTTGTCTCTGAACTAGAGGCACTAGGATGTGGAGTAGATGTGCTTGGCAGCTATCCGTGTTATGCTCTATCTGTCCATAAAGCAAAAGTATAAAAAGAATGTCAAAAAGGTCTGACTCCTATGCCGAAGTCAGGCCTTTTCGTTAATCGTATAAAATGAAGCCTTTTTCGTCGAGTGCTTGGACAGCCTGGTCAAGTTGCTCATTTGAATTTGCTTCAATTAAATGAAGGTGAACGCCATTTGTCAGCTCAGATAAGAGAGCAGATTGTGTATTTTGCAGACGTGCACAAAATTGTTCCACATCATGGCGGCTTGAGAGCATTAAAGAAGCTGTGATTTCCCCGTACACAGCATGCTCTACGATAACTTGGCGAACCGTAACGCCGTGATCAACAAGTAGAAACAACTCTTCTTTTGTTTCGGAAGGTGAGTGCTTACAAGCAATCATTCGGCTAACCCGAGGAGACGGTTCAGTCTTTACATATATATAACCTTGGGCTGTTGCGAGGATCGGATGCTTTTTTGCTTTTAAGATCGATATATCTTGCACGATTACTTGTCTGCTCACATTTGTGCGTTTTGCTAGCTCGCTGCCAGTTAGTGGACGAGCGCTTGTTTCGAGCCATTTAATAATTAAATCTCTTCTTGTTTCACCAAGAATTTTCTTTCCATCAGCCACAGCGTATCAATCTCCTTTATGATTCAACAATAATTGTTTAAACGTATCAATTAGCTTGTTAACGTCCTCTCGTGTTGTCCAACGCCCAAACGTAATCCGAATCAACTCATGGGCCTCTTCGTTTGTTCGGCCAAGACTGACAAGAGTCCGGGATGGGTGGCTATCACCGACACGGCATGCAGAGCCTGTTGAAACAGCTATTCCGTTACGGTTACATTCAAGCATAACGAATTGACCCTCCATCCCTTTTATCCTTAGTCCAATATGAAATGGAAGTCTTTCTTGAGGATGACCTTCAAAGAAAAGACGTTCGTCAAGTTTGAATGAATCAAGGAACAGTTGACGAAGGTCGTGAAGTCTACTCATTTCCTGCTTAGAAAGCGGGAGATACTCATCAATTGCTGCAGCAAATGCGGCAATGGCTGGGACATCGACCGTTCCTGCTCTAAAACCATTTTCATGTGTCGTTCCATGAAGAAATGGAGTCCAAGCTATCCCTTGAGCAAGATAAGCGGCGCCTACTCCTTTTGGTCCATAGCACTTATGGGCAGAGACACTAACGCTCGACAACAGTTCAGTTGGAATTGGAATCTTACCAAACGTTTGCACACAATCACTATGAAATAGTATATCATGCCCTGCCAAGATTTTCCCAAGTGAAAATAAGTCCTGAACGGTTCCAATCTCACTGTTGGCATGAGCAATCGTGACTAACACTGTATCTTTCGTTAAAACGGATTTAAGAGCATTAACTGTAACTTGACCATATTGATTAACTGGAATATAGCGAATGATGAACCCTTTTTCTTGTAAAAAAGCAAGGGTTTGATGAACAGAATGATGCTCACCTTCTGTCGTCATGATCGTTCGTCCTTTTTTTTGATGAGCTAGGACTAATCCTGTTAATGCGAGAAAGTTTGCTTCTGAGCCTGACCCTGTAAAATAGATTTCATCCTGATGCACGAGCAAAGCCTCGGCAATCCTCTGTCGACTAAGAGAAAGAATCTCCTCGCTTTCTATTCCTTGTGTATGAAGACTTCGACTATTCGCAAAAAAATCAGTTGCCACTCGGTGATAGGTTTTTAAAGCATAATCAGACATCGGAGTGGTGGCACTGTAATCAAAATAAAGCATACTTGGTCGTTCCTCCTTATATGAAATGATGTCATTCATCTGAAAAAAGCGCTTGTCACTATTCTTATTTTATGTAAATATAGATGACAAGACAACTGTAAAAACATATGGAGGCGTAAGCATGACTGTGAAGACAGTGGATGTGATTGTGGTTGGTAGTGGAATTGCCGGTCTGATGACAGCTCATTTATTAGCTGATCAATTAAATGTGATGATTATCACAAAGTCTGAAATGAAAACAAGCAACTCAAGCATGGCACAAGGGGGAATGGCTGCGGCGATCGGTTCTCAGGACGATTGGCGAAAGCATTTAGAGGATACAATCGAAGCGGGTCAGCATCACCACAAGATTGAACATATCGAACATTTGGTTAAGAGCGGACCAGCTGTTGTCAGGACCTTACAAAAGTTAGGTGTCAGGTTTGATCAGGACAACGATGGCTCTTTACTACTTGGAATGGAAGGGGCTCATCAGCAGCGTCGTATTGTTCATGCAAATGGTGATCAAACAGGTAAAGCCTTTACATCTGCACTAATGAACGTCTTAAAAGATCGAGTGACAATTTTGGAACAGACAATGGTCATCAAGCTTCTGCAAGCTAATAATCGCGTGATTGGTGTGCAAACCGAGAGAGAATGCATCTATGCAAAAGCGACCGTTCTGGCGACTGGAGGAGTAGGACAGCTTTATAGCTATACGTCGAATGTGCCTGAAGCGACAGGAGATGGCATTGCTCTAGCATTTAGAGCTGGAGCGAAGGTAGTGGACATGGAGTTTGTCCAATTTCATCCAACATTACTTGTCAAAGGAAATCAGACGCATGGACTGATAAGTGAAGCGGTGCGTGGTGAAGGAGCTTTTTTAATAGATGACAAAGGAAAGAAGCTTATGGATTGGCACCCTTTAGCAGATCTTGCACCAAGAGATGTGGTTAGTCGAGCCATTTTGCGTGAACGAAAGAACGGACGAACGATTTATTTAAACTGTCGGAATACGAAGGATTTTTCAAGGAGATTTCCAGGTCTTTATCAGAGGTGCATCCAAGCGGGGATTGATTTAGAATCAATGCTCTTACCGGTTACGCCAGGTGCTCACTTTATTAGTGGAGGAATTGAGACAGATTCGGCAGGACGTACGGCATTAAACGGATTATATGCAGTTGGAGAGGTTGCGTGCACGGGCGTTCATGGTGCAAATCGATTGGCGAGTAATTCTTTATTAGAAGGTCTTGTTTTTGCTGAGCAAGTAGCCGCTCATATTAGCTCGCTCTCATTTGAGCAACCTTTACCACATGACAAGGGAAAGAAGGTCATTGAAGAAATGGATGTGGTCTTGTCTTTACCATCGAAAGCGATGATTCAAAAATGGATGACAGCGTATGTAGGCATTGAACGTGACGGTTTTCATTTACAAAACATGAAACAATGGCTTGAACCTTTTATGAAAACAGCGCTTCAAGTCAATCACTTAGAGAGTCGTGAAAAAATTGAACGTAAAAACATGGTTATCGTTGCCTGGCTCATAACTGAAGCGGCCATCCAAAGAACAGAAAGCAGAGGTGGCCACTATCGAACTGATTATCCTACTAAAGATGATCAGGAATGGTTACGGGTCTACGTTACGTTATCACGTAACGACATAGATTCTGTTTGTCAATCAACATTTATACACGTATAGACATTTAGATAAAAAAGGGAGAGATGAAAGATGAACAGGTTGTTGATGAAAGAACAGCTTCAACGTTTTTTGATTGAGGATATTGGCGAAGGAGACGTTACGAGCAGAGTTGTTATATCCAAAGACATGACTGGGCGAGGAAAGATCATCGCGAAAGAAGATGGTGTGATGGCTGGTGGCGAGGTTCTTTCGATTGGCTATGGTCTTATTGATAGCAGGATTGACGTCAACGTACTGATTGAAGAAGGCTCAACATTTCGTAGAGGAGAGACAATTGCGCTAATAGAGGGTCCAACTGTGCACCTATTAGCTGGAGAACGTGTCCTTCTAAACATTTTGCAACGAATGAGTGGGATTGCAACAATGACAGCAAAGGCAATCGCCGAGCTTAACGATGATACGATTCGAATTTGTGACACAAGGAAAACAACACCTGGGTTAAGGCAATTCGAAAAATATGCTGTTCGTTGTGGAGGAGGCTATAATCATCGTCTCGGACTAAGTGAAGCAGTATTATTAAAAGAAAATCATGTATTAGCATGCGGTGGTATTAAAAAAGCTGTTCAAGCTGTACATGAGCAAATCGGTCATATGGTCAAGGTAGAGGTCGAGACAACGAATGAAACGGAAGTTCTTGAAGCAATTGAGTCAGAAGTAGATGTCATTATGTTTGATAATGCGTCTCCAGAAGATATTTCAAAGTTTGTCAGACTGGTTCCAAAAGGGGTGAAAACAGAAGCTTCAGGTGGCATAAAGTTGGAAAATTTAGCCGCGTTTCGAGGGTGCGGAGTTGATTATATATCTTTAGGTTTTTTAACGCATTCAGTAAAAGCGACAGATTTGAGCTTTTTATTTGCAGAGGGGAATGAATGAGCATGAATTTTTTAGAGAAAATAGCAACTGTGGAGCGAATACCAGAACGTTTTAAGAAAATGACTACTGATGAAAAAAGGGAAAGAATTTTTCACATAAAAAAGGAGCTCGGTTCGCGCTTATTTATACCAGGTCATCATTATCAGCGTGATGAAGTGATTGAATTTGCCGATGTGACTGGAGATTCTCTTCAACTCGCTCAGCTGTCGCAAGCCAATAGGGAGGCTGAATTTATTGTCTTTTGTGGGGTTCATTTTATGGCAGAAACAGCAGACATGTTAACGTCAAAAGAACAACATGTGATTTTACCTGATCTTAAAGCAGGTTGTTCAATGGCTGATATGGCCGATATTGCGCAAACTGAATATGCATGGAACGAGCTTCGCGAACAATTCGGTGACACAATTTTGCCGCTTACGTATGTGAATAGCACGGCAGCAATCAAGGCTTTTTGTGGTAGAAATGGTGGAGCAACCGTCACATCATCAAATGCGAAAGCGATGGTCGAGTGGGCTTTAAGTCAAAAGGAACGACTTATGTTCTTACCTGATCAGCACTTAGGACGAAATACAGCATACGATCTTGGCATTGAACTTGATCAGATGGCCGTTTGGGATCCGATCAAGCGTGAGCTTTTGTATGAAGGAACGCTACAGAATATAAAAGTAATTTTGTGGAAGGGACATTGCTCTGTCCATGAAAAATTTACGGTGCAGCAAATTGAAGCTGTTAAGCAGCATTCTCCTGAAACAACGATCATTGTTCACCCAGAGTGCCCTTTTGAAGTTGTCCAAGCGGCAGATCAAAATGGTTCGACTCATTACATTATTGAATCGATTCGAAAAGCTCCTTCAGGCTCTTCTTGGGCGGTTGGAACAGAAATGAACCTTGTCAATCGACTTAGTCAAGAGTATCCAGATAAAGTCATTACTTCATTAAATCCAACGATGTGTCCATGCTTAACAATGAACCGGATTGATCTTGATCATTTGTTATGGTCTCTTGAGGAATTAATGGAAGGTAATCTTCACTTTCCGATAAAGGTCGACGATGCAACGACGAAGGAAGCAAAGTTGGCCCTAGAAAGAATGCTTATGCGCCCGTCATTATGATGGGTGTTTTTTCTTTATAGGCATAAACCCTTTTTTTCTTACATAAGCTGTGCTGAGAACCTTTGGTAAGTAGGCTTTTTTTAGTTCATGGAGAGATTTTAGGTAACATATGCGTGTCAATTCGCCTATATCCACATACGATGTACAGAACGGTAAGAGGAGGGAAAGAATCGTGAAAATTCATATTGTTCAAAAGGGTGATACACTCTGGAAGCTAGCAAAGAAGTATGGTGTTGATTTTGAACAGTTAAAATCAGCTAATACTCAGCTTTCCAATCCAGATATGATTATGCCTGGAATGAAAATTAAGATTCCAACTGGAAGTGTACCAGTCAAAAAGGAAACACCCAATACTGGCAAGCCGCTAATGAAAGAGCAACAGATGTACCAAAAGGAGGGTCTACTACCACCTCCGACTACAACGGTATCTCAAACGCCACCTCCACAGCCACCAATACCGAAACCTGAAACGCCGAAAATGCCGCAGCAGATGCAACCAATGCCACCACCTGAGATGCCAAAAATGCCACCACCTGAGATGCCAAAAATGCCGCAGCAAATCATGCAACCCATACCACAGCAAAAGCAACAATTTGATGTAAATCAACACTTGTATGAGTCGAATATGAACATTAATTTTTATCAGCCTCAAGCAAAGCCGATGCCACAACAACTGCCAACTATACCGAAGCCGCCTGTGCAGAAAAAAGCTGAACCGAAAAAAGAAATGGCAAAGTCAAAAGAGATATCTAAGCCAATAAAAAAAGAAGTTCAGCCGTCGTTATCCCCACAAAAGGGGTCGCAGCAGCCACAGATGCAACCAAATCAAGGACCAATGGCGCAATATCAGCCGCAGATGCAAACAAATCAAGGACCAATGGCGCAATATCAGCCGCAGATGCAAACAAATCAAGGACCAATGGCGCAATATCAGCCGCAGATGCAATCAAATCAAGGACTAATGGCGCAATATCAGCCGCAGATGCAACCAAATCAAGGACCAATGGCGCAATATCAACCGCTTATGCAACCAAATCAAGGACCAATGGCGCAATATCAGCCACTCATGCAACCACAGCCTAATCAGCAATTTGAACAGCAATCGATGTATCAGCAAGCGTTACAACCAGCTTACTATCCACTGGACCAATCATGCCTTCAACCGATTAGTCCGCTGATGCCAGGCTGTGCGAATGGATGTGGACCGATGTTCCCTCAAGCATATGTACCAATGCATCAGTTTCAACCGATGTATCAACCGCAAATGATGCCAATGCCTACTCAATCATTACAAGGATACAGAAATGAAAATTCGCCATACGGACTGTCACAACCAACCACCTTTAGTCCAAACGGGCAAATGATGCAGGCTTATCCTCATGAAGAGTACGAACAGATGCCTGGTTATCGTGAATTGGATGATTATGAAGATTAAAATCATATCGTAAGAAAAAAGGATGATTCACCACAAAAGCATCTGCCTCCTAGTTATACACAATGATGTGCCTAGTTACTTTTTTGCACAATCTTATGTGTTCACTAGCCGGGAGCAGATCTTTACGAGTCATCCTTTTTGCTAACTAATCAGAAAGGATAAAGTCATGATATCTTTCTGAACGAATAAAAAAAGACTAATGCTTTCGCCATTAATGACTTGTCGATAAGCCAAGTTTTTCTAATGGTACTTTGACCAGTAACTAACAGATTAAAAAGACCCCCGCTAAGCCAAGATAATGGGTGAAAGGGGGATTTAAAAAAATGAAAAAAATTGTATTGTCAATCGCAACTGCAACAATGCTTTTAGGTGGACTTACAGCTTGTGGAACAGACAATCAAGAATCAGGTATGGGTGCCAACTATCGGTCAACAGGCTACGACTCACAGGATATGAGAAGTGATAACCGTTATCGCGGTGAAGGTCCTCTAACGGACATGGTAACACCAGACGATCGTCGAGGCACATTCAATCGCCAGGACAATCGCACCCGTGTTACAAATTATTCTACACACCGCGTGCAACGTGATGGTTCCCGTGCAAACCAACGTACTCCAGGAATGGGGCGTACAGGAATCGTAGGTGACCAACGACCAGGAATGGTTGATGATGATGGATTACTACGAGGTCGAACTCGTGATGGCTATCAACGTGCTCAAATGCAGAATCAACATCGTAACGGTGTTATGAAGCATGGTACACGTGCAAACAATATAGATGGGCACAAAAGCCATAAAAGGCACCAACGTGCGCAGAACAGTCAGCATATAATGAATTATCACGAAGATTATGACAGTCGTACAGCACAAAATATAGCTAATCGTGTCGTACGGATGAACGGTGTGGAGGATTGCCGTGTAATCGTGCATGATGACGATGTCGTCGTTGGCGTTGAAACAAATGGTAACGCAGCTCGCATTGAAGATAAGGTTGAACGAACAGTTCACGGATTAGCTGATGGAAAAAATGTACATGTTGTAACGGATACTGATATCGTTGGACGTATTCGTACAATGGATGATCAACTTCGTACAGGAACAGCTTTCGATGAAGTGACAGATACCTTTACAGACATGCTTGGTGACTTAGGTCGTGCTGTTCAACGTCCTTTCGAAAATGCACGTTAAATAGTATAAACGGAGAAAGGAAAACCGACTCCTTTTTACTGAAAAATGATTATAATAATGAATGATCGCTTTCATTTATGGGCATGATGAGCCTATGAATGAAAGCTTTTTTGTTTTAATGAGAAGTATCAAAATCTAAATGATGAAAAAAGACTAAGGATTGACAATAGCCACATTTTTTATTTTGTTTTTCGATTGCTTTACATATTCTACTGATGGTGGTGAAAAGCTGATGAAGCAACTACGACGAATTCAGCGGAAAAATAGGGCACCTTTATTTCTGGTGCTAATCTTAATTGTGGCGGGCTTGTTTAGTTGGAGTGCAATCTTACCAGAAAAAAGTCAAGTTGACAACCAAACGCTAGAGGCTTTAGAGGTAATGGGTCCGAAAACAGTTGAGGTTATTTTAGAACGTGTCTATTTAGATGGAGAAAAAAGTGAAGAACGGATTGAAGAAACGATTTGGTCGATGGAAGATTTTTGGGCTCTATATAGAGACTGGAACCTCATTAATCAAAATGAAGAAGAAATCATTTTCAGACAAGAAGTAGAGGATATTTCTCCGTTGTTAAAGGTAAATGGTTATTTTGGTTTAACAGAAGAGGGAATTTTAACGATCTATGAAGGTGAACCGAATAATAGACAAATTATACACACCTTCTTTCAGTTAGATACAAGCAAGTTGAAGAGTCAACTGCATTCAGAGCTTGTAAGAGGAATTCCTGTAAAGGATCTTAATCATTATCAAGAAGTATTGCAAGTCTTTGGTCAATACAAAGCAAAGCCAATCTAAGTATGCTGTTTCTACTTAATGTGGAAGCGGCTTTTTTTCGTCTGCTCATTTTTAACGTATAAAGAAATATGCGCGACTCTGTGCTTATGCTAAAATAGAAATAAATGTTCGTATGTAGAGAGGAAGTACGCTTGTGATTGAATTTGTTAAAGGGACACTTGTTGATATTGACACACAATATATTGTGATTGATCATCATGGATTAGGCTATCAAATTTATTGTCCTAACCCATATAGTTTTCAAAAAAAACTTGATCAATCGATTCGAGTTTATACATATCAGTATGTTCGTGAAGATGTGATTCGCCTTTTTGGATTTCAAGCAAAACAAGAACGTGCCTTGTTTGAAAAACTTCTGAACGTTTCGGGAATCGGTCCAAAGGGTGCTTTAGCTATTCTGGCATCTGGTCAGCCAGAAGATGTTGTTTTGGCGATTGAAGAAGAAAATGAAGCGTTTTTAGTGAAATTTCCTGGGGTTGGGAAGAAGACAGCGCGTCAAATCATTCTTGATTTAAAAGGCAAGCTTGATGAATTTACACCGAATTTGTTAAAAAGCGGTGCTAATAATGATTTAACCGTTATGAAATTAAATAGTACGAATGAGGCATTAGAAGAAGCATTAGAAGCTTTGAGGGCGCTCGGGTATGTTGAGAAAGAATTGAAAAAGATTCGACCTCATTTAGAAAAAGAAAAATTGATGACAGATGGCTATATTAAAAAAGCTCTTCAATTGATGCTTAAAGGGTAAGGAACGGAGGTGCATCGACATGGAAGAACGGATGGTTTCCGCGGAATCGCAAGGGTTAGAGGATTCGATAGAACAAAGTGTCAGACCGCATGATCTCAAGCATTATATCGGTCAGGAAAAGGTGAAAAAGAATCTTCAAGTATTTATGGAAGCTGCAAAAATGCGTGAAGAATGTTTAGACCATGTGCTTTTATATGGTCCTCCTGGTCTTGGGAAAACAACGTTATCCGCCATTATTGCAGCGGAGATGGGTGTGCAAATGCGCACAACTTCGGGCCCTGCGATTGAGAGGCCTGGCGATTTAGCAGCAATTTTAACCGCACTTGAACCTGGTGATGTCTTATTTATTGATGAGATTCACCGGTTAAATCGGATGGTTGAAGAAGTGCTCTACCCAGCGATGGAAGACTTTTGTCTTGATATTGTCATTGGGAAAGGTCCGACAGCTCGCTCTGTTCGCCTTGATTTGCCACCTTTTACGCTCGTAGGGGCAACGACAAGAGCGGGAATGTTATCAGCGCCACTACGGGATCGTTTTGGTGTCATGGCTCGTCTTGAATATTATACGGAAGAAGAGCTAGCTGTAATCGTGAAACGAACAGCCGCCATATTTGAAACGGACATTAATGATGAAGCAGCAGGAGAGATTGCTCGTCGTTCTAGGGGGACACCACGTATCGCTAATCGTTTGTTGCGACGAGTGCGTGATTTTGCTCAAGTGCAGGGTGATGGGGTCATTACGTTAGAGCTGGCCAAGCATTCGCTGCAAGAATTACAGGTCGATCGTTTAGGACTTGATCATATTGACCATAAATTATTATATGGCATGATCGAAAAATATCGCGGAGGGCCTGTTGGACTCGAGACGATTTCAGCAACGATCGGTGAAGAGGCAGAAACAATTGAAGATGTGTATGAGCCGTATTTGTTACAGATTGGCTTTATTCAGCGAACTCCTAGAGGGCGCATCGTGACACCGATATGTTATGAACACTTTAATTTGGAGGTACCGAAACAGTGAATTCTTTTCCGAAAATCATGATCGTGGTTGGGATTGTCTGTATTATTATTGGGATCCTTTGGTTCTTTATTGGGCGCTTTATTCCACTTGGCAAGCTTCCTGGTGACATCTTCATTAAGCGCGAGAATATGACGTTTTATTTTCCATTAATGACCAGTATTATTGTGAGTATCATTTTATCACTGATCTTATTCTTATTTGGTCGTTTTCGTTAATTCTTGCAACGAAGTTAGACTTTCGGTATGATAATAAAGATGCAAAAATGGACGGATATTTGAAAAAAGGTGACGACAAAGATGAATGTTGAACAATTTGATTTTCAATTACCAGAAGAATTAATAGCTCAGACGCCGCTTCTCGACAGGACGGCGTCTCGTTTGCTTGTCCTTGATCGTAAAACAGGAGCAACCATAGATCGAACGTTTGAAGCAATTATCGATGAGCTACAGCAAGGAGATTGTCTTGTATTAAATGATACACGAGTCCTTCCAGCAAGATTATATGGGACGAAAGAAGAGACTGGCGCAAAGGTGGAAGTATTGCTTTTAAAGCAACTTGAAGATGACGAATGGGAAACACTTGTTAAGCCAGCAAAAAGGGTTAAAAAAGGAACTGTGATTCAGTTTGGAGATGGAAGATTAACAGCCATTTGTACGGGAGAAGCTGACCATGGTGGACGCGTCTTACAAATGAATTATAAAGGTATTTTTCACGAGATACTTGATGAGCTTGGTGAAATGCCTCTTCCTCCTTATATAAAGGAAACCTTATCAGATCAAGAGCGCTATCAAACGGTGTATGCGAAGCATCGTGGTTCCGCTGCGGCGCCAACTGCCGGTCTTCATTTTACAAATGAATTGCTTGAGCGTATTCAAGCAAAGGGGTGCATGTCACGTTTATTACTCTTCATGTTGGGTTAGGAACGTTTCGGCCAGTCAGTGTTGATAATATTGAAGAGCATGAGATGCATGCTGAGTTTTATCAGATGAGCGAAGGGACGGCAAGGCTTTTAACGTCGGTTCGAGAACAGGGTGGTCGTATTTTCGCGGTTGGGACCACATCTGCGCGAACATTGGAAACCATTATGAAGGAGTACGGCAAATTTTGTGAGTGCTCAGGTTGGACGTCGATTTTTATTTATCCGGGTTATGAAGTAAAGGGGATAGATGGGTTACTAACGAATTTTCATTTGCCTAAATCAACGCTTGTCATGCTTGTAAGTGCATTGGCTGGTAAAGAGCACGTGATGAGGGCTTATGCCCATGCAGTGAAAGAAAGGTATCGCTTTTTTAGCTTTGGAGATGCGATGTTGATTCGCTAATATATGCGAATCATTTGAAGGAGGAAATAGAGTGACAGCAATAACGTATGAACATATCAAAACATGTAAGCAATCTGGCGCACGTCTTGGGCGTGTCCATACACCACATGGAACATTTGAAACACCGATTTTTATGCCTGTAGGAACACTAGCAACAGTAAAGACGATGAGCCCAGAAGATTTAAATGATATGAATGCGCAAATTATTTTAAGTAATACCTATCATCTTTGGTTAAGACCTGGACATGATATTATTCGTGAAGCTGGCGGATTGCATAAGTTTATGAATTGGAAACGTCCCATTTTAACTGATTCTGGTGGATTTCAAGTTTTTAGCTTAAGTGACCTGCGTAAGATTGAAGAAGAGGGTGTTCATTTTCGAAACCACTTAAATGGAGATAAGCTGTTTCTTAGTCCAGAAGGGGCCATGGAAATTCAAAATGCACTCGGCTCTGATATTATGATGGCATTTGATGAATGTCCACCATATCCTGCTGAATATGATTATATGAAGAATTCTGTTGAGCGAACAAGTCGTTGGGCTGAGCGTTGCTTAAATGCACATGCGAGACCGAAAGATCAAGGGTTATTTGGAATTGTTCAAGGTGGAGAATATGAGGATTTACGAAAACAAAGTGCCAAGGATTTAGTTTCACTTGATTTCCCCGGTTATGCCATTGGTGGTCTTTCTGTTGGTGAGCCAAAAGATGTGATGAATCGAGTTCTTGAATTTACAACGCCACATCTTCCAACAGATAAGCCTCGTTATTTAATGGGGGTCGGTTCACCTGACTCGTTGATTGACGGAGCGATACGTGGAATTGATATGTTTGATTGTGTATTACCGACACGTATTGCACGAAATGGTACGCTGATGACAAGCGAAGGAAGACTGGTCGTTCGAAATGCGAAATATGCTCGAGACTTTAGACCACTTGATGAAAATTGTGATTGTCATGTTTGTCAAAATTATTCAAGAGCGTATATTCGTCATCTTGTAAAATGTGAAGAAACGTTCGGATTTAGATTAACATCTTACCATAATCTTTATTTCCTGTTAAACTTAATGGAGCAAGTGAGACAGGCCATTCGAGAAGATCGATTGCTTGACTTCAGAGAAGAGTTTTTTGAACAATATGGCTTTAATAAACCAAATGCGAAAAATTTCTAATCAGACTATTTTTTTAGTAATGAAAGGGGGGAAAACAGATGGAACTATTTGGAACACTACTGCCGCTTATTTTGATGTTTGCGATTTTTTATTTCTTACTCATTCGACCACAACAAAAGAAGCAAAAGGCGATTCGCGACATGCATAGTTCACTTCAGCGTGGAGATAAAATCGTAACAATTGGCGGGCTTCATGGAACAATTGATTCGATTGATGAAGATGTGATGGTCATCCTTGTTAACGATAATCGTAAGCTTACGTTTGATCGTGGAGCTGTACGTGAAGTTGTTAATCCAGACTGATGAAGTACATAAGAAAAGCGCAACGAGTAATCGCGGCGCTTTTCTTTTCTTTCAATAGAAATACTTATTTATTACTTGAAAGGTTAACCCCAATGATTCCTCCAAGAGCAGCGATGAGAACATATCCCCCATGGTGTATATATTGCTCAGCTGTAAAGCCATTATCGTAACCTAAATACTGAATGAGAAAGGTTAGCAAGGTAAATAGTAACGCAGTGGTGGCTCCCGCTATCCAACCTCTTTCCTTCGCTTTTGCCCCAGACATGGCACCACCGAAGAACATGGCAATAAAGGCAATCGTCATAATGACCCAACTCACAGAGTGTCTCGGTAAAAGAAGTAAATGAAAGCAGTAACGAAATAACGAAACTGAATGAAAGGACGATAACGAGAACTGTTGTTAATCCAACAAAAACAGCAGGAAAAAAACCACGATATGTCAAGACAAACTCTCCTTTCCCATTCCTTCAAAATAAATATATTTCTTTGTTACAGCTTATTCAGGCTTGTTTAGAATAGAAGCATAATTTTCATGTCCGATTAAATATGGACATGTTTGCGTTTTGTTTGTCATAGGATGGTAGAAATATGGGGGAGGGAGGATAATCATGGGGGTTACCATAGCCTTAATCATTTTTCTTTGTAGTTATTTTTTTATTGTTTCGAAAAATTTAATCGAGCTGTCGTTGCTTGCTTTGGTGGAGCGCTCATGCTTGTTATTTGGTGTTTATGAATTAAATGCCGCTTTCCTACATCATATTGATTGGCATACGATTACGCTACTTTTAGCGATGATGATCCTTGTTTCGATCACGAGTCAAAGTGGTTTTTTTGAGTATGTTGCAGTCACTCTTGCTAAGGGGGTGAATGGACGCCCGCTCCCACTGCTCATTGCGATCACATCCCTTAACTGCTTTTGGTTCTGCCTTTTTCAACAATGTGACAACCGTCCTTTTAATTGTGCCAATTGTGTTTACACTGACCAATTTATTGAAGCTTCCGGCTGTTCCTTTTCTTATATCGATTGTCATGGCAGCTAACATTGGCGGTACGGCAACGCTAATTGGTGATCCTCCAAATTTAATGATTGGTCAAGCTGTTGGTCATCTTACTTTTAACGATTTTCTTATTCATCTCGGTCCTGTTGTTCTCCTTATATATATTGTGGTCGTGACGGGTCTCGTCTTTTTTTATCGTAACCAGCTTATTGTTTCTGACACAGGATCAAGCAAAATTGTTGGAGATAGATCCGACGACGTATATTCATAATCATAAACTTCTTATCAAGTCCGTTTCTGTGTTGGCGGTTACAATCATTGGTTTTATGATTCAACCGTTTATTCATATTGAATTAACAAGTATTGCAATGGTTGGAGCGTTATTGCTCATGCTTATCACACATGAAGAGCAAGATATGGAGGACGTTTTTCGCTCAGTCGAATGGGTAACCTTATTTTTCTTTATTGGTTTATTTATGCTTGTTGGTGGGTTGAAAGAAGTTGGGATGATTGATGAAATGGCGAAATCGATCATCTATTACACGGAAGGTGATGTACCTAAGACTGCGCTCTTCATTCTTTGGGGGTCTGGAGTATTATCGGGGTTTGTCGATAATATTCCTTTTGTTGCCGCAATGATTCCAGTTATTCTTGAATTTCAAGAATTTGGAATGACCAATATCGAGCCATTGTGGTGGGCACTGGCCTTAGGCGCATGTCTAGGTGGCAATGCAACGATTATTGGTGCAACCGCAAATGTCATTGTTGCGGGGATGGCCATGAAAGCAAATCATTCATTTAGTTATGTAGAATTTCTAAAAGTGGGTGTACCTGTTGCTCTCGTTTCCTTCATTATTTCAACGGTTTATTTATATTTTCGTTATCTTATCGATTTCATTTAGGCGACTTCCAAAAGCTACAAATCATGTGTTGCTCTACTTCGGTCAATACTAACCATGAAAACAATGGTTTCTGTTGCAAGGAGGGGTAAGATGGATTACATGACAATTATGCTTAGGACGATATTCATCTACTTCATCATTCTCTTTGTGCTACGCTTTATGGGAAAACGCGAAATTGGTCAACTTTCTATTTTGATTTTGTTGTCTCAATCATGATTGCTGAGCTTGCTGTTATTTCAATTGAAAATTTCCGAGCTCCGATGATGTATTCCATTCTTCCCATTGTGATATTGTCGGTCATCCAAATTGTTTTTGCGGTTATCTCTCTTAAAAGTGAAAAACTCCGCGATCTTGTTGATGGAGAACCGTCAGTCTTAATTAGTGAAGGAAAGATTGATGAGGGGGAAATGAGAAAGCAGCGTTATAATTTTGATGATTTACTCATTCAATTACGCCAAAATAAAATCAGTAATATAGCAGATGTGGAATTTGCGATTCTAGAGCCGTCAGGAAAGCTCTCGGTGATCGAAAAAAAGAAGGATGAGGATGATGGTCCGATTATGCCTCTTCCCCTTATTTTGGATGGAAAGGTTCAGGAAGTACATCTCCAAAAAATTAATCAAACACCATTATGGCTCCGTCAGCAGATGAGAAGGCTTGGTTATCGTGATATTAAAAAAATATCATATTGTGCTTTACGTGATCACAATACATTTTTTATTGATTTGAAAGATGAAAAATAAGTTGAATGAAAAGGCTGCTCAATACTTAGAGTCAGCCTTTTCTGTATGTGTTTATGATTATGGACGGGGCAGAAGGAATAATAATTTTTTTCCAATAAAAGGTATGCGGATTATCTCTTCTTGTTTAACGAGTCCTAGTAAAAGTATTAGTATGCAGTAAAAAATGGATGTGAGACAAATGGCAAGCAAGGTTTTCCAAAGCAATGTGTCTGTTCCGAAAGATAATCCAGAAAGTAGATAGGCAATCATAGTAGAGGAAATGATTAGTACCATCGACTTTGCAATCGTTTTTGTCTCAATTGTAAAGCTGATTGTTTTGGCAATTGATGCAAAATGGAGCAAGGTCACCAGAACAAATCCAATGACGATAGCTAAAGCAGCCCCCATGATACCGAGTTCAGGTCTTGTCGCAAGAACGAATATGGCTGCGATCTTAATAACTGCACCGAAAAGACTGTTCATCATTGCCGCTTTTGCCAGATTTAATGCTTGTAATGTTGCTTGAAGAGGACCTTGAAAATATAAGAAAATGCTGAATGGAGCCATTAATTTGACATAGGTTGCCACAGTGGGAGCGTCATACATTAGCTTCATAATAGGCTCGGCGAAGACATAAAGAATGACCACTGCTATACCCCCAGATAAGAGCGCAAGTCGCAATGCTTGATTCAATCGATAATGGACGGTTTTAAAATGCTTACGAGCAGCAGCTTCACTAATTGCAGGGACTAGTGATACGGATAGAGAGTATGTAATAAATGTTGGCAATAGCAGAAGGGGAATAACAAAACCAGCTAATTCACCATATTGTCGAGTTGCCATTACTGTTGCTACACCAGCAAGCGCGAGACTTTGAGCAACGACAATCGGTTCAAAGAAAAGCGAAATGGAGCCAATTAGCCGGCTACCTGTCGTTGGTAAGGCAATCGCCATTAAATCCCGAAAAGTATGTTTCCCCTGCTTAACATAAGTGAAAAATCCACGACGAACACGAAAGCGTTTGTGCATTTTAAACATGAAAATCATATAAATAAGAGAGACTAATTCACCAATCACGACGGATATCATTGCACCAGCAGCGGCATACTCAATCCCCATTGGCAAAAAAGCACTGGTCATGACAGCGACAAGCGTAATCCTTACAACTTGTTCAATGACTTGAGAGTAGGCAGTTGGCTTCATATTTTGACGACCTTGAAAATATCCTCTCATTACAGATGAGAGGGCAACGATCGGAACAATTGGTGCAATCGCAATCAAGGGAAAATAGGCTCTAGAATCTGTTAAAAGTACTTTTGCGACAAATGGGGCGAATCCAACCATTGCAGTTGTAAAAATAATACTTAGTACGCTTGTTATGGCAAGAGACACGACAAGAATTCGTTTGATCCTAGGTCGATCATTTGTCGCTTCTGCCTCGGCAACTAATTTGGAAATGGCAACAGGTAAACCTAGCTGAGTGATTGTAATAATAAGCAGAAGGGTTGGAACTGCCATCATATAAAGGCCAACACCCTCAGCTCCCATAATTCGGGCAACAACAATTCTATTTACAAAACCTAAAAATCTCGTGATGAGACCGGCTATGATTAAAATAAGCGTCCCCTTAAGAAACGTTTGCTTCGTCATGGACAACCCTACTTTCATAAAAAATGATGGATTTATTGTGTTTTTATTTATATGCTTAGTAGTGGGTCAAGCATGACAAGTAGTTAAAGAGCTAGTATTGGTTGTTGGGAGGAATTGGACGCTTATAACATAGATCTTCCTGTAAAGGAGTGTTATTGTATGGAGGAAAAACAGCAATTTGAGGTTTGGCGGTTGGATCTAGAGCCAGCAATCCAAAGTAAGGTCGATGAATTTCACTTTCTTGGCTATGACCGAGCAACAGTTGATGAAGTGTGGGAATGTACTCTTTATCAATTGCGTAAGAAAAAGGAATTTATTCATTTGCATGCTTTTGTGAATGATTTGTTAACATTAAAACCGCAAACTTACATGACGTGGTTAACGGTTCGATCCTACAAGGAGCCTACTGATTGGTTTGCAGAATATGAATCATAGGTAAATTGATTGTTCGAAATAGTATGTAGGAAATTGACTGGAATTTCACTGAAAGCTATAATGGGAATATTGTGTTTTGCATCTTAGTATAGGTAAAAGGACAAGCATGAGTGTTTGTCATGAAGGAGGCAGGAAAGGAATATGGTCAAAAAAGGGCGGATATTCGCTTTTTTTCTTGTTGTAGCGATTCTCGCTGGTTTGATTAGTCAAACGGTAATGGGAATTACGAAGGGAATTAGCTTAGGACTCGATCTCCAAGGGGGATTTGAAATATTGTATGAAGTAAGTCCCGCTAACGAGGGAGACGTTATTAACAACGAAACATTAAGAGCAACAGTTGGTGCTTTGAACCAACGTGTTAACGTATTAGGTGTATCTGAACCAAATATACGAATTGAAGGAGACGATCGAATTCGTGTTCAGCTAGCTGGAGTGACAGACCAGCAAACGGCTCGTGATCTTCTCTCCACTGAGGCGAACTTGACGATTCGAGATGTACATGATCAAGTGCTTGTTGATGGAAGTGATTTACGTCAAAATGGAGCGAGTTCATCTTTCCATCCCGATACAAATGATCCGATCGTTACGTTAACATTAAATGATGCACGTCAAATGGAGCAAATTTCACGAGATATGCTTGCTCGCCCTCAACAAGAGAACTTACTTGTCATGTGGCTTGATTTTGAGGAAGGCGTAGACTCATATGTCAATGAAGCATGCAAAAGAAGATCCTAAGTTCCTATCCGCAGCCGTTGTTCAACAGGTGATTCCTTCGAATACGGCAACAATCAGTGGTAACTTCACTCTTGAAGAAACACAATTTTTAGCTGAAGTGTTAAATGCCGGCTCTCTTCCTGTTCAGCTTGACGAGATGTATTCTAACTCTGTTGGGGCTTCTCTCGGTGAACAAGCGATGCAACAAACGATTTATGCAGGTTTTATTGGCATAGCATTAATTTTTGCTTATATGCTTTTGTATTATCGCTTTATGGGAATAATTGCAGTTATTACATTAACGACATATATTTACCTTGTGTTGCTTGTGTTTAATTGGATGAATGCTGTCTTAACACTGCCTGGTATTGCGGCATTAATATTAGGTGTCGGGATGGCAGTAGATGCGAATATTATTACGTATGAACGAATAAAAGAAGAAATTCGTTCAGGTAAATCGATTATGTCTGCTTTTAAAGCGGGAAGCCGTCGCTCACTTTCGACGATCTTTGATGCCAATATTACGACCATCTTAGCAGCAGTTGTTTTATTCTCATTTGGTACAAGCTCTGTACAAGGGTTTGCAGTGATGTTGATTGTTAGCATATTAATGAGTTTTGTAACGGCTGTATATGGTGCAAGACTTCTACTTGGCTTATGGATTAATAGTCGTCTGCTAAATAAAAAGCCGCGCTTGTTTGGTGTAAAGGAAGGTGAGATTCATGAACTTTGATTTTCACGATCGAGATATCGATTTCGTCAAACATCGCAATAAATTCTTTGTGTTATCGTCAGCTTTTACACTAATTGGGATCATCTTATTACTCACATTAGGATTAAATCTTGGAATTGATTTTGAAAGTGGTTCACGTGTAGAGGTAGTAGCGCCTGATACGTTGACTGCGGATCAGGTGAGAGAGGAATTCTCCAAATCGGTGAGGGCTATGCCCCAGATGATATCACGCTTGCTGGTGATAATAATGAAAGAGCTAGTGTCGGATTTATTGGTGTATTAGCACCTGAAGAGATTGCCGAAATTAATGCTTTCTACGTCGATAAGTATGGATCGGAGCCAAATGTAAGCACGGTATCATCGACGGTTGGACAAGAGCTTGCTCGTAATGCTTTATATGCAGTCCTCTTTGCTTCCCTGGGAATTGTGATCTATGTAGCGTTGCGTTTCGAGCTTACCTTTGGTATAGCTGCGATTGTCGCTTTACTGCACGATGCCTTTTTTATTCTTGTTGTGTTTAGTATTTTGCAAATTGAAGTTAATGTTCCATTTATTGCAGCAATTTTGACAATCGTTGGTTATTCGATCAATGATACCATCGTAACTTTTGACCGGATTCGTGAAAATCTGAAACTAGCAAAACGAGTGAAAGGTTTTGACGACCTAGCAAGAATCGTTAATAAGAGTCTTGTTCAAACGCTATCTCGATCAATTAATACCGTTTTAACCGTTATTTTTGCAGCGGCCGCTATTTTCGTATTTGGTGGAGAAGCCATTCGTTCCTTTGCTTTTGCTCTTCTTGTCGGATTAGTTGCAGGCACGTATTCATCAATGTTTCTTGCTGCTCAGCTGTGGTTAATTTGGAAATCTAAGCAATTAAAGAAAAAGAAGTTCCAATCAGAGCAACAGGTTGAAGGCTAACCAACGGTATAGTAAAAATATAGAGGATGTCTCAAAACGAAAGTGTCTGTCCCCTTCTACATTCGATGATGTGCTTGATTTATTTTCTAAGCATGCAATCGAGTGTTCATTACCCAAGGGGGCAGACCCTGATGAGACATCCTTTTTTGACTTTTTTATAGAACAATGCATGTAACAGAAGGGTGAAAGGATGAATTTAAATAGGGAGAATGGTAAAATTAAGAAAGTGTTTTGAGTTGAAGCTAAGTGGGTGATGATGTGTCTGAGGAAGATGAGCGCTATCGTAAAGTTCGCTTTGCGGCATGGGTTGGCATTATTGGTAATATTATTTTGGCTATCATAAAGGCGGTTGTCGGAGTGGTTGCTAATAGCCGTGCATTAATTGCGGATGCCGTTCACTCTGCTTCAGACGTTATCGGCTCGGTTGTTGTATTGATTGGCGTTCGTGCTGCGAAAATGCCTCCGGATCGTGATCATCCATATGGACACGGAAAGGCAGAATCTGTAGCTGCGATTATTGTAGCTGTTTTGCTTTTCTTTGTTAGCTTTGAAATTGCCCTCAGTGCAGCAAGGTCTTTTTTTGAACCGATTGAGGTTCCGAAGGTTTTGGCTATCTATGCGGTTGTTTTTTCTATTATCACAAAGGAGATCATGTTTCGTTATAAGTATTATTTGGGTAAAAAGTATAAGAGTGATGCGATTATGACAGACGCTTGGCATCATCGCTCAGACGTCTTCTCTTCTTTCGCTGCATTAATAGGAATTGGAGCAGCTATCATAGGAGGACAGCAAAACATTCCAAGCCTCGTCTACGCTGATTCGCTAGCTAGTGTATTTGTCGCATTACTTATTGCTAAAATGGCTTGGAGTCTCGGGAAGCAGTCGATTCATAATGCACTTGATCATGTGTTGCATGAGGAAGATACGATTGAAATGAAAGATGCAGCTGCAAGTGTTAATGGAGTTCTCAATATTGATGAGTTCTTTGCACGTGAGCACGGGCATTATGTCATTATTGATATTAAAGTAGCGGTCGACCCACAGATCTCAGTCGAAGAGGGTCATGCTATAGGAAAAATGGTGAAAGAGCGTTTACTTTTAGAAGAGTATGTCCAAGATGTGCTTGTTCATATAAACCCTTATAAAGAAAAAAAGAAAAATGAAGAGGAGGGAGATCGATGAAGGGACAATGGGGTCTTATTCTCGGTTTGCTCGCAGCGATTGTGATTGCCATTTTTGCCGTTATTAATGTAGATGGTGTGAGGGTCAATTATTTATTTGGAACGGCAGAATGGCCTTTAATCCTAGTAATACTTGGCTCTGTATTTATGGGCGCTGTGATTGCAGGAGCTCTAGGGATGGTACGCATTTATCAGCTAAGAAGCGAATTAAGACGTTTAAAAACGGCTGATGGGTTAGCTGCTAGCAGGAAGCATGATAATACTGGAGCAGATGATTCGAATCTAAACAAAGATGAAGGTGGGTCATCACCGAATAAAGTATTTGTGCAGTCTAATGCCGAGGTCGATCAAGAGAAGAGGCCGACTGATTGAACATTGTCACCCCTTGAATGCTCCTGTATAATAGGAAGGTCAAGGGGTGTTTTCTATGCTAAAACCTAAGGCTAGATGGAAGATAAAAGAACAAACATCGAGTCAAATAGATGGGCTTGTCAATGAATTAAAGATCGCGCCGTTAGTTGCTAAGCTTCTATTAAATCGAGGCTTTGATACAGTAGAAACTGCAAAAAAGTTTCTCTATAAAGATGAAATGGTCTATCACGATCCTTTTCTGCTTGATGATATGGAGCGGGCTGTCATGAGGATTCACGCAGCCATTGAACAAAAAGAGAAAATTCTCATTTTTGGAGATTATGATGCAGATGGAGTAAGTAGTACAGCTCTCATGTATCATGCTCTACGATCGCTCGAAGCTGAGGTTGATTATTACATACCGAATCGATTCACGGAAGGATATGGACCAAATGAGCCAGCGATTAGACGAGCTAAGGAAGAAGGATATCAATTAATTGTCACTGTTGATACAGGTATTGCCGCCGTGCATGTTGCAGAGGTAGCAAAAGAGATTGGACTCGATTTTATTATTACAGACCATCACGAAGCTCCACCTGTTTTGCCAGATGCCTATGCGATTGTGAATCCGAAAAAACCAGGCTGTCCTTATCCATTTAAGGGATTGGCAGGGGTTGGAGTCGCTTTAAAAGTAGCTCATGCCCTGCTTGGACGATTACCGTATGAATGGCTTGATATTGCTGTCATTGGAACCGTTGCCGATTTAGTTCCATTGGTTGATGAGAATCGTTTACTTGTCATGGACGGTCTCCATGCGCTTCAATCAACTGATAAGCCAGGACTAGTGGCTTTGAAAAACAAGTGTGGTTTGCAGTCACAAGTGATTCAAGCAGATCATGTCGGCTTTGGGATTGGTCCGAGAATCAACGCTGCTGGTCGACTAGATTCAGCAGATCCAGCTGTTGAGCTAATCTTATCAACTGATAGAGAGGAAGCAGAACAGTTAGCTACGGAGATTGATGCGCTCAATAAGGAAAGACAAGCCATCGTGAATGAAATGACGGAAGCTGCTGTAGCTGTCGTCGAAACACATTTTCCTCCCGATGAAAACGATGTACTTGTGATCGCTGGAGAAGGGTGGAATGCAGGAGTTATTGGCATTGTCGCTTCCCGTCTTGTTGAACGATTTTATCGTCCGACGATTGTGTTAAGTGTTGACTCAGAGAAAGGACTTGCAAAGGGCTCAGCCCGAAGCATAGAAGGCTTTGATATGTTTGCTGAGCTTTCGAAAAGCCGAGATATTTTACCGCATTTTGGTGGACATCCAATGGCAGCAGGATTGACGATGAATGCCAGTGACCTCGATACATTACGGACGAGGCTATGTGAGCAAGCGAAGGATGTGTTGTCTCCAGAAGACTTTAAACCTGTGACGACGATTGATTTAGTGGCGAGCGTTGATGAAATATCAGTTGCGGTCATTCAACAACTTGAACAGCTTGCCCCATTTGGGATTCAAAATCCAACACCAAAGGTTTTACTTCAAGACGTACATTTAGAGCAAATGCGAAAAATTGGAAGTGATGCTAATCATCTAAAGGTTGCTTTTGCCCAAAATGGTGCAACGTTAGACGGAATTGGTTTTCACCTTGGTTACTTGCATGATGAGATGACATCACAAGCCAAGATTTCTGCAGTCGGAACGCTTTCAATCAATGAATGGAATGGACATGTGAAGCCACAAATGATGATTGAGGATGTTGCTGTCTCAGAATGGCAGTTATTTGATTGGCGAAGCATCCAAAAGACTCGTCTTCTTGAACGATTAGAAAGTATTCCAGCGCAAGAACGAGTTCTTGTTTCGTTTAGAAATGAGACGCAAGCAAGCTTAGGACTGGAAGGGCTGCATATTCATGTTCATGATGAACCTATTAAGTTTAATAAACGCTACCTTGTTCTGCTTGATGTTCCATATGAGCGTGAACAGCTAAAGCAATTGTTTGAAAATCAGGGAGAGCCGAGCCGAATTTATACGGTCTTTCATCAAGAGAACGATTCCTTTTTCACAACGAATCCAAATCGTGAGCAGTTTAAATGGTACTATGCGTTTTTATTAAAGCGAAAGTCATTTGATATGACTCGGTATAGTCAGGATTTAGCTAGCCACAAAGGATGGTCAAGGCACACCATTGACTTTATGTCACAGGTATTTTGCGAGCTTGGGTTTGTTACGATCGAGAACGGCACTCTGACAGTCGCGGAAAACCCCGTTAAAAAAAGCTTAGATGAATCAATAACATTTCGTCAGAAGCAGGAACAAGGTTACATTGAAAATGATTTTGTTTATTCTTCGTATGACGAATTGAAACAATGGTTCACTCAAGTACTATCTAAGAATAAAATAGATAAGATGATAATCAAGGAGACGGTATAGAGATGGATTTCAAAAAGTATATTACAATTGTGGAAGATTACCCAAAGGAAGGTATTCGTTTTAAAGATATTACCACATTAATGCAAAATGGACCGGCGTATAAAGCGGCTATTAATGAAATGGCGGATTATGCGCGTGAAAAAAATGTCGATGTCATCGTTGGGCCAGAAGCACGAGGGTTTGTCGTCGGTTGTCCAATTGCCTATGCTTTGGATGCAGGTTTTGTGCCTGTTAGAAAAGTAGGGAAGCTTCCACGTGAAGTATTGACGGTCGAATATGGATTAGAATATGGTAAGGACAGTTTAACGATTCACCGTGACTCGATCCAGCAGGGACAACGTGTGTTGATTGCTGATGATTTACTTGCGACTGGTGGAACGATTGAAGCGACGATAAAGCTGGTTGAAGAGCTTGGTGGCGAAGTAGTTGGTATTGCCTTTATGATCGAGTTAGGTTACTTAGATGGTCGCGATCGTTTAGATGGATATGATGTATTTTCTTTAATGACATATAATTGAACATTTTAGGGCTCTAATTTCCAAATTTTCTGCTATATATAGTATGGATTGATTATTTACCTACTGTATAATGTGGATTTGGGATTAGGTCCTTTCTTTTTTTTGACTTCTTTTTCCCTCTTTGGTTGATTTTAACGACCCTACCTCGACAATTTTCGTTCTTTCCCCTTTACATACTGTGAAAACTTACCCATAATATAAAGAAATATTGAATCGTAAATAGGTGATTCCATGACGATAGATCAAGTGTTAGAGAAAGCGAGTCTTTACTTAAATGAGGAAGACATCGCTTTTTTGCGAAAGGCTTATGAATATGCGGAGAAAGCTCATGAAGGGCAGTACCGTAAATCAGGCGAACCTTATATTCTACATCCGATCCAGGTTGCAGGAATTATTGTTGGGCTTGAACTCGATCCGAATACAGTGGCGGCAGCTTTTCTTCATGATGTGGTTGAAGATACAGATATAACGGAAGCTGACATCGAAGAAGCGTTTAATGAGCAAGTTGCTATGCTCGTTGATGGCGTGACGAAGCTGAAGAAATTTAAATATAAGTCAAAAGAAGAGCAACAAGCAGAGAATCACCGTAAAATGTTGATTGCGATGGCAAAAGATATTCGTGTCATTTTGATTAAGCTTGCAGATCGTCTTCATAATATGCGCACGTTAAAGTTTATGCCACCTGAGAAACAACGGGTGACGTCAAATGAAACTTTGGAAATTTTTGCACCACTCGCTCATCGGCTCGGAATTTCGAAAATCAAATGGGAGCTTGAAGATACAGCTCTTCGATATTTAGATCCACAGCAGTATTATCGAATCGTTAATTTAATGAAGCGTAAACGAGCAGAGCGTGAGCAATATTTATCTGAAGTAATGGATACGATAAATAGTCAATTGTCTGATGTTCATGTAGAGGCAGAATTATCTGGACGACCGAAGCACATCTATAGTATTTATCGAAAAATGGTTATGCAAAACAAGCAATTTAATGAGATCTATGATTTACTTGCTGTGAGAATTGTGGTGAAAAGCATTAAGGATTGCTATGCCGTTCTCGGGGTGATTCATACCTGTTGGAAGCCGATGCCAGGGCGGTTCAAGGATTATATCGCGATGCCAAAAGCCAATATGTATCAGTCTTTGCATACGACGGTCGTCGGACCATACGGAGATCCATTGGAGGTTCAAATTAGAACGGAAGAAATGCATCGGATTGCTGAATTTGGGGTTGCTGCTCATTGGGCATATAAAGAAGGTAAGACAGTAGCAAACAAAGAGAATTCTTTTGAGGACAAGCTAAGCTGGTTTAGAGATGTGATCGAATCACAAACGGAAACAAACGATGCTCAAGAATTTATGGAATCTTTGAAAATGGACCTGTTTTCTGACATGGTCTTTGTGTTCTCTCCAAAGGGTGATGTGATAGAGTTACCTTATGGTTCTGTTCCACTTGATTTTGCTTATCGGATCCATAGTGAAATTGGAAATCGTTGTATTGGGGCAAAGGTGAATGGGAAAATGGTGCCGCTTGATCATCAACTGAAGACAGGTGATATCATTGAGGTATTAACATCGAAGCATTCCTATGGGCCTAGTCAGGATTGGCTGAAAATAACGCAGTCTTCACATGCAAAAAACAAAATTAGACAGTGGTTTAAGAAGGAACGAAGAGAAGAAAACGTGGAAAAAGGACGCGAACTAGTTGAAAAAGAAATTCGCGCACTTGATTTTGAACCAAAAGAAGTACTAACAGATGAGAACATTGCTGAAGTAGCTAATAAATTTAGTTTTGCTGGTGAAGAAGATATGTTTGCTGCAGCAGGCTATGGCGGTATTAGTGTTAAGCAAATTGTTAATAAAATGACAGAGAAACTGAGAAAACAATTAGACCAAGAACAAGAGGATCAATCTCTCGCTGCGGCTTTGTCTGATGTCCAGACACATAGACCGAAGAAGAAGACTCATTCTGGCGTGACAGTAAAGGGTGTTGACAATCTTTTGATTCGTTTATCACGTTGCTGTACACCTGTTCCTGGCGACGATATTATCGGCTACATTACGAAGGGGCGAGGAGTTTCCATTCATCGTTCTGATTGTGCCAATGTGAATAATGAAGAAGCGCAGGGAAGACTACTACCTGTTGAATGGGAAGGCGATGTCCAGCAAAGCAAATCATATAACGTTGATATTGAAATTTCTGGCTATGACCGAAATGGACTATTAAATGAAGTGTTACATGCTGTGGCAGAATCTCGTACGATCATTAATGCAGTCTCAGGACGTTCTGATCATCGTCAGAAGGTAGCGACGATTCATATGACGATCTCCATTCAAAATATTGATCACTTGCATAAAGTCGTAGAAAAAATTAAACAATTACGAGATATTTATTCTGTACGCAGAGTGATGCATTAAGCGAAGAAATAGTTAGGAATGATAATCAAATGAAGGTTGTACTTCAACGAACGAAAGAAGCATCAGTCACGGTAAATGGTGTCATTGTTGGTGAAATTGAATTTGGTTTAACTCTTCTTGTAGGTGTAACACATGAAGATACCATTAAGGATGTTGATTATATAGCGGATAAAATTGTCAACCTACGTATTTTTGAAGATGAGGAAGAGAAAATGAATCATTCATTAAAAGACGTTGGTGGGCAAATTTTATCAGTATCTCAATTCACCCTTTACGGAGATACTCGTAAAGGAAGACGACCAAATTTTATGAGTGCGGCAAAGCCTCCATTAGCTGAAGAATTGTATGATCAGTTGAATGAGAAGCTAAGGGAAAAAGGGATTGATGTGCAAACAGGAATGTTCGGAGCGATGATGGATGTTGCACTCGTCAACGATGGACCTGTGACACTCATTATTGATAGTAAATAAAGGATCGTATTGAAATGAGCAAGTGATTTAGTTGAAAGGTGCAAAGCCTGTATTTGATCAATTCTATCCAGCTTTCATGTAAGTTTTTTTCTTTTTTTGGTCATGATAGAAGAAAGAACAGATGGAAGGATTGATCATACATGCGCTCTAGTGCGAGACAGCAAATGCACCATCACAGCCTACAGCCTTTGTTTAACACGGATTATCATTCTTTTATGGAACGAGAAGCGCAGCATACCAATTTTGAGTTAGCAACGGAATTTGGGCTTTCGTTACGAGAGGTAAAGCTACTAAAAAATAAGTTAAGTCGTAATTAGGCTATTGACAGGTAACCTATTCATTCGTATGATAGTAATCAACTAAATGCAAAATGAACCATTCCAAAGACGAGACAGAGTAATTGAGGATAAGGGTAAAAAAGAGAGGAGAGGTCGTGGCTGAAAGCCCTCCATATCTGCCTTAATGAACGAACAGCTCAGAGGAGTTTTTCTGAACGGATAAACTAGTAGGAAAAGACGTGTAGCAGGCGTTAACTGTCTAAAGTGGAAGCAGTATTGCTTCAATTTAGGGTGGCACCACGGGTATAACTCTCGTCCCTGATGATGAATCATCAGGGATGGGAGTTTTTTTATTTTGATCTAAGGTTTGGAGGAGCAAAACATGAGTATTCAAATTCCACGTGGAACGCAGGATATATTGCCAGGTGAAGTGGAAATTTGGCAGTATATTGAAAGCAAAGCGAAGGATGTTTGTCGTCGTTATAACTATCAGGAAATTCGCACACCGATTTTTGAACATACAGATTTATTTCAGCGCGGTGTCGGTGATACGACTGATATTGTTCAAAAAGAAATGTACACATTTGAGGATCGTGGAAATCGTAGCTTGACACTTCGTCCAGAAGGAACGGCTGCTGTAGTCCGTTCCTATGTTGAAAAGAAGCTATTATGGTCAAGCGAACCAGCCAACAAAGCTTTACTATACTGGACCGATGTTTCGTTATGAGCGTCCTCAATCTGGACGGATGCGCCAGTTTGTTCAATTTGGCGTAGAAGCGTTAGGGAGTGCAGATCCAGCAATTGATGCAGAAGTACTAGCACTTGTCATGAGTATATACGCTGAGCTTGGACTAAAAGATATTAAGCTTGTCTTAAATAGCCTTGGTGACAAAGAAAGCCGTGATGCGCATCGTCAAGCATTGATCGATCATTTTAAACCGAGTATCTCTGAATTTTGTCAAGATTGTCAAAGTCGACTAGAAAAGAACCCACTTCGTATTCTTGACTGTAAAAAAGACCGAGAGCATCCATTGATGAAGACGGCTCCTTCGATTCTTGAGTACTTAAACGAGGAATCAAAGGCTTACTTTGAACAGGTAAGAGCTTACCTTGATCAATTAAACATTCCTTATGTTGTTGATCCAACACTTGTTCGTGGTCTTGACTATTACTATCACACTGCCTTTGAAATTATGGCTGATGGAGATGGATTTGGTGCGATTACGACATTATGTGGTGGAGGACGCTATACAGGTCTTGTTGAGCAACTTGGCGGTCCACCGACACCAGGGATTGGCTTTGCATTCAGTATCGAACGTGTCATTATGGCACTAAAAGCACAGAATAAGGAAATTCCAGTTGAAACAGCATTCGATTGCTATCTCGTTTCTCTAGGTGATGCAGCAAAAGAAAAGAGTGTCGACTTGCTGTATCAGCTACGTGCAGCGGGCTTAAGTGCAGATAAGGATTATTTAGACAAGAAAATGAAGGCACAATTTAAAGCTGCAGATCGGTTAGAAGCACGTTACACAGCGATACTTGGTGATAATGAGCTATCACAAGGACTGATTAACGTAAAGAACATGGAGACTGGTGAACAAAAAGAAATAGCACTAGCATCATTTATTGATTATATGAAACAACAAACTCTTGGAGGTAATGAAGATGATAGGAAGAACACATCATTGTGGAGAGATTCGTAACGAACAGGTTGGTGAACGCGTTCAATTAAAAGGTTGGGTACAAAAACGCCGTGATTTAGGACAGGTTATTTTCCTTGATGTACGTGATCGTTCAGGAATTGTCCAGGTTGTTTTTAGTCCAGAAGTAGACAAGAGTGCATTAGAAACGGCAGAACGTGTACGTAATGAGTATGTTATTGAAGTCGAAGGTACGGTTGTCTTACGTGATCCGAAGACCGTTAATGATAAAATTGCGACTGGTACAATTGAAATTCATGCAAGCAATATCACGATTTTAAATGCATCAAAGCCTGTGCCTTTTCAAATTGAAGCAGATACAGATGCATCAGAGGATGTTCGTCTAAAATACCGCTATCTTGATCTTCGCCGTCCAGATATGCAAGAAACATTTAAGCTTCGTCATCGTACGACAAAGATCATTCGTGATTTTCTTGACGAGCAAACATTTATGGAAATTGAGACACCAATGCTGACAAAGAGTACACCAGAGGGAGCACGTGACTATCTCGTTCCAAGTCGTGTCCATCACGGTGAATTTTACGCGTTGCCACAATCGCCGCAGTTGTTTAAGCAATTGTTAATGGTTTCTGGTTTTGAGCGTTATTATCAAATTGTTCGTTGTTTCCGTGATGAAGATTTGCGTGCAGATCGTCAGCCAGAATTTACTCAAGTCGATATTGAGACATCTTTCATGGATAAAGAAGATTTGCTTGCTATGACAGAGAACATGATGGCAAAAGTGTTGAAAGAAACAAAAGGTGTTGAGTTGTCTCTACCACTTCCACGTTTGACTTATGATGAGGCAATGAATCGTTTTGGTTCTGATAAACCAGATCTACGTTTTGGAATGGAGCTTATTGAGCTATCTGAAGTTGTGAAGGATACAGAGTTCAAAGTATTCCAAAGTGCACTAGCAGGTGGAGGTATTGTGAAAGGATTGAACCTAAAAGGTGGAGCTGACAAGCTTTCACGTAAAGAAATCGATGCTCTAACCGATTTTGTTAAGCAATACGGAGCAAAAGGACTTGCTTGGTTAAAAGTGGAGGAAGACGGATTAAAAGGACCAATTGCAAAATTCTTTGAAGGAGATCAAGAAGCTGCTTTACTTGAAGCAATGGGTGCAGAAGCTGGTGACCTACTCTTCTTTGGTGCTGATAAGAAGCAGGTTGTCTTTGATAGCCTCGGTGCTCTCCGTATGAAATTCGGTAAGCAATTTGACCTAATCGATGCTAGTCAATTCAACTTCCTTTGGGTTGTTGACTTCCCACTTGTTGAATATGATGAAGATGCAAAACGTTATGTAGCACTTCACCACCCATTCACAAGTCCGAAAAAAGAAGACATAGAGCTTCTCGCAACTGATCCAGGTAGCGTTCGTGCTGATGCCTATGATCTTGTTTTAAATGGTTATGAGCTAGGCGGTGGGTCGCAACGTATTTATCAACGTGACATACAAGAGCAAATGTTCAAAGCACTTGGTTTCTCTGAAGAAGAAGCTCGTGAACAATTTGGCTTCTTATTGGATGCGTTTGAATATGGAACGCCTCCACATGGTGGTATTGCCCTAGGACTTGATCGAATGATCATGCTCCTTGCTGGACGTACGAACCTGCGTGATACCATTGCATTCCCGAAAACAGCAAGTGCTAGCTGCTTGTTAACGAATGCTCCAGGCGAAGTAAGTGTTGAGCAATTAATTGATCTAAACCTATCTATTATTGGTAAGAAAGCAGAGAAGGTTAACGTTTAATTAAACACACTAAACATTGACAGTGTGGGACTTGCTACCTTATAATCAGCGTTAAAAGAAAATGAACAGTTAAAAATTTCAACCTTATCAAGAGTGGTGGAGGGACTGACCCTGTGAAGCCCAGCAACCGTTTTGCATGCCATGCAAAAAAAGGTGCTAATTCCAGCAGAATGCAAAGCGTTCTGAGAGATAAGTAAAGGCAGAAACCTTTCCTTATCGGAGAGGTTTTTTTGTTTTTCAGAAGTTTTAAAATTTAGAAGGATGGCGTAGTTTTCTAGCATAGAATAAATGCCGACTTGTTGATAAACGAGTTGTATGTGCTTGTCTGTTAAAAAGAGAGGGGTAGCGAAAATGCTGCAAATTGGCTTGATTGGCTATGGTACGGTAGGAAGCGGAGTATATGAACGTTTAAATGCGACCAGGGAAGCTGTGAAACAACTGTTAGGAGAAGATTTTGAGATACAAGCAATTCTCGTGAAGGATCGTCAAAAGCAACGGGCTGAAGGTGTCGAAGCAGTTGTGACGACAGATTGGAAAGAATTTTGTGATCTTGCTCAATATGATGTGATTTTTGAGGCAATCGGGGGGATCGAGCCAGCGTTTTCATATACATCGTATTGGTTAAAAAAAGGGGTTCCGGTCATTACAGCAAATAAGAAACTTGTAGCAGAAAAAGGTGAAGTATTGGAGAAGGCTGCCGCAGATCACGGCATCTACTACGGATATGAAGCAGCTGTTGCGGGAGGGGTTCCCATTATAAATGCATTAAAAGGAACTCTAGCAACAACGCCTATCTCGCGAGTTTCTGGCATTTTAAACGGAACGACGAACTATATGCTAACAGAGATGATTGAAAACCACCGAAGCTTTGCTGATGTATTACTTGAAGCACAGGAGCTTGGTTATGCAGAAGCAGATCCGACAGATGATCTCGAAGGCTTTGACGCGTGGTATAAAATTCGGATTTTAAGTCGGCTTTGTTTTGGTGAATGGCCAGCGGCTGAATTATTTTCTCGTAAAGGAGTTTCTACAGTAGATGATTGGCATGTCGAAGTCGGAGAAAGAATTGGATTCAAACTAAAGCTCATTGGTGAGGCATGGAATGATGGAACTCAAATCATTGGTGCTGTTACTGTAGCTTTTCTCTCACCAACTGAACCATTAGCAAATGTAAGAGGAGTATCCAATGGCATCGTGCTCGAAGGTCCAACTATTGATCAACTCCTCTTCATTGGACCAGGGGCTGGAAAGGAAGCGACAGCAAACAGCATGGTAGAAGACTTTCTCTTTCATCAGCGTTCTGTATCGAATGAGTATTCGATTATCAGAAAAGCGATAGGTGACCAACCGTATACTCATGAATTTCTATTTATTACACACGCAGAGAGAGCGCGGGCATTGTCATGGGTGAAGGAAGCCAAGGTTTCTGTCATTGATACATTTGCTCATCGTGAAGGAGAAGGCTGGATTGTAACTTCATGCTACGGAATGGAGTCTATGGAGTCTCCATTTCCTCATTTTCCAATCTTCGGCGATATTGAGGCTCGTAAGATAGTTAAGGCTGTTCACTCAGCGCAGTTCGGGTCGCTCTAGTTTGAGTTTTTGATAGGCTTTGACAAGTGAAGTCGGTTCTTCTTTAATGTAATATGTTTTTACCCCTTGACTTGTGTGCAAATAAAGAAAGCCCATTGCACCCTGTTCAGCCTTTTTTCGATAAGAAATATCGAAAATCGATGTGATAGGGAATGTGTCATCCTTAGTCGTTATCTGATCTTCAAATAATTTCAGATCAAAAGAGGTTTCAACAATTCGCTTCTCTGTCCAACCAATTTCTTGACGTATTTCAACACATCGTTGAGTAGCAAGTAGGTTCATAAATCACTCGATCCTTTCTATTTTTAACGTTTTGCGAAAGAAGTCTCCCTCTTCAAGCGTGTTACGGGCAAAGCCCAACGGTAAGGGGGAGATGAATGTCGGTTGGCATAAGCCAAAGCTATTTTTCTAATCCTTTTCGCAACAATTCAAGAATCGTCGCTGTTCTTGTAGATAGGCTGTTTTCTTTTTGGTATTTGTAAACTTTTTCTAAAATAGGTTTAGGCATACGGATTTCTACACGTTCTTTATCGGACATCGCTATTCACCTCACACTTGATTGTACGGTATTTTCACGATATAATCAACCGATAATGATAACGATATTTATCCATGCAAATAGGAGGTGATTTGATATGGCTAAACAAAACAAGGCGTATAAGTTTCGACTCTACCCAACAAAGGAACAGGCATTTGCGATACGAAAAACCTTTGGTTGCGTTCGCTTTGTCTACAACAAAATGTTAGCTGAGCGAATGGAAACGTATGAAAATCTTAAAAATGATAAAGAAGCCTTGAAAAGCGTGAAACACCCGACTCCTGCTAAATATAAAACAGAGTTTGCATGGCTAAAAGAAGCGGACTCTTTAGCGTTGGCAAATGCACAGTTAAACTTAGATAAAGCTTATAAAGCCTTCTTCAAAGGTCACGCTAAGTTTCCAAGATTCAAAAGCAAACGACACAAGCAAAGCTATACCACAAATGTCGTAAACGGCAATATTCAGCTAGTAGATGGTCATATCAAATTACCTAAATTGAAAAAGGTAAAAGTCAAACAACACCGAACGATTCCTTCTGAACATACGATTAAGTCTTGTACACTATCCATGACTGCATCGGGAAAATACTACATTTCCATTCTTACAGAGTACGAGAAGCAAATAGCCAAAAAGGAGATAGAAAAAGTGGTTGGGTTGGACTTTGCGATGGATGGGCTATTTGTCGATAGTGAGGGTAAGAAAGCCAATTATCCGAAGTTTTATCGACAGATGCTCAATAAGTTAGCACAAGAACAGCGGAAATTATCTCGTAAAAAGAAAGGCTCTTCGAATTGGAATAAACAACGCATTCGAGTGGCTAAAATCCAAGAGAAAGTCGCTAATCAACGCAAAAACTTCTTCACCATAAATCAAAAGAATTAGTTACTAATTATGATGCCGTTATCATTGAGGATTTAGATATGAAAGGCATGTCCCAAGCACTCAAAGTTCGGAAAAAGTGTCGCTGATAATGGATGGGGAATGTTCACTTCTTTCTTACAGTACAAACTAAACGAACAAGGGAAGCAACTTATCAAAATAGATAAATGGTTTCCCTCTACAAAAACGTGTTCGAAATGTGGTTCGGTAAAAGACATCAAATTATCAGAACGTACGTATCAATGTGCTTGTGGACTGAAACTTGATCGAGATTATAATTCTGCAATCAACATTAAGAAAGAAGGCATACGCTTATTAGCAATTGCCTAATGCATATATAAACTCTTGGAACAAGAGGGTTAGCTTGGTCGATTTCGTCAGCTAGTAAAAGTGGCGACTACCCAAGAAGCCCCCACTTCAAGCAACCTGCAAGGGTGGTAAGTGGTGGGAGCAGTTCACTTAGATAAACTGTAACACAAGAATGATCATTCAACAAAAGAACAACTTAACGAAAAATTCAGAATTTACTATTGACTGATTAAAATCATTTTGGTAAGATGTATTCAACAAAGTAAGAGTCCTGAGATGTACGTGGACACTGTACGTTTTGAGCCAACACTTTTTGAATGGGAGCTACCGTTGATTATTGGATTGCATGCCTTCTTTTGGTAAGGAAGTAAGAAGATGAACACATGGCACCCACCTGCTCATGCAGGTTCAAAACAAAAGGGATAACGGCATTATTGGGATTCTTGCTCTACATAGGTTCTGGCATTAGGCAATCTTCTTTAAGAGGATTGCTTATTTAATTTGTACTTATGAAGAACTGTTTGATGGATGGATGTTACCTGAAATGAAAGAAGCTTATTTAACTAAAAAGTGTGATTAAGAGATGAATCGTGAAAGAAATGTCATGAACTCGGAAGATTATAGTGGATAGCAGGTGCAAAGTGAGCTTGCGCTTGGTTAATTCGCTATGGTATAGTCAATTTCGATAATACCTGTTTAACTGATCAGAGTATAAAAGTAATTGTAACTTTCTGAACGAATAAAAAAGACTAAGACTTTCGCCATTAAAGGATTTGGCGATAAGTCAAGTTTTTCTAATGTTTAAGGATTGGAAGGAGCAAATAAAGGATGTTGCATCAATTTTCACGTAATGAATTAGCAATTGGGCATGACGGACTAGCCCAATTAAAAAATAGCACTGTTGCTGTTCTTGGAATCGGAGGAGTAGGATCATTCTCTGCAGAGGCACTTGCGCGTTCAGGGGTTGGGAGACTCGTTCTTGTTGATAAAGACGATGTTGATATTACGAATGTAAATAGACAAATTCATGCTTTGTTATCTACAGTTGGAAGACAAAAGGTAGAATTAATGAAGGAACGAATTCAAGATATTAATCCTGAGTGCGAAGTGATTGCGTTAAAAATGTTTTATACAGAAGAAACGTATGAGCAATTTTTCAGTTATGATCTTGACTATGTCATTGATGCGAGCGACACGATTTCCTATAAAATCCACTTAATGAAGCAATGTTTAGAGAGAAAAATTCCGATCATTTCTAGTATGGGAGTTGCCAATAAAATGGACCCAACGCGCTTACGGGTGACGGATATTTCAAAAACGAGCTATGATCCATTAGCAAAAGTGATTCGTACTCGCTTACGTAAAGAAGGAATTTATAAAGGGATTGAAGTCGTCTTCTCTGATGAGCAGCCAATCAAGATTCGTGAAGATATCCGCAAAGAAATTGTTCCAGAGGCAGCGGAGAATGGAAGCATTCGAAAAGCGAAAATGCCACCATCTTCAAATGCATTTGTCCCGTCTGTTTGTGGTTTGATTATGGCTGGTCATGTGATAACGAAGCTGTTAGCTGGTATACAAATTAATCGCGGATAGTAAATGAGGCAGTAGAAGCTCATTGTAAAAAGATTTTCAGCGGTTTTTTTGTTATTGCGATAACTATAATCATTAGCGACGATAAGTAGTCTTGTCATCGTTGTAAAAATAAAAATACTTTGATATAGAAAATTAGATAAGGAGAGAGACTTTCTTATTATTTTTCTGAAAATTGATTTAATAGTATTGAATAGTTCAGTAATCTTCCTTATAATAAAAGCAATATAATTTAGTCATCAGATGACCTTATAACTTAAAGGGGAGAATAAATATGAACGTTTCGTTGTTTATTACTTGTTTAGCAGATGTGTTCTATCCTGGGGTAGGAAAAGATACAGTCGAAGTGTTAGAACGGCAAGGATGTCATGTGGATTTTCCTGCAGGGCAAACGTGCTGTGGTCAGCCAGCCTTTAACAGTGGCTATCATCGAGAGGCTAAAGATGTTGCCAAAAATATGATCCGAGCTTTTGAAGCTTCTGAATATGTTGTGACTCCTTCTGGTTCATGTGCGGCGATGATTCATGAATATCCAGCGCTATTTAAAGATGATCCAGAGTGGAAGGAACGTGCCGAGAAGCTAGTCAATAAATCTTATGAATTTACTCAATTTCTTGTCGATGTACTGAAAGTGGAAGATGTGGGAGCTACTTTCCCAGCAAAAGCAACCTATCATACATCCTGCCATATGACTCGTTTGCTTGGCGTCAAGGAAGCACCGATGAAGTTATTAAAAAATGTAAGCGATTTAGAATTTAATACGTTACCTAATAAAGAGATATGCTGTGGATTTGGAGGAACATTTTCCGTTAAAATGGTTCCAATTTCAGAGCAGATGGTCAATGAGAAAATTAGTCATATCGAAGCAACGAATGCAGACGTTCTTATAGGGGCAGATTGTGGCTGTCTGATGAATATTGGCGGAAGAATTGATCGTCAAGGTAAGCCGATTAAAGTGATGCATATTGCGCAAATATTAAATCAAACAGCAAAAGCAAAGGGGTGAAGTAGAGATGGCGATGAAGATTGGCGAAATCGAGTTCTTCGGTCGTGTCGATAAGGGATTAAAAAATGATTTTATGAGAAATGCAGTGGTATCTGCTCAAGAAAGATTAAAAAATGTGAAGGATCATGCAGCCGACGAGCTTGGTAACTGGGAAGATTGGCGCGAATTATCAGAAGAAATACGGCAGCATACGTTAGAAAATCTTGATTATTATTTAGAGCAGCTTGCGACCAATGTAACGGCAAATGGAGGACATATTTTCTTTGCGAAAACGGCTGATGAAGCGAATGAATACATTAAACAAATTGCCACAAAAAAGAATGCAAAGAAGATTATTAAGTCAAAGTCGATGGTGACGGAAGAAATCAGTATGAATGAAGCGCTTGAATCAATAGGCTGTGAAGTGATTGAATCAGATCTTGGAGAATACATCCTCCAAATTGATGATCACGATCCTCCTTCTCATATTGTCGCCCCTGCTCTTCATAAGAATAAGGAGCAAATTCGTGATACATTTCGTGAAAAGAAAGGCTATCAAAATTCGTCTAAGCCTGAGGAATTAGCTTTATTTGCGCGCGAACAGCTTCGCCAAGAGTTTTTGGATGCAGATCTTGGGATTACAGGCTGTAATTTTGCAGTTGCCGAATCAGGGAGTGTCTCTCTAGTAACAAATGAAGGAAATGCACGCCTTTCAACAAGCCTGCCAAAGACGCAAATTTCCGTCATGGGGATGGAACGCATTGTTCCAACATGGGAAGAACTAGATGTCCTCGTTAGTATGCTCTGCCGTAGTGCTGTTGGTCAAAAACTAACAAGCTATATTACAGGTTTGACTGGACCGAGGGGAGAAGGCGATGTTGATGGACCTGAAGAGTTTCATTTAGTCGTTGTTGATAACGGACGTTCGAAAATTCTTGGGACCGAGTTTCAATCAGCGCTGCAATGTATTCGCTGTGCAGCCTGTATTAATGTATGTCCTATCTATCGTCATATTGGTGGACATTCGTATGGTTCGATTTATCCTGGACCAATTGGAGCGGTTTTATCACCACTACTTGGTGGCTATGACGATTACAAGGAGCTTCCATTTGCATCAAGCTTATGTGCTGCTTGTACAGATGCTTGTCCTGTCAAGATTCCTTTGCATGAACTACTCGTCAAACATAGACGCAATATTGTCGAGGACCAAGGAAAAGCTGCTTTTGGTGAGAAATTAGCAATGAAAGGATTTGCACTTGCTGCAAGCTCATCGACATTATACAACGTCGGATCAAAAGTGGCACCGACCATGATGGGACCATTTTCAAAGGACGGTAAAATAACAAAAGGACCAGGACCTGTTAAACCATGGACAGATATTCGTGATTTTCCTGAGCCAAGTAAAGAATCATTTAGAAAATGGTTTAGTAAGCGAGATAAAAAGGAGGAATGATGATGCAGCAGGGTACTGTGCATAATCAAGAGGCTTTTCTAAATAATATTGCAAAGAATTTAGGACGCGAGCGTATAAAAGAGCCTGTTTAGAAACCAGTCTGGAAGAAACAGCCTCAGCACCTCGTATTTAAAGGAGAATCACAGGATCAACTTGTTGATCGTCTTCGTGAACAATGTCAACGGATTCATACTCAATTTGAAAGAACGACCTTGGAAGGACTACCGCAACGACTAAGTGAAGTGGTAGAACAGTTTGCAGGAGAGCGTCTTGTAACGTGGAAGGATGATCGATTCGAAGAGTTTGGTCTTCGTTCACTCTTTGCAACAATGGAGACTGATGGCAAACAGGTTCACACGTGGGCGCCCGAAAAGGGAGAAGAAAATATCGCTATAGCAGAGCAAGCGGATATTGGTATTACTTTTTCGGATATTACCCTAGCTGAATCAGGTACAGTTGTGTTATTAAGCGACTCGAACAAGGGACGTACGGTTAGTTTGTTGCCGACAAGCTATATTGCGATTATTCCAAAAAGTACACTTGTACCACGGATGACCCAAGCTACTGCTCACCTGCACCAGTTAGCGAAGAGTGAAGGGCGTTTTCCATCCTGCGTGAACTTTATTTCAGGACCAAGTAATAGCGCTGATATTGAAATGAATTTGGTTGTAGGTGTTCATGGACCAATCAGGGCATGCTATATTATCGTTGACGACCGCTAAATAAGAAAAAAGAGTGACTCAAAACCACAGTGTCTGACCTTTAGCTAGTAAACACGATTATGTGCTCGATTTCTCTTCTAAACATAATCGAGGGTGTTTACTAGCTGGGTGATGGTTCTTTATGAGTCACTCTTTTTTTATTTAGCTAATTTTTCAAGATTTCCGTTCTTATCCATTTTAAAAGCAGCCTTTGATAAAGACTCTTCATCTTCAAGAATGGCCATTCGTCTAGCGCGGTTCATAATTTGGATAAGAGATTGATAATCCTCTTCAATAATACTATTATCCTGTTTGATTTTCTTTAATTCACGTTCTAATTCGAGATTATGTGCTTGAAGCTGTTCGTTTTCTTTTATTAATGATTCTTTTTCTCGAAGGAGGGACGCTGATTGTTGTTTTGATTGCGTAAGTGTCTGGAGATAGGAAATCACCGACTCCAGCGATATCTCTTGATCAGCAGGTGTTGTCATATGCTCTACATTTGTTTGGCTCGTCCACATCGTTCTCATTGATGGATAATAAGAAAATGATACTGCTCGTTTCCGTTCTTTTCGTTCCTTCTTTGCCTCAGCAATTTGCTTCATGTATTGATTGCGAACAACTGCATTCCAGCGAAAACCACACGCAGCGGATGTCCGATTTAATTCATCCCCCACTTCATCAAAAGCTCGTAATTGCGTGCTACCTTCGCGAATATGGGTAAGGACTGTTTCGGCGAGCAAAACATCGTCTTCATGTGACCAAGCGTCTTGTCTAACTTTCATTCTTCTCATCTCCTTTTTAAAAATAGCATATAAGCTAGTTGCTACAAATTATTTCCACAAACTAATACATTTATTCAAGGATGATAGAAAAAGTAGACAGTGTCTTAAAATTCAGTGAAATAACGTTATTGTGTCAATGTTACCTAACTAAGAATGCTTTTTTTCTTTGGTAGAACAGTGTAAAATAATAAGAAGACATAAAGATTTATATTTCGACAACATTCGAGGTGCATGTGCACATGTTTAAAACATTACGAGCCAAATTATTTGCCTTTTTCTTATTTGCTACTTTTGTGCCAATGGTTATGATCGGTTATGTAACCTATCATTCTCAAAAAGAAGATATTGAATGGCAAATGTCTCAAATGATGTATTCTTTTGCTGATAGTTTGGCAGTCGTTCTTGAAGAACTAGTTCAAGAACGACTTATTGATGTTGAAATGTTAGCCCAAAATCCCATTCTTACAGATAGGGAGCAATCTTATGCAGAGATCGAACAAGAGATGAGAAATTTTGTTCAAACACATAATATTTATGTTGGTTCAGCTTATGTCAATAAAAATGGAATGGCAGTAGCTGGTGTTAATCAAACCATTAATGGAAGTGATCTTAGTACGAGAGAATGGTTTCAAGAAACAGTAGGAGGTGGTGTGTATTTCTCAGATATTTATCTGTCTCCTATCGTGAATCGACCAGTGCTCGCCTTAGCGAGCGCTGTAAGAGATGAGAACGGTGAAATTATGGGCGTCGTATCACCGTCTTTTGATCTCCACTATTTGTGGGCTCGGTTAGATAAATTTACAAAGCAACAGCAAACACTTGGCCTTGATGGATATGCCTTTCTTGTCAATGGTCAGGGTGATGTGATTGTACATCCAAATCAAGAACTCATTCTTAACTATAATTATTTAGAGGGAAATAATCTCAAGATAAAAGAGTTTGAACAGTATGGTGAATGAGCGGGAATTGATTTATAGTAAAAAAAATGAAATGATACAAACATTTGTTAAATTGAAGAAGGCAGCAAGGATTTAATCATGACTGGTATATTGGCATTTCACTGCCACAGGAAAGTCTTGCTACCTCATTACAAGAACTATTATTGAGATACGTTGTCATGTTCGGGCTTATTTTTCTTGTGACGATGTATGCCGTCTATAAATTGTCTGCTTATATCGTTCAGCCACTACAACAACTAGTCCATGCAACAAAGGACTTTGCTTTTGGTAATAAAGTCTATCCTTTGGCTCCAGATGCCTATCATGAAGTTGATGTGTTAACTAGAACCTTTAATATGATGACTAAACGATTGGTCGAGCGAGAAAAGAGTTATCAGAAATCATCACTGATTCTCGAGACAACGGATAATGGTATTATGGCTTTTAATAAAGATAGCCAACGAATCACAACCTTTAATCGTACCTGTGAACAATTATTTAAAGTAAATAAAGATGACGTTATCGGAATGAAGCTTGATCATTTTATTCATTCAAGTCCAATTTTCAACTCATTTATAACTGCCATAAAATTACCTGATGTGTTAAACCTAAATGAAATCGACAAACGCTTTGAATTTACATGCGTCATCAACGAGCAAGAGAGGGTGTTTTTTATAAGTGTTTCGACGCTTCCTAAGCTTGATAATGAGCAGGAACTCGAGGACATCCTCTTGATTTTCAATGATGTAACGGATAAACGGGAAATGGAACGAGAATTAATCAGAACGGAAAAACTTAAGGTTATTGGACAGCTTTCCGCTGGATTTGCTCATGAAATTCGTAATCCATTAACGACGATTCGTGGGTTTATGCAACTCCTCTATCAATCAAAGAATGTATCGAAAGAAAAGCAATCCCATTATCACATTATGTTAAAAGAAATCGATCGTATAGATGGAATTATTAGTGATTTGTTAAATATGGCTAGTCCAAAAGTTGTCAGGTGAAGTCTGAAGTGGATATTGCAGAATTGATGCAAGAAATTGCGATATTTTACGCTACTGAAGCAAAAGAAAAGCAAATTGAACTGAAAACAACGATCGAACCATTGCCGCTTATTTATATCGATGAGCGTAAATTTCATCAAGCAATGATTAATGTCATCAAAAATGGCTTTGAAGCAATGCCAGATGGTGGAATCTTAAACATTCATGCAATGGAGTCTACCAATTCGGAGTCTATTCATATTCATATTACTGATAATGGCGTAGGGATGAGCGAACAGACAGTTGAAAAATTAGGAACGCCTTTTTATACCACGAAAGAAATGGGGACTGGTCTTGGTATGATGACAACCTTTCAAATCATTGAAGAGATGGGTGGAAGTCTTACTGTGACAAGTGTAATTAGGAGAAGGGACGACATTTACAATTAAGCTCCCTCTTGAGAAAGTGAAAATGTATCATTAGTTGATAGGAAAATAATAAAGGGTCTTACCTTTAGCTAGAATGGAGCTAAAGGTAAGACCCTTTTTCTAAGGAGAAAGTATAAAAATGATGGTAACTGTCTAAACGATTAAAAAAGATGAAACTTTCTAATTCTGATGAAGTCGGCGATAAACGTCAGCCAAAGTTTGTTCAAATTTGCTCGTTTGTTTTGGTTCATAATAAATTGTGTTTTTAAGTGCGTTTGGAAGGTATTGTTGCTTCACCCATCCATGCTCATAATCATGAGGATATTGATAATCTTGACCTCGTCCAAGCTGCTTTGCTCCCTGGTAATGAGCGTCTTTTAGATGTTTTGGAACATCGCCAATTTTTCCTTTGCGAATATCGGCAAGTGCTGCATCCAGTGCTTTATAGGCGGAATTGGATTTAGGTGATAAGCAGAGTTCGATTACGGCATTTGCAAGTGGAATTCTTGCTTCTGGCAGGCCGAGACGTTCGGCAGATTCAATGGCTGCTAGCGTTCTTGCTCCAGCCTGAGGGCTTGCTAGACCGATATCTTCATAGGCAATGACGAGTAATCTTCGCCCGATACTGATCAGATCACCAGCCTCAATTAACCTAGCTAAATAATGTAAGGAAGCATTTACATCACTGCCTCTAATTGATTTCTGGAAGGCGGATAGAACATCATAATGAGCATCCCCGTCTTTATCGTGTTGAAAGCTTTTTTTCTGAATACAGGATTCAGCTGTAGAGAGGGAGATATGTTTAATGCCGTCTTCATCTGGATACGTTGATAAGACAGCTAGCTCGAGACCATTTAATGCTGAACGAACATCGCCGCCACATGCCGTAGCTAAATGAGTCACTGCCTCATTACTTATGATGACCTTTTCCTTACCTAATCCATTTTGTTCATCATGAAGAGCACGGTCCAATGCTGTTTTTATATCCTCAATACTAAGACGTTCAAGTTCAAATATTTGACAGCGGCTACGAATAGCTGGATTAATAGAGTGGAACGGGTTTGCTGTTGTTGCACCTATTAAAATAATCAACCCTTTCTCAAGATGTGGCAGAAGAAAGTCTTGCTTTGCCTTATCTAGGCGATGAACTTCATCAAGAATAAGAATAAGCTGTCCGTGCATTTTTGCCTCTTCTACAGCAATTTCCATGTCCTTTTTGTTATTGACAACGGCATTTAGTAATTTTGCCGGTGTGCCAGTTGAGCCTGAGATAGCATGGGCGATGGATGTCTTACCAATACCAGGAGGTCCATATAAAATCATCGACGATAGTTGCTTAACATCGACCATTCGTTTCAATAATTTTCCTTCACCGATTAAATGCTCTTGACCGATGATTTCTTCGATTTTTTTAGGTCGCATTCGATATGCGAGTGGTTGTTTTTTCATCGTTCATACCTCCATCAGAGATGAATGCTGCTATCAGTGTAATCGAAGAGAATCGAAAAGCCAACTATTCAGATTCATTTAGTTCTTGATCACCAATCTGATAACGTTTCATGCTATAATGGCAAAGACTTATGAGGAGAGAAGGGGTTCCCTTTGCATAAAGAAGGAACTGGTATAAAAAAACAGAGATCCATTCGATGGGCTTTGTTTATGGTTGGTTTAATCGTGATGGCTTTTGGGATTGCCCTAATGATTCGAGCTGATTTAGGTGTGGCTCCTTGGGATGTGCTACATATTGGTCTAACGATTCAATTTGGTTTAACAGTTGGAACATGGTCAATCTTAATGGGAATGATTATTTTAGCTGTCTCTGGTTGGCTAATGAAAGCCTGGCCACAAATTGGCGCCTTTATTAATATGGTTTTACTTGGAGTGTTTATCGATCTCTTTATGTGGATTCTTCCCACTCCAGATGGTATTCTGATAAGACTGCTCATGCTTTTTCTAGGAATTTTAATTATTGGCTATGGTATTGGATTATATATTGCACCAGGTTGCGGGGCTGGACCTCGTGATAGTTTGATGCTAGCCTTAAAAATGAAAACGGGCTGGAAGGTACAACGAGTTCGCGGAATCATGGAAATGATTGTTTTAACAATAGGCTGGCTTCTAGGAGGTCCAGTTTTTATTGGAACATTGCTTTTTTGTTTCGGAATCGGTCAAGTTGTCGGAATAGCAATGCCACAATGCCAACGCTTGGTTGACTTTATAATAGAAAGAGGGACAAAACATGAAAATTTCAACGAAGGGTCGCTACGGTCTCACCATCATGATGGCGTTAGCGAAGAAATCAGGTGAAGGTCCAATCTCGTTAAAATCAATCGCAAAAGAATATGATCTATCAGAGCATTATTTAGAGCAGCTGATCGCACCGCTCCGAAACGCCATGCTTGTCAAAAGTGTTCGCGGCGCTTATGGTGGATACATGCTAGCAAAAGAAGCAAAAGAGATTACTGCAGGGGATATTATTCGTGTGCTAGAAGGGCCAATTAGTCCAGTGGAAGTGATGGATGATGAAGAGCCAGCTAAGCGAAATTTATGGATAAAAATTCGTGATGCAGTTAAAGATGTTCTAGACAATACAACTCTTGAAGATTTAGCAACATATGAAGATGATGGTGAGCAAGAATATTATATGTTCTATATTTAAGAGGTTATTCAAAAATGGTTTCATTGCCACTGGCTCTGATTATCCTCTTTTTGAAGATAAACTTTAAACATAAAAAGAAGGTGAACGATGGTGGATTTAATTTATGTTGACCATGCGGCCACATCACCTCTTCACCCTGAAGTGGTAGAGGCAATGCTTCCTTATTTCCAAACTAATTTTGGGAATCCTTCGAGTATCCATCAAACGGGAAGACAGGCAAGACAAGCACTAGATGAGGCACGCGCTACGATTGCACAAGCTTTATCAGTAAGCGAACAGTCGCTTGTTTTCACAAGTGGTGGTACGGAAGCAGATAATATGGCGATTCTTGGTTATGCGCTAGAGCATGAAAATAAAGGCAAGCATGTGATTACGTCACAAATAGAGCATCATGCAGTTTTACATGCTTGTAAAGAACTTGAAAGACGTGGCTTTGAAGTGAGCTATCTGCCTGTTGACGAGTACGGGAAAGTTCATCTTGAAGATGTGCGAGCAGCACTACGTGATGATACGATTCTTGTCACGTTAATGTATGGAAATAATGAAGTAGGTACGTTGCAGCCAATTGCTGAAATTGGGGAAATCCTTCGCAATCATCAAGCGGCTTTTCACACAGATGCTGTCCAAGCCTGTGGAGCGGTTGATTTAAACTTATCTGAGCTTCCGATAGATATGCTGTCGATTACAGCTCATAAAATAAATGGCCCAAAGGGAACAGGTCTTCTTTATCTAAAAAAAGGCATCACGTTACGTCCTGTCTTATACGGTGGTGAGCAAGAACGGAAACGTCGTGCGGGAACGGAAAATGTCGCTGCTATTATTGGTTTTGCAAAAGCAGTGGAGCTTAGCTGTTGCTTCAATAAAGGAGAAAACAGAGCGTTATTTGCAATTTACGCGAACGCTTATTGATACATGGACAGAGCATGAAGTCATGTTTTTTGTGAATGGACATCAGCATGAACGACTCCCTCATATTGTTAATGTTAGTTTCCCAGGTGTAAATGTTGAATCGCTTCTTATGAACCTTGATATGGCTGGTATTTGTGCATCAAGTGGTTCTGCTTGTACAGCAGGTTCGATTGAGCCTTCACATGTTCTCGTCGCGATGTTCGGTGAAACGAATGAACGAATTTTTTCTGCGATTCGATTTAGCTTTGGACTCGGAAATACAGAGGAACAAATCGAGCATTTAGCGCTTGAAACAGCAAAAATTGTAAAACGACTTCAAGAGCAGCAAGAATTCATTAGCTGATGAAGTATCTATAGATGGAGTGAGTACATATGAAGAAACGACCAGAGGAGACCCGTGTCGTCGTTGGTATGTCAGGTGGAGTTGATTCATCTGTCACAGCTTTGCTACTGAAAGAGCAAGGTTATGATGTGATCGGGATCTTTATGAAAAACTGGGATGATACAGATGACAGTGGATTCTGTACAGCAACAGAAGACTACGAGGATGTTATTCGTGTTTGTAACCAAATTGGGATTCCTTATTATGCTGTTAACTTTGAAAAGCAATACTGGGATAAAGTGTTTACGTACTTTTTAGAAGAATATAAAGCTGGACGTACGCCAAATCCAGATGTCATGTGTAACAAGGAAATTAAGTTTAAAGCGTTTTTGAATCATGCAATGACGCTTGGTGCTGATTATGTTGCGACAGGTCATTATGCTCGTGTTCAGGAAAAAGACGGGGAATTTCAATTGCTTCGTGGCGTCGATGACAATAAAGATCAAACGTACTTTCTTAAATGCATTATCTCAAAAGCAATTATCTAAAACGATGTTTCCAATTGGGGACATTCCTAAGAAAGAAGTCCGCAAGAAAGCGCTCGAGGCGGAATTAGCGACAGCAACGAAAAAAGACAGTACAGGGATTTGCTTTATTGGAGAACGGAACTTTAAAGAGTTCTTAAGTTCATTCCTTCCGGCAAGTCCTGGAGAAATGCAAACAGTTGATGGTGAGGTCAAAGGTACTCATGATGGTCTCATGTACTATACACTTGGTCAAAGACAAGGGCTTGGCATTGGTGGTGCAGGTGAGCCTTGGTTTGTGATTGACAAAGACCTTGAGCGAAATGTGTTGATTGTCGGACAAGGTTTTCATCATGAGGGGCTTTACTCCGAAGGCTTAGAGGCGATTGGAATGAACTGGATTATGAATGAACCAGTTGAAAAAGAATTTACGTGCACAGCAAAGTTTCGTTATCGTCAAGACGATCAAAAGGTGACTGTCTATCCAGGAGAAAATGACACAGTGAAAGTATATTTTCATGAGCGTCAGCGTGCGATCACACCTGGACAAGCAGTTGTTTTTTATGATGGAGATGTATGTCTTGGTGGCGGAACAATTGATCACGTCATTAAGAAGTGGGAAAATGCCTAAGTGGCATTTTCCTTTTTCCTGTATGAAGGATAAAATGGAGGTAGAATATATGACGACATTAAATGAACAAGGAATTGCTTATATGAATGAGCAGAAATATGAAGAAGCAGCACAAATGTTTAATGACGCGATTGAAGAGAACCCGAAGAACCCAACAGGCTTTATTAATTTTGGTAATTTACTTGGGATCGTTGGTGATTTTGAGCGGGCCCTAACGTTTTTTGATAAGGCGATTAGGCTTGATGAGCATGCGGCTACAGCTTATTACGGCGCAGGAACGATCTATTATAAGCAGGATCAATTTGAAGAAGCGACGAAAATGTTTAAGCAGGCACTCATTGAAAAGCTTGACGGAGCAGATGTTCATTTCATGCTTGGGATGAGCTATTACCAGCTTGGAGCTCTTCCGCATGCACTTGCTTCTTTTAAGCGAGCGGTGGAACTTGAGCCTAAAGACGTAGATGCCCGTTTTCAATATGGACTTTGCCTCGCTCAATTAGAACAGGTCGATGAAGCGATCAAGGAACTAGAGCAAGTAGTTGATTTAGACGAAGGGCACGCAGATGCTTACTTTAATCTAGGGGTTGCGTATGCGTTTAATGACCGAGTAGAAGATGCGCTTGAAGCATTTAATCAGGCTCTTATCATTCAACCAGATCATGCACTGGCAGCTAATGGAAAGAGAACAATCGAACAAGCCATCAATTAAGGGTGATGACATGTGAATGAAGAACAAAATCTGCCTGATGAAGAGCAGCAAATCGAACGAGGATATATAAAAGGGACAGTTGTCCATGTCGTTTTCCGCAATGAAGAAAACTACTACACAGTGGCTCTTATTCGTGTACAAGCGACAAATGAAGAGCTGAAAGAGAAAAAGCTAACGGTCGTTGGAATCCTTCCTCAATTAGATCAAGATGAAACCTTTCTTTTCTTTGGCCAAATTATTGATCACCCGAAATTTGGACGTACAGTATCAAGTTGATCAATTTAGAAGAGACTTACCACAAACGAAGCAAGGAATTATTCAATATTTATCAAGTGATCGTTTTCCTGGAATTGGGGAAAAGACAGCTGAATTAATTGTCACTACCCTCGGAGAACGGGCGATTACAAGAATTGTCGAGGATCGCTCTGTTTTGAATGAGATTCCAAAGCTATCAAAAGAAAAAGCAGATGCCTTATATATGCAGCTCGTTGATCAGCAAGGTGTTGAGCAAGTGCTCATGACACTCTCAAAGCATGGCTTTGGTGTGGAGCTTTCGATGAAGGTGTATCAAGCATATGGCCTGCAAGCACTTGATATCATTCAAACGAATCCGTATCAGCTTATTGCAGATGTGGAGGGAATCGGTTTTAGACGAGCGGATCTGCTTGGGGCTGCGATTGGGCTAACAGGCAATCACCCTGAGAGAATTCGTGCGGGCTGTTTGTTTCTCCTGCAAGAGCTTTGTCTGCAAGAGGGGCATGTCTTTATGGAGAAAAAGACATTAACCAATCATGTGATTCGTCTGCTTTCTTCATATGAGGTCAAAATTGAGCTGCAAGAGGTAGAAGAACAGCTTCTTTTTATGCACGAAGAAGAAACGATTGTCGAGGAAGAAGAACGTCTGTATATAAAATCCTTATACTTTGCTGAAAAAGGCATCGTGACCAGTATTCGTAAGCTGTTAAGTGAAGAAGTAGAGGATGAATTTCCTGAAGCAGAGTTCTTAAAGGCGCTAGGGAAGCTTGAAGAGGAATTGAAAATGGAATACGCTCCTTCTCAAAAAGAAGCGATTCAAACAGCGTTGTCATCTCGACTAATGATTTTAACTGGTGGTCCTGGAACAGGAAAAACAACAGTTATTAAAGGAATTGTTGAATTATATGCGCGATTACACGGGCTGTCACTTGAACCAAAAGCGTATACGAAAAGCAATCCATTTCCAGTCCTTCTCGTTGCCCCAACTGGCAGAGCAGCTAAACGAATGAGTGAAGCAACCGAGCTTCCAGCAACAACGATCCACCGGTTACTAGGCTGGAAGGGTGGTAATGGTGGATTTGAAAAAGGGGAGCATGAGAAGCTTGAAGGAGAGTTATTGATCGTCGATGAAAGCTCGATGGTCGATATTTGGCTCATGAATCAGCTGCTTAAAGCTGTACCCAAAGGAATGCAGGTTGTTCTTGTTGGCGATCAAGATCAACTGCCTTCTGTTGGTCCAGGGCAAGTTCTTCGTGATTTTCTTGATTCAACGATTATTCCAACGGTGCCGTTAACCGATATTTACAGGCAAGCTGAAGGGTCATCAATTATCGAGCTGGCACATGCGATGAAAAAAGGGGAAATGCCTGCTAACCTTCCAGAGCCACAAGCAGACAGACGTTTTTTTCCATGTGATGTTGATCAAGTGCAGCAAGTCGTTGCCCAAATATGTGAAAATGCGATGAAAAAGGGCTACACAGCGAAGGATATCCAAGTACTAGCCCCAATGTACAAAGGGAGTGCTGGGATTACAGAACTAAATGTGATGCTCCAAAATTTATTTAATCCCAAAAAGGAACAAAGACGTGAATTAAGCTTTGGTGATGTGGTGTACCGGACAGGCGATATTGTCCTGCAGCTTGTTAATAACCCTGATGAGCATGTGTATAATGGCGACCGAGGTGAAATTGTTGCCGATTTTCTATGCGAAAGAAAATGCAGAGCGTCAGGATCAAGTCGTGATTTCGTTTGATGGAACCGAAGTTGTTTATCCGAAAAAGGATTTGAATCAAATTACGCATGCTTATTGTTGCTCGATTCATAAATCACAAGGAAGCGAATTTCCGATTGTCGTCATGCCTGTCGTTCGAAACTATGCAAGAATGCTTAGACGGAATTTATTATATACAGGCATTACTCGTGCTAAACAATTTTTATTATTATGCGGTGAGCTACGATCGATTCATTACTGCGATTACACAAAAAGAAGAACTAGTTCGAAATTCGATGCTAGCAGTCCGAAGCTTAAACAATTAAGTGAGGGTAGTGGAAATAGTCAACTAACATAACAGATCCAAAACCAGCGCACACTAGAACTGTTCGGAGAGGTGGCGATTACTTTGCGAACGTTTTCGACAGTTGAAGGTTTGCCGGTTATTGCATTATCCAATGGAGTTGAGTATGGTCATGTCTTAGATTTGCTTTATGAAAATGGAAGTGTAATGGGTTTTTTAATTGACCCAAAAGGCTGGTTTACGCGACATCTCTTTTTACCGGTTTCATCTGTATCAAGCTTTGGACAAGATGGCATCATGATTGAAGGCTCCCAAGCCCTTAAACCTTGCTCAAAAGCAGTAAAAAAAGCATTGCCGCTTAAAAACGGGAAAAGACGCCTGCACGGAACACCCCTTCTCACAAAAGAAGGAGAGAAGCTCGGGCTTGTGGAGGATGTATATTTTCTGGAAGAAATGGGGACGATTATAGGGTATGAAGTGACGGATGGATTGGTAGCTGATCTCTTAGAAGGAAGAAAGGTTGTTAAAAGCCGAGCTAGGCTAACAATCGGAGGGGGACGCGCCATCCTAACGGAATAGAAGGGAGCCCTTATATGCGTTGTCCAAATTGTCAAAGCAAAGATATTGGTAAAGATCGGAACAAATCAATATTATTGCTGGAATTGCTTTGTGGAGATGAGCCTGTCGGAAGGAAAGCTTTCTCTTCATCAAGTCGAGGAGGATGGCTCACTTAGTTCATTGGATGATTTGTTTGAAGACGAGGACCTTCAAGTTGGGATGTAAGCTAAGCCAAACTATGTAGGTGGTGACATCGAATGAGAAGAGCTATGACATCGTTAGTTGCAATCGGAATTGGTGCAGCCGCTTATTCATTAAGCGACCGCAGAACAAAAAAGAAATTTGATTCATTTATTCAACCGATTACGAAGCTCGACGTCAACCGCTTCATGAATAAGAAATCATGGAGACGGGTGAGAAAACTTATAACAAAAGCCATTTCGTAATAAATCGACTGACTAAAGCTGATCAGGTTCATCCTGGTCGGCTTCTTTGTATGGGAAAAAAAAGGCTGTGCACACTAGAAGGTGGAGGTGCAGTACATGGAGAACACCCGTCAACGGATCTGGATTAATCGACTCATTATCATTTTGCTCTCATTCATTATTATCTACATAGTCGTGCAGCTTGCTCCCTTACTTGCGCCGATTGTTAGGGTTATAAAAGCTCTCCTTTTACCAGTTGGCTTGGCAGCTTTGTTAACATATTTCCTTCATCCGCTTGTTGAGAAGATTCACGCTGCTGGTCTTCCGCGAACGATAGCGGTTTTGCTGATTTTTCTGGCGATTATTTTCTCTATTGGCTTTCTTTTAACGATCGGTCTCCCCGCTTTATTGAAACAGATTCAGCATGCATTTGAACAAATTCCAGCACAATTAAAACAGATAGAATCATTATCGATACGCGTCCAAGAACAAGTGGATTCGTTACCTACTCCGATCCAGTCCCATACGAAGGAATGGAGTGTGCAGCTTGGAGAGTGGAGTGAGCGGGCATTGGATCAAATCGCTAAAATGGCTCTCTTTTTACTTCGCTCTGCTTTTTCATTTATGGTCATCCCATTTCTTGTTTTCTATTTTTTAAAAGATTATGGTCTTATTCAGAGGGCTGCTTGGTATTTGACTCCGAGAAAATGGCGTAAACCATTGCAGCGTTATGTAAAAGATGTTGATCATACGTTTGGCAGCTTTATTCGAGGACAGTTGCTCGTGTCTCTTTCTGTAGCTGTTCTTGCGATGATCGGCTTATGGCTTCTTGGTGTTCCTTATCCAATTTTGCTTGGCTTATTCATTGGGGCAGCAGATTTAATTCCTTATTTCGGTGCCTTTATCGGAGCAGCACCTGCTGTTATGGTTGCCATGCTTGAATCGTGGCAGTTAGCATTATATGCCGTTATTTTGATCGTTGTGATCCAGCAAATAGAGGGGAATCTGTTATCCCCCTTAATCGTTGGGAAGACATTGCATCTTCACCCGATGTTAATCATCCTTGCTTTGTTGACTGGGGTTGAGATGGGAGGAGTGATTGGGCTACTTGTTGCAGTTCCGGCCCTTGCGATTGGAAAAGTAACGCTCTTGCATCTCCGTTTTCACTTGATGAATGATTGACATTTGTCTGTTGGATTCCTATAATTAAAGGGCAAATAGACAAGTGTTAAATCGTAGAAGGAATCAGTACAAAACAGACCGCTTATAGAGAAGAGCACCCATGGCTGGAAGGTGCACGAAGCGAAGGGTTTTGGAACGCTACTCCTGAGTGCAGGTAATCCCTGTCGTTTGGCCGCGTTAAGGTGTAAAGTGATAGACAGGTCTTGTCTATAATTAGGGTGGTACCGCGTGATGATAACTCTCGTCCCTTTGCAGGGAGCAGGGAGTTTTTTTATTTCTCATACATAGAGGACGCTTCATGTTTGAATATTAAATTACATAATGAAAAAAGGAGATGACGTAACATGAAAAAACTTACATCTGCTCAAGTGAGACAAATGTATTTGGATTTTTTTAAGGAAAAGGGACATGATATTGAACCAAGTGCTTCGCTCGTTCCTCATGAGGACCCAACTTTACTATGGATTAACAGTGGAGTTGCGACATTAAAGAAATACTTTGATGGTCGCGTGATTCCAGAAAATCCGCGGATTACAAATGCTCAAAAATCGATCCGTACAAATGATATCGAAAATGTTGGGAAGACAGCACGTCACCATACGTTTTTCGAAATGCTTGGGAACTTCTCGATTGGTGATTATTTTAAAGAAGAAGCAATTGAATGGGCTTGGGAATTCTTAACAAGTGAAAAATGGATTGGTTTCGATCCGGAGAAGCTATCTGTAACGGTTCATCCAGAAGATGATGAAGCATATTCTTATTGGCAAAATAAGATTGGCATTCCTGAAGAAAGAATTATTCGTTTAGAAGGGAACTTCTGGGATATTGGTGAGGGCCCAAGTGGACCGAATACGGAAATTTTCTATGATCGTGGACCTGCATATGGAAATGATGAAAATGATCCAGAGCTATACCCAGGTGGAGAGAATGATCGTTATTTAGAAGTGTGGAATCTCGTCTTCTCACAATTTAATCATAACCCTGATGGCACGTACACACCACTTCCGAAGAAAAACATTGATACTGGGATGGGACTTGAGCGAATGGTTTCCGTTATTCAAGACGTTCCAACGAATTTTGAAACAGATTTGTTTATGCCAATCATTCAAGCAACTGAGCAGCTTTCTTCAGTAGCCTATGGAAAAGATGAGGATAAGGATGTTTCCTTTAAAGTCATTGCTGACCATGTTCGGAACCGTTACATTTGCCGTTGCTGATGGCGCGTTACCGTCAAACGAAGGCCGTGGTTACGTGTTACGTCGTCTCCTACGTCGTGCCGTTCGTTATGCCAAGCTGATCGATATTAACCGTCCATTTATGTTTGAATTAGTCCCTGTTGTCGGTGAAATTATGGTTGATTTCTATCCAGAAGTGAAAGACTAAAACAGAATTCGTACAAAAAGTGATTAAGAATGAAGAAGAACGCTTCCACGAAACATTGCATGAAGGACTTGCGATTCTCGAGAAAATTATTGATGAAGCAGTTGCTTCAGGAAAAGAAACAATCGATGGGGCAGATGTTTTCCGTTTGTATGATACATACGGTTTCCCTGTTGATTTAACGGAAGAATATGCGCAAGAAAAAGGACTTGAGATTGATCGTGAAGGTTTTGAAGAAGCAATGGAAGGGCAACGAACAAGAGCTCGTTCTGCGAGACAGGAATCTGGTTCGATGCAAGTCCAAGATGAATTACTCGGACAAATTACGGTAGAAAGTTCATTTGTTGGCTACGATAAACTCGCAACGGAAGCGAAGATCGAAGTGATGATTCATAACAAAGAGCGTGCTGCAGAAGTTCAAGCTGGCCAAACAGTCCAATTGATTCTAAATGAAACTCCTTTCTATGCAGAGAGTGGCGGACAAGTAGCGGATAAAGGAATTATTCGGGGGGAAGAAGTACTTGCTGAGGTTACCGATGTCAGTAAAGCACCAAATGGACAGCATCTTCATACGTGTGACGGTTAAAGAAGGAGTCCTACGCGAAGGTGCGATTGTCACATGTGTTGTAGAAGAGACAAAGCGTATCGCCATTGTGAAAAACCATACAGCGACTCACTTGTTGCACCAAGCTTTAAAGGATGTCCTTGGTACGCATGTCAATCAAGCGGGTTCACTCGTATCTGAAGAGCGTCTTCGTTTTGATTTCTCACACTTTGGTCAAGTGACTGAGAGTGAAATGACGAAGGTTGAAGAAATTGTCAATCAACAAATTTGGGATGCGCTTCAAGTTGAGATTTCCATTAAAAAGCTTAGTGAAGCAAAAGAAATGGGAGCGATGGCATTATTTGGTGAGAAATATGGCGATACTGTTAGAGTCGTCAAAGTAGGAGATTATAGCCTTGAGCTATGTGGTGGTTGTCATGTTCGAAATACGGCTGAAATTGGCTTGTTTAAGATTGTGAGTGAGTCAGGGATTGGAGCCGGTGTCAGACGGATTGAAGCTGTGACTGGACAAGCAGCTTATCAGCATATGAACAGTCAGCTTCAGTTATTAACAACAGCAGCAGCTAGCTTAAAGGCAAAGCGTGTCATAGATGTACCAGCTCGAATCGAAGCCATGCAACAGCAAATTCGCGAGCTTCAGCGTGAAAATGAATCTTTAACAGCAAAATTGGGTAACATGGAAGCTGGAAATCTTGTTGATGCAATTACTGAGATAAATGGCGTTAGCGTATTAGCGAAAAAAGTAGATGCTGCTGATATGGATAGCTTACGTGCGATTGTTGATAAGCTTAAGCAAGATATCGAATCAGGTATTATTGTTTTAGGTGCAGTATCGGGTGAGAAAGTGAACATTGTTGCAGGAGTTACAAAGGATTTACTTGCTCAAGGCTTTCATGCAGGGAAAATTGTCAAAGAAGTTGCGAGTCGTTGTGGCGGTGGCGGTGGTGGCCGACCTGATATGGCCCAAGCCGGTGGGAAGAATCCAGCTGAGCTTGAAGGAGCACTTGCATACGTACAAGAATACGTAAATACAATTTCCTAATTCCAGCTTTTTGGTGTACAATGGAAATTAGACAAGCTATACACAATGTCTCGAAAAAAGATTGTGTACAGTAAAGAATGAAAGAGGTGTTTGTGATGAGCTCTATGGACAAAACGATGCAATTTAATTTTCCGGATGATTCTGTTGATGTTGATGTCCAAGAGGTACTCCTTTCTGTATATGAGTCACTTGAGGAAAAAGGCTACAATCCCATTAATCAAATTGTTGGCTATTTACTCTCAGGAGATCCTGCGTACATTCCGCGTCATAAGGATGCACGTACACTTATTCGAAAGCTGGAACGCGATGAACTGATTGAAGAGTTAGTGAAGTCTTATTTATCACAGCACCGTAAGGAGAATGAATGAGAGCACTTGGATTAGATGTTAGGGACTAAAACAATTGGTATGGCTCTTAGTGACGAGCTTGGTTGGACAGCACAAGGTCTAGACACGATTAGACGAGATGAGGAACAACCTGACAAAGACTTCGAAGCCATTTCTGAAATTGTAAAGGAATACGGCGTTGATACGATTGTGATCGGGATGCCGAAAAATATGAATGGAACGATTGGACCGAGCGGTGAGCGAAGTCAGGAATTTGCAGATGTATTAAGTAAGCATGTCACGTGCACGATTAAGATGTGGGATGAACGCTTAACAACTGTAGCGGCAGAACGGATGCTGATTTCAGCGGATGTGAGTCGAAAAAAACGAAAAAAAGTCATTGATAAGATGGCAGCAGTCATGATTTTGCAAGGATATCTTGATCATAAAGCAAACTAATATAAAGAGGTGCAATAACGATGGCAGAAGAAGAAAAAGAACGTATTGTCATTCCTGATGAAAATGGCGATGAGCATTTATTTGATGAGTTATTTAAATTTACTGTTGATGAAACAGGAAAATCTTATATTTTAGTCACTCCTGTAGGGGATGAGTCAGAGGAAGAAGACGAGGAAGTAGAGGTTTTTGCTTTCCGTTATGAAGACCGCGAAGATGAAGATAACGATATTGCTTTGTTCCCGGTTGAGACAGATGAAGAGTGGGAAATGGTTGAAGAAATGCTAAACACATTCTCTGATGAAGAGGATGAAGAATAGAACTTAGAAAAAGCCAGCTATCTTTAATCGATAGCTGGCTTTTTCACGTTAAGAAAGGTTTTCGTTTTAAAGACGTGACGGTAAGACGGTAAGTTAAATTTTGGTTTCTTTCAACATTTTCAACTAATTATTTACTGACATTTTGTGAAAATGTAGTATAATAAGACGGTGGAAGGAGGAGAAGGATGTCTGATTCCAACGAAAAACCACGAAATACTTTATATGAAGAGCGAGTTTCTCAGGCAAAGGTTGTGAGAAAGATCGTCTTTTTTTGTGTCATCGGATTCATCATTATTGGAACGATCTTACTTATTGGTGGGTATTATTATATAACAAATGCGTTAGGACCAATTGATGAAGAAAACCCACAAGACATTCAAGTAACGATTCCGATTGGTTCGACGACTAATCAAATTGGTACTATTCTTGAAGAAGAGGGACTTGTTCGAAATGGAACATTGTTTCGCTATTATGTCCGTTATCAAAATGAATCGGGTTTCCAAGCTGGAGATTATGCTCTTTCAACATCGATGACAATGGATCAACTGATTGACGAATTAAAAGAGGGTAGAGTTGTTCAAGAACCAGAGTTGGTGTTCACTGTTCCGGAAGGTCGTTGGCTCGTTGATGTCGCTGAAATTATTGCTAGAGAAACAGGACATACAAATGAAGAAGTGATGGAAGTTTTAACAGACCGTGAGTATATTGAAGGATTAATTGACCGATACTCAATGCTAACGGATGTGATTTTAGATGAGCAAATTCACTATGCCTCTAGAAGGTTATTTATTTCCTGCACGCTATGATTTTATGGTCGAGAACCCGTCGATTGAGGAAGTTATCGAGTCCATGCTCAATCGAACACAAGAAGTTGTTAATACATTTGCCACTGATTTTGAGGAAAGTGAGTATACGATTCACGAAATCATGACACTTGCTTCGATTATTGAACGTGAAGCGCAAAAATCAGAAGATCGGTATTTAATATCTGGTGTGCTTTATAATCGTTTAGAGCGGGGAATGAGGTTGCAGGTAGATCCAACTGTTTCTTATGCGTTGAATGAGCATCGTTATATGACAACGTACGCTGATTTAGATGTCGATTCTCCATATAATACGTATCAAATATGAAGGGATTCCAATTGGACCAATTGCCAATCCTGGTGAAGATTCCATTCAAGCTGCTTTACAACCTGAGAAGACGGATTATATATACTTCTATGCCCGATTTAACGGTGAAGTGATTTATAATGAAACGTATGAAGCTCATAATCAAGCACATCAAATGTACCGGGATGAATGGGTTGAAGGTCAAGCAGAGGATCAGGAAGAAGAGAGTTAGCGTATCGAAGAGGGATGTGTCAGTGGCACGCCCTCTTTTCCGTGTAAGATCTAACTGAAAGAAGTGAAAACATGATTACGAAACAAGTGGAGGATTATTTGAAATCTCTAATCCCAGCCCGTAGTAAAGAAGTGGAGCAAATCGAAGCATTCGCTAAAGAGCATGAAGTGCCTATTATGGATTTAGTCGGAATGGAAAGCCTCCTTCAGCAGCTTAAATTAATTCAACCTAAGCGCATTCTAGAAATTGGTGCAGCGATAGGATATTCATCCATTCGGATCGCTCAGACGCTTCCCGAAGCATCAGTGATGACCATTGAACGTGACCAAGAGCGTTATGAGCAGGCCCTTATAAATATTTCTACTGTTAACCTGTCAAATCAAATCGAGGTTAAATTTGGTGATGCACTTGATTTAGTTCAAACACTTGAATCAGAACCCCTTTTTGATGTATTATTTATTGATGCCGCAAAAGGACAGTATCAACGTTTTTTTGAAATGTATGGTCAATTTGTCAAAAAAGACGGTGTTATTTTTTCAGATAATGTTTTATTTCGAGGTCTTGTAGCGGAAGAGGACATTGACAATAAACGCTTACGGAATTTAGCAAGCAAGATTCAGCGATATAATAAATGGCTAATGGATCATCCAGACTATGAAACGAGAATTTTACCTGTTGGGGATGGGTTAGCTGTCAGTATTAAAGTGTAAACAATATTGCTAACTGAATAGAAGAAGGTGACAATATGGGGAAGAAGCCAGAGTTACTCGTAACGCCAAAGGATCTTGATGCGGTTACTCGCTTATTTGATGCAGGTGCTGATGCGATTATGATTGGTGAGGAACGTTATGGTCTTCGTTTGCCAGGAGATTTTTCACGAGAAGAGATCGAGCAGGCAACAGCGATTGCTCATGAAAGAGGATAAGAAAGTGTATGTGGCAATGAATGCTCTTTTTCATAATGAAAAAGTTGAGTGAGCTTGCTGATTATGTCTCATTTTTAAAAGAAGCAGCTGTTGATGGCAATTGTTTTTGGTGATCCAGCTGTTCTAATGACTGCACGTGAAGTAGCTCCTGACATGAAGCTTCATTGGAACACAGAAACAACAGCTACAAATTGGTTTACAGCGAATTATTGGGGCCGTAAAGGGGCGAAGCGTGCTGTCCTTGCTCGGGAATTAAGCATGGATGAGATCGTTGAGATTAAGGAAAATGCAGAAGTAGAAGTGGAAGTACAGGTACATGGTATGACATGTATGTTCCAGTCAAAGCGGACATTAATCGGCAACTACATGCAATTTCAAGGGAAGAAATTAGAAGTAGAGCGTCGTGATAAGGAGCGGAATATGCTCTTATTTGATGAGGAACGTGATGCACGTTACCCAATTTATGAAGACGAGAATGGGACGCATATTATGAGCCCTAATGATATTTGTATTATTGATGAGCTAGAGGAAATGATTGATGCTGAAGTAGATAGCTTCAAGATTGATGGTATTTTAAAATCAACCGAATATATGGAAAAAGTAACTGCGCTATATCGTGAAGCAATTGATTTATGTGTAGATAATCGCGATAAGTATGAGGAACGTAAAGAACAATTTGTAGAAACAATCGAAGAGATTCAACCAGAATATAGAAAGCTTGATACAGGTTTCTTTTTCAAAGAAACGGTCTATTAAGAAAGGGGGATGGACTCATGTCGACAATGGCAGAACGAACAAAAGAAGGTAAACGGATGATTACAAAAAAACCAGAATTGTTAGCTCCAGCAGGAAATCTTGAAAAGTTGAAAGTCGCGGTTCACTACGGCGCTGATGCTGTTTATATTGGTGGACGCGAATTTGGTCTTCGCTCAAATGCTGATAACTTCTCATTAGAAGATATGCGTGAAGGCGTTCAATTTGCGAACAAGTACGGAGCGAAAATCTATGTGACAACGAATATTTATGCCCATAATGAGAATATGGATGGGTTAGAAGAGTATTTACAAGGACTACAAGAAGTTGGTGTAACAGGAATTATTGTGGCTGATCCATTAATTATTGAAACATGTAAACGAGTGGCTCCTAAAGTTGAGGTTCATTTAAGTACGCAGCAGTCTTTAAGTAACTGGCTTTCTGTTAAGTATTGGAAAGAGGAAGGCCTTCACCGCGTCGTGCTTGCTCGTGAAGTAGGACTTGAAGAAATGCTTGAAATGAAGAAAAATGTTGATATTGAAATTGAAACATTTGTTCATGGAGCGATGTGTATTTCTTACTCTGGACGTTGTGTGTTAAGTAATCACATGACTGCGCGTGACTCCAATCGCGGTGGCTGTTGTCAATCATGTCGCTGGGAGTATGATTTATATGAGACGAATGAAAATGGTGAAAAAGCTCTTTTCAATGATACTGATGCGAAATACACGATGAGCCCGAAGGATTTAAATCTCGTTCAGGCGATTCCAAAGCTAATTGAAGCAGGAATTGATAGCTTGAAAGTGGAAGGTAGAATGAAATCGATTCACTATGTCGCAACCGTTACGAGTGTGTATCGTAAAGTCATTGACGCATACTGTGCTGATCCTGATAACTTCCAAATCGATAAAGCATGGTTAGATGAGCTTGAGAAGTGTGCAAATCGTGATTTTGCCCCACAATTTTTTGAAGAATAAGCCAACATTCGAAGAGCAAATGTATGGCAATCATCCAAAACGGACAAAGTTTGATTTTGCTGGTCAAGTTCTTTCCTATGACGAGGAAACATCGATCGTTACGTTGCAACAACGTAATCATTTTAAGTCAGGTGATGAGGTTGAGTTTTTCGGACCAGAAATCAATAATTTCATTCAGAAGGTTGATGTTATTTGGGATGAGGATGGCAATGAAATCGATGCGGCCAGACATCCATTACAAATTGTTCGTTTTAAGGTAGATACACCTGTCTATCCACAAAACATGATGCGTAAAGAGGTAAGGTAATGGCTTCAAAACCGATTATTATTGGTGTCTCTGGAGGAACAGGCTCCGGGAAAACAACTGTTGCAAAAGAAATTTTTTGTCAATTTAATGAACAATCAATCGTATTAATTGAACAAGATGCATATTATAAGAACCAAAGTCATCTTACGTTTGAGGAGCGCTTACAGACGAATTATGATCACCCTTTAGCGTTTGATAATGATTTGCTTCTTGAGCATCTCCAAATGCTTGCAGCGGGTAAAGGAATCGAGAAGCCTGTCTATGATTATAAGGAGCATACACGATCAAATGCTGTCGTTGTCATTGATCCGAAAGATGTCATCATTGTGGAAGGGATTCTCATTTTAGAAGATGAGCGTCTTCGTGATATGATGGACATTAAGCTGTTTGTTGATACAGATGCGGATATTCGGATTATCCGCCGTCTTGTACGTGACATTCAGGACAGAGGACGTTCAATTGAATCTGTGATCGAGCAGTACACGTCAGTTGTCAGACCGATGCACTTGCAATTTATTGAACCGACAAAGCGTTATGCTGATATTGTCGTACCTGAAGGTGGGCAGAATCGTGTCGCTATTGATCTTATGGTGACAAAAATTCGTGCAATTATTGAAGAAAAAGCCATTTTGTAATAGCATAAGAAAAGTGGGGTTTGTCAGGCTGCTTTATGTTCTAGTAAGTGAACCAATAAAGACTGTAAGTAGCAGTATAATTTTAAACCTCGCTGCTTTCATACATGTAAGGGATTACTAAGAACTCGGTCTAACCGAGTTCTTAATCTACATATGTATTGAACGATTTTATACATTATATTTATTCGAACAGTAGGATATGAGGAGTGAAGGACATGGCAGAAGAGAAAAAGCATTATATGACGATGGATGGAAAACGTAAACTGGAAGAGGAAGTTGAATTCTTGAAGACAGAACGACGGAAAGAAGTCGTTGAACGGATAAAAATTGCTCGAAGCTTTGGTGACCTTTCAGAAAACTCTGAGTATGATTCAGCTAAAGAAGAGCAAGCTTTCGTTGAAGGTCGTATTATTCAGCTTGAGAAAATGATTCGTAATGCCGTTATGATTGAAGAAGAGACAAGTGCTGCAAATGTTGTCTCACTTGGTAAGACAGTAAAATTCATTGAGCTACCAGATGGTGATGAAGAAGAATATATTATCGTAGGTAGCGCGGAATCTGATCCAGCTAAAGGAAAGATTTCAAATGATTCACCTATGGCACAGAGCTTACTTGGAAAAGGGATTAACGATAAAGTGACCGTTAATACACCAGGTGGAGAAATGGAAATTAAAATTATTGATATTCGATAATTCAATTCGGTAAAAAACTGCTCATTCGTTAGAGCAGTTTTTTCTCTTTTAAACGCTGTTTACATTAAGATAGTGAAAAGATGATTTTCATTTTATTTGTTCCATGATAGTCATATAGACATAGTCTCAAAGGCGACCTCGCCATCTTCATGATATTCTTGTATAATATAATACAAAGAGAGAAGGATCAAAGGAGTGTGAATCTATGCAAGGGCATCGTTTTGAACAACGTAAGAAACAACGTATGAATCGAATTCTAAATGTGGCGATTGGCGTCGTTGTCATTCTCATCCTTGTATTTGGAGCCCAAATCTTTTTTGGATCATCATCAGAGGAAGCAGTGGTTGATCCAGAGGCTGAATCAGAGGTAAATGAAGATACAGAGCAGCAGCCTGTACCAGATCCAATTCAACCAGATAATCGTCCAGAAGAAGAATTTGAGGATCGTATAGATGAAGATGAGCTAACTGAAGATGAGCTTAATCAAGAAGAAGCGGATGAAGAATTAGAGCCTGTGCCAGACGGAGAATGGGAGCCAATTGGAACACAGCAAACAGGAGAATTCTCGGCTGATTTTACTCGTGATGGGATAAACTGGAACGAGATGACACGCGCGATTCGTTATGCCACTGGATTTGATGAGGATATGACAATCTGGCGTTTAGAGAATGGTGGTAGCCCAACGAGAGCTCGTGGGGTGGTCAGTGATCGAAATAATCCAGATCAACAGGTTGAAGTCTACATCGAATGGATTGATGGCCAAGGCTGGATGCCAGTAGAGAAGCGAGAAATGTAAAGTAACCTCTAAAAGAGGCTGATGTCGTCAGCCTCTTTATTTTGCTTTGAAATGAACATTCGCTGTGTAGACAGGTTTTTCTGTTTTAGGATGAATGTAGACGCTATGTTGTACAGAATAGACGTGTAAAAGTAACACCTTATTATTTTCAATTTGCATACTGATTTTCTGTTCAAGTGTTTTCATATCGAAAGCCTCAAAAAATTCGACTTTATCTTCAATTCGTTCTAGTTGAATGGACATTGATAACCCTCCTTTTTCTTGCTCATCATAGCAAAGAAACGAATAAAAAGAAATATGTGAAACCGAGTAATAGAACATGTATAATAAGCTGAGATAGATGATAGAAAGGGTGTTAGCTTTGAAAATTGGCATTATTGGAGCAATGGAAGAAGAAGTTGAACTAATAAAAGGTAAATTAGAAAATCGTCAAGATACTGCAATAGCGGGCTGTGAATTTCATCAAGGAAAAATAAATGAAACAGAGATTATTTTGTTGAAATCTGGAATCGGGAAGGTGAATGCAGCTGTTGGAACAACACTTCTCATTCAACTCTTTCAACCAGATAAGATTATTAATACAGGATCTGCTGGGGGATTTAATGAATCGTTAAAAGTGGGCGATATTGTGATCTCAACTGAGGTACGCTATAACGATGTGGATGCAACGGTCTTTGGCTATGAATTTGGACAAGTTCCACAAATGCCAGCTTACTATGTGCCAAATGCTGATTTAATGGAATTGGCAAAAAAAGCAGCTGAGAAGGTTGGGATTCATGCCGTTACAGGCTTAATTCTCTCAGGTGATTCCTTTATGAGTGATCATAGTCTTGTAGAGGAATTGAAAACGCGCTTTAATAATCCATATTGTGCCGAGATGGAAGCTGGAGCGATTGCTCAAGTTTGTCATCAATTCGAGATTCCTTTCGTGATTATTCGCTCCTTGTCAGATATCGCAGGGAGTGATGCGAAAGTATCCTATGATCAATTTCTGGAAACAGCATCTGTAAATTCAGCAAAGCAAGTACTGTTAATGATTGATGCATTAGCTGTCTAACTGGATCGTTCTTCCTCTATTGACGGACATTACTGCTACTACTATTAAAAAAAGATGCTAGAATGAGTAGTAGAGTAGGAGGAAGATAAATGGAAGAAAAAAAACGAAAACAATTTAATAGATAAAGCAGCTGATTATAAACGCTTTGGTTTTATTCTCTTATCGTTAAGCATGTTTCTATTTATCGGGCTTTTGGTTCCTTCTGAAGGCCTCGTAATTGATATGCCAGGGCTTTTTATTGGTGGGGTATGCGTTACACTAACTTTGGCAACAATCTTTCACCGTATCGCTATGAAAACGGAAAAGCAATTATACGAAGAAAATTATTGATTTATCACAAAGTGCCATGTCGAATTCAAGATATGGCGCTTTTGCTCTGTTTAGGTAGTAGAACAATCATGGTAGCTTTAAGAAGAGATGTTCTTGCGTGTTAAAATATTATGATTACAGAAAGTTGTTATTTGTATTAAAATGTCAGTAGCTATACATAAATAACTAGGTGAAATAGTAAGAATGTAGTGGAGTTATTAGGAGGAAGTTAAATATGAAAGCAAAGGTGACAAAAAAACCGCTTGTTTTAGCTGCAGTCATGCTTGCGATGTTTATGGCTGCAGTAGAAGCGACCATTGTCGCAACCGCAATGCCGGGAATTGTCGCTGATTTAGGTGGATTCTCTCTATTTAGTTGGGTGTTTTCTTCTTATTTATTAATGCAAGTCGTGATGATTCCTTTATATGGAAAACTAGCTGATTTATATGGGCGGAAAATTATTTTCTCAATAGGTATTGGTATTTTTCTCATCGGTTCTTTATTATGTGGCTTTGCTTGGTCAATGGAAGTGCTAATTATTAGTCGTTTTTTGCAAGGAATGGGAGCAGGAGCCGTTCAACCAATTGCTACGACGATTGTTGGTGATATGTATACGAAAGAAGAACGAGCGAATATTCAAGGTTATTTAGCAAGTATTTGGGGTGTTTCTGCCATTTTAGGTCCGATTCTTGGCGCTTTTTTTATTGAGTATGCTCATTGGTCTTGGATTTTTTGGATGAATATCCCATTCGGTATAATAGCTTGCTTGATCGTTGCTTTCTTTTTACATGAAAAAATAGAAAAGAAAAAACAATCTGTAGATATTGGTGGATCATTCCTTTTATTCGTATCAATAGCTTCTCTTATGTTCGTTCTTGTGCAATTTGATGGGGCATCATTGATGTCCGTGTCTCAGATCTTCCTACTTAGCTGTCTATCGGTTGCCAGCTTTATTTGGTTCATCATTCATGAAAGAAAAGTACAAGATCCAATGATCACACTTTCATTATGGAAAAAGAAAGAAATTAGATATGCTAATCTCGCTTCGTTTACAGCAGGGGCCATGCTGCTAGCTGTTTCAAGCTTTCTTCCAACCTATGTCCAAGGTGTGCTAGGTCAAACGCCTTTAGTAGCAGGTTTAACACTAACAGCGATTTCAATTGGATGGCCGATCTCTTCTACGATAGCTGGGAAAATGATGCTCAAAAGAGGCTTTCGGGTGACAGCCTTAATTGGTGGTATTAGCTTGGTGCTTGGCTCTATTTGCTATTTTACTCTTCCATACATTAGTCATCCTCTCTGGGCAGGAATTGGATCGTTCATATTAGGAGTAGGAATGGGTTTCTCGACAACGACTTTTATTGTTTCGATTCAATCTAGCGTAGCATGGAATGTAAGAGGAGAGGCAACCGCAATGAATATGTTTATGCGCTTGTTAGGCGGTGCAGTCGGTGTTGCTCTATTAGGTGGAATTTTAAACAATCAATTACGTCTCTTTCTCGAGCGTCAAGGAGCAAGTTTAGGAATTGAACCGACTATCGATGCTGTGAATGTTCTTTTAGAAACGGAAGAAAGAGCAAAGCTGTCCTTACACGAACAAGAGATTCTTAGGGAAGGACTATCTGGAAGCTTATCCGCTGTCTTTATGGCCTTATTTATTTTAGCGATTATGAGCTTTTTCTTTATTTCTTTATTACCAAAAGATAAGGTTGAAGACGAAGCCAAAATGTCTAATTAGACGATTTTGGCTTCGTTAATTCGATGAAATGAGCTAAGATCCTCGCTGTCAGGCCCCAAATAATATAGTCTTTATAATAATAAAAAAGCTCTGGAACAACGTCTGCTCGATTGGAATACGATGTACCATTTGAAATTTTATTAAGTGGAAAATTACTTTCTGGTTCAATTCGAATATTCATGTCATGACGCTCTGGCTTATGCTCATATAAAAATGAAAGTGGGACAGTAAAGAAATGGTCTACTTCGTCCGTGTTAACTTGAATGTCTTCGATACTGTTTAATTCACCGACAAAAGGATAAATAATCCCTCTAAAAGGAGTGACAAGAACATCAAGTGGAGCAATGATGCTAATATGATCATTTTTCACACCTAATTCTTCAGTTAATTCACGGATAGCCGCTAATTTAGGTGAAGGGTCAGATAAATCAATGCGACCACCTGGAAAACAAATTTCACTTGGTTGTCTTTTAAGATGATGAGCCCGTACTTCAAATAAAATCGATAATTCGTTCTCCACGTAAACAAGAGGGAGAATGACAGCAGCGTGCATGGCTCGTTCCTGGCCGAGAATACCAGCCGTTCTTCCAGAAAGATGATTTTGAATATGTGAAAGATTGATCATAGTTGATTCCTCCAGTAATAAAAGAGATCTCGCCAATTTTCTAATCTAATCAGAAAGTATAAAAATCATGGTAACTTTCTGAACGAATAAAAAAAGACTAAGGCTTTCGCCATTAAGGACTTGGCGATAAGCCAAGATTTTCTAATGAAAAGTATATCATATGTAATGTCTTAATTTTACAAAAACAACTTATGATAGAACGCTTTAAAACTAAAAAAGTAAATCAAAGCCGATTTTCTGTGAGAAGATGTAACAAAAATACTGAATTGTTGATGTTAGTAAGGTACATTAAATACAGGAAAGGTCATTGACCTAGCTTCCAAAAATGTTCTCTCTACTCTCCCCATTGCGAGGCTGACTCAAAATATAAGTCTCTAATCCCAAGTGCGTAATCCGGGTTAGAACTTTATGAGTCAGTCTCATTTTTTTTGTGTAGAATTATCCTAGTATGAAATTCAGAGAAATTTCACTTTTTTTGTAAGATGGTTAAGTTTAATTTCTTTATCTATTTCCGAGGAAATGAAACGAAGGTAGGATACTTTACACTTTAAATAAGTATTTTTGATAACATTAAAGAGATTGAACCCATAAAATCCCATTTGTTTTTCGTCCGTTTTTGCATAGTTCATTGTTCTAATCGGGAATCTATTTATGTAAAGACTGTCGAAAAGGAGATGAATAAAATGTGGAAGATCGTAAGCGTTGGTTTGTTGTTTGTCATGATACTAGCGTTTTCTAATGTTGCGAACGCAGAGGATAAGAGCGAAGCGATGGTAAGGATTCTTCATGCGACACCTGATGCACCAGCTGTCGATGTTTATGTTAATAATGAACTTATGTTAGAAGCGATGGAATTCACTGATGTTAGCGAATATATTCCTTTTCCTAGCGGCATCCACTCTGTTGAGATTTTTGGGGCAGGAGACACGGATACGGCTGTTGCATCAGGCCATATCACAGTGGAAGCTGGGGAGAAATATACACTTGCAGCGATTGGAGAAGTAGAAGCAATGTCGTTAGCAGAAATGGTTGATGATCAAGGAACCTCTACAGGTAAGGCGAAAATTCGCGTTGCTCAATTTTTACTTCATGCACCAGCTCTTGATGTAGCGACAACCTCTGGAGATTTATTATTTACGAATCTTTTTTTTCCTCATACAGCTGAATATGTAGAAATTGATCCTCGAACGTATGAGTTGGAATTTAGAGAAGCTCAATCAGAAGAGGCGATGATCGAGCTTGCTGGATTAGAATTAAAAGAAGGGACTGTGTACACTGCGATTGTTGTCGGTTTAATAAATAGTTCTCCAGAATTTGAAGTTCTTCTTTTAACGGATCATTTACCAACACCAGATGATTTGCCTAAGACAGGTCTTGGTGGCGCTTCAGAAATTCGTTAATGATGAAGAGGCTGTTATTATTTGCATTCCTGTTGTTTGTTCAAGCTTTGTTTGTGCCCTCTGTCACAGCGGAAGTTAGTTTGACAGGGACAGTCCCCCATTTATTGAAAATACCATCCCTTTCAATTGAAGCCTCGATTATAGGAGTGACCAAGGAGGAATTGAATCGACTTCCTCATAATGGTGATACGATCTTCTGGTATCAAGATGGTGTGAATCCTGGAGGGCGTGGAAGTGCTGTATTAGCAGGTCACTTTGATGATTATGAAGGACCAGCTATCTTTTATTCATTAAAGGATTTGACACTAGGAGATATGGTGTATGTCGTAGATAAAAATAAAAACATTCTCATGTTCAAAGTTGAAGAGGTGACTATATATCACAGGAAGCAAGCACCTATTGATCAAGTGTTTATGTTAAATGATGGAGCTTATCTACAGCTTATCACATGTGATGGATACTATAGTCGCAAGGATCTTACGCATTCTCATCGGTTAATTGTAAAAGCAAAAAGGGTCGGACAATCACACTTCTATGAGCCTATTGAAAGACAAGTCTGAGAATGGCTTGTCTTTTTCAATATTCATTATAGTCGTGCTATCTACGAGTGAAATGATCTACTCAAGTACGTGATCTCCTATTTCTTTACTTGCAAATTAGGCTGAAATGAATGAAAATATAGCTTAGTAAACGCATATAATACAGAAAGTAGCATCATACAGATAGAGTTCCATGATGGAGGAAAGGGTAAGGGGAAGATGGACGTTCAGTCAAAAGAAACAGACATGCTTCTGTTGCTTGAGGAGCTTGTCAATATAGATAGTGGATCTTACAACAAGGAAGGCGTCAATAAGGTAGGTGGATTACTCATTCCATATTTTCAAGATCTTGGTTATGTGATAGAAGCAGTACCACAAGAGAATGTAGGTCAGCACCTGATTATTCGACATCCAAAACAAAAAAAAGCATCTATACTAATCGTAGCTCATATGGATACAGTTTATGAAGAAGGGACAGCGAAAAAACGGCCTTTCACGATGAATGAGCGCCGTGCCTATGGACCAGGTGTGATTGATATGAAAGCAAGTCTCGTCTCTGTTATTTATGCTCTTCGTTATTTAAAAGAGAGCGGTTCTGATGCATACGAACATGTCCAGATCATATTAAATAGTGATGAAGAGATTGGATCGCCAACGTCGAGACGTTTTATTGAACAAGAGGCTAAAGGAAAGTCATATGCGCTAGTAATGGAGCCGGCGCGTCGAGATGGCTCGCTTGTGACTGAAAGACGTGGCAGTGGCCGCTTTACAATTGAAGTGCATGGAAGAGCCGCTCATTCAGGAATTGAGCCAGAAAAAGGGCGTAGTGCCATTGAGGAGCTTGCTCACAAAATTGTCAAACTACATGAATTGAACGACCACGAACATGGAATTTCAGTTAATGTTGGTATTATAGAAGGTGGAGATGCTGTAAATACAGTATCGGCAATGGCGATTGGTCACATTGATGTACGAGTGGCTACAGTTGAACAAGCTGAAGAAATGGAACATAAAATTGAAGAGATGTGTGCGTCATCGGATGTGAATGGTACAGAAATTGAACTGACGGGAGATATGAGAAGACCTCCCATGTTAAAAAATGAAAAAATAGCTAAGCTCTTTGATGTTGTCAAAAAAGTAGGAGCTGAGTTAGGAATAGAAATCAAAGATACAAAAACTGGAGGAGGATCTGACGCCTCATTTACATCTGCTATGGGCATACCAACAATAGATGGTCTTGGACCAATTGGAGGAAATGCTCATAGTGAAAAAGAATATTTGGACATTCCATCACTAACAGAGCGAATGCTTTTACTTGCTAAGGTGATTGAGAAGCTTGCCAAAGATCAAAAAAGGAAACTTGCATAAGTGTGCAAGTTTTTTTGTTGTTAATGAAGATAAAAATACTCCTTTAGACATAGATTTCACTACTTTAGAATACTTTAACTTTTTTCATAGAATGATAAATTTTTACAGAATCATGAAAAAATAGGATTATAAAATACGCCAAAATCCTTCCAATTTCTACATTTCATACATTTTATTTTCAAGTGAAAGCGCACTCTTAAATTTGTAAGCGTTTAAATTTAAAGGATTTTTTATTTTTTTAGAAAAAGGATTGATTCGTTTGTCAGATATCGTTACAATACTTATCATGCTTTAGATTTTTCAGAAAAATTGGAGGATTATTTGTAATGGTGACTTTTCTTTTATCAATAGCTTTACTTATTGTTGGTTACTTCACCTATTCCAAGGTTGTTGAACGAATTTTTGGAATTAATGATGAAAATAAAACACCAGCTTATACACATCAGGACGGCCTAGATTATATGCCGATGCCTTGGTGGAAAGGGAGCTTAATTCAGCTACTAAATATCGCTGGCCTTGGTCCTATTTATGGAGCGATTGCTGGAGCATTATATGGGCCCGTTGCGTTCATTTGGATTGTAGTAGGCTGTATTTTTGCAGGGGCAGTCCATGATTATTTTTCTGGAATGCTTTCCCTTCGTCATAAAGGAGCTCAATTCCCAACTTTAGTTGGTCGTTATTTAGGAAATAGCATAAAAGTAGTGGTAAATATTGTTTCTATTATTTTGATGGTGCTTGTTGCAGCGGCATTTACTGCAGGACCAGCACATCTAATCTCATCTCTTATACCGATTTCATTTTCTTGGGCATTAGTGATTATATTTCGCTTACTTCTTTATTGCAGCCGTCTTACCGATTAACCGTATTATAGGCCGTGTTTATCCAATTTTTGGAGCAATATTAATTTTTATGGCTGTCTCTATCGGTGGCGCATTGTTGTTTATGGACAACTCGATTCCGAACCTTACACTTGAAAATTTACATCCTGGTGACCTGCCAATTTGGCCATTATTAATGGTTACAATCTCTTGTGGGGCGATTTCTGGCTTTCATAGTACGCAGAGTCCAATTATCGCACGTACGCTTAAGAAAGAATCTGAAGGACGCAAAGTATTTTACGGAGCAATGATTGGAGAAGGAATCATTGCATTAATCTGGGCTGCAGCGGGTATGACATTTTTCAATGGTACGGTTGGTCTTCAAGAAGCACTTGCAGCTGGTGGACCAGGAGAAGTTGTCAATACCATTTCGATTACATTACTAGGAACAGTAGGTGGATTATTAGCAATCATTGGGGTTATCATCTTACCAATTACAACTGGTGATACAGCCTTACGTTCTTCTCGTATGATGTTAACTGAATTACTTGAAAATCGTTTTAAAGTAAATGGATTTAAAGGAGTATTACTGGCAACACTTCCTGTAACACTCGCAACGATTTATCTGACAACCATTGACTATTCTTTCTTATGGCGCTATGTGGGAGCATCCAATCAAATTGTTGCAGCAATCATGCTTTGGACAGCTACGATGTATTTACTTGAGAAAGGGAAGTTCCACTGGATCTGCGGTATTCCAGCTATCTTTATGACTGGCGTTGTGACAACGTATATTTTTTATGCGCCAGAAGGTTTTGCTTTAGCCTATGGTACATCGTTAGCAATCGGTGCTACCATAACGCTTTTAGTCACGTTATGGTACGCCAATAAGATTCGTACAGTTAAACCTCAGATTGAATCAGATGCACATAAAGTAGCATAAAGTAAAAAGAGGACGCCTACGGTAATATAAGTAGGTGTCCTTTTTTGATATACAGCATAAATTTCATGAAAAAAGTTTACTATCTGTTAAGTTTGGTTATTTACTCTTCTATAAGACATCCTAATAATAATGATGGAAGAGGAGTGAAGAAACTATGAAGTATCATGTTGTCAATGCGATCCAAAAAAACGGTCAACCTGCTCAAGTACAAGATCGTCAGCCGGGATATGAAAGCGAAATGAACCCTGCTCCCATTTATGATGATGCGAATTACCAAGGAAGCGGAAAATTAAAGAATAAAGTCGCTCTCATTACTGGAGGAGATAGTGGTATCGGGCGGGCTGTTGCCATTGCCTTTGCAAAAGAAGGAGCTAAGCTTGCTATTGTCTATCTTGATGAACACAAGGATGCTGAGCTAACGAAAGCAACTGTTGAGCAGTATGGTGCATCTTGTTTGCTTATTGCGGGCGACGTTGGCGATGAAACCTTCTGTAAGCAAGTTGTCGAACAAACCGTTAACCATTACGGGCAATTAGATTGCTTAATTAATAATGCAGCTGAGCAACATTATCAAGAAAAGATTGAAGATATTTCAGCTCAACAAATGGAACGTACATTTCAAACTAACATTTTCTCATGCTTTCATTTTATCAAAGCTGCAATGCCACACCTGCAACCTGGCAGTACGATCATTAATACCGCTTCGATTACCGCTTATCGGGGAATGCCGGTACTGATGGATTACGCTGCGACAAAAGGAGCCATTGTCGCTCTGACACGCTCCCTTTCCGAAAACATTGTTTCGAAAGGCATTAGAGTGAATGCAGTAGCACCAGGTCCAATTTGGACACCATTAATTCCTGCCTCCTTCCCCGCTGAGCAAGTTGCAACATTCGGAACAAATAGTCCTATGGGGAGACCTGGACAGCCTGCTGAACTCGCTCCTAGCTACGTGTACTTAGCTTCCGATGATTCCTCTTATGTTTCCGGCCAAGTGCTTCATGTCAATGGTGGAGAAATTATTAATGGTTGAGGAAGCCAGCAACCTGCTTATTGAACATAAATTATAATTGTTGCACATATCGTCAAGAAGGTATCAACAAGGGACGATGTAAATAGATAGTTGTTACAAAACGATTTAGAATGAATTTCGGGAGATATCCACCTTTTGGATCTCCCTTTTTGGTTTTGGTGAATTAGTAAGAAAATTGTCTAATAAAATGAGATTTATAACCACAGCTGTAAAATGAATGTTAATATAGGGCTAAAGAGCTGAAAACAGTCATATTGAAATAAGGACAAAGGGTTTATATATTGAGTAAATTAAAAATTATCTAAAGCAGTTGAATCTTACTTAAGTTTTTATTTTAAGGAGAGGATAAAAATGAAATTCATTGCACATATCCGTGAGAGTGATAAGCAAATTCAAACTGTCGAAGAGCATTTAGTAGAAGTAAAAAAATTAGCCGAATCATATGGAGAACCGCTGGGTGTCAAATATTTAACAGGACTTGCTGGTATGCTTCGTCGCATCCTATATGGATGCGTGGATAAACATGTTCCATTGTTTCAAGCATGGTCAAGAGAACACTAGATGCAGGTATCTCAGCGGACTATGTGTGAATGGATACATGGTTTACACAGCAACCGCTCATACAATCTATCGTTGAAATCGGTCTTGACGTGATTGGAATGGTCAAAGCAATGAATCAACGCTATTTGGTGAACCATCAAAAGCTATCTTTAAAAGCATTGTATAAGGTGGCCACACCTGTTTCGAACCAGAAAGGCATTTTGTGTTCTGTTCATACAACAATGGCAAATGGTATTCCAGTCAAAGTTGTATTTGTTCAAAACCGAAACAAAAAGAGTGAATGGCTGGCGATTCTTAGCACTATTGTAAGCTTTCTGAACAAGAAATCGTCCGTCTCTATGGAATGCGTTGGGATATTGAGATCTTCTTTAAAACGACCAAATCCTTATTACGTCTTCAAAATCCCGTTAATTTGTGTGTTGGTGGAGCTTAACAACGTAAAATCCAGTACAGCCATCCGACCAAGGGTAAGAATACGAAACCCTTTATAGAAACGGTTCTTCAATGAAGAAGATCCATACAACGAGCGAGAAGCTCCACCTTTTTACTGCGATTTCGCTCAAACATCGAGTTCTCGATATTTTCTATTCGATTTTGATAGAGGTCAACATACTCCATTTTATCGGTTAATGCTTGGTTCTCTTTTGGAAAAGAAAAAGACTTCACCTCACAAATGATGGCATTCTTCTTCAGTTATTGGAGGAAGAAATATTTATATCTCTAAATCGATCAAATTGCTTATAATCCAAATAAGCACGTCATAGACAAGAATGTCAAGCTGACCTGTGGCGTGTTCAATCGCTGTGTACACTCGTTTAGTCAGAATTAACTGTTTTTTAAAAGTAATCTACGAATAATGATTTGGCAAACTTCACATGTACAGACACACCCAAGCCCAATTCGACATAAGTATGAAGTAACGAACATTGGGGGTGATTTCGTGTCAGGATTTCTTGCGGCGATCTCGTATTTTGTAAAGGAAGTCATTGTCTTTGTCTCCTATGTCAAAAACAATGCATTTCCGCAGCCACTTAAAAGAGAAGATGAACGTAAATACTTGACACTTATGCAGGAGGGAGATGAGGAAGCACGCAACCTGCTTATTGAACATAACTTGAGACTTGTAGCACACATTGTTAAAAAGTTTGAGAACACACGAGAGGACACAGAAGACTTAATTTCAATTGGAACAATCGGACTCATTAAAGCGATTGAAAGTTATTCTGATGGAAAAGGAACGAAATTGGCAACGTATGCTGCCCGTTGTATCGAAAATGAAATTCTCATGCATTTAAGAGCGCTGAAAAAAGTAAAGAAAGATGTCTCGCTTCATGACCCGATTGGAACGGATAAGGAAGGAAATGAAATCACACTAATCGATGTGCTTCAGGAAGAGGCGGAAGACATTGTTGATGTCATTCAAACGAAAATGGAGAAAAAGCAAATCTATGAATACATTCATGTTTTAGATGAACGTGAAAAAGAAGTGATCGTTGGTCGGTTTGGTTTAAACTTAGAAGAAGAGCGAACGCAAAGAGAAATTGCCAAAGAGCTTGGCATTTCAAGGAGTTATGTCTCACGAATAGAAAAGCGTGCCTTGATGAAACTGTTTCATGAGTTTTATAAGCAGAGTCAGGGTAAGGGCACGGGGTGAAAGGATTAGGGTTCATGACCAAAATAAATACTTTAAGGGGCTGTCTCAAAAGCCCTGAATAATTAAAAATCCCTGTGGCCGTGAAAGCGGACCATAGGAATTTTTATCTTGGTATTTTTTTCTCTTGCGAGTGACCGTCAACCGTCACTCGCTTACTCATATTATGGGCTAATGCGATCAGCCCAAGCTCTATTTTGACTTTTTCCCTTCCGCGAAGATGCAGCTTGCGAAAGCCTAAGTTTTGTTTGACATGACCAATAAGCGTTTTTGTTTTTGGCGATATGTATTATATGGGATCAATGTTTCAAGATCCTCATCTTCCATAGCTACGTAATTGGCTTCACTCCCATAACCAGCATCGGCAATGATCGTTTCTGGTAAAGGCGAGTTTGATTCTTTAAACTTTGCAATATGCGGTTCAAGGCAACGCGTGTCTGTAGGGTTATGATGGATGGTGTAAAAGAGAATGAATTGATCTTGGGTTCCTACTTGCCAGTTGTAAACTGCTTTTAATTGGCCATTGTTCATATGGTCATCTTTCATTCTCATAAACGTCGCATCTGGATCTGTTTTAGAGAAACTATTGCGCTCACCAAATAGACCCGCTTGATCTTCATAATTGAGAACGTTTTTCTTCCATACAAACGAATATTTATTGGCATTCGCTTCGATCTTTGTTCCATCTAAAAAGTAATGTTTTCCATCAATATAGCCTTTCTTGATAAGAAGAATGGTAAGCTCTGTAAACAATGTATAACTTTATCAACAATACTCTTGATGATATCGAAGATGATGAACTAGACAGAATGGTAGAAGAATTGCAAAATAGCAAACTTGATTTAAAAGAATTTGTGATTATAGCATTAGAAGATTAACTGCACAATTGACAAATTATCAAGACCTAAATTTAAAAAAGATAGAAAAATTAAAGGGTTCTACATATTAGATATATTTAATATGTAGAACCCTTTCTTCTTTAACTAAACCAGCTAATAGAATGTCAATATTTTTCAATAAAAATATTATAAATAAAATGATATACTAAAAATGCTCATGCCAAATAACCTTCCTTTATCACTATTGGAAGGTTTTGGGTATTTAGCTTAATTATATCTTTTAAGCTAAATCTAGGAAAGTCTCTTTTGCGTTTTAATAGGGCGTAAATCCAATGAATAAGCTTATTTGCACAAGCAATTATGGCTACTTTAAAGGGTTTTCCTTCTTCTCGTTTCGATCATAAAACTCTTTTAACTTCTTATTGCGAGATGATTATCAGTTTTCTATATTCTCACGAATAGGACAGCCATATACAAGGCATGACGCAATCTACTGGAGCCTCTTTGGTAATCCGATTAATCGTCGCTGTAAATTTACCAGACGAATGAACACTCGGATCAATCCCAGAGAAGGCAACTAGTTTTTTGGGGTGATTAAACCGTTCGATCTCACCGATTTCGGAAATAATCGTTGCCGCGATTTTTTCTCCGATACCAGGGATCGACTGGATAATCTTATATTCTTCAATTTCTTCAGCCAGGGCATCTATTTGTTCCTCTAACTTTGATAGATGCTCTTGGTATTGAAGAAGCATTTGAATATACATTTCAAGACTAATTATATGGCTCTGGTATAATGTTCTCTTGAAATGGATTACGATGGGCTGCTTCAACTTAATTTTTGCGCTTTTTCCTTTGCCCAACTATCTGAACGACGTTACACATACACTTGCAATTTTATCAGTCAAGTCGATTTTCCCCAGCCTTCAAAACAGCTTCCGACGTAGGAAATGCCAATAACGTGTTTAGTGAAACTTTTGAATATAAATCTCCAAAAACCCCTCTATACTCAGGAAACACTTGATCTAAGATGGCATGAAACTGTAACTTTGTTTGTACATAAATACCTGTCACTGTTTCATGTTGCCTTGTGAGATTACGAAGGTTTAAAAGTTGAATACCTCTTTGTTTATATGGCTCCAATTCTTCTTTATAAAACAGCTCACATAAGTTGATAAGCATCAATCGCATCGGTCTTTACCTTCCGTCAAACTTGATTTCTTTGCTTGATAGGAGAGTAACGGATTGACCATAATATAGAGGTAATCATGCTCCTCCAAGAACTGAACGATTGGTGTATGATAATGACCTGTTGATTCAAATATCACTGTTGGTTTGACTCCAGTTTCATCCTCCACCTCTATCAAAAAACCAAGTAAAATCTCTAAACCTTCATTATTGTGCAATACACTAAAGCTTTTATTATAAGGTTTTCTCTTATCTAAAAAGGCTTGGACTTGACTTTCTCCTTTTGAAACATCCAGACCAATGACTGGATTCATTCTATCTCTTCCTCTCCATGTTTACTTACCGGTAGCCCCTATATCCATCTCCTAGTATCATAGCTTCGCTTGTTATTCGAGATCATTGTCCCAACCAGCCTCAAACATGTTTCTACAAGTAGGGGGTGGACAGTTTAGTTGACGGGATCAATTGTCCCACGCACCCGTTCGTCCTACCCCGGCTACCGATATAATAGGACCTATATAAAAAAGGTCAACCAGAAAAATCTGGTTAACCTTATAATACGAAGCACCTGTTAGTATAATAAGAATAGGGACGCTTATTCAACAAGGTAGTGACCCCGTAAAGTTAGAGTTTTTATTATGCAACTAATTGGCTGGCATGTTTTCGGTAATTTACCGGACTCATGCCGGCCAGTTTTTGTTTAATACGAACATTACCAAAGGTTAGTTTTTTACTCTAACTTTTAGGGTGCAGTGGAAAACAGTTCTTGTAATTAATTGTAGATATATAATATTCTATCCTAATAAGTAAAAGATTGTAAAAAGTTTCAGATAAAGTTATGGTTATATAGGAAGTTGATAAATCTAACAATTATCTATTTCTACAGAATTTTAAAAGATTCATCAGTTATTTGGATTGGAAAAATCAATTATTGGAGGAGAAGACATTGAAAAAATTAAAATTACTACTTTTTCTGACGGCTCTGTTGTTTTTCGGGAATTTTAATGGTGAAGTAAAAGCGGATGTGATTCCTGAGTTACCATTTGGAGTCACGAAGGAAGAATATTTGGATCAAAAATCTTTTAGAGACATTCATGGTTTAGACACATCGGATAAAGCTATTTTTACAGCTCTGAATCAGAGTAATTTTGTTTCAACATATTATAGTGATTATGATATTAGATTAAGTCTTTCGGAAAGGAAAATTGTTCAAGATATTGAAGCTATGACCGACTATTTAGCGGATGCTGAAGAAATAATTGGAACTAATGAAGAGGAGTATAGTGAACTTGCATCTGTGTATTTAGATACTCGAAAGCAAGGAATAGTTCATATTAACATTAAGGAAGATTGGAAAGGCAGCGGGAAAGTGGATAAAATTGTAGATGAAATTAATGATTCTACACCTATAAAAGAAAAGATTAAGGTGTCCTACGTGAAATTTTCTGAGCAGGACTTAAGAGATCGGCAAGAAAAAATCGTTCTAGATGACAAGTTATCACTATTAGGAATAACTAGCGTCTATGTACATTACGAAAAAAATACTATTGGTGTAGACGTAAAAGAATTAAATCCAGAAATTATTGCTACTATTAAAGAATTATACGGCGAGGACATATATATAGAAGAGTCTTCAGGAATGATTGAACATGGTCGCACAGATCGCGTGAATTACATGGAAGGGGGATTGGCTATTGGAAGAAATACAGATCCTGATGGAAGTTGTACATTCAGTTTTTCAATAAGAAAATTATCAAGCGGGGAAAATAATTTTGTAACAGCAGGTCATTGTGCAAGTTTGAATCAGACTATTTACCAAGGTGGTGAAAGCATAGGGACTGTTAATTACTCAACAAACGAGCCAGGAGGTACTTTAGACGTGGCATTGATTACACCTAAGTCTGGGAAATATCCTACAAAATATATTTTTCAAAATGATCATCAAGATGTAACAATTGTTGGTACATTGGCTCCGTCTAGTGGTATAGCTGTCCGGAAATCAGGTAAAGTAACTTTTAATACTAGAGGTACAGTGACAGATCCTCATGCAGCAGTTTCTGTTAACAATACAATAGTATATAGAGCAAGGGCAGAATATACTTCTGACGGTGGGGATAGCGGTGCACCTGTTTATAATGCAGCACGTATCGTGGGGCTTCATGCTGCTGGCAGTCGTACTTCATCAGCATCAGCTTTCGTAAACATTAGTAAGTTACAGTCAATGTTAAATGTAAGAGTAATTACTGACTAAGCCTTGTACTGGTATAGAAAATCTTTAGTATAAAGACGTCACATGAAAATTTTATATGATTGATTTATAGAGGAATCTTGCTTTTTAAGAAGAGGAAGGATTTTTAGAAAAATTACTTCACAAATTTTGAGTATTTGACAAACGAACCATGATTATAGGAAAATATGTAACTTATTAAACTTTTATCGGTCTAATAATATGAGGAGGGATAGAATGAAAAAGAAATTATTAATTATGTTGATAGGAATGGTAATGGCTTTGGCTGCTTGTTCAGAAGAAAAGGTCATTAAGGGGGAGGGAGACGACATGAAAGAAGAAGTAATAAATGTTTCAGGGAACATCAATAAGGTTTCAGTAACTGGATACGATTCTACATTTTTTACCATGGACGAGGAAGAGCGACAAGAAAGAAAAGTTGTTTTTGAAAAAAAAGAAGAAATAGAACAGTTCTTAAAAGCAATAAAAGATTCATCAGTTCCTTCCGGTTTAATAACTTCTGAAGGTGAAAACTTTAGAATCGAACTTTCTTATCAAGATGGTAATTCTGACACAATTCTCTTATGGCTTTATCCTGAAAGAAATTTAGGGAGGATCCAAAAGGAAAACATCAATGATCCAGTCCGGATATTAAGTGAAGAAGATGTACTAAGTATTGCAAAATTGTTAGAGAAAAAATTTAATAAGGGCTAATTTTATCCATAGAAAAACTGCACCCTTTTGTTAGATGTTGATATGCTCCCCGTTAGGTAGACAGATTAAAAAATAAAATCTGTTTATCTAATGGGGAGATTTTTTATGTCTAAATCAACTTTGTCTGCCCCTTTACCTTAAGAATTAGGGAGTCTGCATTTGCATTTCTAAGACTAATTCGCCATTTTCTTATTGTTACTGGCGACCATAGAATACAAGAGAATATTTGTCTGAATTGCTTTACAGAAGAATTAAAAGAACTAAGTACAGATTGCGAGACGATGAAATAAATCGCAAAAAAACCTTGAAACCCTTAATAAATAAAGGATTTTATGGTTATTTATGGTATATTATAAGTTTGCACATAGAATGTTTGTCAAGGGTGGAAAGCTGAAACCCCTCATAGAAAGGGGGTGGATGCCTATGACTACTTTTGAAGCCATTAGTCTAATGTTGGAATTTGGAATGTTAATCATTGCAATTCTGTCATTTGATAAAGGCCAAAAAAAGTAACCGCCCTTGGCTTGGAAGCAATAAGGTGGTTACTCTTTAATAAACCATGAAATGGCTTTCCCCTTGAAGGGAAACAATTCAATTGTGCTAATCGGTTGGTGTTAGCGCACCATCCGATTTTTTAGTTATATGCTTTATATACAATAATATACCATATCCAAATAGAAACATTCCAGTATTTAAATTAATATTTCATTATTAAAAGTCTGCTGAGTAGGCTTTTTAAATATATTGATAAGCGAACGTACATTCGTATATAATGTAGAAAAAGCTTAGAAGGAGGGATAACAAGTGTTAGACGAAGAACAAGCAAACCTTGTGCATCATTTCGTTTTTTTGCCTTTTGCTCGTAAGGTTTTGGAGCAAGACAAAGAGAAGATTAAAAAAGCGAGTTTTAAATTTGAGCAAACTTATCTAAACATTGTTGAACGAGGGATTTTGAAGTTGTCTACTGATCTACGAGACACGAAGTTAGCCATGAAGAAGGCTGGATTGAGTGTTTATGAGAAAGGTAAGACAGAATCGGGCGCTTACAAATACTTAGTTGTTCAAAAGGGTTACAGGCGTGAAATCAGTTTTTTGCCTTACGTCATTAAATTAAATGTAAAAGAGTATTTAGAAAGGTATTTAGTTCTTTTATGGTGATAGGCCCTTGCTGATGAGAGGGCTATTTTTTCTGTCTTTTTCCAATTGGTAAAAATTAGCGTTTGTAAAAGTATCCATTAAAGGATCGTTCTGAACGAAATCGGTGACAGACCCTTTTTTGCTATTTAAATACAGCTGAAAGTTCATTTGGTAGTTGCTCGTTCAAGTGATTTTCATTTATCATAAGGAAGGCACCTCTTCTTTGTGGTAATGGTTTCTAGTCAATTCCACTATACCAAAGAAATAAGTGCTTTTTCTTGTTTAAAAATACTTGTCAAGCAACGAAGTTAGTGGATCTTAAAGCTTTGATAGACCTACATAAAGGTCGATTTTCAAGGTGCGAAAGTTGAGTTAATTAAAAACACAGGGCACGCTCATACTCGATGCGTGTCTATTTGTATTTTTTCTCACTTTCTAGATATCCCTTGAATAATTTAGAGGAAGTTTATAGTAAAAATCAGTAAGTTTTTTATTTTAATTGTCGGTATATTCGAAAAAAATGATATGATTAATAGAAAGCTTACTTAGAACTAAACATCTAGGATGGGGTGCTCATTTATGGAGTTGAAATATATTGAAGCTTTTTTAAAAATTGTTGAAAAAGGGAGCTTTTCTGCAGCTGCTAACGATTTAAACATTACTCAGCCAACGATTAGTATAAGAATTCAACATTTAGAAAATCAACTAAATACAAAGCTTTTTAATAGAGTGAGTGGAAGAAAGATTATTTTGACATCTGAAGGTGAGAAAATTTATCCATATTTTAAAGAGGCCTGTTATCTTATTGAAGAGGGGTGTAGTTCGCTTACGAATACATCAAAAAAAGTAACCATTTCTTGTCCGAATCATATGGGAGTAGAGGTATTACCTGAACTTTTAAAAGTCCTTTATGCAGAATTTCCTAAAGTGGTTTTTGAGGTAAAAATAGGGAGAACAGATGAAAACTTAAAGGCAATTCGAAATGGTGAGATTGAATTCGCATTTGCATATCTTGACTCTGAGGAAAAATACATAGATGAAATAAATATGGTGAAAATTTCGAACGAAATCAACACACTTGTTTGTGCACCGGATCATGTTTTTGCGAAAAAAGGAAAGATTTTAGCTTCGGATTTAAAACAAGAACGATTAATCGTTTATAATCGTGATTTTTCTACAACAAAATTAATTGAAAAGTATTTAAAAAAACATGGTCTTGAAAATTATAATACGGTAGAAATTAACAATGTAGGCTGGATTAAAATGATGGTCCGAAAAGGGCTTGGTGTCGCATTTTTGCAAAAAATGATTGTCAATGATGAAATCAAAAGTGAAAAACTAGTCGAAGTGCCACTTGTAGAGCCACTGACTTCCACCCCCCTCTATTTAATATTCAAAAAAAATATCGCAAAAGACCTGCGAGAAACTGTGATTAAAGCTGCTGAGAATTTATTATAAGTTCTTAATAGGATGCACATTCTCATTTAGTAGTGTGTATATTATTTGAAAAAATCAGAACAACATTGGCTGTTCTTTCCTTTATTTATAATTGACGGGCATTCTGTTTAGAAAGAGAGCAAAGTCTTAGTGTATTCTCTACTCTCAATGGGATGCTATTTACTTTTTTTATGAGTGGCATTTAAACATTCAATTTGAATGGTTAAATTGCAAGCGTTATTATAAATTATATAGAATATTCGAATAATTAATTTAGGAGGGTAAACTAAATGTTTAGAAGAGAGGTGCGTTATTACTAGTTAAATTAATTTGTAGTAGATATTAAGGGATGACTGTTATTTTAAGTAATAACTAAATTTCAATTACAATAGTTTTTATTTTGAAAGCGCTAACAATGGAAGGTATCAACCATTCTAAGATATTCGTTCTGGGTGTTAACTGTTGACTTGAATTTGGTGCTTTAAAATTAAACAAACTTTAGGGGGAGATCATGTGCGAGAAAAAAGGATTTATATCTTTTTACTTTTAATTATTTTGTTAGTTGTAAGTGCCTGTAGTCAGCAGTCTTCGGGAAATCCTAAAAATAGTGCTCTTGCAGCATCTGGCGAATTCCATGAATTCAAATTGTCTACGATTGTGCAAACAACTCATACATGGACTGAGACTGCAGAAAAATTTAAAGAGGAGTTAGAAGCACGTTCCGATGGGAGAATGACCGTAGATATTTTTCCGGCAAGCCAATTAGGACCTGAAGCTGATGTTATTCAATTTATGAATACTGGTGCAGTTGATTTTGGATTTATCACAAATGCATACTTAGCTACAAGAGTGGACTCATTGAATGCATGGTTTATGCCTTTTTTGTTTGATGGGATTGAAGATGCAGAAAGAATGAGAGGTTCTGAGATATCAGCCAAATTATTAGAAACGCTTGAACCTCAAGGCTTAACTGGATTGGATTGGTTGTTCACAGGCAGTCATAGCATTTTAATGAAAGAAGGAGTGTTGGATTCTCCAGAAGCATTTGTTGGAAAACAAATTAGAGCTCCTGGTTCAGTAGTTATCAATGACTTCTACCGAGAACTCGGTGCGAGCCCTCTCCCAATGCCAGTATCAGAAGTATATACATCATTACAAACTGGGGTTATTGATGGAATCAATGCGAGTGTAGACTCAATCTCTACTGAAAAATTTAGTGAAGTAGCTAACGATTTTACTCTCTTAAACCAATTTGCCTTTAACGCTGCTGTTGTTGCGAGTACAGCCAGTCTTGAAAAATTATCAGAAGAAGATAAAGAAATAGTTTTAGAATCGATGAAAGTGGCCATTGATTACGGAAATGAAGTAGCAATTAAAAATGATGAAGAAGGACTAGAAGAATTGAAAAAAGAAATAAATGTTCACGAATTAGATAATTTAGATTCTTTTAATGAGGTGCGGGATGGGATTTATTCTAAATATTCAGAACAATATCCGTTAATAAAAGAACTCATTGAAGAAGCTCAGAAAAAATAATAAGGAGGCAGTTCTATAATGGTATGGGTAAGTAAGTTAAGTGATTTTATATTTAATATAGAAAAAATCATAGTAAGTGTGCTGCTTAGTATAATGTTTCTTTCACTTACATCTGGGGTTGTATTTAGATACTTTTTAAACAGCCCTCTTCATTGGTCGGAAGAAGTAGCCATTTTCACCCTAGCTTGGGTGACATTTGTTGGTGGTAGTATGGCAATAAAAACGCAGCAATCTGCTGCCGTATCTTTTTTAATGGAACGATTTTCTGGCCGATTATATGATGTATTGAACATAATATCTTATTTTATTGTTTTTGGTTTTTGCTTATTTATTTTATGTATCTCTATCCCATGGATTCTCTCACCAAGTATTGCATTTCAAAAATCCTTGGCTATGCAAATACCGATGTTTTACCCATATTTAAGTGTTCCAGTAGGATTTTTATTCTTAACCATTCATTCGCTGAATCTTTTTCTGGAAAATTGTAAATTATCTAAGGAAGGAACTGAAAAGGCATGATCACATTACTTGCATTCGTTATATTGCTTTTAATTCGAGTTCCAGTATCCATCGTTCTTGGCGTTACAAGTATTGTGTATATCTTGTCGAGTGGAAATTTCGAATTATTTTATAATGTCCCTCAAAGAATATATTCTGGTATGGAGACCTTTAGTTTAATTGCAATCCCTCTTTTTATGATGGCCGGTGAATTAATGAATTATGGTGGAATCACGACAAGACTTGTTCGTTTCGCTCAAGCAATCGTCGGTCACTTTAAAGGCGGCTTAGCTTTTGTAAATGTTATAGCAAATACATTTCTCGCTTCTATTTTGGGTTCTTCATTAGCACAAACTGCAGTCATGAGTCGTGTAATGGTGCCAGCAATGGAAAAAGAAGGATACAAACGTGAATTTAGTGCAGCCACGACAGCTGCATCAGCAATGTTAGGTCCGATCATTCCTCCTAGTATGATCTTTATCATTTACAGTGTAGGAGCAGGAGTTTCGATTGGTTCTATGTTTTTGGCAGGAATAGTTCCTGGTATTTTACTTGCCCTATCTTTTATTTTGCTTATTATCTATTTTGGCTACACTAGGAATTTACCAAAATCTGAAAAAAAGCCATTTAAATATGTTGTTACTTCCTTCTTTCAAGTGATTCCAGCATTATCTGTACCTGCTATTATCATTTGGGGGATTCTTAAGTGGTGTGTTTACAGCGACAGAATCAGCAGCAATTGCATGTGTTCTTGCTATAATTGCAGGTGTTTTTGTTTATAAGGAACTGAAATTTTCTGATTTTCCTAAAATCTTGATAAATACTGCACTGACTACAGCAACGGTCACATTACTTATTGCGATGGCTAAATTATTTGGTTTAGTTCTGACTTTTGAGCGCATACCTCAGCTTCTTGCTGAGTGGATGACAACTTTAACTGAAAGTCCAATCATGTTCCTTCTACTCATTAATTTATTTCTATTGTTAGTTGGAATGGTGATAGACGGAATTGCTGCGCTTATCATTATTACTCCGATAATTGTACCGATTGCCATATTATATGGAATTGATCCCGTGCATTTAGGTATTGTTATGTGTTTAAACATTGTTATCGGAAGCCTTACACCACCTGTAGGAGCAGGGTTGTTTATTGCTTCATCCGTAGCAAAAGTAAAAATAGAACCTTTGGTTAAAGCGGTGTTCCCATTTTTAATAGCTGCGCTTGTTGTCCTATTGATTATTACGTATTGGCCTCAGGTAGTATTGTGGATACCTTCGATGTCCACGGCAAGTATTTTCCTTCTATAAACTATAATCATGTTATTTTTTACCGGGGTAATAGATAAGAACTAATGCGTAATCAAAAGCTCAACCAGATTAGACTTCCTTGGACAGACTAAAACAGAAAAAGGGAGTCTTTCTACATTTCTTATATCGTCTGACTTCGACCTTTTAAAGTATTATACAAGGTTCTAAAATTCAATGTGACAAGGAGCAAAAAATGGGGTTTCTATTTTCATTTTTATGTGCTTTGTTTTTCGCAGTTAGTAATATTTCTTTAAAAAAAGGTATGCGATTATCTGAGAAGGATAACGGTATTTTTTTGACAATGTGCATAAACATCATTGTTCTTTCTATTGCATTTTTACTTTACAGACTTCTAGCACAGAATCCTTCTCCTCCAACAATTACGGGAGTTTTGTTTTTTTCAATTGCTGGTTTTCTCACAACGTTTTTCGGAAGAACAATGCTTTTTTCAGGAATAAGAAGAATCGGTCCTTCGCCAGCTGTGGCAATTAAAAACTCACAGCCGATCTTTACATTGATTTTTGCCATTTTTATTTTACAAGAAAGATTAGGGCTGTATCCATGGATTGGAATCTTGATGATCTTTTTAGGATTATTTATACAAGGTTATCACCAATTCAGTATTCCGAGAAAGGATTTAAACAAAATCGGTTTTATTTTTTCTCTATTAGCAGCCTGCGCTTTTGGCATCGGGCAAGGCGTTCGTAAACAAGCGATCATTTCTTTTAATGATCCATTTGCTGGTGCATTAATTGGGGCGGGCGTAGCGATAGTGATAGTGTTAATCATTGAAGCTAGAAAAAAAACATTAGCAGAAACAATTCATCGAAATTTCTATTCATTTAACAAGTACTATATAATCACGGGAATCGGTACAAGTTTTGCTGTGTTGAGTTTTTTTATTGCACTCTGGTACACGAAAGTAGCGTATATTTCTGCCATAGTTGCGATTGAGCCTATTTTAACCATTTTACTGAGCTCAATCTTTTTAAAGGCAGAAGAAGAATTTTCTCGTCCCTTAATTATATCTGCACTTTTTATCTTGCTAGGTGCTGGCACCATTGCGTTAACTGGATAAGACTTTAAGTGAATTAGTAGGTGTTATAGGTTGAAAGGATAAAAAGATTAAATAGGTACAATAAAAACAATCAATTTGAAAACGTTATCTTTCTATGTGACAATTTTCATATAAAAGATAGATTTCTGAAATATTTTATGATTAGCTCAGCTTTTAAGTAACATTACTGGATCGTAAACTACTTTTTCGGAGGCGTAATTATGAGTGGAAGAACATTATCTGCTGTTGCAACAGATGTAGGGAAAACAGAAATTCAAGAAATAGTATTGCCGGAAGTTTCGGAAGATTCGGCTATTTTGAGGGTGGAAATTGTCGGTGTATGTGGGACTGATGTTTCATATTATAAAAAGATAAGTACACCAATGATTTTAGGACATCATGTCGTTGGTTTTATTGACAAAATTGGTGAAGTTGCTGCAAAGCGCTGGGGAGTGAAAAAAGGAGATCGCGTCGTCATGGAGGAATATATCCCTTGTGGGCAATGCGAATTGTGTCGTACAGGGTACTTTCGTTTATGTACGCAAACAGACCCTCGCAAAAACGGAATCCGTTATGGTGTGACACCTACATCTGTTGAACCGTCCTTATACGGCGGTTTTAGTCAACATATGTATCTGCATCCTAATGCCGTATTGCATCCACTTCCTGATCATGTTCCGGCTGTTGAAGCGGCTTTGACCTTACCATTATCTAATGGATTTGAATGGATGAGTATCATCGGAGAAGTAGGACCTGGCTCTGTCGTTGTCATTCAAGGGCCGGGGCAGCAGGGGCTAGCCTGTGCTTTAGCAGCGAAAGCCTCTGGAGCGGAAACCGTCATCGTAACAGGAAGAAAGACAAGTATTAAAAGATTGGAATTGGCTAAAGAATTAGGTGCTGACTATACAATAAATGTTTCCTCTGAGGATTTAGTTGAAAGAGTCAGTGAAATTACAAGTGGAAAAATGGCAGATCTCGTAATCGATGTAACGAGTGGAGGAACTGAGCCTGTTGTTTCTTCCTTACATGCAGCAAAAACACGAGGAACCGTCTTACTAGGTGCTTCCAAAAACCAACTTTTTCAAGATTTCGATTTAGATATCATTTACAACAAAAACTTAACGATCAAGGGAGTCCGTGGACATAGCTATAAATCTGTACAAATGGCTGTTGAATTTATTTCTTCAGGAAAATTTCCTCTTGCCATCATGAACTCTCATAATTATAAATTAAGCGAAACGGACATGGCATTAAAAACAGCTGGAGGAGAGGGAGAACCTTTTCCGCTCTTAGTTACGGTTTCGCCGTGGTTATAATAGAGACAAGACACTATTGTAATCTATGAAAATTAACGAGATTCTCTTAACGTAGACAAATAAAAAATCTGATTTTATCCACCGATAAAATCAGATTTTTTATTTGTTTGGTAATTTCTCAAGAAGATTAGACCTTACATTGTATTCGTGGAATTTAATGTAAGAATTTATTAAGGAAATAAATATTGTAAAAGAATGGCTAGAGTTAATGTTATTGTGATGATACTTAAAGAAAAATAGGTGTTTCGTTTAACAATATTCATAGGTGTATCATTTATTGATACAGCAACAATATTGGCATTCACTGTAAATGGACTAGAGGCAGAGCCAGTTAGAGCTGCACCTAAAATCGCAATGGCAAACCATTCGGGTACGAGTCCAATTACTTCTAAATTAATGGTCTGTGTAACAAGAACGACGACCAACTGAGGTATAATCCCAATCCATGTAAGTGCAAAAACGATGATCCCAATCACGATCAACACGAAGGGGCCTATCATTTCTTGAAGAAAAAGGATGGATTCGTTAATTTGTCCACTAATTTGTGTGTGTTGAATTATATTTATCATGAGTCCAATCGTGATAAATAAAGCAACCTGGGGCGAAATTTTAGGCACTTGATATTTTAGATGACTTTTTGAATAAAATGGTGAAACGTTTTGGTTTTTTTAACAAAAAAGACCAGCAAAGGGAGAAAGGAATAACGGTTAAGACGACTGCATCAATCATAGAATAGTTAAACCAGTAAGTTTAAACCAAGACGATTAAACAAAAAATAAAAATGCAACATAAGAACAAGGAGCAAGGCGACTTTTTGTTTTTTTGTTGAACTTGGTTCGTTTCTTTCATGGACGAAAAATTCTGCTTTATTCATATTTTTAAATTTCTTGTGGCTGATCATTATATCTACAATTAATAATGTAAGAGCAATTGTAAATGTAATGGATAGGACGATAGCTGGGTTCGATTCAGTTCCTGTAATAACAATCGTTGGTGCTACAGCAACAGGAGTCCAAAATAACGTCATAATAAAAGGTCGAATAAAAGTAAATGTTTGGAATTTCTTTTGAAAATCATCAGTAGCATTTTGTAGAAAATTTGCAAAAGTCGTTTTGATTAATGGAATTGCTGCAATAGCCATGATTGAAGAAAGAAAAAAAGTAATTGTTGAGTACATAGCATAAAGTCGTTTAATGGATGAGATTTTAGGTTTGAAAAAGTTAAAAATCTTTTGCGGGTAAGCGCCAATACGAACAGGTATTGAAATCAGAGAAGCATATGCTATTAAAACAAGAATATTTGTCAGGCTTGAAAAATAATAGAGAGCATCCCATGTAAAGAGATTATAAATAGTCATTAGCACGATAGAGAATGAGAGAGCAATCAGGATTATTAACTTATAAAGGATAGACGTACCAGGTATAGAGAGAACGAGTGCTAAAAAACAGAATATGCTTAGAATCGCTTCTACACCAGGTACAGGTAGGATAAGTTGTAAAATATAAAGTAAGAATAAAAAGTTAAAAACAAAGGCACGTACGGTTGTTAATTGAACATGATAGGCCATATCAAATTGTCATCCTCTTCTTGCGTATTAAAAAAGCAGCCAGTACATACATACGTGGCTACCATACTTGTGCAACTTCAGCTTGTTCTGCAGCTTCCCACACAGGAAATACATCAAATCCATCTCTTTGTGCAGCTGCCCAGTATTCATCTTCTTTTCTTAAACCTATGACAACTTTAATCCCATGTTCTTTAAGCAGTTTTGCACGCTGCTGTCCTCCATTTTCTCTATAGCCAAGAATTGCAACTGTTTTATTTTTGTATAAAGAAATAATTAATTCTTCGTGTTTTAGTGACATTTAGAACGCTCCTTTATTAATGAATTTTAAATTATGTTTTAATTATAATATTCTGTTTATATACATACAAATTGATAATTTAAATTGGACCTATATAAAAAAGTAATGAATGTTTTAAATAGGTAAAAATCCGTATTGTTTTCTTTAAGTGGACGGAAAAACTTAAAAAATGCCTTAATCCATCAATACACGAGCAATAGCTACATTTAATTAATTTATATGTGATATATAAACATTCAATTTGAAGGGACATATTGTAAGCGTTATTATAAAACTATAAAGAATATTTGAAAAATTGTTCAGGAGGTATATGATATGCTATCTAGAGAAGATAATTTGCTATTAACGCAGACTGGGTCTGGAACGGAAATGGGTCAATTTATGAGAAGGTTTTGGATTCCTGCTTTGTTATCAGAAGAGCTCCCTGAGCCAGATTGTCCGCCAGTAAAAGTTACACTATTAGGAGAGGAACTCGTTGCCTTTCGTGATACCGATGGAAAGCTCGGTTTAGTCGATGAGTTTTGTCCACATCGAAGAGTATCCCTATTTTTCGGACGAAATGAACAATGTGGTTTAAGATGCCCTTATCATGGATGGAAGTTTGATACAGATGGAAACTGTGTTGATATGCCATCTGAGCCACAGGAAAGTGAATTTAAACATAAAGTAAAAATTAAATCCTACCCTTGTGAAGAAAAGGGTGGCATCATTTGGACATATATGGGGCCAGAAGAAGAGAAGCCAGAATTACCGATACAAGAATGGATGCTTGTACCAGATTCCCATCGATTCCTTTCTAAGAAAATTCAAGAATGTAATTACTTTCAAGGATTGGAAGGTGGAATTGATTCAAGTCATGTTTCGATCTTGCATTCAGGTTCCGTTGGAGGTTTAGGTGTATCAAAAAATAGCAGTAGTCCTGAGTTACTTGCGAAAGATACGGCTCCTAAATTTGAAGTGGTAGATACAGAATACGGGATGTTAATTGGTGCTAGAAGAAATGCAGATGAAGATAATTACTATTGGAGGATAACACAATTTTTGATGCCTTGGTACACAATGATTCCTCCATTTGGTGGAGCACCTAGAGGTGGACACGCATGGGTACCAATTGATGATGAAAGCTGTATGGTGTGGAGTTGGAGCTGGACGCCTAATCGTGAACTCACACAAGAAGAAATTGACCAAATGGCAGGCGGGGACGGAATCCATGCTGAATTAATTCCTGGAACTTTCCGTCCAGTTGCAAATAAAGATAATATGTATTTAATCGACCGGGATATGCAAAAAAGTGGGAAGTCGTTTGTAGGTATTAAGGGTGTTGGAATGGAAGACCAAGCTGTTCAAGAAAGCGCAGGAACCATTACAGATCGCTCTTTAGAAAGATTAGGTACGAGTGATACAGCGATTATAAAAGCAAGACGGAGATTATTAAATGCAATGAAGCAATTTAAAGAAGGCGAAGATATCGAAGCATTGAGCGCAGAAAGTAGCAAAATTCGTGCAGCCTCAGTGTTATTAGAAAAAGGATTACCATTCCAAGAAGCAGCTAAGGAACAGCTTACATTAAAAGATGAGGACGTTGAAGCAGAAGTAGTTTAAGAAGTTGTATTTAATAAAACGATTCTTTAAAAAGTGCATGTGCTGCCATCATTCAACTGATAGGCATCATGCACTTTATTTGTATTGAATCATAAAAAGGACAATATGAAAAATTAAGCATTTGAAATGTATGGAGAAACAAGAAATGATGACAACTTGTGACGAAAAATTTTTTATTTTTTTCTATGCGAGTTTCCTTTTGAACGATAATTTTTTCGTGCCCATAAAATTAAAGCTATGCATGGTAAAAGCAAAATTGCAATCGTAATAGCGAGTACAAGTGCCAGATACTGAAGAAAGCATATATGTGAGCCTCCTAGATAGTTTTATGTTTATTCATTTTTGTTTAATGAGGAGCAACGACCCCTGTCGCTGCTTTTTTGAATATAGCGAGTATTAAAGTGCGACCATCACAATGATAAATAAAACAAGACTGATTGTTCCTAACACTTTTGCAACAGTCAGACGGTTATCCATTTTAAATAGGCTAGGTTTGTACATGCCAATACCTAAAGCTAAGAGCGCTAAAAAGAAAATAACTAATAGTACGTCCATTACGTTGATTCCCCCCAAAATCGTCTATATGCTAAGTATTTGTGAAAAAAATATAGATATTCGCTCGTCTAACATAAATGATTCATTCATTTTTTGCTCATTCTAATTTAGAGGATGAATGCACAGTTCTGAGTGTGATTATTTTCAAAATTCTAATTTTATTGGTATGATTAGAATGATTTACATATTAAAGGAGGTATATGAGATGTATGATGTTACCATTATAGGAGCAGGACCTGCTGGAGCTAGTGCTGCTTTATTTTCAGCAAAGGCAGGAAAGAAGACGTTAGTGCTAGATAGTGATCAAAGTATGACAAAACGTGCATGGGTTGAAAATCATTATGGTGTATCAGAAATTACTGGTCCAGATCTTGTAGATAGTGGTAAGAAGCAAGCGGAGAAATTTGGTGCGGAAATCCAGAAGTGTAAAGTGGAATCGATTCAACAAGAGAATGATGGCTTTCAAATAGCAACGGACAATGGAACGTTTGAAAGTAAGCATGTTATTTTAGCAACTGGTGCTTTAGTTGAATTAGCTGAAAAAATAGGGGTAGAGATAACAGAAGGAACAGAGCCAAGAATTAAAAAAGTGGTTCAAGTTAATCAACAAGGGAAAACAAATATAAATGGAATTTGGGCTGCTGGAACATGCGCAGGAGTGAGTGTACATACGATTATTACAGCTGGTGATGGTGCGAAAGTGGCGATTAATGTAATCAGTGAATTAAATGGTGAGCGCTATGTTGACCATGACATCCTTAAATAATAGTAAAAAAGAAGGGTCGTGTCTTTGACATGATCCTTCTTCTTAATATCGACGAACACTTATGATGTTAATTGGCTTTGTAAATTCGATAAATTTCTTTTCGCGTGATCATAGCTCATTTCTTTTGTAGAAAGAAAATAAAGATACGTACTATCAGTTGATTGTTTTTTTAGCAAATGAAAGAGATTTGGCTTTTGGTATTGAATAATCGTGATGATCTCAGATGTTGGTAAGAGAACATTTGTCTTTTTGATCCTTAAGAAAATTTTCAAGAAGTTCTTCAAGACAAAGTATGAGCTAGGATCATCGGGGTATTCATGAAGTAGTGACTCAAATTTTTTAAGTAGAGCATGAAGTTCTGGCTCGTAAAATTTCATAAATAAGCTCCTTCAAACTTATTACTGCCTCTTTAAAAAACTCTAAGCTTAAAAAGAAAGAAGGAGTTATTTTCTTAAAGGCAGCTGGCTGACATCGGATTGTTCCATTAGTCCCTTTAGCTTTGCGTCCTTACTTTTCAGTAAGTTTGCCATTATCTTTATATGAGAAATAAATGTCGAATGATAACGATCTATATAATCACTTTCTATTATCATAGGCCCTTTTACGATAAAAATCCATATATTCAGCTTCGAAAAATGAATTTTTTATCGAAATAGAAATGTTTTTAGCTCATAATGAAAGTATTTGTCTCTTTTTATTCTTTTTTAATTGTGATCCTAGTATTTTTTGGGGAAGAGTGATAATGGATGTACATCACCTTATTCATGAGAACGTTCTGAACGATTTGATTAGTATTCATTTTAGAACAAATAAAAAAACGAAGAGAGCATGTCTCTTCGCTTTTGTCTGTCTTATTCGTTGACAGCGTCTTTTAATTGCTTACCAGGCTTGAATGCTGGATTTTTTGTAGCTGGAATTTCAATTTCTTGTCCAGTTTGAGGATTGCGACCTTTACGAGCTGAACGCTCACGTACTTCGAAGCTACCGAAGCCAACAAGTTGTACTTTTCCACCTTCGACTAGTGCACTAGTGATGCTGTCGAATACTGCGTCTACTGCTTTTGACGCATCCTTTTTAGAAAGGTCTGCTTGCTCAGAGACTGCATTAATTAGATCTGTTTTGTTCATGAAAAAAACTCCCTTTCATACCTTGTTTTGAAAAACACTTCCTTCGTAATGAGGAGAAGCGTTCATTCTTCATTTTAATAGCTTGATCATTTTTGATAAGCTAAAAAAAAGCCGCAACTAAATTTACTCATGAAACCCTAATGGTGTCAAGACTTTGAAGGAAAATTAAAGCATTTACACCCATATTTTTCACTGTTTTTGACATTTCGTTGCTTTTTTTCGTAATTTTTAATGAGTTTTGTCACTATTGTTGTTATAGTGACAAAACATGATTTCTTCCAATCGAATGCTATATTTACATTTTTCGAACCGTAAATGTCGAGATCATTAGAGCAGAAAGAAGAAGTGTCGTTAGTAAGAAGACAAAATTAGGTGCGTAAGGAATGAGAAATAATTGCAATGTAAGGATACATCCAGCTGCAGTAATTGGTAGTCCTACAAAATAACCGTTGCTCTCTGTAATATTAAAACGCGCAAGGCGAATGGCTCCACAAGCGATAAAGAAAATCGTTAAGAACATCCCAGGTAACCCGAAAGATGAAAGAATTGCTTGGTACATCAGCAGTGCTGGTGCGACGCCAAATGAAATAATGTCACTTAAAGAGTCAAGCTGTTTTCCGAAATCTGATGTACTGTTAAATCGTCGAGCCGCAGCTCCATCTAAGCGGTCACACAATGCAGCAATCATAATAAAAAGAAGACCGAGACGTAATTCATTTTGTAAAATAAACATAATAGCAAAAGCACCAAAGCCTAAATTAACGATCGTCAGCGCATTAGCAATTTGCCCTTTTAGCTTTTTGACGGTATGATCCAATTGATGTAGTAGGAACATGACATCGACTCCTTACTCGCGTTTGCATGGGCATACGTCGAGGGATTTTTTCAGATCTTATAAATTATAATCATACCATAAATGAGTAAGATTCACTAGAGAACAAAGTTTTGAATTGTGAAGTGGTTTCACGATAGTGGGGGGAATAAACATTGAAAACGATTTTTTATCGAGCGTGTATTGAGCTAACAAATCATCAGGTTTCTTCAAAATTGTTGAAAGCTTTTTCTAGATCGAAGCTGAGTAAGGTTTTTGTTCCGTCATTTTCAAAAACATTTGGGCTAAATCAAAAGGAAATGGGAAGACCCGATTAAGGAATATCAGCATTTACATGATTTATTTGTACGGACACTTAAGCCGGGATCAAGGCAAATTGATGGTCGCACTGACAGTATCGTTAGTCCTGTCGATGGTGTGATTGCTCAAGCAGGAAAGCTCGAAAATGACACAGTATTTGAAGTGAAGGGGCAAACGTACCGTATTGATGAAATGCTTGGATCAATTGAAGCAGCGCAACGTTATCATAATGGCATGTATTTTATTTTGTACTTAAGTCCAAGCCATTATCATCGGATACATAGTCCAATTGATGGAGAAATAGTAAGGCAATGGACATTGGGGAAGCGATCATATCCTGTTAATAATTGGGGGCTTCGCTTTGGAAAACGTCCGTTATCTCGCAATTATCGCGTTGTTACAGAGTTAAACGTAGATGGGAGTCTCTTAGCTGTTGTAAAGGTTGGTGCGATGAATATTAATACAATCGAGTTAACTCATCCCACTAACAAGTTTGAAAAAAGGCGAGGAAATGGGTTATTTTTCATTTGGATCAACGGTTGTTCTCCTAGCTGAGGCTGGATTCGTTTCATTCACAAAATGTAGTGGAAGAGTGGAGAGATTAAGATGGGGGAGCGGATAGCGACAAGACAAAAGTAGCAAGTCAGAATCGAAAGGAGGCATCTATTCAGCGAGAATACTCGCTCAAGTTGCACAGCGAATTGTTAATGAGGTAACTAAGGTGATTGATGAGAAAGTGATTGTGATCAATCGTGATGGTTATATCATTGCAGGGAGCGATTCAAATCGTATTGGAAACTTTCACCAAGGTGGTAAGGAAGTGATCACTACAGAACGAAAGCTCATTATTACGGAAAGCGAACTGACACGTTTACAAGGCGTCAAAATTGGCTTGAATTTACCAATGTTTTCAATAGCGTGTCATTGGTGTTATTGGGATAACAGGTTCGAAGCCAGAAACTACGCGCTACGGGGAATTAATTTAGCGGATGACAAAACTCATTTTAGAGGAAGCCTATGCTGCAGAAAGATTTGACTCTAAATTGCGTGGACTAGAGACGTTTGTCTATGAATGGCTTCATTCTGATGCGATAACGCCTGATTTTGAAGAACGTGGCGAGATTCTTGGTATCGATATCAATGAACCGCGCTATTGTTTGTTGGTGCAGCTGGAACAAGTGGAAAATGAGTTGATTGAGCCTGGTATCGTTTAAAACGGATACAAGAAATCTCTGGTTATCAGTTTAAAGAAACAAAAGAGTTGGTTACCTTGTACGTAGCACTTTGGTATTACCAGGAACAATTGAATTAGATAATAATACAATCGTATATTTTTGTAACCGCTTTACTTTTGTATGATCATACATGGTATAAGTGGTTTTTTTTATTTATAATGAAATATGAATAAAAGAGTTGTGAGAAAAAGGCTTTCACGAAGGAGTGATACGATGTTAGCAGAGGAAGTACGACAGAAGCTAATGAATATTGTTGGTGAAAAAAATCTTCTTGATTCTGAAGAAAACTTAGTCGTCTATTCATACGACGCTACGCCAAATTATCAGGCAATGCCCGATGCAGTGATCAAACCAAGAAATACAAAAGAGATACAAGAAATTGTGAAAATTTGCAACGAATACAAAGTGCCAATCGTGCCACGTGGTTCTGGAACGAATTTATGTGCAGGAACGTGTCCGCTTGAAGGTGGGATTGTGCTCTTATTTACACATATGAATCAAATTCTTGAAATTGATGAGGATAATTTAACGGTTACTGTTCAACCGGGTGTTATTACACTTAGATCTTATTAAAGCTGTAGAAGCAAAGGGTTTATTTTATCCACCAGATCCAAGCTCTATGAAAATATCAACCATTGGTGGAAATATTAATGAAAACTCAGGTGGTTTAAGAGGACTTAAATATGGAGTTACCCGTGATTACGTGATGGCACTTGAGGTGGTTTTGCCAAACGGGGAAGTGATTCGCACAGGTGGCAAGTTGGCGAAGGACGTTGCAGGTTATGATTTTACACGCTTAATGGTCGGTTCAGAAGGAACACTTGGTATTATTACAGAAGCAACGTTGAAGCTAATTCCAATCCCAGAAACGAAAAAAACGATGCTTGCCTTATTTGATAGCTTAGAAGGGGCGGGGAAGGCTGTTTCTGCTATCATTTCAAATAAAATGATCCCAGCAACTTTGGAGTTTTTAGATCAAGGAACACTAGAAGTTGTTGAGGATTTTGCGAAAATTGGTTTACCAACAAATGTAGGAGCAGTGTTGTTAATTGAACAGGATGGTCCACATGAAGTAGTCGAACGTGATATTGAAAAGATCGCCAAAATTTGTGAAGAATCGGAAGCGATATCTGTTCAAGTCGCCCAAACGACTGAAGAAGGCCTTGCTTTGACGACAGCAAGGCGTTCAGCGCTCTCTGCACTTGCTAGAAAGAAGCCAACAACGATTCTTGAGGATGCGACTGTGCCACGTTCAAAGGTCGCTGAGATGGTTCAGAGAGATTAATAAGATTGCCAAGAAGCATCATGTTGAAATCTGTACGTTTGGTCACGCAGGTGATGGAAATCTTCATCCGACCTGTATGACGGATGCAAGAAACGAAGAGGAAATGCATCGAGTTGAACAAGCATTTGCGGATATATTTGCGAAAGCGATTGAACTTGGTGGAACGATTACAGGGGAACATGGTGTTGGAGTGATGAAGTCACCTTATTTAGCATGGAAGCTTGGGGAAGAGGGAGTCAACGCGATGAAAACACTGAAATTTGCCTTTGATCCTAACAACATTATGAATCCTGGTAAAATCTTTGCAAAAGAAACAAAAAAACGGGTGGTGGTCCAGAAATGACAGCGACAAAGCAACAAGAAAAAACCGTTCAAGATTTTAAAGACCGAATGGACTACGACGAGCTTATGAACTGCATGCGTTGCGGCTTCTGTTTGCCATCTTGTCCAACATATGGTGAAACAGATCAAAATGAAGCAGCGTCACCACGAGGCCGTATCGCGCTTATGAAAGCTGTTGTGGATGGCAAGAAAGCCCCTGATGAGGACTTTGAGAGACAATTGAATCTTTGCCTAGGCTGTCGTGCTTGTGAGCCAGCTTGTCCTTCAGGCGTCAAATATGGACATTTATTAGAGGAAGCACGAGATATTTTAAATGAGCATAAAAAGCATAGTTTACCAGTAAAAGTGATTCGTCGAGCAGTCTTTGACGGATTATTCCCTCATCAAAAACGAATGCGTTCATTGAATCAGATGCTGTGGCTTTATCAAAAGTCAGGTCTGCAAAAAGTCGTTCGAGGAACAAATATTTTGAAAGTCATGCCTGGTCAAATGGCGACAATGGAGAAAGTGTTACCGGAAATATCCTCGCCAAAAGAACTGAAAAATCGTCCACATCACATTAAACCAAAGGGTGAAGTGAAAGCGAGAGTAGCCTTTTTCTCAGGTTGTTTAATGGATACAATGTTTATGAAGACGAATGATTCAACCTTGTTTTTACTTGAGAAGGCAGGATGTGAGATCGTGATTCCGCAAACGCAAAACTGTTGCGGAGCACTGCATGCTCATTCAGGTGAGAAAAATAAGGCACGCGAGCTTGCTAAGAAAAATATTGTGGCATTTGAAGAAGAGAATGTTGATTATATTATTTCAAATGCGGGCGGTTGCGGAGCATTACTTGTTGAATATGATCATTTATTAAAGGATGAGCCTGAGTGGCATGAGCGTGCGAAAAACTTCGCGCACAAAGTGAAGGATATTTCTGAGATCCTACTTAGAAGTTGGGTTGCCTGCTATGAAGCTACCAGAACAAATTGTAACCTATCAAGATTCATGTCACTTACGAAACGTGATGAATGCAGGAATGCCGCCTCGGATGTTGTTACAAATGATTGAGGGAGTCACGTATGTGGAAATGAAGGAATCAGATCAGATGCTGTGGTTCAGCTGGTATCTATAATATTCTCCAGCCTGAAATGTCGACACAAATCCTTGATCATAAAATGGTGCATGCACAGGCTACGAAAGCGACGACGATTGTCACAGCTAACCCAGGTTGTCTCCTGCAGATGAAAGTCGGTGTAGAGCGTGAAGGATTATCAGATACCGTTCAAGCGGTCCATATTGTTGATTTACTTGCCGAAGCAGTCCGTGAAGCAGAGAAGGATATTATTGTAAATATAAGATCAAAAAGGGAAGCAGCAGATGATGCTACTTCCCCTTTTAAATTTTTAAAAGATAAGAAAGCATATAATTCGATGATGTCTAGCTATAGCGCCTAGCCGCTCGAGGTTACTTCAGCAGTAAATGGTTGCCTAAAAGCGGGCAACGCATTGACAGTCTTTTTGCACTTGTCGCGGCTGACCAAGGCGCTTTCGCTTTTTAGTTTGTAAACCAATTAAATCCATAAAAGTTCCAACAGCAAAAAGAATGATCCATGCAGCAAGACTGACTGTCGCCCACCAAGTGGCAGCTTTTTTACTTGCGCCAAGCGCAAGTGCCATTAGGATGGATAAATGCGTCCCAAGAATTAGTGGTCCACCAATGGACAGCCCAGGTAATCCGTATTTATTCCAAACGCGTTTAGCCCGTTGTTGACGTTTAGTTGGTTCTTGCGTTTCAATTCCTTTTTTCTCTCTTCGTTTCGCCCGCCAAGCTTCAAATTTCTCATAAAATATGACGACGAGAAGAATGGTTAATAGATTTCCAATAAAGGCTACTAAGGAGACGAGAAAGGGATTTAAGCCACGGATAATGCCAATAGGGACGACAACGATTGCTTCAAGCCACGGGGTGGCAGCTGCTAAAAAGATGAGAATATATTCCCATAAAGTAGACATTTTTTAATCTCCTTTTATCCTTAAGAATGGAAGAGGGTGTCTTAAAGGTTTCTTATACCTTTTGCAGACACACTCAGTTGATTATTGCATTTGTTTCATTTTTTTTGCATACATTTTCTTTAGATCATCTGGAGAATCTTTTTCCGCAAGTGGCACACCAGTCCTGTAAGCAGAACGGCCAATCATTAACCCTGCTACTGGAGCGGTTAAGAAAACGAATAGAATGGTTAATAAAATCTTCCCTACAAACTCTCCTTGCACGAATAAGAAAAAGAGGAACGTTGCGATCATAATTGAAATGACACCGAGTGTTGTACTTTTGGTCGCGGCATGAGTTCTCCCGTAAACATCTTTAAATCGTATTAATCCAATCGAGGCAAGTAAGCTTAGGAAACCTCCAAAAACAATGAAAATACTAACAACGATTTCAATCACGTTCAAAAACAACACCCCTTTCAATAAATTTAGATAGAGCAACCGTTCCAATAAATCCAAGAATACCGATGACAAGAATGACTTCTGAATAAGCAAGGGTTTCTTGTAAAATCATAACGATTCCAATAAAACCAATTAAGTTAATTCCAAACGCATCAAGTGCGACAATTCGGTCAGGCATCGTTGGTCCGATAATAGTTCGAATAAAGCAGACGAATAATGAAAGAGACATGACAATAAGCACAACAATACAATATGGTGTGAAACATTATTTCGTCACCTCCATAATCGCACGCTCAAACGTATTGATGGATTTGTCGAATCATTTCTTCTTTATCTGGGACATGAAGTGGCATGAATATAAATGTATTTATTATCATCTGAGAAATCCATTGATAGCGTACCAGGAGTCAAGCGTTATAAGAGATGCTAGCAACGTTAACTCCCAATCAGATTTGAGTTTTGTTGGTACAGCAACAATACCAGGCTGAATATTCATCTTTGGACTAAGAACAATTTTGATTACATCAATATTGGCTAAGATCAGCTCTTTTACAAAGAGCACGATTAATTTAACAATTGCCCATACACGACGGAAATAGAAATCAAATCGTAAAAAGCGTCTTAGAACAAAGAGTATGAAAATACCAATGACATAACCAACGATAAAGTCAACTCCTGTAAAGCTGTTTGAGCAAAAACATCCAGATGAGTGCGATGACAATGTTTATTAATATTTGAAAGGCCATAGCAACTACTCCTTAAGAACAGATTCGATATAAATCGATGGATCTAGGATTTGTTCTGCCACTTGCAATGAATAGACGAAAATAGGTTCTGCTGCAAAACCAAGCACAATCGTTAATGCACAAGTGGAACAATAGGTAAAAGTAAGTTTCCCAACTGGAATTTTGGCTTGCTCTTCTGTATGCTTTTGCTCTCCCCAAAATGCATAAATGAAAATCTTCATCATTGAGAATAGGGTTAAGAGACCGACAGCAAGGGCAACAGCTGCAATAATATAGTTTCCTTCTTCAAAGCCAGCTAAAATAATTGGGAATTTACTAAAGAAACCACTTAAAGGCGGAATACCTGCAAGAGAAATTGCTGTAATAAAGAACATCCATGCTAGATAAGGATGAGTTTTAAGTAAGCCGCCCATTTGCTTTAAATCTGTTGTTCCTGTTATTCGCTCTGTTGCACCAGCAAATAGGAACAAGGCTGATTTAACAATAATATGATGGGCAATGTAATAAATTGCACCTGCAATCGCAAGCTGTGTATAAATCCCGAGCCCCATAACCATATATCCAACCTGACTAATAATGTGGTAGGAAAGGATACGTTTAAAATCAAACTGAGAAACGGCTCCAAGAACACCAAATAACATTGTAAAACCTGCTAAAATTAGAATGATCGTATGAGTAAAGTCAGGATCATGAGTAAAGATTAACGTAAACGTACGAATAATCGCATAAATTCCGACTTTTGTTAACAAGCCACCGAATAAGGCTGCAATCGCTGCAGGTGGACCGTAGTAAGAACGTGGAAGCCAGAAATAAAGTGGGAATAATCCGCCTTTCATCGCGAAGACGACAAGGAAGAGAACAGCAATAACATTTAATACGCCTGACTTGTTCAAGTTCTGCTACACGTTCAGCAATGATGAGCCATATTCAATGTTCCTGTGACGGAGTAAATATAAGCAACTCCCACCAAGAAGAGAATGGAAGCAAACACATTAATAACAACATATTTAAAGGACTCACGAAGTTGATATTTCGTACCCCCATGAACAATGAGAATATAAGAAGCAATCAGCATAACTTCAAAGAATACAAACAAGTTAAATAAATCGCCTGTAAGAAAAGCCCCGTTAACTCCTGCTAGTAAGAAGAAGTAGAACGGATAGAAAAAGAATTTTTCACGTTCAGGAGCAGATCGTTTGAAAGGCAAAGAATAAACAAACGACTCCGACAATACTTGATAAAATAACCATCATTGTTGCAAACATATCAGCAACGAAAACAATACCGAAAGGAGCTGTCCAGTTCCCCATTTCAAGAACAGTAATTCCTTCTTGATAAACGTAAACAGCTAAATAAATAGCGATACAAGAAGCATCCCGACAGCAGTAAATCCGCTAATTACACGCTGAAGAGTATGATGCTTAGCAAACAGAATAAGTAGCGATCCAACAATAAGTGGGATTAGAACCGGTAGTATAATTAAGTTATTCATCTGCAGATCCCCTTAATTGGTCTAAATCATCTGTCTTATGTACTTTATATGTGCGGTATCCAAGCACAAGTAAGAAAGATGTGACCCCGAAACTAATAACAATGGCTGTTAGAATAAGAGCTTGTGGCAGCGGATCAGTATAAGCCTCAGCGTCCTATACTTAACAGTGGTGCAGTTCCTCTTTGAAGGCCTCCCATTGTCAAAAGAAGCAAGTGAGCGCCATGTGACAAAATAATAAGACTGAGGATCACTCGCAATAAGCTTTTTGATAGAAGCAAATAAGTCCCAACCATGAAGAGGACACCAATAGTGATGGTCATTAATATTTCCATTACTTATCATCCTCCGCAATCGTTAAGAATAATTGTTAAGGCAATACCGACAACAACAAGGTAAACACCTAGGTCAAATGGTAAGTGTTGTTGTTAGTCCAACTTCTCCTAAAAAAGGTGTTGGATAATACTCAAAAAAATGAGTAAGAAATGGATAACCAAGTAGCATAGTAGAAACGCCTGTTCCAATGGCAATTAATAAACCAATTGCAATCATGGAAGTAAAATTAAATGGTATGGATTTTTTCATACTCTTCATATCAAAACCTAAATACATGAGTAGAAAGGCACTGGCAGTCATTAATCCCCCGATAAATCCTCCGCCAGGGTTGTTATGTCCGGCGAAGAAAAGATAGACGGAGAAAGAGAGGATGATGAAAGTGACAACTCTTGTCATCGTATGAAGCATGACATCATTTGATTTTATTTGTCTTCACACATCTTCCCTCCCTGTCAAACGAAACTTAATCAGAGCGACAACACCAAGTGCTGCAATTCCAAGAACAAGAATTTCAAGTAGAGTATCGAGTCCACGGAAATCAACAAGGATGACGTTAACCATGTTATATCCACCAGCAAGCACTTTAGAATTCTGCAATGTAATACTCAGAAATCGATTCGAAATTTGCTTCGTTTCCTAATGCAAAAGAACTTAAACCAATAGCAATCACAAATCCACCAACCCCAATTGAAATAAGTAGATTCACAATGTTGAAACTTGGTTTGAAAATTCTCTTTACGTAACTCAGGTAAGTGATAGAACGCAAGCATAAAGAGAACAACTGTTACGGTTTCAACTAGTAATTGTGTCAACGCTAAGTCTGGTGCACGGAAGACAACAAAGAATAAAGCTAGTAAGAAACCGACGACACCAACAACAATAATAGCCGTAATACGATTATTAATAAATGGAATGGCAATCGTTGCTGCAATAAAGACAAACCGTTAAGACCCACATATAAGTGATCAATTGGTGATAGATTCGTCGTATCAATTGCAAACGCATCATAACGGAACATCGTATATCCAAACAAAAGAATCATGAATACACACATATAAACAAAGTAATCACGTAGTAAACCAGTCATTTGAATACGAGTAACAACTTGTGAACCTTTGATGACGCCATCAAGACCGTTATCATAGAACCAGTTCAATGGATCGCGTTCTTTTAAATAGAATGCCATCTTCGACCATTTTTTCATCATTAAGTAGATTAGCTGTTCCGAAAAGAACGACACCAATTGTCATAAACAGTTCTAGTATTAAAGCCATGCCAGTGATAAATATCAACATAAAGGCTCTGTCATCTTCTACTAATAGATTCGGAAGAATCGCTGCCATCGCTGGATTAATCAACGTATAGGCAAGTAAATTAGGGAACAAGCCGAAAATGATGACAAGTGATCCAAGGATAATTGGACTAATCAGCATCCCAATAGGTGCTTCATGCACTTTCACATCATAGTTCTCTGGTTTGAATTTACCAGTGAATGTTTTGAAGAACATAATCATACAGTAAGCAAACGTGAAGACACTAGCAATCCAAGCTAAAATTGGGAAAATCAACCCCAAAGTCTGCATATTAAAAATCGTTAACTCAGATGCATTAAGCACCCCAGTAAAGAACATTTCTTTACTCAAGAAGCCGTTAAATGGAGGTAACCCCGCCATTGATGCTAGTCCAATTAAAGAGATCGTAAAGGTAATTGGCATGATTGTCATTAAGCCACCGAGTTTACGAATATCACGAGTGCCTGTTTCATGATCAATAATTCCAGCTGTCATAAATAAGCTTCCTTTAAATGTCGCATGATTAATCAAATGGAAAATAGCTGCAAGTATGGCAATTGAATACATGCTTGTATCTGTTCCGGATCCGTAATAAAGAGAAGCTGAACCAAGCCCAAGTAAAGCACATAATTAACCCAAGCTGACTAATCGTTGAAAAGGCAAGAATCGCTTTTAAGTCTTTTTGACGAACGGCTGAAATCGATCCCCAACATAAGAGTGACAATCCCGAACCCAGCGAGAATCCAGAACCATTCCGCTGCTCCACCAAAAACAGGTGTTAAACGAGCAACGAGGTAGATACCAGCTTTGACCATTGTTGCTGAATGTAAGTACGCACTAACAGGTGTTGGTGCTTCCATCGCATCTGGTAACCAAATATGGAATGGAAACTGAGCCGATTTCGTAAAGGCACCTAGTAAAATAAGAAGCATAGCTGGTAAAAATAAGTGTACTTGATGTCACTAAATCGACATTTGCAATGATTTCGCGAATGCTAAATGTTCCAGTCATGACATAAAGCAATGAAAAACCACCAAGCATTGACAAAGCCACCAAATACGGTAATTAACATAGACTTTTGAGCTCCATAAATAGATTTTTCGCGATGGTACCAATAACTAATTAACAAGGAAGATGCCAGACTTGTTAATTCCCAGAAAACATAGAGCACAATGAGGTTATCTGATAAGACAACACCGAGCATTGCCCCCATAAACATCAATAAATAGACATAAAAATTATTCAATTGCTCTTTTTTCTTAGACAAATAATAAATGGAATAAAGAACGACGAGTGTTCCAATACCAGTAATGAGAAGGGCAAATAACAAGCTAAGTCCATCCAGATATACATTAAAATAAATCCCAAGAGATGGTACCCAAGGGACACTGTGTGAAATAACTCCACCGTTAGATGTCACAGGTAATTGCTTCAAATGAAATAAATAAACAACACAAGCGGTAATAGTAAAACAAACCATCCAGTATGTATAGGTCTTGCGTACTTATACAAAAACGGAATCAAAATGGCTAACAAAAATGGTGAAATTGTAGCCCAATGTAAGACCGTCAAGTGACATACCTCCTTCTATAGAACAAATATGCTGATTACGTGGCTCTTCTTGTCTATTTCCTTCATTGCGACTACGAAAACCAACATTTCTCAGACTAAGTCAAATTATAACCTAATTTGAATACACGTGCATCCTTAGTACTCTTTTGGATTGCTATTATTTTTCATTCTTATTAAATATGTAGAAAAAAGAAAAAATGCAGAATATTTTTTTTTTGTGAACAGCAATTTTTCACTCTTGTTAGATAAAAAACAATATCTAGATGTATATTTTGTCAAATTTTGCACAACCTAAGGAAAAATGTTCTTAAAGGAGCGTTTCTTAAAACAGGAGTGACGTAATGAATAATAAGCAGAAAGGGCTAGTTGCAGTGTTTCTTTTTCTCTTTCTTTTTTCTGGTGGGTGGTATGCGAATGAATGGAATAAGCGTATGATCCATGAAAAAAGGATTAGACCGACCTGATTTGTTTTATATACAAGAGCTAGATGAACAAAACATTCCACAAGCTGAGCCGTTTAAGCCAAGGGAATATATTAGGATTGGCAATAGTGTATCCAATTTAGCTGAGTAAGGAACAATCATTTTAATAAGAAAAAAGCAGCAATCGTCATCGCCGATTGCTGCTTTTAAAATTTAGGAAGTTAATTTCATCTTGTCAGAGAGAGAACGATTGACAATTTCTAAACGAATTAGTTCAATAAAATCATGGTTGAGCTTTAATTCTACAGCTTTGAAGTATGTTTCAATAAGTAGTTCATCAGAAAGATTTTGCATATGGCCCTGTCTTATTTATTCGACAGGCTCACCTCCTCGTTAAAAGTTTGTCCATTAGTAAGTAGATGTGCATATCTTTTCATGTATGTGAATATGGTAGTAAGTTATGATTTGCCTTTGTAATACATATCCTACCATGGCTTTTTGAATAGAACAACCGTTCGTATTTATCCACAAATAGTAGTGGATAACCTGTTAATTCCCTGTTTATTAATAGTTGAAACATCTATTGTATAGGGAGATTTAATGTGTAAAACGTTATCCACATCTGTTGATTATTTCGAGGGTTTGTCGAAAGATTTTTAATAATGCGGTACATACCTGTTATTTTTGTCGAATTTAACGGGGGGTTTATTCGTATCGTTCCGCAATTTCAATTGAAAAAAAGATAAACTAAAGGTATAGTTAAAGTTTGGTTAGACGTACGTGTAGAAATGATAGAAATAGAGGTGTGAATGTTGTTTAACAATCTGCTTCCTAATCAGTATGAGAAAAGTATTTACAATATTGATCTAAGTGAATTAAGAGACAAAGGGATTAAAGGTGTCATTACTGATCTAGATAACACCCTAGTTGAGTGGGATCGTCCTGGCGCGACTCCTGAGGTGCGTGAATGGTTTAAGCAACTGCAGGATTTTGGGATGAAGGTGACAATTGTTTCAAATAATACGAGTAAACGAGTAAAAGCATTTGCTGATCCAGAGGAAGTTGTTTTTATTCATGGTGCGAGAAAACCGCAGCGAAGAGCCTTCCGACAAGCATGTAGGGAAATGGAATTAAGTAAGGATGAGGTTGTTGTTGTTGGAGACCAAATTTTTACGGATGTGCTTGGTGGGAATCGAGCAGGTTTGCACACCATTTTAGTTGTACCAGTGTCGAGTTCGGACGGATTAGCGACTAGGTTAAATCGACGAATGGAGCGGTATGTACTCGATTGGATGAAGAAGCGTGGAATGATTGAATGGGAGGATTAGAAATGGATGAAAGACAAGTCATTTGTGCGGGTTGTGGGGTATCGATTCAAACAGAAAATAAGAATGAACTAGGCTATGCGCCGCAATCTTCGTTAGAACGAGAAGTGATTATTTGTCAAAGGTGTTTTCGTTTGAAGCATTATAATGAAGTTCAGGATGTTTCCTTAACAGATGATGACTTCTTAAAGATTTTGAATGGATTAGGGAAAACGGATGCCCTAATTGTAAAAGTTGTTGATATTTTCGATTTTACTGGAAGTTGGTTACCTGGACTGCACCGTTTTGTCGGTAAGAATGATGTATTATTAGTTGGAAATAAGGTTGACTTGCTTCCGAAATCATTGAATCAGAATCGATTAATTAATTGGATAAAGAAATCTGCTAAAGAGCTTGGGTTAAAGCCTGTTGATGTCATGTTAATGAGTGCAGAAAAAGGACAAGGTGTAGTTGAAGTCGCAGCAGAAATTGATCGGATTAGAAACGGGAAAGATGTGTATGTTGTTGGTTGTACAAATGTTGGGAAATCGACATTTATTAATCAAATTATTAAAGCGTTTGGTGGTGATACGGAACAGCTTATTACAACTTCACATTTCCCAGGAACAACACTTGATATGATTGATATTCCACTTGATGACGGAAAGGCACTATATGATACACCAGGGATCATTAATCATCACCAAATGGCTCACTTTGTTGATAAACAAGAGCTTAAAGATCATCACTCCTAAAAAAGAAATTAAAGCAATGGTATTTCAATTGAATGAAGGACAAACGTTATTCTTTGGTGGGCTTGGCGCGCTTTGATTTTGTAAAAGGGGACCGTACTTCTTTCACGTGCTACTTTTCAAATGAGCTGCACATTCATCGAACGAAGCGTGAAAAAGCGGATGACTTATATGAAGACCATTTAGGTGAATTGTTAGCACCACCTGGTCCAGAAACGAAGGAAGCACTACCTTCATTGGAGAAGCATACCTTTCAAGTAAAAGAAAAAAAGGTTGATATCGTTTTTTCTGGTCTTGGATGGGTTACGGTAAACGGTACAAATATCCAAGTTGAAGCTTATGCACCTAAAGGCGTCAATGTTTCGATTCGTGAATCAATTATATAGAGATAAGGAATGGTAGGCTTTAAGAGAGGAGAAATCAAGATGAAGAGGATTTATGGTCTGTTAGGTCATCCAGTAGGTCACTCAAAATCACCGCTTATTCACAATGATGCATTTTGCAGCACTTGGAATGGATGCCATGTATCATGCGTTTGACGTTAATCCAGAACAGCTAGAAGCGGCAGTTGAAGGAATTAGAGCATTGCAATTAGCTGGTTGTAATGTTACAGTTCCACATAAAATAGCAGTAATGGAGTTTCTAGATGAGATTGATGATGAAGCAAAGCAAATAGGCGCTGTCAATACGATTGTTAATCAAGGTGGACGATTGATTGGTTATAATACAGATGGACGCGGCTATGTGGAATCATTACTTGAAGAGTCAGGGGAACAATTGGATGATAAGCGAATCCTTATTGTTGGAGCTGGCGGGGCTGCTAGAGGTGTTGTTACAGCTCTCCTTCGCCATGGAGATTGCTCACCTTACTATCGCTAATCGAACAATTAGAGAAAGCGAATGCGCTTTTAGACATTGCGAAATCGTTGAATACAGAGGCAGAAGCCATTAGTCGTGCTGACGCTGAAAGCAAGCTTGGTGAATATGATGTGATCATCAATACGACTTCAATTGGGATGAGTCCAAATATAGATGAATCTCCATTGTCACTTGAGCGACTTGCACCAGGCACGATTGTAAGTGATTTAATTTATAACCCAATCGAAACAAAGCTGTTAAAAGAAGCAGCCGAACGTAAGGGGAAAACAATAAATGGAATCGGCATGTTTGTCAATCAAGCAGCGCTCTCGTTTGAGCATTGGACTGGTATACAGCCGAACCGTAAGAAAATGAAAGCATTAGTCATTGAAACATTAGGAGGAACATCATGTTAACAGGAAAACAAAAGCGATTTTTGCGTTCAAAGGCACATCATTTAAACCCTATTTTCCAAGTTGGAAAAGGTGGAGTAAATGATAATATGAGTAAGCAAATTGCCGAAGCTCTTGAAGCGAGAGAGTTAATCAAAGTTAGTATTTTGCAAAATTGTGATGAGGATAAGGATGAAGTAGCAGCTGTGCTTGTTCGCGCTACGAAAGCAGAGCTTGTTCAAGTTATTGGGCATACAATTGTCCTTTATAAAGAATCTAAAGAAAACAAGGAAATTGTTCTCCCGTCATAACGATAAATTTGGAGGGAAGCGGCTATGAAAAGAATTGGTCTTTTTGGTGGGACCTTTAACCCGCCACATTTGGGACATATGCTGTTTGCCCAGGAAGCATTGTTAGCCTATCATCTAGATGAAATTTGGTTTATTCCTGTAAATGTCCCTCCTCATAAAGAAAGTAACGAGCTTGTTTCCAATCGTGATCGCGTTGATATGCTGGGAGCGTGCACAAAGCGAGATTCGCGTTTTTTCGTTTCGACGATTGAATTAGAACGAGAAGGACCATCTTACACGATCGATACGGTTAAACTGCTGAAAGGTGAGCATCCTGAACATGAATTTTTCTTTCTAATTGGTGGAGATATGGTTGATTATTTGCCAAAATGGGAAGGAATAAATGAATTAATGAAGCTTATTACGTTCATTGGAGTAAAGCGTCCAGGTTCGCATGCATCATCAGTTTATTCAGACCAAGTTTATTTACTGGATATGGTTCAAGTTGACTATTCATCGACAATGATTCGAAATCGAGTACAAGAAGGAAAACCAATCACCTATATGGTGCCTGATGAAGTGGAATTGTTGGTGAAGGAGAGAGGGCTGTATGAACCAAAAAGAAGCATTACAAGTCGTTAAGCCTCATCTTACGGATCATCGTTATACGCATACGATTGGTGTGATGAATACAGCAATTGAACTAGCAGAACGCTTTCATGCAGACATGAAAAAAGCAGAGCTTGCAGCGATTTTTCATGATTATGCGAAATTTCGCGATAAGCAGGAGATGCGCGATCTTGTCCTGAAAGCTCATTAGTCGATAAAACAATTTTAGGGTACGGTGATGAACTGTTGCATGCGCCATGCGGAGCTTATTATCTGCAGCATGAGGTTGGTATTAAAGACGAAGACGTTCTTGATGCGATTCGGTATCATACGACAGGGAGACCGAATATGACTTTGCTTGAGAAAATTATTTTTCTAGCCGATTATATTGAGCCAGGTCGTCAATTTAAAGGTGTCGACGATGTGAGGCTACTTGCCAAAACCGACCTTGATGAAGCCATTATCCAGGCCTTAGAGAATACAGTGTCTTTCCTACTAAGGCGTAGACAGCTGGTTTATCCGAAAACAATCGCAACATATAATGAATTAGTAGCAAACCAAAAAAGGAGAAGTGAATGGAATGAATGAAACATCAATTTTATCCCTAGCAGTGAAAGCAATGGATGATAAAAAAGCAGAGAATATTGTCGCGCTTAATATGAAAGGGGTTTCGCTTATTGCAGATTATTTCGTGATTTGTCACGGGAATTCAGATAAGCAGGTACAAGCGATTGCTCATGAAATTAAAAAAGTAGCACAAGAGCAAGGTTTGGATATAAAACGTCTAGAGGGCTTTGACCAAGCTCGTTGGGTATTAATTGATTTAGGTGATGTCGTTGTCCACGTCTTCCATAAGGATGAAAGAATTTATTACAATTTAGAAAAGCTTTGGGGAGATGCTCCAACTGTTGAATTAGAAGGAGTACTAGGTTAATGGAATTAAAGCCTGGATACAGCGTCACACTCGAAGTCGTAAGAAAAGCGGACTTTGGATATTTTATTAGTGATGGGAAAGTGGATATTCTTCTACATGAACGAGAGTCTCAGGGTAAGGTTGAAATTGGTGATAAGGTTGAGGTGTTCCTTTACCATGATCACCAAGAGCGACTAGCAGCGACGATGGAGAAGCCGCTTTTACAAGTTGGTGAATTCGCGTGGTTAGAAGCAGTTAGTGTTAAAACAGGTCACGGGGTTTTCTTTCATAACGGGATTTCTCGAGATTTATTTTTATCAATGGATGAGCTCCCTTATGACCGCGAGCTTTGGCCAAAACCAGGAGATAAATTGCCGCTTTCACTCACATGGGATAAAAAAGGTCGTCTAATGGCGAAATTGGTTAAAGGCGAGCCAATCGAAAAAGATACAAAAAAAGCTGAATCTGTTATGGTGCACAAAGAAGTGGCTGGCTATGCCTATCATTTTCTTGATGAAGGTGTTATTATGCTCACGGATGAAGGATATATTGCCTTTTTACACAATGACGAAATGACACATGAGCCTCGTTATGGTGAATATATTCGCGCTCGCGTTCTATTTGTGCGCGAAGACGGGCGAATGAACGTGACGATGAAGCCTTTACGTTCTGAACAACAGGATGAGGATTCAGAACGAATTTATGCCTTTCTTCAGGAGCGTGGTGGGTCAATGCCTTATTGGGATAAAACACCACCAGAAGATATTAATGCCCGCTTCCAAATGAGTAAGGCGGCTTTTAAGAGAGCATTAGGGAAGCTTATGAAAGAGAAAAAAATCGAACAGCGTGATGGCTGGACACATATAAAGGAGTCTACAATGAATTATCAAGCTTTTGCTAAGTTGTATGATTCATTAATGGATGAGGCACCTTATGATCAGTGGGTTGAATTTGTAAAAGCATGTTCAGAAAAAACTAATTTTGCTGGCGTGAAAATCCTCGATGTTGGTTGTGGGACAGGTGAACTTGTGATGCGACTACATCAGGAGGGAGCTGAAGTAACAGGTGTTGATTTGTCACCTGAGATGCTAGCAGTTGCTAGCGGAAAATGTGAACAGATCGGATTTCATCCAACACTTATCGAGCAATCGATGACAAATCTAGAAGGGCTTGACTCCTATGACATTGTGACTGTATTCTGTGATTCGCTTAATTATCTTGAGACGGAAAAAGAAGTACAGGAAACGTTTAACAGCATTCATCAGCGGCTTAAGGATGGTGGACTGCTGTTATTTGATGTTCATTCTATTGAGAAAGTAGAAAATGGCTTTATTGGACAAACATTTGCTGAAGATGCTGACGATATTGCTTACATATGGACATCATTTGCTGGGGTATACCCTTCTAGTGTCGAGCATGAACTAACATTCTTTGTTCGTGACGATCACGATGGGCGTTATGTAAAAGTCGAGGAGTTACATAAGCAGCGGACCTTTTCGGTTAAACAATACGAGGAGTGGCTTCTAGCAGCGGACTTTGAGCTGATATCGATTTCCGCTGATTTTACGGATTTACTGCCAATAGCAAATAGTGAACGAATCTTTTTTTGCGCCCGTAAAAAAGTTTAGAGGATTTAAACAATATATGTCGAATATGTTGAAAGAAGGAGCGACTACTCCTTCTTTTTTTCTACGTTCAAGCGATTTTCAGAAAAAGTATGGGCAATCTTCTCTTTTTCTTCCTCGTATTTTGCTTGTGTTTGTTGAAATAAGAGATCAAACATCGGACCAACCTCTTCTTGAAGAACCTTAATTCCTTCACCTGTAATGCCTCCAGGGACACAGACGCGTTGTTGAAGCGTAGGTAACGTATAATACCCTTTTTCCAGTAGTTTACCCATTCCAATCATCATATTTGTGGCTAAGGTTGTTGCATCATCCTTAGAGATCTTGGTTTGTCTTACTGCTCCATCAATAAATTGTTGCATTAAATAACTAAAGAATGCGGGACCGCAACTAACAATATCAGAGGAAACACGAGTAATATCTTCTTCGATTACCAATGGTTGAGATATCGTTGCCATTAATTCCGTTACTTTGTGACGGTCAGATTGTGAGCATCTTTCACCAAAACTTAGAAGAGAAGAACCAGTCATAGCACGATTCAAAATACTTGGAATCGCTCGGGCTACTTTACAATCAACCATCGCTTCTAGTTGTTCTACAGAAATTGGACTTGTAATGGAAATGAGTAATTTATCAGGATGGCAAACGGGTGAAAGCTGTCTTAAAACAGCTGGAATGTGAAGTGGTTTTATACAAAGAAAAAGTATATCTGCGCCATTTGCGACAGCGACTGAATCGTTAGCGATTGTAATATCAGGATATTGTTCTTTGAACTTCTCCGCTTTGTCTATTGTTCGATTGGTGATGAGGAGTTGCTGCTCAGCTACAGCTTTCGATTCAATAAAAGATTCAAGTAAGACCGTTCCCATGCTTCCTGTGCCGATAATCCCTATCATCATGTAAGCTCCCTCCTTTCGCCTCTATATTGCACACGTATACCATTATGACTAAACGTATGAAGGAAGGAGCCATGATATGCCAACTGGCTTAAGATCTATGATGATTATAAACGATGTGATTAATTTATTTCTTTAAATAATCATTAATCATCTCTGCTGTTACGACCTTTCTTGGTGGGAATTGAAAAGCCATTGCAATCTGATTCATTTCGTTTGTAATTCGGTTGATTTCACTTATTTGAATGGGTTTTCCTGCTTTTGCTTGCTGTAGAGTATCCTCAATTGCTCGTTCTCTTGCTGCATCTAATGCAAGAAATTGTTTTTGGGCTTCACGATGTTTCTTAACTTGGTCGGCTATTTGTAAGTGTACAGACAAATGTTTTCTCTCCTTTTTACTTCGTTCACACTATTTGTAGGCTATTTTCTTCATGGGAAGTAACAGGTGAATGAAGGAAATGATTATTAGATGAGGACGTGATCAAAATGAATCTTAAAATCCCAGAACGTAAGCATATTTTATTTCTTGTGGGGATTGTCCTATTAGTCAGTTTAGTCTTGTTTCTTCATTTTCGCAATGCTGAAATGGAGGAAGTACAAGAGGATTGGGTTCATTCATTTCGAGAAGAAACCGAAATAGAGCAAGAACATATAGATGAACCAGCTTTTTATGTAATTGACGTAAAAGGTGCTGTTCAAAATCCAGGTGTCTATGAATTAGCGCAAGGAAGTCGGGTACATGAAGTGATTGAGCTAGCAGGTGGTTTTTTGCAAGAAGCAGATGAAAAACAGCTTAATTTAGCACAGCTACTGCATGATGAAATGATGATTTACGTTCCAATTGAGGGAGAGGAACCTTTAACAGGAGCGATACAAGCACATAATGATGACGAGAAGGTTGCGATTAATACAGCAGATGCAACGACACTTGTGCAATTGCCTGGTATTGGCCCTGCAAAAGCAGAAGCGATTATTTCCTATCGGGATGAAAATGGTCCTTTTACAGATATTGCAGATCTTGTTCAAGTTCCTGGTATTGGACCTAAATCTTTTGAACAGCTACAGGATATGATCACGCTTCGTTAAAGGAATAATAGAAAAAGAAAGAATTTTCTGATAGAATGGGTGCGTACGATTAAGAGAGTAGTTAATAGGAGGTAGATGGAAAAATGACTGAGAATAAATGGTCAATTGAAACAATGGCAGTACATGGTGGTCAAGAAATAGATCCAGCGACACAAGCTCGTGCTGTTCCTATTTACCAGACGACTTCATATGGTTTTAAAGATACGGAGCATGCAGCGAACCTCTTTGGATTAAAGGAATTTGGCAACATTTATACGCGTATTATGAATCCAACACAAGACGTTTTTGAAAAGCGAGTTTGTGAGCTTGAAGGTGGTGTAGGCGCACTTGCAACAGCAAGTGGAAGTTCTGCTATTCATCTCGCTATTTTGAACATTTGTGAGACGGGGGATGAGATTGTCGCTTCAAGTGCCCTTTATGGTGGAACATACAATTTGTTTGCGCATACGTTCAAAAAACTAGGTATTCATGTTCATTTAGTTGATGGAAATGATCCTGATGCATTTGAACGAGCCATCAATGAAAAAACAAAATTAATTTTTGGTGAAATGATTGGTAATCCAAATGGTGATGTACTTGATATTGAGGCACTTTCTGCTGTAGCACATCGTCATGGCATTCCGCTCATGATTGATGCGACATTGGTGACACCAGTCCTATGCCAGCCGCTTAAGTATGGAGCGGACATTGTTGTGCACTCAGCAACGAAATTTATAGGAGGACATGGAACATCGATTGGTGGAGTGATTGTTGATGGAGGAACGTTTAATTGGGATAATGGTAAATTTCCAGGATTAACAGAGCCGGACCCTAGTTATCATGGTCTCGTTTATACAGAGGCGCTAGGACCGCTTGCTTACATTATTAAAGCCCGAGTTCAACTCTTAAGAGATCTTGGACCGGCAATTGCTCCAATGAATTCTTTTTTACTTTTACAAGGATTAGAGACGTTGCATCTACGTATGGAGCGTCATTGTGAAAACGCTCAAAAAGTAGCTAAATATTTAGATGAACATGAACTTGTTGAATGGGTCTCTTATGCGGGACTACCTTCTCACCGTTCTTATGAAAAAGCGCAAAAATACCTACCTAATGGAAAAGGTGCCATTTTAACCTTTGGCATTAAAGGAGGCCTTGAGGAAGGGAAGCGATTCATCAATGCCCTTGAAATGTTCTCACATGTAGCAAATGTAGGCGATGCAAAGTCACTCGTTATTCATCCAGCAAGTACGACACACCAACAATTAAGTGAAGAGGATCAAAAAGCAGCAGGTGTTACCCCAGAACTTGTTCGTCTTTCTGTCGGTATTGAAGGAATCCAAGATATACTTGCTGATCTTGAACAGGCGTTGCAGAAGAGTCAAGGCTAAATGGAGATTGTGAGTGTCTGTCCTGTGGAAAGGGAGGCACTTTCTTTATTTACAAAGAAGGAGAAGAGATATCATAGGGCAAAGTTTTCTTGACGATAACTAGCTTTGTTCACTACACTAAAGTAATGATGAGAAGGGGGATTATTGTGGAACGAATATCTTGGGATCAATATTTTATGGCACAGAGTCATCTACTTGCACTGCGAAGTACATGCACCCGTCTAATGGTTGGAGCAACAATTGTAAGAGACAAACGAATTATTGCAGGGGGTTACAATGGTTCCGTTTCAGGTGGAGCTCATTGTATCGATGATGGTTGTTATGTGGTGGATAATCATTGTATTCGTACCATTCATGCTGAAGTGAATGCGTTGCTTCAATGTGCGAAATTCGGTGTGCCGACTGAAGGAGCAGAAGTGTATGTAACGCATTTTCCCTGTGTTCATTGTTCAAAGGCACTTATTCAAGCGGGTATTAAAAAAGTGTATTACGGTAGTGATTATAAGAATCATCCCTATGCAATCGAACTGTTTAATGAGGCTGGTGTTCAAGCGATTAAAGTCGAACTGGAAGATTTGAGTTTAGACGGGCAGCATCTTGAGAAAATGACATTTACGACTGAGCTTCTTGATAAGCTAGAACATGCAGGGGTTGAAGAAGAAGAGCTTCGTCCACTGCGAGATCAAGCAAATACCTTGTTTAAGCAAAGTCTTTTTAAAGGATAGGGGGAGCAAAGTTGCAACGCTTTCTCCCTCTCTTTCCTACTGCAGCGACGCTCGGTCTCATTTTAGCCCTACGTGGATCAAGCATATCCTACTATGTTGTCCTCTTTATTTTTATCTTCTTTTGTCTTTTACATCGCTTCTTCTTTCGCAAAATCCTCCTCATAATGGTTGCTACATTTCTTTTGTATTATCTCGTTGGAAATCTTACGCTTAACCAGCAACAAACGATGTATGAAGAGGGTGAAGAAACAGTTCAAGGAACCATACAAACGATACCTGTTATTGATGGCGATTCAATGGCAATGCGCATAAAAAGCCTTTCGTCTGAAAAGATTCTCGTTCAAGCTTTTATGACGAGTGAATACGAACAGAAGGCTTTGAAAAAACTCTCCCCTGGTGATGCATGTCAAATAACAGGTAGCCTTCAATCTCCCTCCTCACCTACAAATTTTGCCCAATTTGATTATCGACGTTATTTACAAGAGCAACAGATTTATTGGGTTCTTCGTACCGAACCTGCCAAATTAGAGTGTATGCAATCAAAGACAAACGTGTATTTTCAATTACAACGCTGGAGGCAAGCTCAAATTACTAGGCTAGAAAATACAATCGAGCCAGAGCTTGTCGGAATCATGATCGCGTTACTTTTTGGAGAAAGAACTGTGATGGATGGTGATGTAGTAGATGCGTATCAACGACTCGGTGTCATTCACTTGCTAGCTGTGTCGGGGTTGCATGTTGGAATGATTGTGGCTGCTATTTTTTATTTACTTATTCGAATCGGGGTAACTAGAGAGAGAACGATGGAGGTACTACTATTGTTTTTACCGCTCTATACCATCATTGCTGGGGCAGCACCACCTGTCATAAGAGCGTCAATAATGGCAATGGTTGTTCTCCTTTGCTTACGAATAAGAATTCGGATACCTCCTTTAGCTGGCATCATTGTCGTATATATGATCTATTTGTTGATTAGTCCTTTTTCCCTTTTTCAGCTTGGTTTTCAATTATCCTTTCTTGTCTCATTTGGCCTCATTTTATCTGCTCCGCTCATTCAACAGCGTTATCATCATCCTGTCTCACAGCTTCTTGCCGTCACGGTGTTATCACAGGCTCTCTCCGTACCCCTGTTGCTCCGTCATGTATACGAATTCTCGTGGATCAGCATTCCATTAAATCTCATCTATATTCCGTTTGTGACATTATGTGTCCTTCCCCTATCTGCGATTTCCTTTTTTCTCTCAACATTCATTCCAACTTCCTTAAATATGCCATTACTTTTCCTTGAGTTTGTTGTTCCCTATGCTCATCATACCCTCACAAGTCTTGCTGCGTATAAATGGGCATCATTGATTGTTGGTAAGCCGCCTCTTCTTCTCGTATTATGCTTATACGCTACCGTTTTTTATGGATGTCTCTGCTGGGAAAATGGACGAAAAAATTGGTGGATCAAGCCACTGCTCATTTTTTTCATCCTCCTTTTTGGTCAAATCGGCGCACCGTATCTTGATTCACGTGCCAAAGTGACGATGTTGGATGTTGGACAGGGAGATAGTTATCTCATTGAACTTCCCTTTCGTAAAGAGGTTTATTTGATTGATACAGGTGGAACCATTTCTTTTTTTGATGAAGAATGGCGTGAAAGAAGGCGTCCTTTTGACGTTGGGGCAAATATTGTCGTTCCAGCTTTGAAGGAGCTTGGTATTAGCAGAGTGGATCGCCTTATCTTATCTCATGGGCATATTGATCATATCGGAGGAGCATATGCCCTAAGCCAAGCGATTAACATAAAGGAGGTTTTATATGGGAAAGGGCCAATTGAAGGAGAAAGAGAACGTGAAATCGTGGAGGAACTCATCAATCAAGGTGCAGGCTTTTCGTTTGTAAAAGAAGGTGATCAATGGAGTAGCGGATCATCACGCTTTGCTATTTTATCGCCAACTGGAACTGAAGTAGAGCTTAACGCTAGGTCGATTGTGTTGTACGCTGAATTAGAAGGTAGGTCATTTTTATTTACAGGGGACTTAGAAGAAGAGGGAGAAAGGCGAATTGTTTCAGCTTATCCACATTTACGAGTGGACGTGCTAAAGGTTGGTCATCATGGGAGTCGTACGTCAACAAGTGAACGATTTTTAGAGCAATTAGAACCAACAGCAGCTTTTATATCTGTTGGAAGAAACAACCGTTTCGGACATCCTCATCTTGAAGTAATGGATCGTTTGAACGAGCAGGGTATCGTCATCTGGAGAAGTGATGAAGGTGCTGTACGATTGCTATTGAAAAATGGACAGGTGAGAGGTGGAAAGAGTAGGAAAGTAAAAAGAAAAGAAGCTGACTCTAAGAAACGCGATGAGTCAGCTTCTATCATGCGTCACTCGACGCTTTGAAAAAAGCCTGTCGTTCTCTTTTCTGGTTTAAAAGTTACTGAATACATCAACAAGTGAAGCGATGATGAAAATCGTCGCAAAGAAACCAAAAGAAACGACAAAGGCAACACCAGAATCGATGGCATCATTACGTTTACTTTGAACGTCTTTTTCAAAATGATTCATCTGGCACCCCTCCTTATTCAACCTTTAGTATACGGGATGAGCTAGGAAAAAGCTAGAACGATTCTGTCCCGTTAGAAGCTGAAAAATAGTTTGTTCAAGAAATTGTAAGGAAGTTCTTCTTTCATTGGTTCGTTTGTAAAGAGTTGTCACCTATACTTTGACGTCGCATAGGATATCATAACTACTGTAAGGCGGTCATGGTTATCGCTTAGGACGAGAATTCCCGGGCTCTCGTTCCTTAGCGTTTATCATAAATGGGGGTCTGGCTCTTTCGGGCTAGATCCCTTTTTCATTTTTACTTGTCATATGTGACGTCATTGTCTAAGCTTAAGCTAGAAGAACAAGCCTAACGCATAGATAGATTCCCCCATTTGATAGGGAGTATGCAAGGAAAATGAGGAATGAATAACCAATGTCATATTTACAAGTGAAAAAAGAAATTGAGCGTGGCAATATTAATCGACTTTATTTTATGTATGGAACACAATCCTTTTTAATGGAGGACATAATTCAGAGTATCGTCAAGCATACCGTTGGCTCTTTGGATGATGCGAATATTATTACATACAGTTTGCAAGATACACTCCTAGATATCGCTGTTGAGGAAGCAGAAACGTTCCCTTTTTTCGGTGGAGAAAAAGTCGTTATCATTAAAGATTTTTTTCTTGTAACAAGTCAGAAGCAAGAAGGTAAATTAGAGCATGATCTAAGCAGGTTAGAGCAATATATTGAACAGCCTTCACCAGAAGCTGTTCTCATTATACTTAGCTCCTTACGAGAAACTAGATGAACGAAAAAAAATAACGAAAGCATTAAAACAGAGAGCGACTGTTGTTGAATGCTCGCCATTTGATGAACAAATGACAGGGCAATGGTTAGAGGAGCAGGCGGCAGCGAAGGGATTTACTTTTTCAAAAGAGGGAAAAGAACGGTTACTAGAGCGGGTAGGACCACATTTATTTTACTTGCATCTGAAATGGATAAGTTAGCTCTGTATGTTGGTGAAAATGGAGCGGTGGATGCTGAGGTCGTTGATCTTCTCGTTGCGCGTTCACTTGAGCAGGATGTGTTTGCTTTAATTGATTTTGCCGTCAAACAACGAATTAGATGAAGCATTGCTTATTTATCATGATTTGTTAAAGCAAAAAGAAGAACCACTTAAATTGCTTGCCTTGATTGCCAGACAGCTACGAATTTATTATCAAGTGAAGGAATTGAGTCGTCGATCCTATTCACAGAAGCAAATGGCTACTCAATTGAAAATTCATCCATATGTTGTAAAGCTTGCAAGTCAGCAGATCAATCGTTTTGAAGATCAACAGCTGTTAAGCTTACTTGAATCAGCTGCAGATACGGATTATGCGATTAAAACAGGGAAAATGGATAAGGTGCTTGCTGTTGAAATGCTTTTAATGAAATTAGCGAGTATAGGAAATAGATAAAAGAAAAAACACACGATCGAGAATCGTGTGTTTCCTTATACCCAGTTATTATGCAGAAAGACCGTTAAGCTTTTTCGCTAGACGAGACTTTTGACGAGATGCTGCATTTTTATGGATAAGTCCTTTGTTTGCTGCTTTATCAAGCTTCTTGCTTGCTTCAGTGTATGCAGCTGTTGCTAACTCAACGTCACCAGCTTCAACTTTCGTTTCGAAGTTCTTAATCGCAGTACGAAGAGCAGATTTTACAGAAATGTTTTGCGCACGACGTTTGTCGTTTGTTTTCACACGCTTAATTGCTGATTTAATATTTGGCATATCTTTCACCTCCTGCTAAAAACGTTGTTCTCATTTGTCACCAGTCCATCTATTATGAACGGTTTCGCTTCCTTTATTCAAGGCCTTGAAGATGCACGTAACATCATTCATACAACAAATTGCATTCTATCAAAAACTACACAAAATTGCAATAGTAGAATGAAAACATCCAGTCCCGGAAACACTACACTTACGAGTGATTTTCAGGAGGAGTGTGTGGAAATGTCTGAGGAATTAAATCTTGATCAATACCAAGTTCGAACAGACTTAGCGGTCGAGGCCAGGCAAATGGTCGTTGAAGAACAAGAAAAGACAAACAAAGAAGATCGAAGAGGTAAGTGGTGTAAATGTGAAAGAAGAAACAATAGAGGGTGTTACGATTACACATGTTAATGATTGATGAAGTCGGAGCAAAGCGTCTCGGTAAAAAACCAGGAAATTATTTAACGTTTGAAGCACAAGGAATTCGAAAAAAGGATACTGACTTGCAAGAGAAAATGGAGCGTGTTTTTGCTGATGCGTTTCATTCGTTTATGATTAATATTGGGATAAAAGAAACAGATACATGTCTTGTCGTAGGACTCGGTAATTGGAATGTGACACCGGATGCGCTTGGCCCGCTTGCGGTTGAAAATTTGTTAATTACTCGTCACTTATTTGAGTTAGCGCCAGAGCAGGTTCAAGAGGGTTTTCGTCCTGTAAGTGCAATTATTCCTGGGGTTATGGGACTTACAGGGATTGAAACGAGTGATGTCATTAATGGAATCATTGAGAAAACAAAGCCCGATTTTGTCATTGCGATTGATGCTCTTGCTTCTCGTTCAATTGAGCGTGTCAATACGACGATTCAAATTTCTGATACAGGGATTCATCCAGGAAGTGGTGTTGGAAATAAGCGAAAGGAATTAAGTAAGGATGCGCTCGGTATTCCAGTTATTGCCGTCGGTATTCCTACAGTTGTCGATGCCGTTTCGATTACAAGTGATACGATTGATTATGTTTTAAAGCATTTCGGACGTGAAATGAAAGAGGGAAGTGCTCCTTCACGCTCTCTTGCTCCAGCAGGGATGACGTTTGGCGAGACAAAGAAAGCTAACGGATGAGGATTTACCGACTGAAGAGAAACGGACGACGATTATGGGTATGGTTGGGAATTTACCTGATCAAGAAAAAAGACAACTTATTCAAGAAGTGCTGGCTCCATCTAGGTCATAATTTGATGGTAACGCCAAAAGAAGTCGATGTCTTTATTGAGGATATGGCAAATGTTTTAGCGGCAGGGCTTAATGCTGCTCTTCATCGTCAAGTTGACCAAGAAAATGTTGGTGCGTATACTCATTAAACGGTCAAAGGGTTTGATTCCTACATTTGCTTCACCGTCCATTTCGCTAAGAAGAGAGATGGAGCTTGAAAGTGGACTGGTTGAATCGGCCCTTTTCATTTAGAGTCATCTTTATTTTTTGTTCTACTCTCTCATTGTTGCTCATAGTAGTGGACTAATAACTCCTATCCTCATTTAAACAATGGACAAGTTCACAACAAGCTCAGCTATTGATCAAAGGAGAGAGCAAATAATGAAGAGAAGCCATTTTAGCAGCTTTACCGTCAAAATAAATCGGACAAGTCTTAAAAAAATAGTTGCATTCACGATCATTGGGATGCTAGCACTCTTTATTTTTACTGGAATGCTAACATCTTTCGAACCTGGCTACGGCTTAGCATCTAATCACGTGCATGAATGGGCAAGTGAGATTAAAGGGGAGCATTTTGTTCATCTCTTAGGGATGGAAAATGCTTATTTCACACAAGTGTTGCCAGCAGATAGTGAGCCTCTTAAGTCTATCGAATCTTGCTTTTCGGCTAACAACGAGTATTAATCCAGATGATCCGAGGAGTTTACTTGGGAGAGAGCTCCCTGGCTTTGCCTTATTTGATGGACGGATTGTTGTCGCTGGAGAAGGTACGGACTATACAAATCTCCCGATCGAATCAGCTCCTCCTATGGAAGTCTTGATGGCTGAGCGAGAAGCGACGCAAGAAAGCTTAGCAAGGCTCGAACAACTTGAGAAAGAAGCAGAAGAAATTGCAAGGGACGACGGACGGAAGAAAAGTTGTTCACATTATTCATTCCCATAATTATGAATCCTTTTTACCAGAGCTTGAAACCAATGTTGCCTAATGAAGCTTATCATCAGCAAAATCAATATTACGCTAGTTGGAGAGAAATTATCGCAAGAGCTTGAAAAAAAGGAATTGGTGTAGAAGTAGAAAGAACGAGATATTCAAGCAACTTTAACAATCGAGGCTGGAATTATACACAATCCTATGATGCATCAAGAGAATTATGTCGAAGAAGCAATCGCACAGGAGAATGATTTAGAATTTTTCTTTGATTTGCATCGAGACTCATTCCGCGAGATCGAACGACGGTGACAATTAATGGTGTCGAATATGCACGTACGTTTTTTGTTATTGGTGGAAATCATACAAATCACAAACATAATCTTCATTTAGCTGAAGAGCTGCATAATCGATTAGAGGAAAAGTACCCAGGTTTGAGTCGTGGGGTTATTATCAAAGAGGGTGCAGGGACAAATGGTTTGTTTAATCAGGATCTGTCACAGCAATCCATTTTAATTGAGGTCGGTGGGGTCGAGAATTCATTAGATGAAACATATCGTTCTGCAGAAGCTTTAGCGGATGTATTTGCAGAGTTCTATCTGGCAAGCAGATGCCGTTAGTGTAGAGAAGGAGAGGAGGGGTGAGATGAAAAAGCTGGTTGTGGTCGTTGCGTTATTCGGGCTTTTTCTATTACTCGGTGCTTTATTCGGTGTCCAGCATATGAACGAAGAGCTCGGAATCTCACAGCCAGAACCTCTTCCTTAGAGCAAGAGCAAGAAGAACCTATGCAACAGAATCGAAAATCAAGATCTAGTGGTTAACAAAATGAACTTATCGAAAAAAAACAGCGTGTAGAAGAAGTCGGACGGTTTAATTTTTTCTCTGAAATGGGGAGTTCATTAGCTGACGGTGTCAACAGAGCGAGTCGGGCATTTCTATCACAAGTCATGTCATTTGTCCATCAAGTCTTAAATGGTGAAAAAGCTCATTCATAATATGTGATATGGGCTTTTTTCTGTATTCGTTATCCAATGTGATTAATCTGAATGTAGGAGATAGCATCTCTATATAAAGGAGATTGTTGCTTGACTGATACAACGATTGGTATAATCAGAAATAGTGTACATTGTACGAGAATGTAGGAGTGATCATGTCATGGATAAAGAAAAAAGACTAGCGACGACAGTCGAGGATTCGTAACTTTTCGATTATCGCTCATATTGACCACGGGAAGTCTACACTTGCTGACCGTATTTTAGAGAAGACTGGGGCACTAACCGCTCGTGAGATGAAAGAACAAACGCTTGATGCGATGGATTTAGAGCGTGAACGTGGAATTACGATTAAGTTAAATGCTGTTCAGCTAACATATAAAGCAAAAGACGGAGAAGAATACATCATGCATTTAATCGATACGCCAGGGCATGTCGATTTCACGTATGAAGTCTCGCGAAGCTTAGCAGCATGTGAAGGGGCATTATTAATTGTTGATGCTGCGCAAGGAATTGAAGCGCAAACACTTGCCAATGTTTATTTGGCGCTTGATAATGATTTAGAGATTTTACCTGTTATTAATAAAATTGATTTACCAAGTGCAGATCCTGATCGTGTGAAACAAGAAGTGGAAGATGTGATCGGACTTGATACATCTGATGCTGTTTTAGCATCTGCTAAAAACGGGATTGGGATTGAAGACATTCTTGAGCAAGTAGTTGAAAAAGTTCCTGCTCCAACGGGTGATCCAGAAGCTCCATTAAAAGCACTGATATTCGATTCATTTATATGATTCATATCGCGGGGTTGTCGCTTATATCCGAATTGTTGAAGGAACAGTTAAGCCAGGTCAGAAAATTAAAATGATGGCAACAGGAAAAGAGTTTGAAGTATTGAGATTGGCGTATTTACTCCAAAGGTTGAAAAGCGTGATGAGTTAACGGTTGGGGATGTTGGCTTTTTAACGGCGGCGATTAAAAATGTCGGTGATACACGTGTTGGGGATACGATTACCAATGCTGTAAATCCAGCTGATCGAAGCCTCTGCCTGGTTATCGTCGTATGAATCCGATGGTTTATTGTGGTCTATATCCTGTTGATACAAATGAATATAATGATTTGCGCGAAGCTTTAGAGCGACTAGAGTTAAATGATGCTTCGTTGCAATATGAGCCTGAAACATCACAAGCACTCGGTTTCGGTTTCCGTTGTGGCTTCTTAGGGCTTTTACATATGGAAATTATTCAAGAACGTATCGAACGTGAATTTGGTATTACGTTGATTACGACAGCACCGAGCGTTGTTTATAAAGTTAAGACAACAAGTGGTGAAGAGATTCAGATTGATAATCCTTCAAATATGCCAGATGCTCAGAAGAATTGATGCATGTTGAAGAACCATATGTGAAAGCAAAAGTGATGGTACCAAATGATTATGTTGGTTCTGTGATGGAGCTTTGCCAAGGGAAACGTGGTATTTTCATTGATATGCAATATCTTGATGAAAATCGTGTTCAAATTGTCTATGAGATTCCTTTGTCTGAAATCGTGTATGACTTCTTTGACCAATTAAAGTCAAATACAAAGGGATACGCTTCATTTGATTATGAATTAATTGGTTACAAGCCTTCTAAGCTTGTAAAAATGGATATCCTTCTTAACGGAGAGACGGTTGATGCTCTTTCTGTTATCGTTCATCGTGATTTTGCTTATGATCGTGGGAAAATTATTGTTGAAAAACTGAAAGAGTTAATTCCGAGACAACAATTTGAAGTACCAGTTCAAGCAAGTATCGGTCAAAAAATCATTGCTCGTTCAACGATAAAAGCGATTCGCAAAAATGTGCTTAGCAAAATGTTATGGTGGCGATATTTCTCGTAAGCGTAAGCTACTTGAGAAACAAAAAGAAGGGAAGAAACGAATGAAGTCAGTGGGGAATGTTGAAGTTCCACAAGAGGCATTCATGGCCGTTCTTACGAATGGATGATTAAGGAACGTAGATGAAGAGGGAGACTAAATCAAGGTCTGATCCTAGGCTAGATCCAAAAATATATCGTTAAATGCGGTATATGTAGGGTAGTTTAGAACGAGGGATTAGATGCTTGATTTGAGTCACCCTCTTTTAAATTTGAGAGAAAGAAAGGAGGAATATGAATTGATAACAGCAGCGTATGTTCATATTCCCTTTTGTGAGCATATTTGTCATTATTGTGATTTTAATAAAGTATTCTTCAAGAACCAACCAGTGGATCAATATATTGATGCCCTGCTTCTTGAAATGGAGAGAACGATCGCGACTCAGCCTAAACACTCTCTTAAAACAGTTTATATTGGTGGAGGGACACCGACTGCGCTTACAGCGGATCAATTAAATGTGTTGCTAAAAGGGATGAAGCAAGTCCTGCCATTAGATCAGGTTGAAGAGTATACGATTGAAGTGAACCCTGATAGCATTCAAGAGGAAAAACTAGCGGTGTTAAAGGATACATGGGATTAATCGCTTAAGTATTGGTGTTCAAACGTTTGATGAATTGTTATTAAAAGAAATTGGTCGTACACATTCTCGTGAAAGTGTTTGGGATGCTGTTAGGAGAAGTCAACAAGCTGGCTTTGACAATTTATCACTTGATTTAATGTTTGGTTTACCAAAACAAAACCCTAGCTCATTTTTATGAGACGATACAAGAAGCAATGAAGCTTGATGTAACACATCTTTCAGCTTATTCACTGAAAATAGAAGAAAAAACGGTCTTTTATAATCGCCAGCGTAAAGGAAAGTTGACGTTGCCCCCAGAAGATGATGAAGTGACAATGTATGAACTTCTTTTGGAAGAAACGAAGAACAACGGCTTTCAGCAATATGAAATAAGTAACTTCGCCAAGCCAGGCTTTGAAAGCAAGCATAATTTGGTTTACTGGAACAATGAAGAATATTATGGTTTTGGTGCAGGTGCACATGGGTACGTAAATGGAGTACGTCATCAAAATCATGGACCGTTGCCAAAATATTTAAAAGCCATTGATGAAGGACAAGCTCCAGTTTTAAATGAACATCTCGTCACGCCAGTTGAACAAATTGAGGAAGCGATGTTCATGGGACTCAGAAAAGAGAAGGAGTGAGCCGCGCATTATTTCAAGAGCGTATACGGGCGTTCACTAGATGAGTGTTTTTCTGAGCAAATTGAAGATGCTTGTTAATAGAGGACTATTAACAGATGATGAAGACCGGATAATATTAACAGAAAGAGGGCTTCTTCTCGGAAATGAAGTATTTGAGCAGTTTATTGCTGTCTTAAGTGATGAAGGAGGTCAGTAAGTTGAAGCTTTCATTATTGACAAATCTCGCTCTATTTGGTACTTTATCATTAGATTTAGCACTCGTAAGTGTTGAGTGCTAACAGAGGTGATGAAGGGATGTTAACAGAGAGACAATTGCTCATTTTACATGCTATTGTTGATGATTATATCCGTTCCGCAGAGCCGGTTGGTTCTCGTAGTATTTCAAAACGAGAAGATATTACGTTTAGTCCTGCAACCATCCGTAATGATATGGCGGACTTAGAGGAACTTGGCTTTTTAGAGAAGCCTCATAGCTCTGCAGGACGTATTCCGTCTCAAAAAGGCTATCGTTACTATGTCGATAACCTTTTAATGCCTCATCACTTAACAGCTGATGAAGAGCTTGATATCCGTTCGATTTTCAGTGAACGAATTCAGGAAGTGGAAGAGGTTATTCAGCATTCAGCTCGAGTCCTTTCCAACATGACTAGTTATATTTCACTTGTTCTTGGACCTGAAATGTTTGAAGCGTCGCTTAGAAACATTCAGATTATTCCATTAGCAAAGGTTCAGCGATTCTCATTCTTGTGACAGATACAGGGCATGTTGAAAATCAAACGATTGCGATTCCAGAATCGATTGATGCTTCTGAATTAGAGAGAACGGTTAATATTTTAAATGAACGCTTAATGGGTGTGCCGTTGTATAAGCTTCGTCATAAGCTTAAGACTGAGGTTGCAAATGTTTTGCGGGTACATGTTCAAAATTATGAGCATATTATGCACATGCTCGCTCCTTCCTTTGACATGGAGAAAGCGGAGAAGGTTTTTTACAGCGGGAAAACGAATTTGCTCATGCAACCCGAGTTTAGAGATGTGGACAAAGTACGTGTGCTCCTAAATATGCTAGAAGAGGACGAAATGATGAATCAAATTTTACGTTCGCCTCATAATGGAATTCAAGTGAAGATTGGACAAGAGAATAACCTTGAAGCATTTGATCACTGTAGTCTGATTACCGCCTCTTATTCGATCGGGGGTAAGCATATGGGGACGATTGGCATTTTAGGTCCTACTCGTATGGAATATCGCAGAGTGATTGGAGTTGTCGATACGTTGTCGAAAGACTTAACAAAACTGCTTACAAACTTGTATCAACAAAGCTAGAAATGGTAATATTGACAATTAGTTGTGAAGGCTTGTCTTTCCACAGCTTTTTGTCATGAATACATATAATAGCAATGTTAATTATAGTAGGAGGTGAATGAGTTGACAGAAAAAGAAACGCATACGCTAGAGGAAGAAGCAATCGAAGCTGAGAATAAAGGTGCGAGCACAAGTGAAGAGCTTGAGGTTGAAGTGGTAGAAAATGAAGCTAATCCCGAGAATGCACATCTTGAGGAAATCGCTGAACTCAATAACCGTCTTTTACGTGTTCAGGCTGATTATGATAACTTGCGCCGCCGTTCTCGTGAAGAGAAAGAAGCGGCTGCAAAATATAGATCACAAAATGTCATTGAAGCATTGCTTCCAGTCATTGATAACTTTGAACGTGCTTTGCTTGTAAAGCCTGAGGCTGAAGAAGCAAAATCCTTACTTCAAGGGATGGAAATGGTCTATCGTCAATTCCAGGATGCCATGAAAAATGAAGGTGTTGAAGTGATTGAGACTGTTGGTCAAACGTTTGATCCTCACTTGCATCAAGCAGTCATGCAAGTCGAAGAGGAAGGGTTTGAATCGAATCAAATTGTGGAAGAATTGCAAAAAGGGTATAAGTTAAAGGATCGTGTGCTTAGACCTTCAATGGTAAAGGTTAACGCATAATCCTTTACATACATGAATGATAAATTAGTGAAGCGGAGGAATAAATCATGAGTAAAATTATTGGTATTGACTTAGGGACAACAAACTCTTGTGTCGCTGTTATGGAAGGCGGAGAAGCGGTTGTTATTCCGAATCCAGAAGGAAATCGTACAACTCCATCTGTTGTTGCATTTAAAGATGGCGAGCGTCTTGTTGGTGAAGTAGCAAAGCGTCAAGCAATTACAAACCCTAACACAATCATGTCGATTAAGCGATATATGGGTACAGATCATAAAGAAACGGTTGAAGGTAAGGAGTATACGCCTCAAGAAATCTCTGCAATTATCCTTCAAAAATTGAAGTCTGATGCAGAAGCGTACCTTGGTGAAACGGTAACAAAAGCAGTTATCACTGTTCCTGCATATTTCAATGACTCGCAACGTCAAGCAACGAAGGATGCTGGTAAAATTGCTGGTCTTGAAGTAGAGCGTATTGTGAACGAGCCTACAGCTGCAGCACTTGCATATGGTCTTGAAAAAGAAGAAGATCAAACAATCCTTGTTTATGACCTTGGTGGTGGTACATTTGACGTTTCTATTCTTGAACTAGGCGAAGGTTTCTTCGAAGTAAAAGCAACAACTGGTGATAACAAGCTTGGTGGAGATGATTTTGACCAAGTGATTATTGACTATCTTAGTTGAACAATTTAAAAAAGACAATGGAATTGACCTTTCACAAGATAAAATGGCTATGCAACGTCTGAAAGATGCTGCAGAAAAAGCAAAGAAAGATCTTTCTGGCGTAACACAAACGCAAATTTCACTTCCGTTTATTACAGCTGATGCAACTGGTCCTAAACACTTAGAGCTTAGCTCTTAGCCGTGCTAAGTTTGAAGAACTTTCTGCTAGACTTAGTTGAGCGTACACTTGGGCCAACTCGTCGTGCACTGCAAGATGCTGGTCTTATCTGCAAGTGAAATTGACAAAGTTGTTCTTGTAGGTGGATCAACTCGTATTCCTGCTGTTCAAGAAGCGATTAAAAAACTTACAGGTAAAGACCCTCATAAAGGTGTAAACCCTGATGAAGTTGTTGCACTTGGTGCTGCCGTTCAAGCTGGTGTTCTTAACAGGTGACGTGAAGGATGTTGTTCTTCTTGACGTAACTCCACTTTCACTTGGTATTGAAACAATGGGTGGCGTATTTACGAAGCTAATCGAACGTAATACAACGATCCCAACAACTAAATCACAAGTATTCTCAACAGCTGCTGATAACCAACCATCAGTTGATATTCATGTTCTTACAAGGTGAGCGTGAAATGGCAGCTTACAATAAAACACTTGGTCGCTTCCAATTAACGGATATTCCACCAGCACCACGTGGCGTTCCACAAATCGAAGTAACATTTGATATTGATGCGAACGGTATCGTTAATGTTAAGGCGAAAGATCTTGGTACAGAATAAAGAGCAATCCATTACGATTACATCTTCTTCAGGTCTTTCTGATGAAGAGATCGAAAAAATGGTGAAAGATGCTGAAGCGAACGCTGAAGAAGATAAAAAGCGTCGAGAAGAAGTAGAACTTCGTAACGAAGCGGATCAACTTGTTTTCCAAACAGAGAAGACGCTTAAAGATCTTGGGGATAAAGTAGAACAAGAAGAAAAAGATAAAGCGGAAGCGGCAAAAGATAAGCTAAAAGCAGCGATTGAATCTGATAACATCGATGAAATCCGCACAGCAAAAGATGAGCTTCAAGAAATCGTTATGGCTCTTACAACTAAGATGTATGAGCAAGCAGCTCAAGCAGCTCAAGCAAATCAGGGAGCTGAAGGCGGAGATGCTGGTGCAGAAAAGAAAGATGATAATGTCGTTGATGCTGAATACGAAGAAGTAAAGGAAGAAGAAAAGAAATAAGGTATTAGAACTAAGTCAAAGTGTCAAGAAAAGTCAAAGTCAGCGTGAATGACTTTGGCTTTTTCTACGAGTAGTCTAACCAAATAGGATGATTATAGATCCTTGTTACAGCTTGCGAATAAACATAGGATAATGATAAGATGAACGTTATGGAATAGAGTCGGGAGTGGATGACATGAGTAAACGAGATTACTATGAAGTCCTTGGTGTCGATAAAAATGCTTCAGTTGATGAAGTGAAAAAGGCGTATCGTAAACTTGCGCGCAAATATCACCCAGATGTCAACAAAGAAGCGGATGCTACGGATAAATTTAAAGAAGTAAAAGATGCTTATGATGCATTGAGTGACCCACAAAAGAAAGCACATTATGATCAGTTTGGTCATACAGATCCGAACCAAGGCTTTGGCGGTGGCGGCGGGGACTTTGGTGGTGGCTTTGGCGATATATTTGATATGTTCTTCGGTGGAGGCGGTGGCCGTCGTAATCCGAATGCGCCTCGTCAAGGTGCTGATCTTCAATATACGATGACACTTGAGTTTAAAGAAGCCGTATTTGGCAAAGAAACAGAAATTGAGATTCCTCGAGAAGAGACATGTCAAACATGTACAGGATCAGGGGCGAAACCAGGAACCAAGCCAGAAACATGTTCACACTGTGGTGGGTCTGGTCAGCTAAATGTTGAGCAAAATACGCCGTTTGGCCGTGTCGTTAATCGCCGCGTTTGTCATCATTGTGAAGGAACAGGGAAATTTATTAAAGAAAAATGTACAACTTGTGCTGGAAAAGGTAAAGTTCGCAAGCGTAAGAAAATCAGCGTAAAAGTTCCAGCTGGTATTGATCATGGTCAGCAATTACGTGTGTCTGGTCAAGGGGAAGCTGGCGCAAATGGTGGTCCATCTGGAGACTTATATGTTGTGTTCAATGTAAAATCACATGAATTTTTTGAACGTGAAGGGGATGACATTTACTGTGAAATGCCGCTCACGTTTGCTCAAGTAGCGCTCGGGGATGAAATTGAAGTCCCAACGTTGAATGGGAAAGTGAAGTTGAAAATTCCTGCTGGTACACAAACTGGTACTGATTTCCGCCTGCGTGGCAAAGGTGTTCCAAATGTTCATGGACGAGGACAAGGAGACCAGCATGTGAAGAGTGCGTGTTGTAACACCAAAGAATCTAACGGAAAAAGAAAAAGATGTGATTCGTGAGTTTGCACAAATGTCAGGTGGACAGCCGGATGAGCAGAATGATAGCTTTTTTGCAAAAGTGAAACGAGCTTTTAAGGGATAATAGATAGCTATGAATCAAAAGGGTGGAGTTGGAGAAGATGATGAAATGGTCGGAATTTAGTATTCATACGACAGAAGATGCGGTCGAACCAGTATGTAACATCTTACATGAGGCTGGTGCGAGTGGTGTCGTGATTGAAGATCCCAAGGACCTTGTGAAGGAATGGGGGGTTCATTACGGAGAAATCTACCAACTCTCCCCTGACGATTATCCTGAGGAAGGCGTAATGATTAAAGCCTATTTTCCAGTTAATAGCTTTTTAGCGGAAACAATTGATGAAATAAAAGAAGCGATCAATGGCTTGTTAATGTACGATATTGATCTTGGTCATCATAACATTCAACTTGTAGAAGTGGATGAAGAAGATTGGGCAACAGCTTGGAAAAAATATTATAAGCCTGTAAAAGTGTCAAACTCTATTACGATTACGCCAACTTGGGAAGAATATACACCAACGGCAGAGGAAACGATTATTGAGCTCGATCCTGGAATGGCTTTTGGAACAGGAACACATCCGACGACCGTTCTCTGTATTCAAGCGCTGGATAAAGTGATTAAAGGGTGAAGAACAGGTTATTGATGTTGGAACAGGCTCAGGCGTGTTAAGTATCGCTGCGGCAAAGCTAGGTGCGAAGAATGTATTGGCGCTTGATCTTGATTATGTGGCGGTAGAGAGTGCAGCGCAAAATGTCTCGTTGAATCGTGTTGAAGATGTTGTGTCCGTTAAGCAGAATCATTTGCTTGAAGGGGTAGAAGGTCAATACGATGTTATTGTGGCAAACATTTTAGCAGAAGTCATTATTCAGTTTGTTCAAGATGCGGCAGCGATCCTTAAACCAAATGGAACGTATATTACATCTGGCATTATTAATCGCAAAAAGCAGGAAGTAAAGGAAGCACTCATAGATGGCGGCTTTACGATTAAAGAAGTTGTTGAAATGGAAGACTGGGTAGCCTTTATTGCAAACAAAGCTTAACAAACAAATCATCAACTGATGGTTGATAGTGAGGAAGATGACGATGCAACGTTATTTTGTTGCGAAAGAGCAAATGTCAGAGAATAAAGTGATGATCACTGGCGAAGACGTGAAACATATCGGACGCGTCATGAGAATGCAACCAGGTGATGAGATTATTTGCAGTGATGGACAGTCGAGAACGGTACGATGTGAAATTTCGTTACTGGAAGAATCATATGTAGAAGCACAAATCGTTGAAGAGCTTGTGCCAAATACAGAGCTTCCTGTTCACGTCACGATTGCCCAAGGCTTACCTAAAGGTGATAAGCTTGAGCTGATTGTCCAAAAAGGGACGGAGCTAGGAGCAGCAGCCTTTCTTCCTTTTTCAGCAGCTCGTTCGATTGTCAAATGGGATCATAAAAAAGCAGGCAAAAAAATGGAACGCCTAACAAAAATAGCGAAGGAAGCTGCGGAACAATCATACCGTGAATGCATTCCTACTGTTCATGATATTCATACATTATCAGAATTACGAAAGGGAGTATCTTCTTTTGATGCTGTTATTGTCGCTTATGAAGAATCAGCAAAGAGTGGCGAGCAAATAAAGTTAGCAGAAACCTTACAATCTTTATCTGTTGGTCAATCTGTGCTCGTAATTATTGGTCCAGAAGGTGGTTTGACAACGGCTGAGGTCGAGCAGCTTACAGAAGAAGGAGCGATCCTTTGTGGCTTCGGTCCAAGAATTTTACGTACGGAGACAGCGCCCCTTTATGCGCTTGCAGCTATTTCGTACCATTTCGAATTAATGAGGTGAAGGAAAATGCCTACTGTTGCCTTTCATACATTAGGTTGTAAAGTGAATCATTATGAAACAGAAGCGATTTGGCAGCTGTTTCAAAAAGAAGGCTATAAGAAGGTTGATTATGAATCAACTTCAGATGTCTATGTGATCAATACGTGCACGGTGACGAACACAGGGGATAAAAAGAGTCGCCAAGTGATCCGTCGTGCGATTCGTAAAAATCCTGATGCCGTTATTTGTGTAACAGGATGTTATGCACAAACCTCTCCTGCTGAAGTGATGGCGATTCCTGGTGTGGATATTGTAGTCGGCACACAAGATCGCATCAAAATGCTTGCATACATTGAGCAATTCAAGCGTGATCGCGAGCCAATTAATGGTGTTGGGAACATTATGAAGTCACGAGTGTACGAAGAGCTGGATGTTCCTATGTTTACAGATCGCACACGTGCCTCTTTGAAGATTCAAGAAGGCTGCAATAATTTCTGTACGTTCTGTATTATTCCATGGGCAAGAGGGTTAATGCGTTCTCGTGATCCGCAGGAAGTGATTAAGCAAGCTCACCAACTAGTGGAAGCAGGCTATAAGGAAATTGTCCTCACAGGTATTCATACTGGAGGCTATGGCGAAGATTTGAAGGATTACAGCCTAGCGCGTCTGCTTGGAGATTTAGAAAGCGTTGAAGGTTTAAAGCGAATTCGTATTTCTTCCATCGAAGCAAGTCAATTAACGGATGAAGTGATAGATGTCATTGATCGTTCGGAGAAGGTCGTTCGTCACTTGCACATTCCACTGCAATCAGGATCAAATACAGTGTTAAAACGGATGCGTCGTAAATATACGATGGAATTTTTCGGCGAGCGTCTTGAAAAGCTGAAAAAGGCCTTACCTGGTCTTGCTGTGACATCAGATGTTATTGTTGGCTTTCCTGGTGAAACAGAAGAAGAATTTCAAGAAACATATGACTTTATTGCAAAGCATCAATTCAGTGAATTACATGTATTCCCTTACTCTAAACGTACTGGAACACCAGCAGCTCGTATGGAAGATCAAGTTGATGAAGAGGTGAAGAATGAACGGGTTCATCGCTTAATTGAACTTTCTAATCAGCTTGCAAAGGAATACGCAGCTCGCTTTGAAGGTGATGTACTTGAGATGATTCCAGAAGAACGCGACAAAGAAAACCAAGATAGTGGATTATTCATTGGTTATACGGACAATTATTTAAAAGTAAAAGTTCAAGCAACAGAAGAGTTGATCGGTAAGATTGTGAAAGTGAAAATCACAAAAGCCGGCTATCCGTATAATGAAGGTGAATTTGTACGTGTCGTTGAAAATGTTGAAATGAAGCAAGTTGTGAATGGATAGGTTAAGAAGCTATGGGCCGAGTGCTCATGGCTTCTCTTGTTTTGATATACACATTCATGTTTAGTAAAAACAGCAAAGGGTATTCTAAACATATACTTAAACAGGAGAGTGATATGTGTGAGTAAGAAAATTGCTGTTGTTGTAACGGATCTATTTGAGGATGTAGAGTACACTGATCCTGTCAAAGCTTTTAAAGAAGCAGGGCATGAAATCGTGACGATCGAAAAGAAAAGTGGAAATACAGTAACAGGGAAAAACAATGAAGAGAAGATTACGATTGATAAAGGAATTGATGATGTATCCGTTAACGACTTTGATGCACTATTTATTCCAGGAGGATTCTCGCCAGATATTTTACGCGGAGATGATCGTTTTGTAACGTTTGCAAAAGAGTTTGCTGAAAGTAAGAAACCGATTATGGCGATTTGCCACGGACCGCAGTTGCTCATTACGGCAGAGGTGCTAAAAGGCAGAGATGTCACTGGTTATAAATCAATTCATGTAGACCTTAAAAATGCTGGAGCGAATTTACATGATAAAGAAGTGGTTGTCTGCGGTGGCAATCTTGTTACGAGCCGTGAACCTAAAGACATTCCAGCATTTAATCGTGAGTCGTTAAATGTGTTGAAATAAATAAAGGCAAAGCCGGAGCACTTATCTAATGATAAGTGCTCGATTTATGTTGAAATAAAGTAATAATTTAATGAAGTCATCTCATACTAACGTAGAAAAGAGAATATGCTCGTTTCTTTTAATGTTTTATGCTAGGATGAAAGAGGTACGGACAACATATTTGCAATGAAGAGAGGATGTTGACGATGAGTCAATCAATTGCTAACCTTATTGATCATACTGCTTTAAAAGCAGATACAACGAAAGAACAAATCCTTAAGCTATGTGCAGAAGCGAAAGAATATAAATTTGCATCAGTTTGTGTGAATCCAACATGGGTTAAGCTTGCTGCTGAGCAATTAAAAGATGCAGACGGCGTAAAAGTTTGTACGGTTATTGGCTTCCCACTTGGTGCGAATACTCCTGAAGTAAAACAATTTGAAGCAACAAATGCGATTGAAAATGGCGCAACTGAAGTCGATATGGTGCTTAATATTGCTGCTCTTAAGGACAAGGATGACGAGCTAGTAGAACGAGATATTCGTGCTGTTGTCGATGCTGCAAAAGGGAAGGCGCTGACAAAAGTCATTATTGAATCTTGTCTCTTAACAGATGAAGAAAAAGTACGTGCGTGCGAATTAGCTGTTAAGGCAGGCGCAGATTTTGTGAAAACATCGACTGGCTTCTCTACAGGTGGGGCAACAATTGAAGATATCACCTTAATGCGCAAGACCGTTGGACCTAATATCGGTGTAAAAGCATCAGGTGGTGTGCGTGATCTTGAAGGTGCACGTGCGATGGTTGAAGCAGGTGCAACGCGTATTGGTGCAAGTGCAGGTGTTTCAATTGTGAATGGTGAACAAGCAAATACAGATTATTAATACGTAAGGGAGTGGATAACACTCTCTTTTCTTATGGATTGAGGATAACATGCACTATATTTGATAAAAGTGGGATAAGGTATTAAACTATATAATAGGGTATTGGGTATAATGAGTTTTGCATGTGAGCCATACTGGTACACTAATATCTTCTCTATCATGGGTTGTGTTTTCAAACAACTATCAAGTAAAATGATTAATACCAACTAATTCGGCTACTTTACTAGACATTAGTGATTCACCGATGAGTGGATAGTAAAATAAATCAATCATTGGAGGAGGAAAGAACGGTGGAATATACACAAGATATGAAAAATCGATTGAAGCGGATTGAAGGACAAGTGAGAGGAATTCTTCGACTAATGGAAGAAGAGCAGGACTGTAAAGCTGTCATTACGCAAATGTCAGCAGCGAAGTCAGCAATGGACCGTGCAATGGCATTTATTATTGCAAAGAATATGCAACAATGTCTGATTGAGCAGATGGAAAAAGGGGAAGGCACAGAGGATATTGTTGAACAAGCAATCCAGTTGCTAGTAAAAAGTCGTTAATATAACACGCTGAAGGGTAACTTATGTTATGTAAGTTACCCTTCTTTTACTTATTTTACTATTCAGTATAAAAATAGCGAGTAGAACGTTAAGCCTGTTGTTTGCGTTTATGCTGCCACATTAAGTAGCGGAAACGAATAAAGCAACCAATGCAAAAACCGAGAAGTGCTGTAAAGGATGCTACAACAACCATGATACTGAAAAAGTAGCCAAGCCCAACCATACCGATTTGAAAAGATAGTAGGGAGAGCCCGATACAAACAGTGGCGATCCATTGGTTGAAAATCTGTTGATCACGGTCTTCCATCACATATTGTGAGTGTGGCTTTCTTAAGAACTTTTTCCCAATGAGGATGATAGGATTGCGTTTCGTTACAAGAGTAATCACGCCAACAATAAAAGGGAGTACTAGTAACCAATGTGAAAATAAAAGTGCAAGAACAACCGTTATTGTAATAAATGCTTGGTTTGTTTGAACAAGCGGTTTAGGGATGCCCATTTAAAACCTCCTAATAAGACTTTGTTTGTAACTCGTAACTAAACAATAATCGAAATGAGAAACATAATCAATTAATTGTGCTCACATAAGTGAGGATGTTAAAGACGGAAAGGCAATAGTATTTAAAAAGAGATTTTTGATAAGAAAAAATCGTACGGTTGAAAAGTCATGAATTCTCGGAATGCATCCATTCTATAAACCGAGTGAATGGTGTAACGAGGGGGAGCATGATCATAGAGCATATGAGATTGAAAATCAAACTTGCATGAGCAAGTTGCATCATTGGAACGGTTGTAAGACTGCTGGCAAGTATGCCGAGCCAGCCGATGAGTGGAAAAAAGAGCAGAACACCGAACACATTAAGCCAGATATTTGCAAAGGCAACCAGCTTGGCACTCTTAGCAGAACCAATGCTTGCGAGAAAAGCGGTGATACACGTTCCGATATTTGCCCCTAGCATAATCGCGATTCCAGCAGGTAGATCGAGAATATGGTCATTCATGAACCCCATTGCAATGGCTGTTGTGGCTGTGCTTGATTGAATAATGGCGGTTAAAATGGTTCCAATCCCGACTCCTAATAGCTGATTTTGATTTGTTAAATCAAAAAAAGAATGGATAATTGGAATCGTAGAAAGTGGATAAGCTAGAGATTCGAGTCCATTCATGGCTATGAAAATACAGGCAAGTCCAAAAGAGAGACATCCAATTGAATAAGCATATGAACTAGGTAGAAGAAGACAAATGAGTCCAATTATGAGGAAAGGGAATATCAATAATGAAAGGTCAAGCGCAAGTAATTCAGTTGTCATCGTCGTCCCGATATTTGCTCCTAGAATAATTCCGATTGAGTGACGGAAAGTTAAAAGTCCAGTTGCGACAAGTCCAACTGTCATTATAATGATCGCGGAACTGCTCTGCAATATAGCAGTGGCAAGAGCTCCAATGATAAGTCCTTTCCAGGGTGAGTCTGTTAAACGTTGGAGCATTTGCTGGAAGCTTGCTTTTCCAATTTGTAGCAGTCCTGCCCTCATGACAAACATTCCGAATAAAAATAAAGCAATGAAAACAGCAAGCAAAGAAAAAACATCTTTAATCACTCCAATCACCTCAATTCAATCTATGGACAAAGCTGAAGAAGCATACCTGAAAAAAACAAATTAATCATTGAATGTTTCGACAGTTCTATCCAGTAGAAGAGAGATTTTTGGTCAAATGACAAAAATATTTAACTAAAATCAAGGTGGCCTAATTGGAGCTGTAATCAAGAATAATTTACTGTTTTTAAGTTGACCAAATATCTTCATTGTATTATAATGCTATAAGACGTGCACTTGAACAGGATGTACGTCCTGAGTTGGTTGTTTCGGAGGGAGGGAAATATAATGGCAGAAACTCGTGTTCGCAAAAACGAATCGATTGATGCTGCACTTCGTCGCTTCAAGAGATCACTCTCTAAAGAAGGAACGTTGGCTGAGGTTAAAAAGCGTAAGCACTATGAAAAGCCTAGTGTTAAACGTAAGCTGAAATCTGAAGCAGCAAGAAAACGTAAGTTCTAATGAATTGAGAGGGTGTTTTCATTGAATCTTCTTGAACGCTTGAATCAAGATATGAAGAATGCGATGAAGAACAAAGAAAAAGTAAAACTCTCTGTCATCCGTATGGTAAAGTCGTCGTTGCAAAACGAGCAGATTAAGCTCGGACGTGAGTTGACGGACGATGATAGCCTTACGGTGCTTAATCGCGAACTGAAACAACGCAAGGATTCCCTCCATGAGTTTGAACAAGCAAACCGTCAAGATTTAGCTTCTAAGATCCACGATGAAATTGCTGTGCTTGAGGACTATATGCCAGAACAGCTTTCTGAAGAAGAGGTATCTCGGATTGTACAAGATACAATTTCTGAAGTAGGTGCCACGACCAAGGCAGACATGGGTAAGGTCATGGGAGCGATCATGCCAAAGGTTAAAGGAAAAGCTGATGGTGGTCTTGTGAATCGTCTTGTGCAACAACACTTATCATAATTATGACACAAACGTCTCATCTCTTTTTGAAAGAGGTGAGGCGTTTTTTGCTTTTAGTAGAGGTTTTACACGTTTTCATGTTAGAATTTAAGGAGAATCATACATGAATAGAAAATGGAACAAGACAATTTTCATTTATTTCTGTAGAAAATGAAACCTTTTGGTAAGAGGATTCGTAGAGAAAAGGAAGACAACATGAGAGGAGGGAACTTATGGCGACACGACGTCAGCGGTTAATGGTTTATCTCGCTTTTATTATACTCGCTTGTTTGCTTTTACCATTTCAGTCGTATGTACATAGTAATGAAGAGCGAGATGATCAACCACTTGTTTATTATATTCCTGTTGAGCAAACGGTTGAAAGAGGTCTTGAAGCATTTATGTCACGGTCATTTACAACGGCTATCGAAGAAGGAGCAACACACCTTGTATTGGAGATTGATACTCCTGGAGGTGCAGTTGACGCCGCAGGTAATATTGCTAAGCTCATCCGTAACGTGGACATACCCGTTATCGCCTTTGTGACAAAAGAAGCGATATCTGCTGGAGCTTATATTGCATTAAATGCAGATGAAATCGTCATGACTCCTGGATCAACAATGGGATCTGCAAAAGTCATTGATGGTGCTGGGAATGCTGCAGAAGAAAAAGCACAATCTTATTGGCTATCTGAAATGCGTGCTTCCGCTGAATTAAATGATCGCGACCCACAATACGCACTTGCGATGGCTGATGAACGAATTGATTTGCCTGAACTTGGTGCAGGAGCAGGAGATCTTCTTACATTAACGGCTGATCAAGCTTTACAAGTTGATTATGCTGAAGCAATTGCATCAGATCGAGCTGAACTTCTTGAATATTTAGGTCTTGAAAATGCAGTAGAGCGTGATATGGAAATTAGCTTTTCTGAACAGATTGCAAGGTTTGTCACAAATCCAATTATTATTCCGATCCTGTTGTCGATTGGAAGCTTAGGACTTGTTCTTGAACTGTATTCACCTGGCTTTGGTATACCTGGGATAATGGGTATATCGGCATTGCTCTTATTTTTCTTTGGCCATATGTTTGCTGGTTTTGCTGGTTTAGAATCAATGATTTTGTTTATTATTGGTTTTATATTGATCCTAGTTGAAATATTTGTTCCAGGGTTTGGGATATTTGGGCTTCTTGGTATTGGTTCAATTATAGGAGGCATGCTGTTAGCCTCCTACTCAACGACGTCGATGATGATGTATATTGCAATTGCTCTTGTTGTAACAGCTGTTTCGGCGGTGGTCATTTTCCGTTATTTTGGTCATCGTGGCCCAATGAAGAAAATGATCTTAACGGACTCGACAAGCACTGAAAAAGGGTACGTGACGAACGAAACACGAAAAGAGCTTGTTGGCCAGCATGGTGAGGCACTTACTCCCCTTCGACCATCTGGAGCAGGAGTTTTTGGACTTGAACGGCTTGACGTTGTGTCTGAGGGAGGATATATTGAACAGGGTAGGAAAATAGAGGTTGTTTATACAGCTGGCTCACGTATAGTTGTACGTGAAGTGAAGTGAAGGAACACAAATTAGAGGAGGAATAAGAATATGGTATTAGATCCTGGTAATATTACATTATTAATTGGTCTTGCGGTATTATTGATTTTACTTGCGGTATTATTTACGTTTGTACCAGTCATGCTTTGGATTTCAGCATTAGCTGCTGGTGTACGAATCGGAATTTTTGAACTAGTTGGGATGCGATTACGTCGAGTTATCCCTGCGCGTGTTGTAAATCCGTTAATTAAAGCTGTTAAAGCAGGTATTGATCTTAGTACATCGAAACTTGAGGGTCACTATCTAGCGGGTGGTAATGTTGACCGGGTTGTCAATGCTCTTATTGCGGCACAGCGTGCAAATATTGATTTAACATTTGAACGTGCAGCTGCGATTGATCTTGCTGGTCGTGACGTGCTTGAAGCGGTACAAATGAGCGTTAATCCTAAAGTCATTGAAACACCATTTATTGCCGGTGTGGCAATGAACGGGATTGAAGTAAAAGCAAAAGCTCGTATTACAGTACGTGCTAACATCGACCGCCTTGTCGGGGGTGCTGGTGAAGAGACAGTTATTGCTCGTGTTGGTGAAGGGATTGTTTCGACAATCGGTTCAGCTATAGATCACAAAAAAGTACTTGAAAATCCAGATATGATTTCACAAACTGTTTTATCAAAAGGATTAGATGCTGGAACGGCATTTGAAATTCTATCGATTGATATTGCGGATATTGATATCGGCAAAAACATCGGTGCAGAATTACAAACAGACCAAGCTGAAGCAGACAAGAAGATTGCTCAAGCAAAAGCGGAAGAGCGTCGTGCAATGGCTGTAGCGAAAGAACAAGAAATGAAAGCAAAAGTTGAAGAAATGCGCGCGAAGGTTGTTGAAGCAGAAGCAGAAGTTCCGATGGCGCTTTCTGAGGCATTACGTAAAGGAAACATGGGTGTCATGGATTATATGAATTATCAAAATGTGATGGCTGATACAGATATGCGTGGCTCCATTAGTAAAGCAACAGATGGAGATGGATCTAGCCAGAATTAATAAATCCTTCCAAAAAATGAAAGGAGGGTGATATGCTATGGAAAGTTTAATGGAATTCATAGTTCAAAACATTTTCTTTGTGGTAATTGTTATTGGTGGGTTGATTAGTTTGTTTAACCGAATGTCTGGGAACGGACAGGAAGAACAAAAGAAGCAGCAACGCCAGCAACGACCTGAGCAAAGACAAGCAAAAGTTGATTGGCGTGAAATTTTTAAGCAAGAAGAAGCAGATACAAAGCCGGACCGACCTCGAGAGCCAACATTTTCTAGTTCGAGTCAGGAAGGTTCCAGAGACTCATCATCTTCTACTACACCTCAATTTGATCGTGGTGGGATTGATGACTTGCTGGGGGAACAACAGCAACTTCAAGATCGTTATGAAGAAGCCCGACTTCGTAAGGAACAGACCACTAGAAGAATAAGAGAAGAACGTACCCATCATTCGTTTTTAGATGAAAAATCTAATCGGTCTTCAGGCTCATTAGATTTACAGTTAAATCGTTTGTCAAACAAAGAGGCGATGAAGGCTGTCGTTTGGTCAGAGGTGCTTGGTCGCCCTCGTGGTAGACAGCCGCATAGCACATTTGCTAGAAAACGTTAATTCAATTTAATCATGTTCTTGAAGAGTCATATCCTTTTGCGGTATGGCTCTTTTTGTTTTGTTAAAAGGGTGAGTCATGTTCGTCCTGTAATGCTTAAGATCGATTCAGTGTGATATAAACGTGTTTTTTATCATAAAGATGAGTGGAGAGGAGGTTCGCACATGAAAAAAGTGAGGCAGCAGATGAAGAACTGGATGATGAAGCAGATGCAGCTTCCTGCTGATGTCATGATGGACCTACCGCGCATAACAATGATCGGTCAGCTACACATTTATATCGAAAATCATCGCGGTGTCTTGAAATTCTCAAACCAAGAATTGCGTTTATTACTAAAGAACGGTCAGCTTCTAATAAAAGGCGATCACTTTGTCATAAAGACGATCCTTCCAGAAGAATTATTGCTAGAGGGGCGAATTGAGCAAGTTCTCTATATAGATGAATCTCGTACATAGCTTGAGAGCTTAGCAAGGTAATAAGTATACGGTTACGTCAAAGGGGGAAGAGCTAGGAATGAAGAATAATTGGATGAATCTTATTCGTGGTTATGTGCGTGTGCGAATTGATGGCGCCTACCCAGAGAGATTTTTAAATCGTTGTATTGAGGAAGATCTTTCAATTTGGCATATTAAGCGAGTTGGTGAGGAGAGAATTGTTTTTTATATGGATGTAGAGGATGCGAAACAAATCCGACCTCTCTTACGTATGACAAACTGTCAGGTTGTCTTTTTACAACGAAGAGGATTGCCGTTTATCTTCAAACAAATGATGAAAAGGTCGGGCTTTGTTACTGGATTAATGGCTTTTTTGATGATCATGTTCACTCTCTCAAATATGGTCTGGAATGTTGAGGTGAGGGGTGCATCTCCACAAGTTGAACACGAACTTCGTCAAGTCGTTTATCAAATGGGAATTAAGCGTGGATCCTTTCAATTTTTTCTCCCGAGTGTAGAAGCAATTCAACGTGATGTAACTGAGTTGGTTGCTGGAGCTACGTGGGTCGGTGTACGAAAAAAGGGAACGATCTATGAGTTTGAAGTTGTTGAGCAACAGCTTCCAGAAGAAGCAGAACGGTATAGTCCGCGTCATTTAGTTGCTACAAAGAAAGCCATTATTCATGATATATTTGTCGAGCATGGTCAAGCGCTTGTGAAGCCAAATGATTTTGTTCGTAAGGGAGATACTCTAGTATCGGGTTATATTGGAAAAGAAGGAAAAACGGAAATCGTTCCAGCTCAAGCGATTGTTCTTGGTGAAATTTGGTACAAGTCTACAGTCTCTGTTCCGTTAAATAATCTATTTACAACGCTTACTGGAGAAAAGGATTCTCTTCATTATTTATCTGTATCTGGAGTAGATATTCCGATATGGGGATTTGGAAAAAAAGAATTTACGTCGTTTGAACAATTTGAACATGAGAGACCTCTTCAGTTTTTTAAATGGAGTTTGCCGATTTCGTATAAACGGACAGATTTCCTTGAAACAAATGAGCTGAATCGTACGTATACAAGAAAAGAAGCGATTTCAGCAGCGAGACAAAGAGCTCGTGTCGATTTAATGAAACATTTACCAAAGGGTGCAGAGATCATTGGCGAAAAAGTTTTGCACGAAGCCTTAGAGAATGGTAAAGTTAATTTACAGATCCATTACCAAGTAATAGAAGATATCACATCGGAGCAACCGATTATTCAAGGAGAATGAGGCTATTGTCAGAAACAAAAACGATTCATTTAGAAGTCAAGAATGCCAATGAGACCCAAGCTCTTATTGGTCCTCATGACCGTCATCTTAAGCGAATGGAAGAGCAACTAGGAGTCATGCTCGTGACTACGAGGCGAAGAAGTATTGGTTACAGGTGATGCTGATAAAGTTCCTCTTGTCCGTGCAATCATGTCTGCTCTTATTGAATTAATCCGTAAAGGAATCTCAATATCAGAACGTGATGTTGTATATGCTGTGCAGCTTGCTGAGCAAAATCGTCTAGATGAATTACTTGAGCTATATGATGAAAAAGTGGCGACAAATGTTAAAGGTAAGCCCATTATGGCAAAAACATTAGGTCAACGCCATTATGTATCAGCGATTCGAAAGAAAGATATGGTCTTTGGTATTGGTCCAGCTGGAACGGGTAAAACGTACTTAGCCGTTGTCATGGCCGTAACAGCATTGAAAGAGGGACATGTTAAACGTATTGTTCTAACTCGTCCAGCAGTCGAAGCTGGTGAAAGTCTTGGATTTCTGCCAGGTGATTTGAAAGAAAAGGTTGATCCGTATCTTCGCCCACTCTATGACGCACTTCACGATGTGTTAGGGACGGAGCAAACGACACGTTTAATGGAACGAGGAACGATTGAAGTAGCGCCACTTGCTTATATGCGTGGCCGTACACTAGATGATGCCTTTGTCATTCTTGATGAAGCACAAAATACAACTCGTGAACAAATGAAGATGTTTATTACGCGACTCGGTTTCGGTTCTAAGATGGTTATTAATGGTGATTTGACGCAAATTGATTTACCACGTGGGAAAAAATCCGGTTTGAGAGTTGCGATTGAAATTCTAGATGGTGTAAAAGATTTAGCATTTATTTACCTTCAGCAATCAGATGTCGTTCGTCATACACTCGTTCAACAAATTATTCAGGCATACGAACAGCACGCTGAAGATGACCAGTAACGCTTCCATAATGAAGGCCCAGCCTTAATTGGATGACTTAATGAAATAAAATGAATCCAACTTGTGGACGACTCTCTCCAATTGAATAGGATGAAAGAAAGTAATCCTATGCTTATTAGTGGAGTCGTTTGTAAAAGAGGCTGACTCGAAACCGAAGAGGCTGACTGCAATGCTCAGCATATCGTTTGCTTGAAGGCGATATACTGGGACATTCTGTCAGAGGCTTAAGGGGTCAGCCTCTTCCTTTTTGTGGGACAAAGTTGTTAATAGTAGTGTGGGTAAACAGGAGGACAATCAGAGCAACGGAAAGATTTGAAAGCTACGGTTCAGTTATAAACATCCACTATAAGGACGTTTTATTAGAGTAATGGAAGGATAGGAAGCTGAGGTGAGATATCTTGAAAAAGCGTTCACCGATTGATCAACTAAAATGGTGGGATCGAATTCGTGACCATCAATACATAAGAACGATTCTCTTTTTTATAATGGGGATCTTGCTCTATTTGCTCATGCTTGGAAATGTGATCCCTGAGACACTTGATGTTCGTTTATCACAAATTGCTGATCAAGATATTCGTTCTCCTCTTACAGTAGAAAATAGAGCGGAAACAGAGGAAAGGCAAAGTGAAGCGATCAATGCAATTGGACCAGTTTATGAACTAAAACGTGAGTATGCTCAAAATCAAGTTATAAAAGTGAATGATATATTCGATTTAGTTAATCAAGTGAGAAGTGCAGATCTTGAAGAAGAGCGAGAAGTTGAACAACCAGTTAGTGAAGGAAATCCTTTAGAGGAACAACTTGTTCTTGTGCAAGAAGAAATTTCTGATGGGACAAGTAATGACCTTTCGGAAGAGACATTGAGGACGCTATTAGAAGCGACCGATACGCAGCTGCAAATTGCTCGAGAGGCAACCACAAATGCTGTGTTTGAAATTATGAGTAATCAAGTGACCATTCGGGATCTTGCAGAGGCAAAAGGCGAAGTCAGCAATCAAATTGCAATATCTACAGTAAGTAATCGATTATCAGAGGCGATGATCGAGCTTGCTCAATTTGCAATTATCCCTAATTATATCTATGATGCTAATGCGACTGAACGGTTAAGACAAGAAGCGGCTGAGAGTGTGGAGCCTGTTCTTATTCGTGAAGGGCAGCTACTTGTTAAAGAGGGCGAAATCATAAATCATGACGTTTATGAACAGCTTCGTCTTGTTGGACTATTAGATGATACGATCAACATTTTCCCCTATCTTGGACTTGCCCTGTTTGTTCTCTTAGTGATGGGTATGTTAGCTTATTATTTGAACGAAACGAAGACAACTGTTCAAAAGAATAATAGCCATTTATTAATGTTTACATTGATTTTCATGGTGACGATTGTGTTAATGAAAATAACGAGCTTTCTTGAGGCATTAGATGTCCAAGGGATTGGTTTTGTTGTTCCAGTGTCCATTGGGGCGATGTTAATTACGTTATTGATTCACACAAGGCTTGCGCTATTTACAAGTATTATGTTTGCGGTAATCGGAAGTGTGCTTTTTAGCGATGCTACTTCAGGTACCTTTAATTTTACGTATGGTTTTTACATGCTGTTTAGCTCGTTTGCAGGTGCTTATTTCCTCAGTCAATCAAATCGGATATCGCGGATTTTATTAGCGGGATTATTTGTTTCGAGTATTAATGTCATAGCAGTTATCTCTCTATTGTTTATGAAAACGGTTCAGGGTGATTGGTTTGAAATTGGGATGCACGTTGGATTTGCCTTTCTTTCAGGATTTATTGCAGCTGTTCTGACGATTGGGCTATTACCATTTTTTGAAGCAGGATTTGGCATACTTTCAACGACGAAGTTAATTGAACTGTCGAATCCAAACCATCCACTCCTACGAAAAATTTTGGTCGAAGCGCCTGGAACGTATCACCATAGTGTGGTTGTCGGGAATTTAGCTGAAGCCGCTTGTGAAACAATTGGAGAGAACGGCCTGCTTGCTCGTGTTGGAGCTTACTATCATGATTTAGGAAAAACGAAGCGCCCTCATTTTTTCATAGAAAATCAAATGAAAATGGAGAATCCTCATGATAAGATCTCACCGCAGTTAAGCACGACGATTATTATTTCTCACCCTTATGATGGTGCTGATTTACTGCGTGAGTATAAAATGCCAAAAGAAATTATTGATATTGCTGAGCAGCATCATGGAACGAGCTTACTAAAATATTTTTATCATAAGGCAAATCAGGATGCTGACCATTCAATACCGGAGTCGCAATTTCGTTATCCTGGACCGAGGGCACAGTCAAAGGTCTCCGCAATTGTTGGTATTGCTGACAGCGTAGAAGCGGCAGTACGTACAATTCAGAAGCCGACCCCTGACAAGATTGGAACGCTTGTCCGTAAGATTATTCGCGACAAGCTTGAAGATGGGCAATTCGATGAATCTGATTTAACTTTGCGCGAGCTTGATCAAATTGCTGTCTCTGTTTGTGAAACATTAAAGGGTACGTTTCACCAGCGCATCGAGTATCCAGAGGATGTTAAAGGAAAGGGAGATAAAAAATGAACTTAACAGTTGATTTGAATGATGAGACAGGTAAGATTAATGAAAAACAGAAAATACTTGTTGAAGAAATTATTCATAAAACCGCAACAATGGAAGGTTTGACTGGTGAAATCGAGGTTTCGGTCACATTTGTGGATGAAAAACGAATTCAAGAAATCAATCATGAGTATCGGAATAAAAATCAGCCTACGGATGTGATTTCCTTTGCTTTAAATGAAGAAGGGGAAGGCGAGCTTGCAATTGATGTCCCGGGAATGCCAAATATGTTAGGTGATATTGTCATTTCTGTTGCTCATATTGAAGCACAAGCGAGTGAGTATAGTCATTCATTTGAACGGGAGCTAGGTTTTTTAACTGTTCATGGAATGCTCCATTTGCTTGGATATGACCATATGACAGAAGCCGAAGAGAAGGAAATGTTCTCAAGGCAAGAGGACATTTTAACGACTTATGGCCTTACACGATAGAAATCGAAAAGGGTTCAAGCGGTTACTAAGGTCATTCGGGTATGCAACTCAGGGGCTCCGCCATGTGATTAAGCATGAACAAAACATGCAAGTTCACTTAGCGGCAGCTGTGATGATCTTACTTGGTGCATGGCTACTACAATTTCCACTTATTCATTGGCTGGTTCTGCTTTTGGTTATTGCTGGGATGTTTGCACTAGAAATTATGAATACGGCGATTGAACGCACTGTTGACCTTGTTACAGAGGAGTTTCATCCGTTAGCAAAACGGGCAAAGGATATTGCAGCAGCAGCAGTATTTGTTTATAGTTTTTTTGCTGTTATCATTGGACTTATCTTGTTTGTGCCACCTATTCTTCGTTTGATTCTTTAACGAACGAGAGGAAAGATTAAGTGAAAGGAGCATCCCCTGTGTGGAAAAGGTTTCAAAAGAATATTATTGCTGGAATTCTGTTTCTTTTACCAGCAATTGTAACCATTTACGTCATTCAATTACTCTTTGGCCTTGTTGATTCCTTTCTTGGGTCCTTTATTACAGGGGTTTTGAGTGCATTGAATATCATTACAACACATGAGGGCCGTATATTTTTTCTCGGTGTATATACTCCTTTTTCAGAACGGTTACTCGGGATAGGATTTGTTCTGACCATTTTGCTGGTGACGTGGGTAGGTGCGATGCGTTTGCAAGGAAAAGGTATCCGGATCTTTGGGTCAATTGATCGAACGTTTCGTAAAATCCCAATTGCCAATTCGATTTATACGTCGGTGGAACAAATTATTCAGTCATTTGCTCAAGAACGATCTTCCTTTAAAAATGTCGTTCTCGTTGAATACCCACGAAAAGGAGTTTTTACGGTTGGTTTTCAAACGGGTGAGTCAAAAGGTGAGGTTCAACGTGTGACAACTAAGGAGTGTATTAATATATTCCTCCCGACAACACCTAACCCGACCTCTGGTTGGCTCGTTCTCGTTCCCGAAGAAGATGTTATCCACTTAAACATGACCGTTGAACAGGGGCTGAAATTTATCATGTCAGGCGGAGTCGTTGTGCCGCCAGACCTTGATTCTGTCGTTGATAATATGGATACTAAGGTAGATGAGACGAATATGGTCATTCATGTTCGTTCAAAGCGAGAGGATGAAGAAAAATGAACAAAGAGCAATTGATTGCTGAAGCTAAGCTGGCAAGAGAGCAAGCTTATGTACCGTATTCGAAGTTCCAGGTTGGTGCTGCACTATTAATGGCAGATGGGACGGTTTATCATGGAGCGAATATTGAAAATGCGTCTTTTGGTTTAACAAATTGTGCAGAGAGAACAGCCTTGTTTAAAGCTTATTCTGAAGGAAATCGTAAAGTGAAATCAATTACAGTAGTTGCTGACACAAATCGACCTGTTCCGCCATGCGGGGCGTGCAGACAAGTGATGGTGGAATTATGCCCACCAAACACAAATGTAGTGTTAACAAATTTAACTGGAGACATTCTTGAAATGACGGTAGCAGAGTTACTACCTGGAGCATTTACAGCGGAGGATATGAATGAGTAATCAAAAAGGATTTAAATCAGGTTTTGTTTCAATTATTGGTCGCCCAAATGTTGGGAAATCGACTTTACTTAATTATGTGATCGGTCAAAAGATCGCGATTATGTCAGACAAGCCACAAACAACACGAAATAAGATTCAAGGCGTCTACACGAGTGCTGAGTCGCAAATTGTGTTCATTGATACCCCTGGCATTCATAAGCCTAAGCATAAGCTGGGTGATTTTATGATGAAAGTCGCACAGAATACATTGCGAGAGGTTGATCTTGTTCTATATGTAGTCGATGCAGCTGAAGCATTCGGGCCTGGAGAAGAATTTATCATTGAACGTCTGAAAGCGACATCTACACCTGTCTTCCTTGTGATTAATAAAATTGATAAAATCCAGCCAAATGATTTGCTTGGTGTGATCGAAACGTATCGAACGAAGCATGATTTTAAAGAAGTCATTCCAATTTCGGCTCTTCAAGGAAATAATGTTCCAACATTAATGGAACAAATTACCGAATATTTAGATGAAGGACCGCAGTATTATCCAAGTGATCAAATAACTGATCATCCAGAACGATTCGTTGTGGCGGAATTAATTCGTGAAAAAGTGCTCCATTTAACGAGAGAAGAGATTCCGCATTCGATTGCCGTAAACGTGGAACAAATGAAGCGTCGTGGACAAAGTGAAACCGTGTATATTGGTGCGACGATTATTGTTGAGCGCTCTTCTCAAAAAGGGATTATTATCGGTAAGCAGGGAGCGATGTTAAAAGAAGTAGGGAAGCGGGCACGAGTAGATATTGAAACCTTACTCGGTTCCAAAGTGTTTCTAGAGTTGTGGGTCAAGGTGCAAAAGGATTGGCGGAATAAGCCTGCTCATTTACGTGACCTTGGCTTCAGAGAAGATGAGTATTAAACCGAACAAAAAGATAAGGTATACTCTAACAATGGCTGGGTGAATAGCCATTGTTTTTTTATTTGCAAAGGATTATTATAGGTGTAACAGTTCAAGAAAAATTTGTCATTGTATCGCTGTCAAGTCCTGTGAACTAGTAATATTTCCTTAACATGATTAGAGAAAAAAAGGTCATCATACAAGTATAGAGTGTTCAAGTCATATAGAAAGGTGGAATCTGAGATGCTCGATTTTTCTTGGAGGGTTTTTTCAATGACAGGTAACCTTGATACGTATTTACTGATGAAAGAGCTTGAGCGCGATTCAGATGAGCAGCTAGGACAAGATGACATAGAAGAAGTGGAAACACTCGACGCTCCTACACATTAATGGTATGCTGACACCTCACAAGAAGGATGTGTGGTGAAAAACGAATGATGCAGAAAGTGGAAGGTATCGTAATTCGAACGATGGATTACGGTGAATCAAATAAAATTGTTACGCTTTTTACACGTGAATTAGGGAAGATAGGTGTGATGTCTCGCGGCGCTAAAAAGCCGAAAAGTCGTTTAGCAGCTGTTTCACAGTTATTTATTTATGGCACCTTTTTATTTCAGAAGAGTCAAGGGCTTGGGACTTTAAATCAAGCTGAAATCATTGATTCCTTTCGTGATGTGCGAAAGGATTTGTTTCGGGCCTCATATGCAACGTATATGGTCGAGATGACGGATAAATTAACAGAAGAGAGGCAGCCTAACCCTTCTCTTTTTGAATTATTGTATCAAATGCTTCATTATTTAAATGAAGGTGTGGATGCGGATGTTCTGTTGAGGATTTTCGAAATAAAAATGCTTGCAGTAGCGGGGATTCGACCACAGCTTGATGAATGTGCGAGCTGTGGTTCGACGGATGTACCTGTTGCTTTTTCGATCAGAGATGCAGGTTTTCTTTGTAAGCGTTGTGTCCATAAGGATGAACGAGCTTATCATCTCTCAGCCCATTCAGCTAGGTTGCTGCGCTTGTTCTATTATTTAGATTTAGAACGCCTTGGTCAAATCTCTTTAAAACAGGAAACGAAGCAAGAGCTGAAGGAGATTATTTCCGCTTACTATGATGAATATTCTGGTTTGCGCTTAAAGTCAAAGCGATTTCTTGAACAACTAGAACGAATGGATGATCTTCGTTGACCACTATATTGACACTGGTTGCGAAGTTGAGTATGATGCTAGTAATAGCATATGGTGCAAAGATGGAATTAAGTACTTACCGTTTTTAAAGAAAAAAGCGACCCTAGGATGGTGTAAGCTAGGGCTTTAGCTGTAAGGAAGGCACTCCGGAGCGCAATTTGGTGAAAGTGATTTAAGGATGTTTCTTTAAAAAGCAGACTTAAATAAATAGGGTGGAACCGCGGGAATAGCTCTCGTCCCTATGTCGTGTTAGCGGCATAGAGACGTGAGCTATTTTCTTTTGCTCTAATTTAACTAAAAAGCACTCGCGCATCAAATTTGAGGAGGATATCAAAGTGAATGTACAAAACATGATACTGACATTGCAAGAGTATTGGTCAAAGCAAAACTGTATGATCATGCAAGCCTATGATACAGAAAAAGGGGCAGGGACAATGAGTCCGTTCACTCTCCTTAGAACGATTGGTCCAGAGCCTTGGAATGTAGCATATGTCGAACCATCTCGTCGTCCTGCTGATGGTCGGTATGGTGAGAATCCGAATCGATTGTATCAACATCATCAATTCCAAGTGATAATGAAGCCTTCTCCAATTAACATTCAAGAGCTTTACCTTGATAGTCTAAAAGCGCTTGGCATTAATCCACTTGAGCATGATATCCGTTTTGTTGAAGATAACTGGGAAAATCCAACTCTTGGTTGTGCTGGACTAGGCTGGGAAGTGTGGCTTGATGGGATGGAAATCACTCAATTTACGTACTTCCAACAAGTTGGTGGGCTTGAAGCAAATCCAGTATCAGCGGAAATTACTTACGGACTGGAGCGCTTAGCGTCTTATATTCAAGATAAGGAAAATGTGTTTGATCTTGAGTGGGTTGAAGGGTTCACATATGGCGACATTTTCAAGCAACCAGAGTATGAGCATTCAAAATACACATTTGAAGTGTCAGATAGTCAAATGCTTTTCTCACTTTTTGGGACATATGAGCAAGAAGCGAAGCGTGCACTTGATGAAAACCTCGTTTTCCCAGCTTATGATTATATTCTAAAATGCTCACATACGTTTAATTTGCTTGATGCTAGAGGAGCGATTTCTGTTACTGAGCGTACAGGCTACATTGGTCGAGTTCGTAATTTGGCGCGTACAGCTGCAAAACTTTACTATGATGAGCGTGAACGCCTTGGTTTTCCAATGTTGAAGAAAAAGGAGGGAGAGAGCCATGAGTAAACGCGATTTTTTATTAGAGGTTGGCGTTGAAGAGTTGCCAGCTCGATTTGTGACAGGTTCAATGAATCAATTAAAAGAGAAGGTTGAGGAGTGGCTAAGTGCCGAGCACCTCGAATTTGACAGTGTCAAAGCCTTTGCGACACCACGTCGTTTAGCGTTAATCATTGAAGGGTTAGCAGAGAGCCAGCCTGATATTGAAGAGGAAGCCAAAGGACCTGCTAAGAAAATTGCCTTCGATGAAGACGGCAATTGGACAAAGGCTGCACAAGGTTTTGCTCGTGGACAAGGTGTCAGCACAGATGATTTGTTTTTTAAAGAGCTTAAAGGTGTCGAGTATATCTACGCCAATAAATTTATTGCTGGTAAGAAGACGATTGAGCTTCTCCCTGCTGTAAAAGACATCATTTTAGCTCTTCATTTCCCTAAGAACATGCGTTGGGGAAGTAATGAGTTACGCTTTGCCAGACCGATTCAATGGCTTGTTGCGATATACGGTCATGAAGTGGTTCCGTTTGACATCACTGGAATTGAAACAGGAAAGAAAACATTTGGTCATCGTTTTCTCGGAAATGAAATCGAGTTAACAGAGCCAAATGAGTATGTTGGTGCGTTACTAAGTGAATTTGTTATTGTTGATCCAACTGAACGAAAGCAAGCGATTCGCAGTCAAATTGAATCCATGACAGAAGGAAATGGCTGGGTGATTCCAATTGATGAGGATCTACTTGAGGAAGTTCATCATTTAGTTGAATACCCAACTGCGCTTTCAGGTAGCTTTGATGAAGAGTTTTTAACATTGCCAAAAGAAGTATTAATCACTTCGATGCGCGAACATCAACGTTATTTCCCAGTCGAAAATCAGGAAGGTGAATTGCTTCCTTATTTCGTTACAGTGCGAAATGGTGACCACCAGCATTTAGAAAATGTTGCGAGAGGGAACGAAAAAGTATTACGTGCTCGCCTTTCAGATGGGGCATTCTTCTATAGAGAAGATCAAAAATTAAAGATAGACGATGCTCTCAAGCGCCTGGAGCAAATTGTTTATCATGAGGAGCTTGGATCAATAGGTGATAAGGTTCGTCGTATTCATGAAGGAGTTGCCAAGTTTGGAGAGCTCCTAAAGGTAGATCAATCTACAAAAGATACAGCTAGACGAGTGGCGAGCATTTGTAAATTTGACTTGGTTACACAAATGGTGTATGAATTCCCTGAATTACAAGGTCGTATGGGGGAAGTGTATGCAGAATTAGCAGGGGAACCGAAACAAGTGGCAAAAGCGATCAACGAGCATTACCAACCACGTTTTGCTGGCGATGCGAGTCCAGAGTCACTTGCAGGTGCGATTGTCAGCATTGCTGATAAGCTTGATACAATTGTGACTTGCTTTGCCATTGGTCTCATTCCAACTGGTTCACAAGATCCATATGCACTTAGACGTCAAGCGGCTGGTATTGTGCAAATGATTAATGATCATGAGCTAGATGTTGAACTTGAGCAGCTAGTGAAAGTTAGTCTTGATGTTGCAGAAGGACGTAATCTATTTAAACGTTCTCGCCAAGAAGTTGAGAGTGAGCTTATTGAATTCTTCAAATTGCGTGTGAAGGCAGCTCTTTCTGATCAACACATTCAATATGATGTCATTGATGCCGTTCTTGCTGAGCGTCTTGGTCACATCCCAACACTTATAAAAAAAGCTCATGTCATCACAGAAAAGCGACATGAAAAGTCATTTAAGCAAGTAGTAGAGGCGCTAAGCCGAGTGACAAATATTGCTAAGAAGGCAGAGGGCAAACACGAAATTAATCCAGATTTATTTGAAAAAGAGGAAGAAAAAGCGCTATTTGCTCATTATGAAGAAGTGAAAGAAAAGTGTTGAACAGGCTCTTGCAAATGGCGATGTGAATCAAGCTTACATTGCTTTAGCACAAGTTGAACCTGTCATTAATGAGTACTTTGAACATATAATGGTCATGGCAGATGACAAGGCTCTACGGACAAATCGTCTCGCACAAATGAGCGCATTAGCAGAAGTGATTCGGTCTTTTGCGCAGTTCCAAGCGATTGTATTTGCATAAACGAAACGTTGTTAATAAGAGTGCTAGCATATGGTCCATGCTATAACTTAAGGGTTGCATGGGTCAGGTGCTCTTGATAAAGAGTTATTAATCCTTTTCATTTAAGCGACCATTCGTATATAATAATTCTATATTAGTAGGGCACAAATGTGTGCTAAGGATGGTGAAAACCAATCGAACTTACAAGTCGTCAAGAACATATTGTTGAGATTGTAAAGAATAATGGTCCCATTACAGGTGAGCAGATTGCTGAACGTCTCTCCCTTACACGTGCGACTCTGCGACCTGACTTGCGATTCTAACAATGTCAGGTTATTTAGATGCTAGACCGCGAGTCGGATATTTCTATACGGGGAAGTCAGGAACACAAATGCTTGGTGAGAAAGTGAAAAATATAACCGTGAAGCATTACCAATCTCGTCCAGTTGTTGTACAAGAATCAGCCTCTGTTTACGATGCGATATGTACAATGTTTCTTGAAGATGTTGGAACGTTATTTGTCGTCGATAAGCATACAACTCTTGTTGGTGTTCTCTCAAGAAAAGACCTTTTGCGGGCAAGCCTTGGTAAACAAGCACTTGAGTCCATTCCAGTGAGTATTATTATGACTCGTATGCCAAATATCACAGTCTGTAAGCCAGAAGACTTAATTATTGAAGTAGCAAAGAAGCTCATTGATAAACAGATTGATGGTCTTCCTATTGTGACCGAAGTTGATTTTGGTTCTGGCTTTGAAGTTGTTGGTCGGATCACCAAGACAAATATAACAGCGCTTCTTGTTGATTTAGCAAATGATGAGGTCATTTAACAGAGGTAGGAGAAGCGAAGGAGGTCAAGATGGAAGAGATAAAGCAACGTCCTGTCGTATATGTTGTCTCTGATTCAGTTGGGGAAACGGCTGAACTTGTCGTCAAAGCTGCTGCTAGTCAATTTAGTGGTGCTGGTCTTGAAGTAAGACGAATTCCCTACGTAGAGGATAAAGAGACAATTGAAGAAGTTATTATTCTTGCTAAACAAGCGAGGGCATTAATTGCTTTTACACTTGTTGTGCCAGAGGTCAAACAGTACTTGCTTGTGAAGGCGAAAGAAGCCAATGTAGAAACGGTTGATATTATTGGACCAATGTTAGAGAAAATTGGGCTCATTACAAATCAAGAGCCACGTTATGAACCAGGACTTATTTATCGTTTGGATGAAGACTATTTCCGGAAAGTGGAAGCGATTGAATTTGCGGTGAAGTATGATGATGGTCGTGACCCACGGGGAATTGTGCGAGCAGACTCGTTCTTATAGGAGTTTCTCGTACGTCAAAAACACCCCTTTCACAATATCTTGCACATAAACGCTTGAAGGTGGCGAACGTACCACTTGTGCCAGAAGTTGAACCACCACAAGAATTATTTAAAATGTCACCAAAGAAATGCGTAGGCTTAAAAATAAGTCCAGAAAAATTAAATGATATACGGGCAGAACGTTTAAAGGCTCTAGGCTTGAAAGTCTCAAGCGAATTATGCAAACATGGAACGGATCAAAGAAGAATTAAAGTATGCTGAAGAAATTATGGATCGAATCGGCTGTCCGGTCATTGATGTGTCGAATAAAGCAGTCGAAGAGACGGCGAACTTGATTTCTAACATGTTTCGTCGGTAATTTCTAATGAAAAAACATCTTGTTTAAAAAGACAAGATGCTTTTTTCATCTAATCAGTCAATGATGATAATTTTTGGAACAATTTTTAAACCGAACCAACTTTTTCTAGCATATCTTTTTACTAGTCAAAGCAGGAAATGTTGCGTATAATAAAGAATTGTGATTCTAATGGATTTATATTTTTTTATCTAGTGTAAAAAAAGAACAAATAAATTTGAAAAGTCAAGACTTTTTCTTCGTTTTTTGGTAATGATAGTAAAGGTAAACGGGGTAGATAAGGTAAAATGGTTTTTTCGACAAAAAACAACGAAATTCTTTAAAATGATTGCAGGATTTTAGAAGGAGATGTTGAATTCAACTACCATGAATCCCTCTATAAGAACATTGTATGTTGATGCTGATGCATGTCCAGTAAAAGAAGAGATCGTTGACATTTGTCAACGCTTGAAAGTTGATATGGTGTTTGTATCATCCTATGCTCATACGATGACCTTACCATCATCGGTCAAAGTTGTAACGGTTGATACAGATAAAGAAGCTGTTGATTTGTATGTCATGAATAAGGTAAAGAAGCGAGATATTTGTGTAACACAGGATCATGCACTTGCATCTGTTCTTCTTGCAAAAGGTGTCATTGCGCTATCGCCACGAGGGGTTGTCTATCGCGAGGAGACGATTACACAGATGCTTGATGCTCGCTACTTATCTCAGAAACAAAGACGAATGGGAGCAAAGACAAAAGGTCCAAAAGCGTTTCAGAAGGAGGATCGCTCTCGTTTTGTCGAACAACTTGAGAAAATTCTCACAAAAAAAGCAGGAACATAGCAAAAAAGCTCGAATGTAAAAGACTTGTATTGCAATTCAAGATTGGTGATGACATGTATGAGCAATCGGATACCAGACGAAAAGGTTGAGCTTGTCAGACGCTCGTCAGATATTGTCGAAGTAATTAGCGATCATGTACAACTAAAAAAGCAAGGTCGGCAATATAGTGGACTATGTCCCTTTCATGGCGAAAAAACGCCTTCCTTTTCTGTTTCACCTGACAAGCAGCTTTACCACTGCTTTGGATGCGGTGCGGGAGGAAATGTTTTTTCATTTTTAATGGAGCTTGAAGGATTATCATTTGTTGAGTCAGTTAAGCAGCTAGCAGATCGGGCTAATATTGAATTGCCCGATCTGCAATCAGGTGACGACATGCCTACCAGTTCAGCTAATAGACCGCAAGAGATGATGCGTTCTGCTCATGAATTAGCAGGTAGACTTTATCACCATGTATTAACGTTAACTGAGCAGGGTGATCAAGGACGTCAATACATCGAGAAGCGTGGATTTACACGTGAACAACTGGAGCATTTTCAAATTGGTTTTGCTCCAGATCGGTGGGATGCACTGACAACAATCTTAACAAAACGTGAGTTCCCACTAGAGCAAATGGCGCAGGCAAGTCTGCTTGGGAAACGCGAGTCAGATGAAGGGTATTACGATCGCTTTCGAAATCGACTTATGTTTCCGATATGGGATGGGCAAGGAAATGTCATTGCTTTCGGTGGAAGAACGGTCACGAATGAAAAGCCTAAATATCTTAATAGTTCAGAGTCGCCGATTTTCCATAAGGGGAAAACATTATACGGTCTTCATTTGGCGCGACCGACGATTCGAAAAGAAGCTGCAGCTGTTTTATTCGAAGGATACGTCGATGTGATTGCTGCATGGGGAGCAGGAATCACAAATGGAGTGGCTACTCTTGGAACAGCTCTAACGGAAGAACAGGCTAGAGTGATAAGGCGTAATGCAGAAACGGTCACGCTTTGCTATGACTCAGATAAAGCAGGGACGGAAGCTGCCTTTAGGTCTGCTCGTATTTTGGAACAAGTTGGCTGCACGGTTAGAGTTGCACAAATGCCTGATGGTTTAGATCCCGATGACTACATTCGTACATATGGTGCGGTACGCTTCAGATCGGATGTAATAGGGTCTAGCTTAACGTTGATGGCATTTAAAATGCGGTTTCTACGCAAGGGGAAGAATATGCAAAATGAAGGAGAACGAATGCGTTACATCGAAGACGTTCTCACTGAAATTTCGACCTTAAGTCGAGCCGTTGAGCGTGATCACTATTTAAGGCAACTAGCGGATGAATTTTCGTTGTCGTTAGATGCGTTAAAGCAGGAACAGTTTCAAATCTTTCGAGCGCAGCGTAAACAGCAGCAATATGCACCTGCCGAGCAGCGAACGCAGGTTAAAAAGAGCTTGGAGCAAAAGAAGCTCTTACCTGCTTATCAAAATGCTGAACGACTATTACTCGCTCATATGATGAGAGATGTTGAGATAGCTGAGCGTGTTCAGGAGCGAATTGGTGGTGGCTTTAATATTGATGACTATCAAGCAATAGCAGCTTTTCTATTTGCTTATTATGGAGATGGTCATTCGCCTAATCCAAGTCAGTTTATTCAAGGGTTAAAGGATGATAAGCTCATTCGTGTTGCTACTGAGCTTGCGATGCTATCAGTAAATGAGGAGTGTCAAGAGCAAGAACTGCTTGATTACATGAAACAGATTGAAAATTACCCAAAACGGGTAGAGATAAAACAAATGGAATTAGAAATGAAGCGCGAGCAGGATCCTGTTCAAGCCGCAAAAATCCTTATGGAAATTAGTCGGATGAAGAGGGAACTGCATTGAATAAGTTCGACCTAGCTATAAGTTTTGGTTGTGAACAATGGAAGGAGGGGATCGAATGGCAGATAAACCATTACGCCCATTAGCGGAAGGCGAATTGTCTATCGATCAAGTGAAAGAACAATTAGTGGAGGTTGGAAAGAAGCGAGGAGTTTTAACGTATACCGAAATTACAGAGAAACTGGCTGCGTTTGATCAAGACTCCGACCAAATGGATGAATTTTTTGAATACCTTGGTGAACAGGGTGTTGAAATTCTAAACGAAACAGATGATGTTCCAAATCTTCAGCAAGCAGCAAAGGATGAAGAAGAATTTGATCTTAGTGATTTAAGTGTACCTCCAGGAATCAAGATTAACGATCCTGTTCGGATGTACTTAAAGGAAATCGGGCGTGTCCCCCTACTTTCAGCTGAAGAAGAAATTGAGCTTGCTAAGCGCATCGAACAAGGTGACGAGGAAGCAAAACGTAGACTAGCAGAAGCCAATTTGCGTCTAGTCGTTTCGATTGCCAAACGTTACGTTGGGAGAGGGATGCTCTTTCTTGATTTAATCCAAGAAGGGAATATGGGTCTAATCAAGGCTGTTGAGAAGTTTGATTACGAAAAAGGGTATAAGTTCAGTACGTATGCAACATGGTGGATTCGTCAAGCGATCACACGTGCGATTGCTGACCAAGCGCGTACGATTCGAATTCCTGTTCATATGGTTGAAACGATTAACAAGTTAATTCGTGTTCAACGTCAATTGCTTCAGGATTACGGCCGTGAACCTTCACCAGAAGAAGTAGCTGCGGAAATGGAATTAACACCAGAAAAAGTCCGTGAAATTTTAAAGATTGCTCAAGAACCAGTCTCATTGGAAACGCCAATTGGTGAAGAAGATGACTCTCACCTAGGTGACTTTATTGAAGATCAAGAAGCGCTTGCTCCTTCAGATGCGGCTGCTTATGAGTTATTGAAAGAGCAGTTAGAAGACGTTCTTGATACGTTAACCGATCGAGAAGAAAATGTCCTGCGCTTGCGTTTTGGTCTCGATGATGGACGTACGCGTACATTAGAAGAAGTAGGTAAGGTTTTCGGTGTTACTCGTGAGCGTATTCGTCAAATTGAAGCGAAAGCATTGCGTAAGCTTCGTCACCCTAGCCGTAGCAAACGCTTAAAAGATTTCCTTGAGTAAAAATAATCGGCATTTGAATGACAAATGCTAGTTATATTTTCTGAGGGGCTGTTTTTAGACAGCGTGCGAATATAGCGAGGTTTCATATCGGTCTGATTCCGACTAAACGCCAATATAGTTAAAGCAAAGCAGTTTCGCTCTTTTTCTATGTGCTACAGTCCGGGATCAGGCCTTTAGTTTATTCTCTTTTATGGCAAGCTTGTAGGGGGAGCAGGAATGGACGAAAAAAGAAAAGAAATCATTATTAAAGAAATCAAATACTGGAAGAAATCAAATCTATTACCAGAACATTATTGTGATTTCTTGTATACGCTCTATACAGAAGGAGAGCAGTCTGTTGATGCAGAGAAAAAAACGGGCTCTCGCTTTCTTAACATACAATCCCTCATACTCTTTATAATGGTTCAAGCAATGTTTCTTTTAGCTGTTCTTGTCATTTATTTTACTGATTTTTCAATCGTAATGCAAATGATCGTTGGTATTATTTTTACAATCGCTATTTTATTAATTGCAATTAAGACAAAAGCGCACTCTTTATTGTTGTCCTATTTATATTTTTTAATGGCAGCGATGATTTTATATTTAGGGACCGTTCAAGTTATCGTGACGGTGTTTCAAGCGAATTCTCATTACTTAGCATTTGCTACATTTATCCATTGTGCAGCGTGGTTTACAATTGGGTGGAAGTATCGTATTCGTTTCTTTACAGTGGCGGGTGTGTTAGGAATAATCGTGTTGCTTTTTTTCTTATTGCGATAAAAGAGTGACAAAAAAAGCAAAACTATGGGCAATCCCTTTTCTTTAAGATCAAATTCAAGTAAAATGAGAAGGGAAATCTTAAGCATCTACATAGTTTGTTCGATAATATGTGATTGATTAAAAGGAGGATATGACATGAAGGGAAGACCACTTTTACCATTTGCGATTACAGCGATTATTGGTATTCTTTTAATGGTATCGTTATCATTTGTTGGATTAAACCAACGTGCGGAAATGAATGCAGATGAAACTGAGACAGAAGAAGTAACTGAATTTGAAAATCCAGTTGAAGCAGGTGAAGGCCTTGCTCAGCAATCTTGTATTGCCTGTCATGGTGGTGACCTAAGCGGTGGTGCTGGTCCAGCATTAACATCACTTGAAGGTGTGCATACGGCAGAAGAAATTGTAGGAATTATTCAAAATGGACAAGGGAACATGCCTGCTATTTCGAACTTAAATGAAGTAGAAGCAGATGCCATCGCACAATATCTGCTATCCATCTCAGAATAAGACGAAGACGAGAGTGAATAATGACTCTCGTCTTTTCTATGTTTAAAAGCAATGTAAATAGGCGAGTTGGTTGAAAGGTTTAAATAGACTCGTTATGATAGAAGAATGACAGAGTAACAGGTGATAAAGATGAATGAAAGACAATTATCAGAAAGACTGATTCGTGTTGCCGATTATGTACCAAAAGGAGCAAAAGTAGCGGATATTGGATCTGACCATGCCTATTTACCATGCTATTTATGCTTGCAAGATGAAACAGCTTCTGCTATTGCTGGAGAGGTAAATGAAGGTCCTTATCAGTCAGCGAGGAATCAGGTTGAACGCGTTGGATTAACAAAAAGAATTGATGTTAGAAAAGGGAATGGCCTTGAGGTCCTTCAAGCAGGAGAAGTCGATGTAATAACCATTGCTGGAATGGGTGGGAGCTTAATTACAACGATTCTAGATCAAGGTAAAGAAAAGCTAGAGGGTGTATCAAGGTTAATTCTCCAACCGAATGTGGGAGCCGATGCAATTCGTATCTGGTTGAGACGTCATAGTTGGTTTCTTATCGAAGAAGAAATACTTGAAGAAGACGAGAAGATTTATGAAATTCTTGTTGCAGTGCGTGGAGATGATTCAACTATTTATCAAGAGGATATAAATCGTAAATTATTACTTGGTCCGTATTTAATGCAAGAACGAAATGATGCATTTCAAAAGAAATGGCGTAATGAAGTTGACAAATTGGAAACGTATTTTAACTCAATTTGAACAAGCGACAGCGAATGAACAGGTTGAACAAAAACGAAAAGAGCTCTTACAGCAAATAACAATGGTTGAGGAGGTTCTGTCATGGTGAAATATGCAAACGGACAAACGATCATTCAACATTTCGAGGCGTGGTCACCTAAATCCTATGCAGTCGAAGGTGACAAAAATGGTTTGATGATAGGAACATTACATAAACCAATAAAAAAAATAATGGTTGCCCTTGACGTACTGGAGGAAGTTATTGAGGAAGCGATAAGAGAAGAAGTAGACCTTATTGTTGCTCATCATCCACTATTATTCCGTCCACTTAAGAAAATTGATGTTGATACGGCGCATGGACGGATTGTCGCTAAAGCGATTAAGCATGATATCACGATTTATGCAGCTCATACGAATCTTGATATTGCTAAAGGTGGCGTCAATGATATGATGGCAGAGGCGCTTGGGTTACGTGAGACGAGCGTCTTGGCTCCAACTCAATCGATTGCCTTAAAGAAAATCGTTGTCTTCGTTCCAAAAACACATGCTAATCAAGTAAGAGAGGCAATGAGTAAGGCTGGAGCAGGTCATATTGGCAACTATAGCCATTGCACATTTAATAGTGACGGGACAGGTACTTTTAAGCCTGAAGAGGGCACAGACCCCTTTATCGGTCGTGTTGGAGAAGTTGAATATGTGGAAGAAGTGAAGATTGAAACGATTGCACCTGCTAATATCCAGCATAAGGTCGTTAGTGCATTGATGAAAGCCCATCCTTACGAGGAGCCTGCTTATGATATTTATCCACTAGATAACCAAGGAGAAGTGCTTGGTCTTGGTCGAATTGGTAAGCTAGAGAAGCCAATGACTCTTGCTGCATTTGCTGAACATGTGAAAGAAGCTTTTGACGTGAAAGGAGCACGTGTCGTTGGCGATTTAACAACGACTGTTCAAAAAGTGGCTGTGCTTGGTGGGGACGGCAACAAATATATGAAGGATGCCATATTCAAAGGGGCAGACGTCTTTGTTACTGGAGATGTCTATTATCATGTGGCGCATGATGCCATGATGGATGGGTTAAATATCGTTGATCCAGGGCATAATGTTGAAAAAGTGATGAAAGAAGGCGTGAAAAAGTATTTTGAAGCTTTTATGACTGAAAAAGGCTATGACACGGCTGTTATGGCTTCAAAACCGAATACCGATCCATTTATATTTGTTTAGAAGGTTCATAATAAAAGCAAGAGACTAGCCATTTGCCAGCCTCTTGCTTATTTATTTAGCTCTTTGCTTTCACTTTCGGTAAAATCTTTTGAAGTGTTACTTTTCGTTCGAGTGTCCAAGTTGATTCATCTTTTTCATCATATTTCTCAAGAAAGCTAATCACTTCTTTGGTAATCGGTGTAGGAGTTGATGCACCAGATGTCACACCGACTGTTTCCACACCTTTAAGCCAGTCCAATTGTAGTTCGGTAATATCACCAATTCGATAAGCTTTTGTGCCAGCGATTTGCTCAGACACTTGTGCTAGTCGATTGGAATTATTGCTTTTTGGATCACCGACTACGATGACGAGGTCGCATTCTTTTGCTTGCTCGGCAACAGCTTCTTGACGTACTTGTGTCGCTAAGCAAATTTCATTATGAACTTCAGCGCTTGGGTAGAGCTCCATTGCTTTTTTCATAATGTCACTTACATCCCACTGACTCATTGTTGTTTGATTTGTGATAATTAGTTTGTCGGTGGTTAATTGAAGGTTTTCAACATCAGCGACTGATTCGACAAGATGAACAGCATCTGGTGCAACGCCAATTGCGCCTTCTGGCTCTGGATGCCCTTTTTTGCCAACGTAAATGAATTCATACCCTTCAGCTTTTTTGTCGCGAATTAGATCATGTGTACGCGTCACATCAGGGCAGGTTGCATCGACAACGGTTAATCCTTTTTCTTTTGCCAGCTTGCGAACTTCAGGTGATACACCATGAGCAGTAAAAATGACTGTTCCTTTGTCGACTTGCTTTAAAATCTCAACACGATTTGGTCCATCAAGTGAGATAATGCCATCATCTTCAAACGCATCCGTTACATGTTGATTGTGAACAATCATTCCTAAAATGTAAATCGGACGAGGTAAGTCCAAATTCGCTGCTGCTTGACGGGCTAAAACCATGGCATCTACAACACCGTAGCAATAACCTCTTGGTGAAATTTTCTTTACTTTCATGACAGGCCTCCTAAAATGAGACTCCTGCTCCGAAATCGAAGAGGAGCAAGATTGTCGTTATTTTAATAAGATAAATGTGACTTTAAATAATCTCTAGAAACGACAGCACCATTCGTTTGTAAACGAATGGTGTGTTTTCCTACTTATTTAGTATAAAGGAGTTTCTGTCGAGTGACAATGATTACGCTTGTTTTAATTCTAACAGCGCATGATCAATAAACTCATAAGCTTGTTCTTCAGTCATATCATTCATCAGGATCAGCTCACTAGCAATCATTTGACGAGCCTTTTGAAGGTGGTTCCGATCTTGGATGTGGAGGCCGTTTGCCCGCTCAGTTTGCTTCCTTGAAAGAGAAGAAATAAGATGTGCAGCATCAATAATGCTTCCACTTTTCAAAAGATTTTCCGTTTCACGAGAGAAATGACTTGTAGATGGTGGAATATCCGGTCCGTTTTGTAAAGCGTCTACAAGTACGTCTAACTCTGATTGGTCTATCACCTTACGTAATCCAGAATCGTTAATTCGATTTTCTGGAAGCATAAGCTTGACATCAACGAGCGGAAAATGAAGGATAAAATAAGAATGAGTCTCGCCGAGTACATCCTTTTCCTCAATATCTTGAATTGTTCCTGCGCCGTGATATGGATAGACAACATGGTCACCAACTTTAAACATGGGCATTCCTCCAATCGAGTAATACAAATAGTATAACACAAATTAAATCAAAAATAAAATTTTACTACTCATACTCGATTCTTGTCAATAAAAAACTACGTGAATATTTGCACGATCTCGTTTAAATCTAGAAATGACTGATAGTATTTATCGCCTCAGTAAGCAATGGAAAAAGACGAATCATTAATGAATGATGAATGTAAAAGCTTAAATATATAACTTAGGTGCAGGAATCCCGTTAATGGATTTTTGTTTAAGCTGGCTTGGTTTTATTGTTGCATGAACGGTAGAATCTTTTAGTTGTGCTAGCTTGTTATCATCACTTTGAATGAAAGCATCTCCCGCCTCTATCGTTTCTAATGACTTTGTTGGATTACTTCTCATAATCCGCCATATAGTCGGCATGTTTCGAATAAGGGGACCATATTGTTGAACCATTGGCATAACTTGCTGGGTTATACCAAGTACTCGTTGGGTATTTGTTAGCATCGTTGTCAGGTTCATTCCGCCAGCTGCTGAAGAAAATCCTCCGATGTACCTGGCCCAGCTCCTCCACCAAATAAGCGAGCAAGAAGCCCTCCGCCTCCTCGGACAACTTGCGGAGACCAGCCAATCTGTCCGGCTGCTGAGAACGGAGGTGAGGCTGAGGAGAATATGCCGCCCCCACTTGGAGGAATAAATCCGCCTTGATATGGTAAAGGTGGTTGCATAGGGATGGAACCAAATGGTGGACCAAATACACGTTGCATTAGAACGTCTCCTTTCTAAAAGCCAGGCTATTTATCTGTTACATTTGATTATGAAAATCAGTGCAATAAAAGATAAAATGATCATTTTCCTTATAAATAGTTATATGCACGGCCTTTCCAAGTGGTGAGGACTACTTGAAATCGTAAAGAAATCCATAAGTTCAATAGCCATGAGGTGACAAAGTATGATAAAATGAACTATTGCAAACAGATATTTCGCTACTAGGAATGATTGGAATCCAATGAATATGAAAAAGTATAATACTGAAGGTACTAAAATCGCTCACGGTGTGAGTAAATGGAAAATTCGCTAAGGGCACTCACGTGAAAAAGAAAATTCGCTAAGATCGCCTACGTCCTGTAGGCAACGCCAAGTACCCACGTCATGTGGGCAAGTTATAGATGAAAGTAGGAAATAAGATGAAATCAGAAAATTTTAAGCGTTTTGAGCTAAAACCGTTTCTAATTGATGCGCTTGATGCTCAAGGCTTTACATTACCAACAGAAATTCAAGAGAGACTTATTCCAGCCATTCGTAATGGACGAGATGTCATCGGTCAATCTCAAACAGGCACAGGAAAAACCCTCTCTTTTTTATTACCAATTCTTGATCGGATTGACACGACAAAGGATGAGGTACAAGCTGTCATTACAGCACCGACTCGTGAACTAGCGACACAGCTTTTTAATGAATTAAAGAAGCTTGATTGAACATTGCGGGGAACAAGAACAGATTCAGGCAAAGCTACTAGTTGGTGGAACGGACCGTGCACGGACGATTGACCGCTTAAAAGTCCAGCCGCATATTGTTGTTGGAACAGCAGGTCGTCTTGCTGATTTAATTGAGGAGAAGGCTTTGCACGTTTACACAGCAACGATGCTTGTTGTGGATGAAGCTGATCAAATGCTTGATATGGGCTTTATTGATGACGTTGATAAGGTCGCTTCTAGAATGGCAGAGATGTTGCAAATGATGGTCTTTTCTGCCACGATCCCAGAAAAATTACAACCATTTTTGAAAAAATATATGACTGATCCACGTCATGTTCACGTTGAGCCAAAGACATGTAACGGCAACAAAGATTGAACATCGAATTGTTCCATTACGTCATCGTGAAAAGCTTTCTTTCATTGTTGAACTAGCGAAGTCGATTAATCCTTATTTAGCCATTGTGTTTACAAATACAAAAGATGAAGCAGATCAAGTGGCAGATGCGATGCTTGAAGCAGGATTGAATGTGGAACGTCTTCATGGAGGCTTGCAGCCGAGACAGAGAAAGCAAGTAATGAAGCATGTGAATGATGTGAAGGTTCAATATTTAGTTGCAACAGATCTTGCAGCTCGTGGGATTGACGTAAAAGGTGTTAGTCATATTATTAATTATGGATTACCTCAAGACTTAGATTTTTATGTTCACCGTGTTGGGCGAACAGCTCGTGCAGGAGCGGATGGGATTGCTCTTACCATTTATGAACAACAAGATCAACAAGCGATTGAAAAGTTACAGAAACGTGGAATTCGTTTTACGTACTTTGATTACAAGAAAGGAGAATGGACGAAGTTGGATCGTGCTCCATTAGGTGTGCCAGGTAAACGGAAGCCTGCTCGTACGACAACAGACAGCTAATCCAACACCAGCTAAATCATCTTCAGATCCGCAAAAACGAACTGGCGGTAAGGCCAAAGCGAAGCCGAAACGAGTCAAGCCAGCTCATAAGAAAAAAGCACGATTCAAGCAAGAAAAAGAAGCACAAAGACAGAGAAGAGTTGCATCAAAAAAGAAGAAGTAAATGTTGGATGAGGAGAGAGCAGTAATAAATGACGCTGAAAATAGGTTCTCATGTATCGATGAATGGTAAAAAGATGCTGCTTGGAGCGAGTGAAGAAGCAGCATCCTATGGGGCAAATACATTTATGATCTATACAGGAGCTCCGCAAAATACGAGACGCAAGCCAATCGAAGAATTAAATATCGAAGCAGGGCGTTGCTCATATGAAAGAGCACGGTATGGTCGACATCGTTGTTCATGCTCCTTACATTATTAATATTGCAAATACAACAAAGCCAGAAACATTTGAGCTTGGTGTCCGTTTTTTACGTTCAGAAATTGAACGAACAGAAGCTCTTGGTGCAAAACAAATTGTGCTTCATCCAGGCGCACATGTTGGCGCTGGTGCCAGAAGCTGGTATAAAAAAAATCATTGAAGGCTTAAATGAAGTATTTGAAGAGAAACGTGACGTACAAATTGCTCTTGAAACAATGGCAGGAAAAGGATCTGAATGTGGTCGTACATTTGAAGAACTTGCGGCCATTATTGATGGAGTTACACATAATGACAGGCTCTCTGTCTGCTTTGATACATGCCATACAAACGATGCAGGCTATGATATCGTTTCAGATTTTGATGGTGTCCTTGATTCCTTTGACCGTATTATCGGTATTGATCGTTTAAAGGTACTGCATATCAATGATAGTAAAAATGAGCGTGGAGCTGCAAAGGACCGTCATGAAAATATTGGCTTTGGTCATATTGGCTACAAAGCACTTCATTATATTGTTCATCATCCACAGCTGACAGAAATTCCAAAAATCCTTGAAACACCTTTTGTTGGAGACGATAAGAAAAATAAAAAGCCTCCTTATAAGCATGAAATTGCGATGCTAAAAGACGGTCAATTTGACGAAAATATTCTTAATAAAATAATGGAATAATCAGAAAAAGCAGAAGGAATGACTATATTCCCTCTGCTTTTTTTTGCATTGTTATCATGAAGAAAAATAATCCCCCTACAAGTAATGGCTGAATTGTTGAAGTAAGTTGTGCGATAACATGATGAGACATGCTGATCAATATTTGTTTGTAATCGATGAAGAATGCGATTAACTTGTTCTTGATTGCTCACATTAATAGTCTTCAGACCGAAGAATTGTAATTACTTTCTGTGCTTGATCAGTTGTTAAAGTAATTTGATACTGTCTTGCGAGTTGAAGGAGCTCATCTTTTGTTAATGAATTAACCTTATGGTTAACAAGTTGTTGCATAATTGCATTCATGAAAGCACCCCATTTCATCCAGTAAAGATGTTGATAGTGTATGAAGGGACTAAGAAAATGTGCACAAAAAAAAGGGAATCTCGTGATCCTTAACGAATTAAGGAAAATAAGAGGGTAAGAAAGAGCAATGACTAAGACGATAGCTGATGAAGCTTTATCAAATACATATAGAAAAACATAGCTTGTTTTAATCTTAAAAGTGATCATGATTGTTATCCTTTCTAAATAGCCAAGAAAAATAATCCTAGGTATGATTGATTAAGAAGGAGTGGGGCTTTATGGATGAAAAGCACCTGAAAAAACAAATAGCTCCAAAAGGGGAAGAAATGCTGTCAATAAATTCAGCGCTAGAAAGCAAACATCGGACCTATACACAATCCAATATGTATGATGAAATGATTAAGCAGCATTCTTTAATTGAAGAATTAGGCATTCCTTATTTGAAAGTTAATTATCATTTACATACAGTCAAGTGGAACCCATCGTTTTTAGAAGTAACAAATATGTTAGAGTCAGAAATGAGTCTCTTCTCATTAGAGGAAATTGGAGTGGAAAACCGCTTATTTACTTTTTGTGTGGAGCTTATTCGAAAGGCCATTGCTGAAGAAAAGAGACAAGAAGATGAATTTGAGGAAGAAAATTCACTATATCGAATACGAGTAATCCCGTTATTAAATGATGCAACTGTTTATCTTTTTATTGAGGATCGTTCTCTTCAAAAGCAGTTTGAAAATCTGCTAACGTTTCATCATCAAATGGAAGCGGTCTCTCATATTGCTGCAGGTGTCGCGCATGAATTAAGAAATCCCTTATCGGTTATAAAAGGTTTCTTACAACTAGCTCAGCTCACAAACGATTTTCAAAAATATTATGAAACAATTATGTCTGAAATAAATAGGATGAACGGAATTATTGAAGATTTTTTATCCGTTTCGCGAAAGAAAATTGATCGTAAATGGCAGTCTCCTGTTCAAATTATAGAATCGTTACTCGAAATCATGAAAGCAGAATGTTTGCTTCATGATGTTGAGTTCTATCATGAACTCTCTAAAACCTCAAAGTTAGTTCATGTCAATGAATCAATGTTCAAACAAGTGATGCTCAATCTATTACGCAATTCAATCGAAGCGTTCGGTGATACGAATATTAATCGAATTCTTTGGGTTGAAACGATGATTGACGAGGATCAATATATTGTCAATGTTAAAGATAACGGAAAAGGAATGCCAGAGTCTGTTCTTAAGCAAATAGGAAAGCCTTTTTTTACAACAAAAGAGAGCGGTACAGGAATTGGCATACCATTATGTAAAAAAATTATCGAGGATCATGGTGGCACTTTCCGCATAGAAAGCATTTATAATGTGGGCACGACTGTGAGCATTACCTTACCATTACAAAGCTAAAGGAGTATTTTGCCACTGGCAGAATGCTCCTTTTAATTTTGTGTACTGCTCTTCATCATTAAATGTAGTAAAGAGACTAGTCTTTGCATAAAAGGGTGACAAAAGATTGTTACGCATATCCATTTACAAGAATGAAAAGAGAGACTATAATTGAACTTAGCAACAAAAGTTTCCTCGAGTAAACTTTTGTTACCTATGCAAAATTTGCACATTTAGTAGGCAAGAGCCATAAGATACATGACAATAAAGCGCAATACGATGAATAGAAATGATTGGGAGTATGAAATTGGTTAGCACTAACAGACTAAGACACAACTCGTTAAACGAAAAAGATGAGGAATTCTGCTCTGAAAGTTGCTCTATGGCAACAAATAATGTTGGAACAAGGCTGAGTATGAGCGTAATAACGTTAGAAAAAGTAAAGATTGGAGGATGGTATGATGAAAAATGTAATAGAAGTGAGAAATCTTTCTGTGTTTTATGAGAACAATCAAGCAATCAAAGATATTAGCTTTGATGCTCATAAAGGAAATTTGATCGGTATTGTTGGACCGAACGGGGCTGGTAAGTCCACATTAATCAAGGCTATGTTGGGTCTAGAAAAAGCTAGGGGTTCTGTCACGGTTCTAGGACAAAAAGTAAAAGACGTCCGCAATCATCTATCTTATGTACCGCAACGAAATCAAATTGATTGGGATTTCCCGGTTTTGGTTGAAGATGTTGTGATGATGGGACGGTTCAGCCATATTCCTTGGTATAAGAAAGCTGGAAAAAAAGAACGTGAAATTGTCATTGAATCATTAGAAAAGGTAGGGATGTTGGAATACCGAAAACGACAAATTGGTGAATTATCTGGCGGTCAGCAGCAGCGTGTGTTCATTGCACGAGCTCTTGCTCAGCATGCAGATATTTTTTTCCTAGATGAGCCATTTGTTGGAATAGATGTAACGTCCGAAACGATTATCATTCAATTACTACGGCAGCTTCGAGACGAGGGGAAAACGGTTTTTGTCGTTCACCATGATTTAAGCAAAGTAGAGGAGTATTTTGATCAGCTACTTCTTATTAATAAAGAGCTTGTTGAATTTGGAACAGTAAAAGATGTGTATAAACCGGACATTTTATCGAAGACGTACAAAGGAAGTATCACGCTGTTTGGTTCTAATGAAAATATGATGGTGGTGAACACTTGATGAGTAACGTCACTATGTTTATTGACCAGGTTTTTCGTTATTCTTATTTGCAACAAGGTCTTTTAGCAGCTATTTTGGTCGGAATTATTTGTGGAGTCATCGGCTGCTTTATTATTTTACGAGGGATGGCTTTGATGGGAGATGCCATTTCGCATGCGGTATTACCAGGCGTTGTCATTGCTTATATGTTGGGGGTAAGCTTCTTTATCGGAGCGCTCATTACAGGTGTACTCACAGCACTTGCGATTGGCTATGTTTCGCAAAATAGTCGGATAAAGGATGACTCTGCTATTGGCATTATGTTTACGGCAGCCTTTGCGCTGGGAATCGTCTTGATTACAGGGCTTCGTGGAACAGGCATTGATTTATGGCATATTCTTTTTGGAAATGTATTAGCTGTATCTAGAGAGGATTTGTGGGTAACATTTGGTAGTGGGATCTTTGTTCTTGTTATGATCGTGATCTTCTATCGTCCATTGTTGATTAGTACGTTTGATCCGATTATGGCAAAAGCTACAGGAATACCTGTTCAACTGATTCATTATTTATTAATGCTACTGTTATCGCTTGTTACAATCGCTTCCTTAAAAACGGTCGGAATCGTGCTCGTTGTGGCGATGCTTATTACACCAGGTGCCACCGCTTATTTGCTTACTGATCGCCTGCCTGTGATGATTTCCTTGTCTGCTGTTTTTGGAGCCGTGTCTGCAATCATGGGTATTTTCTTTTCAGTCGTCTATGATGTTGCTTCAGGTGCATCCATTGTTCTCGTTGCGTCATTCTTATTCGGATTAGCCTTTTTCTTCTCGCCAAAGCAAGGTGTTTTCACAAAAAAGTGGCGATCAAGACATGTTCAAAAGGTAGCTTAATGACATAATTGTTCAAAAAAACGGAGAGAACTTCTCCGTTTTTTTCTGTTTCTATTATAAAAAGAAAACGAACAAAATAAGATTCTTAATGAATTTTTGTCATTATATGGTTGGTCAATGGTTTTTCCTATCTTAGTTTGAAATTCACTTCCATTTATAAATGCGTAATGACGAGGAAATTAGGGTATAGAAGATGTAATCATAAGGAGGTTATCCCTTGAGAGTAAATGATATCGTAAAATCCTTATAAATCCTTCTTTTTCTCTTCATCTCGTAGTTGAGTAAGATTGGAGATTTCGTTACGATAGATCACATTGTTATGCAAGTGAAAAAAGGAGGAGTTATAGATGATACGATTTATTATAATTAGTCTCATCGTTATGCTTTCCTTCGCAACTGGTTTTCTCTATGTTGAAAATGAACAACTTCACCATACAGTAGCAGAAACGGAGCAACTTAACGAGGAGCTTCAAATCAGTCAGGAAATGAAGGATATGCAGATTTATTATGCAGAAAAGCCTGTCTCAGAAGATGTGGCAGCGAATTATAATACATGGGTACGCTCTAATGAATTAGCAGAGCAGCTTTATGAAGATAGTGAAGGTAATTTTAAGAAAGAGTGGGGTCTCTTTCTTGGAGAGATGGCTCAGCAACGTGACCTCGATCCATTTATCGTCTATGAGTTGTTACGTACAGAAACGGGGGGAACATTTGACCCGAGCCTTGTAGGCCCAAAAACTCGTTACGGGCACGCATACGGGATGGCACAATTTATGAAAAATACAGCTCCATGGATTGCCGATATGGCCGATTTACCATATGAAGAAGAGTTGTTATTTGATCCCCTTTACTCTATTCAATTATCGGTTGAGTATTTAAGCTTTCTTTATGCGCAATACGAAGATTGGGATCATGCATTAACAGCCTATCATCGTGGGATGTATGGGCTAGAGAAATACATCGATGAAAACGGTCATGCTGAAAGCTGGTATGCTGTTGAAATTCAAGAAAATGCCGAGAAGTTTGAATGGGTTGCCTATTCAAATTAAAATAAAAGATTGACTGAAAGAAAAACTAGCGAGGGTTAGGACTTCCTTAGCTAGTTTTTCTTATTTCATTCATTCATCATCCCCTTCATTGAATCTGGCCGCCATTTCATGAAAGTAAAGCTGGCTTTGAATCGGTTGCTCATGTGGGAGGCGTTCAACATAAACATAGTTACCATCTTTTGTCTGCTCTCGTGATTTTGTATTATCTAATAGAGTGACTTCAAGAATATTCTTAATACGATCTTTGCTACTTTGATTGAGAATAGGGAAAAGGATCTCGATTCGTTTTTCCATATTTCGTGTCATCCAGTCTGCAGATGATAGGTAAATCTTTTCGGTACCACCTTGATGAAAATAAAAAATACGGCTATGTTCTAAATAACGGTCAACAATACTTCGAACACGAATGTTTTCACTAACTCCTTCAATACCTGGGCGCAAGCAACAAATGCCTCTCACAATTAAATCGATCTTCACTCCTGTCCGCGAAGCCTCATAGAGCTTCAAAATAATCGGTTTATCCGTAATTGAATTCATTTTGGCGATAATTCGACCATCCCCGTGTTTCGTATGGTGCTCGATTTCTTTATCAATCAATTTGAGAAATTGATTTCGAATCTCAAACGGTGCAATTGAAAAATAATGCCATGCAGGCTTTTCACTATATCCACTTAAATAGTTAAAAAAATTTGTGGCATCAATTCCAAATTTCTCATCAGCTGTTAAGATCCCCATGTCAGTATATATCTTGGCTGTCGAATCATTGTAATTACCAGTACCTAAATGAACAAAACGTTGAATTTGATCCTGATCGTGACGAACGACGAGTGTAATTTTACTATGAGTCTTCAAGGCAGTAATTCCATAAATGACATGAGCTCCTGATTTCTCTAGTTTCTTTGCCCAATGAATATTGTTCTCTTCATCAAAGCGAGCTTTTAATTCGACAAGTACAGTTACTTGTTTCCCATTTTCTGCAGCATGTGCAAGAGCATTGATAATGGGGGAATCGCCGCTGACACGATACAGCGTTTGCTTAATAGCTAGCACGTTTGGATCATCAGCTGCAAGAGAGATAAAATCGACTATTGGCTGAAACGATTCGTATGGATGATGAAGGAAAACATCTTGTTTGAGGATCGCTTGAAAGATATCCTCTTCTCCAATTAAGTCTTCAGGTGGTTGTGGAATGAGTGTTTCATTTGCCAGGTACTCATGATCGCGTACAATTTGATTGTAGAGCTTAAATAGAAATGTTAAATCAAGAGGCCCTTTAAATGAATAGACATCGTTTTTGTGGATTTCTAGGACGTCTAGCAAGAGGCTTAGAACATTCGGATCCATCATCCCATCCTGCATTTCTAAGCGCACAGCAGCTCCCCATTTACGCTTTTTTAATTCTTTCTCAATTTCTCGAAGTAAATCTCTTGCCTCCTCTTCATGTATCGTCATATCAGCATTTCGTGTAATTCTGAAGGGAGAGACGGATTCCACATCAAACCCACTAAATAACTCTTCAATAAAGTGACTAATAACATTTTCGAGTAAAATGAATTGTTCTTTTCCTTTGAAAGAAGGAAGCGTAATAAATCGATTTAAGACAGCAGGAACCTGTACAATCGCTAGTTGTTCTTTTTCTCTCTTTTCTTCGATCTCTTTTTTACGTAAAACAACTGCAAGGTTCAAGCTTTTGTTAAGAAGCATTGGAAAAGGACGATAAGCATCAACTGCCATCGGTGTTAGAACGGGAAAGATGTAATGATGGAAACGGTGCTGTAAAAACGATAGTTGTTCTTTATTGCATTCGTTTATCGAAAGAAATTGAAAGCCTTCATGGCGAAGCATCGGGACGAGAGTCTCTGTATATATCATATCTTGTAAATGAACTAAACGATGATTTTCCTCGGAAATTTGTTTCAACTGTTGTTTCGGTGTCAGACTTGCTTTGTTTTCTGGACGACTAAAGCCAGCCTTCACTTGGTCCTTTAAGCCTGCAACCCGAACCATGAAAAATTCATCAAGATTCGAACTGAAAATAGCTAAAAATTTAAAACGCTCGAGTAAAGGATTACGTTTGTCAATGGCTTCTTCTAAAACACGTTTATTAAAAGCCAGCCAGCTGAGCTCACGATTGTTATAAAAGGTTGGGTTATGAAGATCGATGATTTTTTGTTTTTTTTGATCATTTTGCATAAGGACTCAACCTCTCTAATAATATCAGAAGGTATAAATGATGGAAGAAAGTGTCTAGCTTCTGCTTAAAAAGCTTAAGAGCAACGACCGTAGTCTTCTGCTATAAAAGCCCAGCGTTAAGCCAAGTTTTTCTAATACATTCATTTAAACAGGAGATTGTAAATGCTATGTTAAGATTCAATGTTGTAGCTCTCTATTACATGGTATATATTGAAACGTGATGTTTCGTTGGATCGCACGCTCTAAATGCTTCTTGTGCTTAGAGGCGTGTATATCCTCAAAATGAGTATCCTCTTTGTAATAAAGAGGTAGGGTAGACGCGTTAGCTGAGTTATCAACACGTCCAATTTCAACAATGACGTTTCTTCTCGTCCGATCTAAACAATAAGCAAGCTTCATAATGGCTCCTAGGAATTCATAGAGCTTTAATTGTTTCTTCTGCAATAAACTCTTAAAAGGTTCTGCATATTGCAACATCTGTGATTTTGATTTGAAAGAAGAAATAAAGGCAATCGCTAGTCGTTCTTGATGAGTTAATCCTTCAATTGTCATATTTGTAACTAAATAAAATGTATTTTGACTGCTTGCTTCACTATTAATGTATTCACCAATATAGAGGACTTTGGCACTATATTTAAGGAGCTGCATGGCTTCTTTGGAATCGTGAACAATCGAACATTCAGCAGAAAGCTCTTGATACAAGCGGGTAGCTAAATAGGATATATGATTAACATGATCTAAATTCACTTCATAACTATGTGACAATTGATAGAAGCTTTCTTCCGCTACATTAGGAAAATGAAGAGTCTCCATTTTTCGTAACAATTCTTCATAAAAAATACCATCACGTAGCCCTTTACGGCTCATAACGAATGTTTTGGCATTCACTTGTTGAACGATAGACGAAATGACCTCTGCTGCTGGGACGATAATATCTGCACGATCTTTTGATAAGCCGTCAATGGCTTGTCGTTCCAAATACGTTGATTGTTGAAGTGTTTGATTTAAACTATGCAGATCAGTATGGGGAAATTCGTATTGATGTAAGCCAGCAAGTGGGTATTCCGTTAGACGTTGATGGATAAGCGAGAGGTTTCGAGCGCTTCCACCGATTCCGACGACTGTATATGTTCCATCACCCTGTAACCAAGATATCGCTTTCAATTGTGAGGAAATGAACTGTTTCAATGCGTCGATCTCCACCTGAGTTGGTTGCTGATCTTGGATGAATTGCTGCTGAAGTGTCACAGCACCGAATGGAAAGCTGTGATAATGTTTTAGTTTGCGGTTCTCAAACAAGGTAACTTCAGTACTTCCTCCACCAATATCTACCGTAAAGCCATTCGTCATGTTTGTCGAATTAACAACAGCTAAATAGCCATAAAACGCTTCTTCATACTCTGAAAGAATCCGAATATCAAAAGCAAGGCGATCTTTAACTAACTCAATCACTTCACTTCGATTGTTAGCCTTGCGCATCGCAGCTGTGGCAATCACTGTTACTTTCTTTACATTGTGGAAAAGAATGACGTTTTTGAATCGAGTTAAAGTGTCTAACATAACCGTGATGCCGTCCTTAGTAAAATCTCCTTTTTGATTGATGTGCATACTAAGTCGTGCTACCGTTTTGTAATTGTGTAACTCTTTATAGCAACCGTTCTGATCTATTTGATTAATCACTAAACGTATTGAGTTTGAACCAATATCAATAATCGCAAATTGCTTTTCAATCACTTTTAATCATCTCCTGACTGCTCTGCGAAGTGTAGCAGAGTTGAGTTCATTATAGCAAAAACAATCCTTTAATGCGCAAGGGTGGACAGAAAAGAAATATCCATTATAATAGGTAAGGACATAAAATTAAATCGTAATCGTTCTTATATGATAGATGGTTTTTTGCAAGGTAGGAAAGGGAAAATTTCTAAAAATAAAAGAGAGGATGAAATTAATGATTCAAGAGGAAATCGTTTCTATAAAAGACGTTTCTTTTCATTATGGTAATCGGATTGTCCTTGAAGATATCTCGTTGACGATTCAAAAAGGTGGATTTCTTGGACTAGTTGGTCCAAATGGATCAGGGAAATCAACGCTTATTAAATTAGTTCTTGGCTTACTTCAGCTTCAGTCGGGAGAGGTACGTTTATTTGGTGAACGGGTAAATAAATTTCGTAAATGGGATAAAATTGGATTTGTTTCTCAAAAAGCAAATAGTTTTAATTCTGGTTTTCCTGCAACCGTGTTTGAGGTTGTTTCGATGGGCTTATACGGAAAGGTTGGGCTCTTTCGTTTTCTTAATCGTAAACATAAACAGAAGGTTCGTGAAGCGATTGAACAAGTTGGAATGACAGATTATATTCATCAAAATATTGGTGAGCTGTCCGGTGGCCAGCAGCAGCGTGTGTTTATTGCTCGTGCGCTAGTTAGTGACCCGGAGTTGCTTATTCTTGATGAACCGACAGTTGGTGTGGATGTGACGAATGTCCGCCAATTCTATGATATGCTCGTACATTTAAATCAAGAAAGAGGAATTACGCTCATTATGGTGACTCATGATATCGGAGCGATGACTGATCATGTTACAGATGTTGCTTGTTTAAATAAGCATTTGCATTTTCACGGAAATACAGCAGAATTTGCTGCAAATCAAGATTTATCCTCAGTTTATGGACATGACGTTCACCTGCTAACACATAATCATAGTCACGGAGGACATTAGCAAATGGTAGAGGCATTTTTTCGTTATGAATTCTTACAAAATGCTTTCTTTACAGGACTAATGATCGGCTTTCTTGCCCCAATACTTGGCGTGTTTTTAGTCGTGCGGAGGCTCTCGCTTATTGCTGATGCTCTTTCTCATATTACGTTGTCTGGGATTGCAGCGAGCTTACTTTTAGCGAAATATGTTGCGTTTTTTCAAGGATTAAATCCATTGTATATGGGAATGGTGTTTTCTGTAGGCGGTGCGCTTCTTATCGAGCAGCTAAGAAGTGTTTATAAATTTTATAAAGAAATTGCGATCCCAATCATTCTTTCGGCGGGGATTGGGTTAGGGGTTGTTTTTATTTCACTTGCCGATGGATTTAATAATGATTTATTTAATTATTTATTTGGTAGTGTGATTGCAGTTAGTCGCTCAGACTTATGGACGATTACAGTAATTACCGTTATTGTATCTGACGGTCCTTATTTTCTTTTATAAAGAGCTATTTTTCTTATCATTCGATGAAGAGCAAGCCGTCGTAGCTGGTATAAATCGTAAAGTCATTCATTTTATCTTTATCGTGATGGTTGCGCTTGTTATAGCCGCATCAATGCGAATCGTGGGAATTTTGCTTGTATCCTCCTTAATGACGTTACCAGTTGCTGCAGCGATGCGTTTAGCCAAGGGTTTTAAACAAATGTTCTTGTATTCCGTTATTTTTGGTGAGATCGCTGTTGTTGGTGGGCTCGTTTCAGCCTACTATCTTGATCTTGCTCCTGGTGGAATGATTGTAATGATTGCTGTTATAATCCTGCTTTTGACTATTTATGTCCAAAAAATTTGGTTAAAGCTTCATCGATGTCAGTCACTCAAACAGCAAAATCAAGCTAGAGCGTTCATCATTGGCTCAATTGCATCATGTAAAAGGTAAAAGTTAGGAGAAAAAGTAAGATGGACATATTATCGCAGCTTTCATTTATAGAAAGAGGACTTGTTGCAGGGGTTATGATCGGGTTGATTGCACCAATAGTTGGTGCCTTTCTGCTTGTACGACGCGTTTCTGTCATTTCAGAGTCGATTTCTCATATTACACTAACAGGAATTTCTGCGGGTGTTTTTCTTGGAACATTAGGCACATGGTTTCAAATGGTTAATCCGATATATGTAGGGGTTATTTTTGCTCTTTTTGGCGCTCTTATTACAGAAAGATTACGCGATGTTTATCGTCATTTTCAAGAATTAGCGGTTCCAATCATTTTATCAGCAGGTATTGGGATGAGTGCGATATTTATTAGCTTAGCACGGACCGGCTATAATGAATGGTATACGTATTTGTTTGGAAGTATTGTCAGCGTGACTGTGAGCGATGTTCAGTTTATTTTACTTATGTCCGTTATCGTTCTGATGATCATTGTCATATTTTATAAGGAGTTTATTTCCATTTCTTTTGATCAAGAATATGCAAAAGTTTCGGGCATGTCGATCCGAACGGTTAACTTCGTCTTTGCCTTATTAATTGCTCTTGTGATCTCAATGTCGATGAAGGTAGTAGGAGTGTTACTCGTCGGTGCAATGATAGTTATCCCAGTAGCAACCAGTATTCAACTAGCGAAAAGCTTTAAACAATTAATTGGATTCGGGATTGTCTTTGCAGAAATAGCAGTCATTTCAGGAATGTATTTGTCTTATCAATATCATATTGCAACAGGTGGAATGATCGTCCTTATGGCTTTGTTTGTTTTGTTTTTCGTGATAATGTTAAAAAAAGTATGGATGCTGTGGCAATGAAAAGGGGGCGCAATGCATGAATGTTAGTGAAGCAATGGAGCGATTGAAGGAAAAAGGATTTAAGCATACAGGAAAAAGAGAAGACATGCTGCATTTATTTGCCAATGAAAAACGTTATTTATCAGCGAAGGAAGTCCTTGAGCGTTTGCAGTACGAGTATCCCGGGATGAGTTTTGATACCATTTATCGAAACTTGTCATTATTTACAGAGATGGATATTTTGGAGGCGACAGAACTTGAGGGAGAGAAGCGTTTTCGATTTAGTTGTTCGACGACAGAGCACCATCACCATTTAATCTGTTTAGACTGTGGAAAGACAAAACATATTCACAGCTGTCCTATGGATGCCATTCATCAACAGTTTCCTGATTTTCAAGTAACGGGACATAAATTTGAGATTTATGGAAAGTGTGAAGAGTGCCATTCGTAGGTAAGTGACATGTTCAATTAAAGGAATCGTTGCCATATATTCAATGGATGAAAAAAGAAGTGAACCTCCATCCTAAAAGGAGGAGGGGATTAAAAATGGCAAATCCAATTGTGAAATGTAATGTTGCGAATTGTACGTTTTGGGGAGAAGGAAATAAGTGTTCAGCAGAGGCAATCTTGGTCGAGATTGACTCACATGCTAATCATGATTATCAGATGGAAGCTGGTGCTGAACCATATGGACAAGCTAGGCATCGTGACGTAGCCGCGGATATTGCCGAAACGTGCTGTCATACATTTCGTCCAAAAAGATAAAATTATATGTAGAACATAAAAAGGACTGATTAAGCTCAGTCCTTTTTATGATTGACATATATTCATGATGTTTCTTGTAGCCAGTTTTCAACCCACTCTTTAGCTTCGATCCAGTTCTGAGCGCGAATAACATTATTTGGTGCAGGAAGTCGATTATATGGTGTGTCCATTAAAATAACAGGAATATTAAATTCTTCAGCTATAGCTACTGCATTATCGTGTTTATCTTCAAAAAAGATATCAAGCTTATGCTCGCGAACAGCATCAAGTTTATCATGTTTGCCGACCAGTTCAATATGATCGAACGGAAGAGAACGGCTTGTGAACCAATTTTGGGTGATGGAAGCTAAATGTTCTCTCCGCGCAGTAATATAAATGAGATCATGGTGCTTTTTCCATTGATGAAGCGTTTGTTCTGCATTTGGGGCAAGTTGTGCTTGCTCATAAATCGATTCCCTCGTGCTCGCCCATCCATTCCCAAAATTGTTGTTCGGTAATATTTAGAATTGATGTTAAGTCATACTCTACTAAATCATCTAACGTTAATTCTTTTTGAAAATGCTTGTTTAAATAAGGGACAAATGTATCTGGAGCTGTTACAGTACCGTCAATGTCTAGTCCCATTCGTTTCTTCGTACTCATCATATTCACCTCATACTTCTACAGAACTTAGTTTCTACCTTACACGAATTTGTCTAATTGGTCTAGAGTGATTTCCTATCCATGAAATGATTGTCACCGATAATTCGAGGCTGTGGCGTCATACTAATATTGTTCCCCGAAATCAAAGAAAGTGAGGGATTCATATGGCAGACGAACAACATCCAAAAGATGAACCTGTACGGTTGTTGGATGAGGATGATCAATCATTAACATTGGTAAATAATCATGTTGAGGGTCGAGATCATGATCGCAACCTAGGGTTAAGAGAAGAAGAGACAAATGAAAACATGTCAGCTGATAAAGAGCGCGAGTCTTTGGACGGGGAGGAAACCCTTTCTGACTCCAATTTCCAAGAGGAAAATGCGGCTGAGTATGCAGCAGTTAATGGCATGGCAGGAGTGCGTACCGTTTCATTCTGAACGAGCGGAAAAAGAAGAGACAGCGGAAATGAATGAAGATGATGTGACGGCTGGACGTGGCATCGGAACATTTGCGATTGTGCTCTCTATTCTGTCATTGTTCTTCTTGCCGGTATTGCTTGGAGCAGCCGGTATTGTAGTAGGATTTATATCACGTCGAAGTGGCGCCACATCGCTCGGTAATTGGGCAATTGGGATTGGGGCCATTTCGATTCTCATGACCGTCTTTTTCTCTCCATTTTTCTAAATGAGGGAGAACGGGGAACAGAGCTTTTTGCTCAAAAAGAAAAGCATAAGCCATTCTTCGGCTTATGCTTTTTCTAATTCACGTTGCTTAGCAAAATGTTCTTCCGCTATTTTATCGATTTCGATCTTCAGTTCCTCAACCATTGTTTCTTCAGGGACTTTTCTGACGATCTCACCTTTACGGAAAAGAAGACCTTCGCCACGAGCGCCAGCAATACCAATGTCGGCCTCGCGAGCTTCTCCAGGTCCGTTTACTGCACAACCTAGTACCGCAACTTTAATCGGTGCTTTGATCGTAGAAATGTAATCTTCTACTTCATTTGCAATACTAATGAGGTCAATTTCAATTCGACCACAAGTCGGACAAGAGATGAGGGTGGCAGCATTTGCAGCAAGACCGTAGGATTTTAATAATTCACGAGCCACTTTTATTTCCTCAACAGGATCGGCGCTTAATGAAATGCGAACGGTGTTACCAATTCCCATATTTAAGATTGCACCTAAACCAGCAGCACTTTTAATTGTACCTGCAAAAAGGGTACCTGATTCAGTAATTCCTAAGATGAAGAGGGTAATCAAAAGCTTTCGCTGCTTTTTCGTAGGCTTCAATTGCTAGGTTCACATCAGACGCTTTCATCGACACGATAATATCATGGAAATCAAGGTCTTCCAAAATTTTAATGTGATGAAGCGCACTTTCAACCATACCATCAGCAGTTGGATAGCCATATTTTTCTAAGAATTCGTTTTTCCAATGAACCAGCGTTAACGCCAATTCGAATCGGAATTCCTTTTTCTTTTGCTGCTTTTACAACTGCCTCTACTTTATGACGCTTCCCGATATTTCCTGGATTAATACGAATCTTATCAGCTCCGCCTTCAATCGCTTTAAGAGCTAGCTTATAATCGAAGTGAATATCCACAACAAGTGGAATATTAATTTGAGCTTTAATATCAGCAATTGCTTCAGCTGCACGCATATCAGGACATGCAACACGAACGATTTGACATCCAGCTTCTTCAAGTCGCTTAATCTCAGCAACAGTTGCTTCAACGTCGTGTGTTTTTGTTGTTGTCATACTTTGAACAACAACTTCATTGTTTCCGCCAATCGTCAAATTGCCGACCTTAACTGGTCGAGTTTTTGTACGATGTGTTAGTTCGGTCATTGACCTATCGCTCCTTTTATATCGAAGAGGTTCCATTCACTCTTCTACTAATCTCAGATTAGAGAACCGTCTTCATTTTATCAATGACCCTAATTGTTTGGCAAGGATAAACTCATGATTAATGATAAAGAGGGAAAAATAAACCTCACCGATTTGCATGTCCTCTGGTTCAATCCCACCATTTAACTGCTTAAAATCATAGACAATTTCTTGAATGGAAGCTGAAATAGGTCCTTCATGTAAGTGCTCGACAATTGAAGAACAGTATGTCCAGGCTCAACGATGACTTCTTGATAAGGGTCAAGTGTTTGGTTGTGCAGGCTCAGTTGTCGCACTGTTCTCAAGTGAGAAGAGTTGTTAGTGCTCGCTGACAGGTTGATTGGCAGCTTGCGTGAGTCCATTGGGTAAAGTTCCAATTGTTAGATCATAATAAGTGCTATAGAGAATGATGAGAATAATGACGATTGTGCCAATGCGTTTCATTGTCTTGTCCTCCTTTATTGTGGGCACGTCCATATTGTTTCTATTACTCATAAGTATATGTAAATGCTGAATGAATATGACTTAAGTTGTCATAAAGTTTTTGGAGGTGCAATACAATGAATGAACAAACTCGTCCGCTATATTTATTATATGTAATAGGCTTATTGCCGTTTATCATGGTTATTGGAAATTCAATGTTTATTCCGCTCCTCCCTAAAATGCAAGAAACGCTAGGACTATCAACCATCGAGGGTGGCTGGCTTTTAACGAGTTTTTCGATCCCAGCAGCTTTACTCGTCCCATTCGGCGGTTTATGCTCTGACCGTTATGGACGAAAAAGAGTAGCTTTAGTTGCGCTCCCGATCATTATGATTGGCTGCTTACTCTCCGCATTTGCTGGAATGAAAATAGGCGTCGATCATTCTTTTGAATGGATGATTATTGGTCGAATTCTTCAAGGAATTGGTGCCGGTGCAGTAACGCCACTTGCTATGGCTTTTATCGGTGATTTATATACTGGACAACAAAGAAATCGCGCACTTGGAGCGATCGAAGTGTTTAATGGAGCGGCAAAGGTAGTAAGCCCAATCATTGGTGGCTTTATTTTAGTCTTTTCATGGACGATTAGTTTTGCTGTCTTTTTTTTCGTTTCTCTCTTTGCTTTTACAGGCATTCTTTTATTCATTCGTAATAATGAAGGAGGTGTGAAGAAAAAAGAACAGCTGTTTACTAAATACAAGCGATTAAAAACGATTACCAATCAGCATTGGAAATGGTTATTGCCGATTTTCGCAAGTGGTGCGATTGGGATGTTTCTTTTATTCGGCTATCTTTTTTATTTGTCCTATTTATTGGATTCGGTTGATTCGATTTCTTCCATATGGAATGGACTCTTCCTCGCCATTCCATTGCTCACTCTCACTCTATTTTCATATGTAACGGGAAGAAGATTGACCGGAAGAGAAGACAGCTATAAGCGTGGATTTCTTTATGGAATAGGCTTGATGATTGTCGGAACTTGGAGTATGATCCTTTCAATAGGGATTAGTTTCATTTTATTTAGCATGGCTCTTTACGGTGCTGGATTTGGTATCTTGCTTCCTTCAGCAAATGCAGCACTTGCGTCAATTGTTTCTGAAAAAGAGAGGGGAACCATTTTTGCGCTTTATGCAATGGTACGTTTTTTAGGGGTAGCTTTTGGACCTATTTTATTCGGGTATTGGATTAGTAATACGGAACAACTATTGTTTACCTCGTTATTTTTTGTGACAATCAATGGTATGTTATTATTATTTTGTTGGTCTTGTTTGCCTATTGGTAAATCATGCACCGCTATTGATCCATCACCATTGTGAGATGAAATTAAGACGAAAGTCCCTTTTCTTTTTTCTTGTTCTGTCAGAAAGTATAATCATTGTGATCGCTTTTTAAATGATAAAAAAATGTTTCCTAATCAAAAAAGCACTCGTCTTATAAAAGAAAAAGAGTGTTAGACTAAGCTTAAGTTGAAACAAAAAGACTAGGCTTGTCATAAAGGAGTGGATGAAATGAAAATGGTTTGGAAGAAGTATATAGCTCTTACGCTCGTCTTTTGTCTTGTTGTACCTATGTTCGTTATGGCGGATGCTGCACCGGGTGATGTGATTGTCACATTAGGCGAGAATTTATCAGAAGAACAAAAGCATTCGTTATTAAGTGAAATGGGTGCGACGGAAGAAGATCAAATTACTTATGTGACAAATGCTGAAGAGCATCAATATTTAGGCGAATATATAAGTGCATCACGGATAGGTACTCGAGCTCTTTCATCTTCGAAAATTACGCTGAGTGAAAGTGGAAGTGGCATTAATGTACAGACAAATAACATTGATTGGGTTTCTGATGGAATGTATGCGAATGCCCTTGTGACTGCAGGAGTAGAGGATGCAGAGATTTATGTAACTGCCCCGTTCGAAGTATCTGGTACAGCAGCGTTAACTGGTTTAATTAAGGCATACGAAATTGCCGCTGAAATTGAAATACCTGAGGAACAGAAGCAAATTGCTAACGAAGAAATGGTAAAAACCGCAGAATTAAGTGATTCCATTGGCGTGGAAGAAGCAACGGAATTGATGAACCGAATTAAAGAAGAAATTGCGAACAATCCATTGAAACAGAAGAGGATTTGAGAGAATTAATTCGACGCGTAGCAGCTGAATTAGGCATTACGCTTACAGAGGAAGAATTAAATGGCCTTGTTTCACTTTTCATGAGAATGAAGGACATGAATATAGATTGGAACCAAGTGCAGGAGCAAATTACGCAGGTTCGAGATAATCTAGGTGAAATATTAAATTCTGAAGAAACACAAGGATTTATCCGCAGCTTTCTTGATTTTATCAATAGCCTAATTGATTCCCTTCGTGGAGTATTTAGTTCATAATAAAGAGAGGGAAGCTTTCCTCTCTTTTAGTTCGTAAAAAGCATTTCAAATAGTAAACTTTATCTAAAAATTGAAACGAAAGATTTTCCCATACGTAGAAAGTAAGAAAGGAGGCAGAAGCGATGGAATGGTTAGATTCGGCTAGTATTGGTTTTCTTGTCGTTTTCTTAGGAACGCTTTTCTTAATAGGTGAACTTCTTGTTCGAGTAAAAGGACTATTTGCTATTTTAGGTATTGCTATTATGGCGATGTATTTTTCATACCACCTTTCTGGAGATGTTGGTTTATGGGTCGTGATCTTGTATGTGGCTGGTCTTGCGTTGATCGTCATTGATGGAAAAGTGATTACGGATGGAACAGTTGCTCTTCTTGGGGTCGTTCTTATGATCATTGGCTTGGCAGTACCAGCGCCAACTTTTATTTACGGCGTGCTTGTTTCAATGGGCTTTTTATTAGGTGGTTTTAGTTCAATGTTATTCTTGAAGGTGTTTCCTTCGCGAAATTTGTGGGCGAAAATGACATTGAAGGATCGTTTAACAGGAGATCTTGGCTATAATTCTATTAACGAGAGTTATCGTGAGCTCGTCGGGAAACAAGGGCGTACACTTAGTGCATTTCGTCCGTCAGGCTCCATTGAAATTGAAGGAAAGCAATACAGTGCGACAAGTGGTGGACAATGGTTAGAAGCAAATGTTGATATCGTTGTGTTGTCTGTTGATGGTACGAGAATTGTTGTCAAAAAAGTAGAAGAATGATAGAAAAGCGAGTAGCCGAATGTTGGTTACTCGCTTGTTTTTTTCCTTGGAAGTGGGATTGATTTCATTGCAAGAAACAAAATAGCAAAAGTTGTTGCGAGAAAAGCGCTAAATGGAACTTTCACAAACAAACTGTCTACCCAATAAAGAAAAACGACTGGCAGGGTTAAGGCATGCGCTGTCATCAACCACAAATGACGATAACCTAGAAATTTGCGTGCTCCTCGCAAAAGTAGTCCAACGAGCGCTAGTAAGGTAATTCCAAGGAATGCGAGTCCTGCTAGACCTGCATACATAAAGATGGTTCCGATAACAAGTAGTATTGGTAGAAATCCTTGTAAATCAGTGACTCGATCGGAAAGCTGCTCCTTAGAAAACTCTTGTAAACCAAGAAGAGTGTATGGAACGGCTTGAAGGTTACCATTATCAATGAATAGGATGTCATTTCGTTGAAGTGCGATACCATCGGTAAATTCTAGCTAACTCTGCTTCTGAATAAGTATTAGCAGGGTCGATTAAGATGGTTCCTTCATCTGGTTCATCTAATAAGTAAACATCGTCACTTTCCCAATGGAGTGTTCCTCTTTCTAATTGAAAAGGAGGCAAATCATGTTGAAGCGTGTCTTGGAGTTGCTGGACTCCTGAAATAGCTGATATATTCATGGTAATTAAGAATGGAATACTGGCAATAAATATGACTAAAAGAACATGCCAAATTGTAGAAGTGATTGGGCGTAAGCGGCTGTATGCGATGACTCGTTTATCATAAAAGCTTTTTAGTAACCATTTGTAGAAGCTCATTGTTCTCTCCTTTCTCTCCCTCGTCATTTTAACGAATGATAACAGGAAATGCTATTGTATTTTTGTAGATAGGGAAATGACAATTAAGGGCTTCTCGTTTGATAGCTGAAAAACAAATCGCAAAAAAAAGCAATTTATCATTTACAAACCCTTAACAAATGAATAATAATAGACTGGGTGTCCATGTTGAGCTTTGTCGAATGAAAAGAAAAGTTCAATGTGACTTAAGCGATGAAGGGATGAGGATTTGTGGATTTACAAACGATCTTGTTCATATTTTTTGGTGGTCTTGGAATTTTCCTGTTCGGGATTAAGTTCATGGGGGATGGCTTACAGAAGATTGCAGGGGAACGACTACGAGACTTGCTGGATAAGTTTACAACGAATCCTGTTATGGGGGTTTTAGCAGGTATTGTGGTAACTGTTCTGTTACAGACAAGTTCTGGAACAACGGTTCTTACGATTGGTCTTGTTAATGCAGGTTTTATGACATTACAGCAAGCAATCGGTGTTATTATGGGAGCGAATGTTGGAACGACTGTGACAGCTTTCATTATTGGCTTTAAGATTACAGAATACGCATTGCCAATTATCGCAATCGGAGCAGCGCTTATTTTCTTTTTGAAAAATAAAAAAGTGAATAATTATGGACAAGTTATTTTTGGATTTGGTGCTTTGTTCTATGGACTAGATCTTATGGGGGAGGGTCTAAAACCGTTACGTGAACTGCAAGCTTTTACTGATTTAACCATTAGTATGGGGGAAACACCATTACTTGGGGTGTTAATCGGGACTATTTTCACGGTTGCTGTTCAAAGCTCGAGTGCGTCAATTGGATTATTACAGCAGCTTTATGATCAAGGAGCAATGGAGCTTGCTGCCGTGCTGCCAGTTTTATTCGGTGATAATATCGGGACAACAATTACAGCAGTGCTTGCTGCAATTGGTAGCATCCGTTGCTGCTAAACGTGCAGCATTAACACATGTTATCTTTAATTTAATTGGAACGATTATTGTCTTAATTATTTTTCCGCTTATTTTTGAATTTGATTGCCTTTCTTGCAGTTGAATTAAACTTAAACCGACCAATGACGATTGCATTTGCACATGGTATTTTTAATGTCTCAAACGTCATCATTCAGCTTCCATTTATAGCAGTCCTTGCGTTAATTGTAACGAAATTAGTGCCTGGTGATGAATACTTTGTTGAATACAAAGCCAAGCATTTGGACCCGATGTTTATTGGCAGTTCGCCAGCCATTGCTCTTGGACAAGCAAAACAAGAAGTTCTCAGAATGGCTGATTTCTCGGAAAAGGGTCTATATGAGGTCAGTCAATATCTCGAAACTGGTACAAAACGTCATGCTGAGATGGCTATTCAATATGAGGAAGCAATCAATAATCTAGATCGTAAAATTACTGATTATTTAATTCTTATCTCGTCACGTTCCTTATCTGAACAAGACTCGAAAATGCATTCAATGCTAATGGATACGGTTCGTGATATTGAACGAATTGGGGATCATATCGAAAACATTGTTGAGCTAAAGGATTATCAGAAGGCAAATAAGGTGAATTTATCAGATACAGCTTTGTCGGATTTACGCGAAATGTTTGAGTTGACGATCTCCACTTTAAAAGAAGCAATTCAATCACTTGAACACGTAGATGGTGATCTAGCTCGTTCCGTTCTCGAAAAAGAAGAGAAAATCGATCAGATGGAACGTCAACTAAGAAAACAACATATTCAGCGTGTGAATGAGGGTAAATGTTCTGGGGCTGCTGGAATTGTGTTTGTTGATATTGTTAGTAACCTAGAGCGTATTGGAGACCATTCAGTAAATATCGCTGAAGCAGTCATTGGTGAAGTACGCTAATAGAAAAAGGTGGGGTGCATGTATTGTGTGCTCCATCTTTTAATTCTTATCAAAAAACTGAGAGAGAAGGAGAGGTTTTAAAGGAATAGGTGATGAATGTTCATGCCGGTAGGTGTTTTTCTAAAAAGATGCTTGTCTATTGATTTTAATTATGGTACGTTATGAAAGCAGTATTTTTTAGCAAATATAGTCATGTTTATGAAGGGATTTTGCTAATAAGATATTGACGAAAATAAGATTTCATGTTATTATAATTCTTGTCTTTAAGGAAAATATTCCACAGTAGCTCAGTGGTAGAGCTATCGGCTGTTAACCGATCGGTCGTAGGTTCGAGTCCTACCTGTGGAGCCAAATTATGGCGGTGTAGCTCAGCTGGCTAGAGCGTACGGTTCATACCCGTGAGGTCGTGGGTTCGACTCCCTCCGCCGCTACTTTTTTATAACATTTCGAATGTTTTCTATGGCGATTGTGGCGAAGTGGTTAACGCACCGGATTGTGATTCCGGCATTCGTGGGTTCAATTCCCATCAGTCGCCCCATAGAGGACCCTTAGCTCAGTTGGTCAGAGCAGTCGGCTCATAACCGATCGGTCGTAGGTTCGAGTCCTACAGGGTCCACCATTTAAAACTACGGAGGAATACCCAAGTCTGGCTGAAGGGATCGGTCTTGAAAACCGACAGGCGGGTCAAACCGCGCGGGGGTTCGAATCCCTCTTCCTCCTCCATATTTTTAAACATTAAGACGTTAAGACGTCTTTTTTTTATGAACAAAAGGTCTATCTTCTCAAAATGAGGAGGTAGACCTTTTCTTTTGTTGTATGAAAGAAATATTTAAGTATACCCACGATCATTTCCCACTCCATCCTCCTGTTTTGCATAAGGCTTGTACATTTGTTAGAAATATTTCAAGATATGACGATTGCTCGTTTGATTTTTAGTGACCTAGGGTACAGTATGTTTGTAGACGAAATTTGAAAAAGAACAGGTATATTGATTGCAACTAAGTGAAAATTTTGGTAATGTAGAAACTGGAAGACTTATGAAACATTTCTGTTGCTAAAGTCTACACTTTTGGAGAGTGTTCTCCAAAGATCATTTTGCAATTCATTTTAGGAGGAGATTTAACATGGCATACGAACTACCGCAATTACCTTACGCAGCAAACGCACTAGAACCTCACATTGATGAGCAAACAATGAATATTCACCACGGTAAGCATCATGCTACGTACATCGCAAAATTAAATGCAGCACTTGAAGGTCATGATGATCTTGCAAGCAAGAGCATTGAAGAGCTTGTAGCTAATTTAGATGCTGTACCTGAGAACATCCGCGGTGCGGTAAGAAACAATGGTGGCGGACATGCGAACCACTCACTATTTTGGAAATTGCTAAGCCCGAATGGTGGCGGTGCTCCAACTGGCGAGCTTGCTGATGCGATTAATGAAGCATTTGGTAGCTTGGACAAGTTCAAAGAAGAATTTGCTAATGCAGGTGCAAACCGTTTCGGTTCTGGTTGGGCATGGCTCATTGTTGATGGTGGCAAGTTAGCAATCACTAGCACACCAAACCAAGACACGCCATTAATGGAAGGTAAGTCGCCTATCCTAGGATTAGATGTTTGGGAGCATGCTTACTACTTAAACTACCAAAACCGTCGTCCAGACTATATTAATGCGTTCTGGAACGTTGTTAATTGGGATGAAGTAACAAAGTTATATAACGAAGCTAAATAAGTATGAAAAGAAGGATTAGGCCTAGTGCTTAATTCTTCTTTTTTGCGTTAAGAATCGTGTAAGCAATTTGTCTTGGCTGTCTCTTTTTTGTATAACCGTATTTGCCGGTGACACACTACATGTGAGGGTGGTGGAGTCTGTGAAAAAGTCGGTTTTACTAAAAGTGATTGGAGATATAGAGCTAACAAGAGATTTAATGCTCCTATTATCTATTGGCGGATTGTATGCGTTAAGTATGGCTTTGTCTAATACATTTGTGAACGTCTATTTATGGAAACAATCAGGAGAATTTGTTGATCTTGCTCTATACAATTTAGCAGCAGTAGTGTTTCAACCAATTACTTTTATATTGGCTGGGAGATGGGCGAAAAAAATTGATCGTGTGGTTGTCTTGAGGCTCGGTGTTAGTTCTCTTTCAGTCTTTTTTTTTACAGTGCTTTTTCTTGGTGAAAAAGCGAATCAATTCTTACTCGTTCTAGGAGCAGTTATTAGGGATCGGTTATGGTTTTTATTGGCTTGCATTTAATGTATTAACATTTGAAATTACTGAGCCTGATACGAGAGATTTCTTTAATGGATTTCTCGGCTTATTGACGTCCTTTGCTGGAATGATTGGACCGATTTTATCGGGAGTTATCATTACGAGAATGGAGAAATTTACTGGCTATACAGTCATTTTTACGATATCCCTTTGTATGTTTGTCGTAGCTGTTTTAATGAGCTTTATGCTTAAACGAAGATCGGCTGAAGGGAAGTTTTATTTTCGAAGGATCTTAGCAGAAAGTAAAAACAATGCAAACTGGCGACATATTCTCCATGCTCATTTTTTCCAAGGCTTGCGAGAAGGAACATTTATTTTCGTTATTATCGTTTGGGTGTACATAGCTACTGGAAGTGAGTTAGCAATTGGAACATATGGACTAGTTGCATCAGCTGTGCAATTTGTTAGCTATTATGCGGTTACGCGTCTAGTCAAATCGAATATGCGCAAAAAATCAATTTTAATTGGCGGGAGTATTCTCTATGCCGCAATTTTTCTGATCGTATTTGATTTGTCATTTACAAGACTAATTATGTATGGAGTTGTCATTTCAATTGCTTATCCACTGCTACTTGTGCCTTATATTTCTTTGACATATGATGTCATCGGTAAAAGCTGGAGAGCTGCGGAAATGAGAGTCGAATATATCGTAGTGCGTGAACTATTCTTAAATGCAGGACGAATCCTATCTATTTTAGCCTTCCTTGTGACCATTACTTTTTTTCCTGAAGAGAAAGGGATTCCGATTATCCTGATGATATTAGGTATTGGTCATTCACTTATTTATTTTTTTGTTCGACATGTTCACTTTCAAGACGAAAAGGACGGGAAACCTTATTCCTTGAATACGAAAAAAAATGGAGAGGGAGACTCAGGAAGTGCACCGGTTTAGCCATGAAAACAAGAAACGAACCTTTTGACAACAAGGATCGATATGATATAATAAACATATGAAATTGCCTGCCGTGTTAGTCAGCTTCTCCTTGTTTCGAACCTTGCATTTTTTTAGGGAGTTTTATATTGAATCTCAGCCAGCATGCCAGCATCGTTCTGGACGCTGAACGAAATTCTGCGAACACCCACCTACGAGAGTAGGTTCATGAAACAACTGAAGCAACGGCATACGCGGGTTATAACTTCTTAAAGTCACTAGGCACCTCCATGCTCATGAAGGTGTCTATTCTATTGGTTAGAAATAAATGGAGAGGGGAGGAACCATCGAGTGGGGAAAGGGAAGCAAAAGAAAAAGCATCATGTCCCAATTCGATTGAATGTGTTATTTTTTGCTGTTTTTATCTTGTTTTCAGCACTTATTCTTCGATTAGGGATGGTGCAGATTGTTGAAGGAGAAGAGTTTGTTAAGGAATTGGAAAGAACGAGTAATACCACAGCGCGTATTGATGCACCAAGAGGGCTAATGTATGACCGTTATGGGAATGTCATTGTTGATAATGAACTGGAGCTATCTGTTACATATACAAATCCTTCAAGAGTCGACAATTCTCAAGCAGTGCTTGAGATCGCCAAAGAGCTTGAACAATTGATTGATGTTGAGACAGATCGAGTAACTGATCGAGATAAGCGAGATTACCTATTTATTGCTTATGACAGAGGAAGAGAGATATGAGCTAGTAACGCGAGAAGAACGGGCTGAGATGGAGACTACTGCAGAAGCAATACCGCTTAGAGATAGAAAGTATTCCGCAATCTGCTGTTGATGCTTTAACTGAACAAGATTTGCGCGTATTGGCCATTTATCGAGAAATGGCACGAGGGTACGCTAATTCACCACAACGAATCAAGCGGGGAATTACAGAAGAAGAAGCTCACATCTTAAGTGAGAATTTAGACCGTCTCCCTGGAGTTGATATTTTACGAGACTCCCGCCGAGCATATGCGTATGGAGATTCATTTCGTAGCTTGTTTGGTTCAACAGGCTCTATTCCTAGAGAAAAGCTTGATTATTATTTATCGCGTGGCTATGACCGCTCTGATTATGTCGGAACAAGCTTCTTAGAATCTCAATATGAAGATGTTCTCCGAGGTCAGAAGGCGGTGTTAGAAAGCATCACGACCTCAAGTGCAGGACAAACTGTGGATCGTTCAGTAAATGAAAGACTAGGTCAGCGTGGGAATGATCTTGTTTTAACTGTTGATATGGAATTTCAGCAGAAGCTTGAGGAAATCATTGATGCAGAAATGCGGAGAGCGGGAAATTCTTTTATACGAGATCGTTCTGCTTATGTCGTGATGATGGACCCACGAACGGGAGATATTCTTTCAATGGCTGGATACTTAGATCCAGCAGGGCAAGATCGTCAAAACTTTTCAGATCATATCGGGAATGTGAATAAAGCATTTGAAATGGGATCATCTGTTAAGGTAGCTTCGGTTTTAACGGGATTTCAATCAGGGGTCACTAACCCAGGAAATTCTTTTTATGATCGCCCCATTAGATTGCCTGGATGCGGAATGGAAGAGTTCAGTAAAAATTTTGGTTGGGTCAATGATAGAGAAGCGCTAGAGAGATCTTCAAACGTATATATGTTTGAAATCGCGATGCGAATGGCTGGGTGCCACTATCAGCAGCCTAATGCCGGATGTGGCTGGACGACAAACTCAATTAATGCGGCTTATGATGAAGTCCGTTATAATTTTAGCCAGTTTGGGTTAGGAGCAGAGACAGGTATCGATCTACCATCTACCTCTTCAGGTCTAAGTGGCGGTTATCAGTTACCCGGGAATTTACTTGACTTAATGATCGGTCAATTTGATACGTATACGCCATTACAGCTGGCACAATACATTTCAACCATTGCAAATGATGGCTACCGGATGCAGCCTCGACTTGTCCGTGAAATACGTGAGCCTGTATCTGATCGTGATCAGCAAGGAGCTGTTGTTCAAAAATTCGAACCAACAGTGCTGAACCGAGTCGATATGAGTGAGGCTTATCTTAATCGTGTGCAGCAAGGTCTTCGTGATGTGGTCATTGGAAGCAGAGGAACTGCTCGAGCAAATTTTGCAAATAGCTCCTATCAACCAGCTGCTAAGACGGGTACAGCCCAAGTGAGTGTGACCGTTGGTGAAGGGAATAATCGACGTTTGATTAGTGGAAATACGCAAACATTTGTTGGTTATGCCCCTTATGATAATCCAGAGGTCGCGTTTGCTGTTGTCGTTCCTAATGTAAAACTGCAACAACATGGTGGAAGACAAGGGATGGCTCAAAATATTGCAAAAGAGATGCTTGATGTATATTTTGAGATGAAGGAAGAGCGAAGCGGACCTACAATGGTTGACGTTCCAGTTCTTGAAGATTTAGATGAAGAGGAATAGTTAAGATAAAAGAGACAGACTACTTAAAATTGAGAGTCTGCCTCTTTTTTTATGTTAATTGATCAATTATTTCTTCCATATTCATATCACTTTGAAGCTTATATTCACCGATTCGAAGTGATTGAGTTAATTGATTAGTTTCGACATAATCAAGAAAAACAGAACGGTCCTCGATGATTTGTCCACGAACAAGCTGATCAGCAACCTCGTTGCTGGTCATTCCTGCTGAAATTTGCAACAACATCGTATAAATAATTCTTGGTTCTTCTTCTGTTTGCAAGTCTGGTGAGGCGTTCTTTTGAAGCGTATCACTTTCGGCAAGTTTTTGTTCCATTTCTTCTTCCGTTAATACGAAGAACCCATCTTCCTCGAGCTCTTGCTTCATTGTTGATAGAGAAGAGGAAACATTAACCTCAGTCTGTTGGATAGAGGTTGTCATTTCTTCTTCGTAGGATAGATAATAAATCCCACCGAATATCGCAGTTGCTAGAAATAAGCCACTTGAAAAACTTTGTAGTCCCTTTGAGCTCATCCGTTCCCCTCCTCTTTTCCGACTTGAAGATAGGGGATAAGCAGGCTTTGAACTTCATCAATCGTCAGTCCTGTTGCTTTAGCAATCTCCTCCACACTATCACCTTGTTCATAGTAATTAACGACTTCTTTTAGCAGCTGTTGCTTAGCAGCAGATTTAGACTGCTTTAAAAAAGGTGATCGTTGGTGATTAACGAGCAATTCTTCCTCAAGCAAGCGGATCTTCTTTTTTAACTGATACATTTCCTGCATGTACGTAATCGAAATATTTTCTAGTTGCTTTTCTATTTCGGTTGTACGGTCTCGACGAAAAAAAGAAAGCACGAAAAGGAGAATAGCAATGGAAAATAAAATGATAATAGCAATTTCAAACATGTTAGACCCTTCTTTCAACGTTATTCCTACTCCCTTATAGTATACATCCCAATTCAACTAAAACGAAATGAATTCTTTATTCGACAGTAGGGCCTATGATGAGAAAGAGAAATCGACAGTTGGTTTAACTAGTCAAGAACTTCGAGTTGATTTGGCATAATTAGATATAATTCGACGGTGTCAAGGCGACAGTAATAGCTAGCGAAAAAAGACGAACAATTTTTTTGATCGTTGAACGATATAGCTAGCGAAGGCATGACAAATTGAGACAAAAAGGCCTGCTTGTTCCTTTGAAAAGGGAAATGTATGATAAACCTAACAGGAAAAAGATGGCATGATTTTAGAAGTGTGCACATACAATGATTAGATTGTCCTGCTGGAGGTGAAAGCGTTGATTGAAGACATCATTTCGTTACGTGAGAAAGGATACTCTTTCCGCAAAATTGCACAAGAACTTAAAACAACGGTTGGAAAAGTACAATATCGCTATCAAAAAAACCAAGAAGAAATAAACAAAAAAATAGTTGAGCATTCTCGAAGCATTCAAGAGATACCATCAAGCTATGAAAGAGATGAAGTGACGCTGCTTCCGCAAAGCCCTACTGTGATTTATTCATATTGGGAATTAAGTGGGGCGCTCCGACAAATGAGTGAGCAGCAATGTCGCACAGCATGGCATGAGCTGAAGAAACATTTACGAGTTTATGATTGTACAATGCTTCACTTTAACGGACATAATGCTCATCGTTACATCGATATTTTTTTACCAGAGATAACGAATAACTGGATGATTCATGGGTTAGAACCAAATCGAACGTATATTGTAGACGTAGGGGTTTGGACAAGACAAGGATCTTTTCTCACATTGGTTCGTTCTAATGCCATTGATACGCCACGAGCAGATGAAACGGCAAAAGGCATCCATGTTCATGCCGTTCATCAATGGAAGAATGGAGTTGCGGCTGAACCAGAATGGCTTGAGCATTTTAGCACGTATTCATATTATGAAACGATCAAATAGGAGGGATGATTTGTGAAGGAAGGTTATTATTCGCTCGTGCTGCACGCTCATCTTCCTTATGTTCGCCACGAGGAGGAAGGGAGGTTAGAAGAACGCTGGCTTTTTGAAGCAATGACCGAATCCTATCTTCCGTTGCTTTGGGAGTTAGAAGATGTGCATGTTAGCGATGCTGTCACGATCTCATTTTCTCCACCGGTGATGGAAATGTTAGCAGATCCACTGATACAGGAGCGTTACCTAACATACTTAATGAAAACACAAGAGTTACTAGTAAAAGAAGAGAGACGAGTAGATTTAAATGAAGATGAGATAGAGCTCATTCTCTTTTACCGAAATCGTTTTCAGAAGATTAAGAATTATTTTCTGAAGTGGGATAAAAATATTATAAAAGGCTATCGAGAGCTGTATGAAAAAGGCATTATTCGTTGTATGACAAGTGCAGCCACTCATGCATTTCTTCCTTTCGTGAAAACAAAAGCAGGCATTCGCTCACAAGTGCTAGAGGCGATCCATTGCTTTGAGCGTCATTTTGGCCAAAAGCCTAAAGGGTTTTGGCTTCCAGAATGTGCGTTTGCTCCGGGGATCGATCGTATTTTAGTAGAAGAGGGAATCGTTTATTCATTTGTTGATGAGCATGCCTTGCTTCATGCTGACCCAACCCCTTCTAAAGAGAGCGGTGCACCGATTTATTCGCCACATGGACTGATTCTTTTTCCGCGGCATACAGACCTTTCCAGTAAAGTATGGAGTTCAACACTTGGTTATCCTGGTGATGTTGATTACCGTGAGTTTTATCGAGATATTGCTTATGAGCGTGAAGAAAGCTACATATTACCTTATATTCATCATGACGGAATTCGAATTGATACAGGTATTAAACATAAGCGAATTACAGGACAGGTCGAGAAAAAAGATCAATATGTCAGAGAGTGGGCAGAAGGAAAAATAAGAGCTCATGCTGATGATTATATTCAGGCGATTGAGCATGAAGTCAATCAACATGGAGATCAATGCTACCCTCCTTATCTTATGGTGACGCCATTTGATGCTGAGCTTTTTGGACATTGGTGGTTTGAAGGTCCGGAATGGATTGGAGAAGTGCTGAAACAAGGGCAAAACAGAATCGCCTTTATGACTCCAGAAACATACATTGATCGACATTATCAAGATTTAGACACAGCTCATGTATCTTTTACAACATGGGGGCGCGATGGTTATGGTCATGTCTGGATCAATGAAACAAATGAAAAACTTTATCGTCATCATCACCGGATGGAGCTTGATCTCGCTGCAACCGTCGCTTTATGTGCGGAACCGACAGAGCTAGAAAAAAGAGTGATACAGCAAATGGTACGTGAATGGATGCTGGCCATTAGTAGTGACTGGGCATTTATTATCGACGGAGGCAGTGCTGTTCAATACGCAGAGGAGCGATTTATGACTCATCTTAATCGTTTCGATGATCTCAAGTTAAGACTTCAAACAGGCCGGTTAGACGAAATGTGGGTACATGCTTATGAAAAGAGTTACCCGTTCCTTGCAGAAATTAATGAGCGAGTGTTCTTTTCTTCACATGATGCTTATGTTCAATCAAAAAGAAAGAATCAGGCCGTTAATGCAAAACGTTCGATTTTAATGCTGAGTTGGGAATATCCTCCGATGATGGTAGGAGGGCTATCACGTCATGTCTTTGATTTGTCGAGAGCACTCGTTTTGGAAGGACATGAGGTCCATGTCGTGACATCCTATGTTGCGGGCTATCCTGATTATGAAGTCAATCAAGGTGTTCATGTTCATCGTGTGCAAGGCTTACAACCTGAAGCAGAATCGTTTTTTGATTGGGTAGGAAGCTTAAATATAGCCATGACACGTCACAGCATTCAATTAGCTCATAAGCTATCATTTGATATTATCCATGCTCACGATTGGCTTGTAGGAGTAGCGGCCATAGCAGTAAAGCGGGCGATCGAAATTCCATTGCTTGCGACGATACACGCCACGGAACATGGAAGAAACGATGGAATCCATACAGAATTGCAATATGAAATTAACCAAAAAGAATGGGAGCTAACCTATGAAGCAGACAAGGTGATTGTTTGTAGTGAATATATGCGAAAAGAAGTACAGTCGATCTTTTCATTACCAGAAAACAAGCTTGTGGTCATTCCGAATGGTGTGGATTTGGCATTGATTCAATCACATGAAATGACTTCAATACGCCAAGATGATGACGTCTTTACGCTCTTTTCTGTCGGCCGAATGGTAAAAGAAAAAGGATACCAAACGGTGATCAATGCAGCCGCGATTTTGAAGGAACGTAAAGCGAAGGTGCGATTTGTGATTGCTGGAAAAGGACCAATGCTTGAGTCTTACCGAGCTCAGGTTCAAGAAAGGCAGCTCCAATCTCATGTGACATTCCTTGGATTTATTAGTGACGAAGAACGAAATGATTGGTTAAGTCATTGTGATGCGACGATCTTCCCTAGTTTGTATGAACCATTTGGAATTGTTGCCTTAGAAGGGATGGCGGCAGGAAAGGTCACAATCGTCTCCGATACTGGTGGATTGGCTGGAATTATAAGACACGGAGAAAATGGATTGAAGGTCATTCCAGGAGATGAATCGAGTATTGTGACTCAAGTGTTATATGCCTATAACCACCCTATAATAAGAGAAGAGCTCGCTACACAAGGTCTAAGAGAAGTGAAGTCTACATTTAATTGGAGCACAATCGCCAAACAGACGGAGAGAGAAATTGATAAATGCTGTCAGGATGAACTTCAGCTGACAAATTAACGGAGGAGGCCGATTTGATGAAAGGTGTCATAATGGCAGGAGGAAAAGGAACAAGATTACGCCCATTAACATGCAATGTACCAAAGCCAATGGTTCCATTAATTGAAAAGCCTGTTATGCAGTATAGTATCGAGCTGTTAAAGAAGCATGGCATTACTGATATAGCTGTGACGGTTCAATATTTACCGGATACGATAAGAGATTATTTTGGGGATGGGTCGAGTTTTGGCGTGAATTTAACTTATTTAGAGGAAACAACGCCGCTCGGAACAGCTGGAAGCGTGAAGCAAGCAGAAGCATTTTTGGATGAGCCCTTCATTGTTGTCAGTGGAGATGCCTTAACAGATTTCGATTTACAAGCAGGGATTGATTTTCATCAGCAAAAAGAAGGACTTGTGACGATTTTTATGAAACAGGTCGAATGTCCACTTGAATTTGGTGTGATCATGACAGATGATCAAGATAAAATTGTCCGTTTTCTTGAAAAACCTAGCTGGAGCGAGGTATTCAGTGACACGGTGAATACAGGGATTTACATTATGGAACCGAGCATTTTCTCTTATATAAAAGAAAATGCCGTGACTGATTTTAGCAAGGATGTCTTTCCACAATTACTAAATGAAAATGCTGGGATGTATGGGTATGCTGCTGCAGGATACTGGTCAGACATTGGGAACCTTAAACAGTATAGACAGGCGCACTTTGACTTATTAAATCGTGAAATAGAAGCCACCATTAAGGGTGAAGAAGTAGAGCCAGGGATATGGATAGGTGATAACGTGATAATGGAAGATGGTGCACGAGTAGAAGGTCCTGTTTCCGTAGGCTCTAATTCAATTATTCGTGCAGGTGCCTATCTTGGCCCACAAACAGTCGTTGGATCATCGACGACGATTTCTCACCGAGCGTCGCTAAAGCGCTCCATTTTATGGGATGGAGTTTATATTGGTGATGATAGCGAACTACGTGGAGTCACGTTATGCAATAGTGTGACCATAGGAGCGAAAGCAGAGCTTTATGAAGATACTGTCATTGGTCATCGGACGGTTGTGGGTGAAGCCGCGACGATACAACCGAATATCAAAATCTGGCCACATAAGATCGTTGAAGCTGAGTCAACCGTTTATCAATCGATTGTTTGGAATGAATTAAGTCAAGCTCAACCGATATTAAAGGGTCATCGTACAAGCGGCATAGCAAATGTCGAAATGACATCCAGAGCAAGCAGCTAAGCTTGGAGCGGCTTTTGGCAGTTTACTTGATCAAGGCTCGATCGTTTATGTTGCTAGTGATTGTCATGCATTTTCAAGACTAATGAGAATGTCCATTGTCCAAAGTCTTCAAGCTACAGGGATTCATGTTGTTGAAATCGGTGAAACAATGCTTCCCATTTTACGATACAGTGTTGAACAAGAAGAAAGTCATGGAGGGATTTATTTACGTTTTTCTGATCGGAATCAAGAAAAGCAATTGATCATTGAATTCTTTGATGCTAAAGGCTTACCTATTGATACGAGTTCTCAACGTGAATTAGAGCAAACATTGTCATTTCAATCATATCGCCGTGTTGCCTATGATTATGTTGGAGGCTATACACTTAGTCGGGACATGGAAGAGCGTTATCGTACACAGCTTCTTTCACAAATAAACAGTGAACGGGTGAAAGATAGAAGGTGGAAGGTTGCTCTTCATGATGACACGAAAGGACAATTGCCCTTTCTGCCAAATCTCTTGGAAAGTCTAGGCTGCGACATTAGGCTTATTCCTTATCACATCGATATCGAGGCAATGAAATCTTACATGATTGAAAATCAATTGGATCTCGGAGTGATGATTGGTGAGAGTGGAGAATTTGTTAGCTGGATGACGGAGGAAGGTCATCTCGTTACAGAAGAAGAGCAATTAATTCTTTCGATCAAAATGCAGCTTGATAAAAAGCTAAGATCTAAGCTCGCGATTCCACTGTTTGGAGGAAGTACACTTGAAGAAGTAGCTGCTAGCTATGACGCCGACCTTGTGCGAACAAAAGCGACGACGAGAGCGATGATGGAGGCAGAGGGTACTGTCCAAATGATGACCTATGACGCTCCTTATGCGATTGTGCATATGTTGGATTATTTAACCACGCATGCTTATTCCCTATCCAATCTAATTGAGCAGCTCCCAGAAACAGCGATTTATAAAGAAGAAGTTCAATGCAAAACAGAACAAAAAGGTCTTGTTATGAGAAAGCTGATGGAGTTGTTAAAGGGCAAGCAAGTGGAATTGAATGATGGCATGAAAGTAAGACACCATGAAGGAGGATGGACATTCATTGTACCCGATCAAGAACAACCGACTTTTACCGTATACGCACAAGCACGAGATCGAAACGATGCAAAGCTACTCGCAGGTGAATACATTGAACAAATTAACAGCATTAAACAGCATACCTCCTAATCGAACATCAAAGGAGCTAAAACAAACATTAAATCGCTTTGCTGTTTGGAGAGATGGACAGTGTACATGGTTAGATGATAAGCGGTGGGAGTAGGTCACGCCTCTATATGATGGTAAACGATCAAATCTCGTTTTTTTTATAGCGTATCATCACGAATGGCAATTACAGATCACCATATTACAGGAGCATTTTGAAGTGAATGATAGCTCTCTTTACACCTTTATTGTCAAAAATCAATCAGATGAGCAAAGAGAGCTTCGTTTTCTTATGCATCAACAAATGAATGTAATAACAGAGCCTTCTGTTTCATTTGTATCACCAATGAATCAAGTGATTTTACACTATGGTCAAGACTCACTGACGTTAGTAGCATCAAAGTTTTATAACGAGAAAGAGAGTCAGTTGTCAGTTGGGCGAAAGGATATGATTTGGAATGAGCAAGCAGGCACGTTAGCGCTCTCCCCACTTTGTCAAAATGAGCAAGAGTGGATGATTTTGACAAGTCTACTCCTTGCATCACAGCAAGAAACATTTGGACGAATTTGGGAAATTCATGGTCGTTCGGAGGATGCGGTATGGGAAGCGCATGAGAAGCAATGTATATAAGATTTCGATAAACAAATGTTAAAACAGTTGCTGTAAAGAAAAAAGACTTGATCCTATCCTAAAGATTTGCTATCATAAGCAAGTATGAAGAAAGCATAGTTTGGAGGGATAGCTAATGCGTGTACAAGTAACTCTTGCTTGCACTGAGACAGGCGATCGTAACTATATCACAACAAAAAATAAGCGCACAAATCCTGAGCGTATTGAATTCAAGAAATACAGCCCAAGATTGAAGCGTCATACGCTTCATCGCGAAACAAAGTAAGCAGCCGGATTTTTCCGCTGCTTCTTTTTTCTTTATCTGAGCTGAGAAGAGATGATACAAAACAAGGGAATCGTTTGAAAACGAAAAAAAGGAGTGACATTGTGCCCACGAAGGACCTAATTCGAACCCAGGTGAAAAAAGAGTTGGAAGCGTTATCACATGAACCCTACACTAGAGCGTCACAGCAAATTACCGAGCATCTCATAAGCGTCCCCTTATTGGCGTGCAGCAGACGTGATAGCTTTAACGATTTCAAGAGGAAAAGAAGTGGATACATTTCCCCTCATACGACAAGCATGGGAGCAAGGTAAGCGCGTTACCGTTCCTTGTGCTGATTTTATAGAGAAAAAAATGACATTTCATCAAATAAATGATTTTACCAATTTAGAGGAACGAGCCTTCGGGTTAAAAGAACCAGATCCAAAGAAAAGCCCACTTGTACCAGTAAAAGAACTCGATCTGATTATTGTACCGGGATTGGCTTTTGATCAAGAGGGAGCTCGTCTAGGATTTGGTGGAGGATTCTATGATCGCTTTTTGCCAAAGGTACGTGCAAAGACCATTGCGCTTGCATTTTCCTGTCAATTGGTTTCAGTTGTGCCGACTGAAGAGCATGATCAGAAAGTTGATCATATCATTAGTCCAGAAGGCTTTTACCGATGACCATTGTTCTTTTGGTCGGAGTACTGATTTTGTCTGTGTATGCTTTTGTCACAAAAAAGCTAACATTATCGGGTGCGATTAGCGGCATTTCTAGTTGGAGGCTTCGTTGCAGTTGGCTTTTTGCTATATGGTTTACTGTTACTAGGGCTGTTCTTTTTTAGTTCAACGATTATTAGCATATTAAAGCGAAAGCAGGAAAAGAAACAGGAAGAAATCAGCGCAAAAGGAGACCGTAGAGATGCAATGCAAGTTGTTGCTAATGGCGGAGTTGCAGCAATTCTTTCTATTGTCTATCTATGGTACCCTTCTCCAGTGATTATATGTGGATTTGTAGCGAGCTTAGCGGCAGCTAATGCAGATACATGGGCATCAGAGATCGGCTCTTTTAGCAAAAATCAACCGTTTCATATCATAAAGTGGAAGCGTGTTCCACCTGGAACTTCTGGAGCAATCACCACTCTTGGATCAGCAGCTGCGTTTGCAGGAAGCTTTGTCATTGTTGTCTTTTCTATTTTCTTTTGGTGGGGAAGCTATTATAATAGCCATGTGCTTCTCATCGCTTTAATTGTAGCAGGATTTGCTGGTAATTTTTTTGATACGCTCATGGGCGCCAGTTGCCAAGTCGTCTATCGCTGTCCTTCCTGTGGACTGAGAACAGAGCGGAACCGACATTGTGATGAGAAGACTGTACGGATTTATGGTTGTAGATGGATAAATAATGATGTTGTCAATATAGGCTGTACAGTGGTTGGAGCGATCCTTGGAATTGGCGCTGGCTATCTGCTGTTATAAGGAGGATTATCATGAAAGAACGACCGACAGAACGATATTCGAGACAAATGAGGTTCTCACCAATAGGAGAGAGTGGTCAACAAAAGCTTAGTGAAAAGGTCGTGTTAATTGTTGGGGTTGGTGCTCTAGGGACGGTGCTTGCTAACCACCTCGTTCGCTCGGGTATTGGGCACGTAAGAATCGTTGATCGTGATTACGTTGAGATGAGTAATTTACAAAGACAAATGCTCTTTGATGAGAAGGATGTCGAAGAAAGCTTACCGAAAGCAGTAGCAGCTGAGCGAAAGCTACGAGCGATAAATTCGGATATAACAGTAGAAGGAATTGTTGCAGATGTCACAGTCGCAACTCTTCCCGAGCTGATGACAGGCGTCGATCTCGTTTTAGATGGGACCGATAATTTTCAGACACGCTTTCTTTTAAATGATATGTGTTATAAAGAAGGAATTCCCTTTGCATATGGCGGGGCGGTTAGTGCTCGTGGGATGACAGCACTCTTTATTCCAGGGCAAACACCATGCTTGCGTTGCTTTATTAGTCACGGGGAAGGTAATGGTCAAACGTGTGACACAGTTGGAGTGATTAGTCCTGTTGTTGACATCGTTGCTTCTTATCAAGTGGTTGAAGTGTTGAAATATCTCGTTGATGATGCTCATGCATTACGAGGGACTTTGCGAAGCTTTGATTTATGGAGAAACCATCAATTCGATTTGAAAATGAATTCACCGAAGAGCCGATTGTCCAACGTGTCAGCGAAAAGAGTACCCAGTCTCTTCATGAAGAAGCGAATCATTTAACGACATTATGTGGACGTGAAACCGTGCAAATTCAGCGTCGTGAACGAATCGATTTAAGCGTATGGGCAAATCGCCTTGAACTAGTTGCTGATGTGAAAGTAACACCGTTTTTATTGCGCGTTCAGCTTGAAGAAGGAGAGCGTCTCGTCTTGTTTCCAGATGGACGGATTCTCATTCAAGGAACCGAAGATCTAATTAGAGCGAGATCGCTTTATAGTAAATATATTGGCGATTAACACTAAATCAAAAGAGGTAACCATGATAAAGGAGACTCATATGGATAAAATCAGCTATTCACACACAAAGTAAAAAGAAGGAGGGATAGCTGTGATTCAACGTCTCGTTTCGATCTTATCTTTTGTCGTCTCTTTCTATGTTGTATATAAGTATCGCTATCGTTTAGTCAATGTTTTCCTAGGCAAGCGTTGGCTTCGTAAGCTAGCTGTAAGTATTGCGATGCAAATACCCTTTATTCGCGATAAAGTTCTCGGATCAGTACTACAGTTTAACCAGCCGCAGAATGGGTAACAAATTTTATGTGAAAAAGATCTGTTTCATTTAAAGAAAGCAACCATAAGTTAAGAAGCTGATTTGGTTGCTGTCTAATGTGGGCAGGTCTTTTTACATTGAAAGGCGGCTTCTGTTTCTTTATTTCATTTGGGAAATATTGTCACATCTTATAGATTGGTTCTAGAAATATTGCAAAAGGAAAGTGTCATTCCTGTTCTCGTTCTCTTAATCCTTGCTATAATGAGAAAAACACAACATGAAGGGAGGGCACAATATACATGGATGTCCTACAACATGATTATTATTTTTGGAGAATTATCCATCATTACGTAACGAAACATGATTTTCGCATACTTGAACGAAAAGGGAAGGAATTTTGGTTGGAGGATGATGAATCAAAGCCTCGCCGGATTTTACGAATTGTTCGCATGGACATTGATTGGGCAAACTGGTTAAAGCGTGATGTTGTGACAGCCGTAAAACGTTTTGAGCATTTTAGACGACAGCTTCGCCTTAGTCAAATCGTTGGTGAGAATATCTATGTGAGTGTGTACCCACCTGTCGATTCTTGGGAAGATCTAAAAAAGCCGTATTATGCTCATCAGAATAAAAAAACGATGGTACATACGACGATTATTCAAAGACAAGAACAAGCGCAAGATGTTCAGACAAGACCGCTCATGTTACCAGATGTTTTAAATAAAGACACAGCTGAAGAGCTAGAACGCGAGATTGCTCATCTAAAGGATGAGATTCAGCAAGTGACAAAGCTTCGTGAAAAGAAGGAGCGCTCATTGTTTTTATATGGGAAGCCACATGCTACGTATGTCTTGCTGTTGATGATTGCAGCGATGTTTGTCGTACTTGAAAGAAATGGTGGCAGTACGTCGATCTTAACGTTAATCGAATATGGTGCGAAATACAATCCTCTCATTATGGAAGGTGAGTGGTGGCGCTTTATTTCTGCGATGTTTCTCCATATTGGCTTTCTCCACTTATTAATGAATTCTCTGGCTTTATTTTATCTTGGCGGTGTTGTTGAGCGAATGTATGGAACTGGTCGATTTTTATTTATTTATTTCATCGCCGGAATCTTTGGTTCAATTGCCAGCTTTGCCTTTAATGAACAGGTAGCAGCTGGGGCATCAGGTGCGATTTTTGGTTGTTTTGGTGCTTTGCTTTATTTCGGTACGATTCATAAAAAGCTTTTTTTTCGCACAATGGGGAAAAGTGTATTCATGATTCTTGGGCTGAATTTGGTTTTTGGTTTAGCTGTGCCTATGGTTGATAACGGCGCACATATTGGCGGATTAGTGGGGGGATTTTTGGCTTCGGCAGTTGTGCATTTACCAAAACATCAACGTTCCTATCGGCAATTGGTTATCGGTCTGTTGACGGGAGTGTCTGCGATTGTTCTTCTATGGTATGGGACAGAAAATGATCAGAAAACACCATCAGCGCTCCTCTCTTTGCAAATCGGCCAAGAGTATTTGCAGGAAGAAGAGGTTGAGAAGGCTTATCCATTCTTGCTTAGAGCAGTAGATGGAGCAGAAATGGCTGAAGCTACATTCTTACTTGCTTATGCAGAAGCAACATTTAAGAACTTTCAAATAGCAAAGGATTTATTACTAGAAACAATTGAAAGAAAAGATGATTTTCACGAAGCACATTATAATTTAGCACTTGTCTATCTTGAATTAGATCAAATCGAAGAGGCTCAGGCTTCTGTGGAACGTGCAATATCTCTTAAACCAGATGAAGAATTGTATCTTGAACTACAAGAACGAATCTCAACATATTAAGGAGTCAGCGTCTGCATCAGCTGCACCGGCTCACCATCGGCTGTTCGAAAAAGAATAAAGAAATGATCAGCTGTTTTAGGCACGAGAATAAGCGGAACCGTACTGCCAATAGGACTAATCGTCGTCCCGTCCATCTTTTCAATGCCTAAGACATAATGTTTGTACAATCCTTCCCAAAGGCCGCCGAGAAATCGCGCGGTCTGTTCTTCGTTAAGGTATGGAAGCGTCTGCTTTTGAAAAAGTGCCAGGTCAGTTAAAGGAATAAGGCTGTAGTTTTCTTTTGAGAGATGGTAATACTCAAAGAGATCTGCCCAATCGTATTGCTGTTGCTGGCTGAGAATATAATCAAAGATCCGTTTACTTTCTTGATCTTCTTTTGTTACTGGTATTCGAAAAGAGTGTAGTGGACTCAGTGGAGAATCAATGATATATAACTCATCAAAGCTTAGAGTATGAGCACTTTTAATCAAATCATTTGGGTAATGAAGCTCAGCATGGTGAAAGGTAACAACCTTATAATGTCCACTATCCTCAGAGCGGACATCCTTCTCTAGCTGAATGATGTCTGTATTTTCACGCCAGCCAGACTGAGTGTCCTTAAGGTAGCCATCCTCAAATAAAAGCGAGACATCTTGCCTGAGATAAGCAGGTTGATTGAGCACAGATTTGACGGTCCAATCTAACATATATTCATCGTTATCTTCTGTTTTTTGAAATTCAATATGTGAGCTTGCTTCATTATAAAAAGCAGTGGGATCAAGTGGAAAGAAAATCAAAGCATCTCGTAATGGTTCTGGTTTGATCTGGATGACAAGAAAGAGTCCAACACAAAAAGATGTGATCAACATAGCTAAAGCAAGTTTCCATTTTTTCATTGTCGCTCCTCCATTGGACAAACATTTGCCTCATGTATATGCCAAGCGAACAATTCTTATGAATGCTTGCATGGAATCAAAAGCGAATGCAAATAATGAATGAAATGGAGGCGAAGGTGATGACTGTAGAAAAGATAAAGCATCCGGTTTCCAAGGATTATGATCGGAATATAGCTTTTTTAAAAAAAGAGCTAGCTGTAGATATCAATTTTGATGTGATTTATTTAGAGCTTGAATATGGTGAACGAGCAATGAGTCTATTTTTAGTGGATGGATTTGGCAAGGATGCTTCTCTGACACAAATCCAACGTGAGCTCGGTCAATTAACAGCATCAGACTTAGCAGAGCGGCCACTAGAAAAACTGATCAAGCATCAAATACCATATGTCGAGATTTCAAAAAGTGATGATCTAGATGAAGTCATAGATGAGGTACTCGCTGGTCCTGCTGCACTTGTTGTTGAAGGGCTAGATCAAATCATTCTTATTGATACACGTGAATATCCCGTTCGAGCACCAGAGGAACCTGATACGGAACAAGTGATACGCGGGGCTAAGGATGGCTTTGTTGAGACATTGGTCATGAATGTAGCGTTAATTCGACGCAGGGTACGTGATCGAACGATGCGAGTTGAGTATATGAAGGTAGGAAGACGTTCAAAATCTGACCTTGCCATTTCATATATTGCAGATATTGCTGACCAAGAGTATGTAAAAACGATTAAAAAAGCACTTGATACGATTGATACAGATGGGTTACCAATGGGAGATAAAACGATCGAAGAGTTTGTGTTCGGGCATCATCTTAATCCTTACCCGATGGTACGTTATACGGAGCGACCAGATGTTGCTTCAACTCATTTACTTGAGGGACATATTCTCATCCTGGTTGACGGATCACCTAGTATCATGATTGCACCGACAACATTTTGGCATCATTTACAGCATGCAGAAGAATACAGACAAAAACCAATCGTTGGAGCAAGTTTGCGTCTTGTTCGTTTTGCGGCGGTTTGGGCTTCACTTTTCTTACTGCCTCTTTGGTATTTATTAGCGACAAATGAGCAATTCATCCCTGAGGTTCTTTCATTTATTGGAGCAGAAAAGGAAGGGAGTGTTCCCCTTTTTGCTCAGTTTCTGGTTGCAGAGTTTGGAATTGAAATGCTGAGGATGGCGGCGATTCATACACCGAACGCTCTAGCTACAGCTCTAGGTCTTGTATCTGCCCTGTTAATCGGCGAGGTTGCGATTAAAGTTGGACTCTTCTCACCAGAGGTTATCCTCTATTTAGCTGTTGCGGTAGTCGGCTCGTTTGCAACGCCTAGCTATGAATTAAGCTTAGCAAATCGATTAATTCGGGTGGCTCTTCTCATTGTGACCGCACTATTTGGATTAGGGGGATTCATTGTGGGAATCACAGCGTGGTTTTTAATGCTTGTTCATCTTCAAGTTCTTGGAACCCCGTATTTGTGGCCGTTCCTCCCATTCAATAGTCGTGCATTAAGAGATGTGATCCTTCGTGCACCAATGCCACTGAAAAATCGTAGACCTGCATCCATCCATCCAAATGATCCAGATCGTTAGTGATATTTCTTCATAAGCGTGACTAGCTAGTATCCAAAGCTAAGTCACGCTTATTTACTGCTTTTATCAACTCGAAATTTCATGGTCGTCCGCGTTCTTCCATGTCTAGTTTGTAAAGTTCATCTTCAATAAAAATCGTTGGAGCATCTATTGCCTTTGACCGATCGGCTATGATCAGACCAAATGGTGTTGGCTTAGTAGGAGTGACAATTGTGAAGCGAACTCCAAGCTTATTTGCTTCTTGAATGTAGTTAGAGTAATTCTGATAACTAAGGTCACCATTTATGTAAAGATGCACGTTCGTTTTTGTTTTCATAAGCGTAAGAATTTCTGGGTACATTCCTTTTTGAATCACTTGTTTTTTCGTAAGTGCAAGATGAATTCTCTCCATGATCGTTGATAAAAAAAGACTTCTTTCTTCAGGTTTGGTCTCTGGAGCGCCGTACAGGGCAGCGTCAATGATGTCTTTCATTTTCTGTTCCATAACTTCTCCTCATTTCTTGATTTTAGGTCTTGTTTTATGATGTTCATTTCTTGTCCTTCTTATTTCTTATGTCCATACATATCATAGCATATGGACACACTCGAAACGTTATCGCAAGCTGGTAGAGCATTGTCAAATAGAAACTGCTCTCATGAGAGAAAGGGGCTTTTCCATGTGGATGGTAGTGATCATGTTACTTTTTGTTATAGCGATGGGGGTGACAATTGGCGGATTGCTCGCTGCTCCAAGAGAGCCAGTAAGACCACTTCAGCTTTTTTTAGTCGCTTTATTCTTTTTGATTTTATGCTATATTGGCATGATTGTCGGAATGTTTTTATCAGGGTGGATTAGCTTAGTCCTTCTAGAATTTCTGTTGTCGATCATAGCGATTCTGTTTATTGTCGCCAGCATCACGCGCTTTCATCCAACGCTTGGTTTTTTTCATCCAGAAGATCGCATCCTACTATTATTGCTCTCTTTTTTATTTTTCTTAATGGGATTAGAGTGGGGATTGTTTGAAATTAGAACTTTCTTTACCCTTTTCGCCGCTTTATTATTTACAGCAGCACTTGCCATAGGGATTTTCATCCAGCTGCAAATACGGCAAATTCTCTGGCGTTATTCGTATATTGCCTTCACGCCACTCATTTGGTTGCTTTTCGTAACGGTACTCAAGCTGTTATAATAAGGTTGAGGTGAGCAAGGTGAAGACCATGTATGACGTATTGCAGCTCCTAAAAAAGCACGGAACGATTATCTATACGAGAGATCGAGCTCTTGATCTTTCATTGATGGAAGAAGAGCTGCGTGAATTACATGAATGGAAGATGATCGAAACAAATGTATTTCAACAAGCATTACTCATTTTACGTCAATGAGAATAGACTAATGAAGGATTAGAGGGTGGGGAAGCATGTCTGAGAAATGGTATGTTGGTGTCGACATTGGTGGCACGACGATAAAAATGGCATTTATCACTTCGTATGGTGAGATCGTATCAAAATGGGAAATACCAACAAATAAAACAGATGGCGGCAAACGGATTACGACTGATATTGCTCGGGCAATTGATATGAAGTGTGAAGAATTAGGGCAAGAAAAAGCAAAGCTTGCTGCAATTGGGATGGGAGCACCAGGTTTTATCGAGATGAAAACAGGCTTTATCTATCATGCTGTTAACATCGGCTGGAGAGATTTTCCGTTAAAGGATCGTCTTGAAATGGAGTCAGGCCTGCCAGTGACAGTTGATAATGATGCGAATATCGCTGCTCTTGGCGAAATGTGGCGTGGAGCAGGAGATGGAGCGAAAAATCTTCTATGTGTTACACTTGGCACAGGAGTTGGTGGCGGTATCGTTGCCAATGGTCAAATATTACATGGGATTAATGGAATGGCTGGAGAGATCGGTCATATTACGTCCGTTGTCAACGGTGGTGCGCCTTGTAACTGCGGAAAAACAGGATGCCTTGAGACGATCGCATCGGCAACTGGAATTGCTCGGATTGCAACGGAAGGCTTAATCGATTTTCCTTCTAGCATTCTGAAAGCTGTTTTTGATAAAACAGGACAATTAACGTCAAAGGATGTCTTTGATGCGGTGGCAGTACAGGATTCACTTGCCATGAAGGTATTAGATGAAGTCTGCTTTCACTTAGGGCTTGCGCTAGCTAACCTCGCCAATGCCCTTAACCCAGAAAAAATTGTTCTTGGTGGTGGCGTATCAAAAGCTGGGGATGCTCTTTTAAAAGGACTGAAGGAACATTTTCATCGCTATGCACTTGAGCGAGTTTCTGAAGGAGTAGATTTCCGAATTGCCACACTTGGTAACGATGCAGGTGTGATTGGTGGGGCGTGGCTGGCAAAGCAAGGTTAATGCAGATACAAGTGCACATTTATCAGTTCGTTACATAAGCTATAAAGAGGACAAACATTCGCAAGTAAATGATGCAAACGAAGGAGATACGAAGGATGTCAACATACCGGACAGAACGAGATTTAATCGGAGAGAAGCAAGTACCGAAAGAGGCTTATTATGGGATTCAAACGATGCGTGCATGTGAAAATTTCCCGATTACTGGTTATCCTCCTCATCCAGAACTGATTCGGGCATTTGGGTATGTCAAAAAAGCTGCTGCAATGGCCAATCGTGACGTCGGTGTTCTGCAAACGAATATTGCTGATGCGATTATTGCGGCAGCAGACGAAATCATTTCTGGGAGTCTTCAAGATGAATTTGTTGTTGATGCGATCCAAGGAGGTGCAGGTACCTCTTTTAATATGAATGCTAATGAAGTGATTGCGAATCGAGCCATTGAGATTCTCGGTGGTGAAAAGGGAGAATATATGCGAGTTAGCCCAAACACTCATGTTAATATGGCTCAATCTACAAATGACGCCTTCCCGACAGCCATTCATATCGCATCTCTTCGTTTAGCTGACGGATTAACGACGCAATTGAAGGAGCTAATTGCTTCCTTGAAAGAAAAGGAAATAGAGTTTGATGATGTATTAAAAATGGGTCGAACTCACCTTCAGGATGCAGTTCCAATTAGAATGGGACAAGAGTTTGGTGCATATCGTCGTGTGCTATCGCGAGACCTAGAACGGATTAGTCGCTCTGTTGCCCATTTGTATGATATCAACATGGGAGCAACGGCGGTTGGAACAGGTCTTAACGCGAAAGTAGAATATATTGAAAAAGTGGCAGAATATTTAGCTGATATTACAGGCTATCCATTCAAAACAGCAGAAGACTTAGTCGATGCCACTCAAAATACCGATGCTTATACAGAAGTGTCGAGTGCACTAAAAATTATGGCTATTAACTTATCAAAGATGGCCAATGATTTACGATTAATGAGTTCAGGGCCTCGTACAGGTTTAAATGAAATAAATCTACCTCCACGTCAGCCTGGTTCATCAATCATGCCAGGTAAAGTGAATCCTGTTATGTGTGAAGTCATCAACCAAATATCATTTCAAGTGATTGGAAACGATCATACGATTAGTCTGGCATCTGAAGCTGGACAGCTCGAATTAAATGTGATGGAGCCTGTTTTAGTGTTTAATTTACTTCAATCATTGTCGATTTTACAAAATGGGATAAAGGTATTTAGAGAATACGCGATTAATGGGCTCACAGCGAACATTGATCATTGCCGTGAGGTTGTTGAGCACAGTGTTGGGATTATTACAGCGATTAATCCACACGTCGGATATGAAGTTGCGACTCGTGTTGCGAAGGAAGCTATTCAGTCAGGCCGTTCCGTTAGAGAAATTTGTATAGAGACAGGCATTTTATCTGAAGAAGAATTAAATGAGATTCTTGATCCGAAAGAAATGACCAACCCTGGAATTGCTGGAGCTCGTTTTATTTACGGGTAATAAAGAATGGGGGAATAGAGGACATCCAATCGAGGTGTCCTCTTCTTATTGGACTTAACGATGCCTTTTTGAATGGAAAATAGACGAACTCTTTCTAACACATTGAGAAAGGTTGAACGTATTAAAAAAATGCGAGCTTTAACGAGAAACATGTATTTGTTTTTACCATTATGAAAAAAGATGAAACTTTTTACAGGATGAAACGTCTAATTAATAGAGAAATAGGGCGACTATGTTTCCCTAATCAGAAAGGATAAAATCATGATACCTTTCTGAACGAATAAAAAAAGACTAGGGCTTTCGCCATTAAGGGGACTTGACGATAAGCCAAGTTTTTCTAAAAAGTCTTGAGGATATTGTTGTTTTCATCGTTGAGTGCCATAATTGTAAAACAGGAAGGGGGAGAAAAGGTGAAATGGATATTATCTAGTTTATTCGTTACAGTTTGTCTGTTAACAGCATGTACATCTGGTCAGCTTGAAAGTCAACCTTCACCAGCGCGGCTTTCAGACCAACCGCAAAAGCGTGATGTTCCAGCTTCTTTTTTTACTGGCTCATCAATCGTACCCATTTCAGCGGCCTCTTCCTTTACTGAAGTAAGCACGTGGTATAACGATCAATCAATCCTATATTTACAGGAGCATGATGAGAAGTCTTCCTTGCATGTGCATCATCTCTTCACTGGTGTCACGTCTCTATTCTTTGAAATAGAGGGGTGGATTGTTGATGTAGCTCCGAACGTAGATTACTCTTTGTTTGCCATTCAAACGATCAATCAACAAAATGAAGCCACTTTGTTTATCCTTGATCAAAATGGAGAAACAAAAATGACGATTGAAGAATTTGGTGAAGATTATACGGTCTACTGGAACCCTTATGATCAAGAGCAATTTATGATGATGGCCTATTTACCGAATTGGGAATTTGATGTATTTCTTGTTGATGCCAATACGAAGGAGACTTCTCAAATTGAGCTAGAGCAATCCTATGTACAGTGGCTTTCTGAAACAAATGTTGCTTATATAAAATGGGATGAACTTGAACCGAGTTACGAGGCACCGTTATATCAATTTAATGTTGAGACAGGTGAAGAGGAGTTGTGGAAGGAACACGTTATCGCCTATATGAGTTTTCCAGATCAAATCTCTTTGACTGTATCAGTGGAATCTGTTTATGATCTTTACTCGATTTATACGTTTTACGAAAATCAAGAGGAAATTCGACAAATTGAAATGCCAATCTTAAATACGTACTCAGAGCAATGGTGGATTCCTTTTTATACATACAATCCAGAGGAGCGTATCTTCTATTATTTACGTCCAAAGTATAGCGGGGATTATTTTAGCTATAATGACGGATATGAATTAATCGCTTATAACGTTCTAGCCGATTCTGAAGAACAGCTTGACGTGATGCAAAGTCATGAACCGATGTCCATTTCCCCAGAAGGAGATTACTTATTAATCGGGAATCGCTTTGAGCAGTTGTATAAAATAGAAGAACAAGTACTTGTCCCGATTTGGACGGAATAGGCTGTTTGATCAGCTTCGTTCCGCTATTGTTTTTCTTGCATTTTAAGGGGAGTCTGTCATAATTAAGTTATCCATTTGAATAGAAGTTAAAGACTAGGGGTGCCTGCCTAGAGTAGGCTGAGAATAAGGTGATTTCCTTTTACCCTTGTACCTGATCTGGTTCATACCAGCGTAGGGAAGTCGATGCAAAGTCATGATGTTGCAGCCGTATTCCGTTCGTTGGGATATGGCTTTTTTGTTTTTAAAACAAAAGATTCCTTTTTAACAAGAAGAAATAGATTTCATAATAAGGTGGGCACAGTGATGAGGAAATTTCATTTATATGCGATTACAGGTGAAGAATTTCATCTAGGACGTGATTTGATCGAAGTCATGGAAGAAGCGATTCTTGGTGGTGTCGATATTATTCAATTGCGAGATAAAACGAGTAGTAAACGTGAAATCCTTGCTAAAGCGAAGGCGTTACGTGAATTAACAAGAAAGCACGACGTCTTATTTATCGTCAATGACCATATTGATGTGGCGTTAGCTGTAGATGCAGACGGCATTCATGTTGGACAAGATGATCTTCCACTTGCCGATGCTCGTCGTATCGTCGGATCAGATAAAATCATTGGGATTTCAACTCATCATATTGAAGAGGCGAGAGCTGCTGAAGCGGGTGGAGCCGATTATATTGGTGTTGGTCCAATCTTTCCAACGAAAAGTAAGGTCGATGTTGTCGATCCTGTTACAACAGCCTATATTCAGCAAGTCGCTGCGGAAATTAACATCCCGTTTGTCGCCATTGGCGGAATTAAGCTTCATAACGTTGAACAAGTGCTCGATGCAGGTGCAACAAGTATTTGCATGATTAGTGAAATTGTTGGTGCTGATGATGTTAAAGGAGTATGTGAGCAATTCACGCAAATATTAACAGAAAAGGGGGCATTATGAGATGAAATTACTCATTAATGGGGAAGAACACCAACTAGATGCAGCTACTCTTGCTGATGTTGTCGCCCATTTCGAATTAGAGCCTCACTTAGTTGTGACAGAGGTTGATGGTCAGATTATTGACAGAGCTGAATGGGAACAAACAACGTTAATAGATGACATGAAAATAGAGCTTGTCCAATTTGTCGGAGGGGGATGATCAAATGAAGCAAAGCAAATTAACGATTGCTGGAAAAGAACTATCATCGCGATTCTTTCTTGGAACAGGCCGCTATCCGAATCCATTTGTCCAAAATGAAGCGATTCGTGCGTCTGAGACAGAAGTGTTAACATTTGCGATTCGCAGAGTGAACCTAGAAGCACCAAACGAAGATGCGATTTTGCAGCATTTAGATGGGATGTCCTTTACCTATTTACCGAATACATCTGGAGCAAAAACAGCAGAAGAAGCCATTCGTATTGCACGACTTGCAAGGGCTTCTGGTCTAAGTGACTGGATTAAGATTGAAATTAGCGTAGATGAAAAGACATTGCTTCCCGATCCGATTGAAACATTAAAAGCAACAGAAATTCTTGCGGCTGAAGGGTTTGTTGTTCTACCTTATACATCTGATGATCCTGTTCTTTGTCAAAAGCTTGAGGCAGCTGGTGCAGCAGCTGTTATGCCTGGAGGTGCACCAATTGGAACGGGCTTAGGTATTTTGAATCCATATAATTTGCAGCTGATTATTGAACAAGCGAACGTTCCTATCATTGTTGATGCCGGACTTGGATCAGCGATGGATGTCACGCAAGCAATGGAGCTAGGTGCAGATGGGGTGTTAATGAACACACCAGTTGCCAAGGCAAAGGATCCTGTCAAAATGGCTTTAGCGATGAAGCATGCAATTGAAGCAGGGAGATTATCGTATGAAGCGGGGCGGATTCCGAAAAAGAAATATGCAACAGCTAGTAGTGGATTAGCTTCATTCATTTCAAACTAGCAGTAAGGGGAGGAACAAGCGTGAAAGAGAGAATTCTCATTTTAGGTGGTGGCGTCATCGGGCTTGCTACGGCATTTGAATTAAGCAGGCGTGATTATGACGTCACTGTTCTAGAGAAATCAACATGTGGAGGGCAGGCTTCAGGTGCTGCCGCTGGGATGCTTGCTCCTTTTTCTGAAATTGGGGAAGATCCAGATGATTTCTTCTTGCTTTGTTTAGATAGCTTACGCTTATATAAGCAATGGCAGCAGGACGTTAAACAAGCGGCAAAGCTTGATTTTGAGTATACGGAAAGTGGCAGTCTGCATGCTGTTTACCATGAAGCCGATGTTCTTAGCCTGGAAACTCGTCAATCATGGCAACGTGAATTTGGGGCAGAAGCAGAATTAATCACAGGTAATCGTTTAAGAGAGCTTGAGCCTTCACTTTCTGAAGATGTGATTGCGGCGATGTATTATCCAGAGGAGAGCCATGTGTTTGCACCAGATTATGTCCGTGCACTTGAAGCGGCTTGCCGTCATCAAGGTGTGACGATTGTCGAACATCTAGAAAGCGTTGAGGTGTGTGAGTGGCAAAAGGAACTATTGCTTCAAGCGGAAGATGGTCGAAAGTTTACAGGAGATCGTCTAGTTGTCTGTTCAGGGGCATGGTCGCAGGAGCTTGAGCATATATTTGGCATTCGAATCCCTGTTTATCCGATTCGCGGACAAATTTGTGCCTATGAGGTTCCAGTTGATCAGGTTAAGCATATTGTTTATACGAGTCAAGGCTATCTTGTTCCTAAGGGGAACGGTTCACTTGTAAATGGAGCGTCGGAAGATATTGCTGGCTTTCAAACAGATGTCACCGAAAAAGGAATTGCTCGGTTAACAAATTGGAATAAACGAATTTTTCCTTTTTTAGAAAAAGAAACACCTTTTCATACATGGGCTGGCTTACGTCCAGCAACACAGGATGGCTTCCCGTTAATTGGAAAATTAGAGCAAGCGTCGCATATTGTTTTTGCTACGGGTCATTATCGAAATGGTATTTTGCTTAGTCCGGTGACAGCTGTTGCAGTTGCTGATTTATTAGACGAGAAACAAGCATATGCGCCTCTTGCAGCATGCAAGCCAGAACGATTTACATAGGAGCTGATCATAGATGACAATGGCAAAAGCACTAACGATTGCAGGTTCAGATAGTGGCGGTGGAGCTGGCATTCAAGCTGATCTGAAAACCTTTCAAGAATTAGATACGTTTGGGATGAGTGTAATTACAGCTTTAACAGCACAAAATACGCTAGGTGTTCACGGTGTATATCCGCAATCACTCGAAGCGATTGAGGCACAGATTGATGCAGTTTTATCTGATCTAGGTACGGAAGCTGTGAAAACAGGGATGCTTTTTTCTGCTGATATCATTACGCTTGTTGCGAAAAAGCTCAACGACTATCACGTTAAAAATATTGTGGTTGATCCGGTGATGGTCGCAAAAGGAGGAGCATCTCTTCTTCTAGACGAAGCGACAAAAGCATTAATTGAAGAGCTATTACCAATTGCCACCGTTATTACACCGAATTTACCTGAAGCAGCGAAAATTCTTGGATTAAAAGAGATCACTTCGCTTGCAGAAATGAAGCAAGCAGTCGTTGATCTTCACAAGCTTGGTCCTAAGTATGTTGTCTTAAAAGGTGGTCACTTAACAGATGGACCAGCTGTAGATCTATTGTTTGATGGTGAAACAATTCATGAACTAGAGACAAAACGAATCAATACGAAGCATACACACGGAACAGGCTGTACATTTGCAGCTGCGATTGCAGCTGAATTAGCGAAAGGGTCTGACATTGTAAAAGCCGTTGAAACAGCGAAAGCATTTATTACAATGGCGATTACCCATTCGCTTAATATTGGTGGTGGAATTGGACCGACAAATCACTCAGCCTATCGACGCTTATCACGCTAGCAATCAATTTATAAAGCCAACAAGGAGTAAAGTCCTGTTGGCTTTTCGTATGAGGATTGTTTCCTGTATAATGGTTGAAGGAGTAATCATATAGGAGAGTGACGTCGTGTCGGAAATTGAATGGAAGACCGTTGGTAATGAACGGATTTCAAATGTATCATTTTCAATTGATAAAGGTCAGCTAGTGACGATTATCGGTCCTTCTGGAGCCGGAAAAAGCAGCATGCTGAAGCTGATGAACCGTTTAGAAGATCCCGACGAAGGGACGATTTATTACAGAGGAAAAGCCTTAACGGATTATCCTATAAAGGAATTAAGAAAAAAGATTGGAATGGCCTTTCAAGCAGCAGCTCTCTTTGATGGAACCGTTGAAGATAATCTCGCATACGGACCGAAGCTTCACGGTGTTGAATGGACTAAAAAGTGGGGCGAAGAATTGCTTGAAGCTGTCCAGCTACCGAAAGACTTTATTCATAAACCGGTGGAAGAGCTTTCGGGTGGAGAGCAACAGCGTGTCGCTTTAGCCCGCACATTAGCGAATGAGCCTGATGTTCTGTTGCTTGATGAGGTGACAAGTGCGCTAGATTTACGTAATGTCGATTTAGTAGAAGAATTGATTAAGCAATTACAGCAGCAAGGCAAGACGATTCTGATGGTGACACATGATGTCGAGCAGGCGGAGAGGCTTGGTGATATTACTCTCTATTTCGAAAAAGGGAAGCTCGTTGAAAAAAATGAAACCGTTGCTTTTTTCACAGAACCAAAAACAGAAGCAGCAAAACGATTTTTGTATCGCGATGAGGAAGGAGAAGAGTAAATGGCTCCAGATATATCAAATACGTCCATGCTTTTTCTGATCGTCTTTGTGCTTATTCCTCTTTCTCTTTCTTATATGTATGCGTTAGGTCTAGGGAAAAGCATAACTTGGTCATCAATTCGCGGTGTTGCCCAGCTTTTTTTAATTGGCTATATTTTAACATTTCTGTTTGGTTTAGAACCAGTACTTGGCATTCCAATTATGCTTACTGTTATTATTATGGTAGCAGGATTTCATGCAGCTAAAAAAGGAAAAGGGATTCCTTCTGTACTTGGTGTCATTTTTCTGATCTTGATTGCAGTGGAGGCTGTGGTTTTAGCGATGTGGCTCGCGTTCGACATGATTGAATTCACGGCTGAGCAAGTAATCCCAATGAGTGGAATGGTCATCGGCAATAGCATGGTTGCGATTGGACTTGCCCTGGAACGAATGAAAAGTGAATTTCATGAGAATCACGATCGCTTGCAAGCTGCATTAGCTCTTGGTGCTACACCTAAAGAGGCAACACAGCCCTTAATCCGTAAAATCGTCAAAGCAGCGATGATTCCGAATGTCGATGGTTTGAAAACAATAGGCCTTGTTCAGCTACCTGGAATGATGACAGGCTTAATTTTGGCAGGTGTCTCTCCACATGTGGCCATTCGATATCAAATTGTCATCTCTCTTAGTATTTTTGTAGCGGTCTCGATCAGTGCAATGCTCGTAACGGTGTTTACATATCGTGCCTTTTATAATAAACATATGCAACTAAAGCGATTAGAAACGATAAAGAAATAGAACAGCAACAATGAGAAGGGGAGAAGGACATTCATGTTTCGAGGAAATAAACCAGTATTGATTCTTCCAGCGATTTTAATGATTGTCATGTTCATCGGTGGATATCAGTTCTTACAAGGTTCAGAAGCGGTGACAAATGAAGAATTACAGGATTTGATTGAGGTTCAGCTTGAAGCGAATCAGGCAAACGGTGATTTACAAGTTAGAGCGAATTGGGACTGGACAATCATGCCAGCAGAAGGCTTATACGGCGAGGATTATATTGGGATTACGCTAATGGATCAAACCATGGGTGAAGCACGAACGGACCTTGAATTTGTTGAGGCGAAGGTTGAACTTCTTTATGGGGATCAGGTCATTGAAGAAGCAGAAGGAACGATCGTCGAAAACGGAATAATTTTTGCTTTCTCAAATAAAATGGATGAAAATGTGACTTATGGTAATCTTGGCCGAGTGAGGGTGACTGTTGAAGGAGAGGAATTGCAGCCAGAAGACGTGCGCTTGCATCTCTTACATACGTGGGTTGAGCATACCCCTCTCGATAAGGAGGATGCAAGCTTTGCTTCACCAACGTTCGGAAATGCAACGAATGTTCCTTACTGGATTATCTCTTATCCGTAGAATGTATCTCGAAAACGAAAAAGGATGGGTAAAAGCATGAAAATTCGTGGACTCTCCTATCAAAATGGAATCTTTTATATCGGTAAGAATCATGTTGCTTGCGCCTATCATGATCATGGACGTTTGAAAAGCTGGTTAAAGCCATTAAACGCAGGGACCATGCTTGTGATGATGAAACAAGTCATGCTTGCTATGCCACTTTGGTTTAAAGGCTTAACGATTCTATTCTTTGGTTTGATTTTTGTCCCAAAGATCGTCTCTCTTTTTGTAGAAGGTCTGTGGCAAGGTCTCCCGTACTATATGCTATTTTATTATATGTTTGGGACACATTTTATTTTTCCGCAGAAATTACGAAAATATCACGGTGCTGAACACAAAGTATTTAGTGACGCAGGTGTTATTAGAAGAGCAAGACTTTTGCGTATAAAAAAAGCAGCGATCACGAATCGCTATTGTTCGACGAATATGGTTGTTGATTTATTTTATGAGTGTGATTATTTTGGCGGCGATCCTGACCATTGTACTTGGGAACGGCGCTAGAGCACTAGCTCTGGCTTCTTACAGTAGTTTGCTTATGATTCCAATCGTTACGTGGTTGATGAATCAAAGGGGATTTAGCTTATTGAAAAAAAGTGTACTGGCGATTTCGTATTGGCTGCAAATTCATGTCACCACTGCTGAACCAGAGCGAATCCATTTAATCGCTTCGATTGAATCCTATCGTAAGCTTGCAGCAAAAGAATTTCCAGAGAGGCTTGTCGTTCACCGACCGAAGCCGAAAAAGGAGGAAAAGAAAATGGCCATTGTCGATATAACGATTATTCCGATTGGTACTGAAACACCAAGTGTTAGCGGGTACGTCGCAGAGATTCAGGAAGTACTGAAGACGTATGAAGGAAAAGTAACATTTCAGCTTACACCGATGAGTACATTGATAGAAGGGGAGCTTCCAGTTTTATTTGAGGTGATCCAAGCGATTCATGAGGTCCCGTTTAAGCATGGCATTAAACGAGTGGCAACGAATATTCGAATTGATGATCGTCGTGACAAAATATCAACGATGGAAGGGAAACTTGAAGCCGTTCAATCAAAAATAGAGCACAGCACGCAAGAAACGTATCAGCAAGATAAAATAAACTAGTCCAATCATGAAAAATAGCTACCCCTGACCAATGATTGATTGTCAGTGGGTAGCTGTTTTTACGTACTACACCAGAAAGTATAAAAGCGAATGTAACTTTCGAAAATATGACTAAGGCTTTCCCCATTAAGGAATTGGCGATAAGCTAAGTTTTTCTAATTAAAATGATTTTGTCATCGTAACATGAGGAATACCGGCATCGAGAAATTCAGCTGAAACAGTCTGATAACCTAGTTTTGCATAAAATTCCTCAGCCTGACGTTGCGCGTTTAATTTCATTTTTACTGCGCCTTCAGTACGTGCAACCTCTTCAATTTTCTCCATCAATACACGACCTACTCCTTTTCCGCGAGCCACTTTTGCGATACAAATACGCTCAACCTTTCCATATTCGTCAACAAAGCGAAGGCGTCCTGCCCCGATTGGTTGGTTCTCCTCATCGTATACGATAAAGTGTATCGCTTCATCCTCATATTGGTCAATCTCTTCTTCGATAGGTACGTGTTGCTCATTTACAAATACCTCTGTACGGATCGAAAACGCATCCGCTAATTGCTGCTTTGTTTCGACTTTTCGTGCTATCATCGTTCGTTAGTTATCCTTTCCAAGACGGAATGTTTCATATACCGTCCATGTTCCATTTTCCTGTTGGTTGAGAAGGTGCATGTGATCAATGATTTCCTCATGCTCGATTTTTTTCATTTGCATGCGACCAAGAATATCAGCATGTTCAGTATCAGATAAATCTTGGCCGATGGTGAGATGAGGGATAAATCCGTACTTAGTATTTGCTGAGAATGGTTCACTATGAAGCTTTTGATAGAGATGTGTTAACGTTTCATGCTCTGCAATTTTAAAAAAGATCGTATTCGATTGAGGATAAAACGAATCGACTTTATACACATTGATGACAGCTGGCTTTGCTTTTGCAGCTATTTCACGAAGAGTTTCTACCGTTTTCGATAAGTCATCCTCACTTATCGAAAATGCTTCCTTAATCGTAATATGAGGTGAAATAAGCGAATAATGTGAATCGTACCGCATTCGATAAGCGTTAGCCTGCTCTTGCAGTGCATTAGATGGGAATAATACGACTCCAACGTTCATAGAAAACCCTCCTCTGATTTAAGTGTTAAATATAAGGTAAAAGCGTTGTTAATCCTCTAGGTAAATCCTTTTGCCAATGCGTCCACGTATGGTCACCATCAAATTCATCGTACGTATACGTAAACGGTTTTTCCAGAAGTCGCTCATGCATTTGTCTATTCGGTGTTAGAAAATCAAGCGTTTGTCCATCAGTTGTTTGGACAGCGGTTTCTTTTAAACCAATGACATGATAGAGCGAAATCTCTTCTGGCTTTTGAAAGGCAGAAAGCTTATCTAACACTGTATCATTAACGTAAGGTGAATGCATCATCACCTGACCGAAAAGACTTGGATATTGCAGAGCAGCCAGTAGTGAGACTGTGGCAGCGAGCGAATCTCCAGCAAGAGTTCGGCTTGATGCGAGTTGATGAGTTGGATACTGATCGTCGATATAAGGAACGAGCTCATTTGCTAAAAAGCGAATATATGCGGCTGTTTTTTCACCATTAGGGTGGTAACGTTTTCGTCTTTCATTAACTGATGGATACGGAACACCAATTATAATCGTTTCGCGCATCTCAACATCTTCCATTAATTCTTCTGCTTGCCGAGGAATACGGCCTAACTGAAAATAATCACTACCGTCCTGACAAATCAGAATATCATAGGATTTTAACGGTGTGAAATTAGGTGGTGTATAAATAAGTAACGAGATGTCTTCGTCTAGTTCATGACTTTTGATGATGTCGTCTGTAATGGTACCTTCTAGTTTTCGTCTAACCATATATCTCCAATCCTTTCTCATCCTACCTATACTTGCTACTTTCTTTATTTTACCTAATTCAACAAAAGATTGCTATATCGAACGCGCACCCTTACAAACACTATAAAATCGTAGTGTGAACAGTGTTAAAAAGACGAATAAGGAAGGGTATGGTAAAATCATAACATAAGGAGGGAATAGGAATGAAAATACCAGTACCATGTGAGGTAGTAGAACTTGCTGCCCGTCAAAAATTAGAAGAACGCGGTGTGACGATCCAAGATATTGCAAATATTGTCTATGAGCTACAAATACCATATAATCCTAAATTAACGATGGAAGAATGCTTTGAAAGCACGGATGCAGTCATGTGCAAGCGTGAAATCCAGCATGCCGTTCTTGTTGGCATTGAGCTTGATGTTTTAGCTGAAAAAAAGCAGCTCTCGGAACCGCTACAATCCATCGTAGAATCTGATGAAGGATTATTTGGGGTCGATGAAACAATTGCTCTTGGTTCAGTATTTGGTTTTGGAAGTATTGCGGTCACAACATTTGGTTTTTTAGACAAACAAAAAGTCGGAATTATCAAGGAACTCGATAACAGAAAGCCAGAAATCCATACTTTTTTAGATGATTTAGTTGCGAGCATCGCAGCAAGCGCTGCGGCAAGACTTGCACATCGACAACGAGACAAGGAAGAAAACCGTCGAGTAGAGGATATCAAGAAGCGAGAAAAAGAAGAATTAATTGGATAAACATAGAGGAGACTGATCAATAAGGTCGGTCTCTTTGCTCTTTATAAATCATTGCATCCTCTTTATGCATGCTTTATATCACACACTAGTCGAAATCATTGTCGTTAGAAATGAAATTTTGTACACTGATAGAGATGGAACTGTCGAGAAAGGGAAGGGAATTAAATGAAGCAATTGCCGAAATGGATCTATTATAAACAAGTGTTTCAATCGAAGTTTCAAGCTAGCTGTGTGAAGGCGAAGATTGAGGACAACTGGATCAATGGATACGAAGTCGGACCATTGGTTGAAATAAAGAAATTACGAACGAATAAATATGTTGTGCGCTATACGTACGATGAATAATGGGAATGAATCAAGCTAGCGTTTCTCTTATTAAAAGAAGTCGCTAGCTTGATTCATTTTTAGGACGATATTTACGGAAAACCGCTAAGGATTCTTTTAAATAATCAATTTCCTCTTCAGTCATTGTATCAGCATAGAGAGCATGAATCTCTTTAGTTTGTTCGGGTGGAGAAGGATCCTCCGTTCTCCCTAACAAATAATCAGTGGAACTATGGAAATAATCAGCTAGTTGTTGAAGGGTGTCCATATCAGGTTTCCGATTACCCGTTTCATACCCTGAGATAGTAGATGGTGCAACATTTAGTTGTTCTCCTAGCGCCTTCATTGTTAAACCATGCTTTAATCGCAATGCTCGTAGGCGTTTTGAAAACATATTACTCCCTCTTTTCTTTTGATTCTAAGCATATTATACTTTGCGTAATGCAAGCAGTCAGTAGCATAAATCAAATCACTCGAAATGAATTGACGATTACGCAATATGCGTTGTAAAATCATAACAGAAATGTTGAAAATAATGTAAAGGGTGTGATTGGGATGAGCTTAGCGAGAAAAGCTCGTTTGAAAATGGGGTATAGCTTAGATCAAGCAGCACAAAAGATTGGGATTTCAGCTGGCTACTTGTCACAAATTGAAAGTGGACAGCGGCATATAAGTGCCGAAAGAGCAAAAATTATTGCGAACGTTTATAACAGTGATCGCGAAAACATTTTCCAAGCAACTCGATATGCTCGCCGTGAAGACTAGTAAAAAAACAGAAAAAATAGTTTATTCATGTTATAAAAGGGATAACATTCTATCGATAGGAAGTAGAATAGAATTAAGCATCTGGCTTAGAGAAATTTGTTTTATTAAAATCGTTCATAACGTATCCTGATCAGTCAAAGAAAAAGAATGAGACAAAAGCGTCTCATTCTTTCTGTGTATGAATCATATTTTGGGGTTGAATGAATCGATCAAATTCTTCTTCTGTTAAGTAGCCTGTAAGTAAAGCGGCTTCTCTTAGTGTGATGTTTTTGCTAAAAGCAAGCTTGGCTATCTCAGCAGCTCGTTCATAACCAATATGAGGATTTAAAGCTGTCACCAGCATTAAAGAGCGCTGAACATGCTGCTCAATCACTTCTTCATTTGCTTTAAGTCCAACAAGACAATGATCATGGAAACTCGTTATTGCATCTGCAAGCAGTCGGATGGACTGAAGGACATTATAAATAATAACTGGTTTGAAGACGTTTAGCTGAAAGTGTCCTTGGCTTGCGGCAAAACCAATCGTTACATCATTTCCAAATACTTGAGCAGAGACCATTGTCATTGCTTCACTTTGAGTCGGATTCACTTTTCCTGGCATAATCGAGCTGCCAGGCTCATTAGCTGGAATCGTTAATTCAGCAATTCCAGTGCGTGGACCACTTGCGAGCAGGCGAACATCATTCGCGATCTTAAAGAAGTCAGCAGCTGTTGCTTTAAGTGCTCCATGAAAATAAACGAGCTCATCATGGCTTGTTAGCGCATGGAAATAGTTAGTAGAGGTTTTGAAAGATGTATCAAGCTGCTGTGAAAGCTGATTAGCCACTTCTTCGCCAAATTGACTACTCGCGTTAATACCAGTTCCAACCGCTGTTCCGCCGATTGCAAGTGAGCGAACGTGCTCTAGGCTCTCCATCAACATCGATTCATTCTTTTTGACCATCATCGCCCAACCACTGATTTCCTGACCGAGCGTCAGCGGTGTTGCATCTTGCATATGAGTACGCCCGATTTTAATGAGATCTTGATAATGAGAAGCTTTTTCTACTAATGTCGCTTTGCATGTTGTCAGCGATGGTAATAGTCGGTTAACAGCCATGAGAACCGTTGCCACATGCATCGCAGTCGGAAAGGTATCGTTTGAGCTTTGCGAACGATTAACGTCATCGTTCGGATGAATCACATCTTTAATGCCCTGCTCCAAAAGCCATTCATTCGCTACTTTAGACACCACTTCATTTACATTCATATTTGTTTGCGTGCCACTACCTGTTTGCCAAACGACAAGGGGGAAGTGATCATCAAGTTCTCCTCGTAAAATACGATCAGAGGCATAGGAAATAGCTTTGACCTTTGCTTCTGATAAGCTTCCAGTAGATCCATTTACAATTGCAGCTGCCTTCTTGATATGGGCATACGCATAAATGATCTCGATCGGCATTTTTTCAATCCCAATATTAAAATTGATCACACTTCTTTGTGTTTGAGCTCCCCAAAGGCTCTCTACGGGAACGTGTACTTCACCTAACGTATCGTGCTCAATTCTAGTTTTCATCAGCATCATCATTCCTTTCTTTTAGATCGCTTCCTTATTTAGGTAGATTGTGCAATAATCGAGACAATACTTCAAGTCAACCAAATTATTTATATAAAAAAGCTGCCTATGAAGGGAACGATCCCTCTGAGGCAGCTTTTTAGTGTTGTTATTCAGTTATGGTCACGTCACGAAGATAGAAGAAGCTACTTGGATATTGCCAAAAGCCTTCCACTTCACCACGTACTCCAGAAATCATATCAGGGAAATAAAGGTAAGCATATGGTGATTCTTCTGCAAGCTTGTTTTGCACTTCTTCATACAATGCAAGACGTGCATCTGCATCAATTTCTTGACGCGCTTGTTCGAGAAGCTCATCAATTTCTGCATGATCTAAGAATGAACGGTTCCCTGCAGGTCCCTTATTAGAGGAGTGGAAAACCGGATAAAGTCCATAATCCGCATCTAACGTTACCGTTCCCCAGCTACCTAAAAAGATTTCTGACTGGCCTTGGCCTGCTCTCTCTAAATACGTTCCAAATTCATACGTATCAATTGTCATCTCAACACCAATTTCCGCTAGTTGAGACTGAAGGAAAACAGCCAAGTCTTGACGCTCCCGATCATCATCCGTCAATAACGTTGTTTGAAAACCATCTGGGTATCCAGCCTCTACAAGAAGTCGTTGTGCTTCCTCTGGATCATATTCGATGCTGTCAATGTTTTCACTATAGCCAAACACATCAGGTGCAAGTGGTCCGTATGCTGGAATTCCTATTCCGTTTAGAACTCCGTCAACGATTTCCTCTTTATTTATTGCCATGTGAAGAGCGCGACGTACATTCACATCATTAAATGGCTCTACTTCGGTATTAAACCCTAAATAGGCAAGGCGTGTGCTGTTTCCTTGCTGGATGTACATTTCATCACTTGCTTCAATGCGAGAGACATCACTCGGATTGACAGGGAAAATGATATCAATAACCCCAGTTTCAAGTTCCGCAATTCTAGTTAAATCTTCAGGAATAACGTTAAATGTAACCGAATCAACCTTGGCTTTGTCCTCACTCCAATAGTTTTCGTTATTAACTAGAGTCACAGATTGACCTGATATATGATTATCAAATGCAAAATAACCTGTACCCGAAGGACTATTATTAGCAGCTGTAAAAGGCTGTCCGCCATTCGCCATTTCCTCATAGGAAGCTTCGATTAATTCAGGACTAATGATACTGCCTCCTGTGTGAGCTAAATGAGCAGGAAGTGAAGCGAAAGGAAATTCTGTTTCGATATGTACGGTAAATTCATCAATAACCGTTACTTCAGTAATCATTCCAAATAAAAAGGCAATCGGTGATGCTACTTCTGGATCGAGAATGCGATCAAAGTTTGCTTTGACGACCTCTGCATTAAGCTCTGAACCATCATGGAAACTAACACCTTGCCTAATAATTGCTTCCCAAGTTGTTTCCTCAATTTGTTCGAGACTCTCTGCTAAGCCTGGTTGGATTGTCAATTCTTGATCCATATTAATTTGTCAAAATTTGTCAATTTTTGAAGAATAGTAGAAGAACTCTCAAAAAGTTCTTGGAATGACTTTTATCATCATTAAAGAGTAAGCAAATAAAAGTGAGGCAAACTAATTTTCAATAAGTTTCTTCAATAAGAGAAGACAGGGTACATATTCTAAAATAAAGGTGGATGAAAAATGAATTTTTTATGGGGGATTTTAGGGATTATCAGTGTCTTATCAATAGCACTTCTATTGTCTTCAAATCGACGTGCTATTAAAGCACGTACAATCATTGGAGGACTAGTGATTCAGATTCTTTTTGCGCTTCTTATTTTAAAGACAAGCTTTGGTCAAGAGGCGCTGTATGGTCTGACTAACCTGGTTCAATGGGTCATTGCTTCGGCAAATGAAGGAATTAATTTTGTTTTCGGTGGTTTCTTTACAGAAGAATCTGGTATTGAATTTGTCTTTGCCATTAACGTCCTCTCTATCGTTATTTTCTTTTCAGCCCTTATCTCCGTTCTTTATTATGTGGGTGCAATGCAATTAGTGATAAAAGTGATTGGTGGTGGACTATCATGGTTGCTTGGGACGTCTAAAACGGAATCGATGTCAGCGGCTGCTAATATTTTCGTTGGACAAACAGAAGCACCCCTTGTGGTGAAGCCTTATCTGAATAATATGACTCAATCTGAATTGTTTGCAGTCATGACAGGAGGACTAGCATCTGTCGCTGGATCTGTTTTAATCGGTTACTCTCTTTTAGGTGTTCCATTGGAATATTTGCTTGCAGCAAGTTTCATGGCTGCGCCTGCTGGTCTTATTTTGGCTAAGATTATGGTTCCAGAGACAGCAGAGAACACGGACCATCTTAATGAATTTAAGCTAGCAAAAGATGAAGAATCAACGAACGTGATTGATGCAGCTGCTAGAGGAGCGAGTACTGGTTTAACGCTTGCTTTAAATATTGGCGCTATGCTAATCGCCTTTGTCGCGTTAATTGCTTTGATCAATGGCATTTTCTCCTTTGTTGGTGGGTTCTTTGGATTTGAAGAGCTTTCTCTGGAGTTAATCCTTGGATTTATTTTTGCACCGCTTGCTTTTCTCATTGGTGTTCCGTGGAGTGAAGCGGTTGCTGCAGGAGGATTCATTGGACAAAAGCTTGTCGTAAATGAATTTGTCGCGTATCTTTCCTTTGCTCCACAAATTGATCAATTAAGCGAGAAGGCAGTGATTGTGATTAGCTTTGCCTTATGTGGCTTTGCCAATTTATCTTCTCTTGGCATTCTGTTAGGCGGGCTTAGGCAAGCTGGCACCTGAGAGACGAAGTGATATAGCTAAGCTTGGCTTACGTGCAGTGGCAGCTGGAATGCTTGCTTCGTTATTAAGTGCTGCAATTGCTGGCATGATGATTTAATACGGATTGATCGAAACTAACCTTAGGGATGAGGTTAGTTTTTTTTGCACTTTAAGAAAGTTTAACTTTATTAAAGGGTTAAAGTTGAGTGTAAAAGGTTTGCAAAACCTGCAAGCCAGCTTTCAGCCATTACAGCTTAGTGAAAAGTCAATTTTTTCTAATGATGTTGACAATAGATGGGAGGACTGCTACACTCAATCTGTATTAAGTGTACTACGTTATATAATACACTTAGAAGAAGGAGGCGATGGACTTGTGTTTATACAGATCAATCTGAAAAGTTCAACACCACTTTATGAGCAGATAATCGAGCAAGTAAAAGAATTGATTGCTAGAGGCATTGTTGAAGAAGGAGAGCAATTGCCGTCTGTCCGTGACCTAGCCTCGCAAGTCGTTCTCAATCCGAATACAGTTAGCAAGGCTTATAAAGAATTAGAAAGACAAGGTGTGATTGTCACTGTTAGAGGAAAAGGAACATTTGTGGCCAATGCTGAGGATCGCCTTCTTGATCCAAAGCAACTTGAGCAAGTCGAGACAACAATTACAACGTCTTGTAATCGAAGCAACATACGTTGGAGTACAAAAGGAAGAATTGCTCGAGTGGATAGAAGAGGAGTTTCAGACATTGAAGGGAGAGGGAGATCCGAATGCAGATTGAACAAGTTAGTAAAACGATTCATCGCAAGCAGGTGCTAACGAATATTGATTTTTCAATTGAACCTGGAAAAGTGACTGGTATTGTGGGACGAAACGGAGCTGGAAAAACAACATTGCTACGTTTATTGGTAGGTATTATCCAACCAACTGTAGGCGATGTCAAACTAAGTGGAAAAAGCATTTATACTCATCCAGAGCTAAAACAAGACATCGTTTTCGTACCCGATTCTTCAGAAGCGTTAAAAGGATTTAGCATGAAAGAGATTGAACAGCTCTACCGTGATATTTATCCACGCTTTGATCGTGAGTTATTTTATCAAATGATTGAGCGGTTCAACCTCCCGACAAATGGAAAAATTAACTCATTTTCAAAAGGGATGAAAGCACTATTTGCCCTCATTCTTGCGTTTTCAACAAAAGCAAAGTACATTCTCTTGGATGAACCGACGGATGGACTTGATGTCATTGTCAAAAAGAGAATTCTGCAATTTATCGTAGAAGCTGTTGCAGATTATCAAGTTGCCGTTGTCATTTCATCCCATCGACTAGATGAGCTCGAATTTCTGGCCGATTCCATTATTATGCTAAAGGAAGGTGAAATAACGGAGGGTTATGCTTTGGATACATTAAAGGAATCGTATAAGAAAATCCAAGTCGTGTTCCCACACGGTATTCCTGAGGAGATTCAAGGGATAGGGACATTGCTACAGCAGACTGGAAAAGTATTTATTTTGATTGTAGAAGGAGATCTTGAAGCGGAAATCAGCAAAAATAAGAGAGGCACGTCCATTGTATTACGAAGAATTACCAATCACACTTGAAGATCTTTTCGTCGCAAAGCTTGGAGGTGATGACTTTGTCGGTTAAAGCATTATTTCGAAAAGAATGGAAACAGTCAAAAGTGTCACTTATTGATGATAACACTCCTATTTGTCTTTCTTTATCCGATGCAAGCAATACTTGAACTGGAGGAATGGCGAGAACTAACACTAACAAATCAAGAATATTTCATGCCAGAGCATGCTGTTCCAGGTGTATTTGGTCCTGGAATATCAGGTATGCTGATCATGATTTTTCTCGTACTATTAGCTGTACAATTTATTGGAACTGAACGAAATACTCGTCGCCATGACTTTTCCTTTGCTTTACCTTTTAAGCGTAGAACGATGTTTTTTGTGAAATGGATGATTGGTGCTGCAGCAACGACAGCTGCCATGCTCATTACCTTTACTATTGCATATCTACTCATCTCAACTTCTGAATTCGGAATGTATATTGAGCAATATTCCTATTTATCACTTTTTCTTAGTCCATGGCTCGGTTATTTATCAATGTATACCTTCACGTTGTTTATTGGGACAATAACAGGTGAAATGGTCTCGCAAATTGCGTTAACGTTTATTTTTACGATTTTCCCAGTTGGAATTATTGCTCTGATTGATTCATTTATACGCCTTCATTTTGGTGTATACAATCAGTATGTATGATATTCTTCCATTACAGCAATTAGTGTGGCCACTTTATATTCTTTCGGGTACCACTTGGAATGGATGATTTACACCTTTGGGTACCAGCAGTAGCAACGATTGTTTTTCTTAGTGCTGGAGCCTGGCTGTATGAACGTAATCCGAGCGAGCATAACGGGGAATTTCTTCTTTTTAAACAACTAGAGCCCTTTTTTCGTGTTGGGATTGTTGCTTGCTTTGCCTTGTTTGGCGGTATGATAGTCTCTAGTCTTGTTCCACTTACGCTAAGTAACGGAATTCAAATCTTATTTTACTGGATCGGTGTTGTCATTTTTCTCATCTTAAGCTATATATTAACGAAGCGATTATTCGCTATGAATATTAAGGTGAAAGGAAAGTAAATAAGAGGTTGACCTAGGTTAACCTCCATTCGTGGCAGTGGTTACGTCTTTTTGCGTAATCACTGCTTTCTTTTGTTTCGTGGAAAGATAGACGCCTATTAAAACGACGACTCCGCCGATCAATTGTAACCAGCCAGCAGATTCTCCAAGTAATGTAATGGCCATAATCGTTGTAAATACGGGTACTAGATTAAAAAAGATCGATGCTTTGGCTGGACCGATTTCAGCGACGCCTCGGTACCAAAAGAGAAGTGCAATCGCACAAGGGAAAATACCGATATAGAGAAATCCACTAATTGTCACCAAATCAATTGAAAATGGAATGCCGTGTCTCCACTCGTAGATCATAAATGGAGTGAGCATAATTACACCAAATATAAAGGACATTACCAGCCCTGCAATCAATGGATAGAGATGACCAAATTTTTTGATGAAAATCGAATAAATGGCCCAACACGTAATACCAAAAAGCATGATCAAATCACCTATGTTAAAAGCGAGAGACGTAAGGACTTCAATCGAGCCTTTCGTTAAGATTAAAAGAATCCCCATGAATGACAGGATAACCCCGCCACTTTGCAAAAGAGTTAATCGTTCTCTTAGTAAAAAGAATCCAAAAACAGCTGCAATTGCTGGTGTAAGTGCATCGACGATTGCTGCATTAATCGTTGTCGTATACGTTACAGAAAGATACAAAGAGACATTAAACAGAAATACTCCTGTAAAAGCAATCCCGACTAAAGGACGCCACTCCGTTCGCCACAATGGACCATTCCGCCAAATTGTTTTATAACAAAGAGGAAGAAGGATGAGGGCTCCAAGAAAAAAGCGCATCCAAGCGATTGTAAAAGGGGGGACGGTGCCTGCAAATACTTTTCCGATAATGAAATTACCAGAAAAAAAGAGCATCGCAAGAGTAAGGAGAAGATAAGGATGAGAAAAACGCATGAAAAAACCTCCAATCCGTATTGAAATAAGCATAACATACAATTAATTCAAAAAATGAACTTGACAGGAAGAGGATAGCGAATTAAACTTTAATTGAACACTGGTTAATTAAAGGATGAAGAACATGTCACCTCGCCGTAAAGCAGAAAATGAATTAACAAAAGAGCATATTTTGGAAGCAGCCAGGCAATTATTTGCAGAGAATGGTTACCATCAAGTCAGTATGCGTGCATTAGCGCGTAAACTAGAGTGCAGTCATGGTGCGATTTATTACCATTACGAAAATAAAGCGTCTCTCTTTACGGCATTAATTGAAAAGGGTTTTTCAATGTTGAATCAACGTCTTGATGAAATTGTTTCTGATCAGACTACAGGGGATCAGGATAAACTTTTGAAGGTTTTTGCTGGATTCCTTCAGTTTGGTATTGATTATCCTCATCACTATGAAATGATGTTCCAATTGAAGGATGATGATTTGCGACATACCGTTCAAGCATCGTATGAAAGCTTCCAGAAATTCGGAGTAGCCGTTCAATCGCTTGTACCAAAAATTCTCTCGCAAAAAGAAATCTGGTCTTGTCTTGTGTCCCTTCACGGATTTGTATCTTATTTTATACGTGAAGGTCAGTCGTCTACAGAACTGGAAAAAATGATTAGTCATCATGCAGAATTTTTAACTCGTACTCTTCGTTAAAAAGGTAAATCAACCATAAAAAGTTTAAGGCTGATTTACTAGAAATAAAATTGACCACCGGTTAATAAAAGGGGGATTTATTAAATGGAAAAAGCAATTGTACTTGGCGCAACTGGAGCTATGGGATATGCACTCGTTCATAACCTCCATTCTAAAGGAGTGAAAACGTACGCTTATTGTCGCAATCTAAAAAAGGCTAAAGAGTTATTTGATGATTTAAAAAATGTCGAGGTTATCGAAGGAGATGTGCGAGACTCCGAACAGTTAGATAGAGCAATGAAAGAGGTCGATGTTGCATTTGTTAGCTTAAATATTCCTTATCAACAATGGTCAAAGGAATTACTGCCTCTGTTTGAAGAGGTGTTTAAAGCAGCTTTTGCTACGGGAACAAAAGTAGCGGTTGTTGATAACATCTATAGTTACAGCACAAATAAGCAAGTGATTACTGAAGATACCTCAAAAGAACCAGCAACAAACAAGGGAAAGGTAAGAAAAGCATTATATCTAAATATGGAAGCATGGATGAAAAGGGGTCTGTCGATTGTCATCGCTCATTTCCCTGATTTTTATGGACCGCACGCAGAAAACACTATGCTTCAGCAGACGATCCAGACAGCACTAGCTGGAAAGCGTCCTCAATACCTTGGCCCAATTGATAAAGAAAGGGAGTTTATTTATACATTTGATGGGGCAGATGCACTGATTACATTAGCAATGGATGAGACAGCTTATCAGCAATCATGGAATATAACTGGGATAAAGCCAATAAAAGGAGAAGAGATCATCTCAATTCTTCAACGTCTGACTGGAAATACAAAAAAGCCTTTTGTTATTCGTACACGGATGATTCGTTTTCTTGGTTTCTTTTCTCCTTTTATGAGAGAACTAACGGAAATGATGATTTTAACTGAAAATCCTGTTTTCTTAGACGGCACTAAGTTTGAGCAAGCTTTTGGTCCAAGGGTAAAAACTTCATTTGATCAAGGACTCAGGCAAGTGATCAGTCAAATGAAAAAACAGACATGAAAAATAAATACAGACATCCCTAAGTCGGAATGTCTGTACGGAAGTCTTATTCAAATAACTTTTTATAAACTCCATAGCCTTCTTTTTCAAGATCATCTTTTGAAACGAAACGAAGGGCAGCTGAATTAATGCAATAACGTAAGCCTGTAGGTTCTGGCCCATCGTTAAAGACATGACCAAGGTGAGATTCGGCTTCCTTACTACGAACTTCTGTACGAATCATGAAGTGACTGAAATCTTGCTTTTCAATAATTTCTTCTTCAATAATTGGTTTTGTAAAACTTGGCCAGCCGCAACCATGATCAAATTTATCCAATGAACTGAAAAGCGGTTTGCCTGAAATAAGATCAACGTAAATGCCCTCTTCCTCATGATCATAATATTCATTTTGAAAAGGAGGCTCTGTCCCATTTTCCTGGGTTACATGATATTGCATCGGTGTTAGCTTTTGTTTTAATAGTTCTTTTTGTTTACTCATATCGTTATTCCCCCAATGCTGCTCGATAAATTTAACTCGTCCAGAACCTACGCTGTATCGATTGTAGTGAACGGGGTTTTTTTTGTAGTAATCTTGATGATACTCTTCCGCTGGATAAAATGGTTTCGCCGGTAAAATCTGTGTAGCAATTGGCTTTGTAAAGCGTCCACTATTCTCTAATTGTCGCTTGGATTCTTCGGCGATTGCTTTTTGCTTGTCTGAGTGATAAAAGATTGCTGTACGATAGGAGCCTCCGCGATCAAAAAACTGACCACCTGCATCAGTAGGGTCAATTTGTTGCCAGAAAATGTCTACTATTTTATCGTATGGGAAAATGTCTGGATTAAATGTAATTTGAACAGCTTCATAGTGACCAGTTGTCTCAGAACATACCTCTTCATAAGTCGGATTTTCTTTATGACCACCTGTATAGCCTGAAATGACAGACTCGATTCCATCATATTGATCAAATGGTTTAACCATGCACCAGAAGCAGCCGCCAGCGAATGTTGCTTTTTCAAAAGCTGGTGTTGTCATATAGCATTCACCCTCTCTTTGTCTCATTCTACTATCATAGTATAACATGTCTTTGCCTAACCATTCTTTATTATGCTTCGCATGAACTCAACTATTTTGCTTTTTAATAAATCATGCTACTATAAGATCTTAGTGCAACGTTCGTGTTGACACTGGGTGGGAGAGGGATGCAACTGAAAAGAGTTGAAAGGTAAAAATGAAAGGGGTTTTGAAACGGTTTGATTTAGAGGGTCATGGAACGACGGTTAGACGTGAAGTGATTGCTGGTATTGTCTCCTACTTAACAATTGTGTATATTGTGGCAATAAATGGGGCTATATTAGCTGATGCAGGTATGCCACTACAAGCCGCAATTGTCGCCACGATCATTACGTCCTTTGTCGGATGTTTGCTCATGGGACTTTGGAGCAATGCACCGATCATTCTTGTTCCAGGAATGGGTGTTAATGCATTATTCACGTATACGTTTGTTCATGCGCTTGGACTTTCGTGGCAAGAAGCACTGGCGGCCGTCTTTGTCTCAGGTCTTGTGTTTACAGTGGTCTCTTTTACTAAGTTGGCACCTATCTTAAGCAAAGCGATTCCATCGTCATTAAAGGACGCCATTACAGTTGGGATTGGGTTGTTTCTGACATTCATTGGATTACAGAAAGGTGGAATCATTCAAGGAGATGAAGAAACATTCATCGCCATTGCTCATCTTAGTGATCCATTACCATTTGCGACACTGTTAACATTGCTTCTTGCGATCGTTTTGTTTATCCGTCAAGTACCAGGGAATTTCCTCATAACGATGATCGTAGGTACAGTTTTGGCTTATTTAATCGGTGTTGAGCCAAACAGAGCAAGTTCGGAAGGCTTCTCACTTACGAGTTATGGTTCATTTTTTGGAGAACGTTCATTTGGAGGTGTAGCAACACTTACCTTTTGGATAGCAGTGTTTTCGATGACAATGGTTCTTGTTTTTGAAAACTTAGGACTTATTCATGGCTACTTGCAAATGACAGGTCACCCTGAAAAAAACAAACGAGCACTCCAGGCAAATGCGGTATCAGCTTTATCATCTGGATTATTTGGTACAAGTCCGACGGTTGCGACAGTCGAGACAGCAGCAGGAATTTCAGCAGGAGGACGAACAGGTCTGACAGCTATTGTTACAGGGGTTCTTTTTGTCCTAACATTATTTGCAATTCCAGTTATAACAATTGTACCAGATAGTGCCATTGCACCGATCTTACTCATTGTCGGTGGATTAATGGTCCAGCATATTAAGGAGATTCCACTGCATGATTTCTCTGAAGGATTCCCAGCGTTTTTGATTATCGCGCTAATCCCGTTAACGTATAGCATTGCTGAAGGAATGGCCTTTGGATTTATCGCATATCCTATTTTGAAACTAGCAATCGGAAAAGCGAAAGAAGTGCCCATTTCTCTATATGTCATAGCGAGTTTATTTCTCGTCCATATTGTCTTACATTCTGTAGGATAGTTTGAATAATCAAGAAGTGACTGTGGCAATTGTCATGGTGCGCTTTTTTTCGATACAATGGAATCATTAGACATTATTGGGGTCATCTTATTTCCCAATCATGGATCTGGTTCACATATTAATAAGGAGGAGAGGATAAAATGTTTTCCGATATTAACTTTGGATCAATCATCTACCAGCTAGTAGCTTTTATGATACCGATGATCGTCTTGTTCATTATTTTCTATGCTATAAAAAGCTTACGTCAGATAAGAATAAATCAACGTGAAATAGAGGCTGAATTGCAGAAGACAAACGAAAAGCTTGATAGTCTATTGTCTGAAAAAGAGAAGGTGCATAAATGACGTGTGAACCGCTGTCGGTGGTGTGAAGGCGATCCTGTTATGGAAGCCTATCATGATAACGAGTGGGGTAAGAAAGTGTTAACAAATGAAGAGCTGTTTGAAGCCTTGACACTTGAAGTGTTTCAGGCTGGACTCAGCTGGCGAACCATATTATATAAGCGTGAACGGTTTCGTCATGTTTTCGCTAGGTTTTCTCCAGAAAAGGTTGCTGCCTTTTTAGAAAAGGACATTGATCGTCTATTAGCAGATACAGGTATTATTCGTCACCGTAGAAAAATTGAAGCAACGATTGCGAACGCTCAAATCATTCAAGCCTTAACTGAAGAGTTTGGTAGCTTTCGGGCTTGGATTGAGCAATTAGAAGAGAGTCGCGAGCTGAAAATAAAAACGTTACGAACAACCTTCCGTCATGTCGGTCCAACTACTGCTGAAAGTTTCTTTGAAGCGATTGGAGAATGGCAGCCAAACCATGATGAAACGTGTGGCTGGTCGTAAGAAAAACCGACAGTCCACGAGCATATTTTTTCACGATTGAGGCTCTTCGTGAATTCCTTTTAAGACAAACCATCTAATAATCATTCCAATGAGATAACCAATAATATGAAAAAGAATGGGAGACCATATGACACCTGCAAGATGACCAAATAACTTAAAATGATTTGAATAAATAATACCTACAGTTCCAGAATAGGCTGAGAAGGCAAAGGGGATAAAAGCATAAGGAATATCTTTACCGCCAGCATCGCGATATGCATCATACATCGAGAACAAATACAAGCAAGGGTAGAACATGATCCATTGATAATTAACAGTCGCATTAGCAGCATTACCATTGCCATAGAAACTGGGTATAATCGCTGTATTTAATCTTGCTTGAACATTGACAGCGAATTCGAGAATTACGAATACTATTCCTTTTACATATTTTTTATTGAGGAATTGGCCAAATCCTGGGAAGGCTATACTCCATAAAATCGCCTCTATACGTCGCTCTTTAGTCATATGCAATCATTTCGCTATATAATTGGTCGGGATTGAAGGTCATCTTTTGCATAGTTAGAAAGAGATACTGAATATCATTGAAAATAAACGGCTGACGATGATTTATCGAAGGATATATAAGTTTAATGAACTCGATCAATTTTGAAAAGATGAGTTCGTACTTTGAAGAAGAGGTATTCATAAAGTGAGTGTTCACCATTCTTTTTCCTCCGTTCTGTAGTTATTAATGGAGGTTAGTATATGCTCTATTCTATTTAATAAACTGTAAAATTAAGGATGGATAAAGTGTAAAAAGGACCTGATCCCCTCTGTATAATGAGAGGTCAGGTCCTTTTGTATACTAATCAGAAAGGATAAAGTCATGATACCTTTCTGAACGAATAAAAAAAGACTAAGGCTTTCGCCATTAAGGACTTGGCGACAAGCCAAGTTTTTCTAATTTAACGAATGTGACGCATAATGTGTTTTTGTGAGTCGGACAGCTTTTCAGGCAATTGTTCAACAGCTGCAGTCACTTTGTCAAGCTTCTGTTCAAGTCGATGAAGTAAATAGAATGTGACCATAATTGGAAAACCATACTCACTTAGTATCGGAATCCACAGCTCTAATGTCGTCATCGTTATGGGAGTTCAATGACGTTAACGTATCGTTCAACGACACGAGCGCCACGAATCGACACGATGTCACCACCGCTTGAAATTAACGAATTTCCATTAACAATCGATTGCATCGAGCTAGCAACTGCATCAGCATCGACTGGTTCAATTGGTTGATCAACGGAGACGGTTACTTGACGGCCTTCTTCGTTTTCAAATAAAAGTTCAAGTGTTTTGCTCATTCGTTTTCACTCCTTAATAATTAAATATTGCTACTAATTAGATGATCGAGTAGCTGTTGTTACGCATTGCATCTGCGAGAGGATATTCTTGTAAGACGGCTAAAGCTGTTACGAGTTCCACAAGTGCTTCGTCTGTTGCCATACCTTTGACATTATTTAATGTCTTCGTACGAGTCGTATTCTCACCATCTTCATTCATTCCAGTAATGAAAATCATGGATACGCGTGATTGCTGTGATAAATTCATGTCTCTCACCTCCTTCATCCTACATATAGCGTTATCGAGATAAAATAGGTGAGAGATGTACGTATTTACTGAAAAAAGGTTTGAATTATTATTAAAAACGGGTAAACTATACTGTCTTGGGAGTAAATCAATTTTATAGAAGGGAATGGAATAATGAATCAAGCAAATGAAGGAAAAAGACCAGGAAGCGTTCTAATTATTTCTACTATTATTGTAGGATTGTTCGTTGTATGGGGTGCACTTTCACCAGGTTCTTTAGAATCAGCTGCAGGAGTAGGACTTGGCTGGATGATTGAGAATTTTGGATGGTTTTATATGCTATCGACGGCATTCTTTGTCTTATTTGTTATTGTTATTGCGATTAGTCCATTTGGAAGATTACGATTAGGAAAGCCAGATGAACGTCCAGAATACACTTGGTTTTCTTGGATTGGAATGTTATTTGCAGCAGGAATTGGTGTAGGATTTGTCTTTTGGGGAGTGGCGGAGCCAGTTCTTTATTATTTAGATACTCCTATGGGCTATACACCGGAAACGCCAGAAGCTGCGGTAGCAGGTCTACGCTATGCCGTTTATCATTGGGCGCTTCATCCGTGGGCGATTTTTTCCATTGTCGGCTTAACTTTAGCCTATGTTCAGTTCAGAAAAGACAGACCAGCATTAATTAGTTCAGCTTTTTATCCACTAATAGGTGACCGTACAAATGGATGGGCAGGACGATCGATTGATATTTTAGCTGTTATCGCCACTTGTACTGGTGTAGCTACAACGTTTGGATTAAGTGCTTTACAAATTACAGGGGGTTTATCTTATATTTCGCCAATCCCTAATACAGTATTGACGCAAATTATCGTCATTATCATTGTGACATTTCTTTTTATGTTCTCTGCAGCGACTGGAGTCGATAAAGGAATTAAAATTCTAAGTAATATTAATCTTATGATTGCTGGTCTTTTACTTATATTTGTTATTATTGCTGGTCCAACACTATTTATTGCCGAAAGCTTTGTTACAACCTTGGGTGGTTATATTACAAATGTAGCGGCTATGAGTTTAACGATGACACCATTTACAGAAAGTGCGTGGCTTGGTACAAATACGATTTTCTTTTGGGCTTGGCACATTTCATGGGCACCATTTATGGGTATTTTTATCGCACGAATTTCACGAGGGCGTACGATTCGTGAATTTATGGCAGGGGTTTTACTTGTACCATCGCTTTTAGCTTGTATTTGGTTTACAACGTTTGGAGGAACAGCATTAAGCTTTGAAATTGCTGGCGTTGCTCCTATTGGAGATCTCGTTATGAATAACGTAGAAATCGCTTTATTTGCTACGCTTGCTGAGTTACCTTTTAGCGCTATTACTAATATTATTGCTGTTATATTAATTTTGATTTTCTTCATTACATCAGCAGACTCTGCTTCTTATGTATTAGGTGCGATGACATCTAACGGTAGCTTAAACCCAAGCTTATCGGTGAAATTATTATGGGGTTTTCTAATTGCAGGGACAGCTAGTGTACTGCTTGTAAGTGGAGGTGGAGGTCTTGCCGCATTACAAACGGCATCCATAATAGCTGCTTTGCCTTTTGCCATTATTATGACGATCATGGTGATTTCAATTCTTGTGATGTTTGGAAAGGATTTTAAGCAAGAAGGCAAAAAACGTCGTACAAAAAGAATGAAGAAATTAAAAGAAGAAATTCGTGAAGAATTTTATGATGATATGAAAGAAGAAGTATATGAAGAAATAAAGGAAGAAATGAAAGAAGACATGAAGGAACAAGTGTATGAAGAAATGAAGGAAGATGTAAAAGGAGAAATTTATGAAGAAATTAAAGAAGATTTATATGAGGAATTAAAAATTGATAAAGATAATAAGAAATAAAGCTAACATGGGAGTATAAATTATTTTGTGTAAATGGGAATTGCCCTTAATAAAGTAAAAAGGCTTGACGTGGAGAGACGGGCAGGATAGGCTTATCAGCCAGGGCGATACATTTTCATAAAGTGTCGTCTTATCGCCAGTGATCCATGCCCGCAGAGGCTCCATGTCAAGCCGGTACCAACCGCTTAGGCAGATATTTCGGTTTTAGGCGATCTTCAAAATGAATGGCTAGTTGTGATATACATTCTTTCCAACCTCTCACTGGCATAGTCCATTTTTTGAAGCCCATATGGTTGCAAAGTAAATAATCTTTCTCAAAGCCTCATCCTTTGGATAGGCTGTTTTTGTTTTCGTTACTTTTCTAAGCTGTCTATGATAACCTTCAATGATATTGGTCGTATAAATCATACTCCTAATGTCAGGCGGATAACTGAAGTAGGCCGTTAGTTCAATCCAGTTTGTTTCCCAAGAACGAACAATGATTGGATGCTTTTTATCCCATTTTTCCTAAAAGTCGTTAAAGCTTGATAGGCTTTCTTTAAATTAGCCATCACTGCATTCATATGAGATTCAATAACTCTAGTAGACATACCTTTTGGCGTAAAGTGCAATAATGTGATCTTCAAGTCCATTGGCGGTGGTTTCGTACTTTTTAATAATTTGGTTTATACTCATCATTACGATCTCTAGGTACTTTAAGCTCTGAGTTGGCAAATTTAGTTTGGCTGTAGCCATTACGACTATTGCCAGTATTGTCACCCTCAGAGCTATGTTTTTTATACCATAGTTGAGTGTTGATTTCAGCTTCAAACATTTCTTAAACGGTGTCTTTAAATACGTTTTTCATCGTTTCCTGGACATCTTCAACCAATTTACATTTGCTTGCCAATTCTTAAATCGTTTTGTTTGCGTAGTCTTGCATAAATAATCATCTCCTTATTGGAAATTATAACCATTTACACAAAACTTTTTATGCTTTTGCCTTCTGTGCCATGAGATGGTGTATCAACTCGTGGGTAAAACACAAAGTCTTTACAGCAGAAATCTTTAAATACCTCACAGATCTCTTGTTCAACTGTTTCATAAAAACGACGAACTAACTCCTTGTTGGTTTCAGCTGACATCGTTTTCTCTCCTTACAAATTTAGTAGGTGTATGATTCACCGTTATCTGGTGCTAAAATATTTGAAGAGATTCTTTTTTCATTAACAAAGCTTTTTAATTCTTCTTTCGATAATATTCAATGGTTTATGGCTTCCATATGGACAGAAATAATTTTTGTGTTTAGAGCAGCCTTATACACTTTATAGATATTATCATTCCCCATTATCCAAGAACCACCTTCTAAGAAATGATTATATCCAGCATTTACGACAATAACTTCTAGTTTATGTGTGTCTATTACTTCTTGAACTTCATCAAACTAAACAGTATCTCCAGCAACATATAATATTTTCTCGGATGAGTGTTTAAAGACAATGCCACATACTTATCTAGCAAATTTTACCATTTCTATTCTTTCCTGCTCTCCTTATGTTCTAATTAATTGAATATCTTCGAAAACTGTAAACTCATGTAAAACCTCTACATTTTTGAAATCAGCTTTTCGAATTTCTGACGTCTCCTCATCATTTTGAGCAAATATGTTAATTTCTTTTGGCGATGCTTTCTTAGCATCATCCCAGTGGTCAGGATGCAAATGAGTGACGATGACCGCATCAATTAATTTGCTAGTAAGCGTTTTATAACAAAATGAAGTGTTATAACTACTAAATAGTGTTTTAGTAACGGGCATTTTGACTATTTTGGCACGAAGCAAAGTCCGACTTTCCAAAGATTAACATCAAACTTTAACTGAGCATAAACCTTATAACAATCTCAACATTGACACATAACTTTTAACAATAATTTTTATGGTATAATAAAATAATTGAAATATTTCCACAACTTATGTAAGGGGTTGGAGAATATGAATTTATTAAATGAGCTAGTACAAAAGTATAAAATTATTGATATGAAAGATTGGGAAAAAAGCTCAGATCCATATGAGTATGATGGCTTATTAGATAAAGTTGGTATTATTTTTTTGCAGGATGATATAGGGATAATGGTTGGGGCAATTACAAAAAAGGGACAAAAACAATATATTGATTGTGGAACAATGGATATTAAAAAGATTTATAGTTCAAATTCAAATATAGATGACTATTCTATATGGTTTGTACATAATGGAAATACGAATTTAGGTTGGATTAGGAGAGAAGCACTTTACCGCTACCTATATAAACAGTATCAGTCTGTCATTCATTCAATGCCTTTTAAACTAAGAGTTATTGATGAGGACGAAAAAATAATGATAGATACAGCAGAATTCCAGTCCCTTGTAAACAAAGAAACAATGATTAAGCTAGTCACACATGAACAAGAGGAAGAGTCTAATAAATTCATAACCCCTACGGGGAAGAAAACGAAAATAAATGCAATTGACAAGAAAGAACGGGTCATGATCCAAACAAATATTCTTCAAGAAGGAATGTCAGTTGGAGCAATGCAGATTGAATTACAAGCGACTGAGATTGAACAAATAGCAAGGCAATTCGAAAGTTTAAAGAATCTTGATATCGATTTAAAAGCTGTGTTTAATTCTAGCTTTGATTTAATTGTTGTATCTGATGCGAAGGGGAATATATTAAGGGTGAGCTCTTCCTGTGAAAAATTTTGGGGGCAAAGAGAAGAAGTGTTTCTAGGTAGAAATTCCCGAGAACTTGAGAAAGAAGGGATTTTTAGACCGTCACTCATAAGATTAATACTAGATAGAAAGGAAAAAATGCAAATTATTCAAACAACGAAAACCGGTAGAAGATTAATGGTTTTAGGAACACCAATTAAAGATGAACAAGGAAACATTATTCGAGTTGTAAACATTTCAAGAGATATTACGGAAGAAGAAAAGTTGGAAATGGAGTTAGAAGATACGAAAGTACTTTTGGAAGGTTATAAGGAAGAGATTCAAAATTTACGAAAGTTATATATAGAAGATGAAGAGTTTATTTTTAAGAGCAATAAGATGAGATACATTCTACAATTATTGCATAAATTAGGCCAAGTAGATTCTACGGTTTTAATTACTGGAGAGTCAGGGGTGGGTAAGGAAGTCATAGCATCCTATATACACCATAATAGTTTAAGAAAAGGCAAGCCGTATATAACAGTAAACTGTGGTGCCATTCCTGAAAATTTAATTGAATCTGAACTATTTGGTTATGAGAAAGGCTCTTTTACAGGAGCTTCAAATAGTGGTAAAGTTGGACTTTTCGAACTAGCACATGAAGGAACCCTATTTTTAGATGAAATTGGGGAAATTTCTCCGCAGTTACAAGTGAAATTGCTTCGTGTCATTCAAGAAAACAAGCTTATGCGAGTGGGTGGCACAAAGCCAATTGAAGTAGATGTAAGAATAATTGCAGCAACAAATCGCGATATCCAACAGGAAGTAAAAAAAGGTAATTTTAGAAAGGATTTATATTATCGATTAAATGTCGTTCCAATCTATGTCCCACCAATAAGGGAGAGAAAAGATGATATTCCTCATCTTATTGCTCACTTTTTAGAAAAAATTAATTTCCGTTATAAATCGTATAAATCCTTTACAAAGGAAGTATTACATTGTTTTAATGAGTATCACTGGCCTGGGAATGTAAGGGAGTTACAAAATATTGTGGAAAGGCTTGTTGTAACTGTGAGTGAAGATACGATTGATATACATCATCTCCCTAATTTTTTAGTAAAAAACGAAGAAGCGACTATGGAGGTAAATGTGATTGGATTAATGCCTTTAAAGGATGCAATGACTATGCTAGAAGAACAACTAATCTTGAGAGCAAAAAAGAAATATAAAACCACAACAAAAATCGCTGAAGTGTTAAAAGTAAATCAATCGACGATAAGTCGAAAATTAAAGAAGTACGAACCTTAAACCTGAATTATTCACCACAATCTAAAATATTGGGAATTTCATGAGATTTATAATACTGAGGGTATATTCTACGGAGATAATAGCCTCTTTTAGAGAGGGTTTGAACCGAACCTTGGGAGAAAACTGATTTTTGGACACACTCCTCCCTTGGTGCGGATTCGTTTTTTAAAAAGGCTATTTAGATAAATGTTAGCTGCTGCACCCGGGTCAGCACGTCCCAAAAAAAGCGTTCATAGACAAAACTCGAGGACATTTTGAAGGACAAGGAGCGTCCGGATTTCACCAATTTACTCGCTACTTTAATCAAACGTGTGCGAATCGTTTGAATTTGAATGCCTTTAGAGGAAGATGGGAAACTCAGTGTACGTAACCAGTTCGTCAAGTTATAGGCAAGCAGACTCAACATCATGCGTGCTTCATTAACGAGAAAATCATGGCTTTTCATCTGATCAAAGCCAAAACCATCTTTTGCTTCTTTTATGAAATTTTCCATCGTACCTCGCTGTTTGTATGAATGCACAATCGCTTGAGGCGAAAAGCTTTCACCAAGACTTGTCACGAAAAAAGTATGCGAAAAAAAGAGTTCACCAGCTGGACGCGTTGATTGAATAACAATACGACGAGGCTTTGACCAAGACGATGCTTGATAAATAGATTCTTCCATATAGCTTTCTGTCACGGTCACATCACGAATTTCATGCGTTGGATGTAGTTCTTCCGCAAGTGCTTTTAACTTGGCGTTCGCTTTTAAACGAATGATATAGTACACCGCTTCCTTTTCGCACAATTCATATAGCTCAGGCACCGCAAAGCCACTGTCGCCACGGACAAGATAAGACTTTTCAGGAAAAACGTCGTTATAGTGTTCGATGAGTGGGCGCATAAAATCAACTACACCATTGGAAGTATAAACGTTCCCTGGGCGCAATTGAGCTTTCAAGAAATCCCCTGTTAGCCCATCAAATGCGACAAGTGGATGAAAGCCCATTGTGCGATAATGCGCGTTGTAGGACGAATTTTCTTGGTTTCCGTATGTATCGGCATGTGTTGAATCTAAATCAAAAATCAGCGTCTTAGATTGTCGGGAATGATGAACTCGGTCAAGCAACTCCTGATTTGCCGCTTGAAGTTGGTTCAGTGCTTGCGTGTCAAAGCGCTTGAAAAATCGTGATAATGACGGTTGAGAAGCGAGTGCAGGCGTACCAAGAACTTGTGTGAAAACCGGATCATGTGTCAAACGATCCGCTGCATCGTCTTCGTGATAGCCAGCGATGAGCTGATAGATTTTTTGACGAAGAAGTTGTTCGTTTTCATGAATACAATACGTGCGTTTATCTTTTAACTAGAGATGTTTGACAATGGTTTGCGAGAAGCTCAATTTCTCATCAAATTCACGGAAAATCAATTCGCCCGTATCTGAGGAAAGTGCGCCTCCATCATTTGATAATTTAATAGCACGATTGAAATGTAAGGTGTTTTGCGATAAAGTAGTCATCATAAGAATCCTTTCTATTGGTTGTTTCTTGGTCGTAATAACCTTAGCAGAAATGGATTCTTTTTTCATCTTTTAAGTGAAAAAGAGAATCCCACTAAAAAGCCAACAAATCAGCTTTTCAGTGGGATTTTGTGTTGATTGGTGAATAATCTAGGTTGAATTATGCGTTTGCACATACATTTATGCGTAAACGCATAAATTACAACTCCCTCTTTTTTATTAACTGATTTTTTAGAAAATACAGAAACGAAACTGTCATATCTATGTAGTAATGCATAATTGGAAAACAGGTATCCAAAAAGAAAAACGTGGTATTTCATGAAAAAAGGCGACAAATCAGCATTTTTCTTTTTGTTTGTAAGTTGGCATGGTTATTGCATTATATTTGGTATACGTGGTGATATCAGTGTTTACTTTTGGTTGAAATTTAAGTAAGGGAGATGGATATAACATGGATCATGTTAATTGTTTTTCTACTGCGCGAGATATTGCCAGTGCCATTCAACAAGGTAAAGTGTCAGTCGTTGAAGTGATGAAAGCTCATCTAAAACAAATTGAAAGAGTAAATTCTGATGTGAACGCAATCGTAGCTTTGAATGAAAACCAGGCATTAAGAGAAGCTGAGAAGGCAGACGAATTACTTTCTTTAGGAAAAAAAGTAGGACCTCTCCATGGTCTACCAATTGCAATAAAAGATACACATAATGCAAAAGGATTTCCAATGACAAGTGGCTCTCTTGCTCTACGTGACAATATATCCGTAGAAGATGATCTTATTGTAGAGCGTTTAAGAAGTGCCGGTGCCATTGTTATAGGAAAAACGAATGTACCTGAATTTGGAGCTGGTGCACATACGTTTAATGAAGTATATGGTGTAACAAAAAATCCATATAATTTAAATTGTACAGCTGGTGGAAGTAGTGGCGGAGCAGCGGTTGCCGTGGCAACAGGAATGTTACCACTCGCAGACGGTAGTGATATGGGGGGGTCCTTAAGATATCCAGCTGCCTTCAATAATGTCGTCGGAATGAGAACATCACCAGGACGTGTCCCGATATACCCTAGGCATGCACTTTTTTCAACGCTTGTAGTACAAGGCCCGATCGCACGTAATGTGTTAGATGCAGCATTTATGATGTCGGTTATCGCTAGACCTGACAACAGATCACCAATTTCCATTGAAGAACCTGGAGAAGTATTTTTAAAGAGCTTTAATGACGATATAAGTGGTCTACGTATTGCTTGGTCTGCTGATTTTGGTGGAGCCATTCCCGTTGATCCTGTAGTAAAAAGGAATATCGAGGAGCAAATTAAGTACTTTGAAGATTTAGGGTGCCATGTGGAAGAGGCTTGTCCGGATTTATCAGAGGCAAATGAAGTATTTCATACATTTAGAGCTTGGGAATTCGAGCTGTCAAGTAGAGAAATATTTGATCAATATCAAGAAGTGTTGAAGCCTAGCTTTATATGGAATGTAAAGAAAGGTCGTGAACTTCTAGGGGTAGATATTGGACGAGCAGAGAGGTTGCGTAACATATTGTATCATAGAGTACGAGAATTTTTCCATCAATATGATGCTCTTATATTACCGGTTAGCCAATTAGCTCCTTTTAATGTAAATTTGGAATTTCCAAAACAAATACATGGTGTTCAAATGGAAACATATTTAGATTGGATGCGTTCTGCCTATTACATTTCCGCTCTAGGAAATCCAGCATTATCCGTACCGAGTGGGTTTACACCTGAAGGTTTACCACTAGGATTACAAATTGTTGGTCCTCACAGAGCAGACTATGAAGTGATGCGAATAGGATATGCGTTTGAACAAGCAACAAAATATGGGGAAAAACGTCCAAAAATTGCTGCATTGAAGGAGATAGGTAATAAAGAATCCTAGACCTTCACATTTTAAATCGTATGAAAGGAATGATTCACATGAAAGAAAAGTTGTTTTCTAGATTAGAAGAAATTTATCCTGAATTAGTAAATTTTAGAAGGGATCTTCATATGTACCCTGAGCTCTCACACAGAGAAGTTGAAACACCAAAAAAAGTTTTCGACTTTCTTACTGATTTAGGATTAGAAGTAAAAACTGGTGTAGGAAAACGTGGGGTAGTCGGTATTTTAAGAGGAAGTAGGCCTGGTAAAACAGTTGCGTTACGTGCTGACTTCGATGCACTTCCTATACAAGATGAAAAAGATGTTGACTACCGTTCTCGTATCCCGGGTGTTATGCACGCTTGTGGACATGATATTCATACTGCAGGATTACTTGGTGTTGCCAAAGTGTTAAGTGAAAACAAAGAAAGTTTAGAAGGAAATGTTGTTTTTATTCACCAGTTTGCTGAAGAAGTAATTCTTGGTGGTGCAAAGTTTATGATAGAAGATGGCTGCCTAGAGGGAGTCGATGTTATTTATGGTGCACACGTTGATTAGTCATCACCTCTTGATTTATTGGTGTAAACGAAGGAAATTCAATGCAAATGGTGATACATTTGAAATTGAGATTGCAGGTAAGGGTGTACATGCCGCGATGCCACATTTAGGTATTGATCCACTCGTTGTTGGAAGTCAATTACTTTTAAACTTACAGCAAATCGTTAGCCGCCAAGTTGACCCTTTAAAACCAGCCGTAGTATCAGTTGCATCCTTTAATGGCGGTGACAGCTTTAACGTTATCCCTGATAAAGTAACTCTTAAAGGAACTGTACGAACGTTTGATGACGATGTTCGTGATTGGGTTGAAGAATCTATTGAAAAAATTGCTGTGAATACATGCAATGCTTTTGGAGCTTCTGTTAAGTATAACTACGTACGTGGTTATCCAGCTGTAGTAAACGACCCAGTTGAGACGAAGCGAGTGGCGAAAATAGCAACGGATTTATTTGGAGAAGAAATGGTTCATAAAATACCTCAACAAATGGGGATGGAAGATTTTGCTTACTATTTAAAAGAAGTGCCAGGTACGTTTTTTTGGGTAGGTGGAGCGATGGAAGAAGAAACGAAGGTATATGCCACGCCCACCATCCTATGTTTGATGTTCAAGAGGAATCAATGATGTATATAGGAAAACTGTTCATTTCTTCAGTATTAAACTACTTATCAAGTAATAAAAGTCTATCAATGAAATGATCTATTTAACTATAGAATACTTTAAATTTGAACTGGATACCTACGTACTATTGGGTTAGATCGAGCTAGTTCGTTTAAGTGGGGGGTGATACGCTTAACAATATTTTTTAACAATAAAACTAAATATTTAAAATAATAATTCAAAGGAGGAATTATTTTGAACGAGGTAATGAGTGTTGCTAATAGTGCTCCATTTTGGATCATGGCCTTTATTTTTGTAGCTATTGTAGTGTTTCAGGCAATTATATTTTTAAAAATAGCAAGGGAATCTGCTCCTGATGTAGGAATGACCGAAACAGAAGTAAAAACAGCAATAAGAACAGGGTTTATTAGTTCAATCGGACCTTCATTTGGAATTGCAATTGTCCTTGTCTCGTTAATTGCCCTACTAGGTTCTCCCGCTTACGTTAATGAGAATCGGAATTATCGGTTCTGCAGCAACGGAGTCATCCGCTGCGGTAATAGGTGCAAGTGCATATGGAACAGAACTTAATGCACCAGATTTTTCCTTACAAGCCCTTAGTGCCGTTATATGGACCATGTCCAGTAGGGGGGATGGGATGGTTAATTTTTGCAGCTCTTTTTACAAAGCAACTAGGAAAGATTCAGAAAAAAATCGAGAGAAGAAGAATTGAAAAGCTATGGCAATTATCTCATTAGCTGCAATGTTAGGGGCGTTTGCATACCTTTTAAGTGCACAAATGGTTAATAGTTTTAATCACGCCGTTGCTGGGGTTATTGCAATCATTTCAATGATAATCATAATGAAAGTTGCTGATAAGAAAGATATTCCCTGGCTAAAAGAGTGGGCATTAGGTATAGCAATGTTAATCGGGATGACAAGTGCATATTTCACTAGTTTAATATAACGATCTTTAATGATTAATAGAGGAAAGTTGTTATTTAGTTATACAAATATAAACTAACAAGGAGGAGAATATATGAGTTTAAATTCAGAGGAAAAAGTCCTGAAAGATCCAGAATCTTTAAGGTCAAGTGGTATTGAAATGTTTCACGATAAAGCACATTTTTGGGGACGGTTAACGCTTTTCGTATTAATTGCAATGTGTATTGTAGTACCTTTATACATGTCGTTTGTTTTAGATGCTCACCCTGGTTGGAATGTTATTCTTATAGGACTAATTGGTTACGCGAGTTTTATCGGAATCATGTGGGTATTGGAGCCGATCACATACTACCCTACACTTGGAATTGGTGGTACATATTTAGCTTTTTTAACTGGAAACATTGCTAATATGTGTCTTCCTTGTTCTGCAGCCGCGCAAAAAGCAGTAGGAGCAGAAACTGGATCACGTAAAGCTGAAATTGCTGGTGTTTTAGGGATTGCGATTGCATCTCTTGTAAATATTATTATAATCGTCTTAATCATTTTTTTAGGTGCGGCGATCGTTAATGTTTTACCACAAGCGATACACACAGCATTTAACTTTATTCTCCCTGCAATCTTTGGTGCGGTGTTAGGTCAGTTTGCCTATAAAACACCAAAGTATGGAATAGTGGCATTGGCAATCGGTTTGTTGATCTTGTTTTCGCCGATTTTTAATTTAATAAAAATTGCACTGACAGTAGCACTTACAATCACTGTTATTTATTACATGGAAAAGCAAAAAGGTAAAATGACAGACTCTTAATTCTTAAGTTTTAACTTACGAATTAAGAGAAGAGGAAGGAGGAATGATAAAGATGATTTTAGACCAACTAACGATCAATAAAAATAGATTAAGCCAAAATATCGAACAACTGGCGAAAATTGGGGAGATTGGTGAAACGGGTGTTTGTCGTCCAACCTTATCAACTGTGGAAAAACAGGCATTTGAGTTGGTTTCTAAATTAATGGAAGACGCAGGTATGACGACACGCCTTGATAACTGCGGTAATTTAATTGGTCGTTTAGAAGGGAAAGACCCCGAGACTCCCGTATTAATGATCGGCTCACACCTAGATTCTCAGCCTAATGGGGGGCGATTTGATGGAACTGTAGGTGTACTTAGTGGTATTGAAGTTGTTGCTACCATATCTGAAAAAGGAATTGTACCAGACCGACCAATCGAAGTTGTCTCTTTTTGTGATGAAGAAGGCTGGCGCTTTAATAAAGGACTTTTCGGTTCAAGAGGGATAATCGGAAAGTTAGATGAAGGTGAATTAGGTAGAGTGAATAAGGGAAGGAGTAACGAGAGAACAGGCATTACGTGACTTTGGATGTGATCCAGATAAATTGTCAGAATCCGTTTATTCACCAGGAAGTATTCATTCTTTTATTGAACTTCATATCGAACAAGGTCCTTTATTGGAAAAGTTAGATCAACCAGTTGGAATTGTAACTGGTATTGCTGGACCATTATGGTTAACAGTAAAAGTGAAGGGTTTTGCTGGGCATGCTGGAACTGTTCCGATGCATATGCGTAAAGATGCACTCGTCGGAGAGTCAGAAATGATTTTGTCTTTAAATGAACTAGTAAAACGAGATTCTGCTGCTCCAACAGTTGGAACAGTAGGGGCTCTCTCTTATGTTTCCCCTTCATCTCGAAATGTTATCCCAGATGAAGTTGAATTTACCATCGATCTACGTGACATTGACCTAGATCGAAGAAATATGTACGAAGACGAATTGAGAAAGAATTTTAAAAAAATTGCTAAAAAACACAACGTGACGTTTGAAATTAATGAAGATCAAAATATTGATCCAAGTTTTTGTGCGGAATGGATTAAAGACATTATTCATGGTGAGTGTAAGTATCTAGGACTAGCTGCTCCAAACATGATGAGTGGAGCTTTTCATGATGCACTAATGATGTCAAATGTATGTGACTATGGAATGATCTTTGTTCGCTGCAAGGAGGGGATCAGTCATAACCCTGCTGAATATGCTTCCTATGAAGATTTAGCAATAGGAGCCGACGTTCTCTATTAGAACTGTGTTAAAAATGATGAAATAATAAGATCATCTGATCGCTCTGTTTAAATGAGAAAAAAGGGATTATAAACTGCAATCACCCAGGAAAGTAAGAGAGTTTCCTGAGTATTTTTTTCATTATGATTGATCAAAAGTTGCTTTTAAGTGACACGCTAACTGTATTTTTAATACATCTTCATTATTTTGAAAATCAATATGAAGTAAATCTTCAATTTTTTTTAAGACGTTGATAAAGCGTATTTATATGAATATGCAGATCATTCGCTGTCTTTGTAGTAGAACGACTGTATTCGATATATGTAATCCGTAAATTAATTTATCTGAAATCATGAGGTTTTTTATTTTAGATACTAGTTCGGCGGATGGGTGAAGAGAAAAAGGGACTGAAGCATCTTCTGAAGGAGGTCATGGGCCTTTGATGAGTATTGAATGGTGTTCTGTTTAAGAACTCGTTGAACAAACTTTTCAATAACAGATAAATTTATTTTGGCTCGATTTTCTCATTTTTCTTATCTTTTTTTCTTGGTTTTCTCAGGTTTCGTTTATGATGCTTAGAAAGATGAGGAGAAGAACTCCACCAAAGACGATTTTGAAAGTCATAAAAGGTGCTAACGCCTGGTGTGCTCGTTGGATCAAAGTCGCTAAGAATGGCCTACATTGGAACCTTTTTTTAGTTGAAACACCTAATCTAGAAAAAATTCTGGTACATTCTTTTTCATTGGGTGTAAACCAAAAGGAGTAGACAAAGCTTATTTTAATCATCATCCGAAGTTTGATATTGATGATGACGCCTTTTTAGTTGCAGCAAAGTTGGTTGGAGAAGTTGTTTGTTTTTATTTTGAGTATAATCATTATTCTTAACTGAAATGAACTAAATGAACTAAATGAACTAAATAAAAGATAGAATAATAATTTTTTCTATGGAATTTTTGGGATTTATATTTTTTCTGAAATAAATAGTTGACAAATCAAAAAATAGACAATATTCTGAAAATATGAAAAATTAAATATGGAGCGGATGATCGTTGTGGGAGAGTGTAACATATGCCACCGAAGGAGCAAGTTCCAAAAAGACCCTTGGAACAAATCTCTCAGGTAGATGGAACCACAACAGGACGCAACTCTGGAGAGCGCGTATAATAATACGCCACCAAAGGGGAAGACTTCATTATAATGAAGTTAAACTCTCAGGTAAAAGGACAGAGAAGGGAGAAAATGCCTACGCTACCCTTTTCTGTCCTTTTTGTGTGCGAAAAATACAGGAAAGTAGTGAAACTATTTCATGATGTTTATAGAGAAGAAGGATTAGGAAGGTAAATTGCTAATATATCTATGATGTATGAACACTAAATAGGGTAGTAATAAACAAATTTAAGGAGGAGTATAGGATGAGTTTACAAAAAAATGATTTAACAATTTTTGAAGCGATTAAAAGGAAAAAAATCGTCAGCATCAAACATTGGAGTTAATTGCATCAGAAAACTTTGTAAGCGAAGATGTATTAGAAGCAATGGGAAGTGTGATGACAAATAAATATGCAGAAGGCTATCCAGGGAAGCGTTATTATGGGGGCTGTGAATTTGTAGATGTAGCAGAACAAGCAGCTATTGAACGTTTAACGAAGCTGTTTGGTGCCAAATATGCCAATGTTCAGCCTCACTCGGGTGCACAAGCAAATCTTGCTGTTTTTTTTGCATTGCTTCAGCCTGGTGATAAAATGATGGGAATGAATCTTTCACACGGCGGTCATTTAACACATGGAAGTCCTGTCAGTATTTCAGGAAAATGGTTTGATGTTGTGTCCTATGGGGTAAGAGAAGATACTCAATTGATTGATTATGATGAGCTGGAAGCAATCGCGAAAAAAGAAAAACCAAAATTGATTATTGCTGGTGCAAGTGCTTACCCAAGAACGATCGACTTTGCACGTTTTAGAGAAATTGCTGATCAAGTTGGGGCAAAATTCATGGTGGATATGGCGCATATTGCTGGACTTGTTGCAGCGGGTCTTACATCCATCACCAGTACCGTATGCAGATGTGGTGACAAGTACGACACATAAAACATTAAGAGGACCGCGCGGCGGCATTATTTTAACAAATGATGAAGAAATTATAAAAGCGATTAATAAAGCCGTATTCCCAGGAATTCAAGGCGGACCACTGATGCATATCATTGCGGCTAAAGCAGTTGCATTCAACGAAGCATTACAGCCAAGCTTTAAAGAATATGCGAAACAAGTCATTGAAAATGCTGCAACACTTGGTGAAACATTAAAAAAAGAAGGAGCAGCACTTGTTTCTGGTGGAACAGATAATCATATTGTTCTTTTAGATGTGCGTCCATGGGATTTAACAGGAAAAGAAGCAGAGAAATGATTGAAGAGGCAGGAATTACTGTGAATAAAAATACGATTCCATATGATCCAGAAAGCCCATTTGTTACAAGCGGAATCCGTATGGGAACAGCGGCTTTAACAACTCGTGGAATGAAGCAGGAAGAAATGGTGAAAATCGCGGAAGTCATCGCAGCTGTTCTGAAGAGCAAAGGAGATAAAGATGTTCTTGAGAAAGCAAAAGAAACAACGAAAGCCATTTGTGATGCATATCCGTTATTTCAACAGCCAATTAACTGTATAAGAAAGGGGCAAAATCATGGAATTTCAAAGTTGTTTTGACATTATCGGTCCTATCATGGTTGGCCCATCAAGTTCTCATACAGCTGGTGTTGTATCGATTGGCAAGTTCATTCATGAATGGTTAGGCGGATGTCCAGAAGAGGCTGAAATTGTTTTTTATGATTCCTTTGCCGAAACATATCAAGGACATGGAACAGATAAAGCCTTGATTGGCGGATTGCTTGGAATGGAACGGATGATACCCGAATTAAACAATCACTAGAAATGAGCAAAAGAGGTATGGAATGCAGTACCATTTCGAGTTTGAAGACAAATGTGACTATTATGACCATCCAAATACAACAATCGTGACAGTCAAAGCGTGGAGATCATATGTAAAGGTTGGTGGCGTATCACTTGGTGGTGGACTTATCGAAAATCTTTATGATTGACGATCAAGATGGTGGATATTCGTCTTAAGCACAGGCGATGATTTTGCATCCTTAGTAAAACAATATCAAGCAAAGCAAGCGAAAGTTCTGGCGGAGGTAATATAATGGAAATTCATCCATGAAAGAGCTTGATTGAAGTTTGTGAGAAAGAACAAAAAACGATTGGTGAAATCATGCTGATGATGGAAGCGGAAAAGTCAGGAAAAGATGAAGAAACCATTATCAGTATGATGGAAGAGCGATTAATCAAAATGAAAGAAGCCGTTGAAAGTGGTATCGAATGATCCTTCAACTGCACCAAGTGGTATTTCCGGTGGTGATGCCGTGAAATTGCATGACTAGTTAAACAGGGTAAATCGCTTATCAGGAAATTATATTAGTGATGCGATGACCTTTTCGTTAGCAACATCTGAAAGTAATGCACGAATGGGGGTCATTGTCGCGACCCCGACCGCTGGAGCAGCTGGTATTTTACCCGGCGTATTGTTTTCACTTCATAAAAATGACGGCACTCCTATAAAGATTTAGTTATGGGCTTGTTTACAGCCAGTATGCTTAGGTTACGTGATTGCCAATCGTTCTTTTATTTCAGGGGCTGCAGGCGGTTGTCAGGCAGAAGTTGGTTCGGCAACGGCTATGGCTGCGGGGACGATCGTTGAGTTAAAAGGTGGAACACCAAAACAAGCCGTAAATGCAACAGCTATTGCTATGAAATCACTACTTGGCTTAGTTTGTGATCCTGTTGCGGGACTCGTTGAAGTGCCTTGCATTAAGCGAAATGTCATTGGCACATCGATTGCTTTTTCCGCAGCGGATTTATCACTTGCTGGTGTGGAAAGTCGTATTCCATGTGATGAAGTCATTGAAGCGATGTATAAGATTGGAAAAGAAATGCCACGAACATTGCGAGGAAACCGCACTTGGAGGTCTTGCGATGACAGAAACAGGTAAAAAGGTAAAAGAACAATTATTTTATAAGAAATCTTAATCCAGGGAAATAATAAATTGAGTAGGGAAATGTAATGTTACGACACACACCGCTTTTTGAAACCTATGAAAAGTATGTAACTAACGAATGGAACTTTAAAAAGATGAGTATTTTAAAGATCATGTTCATGATTTTTATTGAAGAATGTATAACTATTAACCAAGTATTCCTATTAGATAATTTAGGTTTTGGATAAAGAGATTGATTTGAAAGGATGAAAAAATATGACAACAACTACAGGAAACTTACGATATAGCAAGGAACATGAGTGGGTATTACAACTAGAAGGAAATCGTGTACGAATCGGGATTACTGATTATGCACAGAAGTCGTTAGGGGATATTGTCTTTGTTGAAAATCCAGAAGTGGATGATGAAGTAATAGCAAATGAATCGATAGGAACAATCGAGTCAGTAAAAACCGTTTCTGAGCTCTTTTCTCCTGTATCCGGTACAGTTGTTAGCGTAAATGGAGATTTAGAAGATGCTCCTCAAACAATTAACGAACAACCATATGATAAAGGTTGGTTAGTTGAAGTAGAATTATCAAAACAGGAAGAGTTAGAGGCCCTATTAAATGAAGAAGAGTACGAAGCATTTATAAATGAAGGAGAGGAATAAAATGACAGCGAATTTTAGATACCTTCCTGATACAAAAGAAGATCAAAAGGAAATGCTCTCTTTGTTAAAAGTTAATTCAATCGATGATTTATTTAAAGACATTCCAACTGACATTCGTTTAGAAGGGAAGTTAAACATTCCGTAAGTCTGATCCTGAACCGCTTCTTTAAGTTAGGCGTCAGAACACTCGATATTGCAAAACGTCTCCTAGATTTCGGCTACCATCCACCGACCATCTCTTTTCCTTTAAATGTAGAGGAATGTATGATGATTGAACCAACAGAAACAGAGTCAAAAGAAACGATGGACGCATTTGCGGATGTTATGGCTCAAATTTCTAAAGAAGTAGAAGAGAATCCAGATATTGTTTTAAATGCACCACATACAACGGTAATTGGTCGATTGGATGAAGTGCAAGCAGCACGACAACCAATATTACGTTATACAAAAGAAGAATCAGCGGATACAGAGCTAGTAAAATCCTAAACTACTTTATAGGTTGATCATGAATCACCAGGAATGAAAGTAAATTAAAATTTTGATTTTCTCACTCGTAATTTTTTTTTTTTTTTTTTTTTTTTTTTTAAAAAAAAAAAAATATTAAAATTCGCCTGTTCAAAAAAGGGATAGGAGTGTATTATATGACTATCGAGTATGTCCATAAATCAAAAGGGCTAAAAATTAAATTAAATACAAATGGCAGATTACACTGGAATAAAAAAAGATGATGAATGAAAAAAATTTTCACACGGTTTATGAAGAAGCTAAATGTCCTAATATACATGAATGTTGGGCTGAACGTAAGACTCAACTTTTATGATACTAGGATAGTATATGTACACGCGCTTGCCGATTGTGTGCTGTTACAACTGGACTTCCGATCGAGCTTGATTGGGAGGAACCAGAACGTATCGGCGAATCAGTGGAGCAAATTGGGATTAAAACGTGTCGTGATTATGGCTGTTGCTCGTGAGGATCTCAAAGATGGCGGGGCACAAATATTTACCGAAACAATACGGGCAGTACGACGGCGCAATCCATTTTGTAGCATTGAAGTTCTTCCATCCGATATGAATGGAAAATATGATGACTTGGAAAACCTTAATGGCTACAAAGTCCAATATTCGAAAGGCTTTAGTCATTATGAATTAGGACCGCTTGTTCGTTCCTCTTATCATGATGATGAAGAGGTTGAAGCTGCAGGGTGAATACGTAAGCATGTAAGAGCAGTATTAATGAGAAGGAATATGGTTCGATGGTTATTACACTAACAGATGCGGCATTGAACAAGCTAAAAGGTATCGAGGTACAAGAGAACCGTTTACCGCGGATTGATGCTGATGTATCTGGAGGATGTGGGGTGTCGGTCAAGTTTTCACTAATTTTTGATGAACCTCGACGAAACGACACGGTTATTGAGTATGAAGGAACTCAAATTCGAATTGATCGTTTTACAAAACGTTATATGGATAAAGAGACACAAATTGATTACACAGATGAACAGGAGTTTCTCGTTGGAGAAAGCTTAGAATCTAGTGCATGTGCTATTGAAATAGAATAAGATGAGAAAAATAAAATGCAAAAATCAGGAACAGAATGAGTGAAACGAGGAATAAGGAAATGCAAAAAAGGGGGCGTGATTTTGGACGTTGTCAATGTAGAACAAGCAAAAATTGCAGAAGCGACAGATGTCGTTGCAGTTATGGCACTAGAACGTGTACCAGATGACATCCGAGCCGCGTATGGCAGACTCAAAAATTGTTGAAGAGGTAATGAATACCGTTTCAATTCTAGTGATGGCAAAAGCAAGGATCGGACATATCGTTGAAGCAAAAGTGCTCGAAGCAATGGGTGTTGATTACATTGATGAAAGTGAGTATTAACTCCATCTGAAGTGTACCACCTTTATAAACGAGAGTTCATCGTACCATTTATTGTAGACGGGCCGAAGATCACTTAGGTGATTCAGCTCGTCGTATTGGGAAGGGGAATTTATGATTCGTACAAAAGGTGAGCCAGTATAGGGAATATTGTTGAAGAGGTTCGTCATATGCGAATGATGCAAGTTCAAATTAAGAAAGTGGCTTCAATGTCAACTGATGAATTAATGACTGAAGCAAAAAATATTGCTGATTCTTATGATTTATTACTTCAAATTATAGAAACGGGTAAGCTTCCAGTTGTCAAATTTGCTGTAGGCAGGGGCTTTCCAGTTGATTGTATAATTCCGCTAACGACCTAACACTTCTTAGGCGCTTGTTTCATATTTTAATATGGAGATTGCCATATAAATGAAATGAGAAAGGGTGTTAGTAGATGGAGAATTACAAGCAACAGCTTATAAATAATGTTATTGAAAATGTATTAAGTAAATATGAAATTCGGCCTTCAACTAATTTAACGAAGAAGGAAAAAAGAAAAGTGAGAGAGATTGTCGAAAAAATCCAAACAGAAGTTGCTTATTTTTTTGAAAATCATGACGTTAAGATTAGTCTTAAGGATTTACAAAATAAAAATAGAATAAAAGAAGAAAGGAATAAAACAGTAACCGCATCGATTAAAAAGTTAGTTCAAAGCCAAAATGACTTAAATCAGGTTAAGATGTTTATATAGACTAACCAGAAAGTTTAAAAAATCATGATACCTTGCAGAACGATTAAAAAGACTAAGGCTTGGCGAGATGTTGAGAATAGACAATGACTTACTCTCTAAGTTCAGATCTTGTGGAAACATTAAATAAAGAGGACAAAGAAAGTCCCTGTCCTCTTTCACGCATTAAGCGTGTGTTAATTCTTTATTTCCACTGTGTAATGGAGGGAGGATTAACCAGCCCTTTTCTTTGTTTAATTTAAGAATAGAAGCTCCTATTTGCAATTTTTGATTGTGAAATTGGGCAAACATTGTTGCAATATCTTCACGTGTACATTGGCCGATGATTTGACTACAAGCAATTAAACCAGTAGCAAAGTCAGCGCTAAGAGCAGCGGCTATTTCCATGTCGTTAAAACGTGCTCCAGCTGGAATCGCTTCAAGATCAGCATTAGGACGTTCTGGTGGTGTGGGAGGAAGCATTACACCATTCTCTTTCAAAAGAGATTCCACCTCTGTGTTTTCTTTTTGAGCTTGCTGCACACAGCTTTCAATTAGTTTACGTAAATCTCCATCTCCAGCATGATTGTAAAATGTTTGATAAGCCGATACTTTTGCTTTTGACGTGGTCAAATATCCCCAAGTGGCAAATACTTCTCCATAATGCATCGGTTCTTTTTGTTGATCTCCACTTAAAATACCCATATCTAATCCCTCCTGATTTGTCTAATTAACCGTCACGCTTCGTAACATGACACTTATTATAATGGACAAACATGCAAGGTAAATATGAGTAGAAAGATTTGGTATTAAACAATTTTATGGAATTTCCATATACAATACCCATTATTTTTTAAAAAAGAGGTTATCTCTGAACTTAAGACGATCTTATGAGATAACCTCTAAATGAGCGTTATGAAAAAGCTTTAATATCTAAACCAAAATGAACAAACAAAAAAGCAACAATCATCATCATAATGCCAATTCCGAGCCCATAAAGAGCTTCTTTAATGATAGCAATATCACTTGGTTGATTAGACTGGCCCATTCCTATTCCTCGTCTCTACATAAAGTGATCATATCATATCACAAAGTAGTTACAAATATACGGATCAAAATACCTGTTTTTCAGTTATGTCATCACAAATTTCAGAAATTTATGCTTTGAGCTTCCTTTTTCTACTATGTTGGAGGTTCTTGCGAATTAAAATTGTAAAGAAGACAATTGTAAACGAACTGATCATCATTAACCCAATTATTTCAATTGAGAATAGATTTGATAAAACACTAATAATCATAAAAATATACAAAATTCCCAGTAATCTTCTTATTAATTTCTCGTCCACTAATGAAGTGGCTTTTGCTCCAATAGGGGCACCAATGAATGTTCCGATTATGAGTGAAATTCCCATCATATAATCTAATGAGGTAGAAAAGCTGTATGAAATAAAACCTGCACTGACGATAAAGACGACAGATGCTAAGCTTGTGCCAACTGCATGAGAGGCCTTCATACCAAGCAAGGCAATTAAGAGAGGAACGATGAAAAAACCACCACTAACGCCTAGAAATGTAGAAATAAAACCTGCACCCAATCCGATAAAGCCCGCCATAATTTCTGGTGAGAACAAAGGAGAACGGTTTTTACGATTGTTCTTTTGTTTCTTTAATAGTGTGTAAGCAAAAAAAGCAAGAAGGACTATGTAAAAGATCGAGATAACTGTTTCTGCATGACCAAGTGATTCGAGGATCATCATAATAGGGTGTGCGATTTGAGTACCAGCAATACCTGCAACATTAATAATTGCCACAAATCGCCATTGAATGTTTTTCATTTTAAAATGAGCTATGGCACCAGATACAGATGTTCCTAAAGATAGCATCAAGCTTGTCCCAATAACGAGCGTAGGTGGAAAGCCTAGTAATAAAAGCAATGGAGTGAGAATGACGCCACCGCCAATTCCAAAAAAACCAGAAAAGGTACCAATGATTGCACCTAAAATAATAAAAGTGAAAATTTCCATGAAAGCCTCCTCCATGATTCATTATAGCCTTAATTGACTTTGGTTCCTATCATAAAGTCATGCCTCCCTGTAGAAAAAAGCAGGAATAAGTCGAGAGAAAAGTCTCTAGAAAAAAAGGGTTTTTTAGAAGAGAAGAGAACTTTTAATCGAGAGAGAACGGTTAGGAGAATGAAAATGAACTTGAATATGTCAATAGTCAACGCAAGTCTTGAATCATCATTGTTAGGACAAGCGATAATCAATGGAGCTGGAGAATTTTTGTTTATTAACAAGGCTTTTTGTCAAACAATTGGATATGCGAAAGAGAGGCTGTTATCTCTTTCTTTACAAGCATTAATAATGAGCGGAGAAGCTGAAGACGAAGACCTATCAATCAGTTATCCTCTCTTAAAAAGAGGGCTCGATCAGGAGCAGTTTGAAAAAACAATTTTGCATGGAGAAGGATTCTTACAAACGATTTTATTAACAGTAACAGATGTAACAGCAGAAAGTGAAATAGCGTTCCATGTTCAAGTAGACAGAATCATGATGCCAAGCACGTCCAAAGAGAGAGAGGGGGTAGCTTTAAGTAAAGAAGATAGAGATGAGGTACGCCTACCTAAGAAAATATTGGATGGAATAAAAGATGCTGTTATGACAATCCGACTAGACGGTCAATTTCTTTATGTGAATGAAGTAGCTGAACGAATGCTAAGCAGGAGTTGGAAAGAACTGATGGGTAAGAACTTTTGGGAGTATTTGAAGCTAGATGAAAATAAAGAATTATCAAAGAAAATCTATTTGCTGCTTTCTGGAGAAGAATATATACAAATCGAATACTATGTAGAAAATGAACAGGGTTGGTATGATGTCCGTGCTTATCGTTCGGATGATCGTGTGACGTTGTATTTTATTAACATTACAAATCGTAAAAAAAGAGAACAAGAATTACGTGAAAGTGAAAAACGATACCGAAGCTTAGTGGAGCATACACCTGAAACGATTACGGTTCATGACGGATGGAAGATCATTTACATGAACCCTGCTGGAGAGAAATTATTTGTTATTACAAATAGAAAAGAGCTAATAGGAAAGAAATTGTCTGAACTTTTTATTTTTCGAGATTTAACAAGAGTGCGGGAGAACACAAGACTTCTTTTGACGGGAAGAAAAGAAGTAACAAATTCCATTTTGACGATAACAAAATTAGATGGAGGTACGGTAGAAGTAGAAGCAACGACGACAATCATTTTATTTAGAGGTAAACCGGCTTTTCGAACAATCCTAAAAGATATTTCAGAACGTAAAAAGGTAGATGATCTGATTAGAAAGTCTGATAAATTGTCAGCTGTTGCTCAGTTAGCCGCTGGAGTTGCTCACGAAATTCGAAATCCATTAACAACAATTAAAGGATTTCTGCAATTATTTCAATCGGAACAATCTTATAATGAACACTATTTAGGCTTAGTCCTTGAAGAGCTTGAACGGGTTGAGTCGATTATTTATGAGTATTTAACATTAGCCAAGCCTAATTATGAGAATGAGTTCGAACAACTTGACATTCGAGTTTTAATAAAACAGATCTTAACACTTTCAGAAACTCAGTCAAATATGAATAATATTAAACTTGATATTTACGCGGAAGAAGTTCCATCAATTCTTGGATTAGGAAAGCAGTTGAAACAAGTTTTCATTAACCTTATCCGTAATGCAATTGAAGCTATTGAGACGAATGGAGTAATTTCTATTCGAGTTTTGAACCATCCAGATAATCTTGTTTGTATACAAGTAGAAGATAACGGATGTGGTATTCCAAACGAGAGAATTGCACGTTTAGGAGAACCATTCTATTCAACAAAAGAAAAGGGGACAGGACTTGGTCTGATGGTTTGTTATAAAATTATTGAACATCATCGTGGTATTTTAAATGTTCATAGTGAAGTTGGTATTGGGACGAAGATTGAAGTGATTTTGCCAACTTTTATAGAAGCAAAAAAAGAGGAATTGCTTATGGTATAGCAGTTCCCCTTTTCACTTCTAATCAGAAAACCATCATGTCGCTATGCAAAACGATTTAAAAAGACTAAGACTTTCACTGTAAAGATGGGGTGGCTAGCCACTAATTTTTAAACAGTCTAATAGTGGTTATGATTGTTCCAATCTTTTTTCTTTGGCATAATCTTTCAAATCATCAATAAGCTGTTGTCGCTCACTCTCTGGGGTTGTAAAATCAATTCCGTATTCATATGAAGAAGAAAAAATGGCTTTCCAAACAATTTCACCATGTAATACGAGTGTATTTTCTTTTAGGATAAACTCAATTTCAAGCTGAATTTTTGTTTTTTTGGGGTCTGGAAACTCTAGCTCCGCTGCAATTTTCATTCCTCCAGGACTAACATCAATGATCAATAATTCTCCTTCAGAGCTATCGACACTTTTACTGTCGATTTTTACCACTTTAAAGTTAGCATCCAAAGGTTCTTCAAATTCATAACGGAAAGCATCTTCTCGGCGGTATATCATTATCATCGCTCTCTTTCTCAGAAATCTATCCTAAGTATATCGGAATTTTCGTTTTTTTTCATTTATAGAATAAAAAGTGGATAAAATAATTAACTTGGATGAAATCTCTTATTATAAGAAAAATATAAGGGAAATTAAAGAATTATCCGGCAATGAGAGTGTGATAATCTCAAAATGATTTGTGAAAAGTTGTAATTAAAAGATAAACTCTTCTATCCTTTTAGGGCGTTTAGTATGATGAGAATAGTTGGAAACACAAAACAACATATTCCAACTGTACATTCAAAGGAGGAATTTTCAATGAGTAAGAAACTTCTTTATACGGTATTAGCAGGTGCGCTATCTATTAGTGTATTAGCTGCTTGTGGTGAATCAACTGAGGAACCAGCTCCAGCAGATGATCCAGCTACTGAAGAGCCAGCAGAAGAAGAAGCTGCTGAGTAAGGTTAATTAAGCAACTAGATTATACATTTGGAAAGAGCAATTACACTTGTTTAGTGTGATTGCTCTTTTGAATGTATAGACATACTAAAGCATACAAGTTCTTGTCGCAATAATATTGCATAGACTCTCGCATCGTACCTATATTTTTGATGAAGTTTATGCACTATTTTTATATAATCAATGAATAAAAAATATAAAAAGTAGTTAAAAAAAACTATTGATAGAAAAGCTTTCAAAAATAATTGAATTCAATGAAAATTCTGTGTTTAAATGAATAAATAACTTTTTTAATAAAGAGTGTTCATTTTCATATAGGCATGTGTTATTATGCATGTACAAGTATAATTATTATATTGAAAGAGGAAAAGATGGGGGTTTTACGATGAAGAAAAAATGGTGGATGCTCGGAATGTCAGCCGCATTGTCGGTAGGATTATTAGCTGGGTGTGGAGCTTCTGAGGATGATTCAACGACAGGAGAAGCACCTGTAGATACAGAAGAGCCAGAAACAGAAGAAACTACAGAGGTGCCAGAGGATGCAGAAACGCTTGTAATGGGAACATCTGCTGATTATCCTCCGTATGAATCGATTGATCTTTCCACAGGAGAGATTGTTGGTTTTGATGTTGATATTGCTAAATATATTACAGAAGAGCTTGGTTATAATTTGGAAGTTGTCGATATGGATTTCACTGGATTAATTCCAGCACTACAATCAGGACGTGTTGATTTCGTTTTAGCAGGAATGACGCCAGACGATGAGCGTAGAGAAAACGTTGATTTCTCTGATATGTACTATGATGCAACGAACTTAATTGTGACAAAGGATGATGCTAATATTTCTTCGCTTGAGGACTTGAACGGCTTAAAAGTAGGTGTGCAGCTTGGCTCTATTCAAGAGGCAGATGCTGAGACGTTAGCGGAGGATGTTGGTTTTGAAGTTGTTAAATTAAATCGTATCCCTGAAATTATGCAAGAGCTTCTTGCTGGACGAATTGATGCAATTTTAATGGAAGATACAGTAGCTGAAGGTCATATGAATGCACAACCACAGCTAGTTAGTTTCGAAGTTCCAAGTGAAGAGGAGTTAGGTTCCGCTATTGCGTTTCCTAAAGAAAGTGAGCTTGTCGAGCCATTTAACGAAAAGTTGAATGAAATGATCGAGAGTGGTAAAATGGATGAGCTTATTATTGAATGGTTTGACACTGAAGAGTAAGAAAAGTGTAGGTCAAATCCCGTGAGCATACTGTTGCTTACGGGATTTGGGTGCTTTAACAAGTTATAAATAGGAAGGACAAACAAGGAATGAATTTGATTTAAGCAAAATCGTACCCCATATCCCTTTTTTACTTCAAGGAATAGGTGTTACGTTACAATTTGTATCGGTAGCTCTGATTTTAGGGCTTGTTTTAGGAGTTATTTTAGCTGTATTTAAAATCGGTCGTTTTCGTGTGCTTCGCTTTTTAGCGAATGCGTATACATCGATTTTTCGTGGGACACCACTAATTTTACAATTATCGATCATTTATTTTGCTCCAGCGCAGTTTGGTCTTGATATTCCTGCATACACTGCAGGGGTATTAGCATTTGGATTAAATTCGGCTGCCTATGTCTCTGAAATCATTCGTGCCGGCATTCAAGCGGTTGATAAGGGACAAAAAGAAGCAGCAGCAGCTCTTGGTGTGCCTTATCGCTCGATGATGTTTAAAATTATTCTGCCGCAAGCGTTTCGTAATATCTTACCTGCTCTTTTTAATGAATTTATTAATTTGACAAAAGAGTCTGCGATTATTTCGGTTATTGGTGTAATGGATTTAATGCGTCGTGCACAAATTGTTAACTCACAAATTTATAGTTACTTTGAAGCCCTTTTATTTGTTGGGCTGATCTATTATTTACTTGTAATGGTGCTGACGATTATAGGTCGTCTGATCGAAAGGAGATTGCAGCACAGTGATTAAAGTACATGATTTGCATAAATCCTTTGGGAAAATTGAGGTTTTGAAGGGGATTACAACTGAAATTAAAAAAGGGAATGTTGTGGCGATTATCGGACCATCTGGTTCTGGAAAGTCAACATTGCTTCGTTGCTTGAATTTGTTAGAGCAGCCAACCTCAGGAGAAGTTTGGGTTGGAGAAAACGAATTAACGAGTCCAAAGACAAATGTTATGCGAGTTCGAGAGCAAATTGGAATGGTGTTTCAGCATTTTCATTTATTCCCACATATGACGGTTGTCAATAATCTGACATATGCACCGATGACAGTCAAAGGACTCTCTAAGACAGAAGCGACAGAACGTGCTGAGTTACTGCTTGAGAAAGTTGGACTTTCTGAAAAGCGTGATGAGTACCCTAGTCGTCTTTCTGGTGGGCAGAAGCAACGTGTGGCGATCGCACGTGCACTCGCAATGGAACCAGAAGTGATGCTGTTTGATGAACCGACTTCAGCTCTTGATCCTGAAATGGTTAAAGAAGTACTAGCTGTTATGAAAGATTTAGCAGAATCTGGAATGACGATGGTTATTGTCACTCATGAAATGGGATTTGCGAGAGAGGTAGCCGATCGTATTCTTTTCCTTGATCAAGGTGCATTAGTAGAAGATGCCCCACCTAATGAATTTTTTGTCGCACCAAAATCAGAAAGAGCGCGGGATTTCTTAGAGAAAGTTTTATAATACTAAGCGGCTTGCAGTGAACCTGTAGGTCGTTTTTGTGTTATTCTTACTAATCAGAAAGTATAAAAATCATGTTAACTTTCTGAACGCATAAAAAAGACTAAGGCTTTTGCCATTAAGGACTTGGCGAGAAGCAAAGTTTTTCTACTCTGTCTTCCTTTGAAAAGATTAGTTATATGTATGATAAACTAAGTAAAATAAAATCGAGATGAGGTGAATTATGGCATTTAAAATTGGCTATCGAACGCTGAAAACAGCAATCGGTGCAGCAATTGCTATTGCCATTGCTCAAGCCTTACAACTTGAATTCTACGCCGCTGCTGCTATTTTAACGATTCTTTGTATCTCGGTTACAAGAAGAAGCTCTTTGAGGGTCTCATGGGAAAGAATTGTAGCTTGTATCGTTGGAATCATTCTTAGCGCAACTCTTTTTGAATTTATCGGATATCAGCCATGGACGCTGGGATTAATCTTACTTCTTTTTATCCCGATTGTGGTGATGATAAAGGTCAAGGAAGGAATTGTAACAAGCTCTGTTATCATCTTACATCTATATACACTGGGGACCATTTCATATTCCATTATCATTAATGAGCTTTTGCTAATTGTCATTGGAGTCGGTGTTGCATTAGTGATGAATCTCTATATGCCAAACAATGATCGGGAATTAAGACGGTATCACAAAGAAATTGAAGAGCATTTTAAGACCATTTTAAGGGAGTTATCGAGCTATTTAAGGCACGGGGAAAGTGAGTGGGATGGAAAAGAAATTCCTGAAACTATAGAATTATTAAAGCAAGGGAAAAATCTTGCTTTTCATAATATCCAAAACCATATTCTTCGTTATGAAGATCAATATTATTATTACTTTAAAATGCGTGAGAAACAGTTTGATATTATTGAGCGGTTAATGCCCTTTGTCTCGAAAATTCATCATACCGTTGCTCAAAGTGAACCGATTGCTGATTTTTTAGATGAGTTGAGTAAATCTGTTAGTCCTGCAAACCGTGTTCCCTATTTTCAAGAACGATTAACGCAATTAAAGAAGACTTTTGAGGAAATGCCGCTGCCAACAACACGTGAAGAGTTTGAAGTGCGATCAACATTGCTTTATATCATGCATGAATTAGATCAATACCTTCAGATTAAGGATCAGCTATGGAATCAAGCGGATAAAAAGAAGATGTGAATGAGAAACTAAGGAAAAAAGCAAGGAATGAAGGTTCATGAGACTAGCGCTTTTTTCATTCATATGTCTAGCTATAGCTTCTCCAATTTGGCCGCTTGGTGAAAATCCAACGCTCGGTGATCCGTTTATTATTGTGAACGTCGCCTCTAACGAATTAGTCTATATTCATGATGGGAAAATAAAAAATAAGGTAAAGGTTGCAACGGGCAAGGTAGGAGAGGAGACACCGCTTGGCACTTTTATGGTAATTGTTAAAGCAATGAATCCTTATTACCGAAAAAAAGACATTCCTGGGGGTGATCCTGCTAACCCACTCGGTTCAAGATGGATCGGTTTTGATGCAAATGAAACAGATGGAAGATCGTATGGTATTCACGGTACAAATCGTCCAGAATCAATAGGATATGCTGTGACGGCAGGGTGTATTCGTCTTCCTAATGAGCTGGTTGAAATGCTATTTGAAGAAATTCCGCTTGGAACAGTCATTCATATTACGAATGAGAAGGATTCATTTGAAATGATTGCGCGTAAATTCGGGGCGATTAAATGAAAAGAAGAGGCTGCACAGAATCAGCCTCTTCAAACGGTTATGGTTAAAATGCCTAAAGGAAATCCTAGAAAAATGAAACTCCCATAAGAACAGAGCCAAGGACCATCGTGATAATCATAATATAAACAATCGTTTTTTGGAATTTGCGTGGCATATTGCACCCTCCTCTATTGTATCTCTATCTATTTTACTTGGTTCTGCTTTTTAGAACAAGGGGGTAGTAAAAAACACTATCTAAAAAGCAGGATTTTGCAACCGTTATCAAGAATAGTATGACTGTACGATAGTTGTTGGAGGGATGAAAGGATGAACGAAAAGTCACCAAAGAAAATTGACCACATTGGAATTGCTGTCTCATCAATCGAAGAGGTGTTACCATTTTATGTTGGCAGTTTAAAGCTTCGCCTCCTTGGGGTCGAAGAAGTGGCATCACAAGGTGTGAAAGTAGCGTTTTTAGGAATAGGTGAATCAAAAATAGAGTTACTTGAACCGTTATCGGAAGAAAGTCCGATTGCTACATTTATTCAAAAACGCGGGGAAGGTATTCATCATGTCGCACTCGGAGTATCAAATATTGAATCTAGAATTGAAGATATCCGTGAGAATGGTGTACAAATGATTCATAATGAGCCGGTGAATGGAGCTGGATGGAGCAAAGGTTGCCTTTCTCCATCCTAAGTCAGCGAGCGGGGTTCTCTTTGAATTTTGTGAAAAGAATGTAACCGAAGAGAAAGAGAGGCTTTAATCGTTTTATGTGCAAATGCGTGAGCTCTTGATGATGGAGCTTACGCATTTGCTCGTTTGCCGCAGTAAACTTGCGATTTACTCGAGTTACCTGTACCATTTAAGAAGAAACGATTATTGGAGGAACAAAACATATGATTAACGAACAACGATTAGTGGATGAATTTCTTGAACTTGTTCAAATTGATTCAGAAACCAAATATGAAAGCGTCATTGCGCCGATTTTGAAAAAGAAATTTGAAGACTTAGGTGTAACAGTCATTGAAGATGACGCAGCTAGTAAAACGGAGCATGCAGCTGGAAATTTAATTTGTACTCTTGAGGGAACGCGAGAAGGGATTGATCCCATTTATTTTACTTCCCATATGGATACAGTAGTACCTGGTAAGGGTGTGAAACCGTCAATTAAAGATGGCTATATCATTACGGATGGTACAACCATTTTAGGTGCTGATGATAAGGCAGGAATAGCTGCGATGTACGAAGCAGTTCGTATATTAAAGGAAGAAAATATTGAACATGGTACGATTCAGTTCATCATTACAGTAGGTGAGGAATCAGGCCTTGTAGGTGCGAAGGCGCTTGATCCTTCGATGATGAAGGCAAAGTATGGTTTCGCGCTTGATAGTGATGGTCCGGTCGGTAACATTATTGTTGCCGCTCCAACTCAAGCAAAAATCAGAGCCATTGTTCATGGGAAAACCGCTCATGCGGGTGTTGCTCCTGAAAAAGGGATATCAGCGATTACAGTTGCTGCTAAGTCGATATCTAAGATGTCGCTTGGGAGGATTGATGAGGAAACAACTGCGAATATTGGACGATTTGAAGGCGGGACTCAAACGAATATCGTATGTGATCATGTAGAAATCTTAGCGGAGGCCCGTTCGTTAATCAATGAAAAAATGGAAGCGCAAGTTGCAAAGATGAAGGAAGCCTTTGAATCAACTGCTGCTGAGATGGGCACGAAAGCAGATGTTGAAGTCGATGTTATGTACCCAGGATTTAAACTTGGTGACGGAGACGAAGTAGTCGAAGTAGCGAAACGTGCGATCACTTCAATTGGTCGAACACCGCAGCTGCTTCAAAGTGGTGGGGGCAGTGATGCAAATATTTTTGCTGGCCACGGGATCCCAACAGTTAATTTAGCAGTCGGATATGAAGACATCCACACAAAAAGTGAAAAAATGCCGATTGCTGAACTTGTGAAGTTGTCGGAAGCTGTTGTTGCTGTGATTAAAGAGGTTGCCAAAAGCTAAGTCATTCGTTGAAGATAGAGCTAGTCGATTTTTCTCATATGAAATCCGAAATAAAACGAAAACAAAAGTGACCGTTCTTAAGTAGAACGGTCACTTTTTGAATACAGCCAAATATATTTAGAAAAGGCAAATGTCTATTAGCTAAACTCGAAAAGACGAGGAATCTATACGAGAAGGGTAGTAAGTATGGTGAAAGAATGACGCGCGTTCTAACACAAACCAAGCATATCAGAGCCAATCGTCTTCACCTCACGCGTCATTACACAAAGCTAACGAACGATCTTCAAGTCGTTTAATGAAAGTAAGTCTGTGTAAAATAACTCGATTGACCAAACTCAATACTTTCTAAGATGTGTTCTTCTGTATCACCGACGATTGTTGCTATTTCAGCTATTGTTGGTGATTTTCTTTGTTCTTCACGTGCTGAACGTTGGATGGCCTTAATGTGCTGAAATGAAGCGCAGTAAAGGAATTCAGGCTTTTGCTTACTTGTATGCATCTTTTAGCCGCCTCCAATCTAAAAGCAAAATGACAAGAAACGCCATTGCTTATACCTACTACCTTATCTGAAATAAAGATAACATGCAACCATTCAACCTTTCGAAAACGAACATCTTTTCGTATAATATGAGAAGGAGGAGGTCTTAAGGATGAATCATGCCCGCTTAATTTTCCATCTAGATTTGAATAGTTTCTTTGCTTCAGTTGAAGTGGCTCATGACGATCGTTTAAAGGGAAAGCCTGTGGCGATTGCTGGCAATCCAGAAGAACGAAGAGGGATTATTGTCACGAGTAGCTATGAAGCGAGAGCAAAAGGTGTAAAAACGACGATGCCTGTATGGCAAGCGAAGAAATTATGCCCGGAATTGATTATCCTTAGACCAAATGGAGAGCGGTATCGCGCCTCTTCAAAGGCTTTGTTTGAATTATTATTTTCCTATACGCCTCTCGTTCAACAAGTTTCTATTGATGAAGGATACCTTGATTTAACGTCCTACTTGAATGACATTCATCCCGTTTCTCTCGCGCAGCAAATTCAGGAGAGAGTCGCTCAAGAACTGAGACTTCCATGTAGCATTGGAATTGCTCCTAATAAATTTCTTGCAAAAATGGCAAGTGATATGAAAAAGCCGAATGGGATTACGGTTTTACGGAAACGTGATGTGCCAGATAAGCTTTGGCCGCTTGCGATTAAGGAAATGCACGGAATTGGCAAGCGTACAGTTGAGAAATGGAAAAAACAAGACATTCATACGATCGGTGATTTAGCGGTTGCAGATAAAGCTTTAATTGAGAAGAAATTTGGCGAACGTGGAATAAAGCTACAGGAGCGAGCAAATGGAATTGATAGCAGACCTGTGAATCCTGATGCGTATGGCGAATATAAATCAATTGGGCATTCAACAACCTTGCGAGCTGACACTAGGAACAATGAGTTGATCCATACCACACTTGATCAACTTGCTGCTCGTGTGCATCAGCGATTACGAAAGAAAGAAGTATTTGCTAGAGGTGTTCAGTTAACAATCCGCTACCATGATTGGAAGATGATTACTCGTAGTCAAAAGCTGGTAAATCCTTTGCAAGAGCGTGAGGAGATTGTGAAAGTAGCACGTCAATTATTTGAAAAAGCATGGAATGGAGAACCCATTCGATTGCTTGGAATCAGTACGTACGATTTAGTAGAAAAACAATTTGCTTATAAACAATTAGATTTGTTTTCATATAAAGAGGATCAGAAACAAGAAGATCTTTATCAGACAATGAGTCAATTACGTGAACGTTTTGGAGAAGAGATAGTTCGTAAAGGCTGGATGAAATCAGAAGGTAACTAATCATATTATAGTTTGAAAAGAGGATGCAGAGAAGATCTTGGCGCCAATGGTTCTTGAACTCTTTGAACAGCCTTTCAAGATAAACATATTGATGATATTTACCGATACTATAGATAGGACTTTAAAGGAGCGGGAGCGTGAATCGTATGCAAATTCAACATCAAGTACCCATAGCATCACAGCAGCCAGAGAGAGCAACGCAGCTTAAAGAAGGCGATGTGTACCGTGCAACGATTAAAGAGCGAAAAGGAAATGATGAAGCGCTACTTACAATTCGCGGACGAGACGTTGTTGCGAAATTTGAGGGAGGCATTCCAGCAGGGGATCGAGCAACGATTCAAGTAACGGACCCACACGGTGATGTCATAGGCGTAAAGGCGTTACAGGCAGATGGACAACAAAGCAGGCCAACTGAGCAAGGGAGTGCAGGTAGACAGCAAGAGCTGACACAGACTCTTCGTCAGCTCGGTGTGCAACAGCCAACTCCTGAATTAAGACAAGCAGCTGCGATGTTGATGGATAAAGGTGTCCCGCTGACAAAAGAAGCTGTTCAAATGTTGCAGCGATTTATGAACGAGGGTAAACCAGAGCAACGATTACAAACGGTACAAGCGATGGCAAATAAGCGACTTGAAGTAACGGCAAATCATCTTCGTGCTGTGCATGAAGCGTTACATGGCAGACCACTAAATCAAGTGTTGACGGATCTAGCGAGAGAAATTGGATCCAGAATTTAAGGCACAGCCTACTAATAGAGAACGATTTGATCGATCACAGCAGCAGCCTCAGCTTCAGATCGACAAATGCAACAGGGGCGTGCCGTAGCTGAATCAAGGCATTTAGAGAAAGTGGCGATTGAACGTTTCATCCAAACATTACAGCAAATCGAGCGATCTTCTAGTCTTCAGCAGCTGAACGGCAACTTATTCAAGAAGTCAGAAGTGCCATTCAACGAGAAGGATTCACTCAGCCTGTTCGTGAACAAATCGAAACTTTATTGAGACAAGGTAATGGGCTTCAATCGGATACGGTTGAGCAAATTGAACGAGCATTGCGACAGTCAGATCAACTTCAACAAGTAGGACAGGAGGTGAACTAGGATTTAACACGAGCTGCCAATCCCAGCTCAGCAACAAACACGTCTCTCTTTTAGAAGCTGTTAACCAAGTAGAGAAGGCAGTGCAAAGAGAGCCTTCCTTAGAACGTGCGATTCAACAAATTCAATCACTGTTACAAGGTCATTCTATTTTAATGGAAGCAAACACAAATGATCTTGACCGAGCGATTGAATCAGCAAGAAACTTTCAGGATCAGGGAAGAGAACTAAAGGCACGACAAGAGCTCTCAACAATTGTGCAGCAAATCAAAGAAATCGCAATAACGGCTGGAATGCAACGTCAGCCTGTTGAAGCAGATGCGTATGTTCAAAATGAACAGTTTCAGACAAGTGTAGAAATGGCTAGTAAGTCGATAGCCGTCACCACTATTACAGAAAAATTAGCGCAAATGACAGCTGATTTTAAAAGCTTGCAGCGTGATATCAAGCGAAACCTCGATTTGGTTAACCGTCAAATTGAACAATTTAGGAACCAGGCTCAGCCCCAAGCGAAGCCATTATTAGAGACGACAATAAAAAAGTTAGACAACGCGATTTTGCGTAGCGAAATGATGCAGCTAGCTGATATGAGGACTGAACGTCAGCTTTTGCAGGCAAGCAGTCATCTGCATGAAGCAAAGAAGCTATTAGCAAAAGGTCAGCATCATGAAGCCAATCGTATCGTTCGAGAAGTCGGACAACTTGTAGAACGCTTATCATTTAAACCGTCAGAAACAAAAGTGATGCATTATACGGCTGCAAATGAACGTGCTCTTCGTGAAGCACAACTCCCTTCACAATCCTACACCAATCAACTAACTGAAACAGCTCGTGGACCAGTGCAAGAAGGATCACCACGTGCGATGTTCGAAATCATTCGTGGTCTTGGTTTAAATCGTGATAGTGAAATAGCGCAACAGCTTGCCTCAGGACGTGAACAACAACAGCAAGATTCAAATCAACGTAATCTTAAAACAGCTCTTTTGCAATTAGCTCGTGGCGAAGAAGAAGGCTCCCGTGTGCAGCAGCTTGCAAATCAGGCATTGAATAACGTGACTGGCCAACAACTGTTAAGTCGTTCTGACCAGCAAGGGAATTTACAAAGTATGTTCTTTCAGCTTCCTTTATTATTGGAAGAAAAAGTAGAGAATCTTCAAGTATTTGTCAACTCTCGTAATGAAGGGCAACAAGTAGATTGGGAAAACTGTAGTCTTTATTTTTTAATGGAAACACCGAAGATGGGTGAGATAGGCATCATGGTTTCAGCAACTGAACGACAATTATCGGTCACATTAAAAAATGACCAGCTAGATTTCCGGGAGAAAATGGAGCCCTTGGTCGAGAGAGCTGTTGAAAAGCTGGCAGAAGTCGGTTATTCCATATATGGGATTAAATATGCACATTTAACATCTGAAACAGAGAAGACAGAACAAGAAACAGAGAAGCCACGCCAACAGCCTGTCTTTAATGAGAAGGGATTTGATTTTAAAATATGATCGTCTCCAAACACTTTAACCAAAAGACACGTAAGCAAATGAATGGTCCAACAGCAGCGGTCATTCGTTATGACGATGAGAACGGAGCCCCTAAAGTGGTGGCACATGGGAAAGGACAGGTTGCGAATCAAATCATTGAGCTTGCTAAAAAAAACAATGTGCACATGCAAGAGGATGCCATGCTTGTTGAAAATTTGCTTGATATGGATTTAGGAGATAATATTCCACCGCAGCTTTATTCGGTTATGGCGGAGATTCTCTTGTTAATTGAAGAAATGGAGAAAAACTATTAAACAATCGAGAGAGAAACTCCGATACTACTAATAGATTGAGAAAAGAAAGATGGAGGTGGAAGGGTTGACCACATTCCTCACAAACGAAGTGCTTCATCAAAAAACGTCACAGGAATTAACGGCATTATTATATGAAGCGTGTTTGACGAATTTAGAAGACTCCATTACACATATAGATGAAAAAGATTTCATTCGTGCAAATGAAAAGCTCCAAAAAGCAAGCGATATCGTGTCATCGTCTTGGTGCAGGTATTAATTATGAAGCTGGAATTGTTGCTGATCAGCTTGATCAAGTATACAACTATATTGCCGATAAGCTTGTTGAAGCGAATTTGAAGAAAGACAAAGAAATTGTTGCAGAAATCATTGCGATTATTGAACCAATCATGTTCTCATGGAATGAAGCAATGAAGACAAAGCGTGATGCTCAGCCGAAAAGCATGAAGCAAAAGGCTAGTGCATATGAAAGCTATTCAATCTATGAGAATTAATTAGCGAAAGGATGTCATTCTTCTATGAAAATTAATAATAATATTCAAGCATTAAATGCTTATCGAAATCTTAATAAAAATCAATTTGCTACTTCTAAAAATTTAGAAAAGCTTTCTTCAGGTATGCGAATTAACCGCGCTGCTGATGATGCTGCTGGTCTAGCGATTTCAGAAAAAATGCGATCACAAATTCGCGGCTTAAAAATGGCTGAGCGCAATGCAATGGATGGTATTTCACTTCTGCAAACAGCTGAGGGAGCGATGCAGGAAGTACATGCAATGCTACAACGTATGCGTGAGCTTGCCGTTCAAGGAGCAAATGACACAAACACAGACCAAGACCGTGTTGAAATTCAAAAAGAAATCCGTCAGCTTGTAACTGAAATTGATAGTGTCGCTGAAAAAACAGAGTTTAATACACGTAAGCTATTAAACGGCTCAAGTGCTGTGTTAAGTGTAAAAGATTATGATAATGCAAATGTTAAAGGCTTGCCTACAGTGATTGATCCTAATCTGAAGACAGGTCGTTATGAGTTAGATGTCGTTAATTCTAACCTTATTTATAACGTGACGCAGCCAGCGGCAGGATTAACAAATAATAATAACGCTGTCGTTTTTGCAGATCCTAGTTTAGAAGGACAGTTATTAGGTGAATATACCGTAAATGTGCGTAATTATAATGATGATGGTGGTAATACAGGGGCAACGGTTCAAGTCGTTGGTCCAGATGGTCTACCGATTGAAAGTGAAGCGATTAGTGTTGGTCAAGCAGCGATTGATGCTGGTCGTGAGTATATTGATATAGGTGGTCTCCGTATAAATGCAGGAGCTATTACAGGCTCTGGAACAGTTAAAGTTTCCGTTGAAGCGGAAGCAGTTTTCACATTGTCTCGTGATCGTAACTTTGATTCGCCGGTAGTAGATGGTGTTCGTTTAGAAATAATAAATACAAAGGAATTGGTTGAGCGTTCCGAAGTGAAGGTGGGAACAGGTACAACGGCAAAGGATATAACAGATAAAATTGTGGAGATGCAGATGGAAATGTTACTTCAGCGGCTGTTATTAAGACACAATCGCTTACAGATCAAAGCGGTGCTGCTATTAATGTCGCTGATACGAATTATTTCTCAATTGTCAATGATGTTGGAGAAACAGTTGTGTTTGAAGTTGTGGATGGTACAACAGCAACACCGCCAGATACATTTCAATTAGACATGATGAACAACAGTATCACTTTTAATGGTGATGTTACGTTAAAGGAGATACGAGATAAGCTTGCGGAAACGTATTCGGGAGTACAAGCATGGGATACAGCAGGAGATGAGGAAGAAGTAACTCGTAACATGTTGGTTGTTACAAGAGATACTTACTCCAGCACATAACCCTGCTCCACATAGCATCAATACAACCGACTACAATGCGATTGCGTTTTCAAAAACGATTCGAACGGTCAATGGGGTTATGGAGCATGGTGGAGTCGAGTTTAAATTCAATAGTAATATTGCGAATGCAAATACAGAATTCTCAATCATTAACAATGCACTTGCTTTCCAAATTGGACCAAACACGAACCAAAATGTCATGATTGATGTAGATGAATTGAATACGGTTCGTCTTGGCATTGATGAAGTGCGTGTAACGACTCAAGATGAAGCAAACAGTGCAATCTTTGCTCTTGACCGTGCGATTCAGCAAGTGTCATCGATTCGCGCTAAACTTGGTGCTACGCAAAACCGAATGGAGCACACGATCAATAATCTTCAAGTAACGCACGAAAACTTAACGGCATCTGAGTCTCGTATTCGTGATGCAGATATGGCGCTTGAGATGACTGAATTCACGCGTAATAATATTTTGAATCAGTCAGCTACAGCGATGCTTGCTCAAGCCAATCAATTGCCGCAGGGTGTTTTACAACTACTACAGTAATACTTATTCCAGAAGGCGAGGAGATGATCATCTTCTCGCCTTTTCGATCATAAATGGTACCAGAGATTTGTGGTAAACTACACATAGGATGAGCGAGAAAGTGGGTGCGAGATGGACGTCCAAAGAGTAGGGAAGACAGGGTTGAACCGAGTTGATTCCAAGAAAACGGGGCCTGAAGCGAAGGTTTCCTTCCATGAAGTAATGGGCAAGCAGCGTGATGAGAAGGCGTATGTGCGTCTTTCGCAGCTTATGGAAAAGATAGATGATCAAGGTAAGGTGCTGTCAGAATCAAGAACCGTCGATGAGCTGCGGAAATACAAGCAGCTTGTGAAGGAGTTTATGGAGGATGCTGTTGCCTTTGGATTAAGTTTAGAGGAACGTCGTGGCTTTAATCGAAGAGGACGAACAAAAATTTATAAAATTGTTCAGGAAGTCGACAGAAAGCTGCTCGATTTAACGGATGCTGTTTTAGAAAAGCAGAAAAAGGGTTTAGACATCCTCAATATGGTCGGTGAGATTAAAGGATTACTTGTGAATATTTATGCTTAGGAAGAAGCTACGTTAATAAGCGTAGCTTCTTTATTACATAACGGGTAAAATAACAAGAAGAAAAAGGTCAAAAATCAAATGTGAGAGGATCGCTGCCCAAAGGTTATTCGTTTTGAGATAAATAATCGACCAAACAAAACCAGCAATGAGAGCTGCCATGACAAGTAAGAGACTACCAGTGAAAATATGAGCGCCAGCATACAGCAGTGTTCCAAGAGCAGCTGCTTTAAATGAAGTGGTCTTATAGCTAATTCGTTTAACGATAAATCCACGCCAAAACCATTCCTCTCCTGGGATAATAATTAGAAAAAGCCAAAGATAATGGATTGACTCAGTTGGTTTCACGCGCGAATAAAGAGATTGGAGATCATCAATAAAGGGCAGTTCTGTTGTGATGACAAACCACTGTCCAAAGGCAAAAAATAAATAAAGAGCAAAGCCACTCATGATACCGATGAACCAATGTGAGAGAAAGTTTAAATTGCTAGGTCGTTCGAATAACCAGCAAAAAACCGTTAACAGTGCTAATGATATCGGGAATAGAATCCAAAAATAGCTAGGTTCTGATCTGAAACTCACTGCCAGTAAAAGAAAGGCTAAGCTGAGTCCAAACCAAAATATTCGATTTTGTTGCATGTGAAACTCCTTATCTTTTTCAATTTATTGTTAAAGCCATTATAATAGAATTGAGTGAAAAAGAGGAGGTTTGCACATGAGCTTACTAACATTCAGCTATACAACGATAGTAAAAGCGCCTATTGAGGAAGTATGGACGTTCTTTTCGACTGCTGAAAATCTAGCTAGAATTACCTCATTTCCAAAAGTGACGATTCTATCTAATCCAGATACAAGGACAGGTAATGAAATTGTAATGAAGCTGTCGGTTGCTGGAATAGGCGTGAAGTGGGTATCTCTCATTGAAGAAGTTGACGCACCACATTGCTTTGTCGATAGTGGATTAAAGCTTCCTTTTCCATTTACTGAATGGAAACACGAGCATGCCTTTGTTGAAAATGAGGATGAAACAATTATGAAGGATACGATCAAATGTAAGGCAATCTTACCAAGTTATGTAACGAAAGCGATTCTAGAAAATATGTTTAAAGGCCGAGAAAAAGCGATTGCCCGTGTTTTCACTAGCTCAACCTAAAGGGTCTCTGGATGACGTACAGAGGGCTTTTTTTTGCACTTTAAGAAAGTTTAACTTCATTAAAGGATTAAAGTATGAGTGCAACTAAGGCTTTCGCCATTAAAGTTTGGCGATAAGCCAAGTTTTCTAATGCCACGAAGTCAACTGTTCAATGTCGTGATTGATCTGCTAAATAAGGTGTAAAGCTACTTATTTATGGAGATAGCTACTAGTAAGGATGGTGAAGTAAATGCATTCAAAACAAACGGTTAAATATGTATGTGAGTCTTACTTATCAGGTAATTGCTATTATTATAAAATAGAATTAATTACGCATGATTCATGGGATAAAATTGATTCTCTAAGTTGGTCTAAGCCAAGGCCAATTTCTAGAAAAACGTTTGAACAAAGACAAAAAGAGGGTTATAAAGTCGAGTATGTCAAGCAAGAGAAGGCTCCAGCCCTTATCTTTCCCTTCTCTAAAGTGAACAATAGATGAACAAAGCTGTTTTTCGCAGATGACAGTTGGTTTCTCTCTCTTAATTCGGTAAACTTAAATAAGGGAAAAATGGTTTGAACAATAGACGGGAGAGAAGCAAATGAAGCAATTGTTAAGTAAAGGTATCGTCTGTATTGTTGCCTTGCTGGCACTAGCAGGCTGTAACCTTGTGACATATGAGCAGGAAGAGTCGTTTACGCTTGATGCGGCTGGACTTGATGCCTTGACCATTCATCACGACGAAGGTGACGTGACCATTACTGGTGTAGAAGGATTAGATGAAATAAAGGTTCTTGCTACGTTTACAGTGGTGGGCGAGGAAATGGACCAAGCCGAGCAATTTAGTGAAGAGAATATGGATGTTGAGTTAACGAGTGAAGGCACAAATGGAGTTTTAACAACTTCGGTAAGTCGAGGGGCGGAGCAGGAGCAAGGCTATCTTCACCTCGATATTGAAGTGCCGAATCATTTAGTCATGAATTATCGCCAAAATGAAGGAGAGCTTCACATCAGCTCCATGAATGCTAGGATCCAATTGCAACACGGGTCTGGTCATTTAACACTTGAACATATTCAAGGGGATGTACAAATGACTGACGGTGCCGGAAATATCACTCTCGTAAATGTGATGGGAGATATGAGAATCAATAAGAAAGCTGGTAAGACAAGTGTGACTCAGTCAAGTGGAGATCTTTCAATCATTACGGGAACGGGAGAGGTAGAGATACGTGAACAGCAAGGAGATGTGTCGATACGAAATGGAGCGGGCGATATCGATATTCAAGCTGTCACAGGAGATGTAACAATTTTAGAAAAAAGTAGTGGAACAACATCCATTACAGACGTTACAGGTAATATTATTCAACCGTAAAAAGCTAGGTCGTCTCATGACGATCTTTTTTTAATGGAGATTTTAAACAGAAGTACATGTTGAGAATAGAGTAGATTTTTTATGAACAGATACTTTTACCGCTAAATCATTGGTATTAAGGATTTGTTGAATCAAAGGAAGATATCTAATGAGTTTTTTGTTAAAAACTAGAACGAGCCTATTTTTCAATTTTACTTGAATCAATGATTGACAATTTGGAGATGGATGGATAGAATACAATTAAACTAATAATTCATATCAAATTACAAGGAATTAAACTTTCTCGTCTTACTTCCAACAATGTAAGGGGTGTTCATCATGACAAGTGAGCAAGAATTTGAAAAGGTAAGTCTGAGACTCCAAGAGCTTTTAAAAGATTTAAAGTACGGGTCTGTAACAATTATTGTGCAGGACGGAAAGGTCATTCAATTAGAGAAGAATGAGAAAGTACGATTAAAATAATTAACGCGCTGACTAGAAAACTAGAGGCGACGTTAGATGAGAGTTCTAATGAATCTAACGTCGTCTTTTACTATTAAAGCAAATATTCTCTAAAAGACGAAAGATACGTGTAGGTAAGACTTTTCTCTTTTTAATGTTCGCGATAAACCAAGTTTTCTTATCAGAGAAATGATTCTTTCAATAAACTTGAAACGAAGGAGTGAGAAAATGACATTAACCTATGAAACATTGACCCAAGTAAATTATGAAGAGTTGAATGCGCAGCTTGAGCGCAAGGACACGATGGACGTTCTAAAGTGGGCCTATAAGGAATTTGGAGACGAACTGGTTTATGCGTGTAGCTTCGGTGCCGAGGGAATGGTGCTAATTGATTTAATTAGCAAAGTGAAAAAGGATGCAACGATTGTTTTCCTTGACACTGACTTTCATTTTTATGAAACCTATCAATTAGTTAATAAAGTAAAAAGTCGTTATCCTGAGATGAATATCGAATTAGCGAAGCCGGAATTAACGCCTGAAGAGCAAGCAAAAGAATATGGTGATCGTCTTTGGGAAAGAGAACCTGATGCGTGCTGCAAAATTCGTAAATTAGTCCCACTTGAGCGTGAGTTAGGTCGCTATAATGCTTGGATTTCAGGGTTACGAAGAGAACAATCTCCAACTAGAGCAAATACGCAGTTTGTCAATCAAGACAACAGATTTAACTCGATTAAGATCTGTCCCCTTATTCACTGGACGGAAGAAGAGATTTGGATGTATATCAAACTACACCAACTACCTTATAACGAACTACATGATCAAAACTATCCAAGTATCGGTTGTGAATACTGTACAAAGCCTGTTGCTGAAGGCGCGGATCCTCGTAGTGGTAGATGGGCAGATTCAGGGAAAACAGAATGTGGTTTACATCAAGGGTAAAAAACCACAATAATCTAGCAATGATAGATGCACTTTATATTTGAAAGGATGATAAACATGATTCACGCACATGGAGGAACACTTGTCCAACGTTTTGAACCAACTTATGACATAACGAATATAACAAAGGAAATCGAATTAGACTCATTCTCCCTTTCTGATCTTGAGTTAATTGGAATTGGAGCATTTAGCCCACTTACTGGATTTTTAGGGAAAGAGGATTACGAATCTGTTGTAAAAAACATGCGCTTAGCAGATGGAACTGTGTGGAGCATTCCGATCACATTACCAGTAACTGAAGTGAAAGCTGAAAGTCTTTCCATCGGTGACCGCGTAAAGCTTGTTTATGATGGTGTTGTCTACGGTATCATTGAAGTAACAGATACATTTACTCCGAATAAAGAAGTTGAAGCTGAGCACGTTTACCGGACGACAGATGAGGCTCATCCAGGAGTTAAAAAGATGTATGAACGTCCTAACGTGTATATTGGTGGACCAATTACATTACTTAACCGAGTGAAAAGAGAGAAATTCGAAACATATTATCTTGATCCAGCTGAAACGAGAGCGACATTTGAAGAACTAGGTTGGAAGAGAATCGTTGGTTTTCAAACGAGAAATCCTGTTCACCGCGCTCATGAGTATATTCAAAAATCAGCACTTGAAATTGTTGATGGACTCTTTTTAAATCCACTTGTTGGTGAAACTAAATCGGATGACATTCCTGCAGATGTGAGAATGGAAAGCTACGAGGTATTGCTTGAAAAGTATTACCCTAATGACCGAGTATTCCTAGCTGTATTTCCAGCAGCGATGCGTTATGCAGGTCCACGTGAAGCAGTCTTCCATGCGATTGTTCGTCAAAATTATGGCTGCACGCACTTCATTGTCGGTCGTGACCATGCGGGTGTCGGTGATTATTATGGAACGTATGATGCTCAACTTATTTTCCGAGATTTTAAGAAAAGCGAGTTAGGAATTACACCGCTATTTTTTGAACATAGTTTCTTCTGCAAGGCTTGTGGAAACATGGCTTCAACGAAAACGTGCCCGCATGGTAAAGAAGATCGTGTTATTTTATCAGGGACGAAGGTTCGTGAAATGTTATCAGAGGGTGTGACACCACCACCTGAATTCAGCAGAGCTGAGGTTGTAGAAGTACTCATTCGAGGGATGAAGCAACAAGTTCACGCGTAGGTTTATGAGAGAGGATGAGTCTTTATGTTAACGATCATTGCCATCGTTATTGCTTGTTTCTTTGCAATGAATATAGGGGCAAGTGGCACCGCTGCAGCTATGGGTCCTGCATACGGTAGTGGGGCTATTCCGAAAAAACGTGTTGCGATGCTTCTCGTTGCTATTTTTGCCTTTTTAGGAGCTTTAGCAGGTGGCGAGGTCGTTCGGACTATTGGTAGTGGAATTATACCAGCTTCTATTGTAAATGTTGAGCTAGTCATTATTATCCTGTCAGCAGCTTGTTTGTGCTTGTTTATAGCTAATTTACTAGGTATTCCATTATCAACGAGTGAAGTCGTTGTTGGAGCCATTGTCGGAGCTGGAATTGCCTATCAATCGCTTTATCTAGATACATTGCTTGTTATTGTTTCGTTTTGGATTATCACGCCATTTGCTGCATTCTTTTTAGCTTATGCATTTGGTCATGTTGTTCGTCGTCTTGAGCAACGTCATCCTAATTTAACAGGTAAAGGGAAATGGCGTAAACCACTTGTTATTTTACTTATCATTAGTGCTAGTATGGAAGCATTTGCAGCTGGAATGAATAATGTTGCGAATGCTGTTGGACCACTTGTAGGAGCAGGTGTAATTGGGGTAACAGAAGGAATCTTAATGGGTGGTGCATTTGTGGCCCTTGGTGCGATTTTACTCGGAGGACGTGTACTTGAAACAAATGGAAAGCGAATAACTACTTTGAGTCTCCTGCAAGGGAGTACGGTTTCTTTAACTGGAGGATCATTGGTCATTGTTGCTTCTATATTTGGATTGCCTGTTCCTCTGACACAAATAACAACATCAGCTATTATTGGTATTGGAACTGTTGATACAGGTTTCAAATTGTGGCAAAAAAGTATCCTTAAACGAATTATTAAAGTTTGGATTGTTTCACCAGTATTCGCGCTTGTTCTATCTTATACATTGGTCTTGCTTTTTAAACAAGGAGATTACTATTCATTAGTTGTTATCATCAGCGTGTTTATTGCAACTGTTGGAATATATAGTCTTTATAAAACAGTACGAGATGAGCGCCGGTCATCGTATGATGATGGGGCAGGAATTTAATGAAATTCATAGCAATTCGATCTCAATTGTGAAATGGGGAGAGCAAATTGACACAGACAAATAATATTGTTTGGCATGAAACAACGATAAAAAAAGAGGAACGACAGGAGCAGAATGGTCATCGTAGTGCCATTCTTTGGTTCACTGGGTTATCTGGAGCTGGAAAGTCAACACTAGCAAATGCGCTTGAACAGCAATTATTCAACCAAGGTGTACGAAGTTATGTGTTAGATGGTGATAATATTCGCCATGGTCTTAATCAAGGACTTGGATTTAGTGACGATCGACCGAAAAGAGAACATCAGACGTATCGGTGAAGTTGCGAAGCTTTTTGTCGATGCAGGAACAATCGTTTGTACGGCGTTTATCTCACCTTTTAAAGAGGATCGCGAACGTGTACGCGAGCTTGTGGAAGATGGCGAATTTATTGAAGTGTACGTTCGTTGTTCACTAGAGGCTTGTGAAGAACGTGATCCAAAAGGATTGTATAAAAAAGCGAGAGCAGGTGAAATTCCTTCCTTTACGGGAATTAGCTCTCCTTATGAAGAACCTGATGCACCAGAGATCACAATCGATTCTGACCAGCAAACGATTGAGCAGTCAGTTGAAACGATTTTATCTTATTTAAAAGAGAAGAAGATCCTATAATTGAAGCCAATTAGCAATGGCATATTAAAAGTTATGGCTTCTTTACGTAATTAAAGAGGACAATCCATAAAATGGTGTCTTCATCATCTTATAAAAATAATTAGGTTCAGACCATCCTTTATATCATCACTGTTGAAATGCTGTGATGGGATAGAAGGAAGGTTTGGCTTTTTTTATTTTCTGATTGATTTTAAAGCAGCGGCGACATCAATTTCCCCAAATCCATAATAAGGGTCATGGCCTTTCGTTCCTAAGTCTTTAGCCGTTGACCGCATCACCTCATAGACTTGCTTATTAGACAAATCTGGTCGAAGGGAGCGGATTAAGCCAGCAAGGCCAGCAACATGAGGGGAGGCCATTGATGTTCCAGACATCACAATGTAGTTATTGTCAGGAAATAAGCTCGGAATATTTTCGCCAGGTGCTGTTATGTCTACATGTTTCCCGTAGTTGGAAAAGAAAGCCCGATTTCTTGCATCGTCAACAGCGGCTACCGTGAAAGATTCTTCGTATTGGGCAGGATACATCGGATCTTCGACATTGTCGTTACCTGAAGCTGTTACGATAACGACATCATTTTTATATGCATATTTAATCGCATCATGAAGCGCATCGGAATCATTATAATCCCCAAGACTCATATTGATCACATCAGCTCCGTGATCGACAGCCCAGTAAATCCCTTTTGCGACTTCAAATGACGAGCCTTCACCAGCTTCATTTAATACTTTCACAGGCAAAATATTACTCTTCCACGAAACTCCTGCAATTCCTGTGACATTGTTCGTTAACGCAGCGGCAATGCCTGCTACATGGGTCCCATGACCATGTGAGTCTGAATAATCATCAGAATCATCAAACGCATTATAGCCCTTTAAAAGCTTTCCCTTTAAATCAAGGTGACTAGGGTCGACTCCTGTATCTAATATGGCAATTGTGACATCCTCTCCACCAGCAAGGGACCAGCCATTACCGATTTCAATTTGTGAGAGGTTCCATTGATAAGGTTTGAAAAATTCATCGTTCGGGACTGTAGCTACTGCTTTAACCTGCTTGGCATAAATATAATTCGGTTCAACAATGCTTAAATCATAATCATTTTTGAGACGACCAACGAGCTGCTCAGTAGATTCGTTTTTGGATTCAATCACATAAAAAGGATCGTTATTTTTGATGACCACTAAATCTTGATTGGCGGCAAACCAAGCGTCTGGCAGCTCTTTTATACTTGAATTTAATCACAGCTTGTCTCTCGTTATAGGCACGCTGTGCTTGTATGGACATTTGGTCCTGTGAGTGCACGACAATTTGCCAGCCCAACTCAGGCACCGTTTGAGTTTGTAGGTTCTCTGGGAGGTCATCCGTTGTCTTCCAATCAACATTAGGATTAGCTCCAGAAACGAAAAACGTTCCATTAGCATCCGCAACCGACGCTAAGTCTTTTACAAATGCTCGAACAAATGTTAAATCGACTTCTCCTAACACCATACGCCCGTCCTCAAGTTTTTCACCCATTAGCATATACTGTTTTCCATCAACTGTATATGGATCAGAAAATTCGCTGTTCATATGTTGATGGGTTAGTTTAGATTCATCGATTCGTTCGACTTCTCCAATTTCAGCTAAGACATCTTTGTTTTTTAAAATAGCAAAACCATGAAAATGGGGATGTTCAGATAATTCTTCTTCAAACTTAGCACGAAGGTTCTGATCCGTTAAGTCAGTATCAGCCCAGCGTTGCATTTGTGCAGAAAGTTGTTTTAAAAACATCGATGTTGTGAGTGACAAATCTTCGGCCATTAATTTGTCCATAGCTGATATTTCAAGCGATTTTGGGATCGTTTTCGTTTGGATTGAATATTCATTATCGTCAATAAGTAATCGGCCAATGAAAGCAAGTCCTAGACCGATTATTCCAACTAATACAACGGTTTTCACCATTCTCGACATCATTGTGTGTTTTCACCCTTTCTTTCGGTCATATCCATTATTTTGTGCAAGCAAATGGGAATAGGAGTTGTGCGTTTTTTCTGTTTTAAATAAAACGCTTTTCAATGTGATGATCTGCTCCTATTTTCTGTTTCAGGTTCCCAAAAATATTCAAAATCTAAATCAATCTCCGAATCGAGAAGATGAGAAGCTGGAACAATCTCAATCTTTTTTTGTTTAAACTGTGGTAGCGCATCACTTGATTCCAGAAAACGTCTCCTCTCCTTTAACACCAACATGACCAATTCCAATAGCTTTCTTCTTCTTCTCTGCTAGTTTAAGAAGAGATGTCATTTGCTTATTCACATGCTGACGAGACGAGTGGGTGTCATCCAGAAAAATGTGACGCATCGCATGAGGAATATCCAGCTCATTAGCTATTTTAGAGATGACAGACTTTGGGCTTGTTCCACTATCAATTACATATAAGTTGTGCTCCTTGACTACTTCTAAAATGATGCGCATAATATGCTCATTTTCAACAATCTTAGATCCCATATGATTATTAAATCCTTTTGCATATGGCACATCGATAATGGCCTGCTGAACACGATTGCGGATTTCTTCATCAGATAATCCGCTTGTAATGCCTTTAGGACCAAGCCAAGATGCCTTGCCCTTCTTCGGCTCCATAGGCATATGAATGATAACTTCAAGTCCAGCTTGATGTGCTCGTTCTGCTTGTTCGGTTGAATGCTCTTGAAAAGGCATAACCGCAACAGTGATGGGAATAGCACCATCTAAAAACGAGTCAACCCCATGTACCTTTCCTCCAAAATCATCAATAATGATGGCAACTTTTTTGGGGCTATCGGCTAATACATGAGCATGTAAGGAGATGAATAGCAAAAAGAAAAGCAGACAAGTAGCAATTCGCCAACAGTATTTCATGAACATTCTCCTCATTTCCTATTTCTTTCATGTAGTTTGCCAAAGGAAGGATCGTTCTATGAGGGAAAAACAAAAAAACACATATGTCATGAATTCATCATGACGCATGTGTTATTTACGGATATTAAACGCTGCATTTAACTGACCGCGCAGCATCCGTTCGCGTACTTCTTGTTTTTTCATTTGTTTTTGTTCCATTTTACGAATTTCAAACGTCTGCATTCCATCTTCCATTTTATTTGCAATATCGAGTAAGCGTTCAACATCAAGAAATGAATATTTTCTCGTTCCACCCTTTGAACGTTCTGGATAAATGAGCTTTCTTTCCTCATAATAGCGTATTTTTCGTTCAGAAAGCCCAGTTAGTTCACTTACTATCCCAATGGTGATTACTTTTTTATCTTTATATGACGACACCCATTCCACCCCACACGTATTTAAGTTAGAATGTTCTGACCTTTTGTCATATCATAGCATAGCTTTAGGTAGGAAAGGGCTGGAAATGTTAGATAATCTGACATCTTTTATGAAGACTAAGTAATCGGAGTGAGGAAATCAATCTATTTATATTTTCTTTATACATAGTACAATGAATGTATAATGAAAATAAATCTATTACTGGTCAAAATGGAGTAATCTTGTCATTAACTATTCATTTGAGTAGGATTAGCTCAAATGAAGCAAGGTAAATGAGCTTTTCTGATAAACCGTTGAGATCAGGTCTCTCTTATATTATACTTGATAAAACATATAGAGAAAGTCGGAAAAGTGAAAGGGAGGAAGATCCATCAAATCTGTTTATCGCTAAAGTGATGAAAAGACACGAGCTGAAGCTTATGAACTTGCTTCTGGACTGATGCCTTCCTTAACATAGATGACGATTACAGCTAAGGGGTGTTCATTGTGAATAAAGGGTATGTCTATTTAGTTGGTGCAGGACCTGGAGATGTACGACTAATGACGGTTAAAGGACAACAAGTACTAGAGCAGGCAGATGTTATTTTATACGACCGACTTGTAAACCCACTTTTGTTAGAAACGACAAAACCCGGGGCGGAGCTAGTATATTGTGGAAAGCTGCCAGATCGTCATTTACTAAGGCAAGAGGCCATTAATGATTTGCTCGTTGAGTATGGGCTTGCTGGTAAACAAGTCGTTCGTTTAAAAGGTGGAGATCCGAGTGTTTTTGGACGTGTAGGTGAAGAAGCAGAAGCGCTTGAGGCTGCTGGTGTTGATTATGAAATTGTCCCAGGTGTAACAGCGGGTATCGGTGCAGCAACATACGCTGGTGTTCCAGTAACTCATCGTAATCACGGTGCATCATTTGCGATTATCACTGGACATGATAAATCACCAAGTGGTCAGCCCCTTATTGATTGGAAGGCGCTTGCGACAGGCATTGATACAATCGCCTTTTACATGGGTGTGAAAAACTTGGCCTATATTTGTGAGAAGCTGATCGAACATGGTCGAGATCCTCAAACACCAGTCATTTTAATTCAATGGGGAACACTTGGTAAGCAAAAAACACTAGAAGGGACCGTGGCTGATATTGCGGAGAAAGTGGCAGCAGTTAAATTTGCTAATCCAGCAATCACACTAGTTGGCGATGTTGCGAAGCTTCGTACAAAAGAAAGTTGGTTTGAACGTCAGCCGTTATTCGGAAAGTGCTTATTATTTGGTCGAACGAGTGAAGGAGCTAGTGAAATTGCTAAAGAACTGACAAAACTAGGTGCGGAAGTATTTGAATACCCACGTTTTCAAACGATTGATCAAAAAATAGTAGAGCTCTCATTCGCTGATTATGATCAAATTGTGTTTCATTCACCAAAAAGTGTCGCTTGGTTTTTCGAAAAACTAAGAGAGCAACGTCAAGATATACGTTCTCTTAAGGCGGTTTTTTACGGAGCATCAACGAAGTCGATACGGGCAATTGAATCGTATTCATGTCTTGCTTTACCTATAGAGGAATTGGGTCAGGCAGAAAAGCGTCTTGTGATCGGACCAGCTGCACTTAAAGAACAAATAGTTAAACGCACCGAGCTTTACGGAGAACACGATTTACTTGTCTCCCATTCAGTAGAGATTATTGAGCAATCTAATCGGACATGCCAAAGACTTCTTGATGAGGACCGGGTGAATACGATTGTTTTTCCAAGTGCAGAAGTCAGTTAAGGTCGTTACAGAACAACTGCAGAATTGTGGGGAGACACCGAAGTCATTGTCTAACCGAGCGCATGTGATCTGCTTTGGTCCAGCATCAGAGAAAGCGGCTATTCAGCTTGGGTATAAGGTTAATGAAACGCTTGTAGAACCAACAAGAGACGCTCTTATTGACGTATTATGTGAACGACAATTTACCTAGAAGGGAGTAAGTAGAGCATGCAAGCTATATTGTATATTGGTCACGGAAGTCGTGTGCAGGAAGGGAATGATGAATTGTCTGCCTTTGTTGAAAAAGCAAAAGCAAAACAACCGCAAGTATCAATCCAAGAGTGCTGTTTTCTTGAATTAGCTGAGCCGACGATTACTGAGGGAGTTGAGTCCTGCATTCAACAAGGAGCGACGCAAATAGCTGTTGTGCCAGTGTTGTTGTTAACGGCGATGCATGCGAAAGTTGATATTCCACGAGAAATTGATCAAATGAAAGCTACCTATCCGGATGTGTCCTTTTCTTATGGACGACCGATTGGCGTTGAGTCCTCTGTGATTAAGATTGTCAAAGACCGCTTGCGAGATGCTGGCTTGCAGGTAACCGATGATCGTCCTGTCTATGAAGAGCGTCAGCCCGTCACCATTCTTCTCGTTGGACGAGGAAGCTCTGATCCAGATGCGACAAGTGACTTAATGAAGATATCACGTCTTGTTTGGGAGTATACACCTGTTACAGATGTGGAGGTCTGCTTTATTGCTGCAACACATCCGAATGTCGATGAAGGTCTCGTACGAGCGAATCGACTTCCAAATGAAAAGGTATATGTTGTTCCATATCTTTTATTTACAGGTGTGCTGATGGAAGAATTACAGGAAAAGCTGGATAAGTGGTCGACACAAACTGAGAAAGAGTTTATTCTCTGTCACTATTTAGGTTTTGATGATCAGCTAGTTGATATGCTTGGGAAACGCGTTCAGGAAGTTCTGGAGGAATATGTCCCAGTGAACTGCGATACATGTCAATATCGTGTCTTATTTGAGGAAAAGGAACAGCTGAAAGAATGAACAAGTTACCAATTATGTTGAAATTGGCTGGTAAGACGGCAACTGTGGTCGGGGCTGGGGCCGTGGCGTCTCGGCATATACCAAAGCTTTTGAAAGCGGGTATTGAGGAAGTATTGGTTTATGCTCCTGACCTTCATCCAAGCCTCAAACCATATCTTAATTTAGATGAAATCAGATGGGTACAAGAAAAAGTTGCTGAAAATGCTCGCTTTGATTCTGATCTGTTGTTATTGGCGACCGACAACAGCGCTCTCCATGAAGCTCTTTATGTCAATCGTAAGCCGCATCAGCTCGTGTACCTTGTTGATAACCCACAACTCAGCGATTTTAGTTTTCCGATGGTGGTTACTAAGGGTCACTTAACAATAACGCTGTCAACAAATGGGATAAGCCCAACCTACGGAAAACGTTTAAAAAGCCAGCTCGATCAGTGGTTGCCAGAAGATTGCGAAGGCGATCTGCTGTTTTTAGAAGCGGTGAGAAAACGAGTCCTTGCTAGTGGACTTGAAGCGAAATCAAGGAAACGGATTCTTCTGGAAACGGCATCCGAGGCCTTTTTGCATGATTCAAAGCGTGAGGAGAGATTTGTTGCACTGATGCGTGAAGAACAGAAGCTGACCTGAAACATTTAGGTCAGCTTCATATTGGTTTCCTTCTGAATAAATAATGAAAATCTTCACTTCTATAGTCTCAACTATTTTCAAATTTGTGCTAATCTATTGAGGATCGGAAAATAAATTATACATAGAAGCAATGAAAAGGGAGAGCGTCATGACTATTCAACCATTTAATCAAGCGATTCTTGATGAAACAAAAGCGAATGTAGATCAATTAACGAAGCCATTAGGCAGTCTCGGAAGACTAGAAGAGCTAGTCGTTCAGCTCGCAGGTATTATAGGAGAAGCAAGACCGGTTGTTGAGAAACCAGCCATTATTGTAGCTGCTGCTGATCATGGAATTGTAACAGAAGGAGTCTCCGCTTATCCACAAGAGGTAACAGCACTAATGATTGATATTTTTGTCCGTGGCCAAGCAGCGATTAATGTCTTTGGCCGTCAAATTGGCGCATCTGTTACGGTAGCAGACATTGGTGTCAATGCAGATATAAGTGGTCAACCGATTGCCCATCACAAAATTCGATTTGGCACACGTAACTTTTTAAAAGAAGATGCGATGACAGAAGAAGAGACGCTCGCGGCGATTGCAGTCGGACGAGAACTTGCCTTAGAACAGATTAATAAAGGGCACAGATTGCTTATTACAGGAGAAATGGGTATAGGCAATACATCTGCTTCAAGTGCGTTAGTTGCAGCAATAACGGGTGCAGACGTTGCAGATGTTGTTGGTACAGGAACGGGCATTGATCAAGAGGCAAGGCTGAAAAAAATAGCAACCATTAAAGAGGCCATTCAAAATCGCGGCATTCAAGCGGATACGGCTCCTCTTACCATTTTAGCAAAAGTGGGAGGTCTTGAAATCGCAGCTTTAGCTGGGGTGATTTTAGAAGGTGCAACGCAGCGTGTTCCCGTTTTAGTCGATGGTTTTATTTCATCTACCGCAGCACTGGTGGCAGCAGAGCTTGATCCGGCAGTTCGTCCTTATTTAATGATTGCTCATCAATCAGTTGAACAGGGCCACAAGGTGGTAAATGAATACTTAAACATCAAACCACTCCTTCAGCTTGATTTACGCCTTGGTGAAGGAACCGGAGCTGCTCTTGCCTATCCCATTGTCGAAGCAGCATCACGAATGTTAAGAGAAATGGCGACATTTAAAGATTTAGGTCTTTAAAAGTGACATTAAAAAAGCTGACTCTTTCAGCGGAGTCAGCTTTTAAACGATAGTTACTTTGTAAATCTTAATTTAGCAATCGCATCATGCTGATGAATGGATTCTTCGTTGCGGCATTCAATTTCAAAGGCATGAACAGCTTCATGCTCATATAAATCGGCTGCAACAAGACGAGCTAAGTCTTCAACAAAGCGAGGATTTTCATATGCATGCTCTGTGACGGCCTTTTCATCAGGACGCTTTAAAACTGGGTAAAGAATCGAGCTTGCATTGCTTTCTGCAGCTTCAAGAAGGACATGTTTCCAATCAGTTTCAAACGTTTCGTCAACTGTAGCAGTCATCGTTACAAAGCCACGTTGGTTATGAGCGCTGTACTCACTAATTTCTTTTGAGCACGGGCAAAGGGTTGTGACAGCAGCAGTAAGAGTAATGGCAGTTGTGAAACCTAATTTTTCATCGAATGTCACGTCATATGTCACTTCAGCGTGAGCCATTCCTTCTTTTTGCATAGCAGGACTCGTTTTTGTAAAGAACCAGGGGAACGTCACCTGAACATTTGAACTTGTTTGTTTCATTTCACGTGCTAGAATTGCTGTAAACTCTCTCAGCGTTTCTACAGATAATAAATGAGTTTGGAAGAAAAGGTGAAGCTGCTCGGTTAAGCGGCTCATGTTAATTCCTTTAAAGTCCTGTTCAAGACTAGTTGTCATTGCAAACTCTGCAGTTGTCGTCTGTGTTGTCGGTGCAAGGTCTGATTCGATCATAACTGGATATTTCACTTTTGAGATTCCTACCTGTTGAATCGGAAAATAGAAATCAGCTGGTTTATTTTGAAGGTCTGGCATCTTTTCTTTGTCTGTTGGCTTTGTCCCAACAATTGGGTCAACAGAACCAAAGTGGCGATGACGCTCAGCCTTTGGTGGTAAAGAACGTTTCATCTTATCATCACTCCTGAAAGTCATTTCATTTTTCTCTACATACTCGATTCTCGTTCAGCATTTGGTTAATAACAAATAAAGAAAAAGCTGATCAGATCATCAAGGTTGCAGACATGCTTTCTCCATATTACACTACAAAGGGAAAAAGAGACAAGAAAGTAGGTTGAATATGAAAAAAGGAACAATTATTTTACTTGTAGTAGCGAGTATTCTTTTGATTTTAGGATTTGTTATTCCCGTATCTATCGGGCCGTCTGCTGACTCAAGAATCATCGTCGACCATACAAAAAAAGTGTACAGTACCCCGGCATGTTTTGATCAAGCAGACTTAACAAATAATCTTGAGGAAACAACGTTTGAACAAGCATTAGCGTTGACTTATGATAGCGAGTCAGATTGTACAAATGAAGAATTAGCCGAGGAACAGAAACCCTTTTTACTAGCCATTTTTCAATGAAGATAGTTGGTTGTAGCGTTTAAGGATGACTTATAAAGGTTTAATCTCAGATAGTGAACATAGTGAATGGTGCTTAAAAGTAAATGGAGTACATCATCGTGAGCATTAGGGGTCAGACACTTTGGTTTTGAGTCATCCTCTTTGTCGTTTCAATGATTTATTGCAAGATCTTCTGTGATAAAGTAAAAGGATTAGAAGGATGGTGATTGGATGAAGAAAGCATTACTAGCTCTCATTGCTTTTGTATTGCTAGCAAGCTGTGAGACATCAAGCTTTTCGACGGATAGCAGGACGCTGAGTGAGATGCCCTTGTCAGAGAATGAAAAATTAATTTTCTCTCTATTAGCTGATCAGATTTTCTACTTTCAATTCCTGGATCGAAACAAAGAAGTTCGCTCGATAGAAGTCGGACTTGATTATTATCATTACGGTGAATTAACTGAAACAGTCGGGGGCATGAAATTAGGAGCAAATGATCCTGAAATTGAGCAAGAAACAGAACGGTCTCGAATTTTATTTACATTCAATAAAGAAGAATCAGGGGGACAGTCATTAATTAGCGGAGAGATGACAATAATGGATGACGGAGGATCATCAATTGACAGTCCATATTCTTTTTCACATCCTGGAGGTATTGAAGGGGTAACGTCAACTCAAGGCTATTTATTTGACCAACAAGAAGGGGATATTCCTTATGGTGAAAAAATCTATGTAGCCTATTATGTTGAAAACATTGAATCAAATGTAATGCGCAGTTTTGATCTGGAAAGCGCACTTCAACCAAATGACGATTTTGAACACTTATATGCATTTTATATGATCATTGACGATCAACCATTATAGATCAATCCCATTTTTGTTTAGTTGGAATCTTGAGCCATTGTTATCTAATGGAGAGTATTGTATGCAACATTGGGATGAGAGAGGCTGAGGCTAAATCAGTAGATGATGTCGGCTGAGAACGCAAGAGAGGCACTTTGCGATCAAATCGGCGCTGTGGTATAGTAAGAATGTTCTAATAACTTATATTAAAATAGAGAGATGTTGAACATAAGGAGCTGGAGTAGAAAGATGAATGTAGCAAAATTTGGGGGTACATCAGTCGCAAGTGCAGAACAAATTAAAAAGGTTGCTGCGATTGTCGCCGCAGATAAAAAACGAAAAATTATAGTCGTATCTGCTCCTGGAAAGCGGAATAGTGATGACACAAAAGTAACAGACCTTCTTATTCACCTTGGTGAAACGTTTTTGAGCAATGGAGAGGCAGAAGAAGAGCTCCAGGCTGTGATTAGTCGATATGATGACATTGCGAAAGGGCTTGGTCTTGGCCAAGAAATCATTGCGACGATTGAAGCTGACTTAAGACAACGGCTTGAATTTGATCGTAACCTCCCTGAATCGTTTATGGATTTAATCAAAGCAAGTGGTGAGGATAATAATGCAAAATTAATTGCAAGTTATTTTCAAAGTATCGGACTACAAGCAACGTATTTAAATCCAAAAGATGCTGGATTACTTGTAAGTGATGAGCCTGGTAATGCACAGGTTTTACCAGAGGCTTTTGAAAACCTTGCTAAACTCCGAGATACAAAAGAAATTATCGTCTTCCCAGGATTTTTTGGGTACTCGAAAGAAGGGACGCTTGTGACATTCCCACGTGGTGGATCAGATATTACGGGTTCAATTGTAGCTGCGGGTACAAATGCAGATCTTTATGAGAATTTTACAGATGTGGACTCCGTTTTTGCGGCTAATCCGAATGTTGTTGAAAACCCTGTAAAGATCAAGCGAATGACATATCGTGAAATGCGTGAATTATCCTATGCAGGATTTTCTGTTTTTCATGATGAAGCATTAATTCCTGCTTTTAGAAATAGCATTCCAGTTTGTGTCAAGAATACAAACAATCCTTCATCATCAGGAACGATGATTATTGCAGAGCGTGAATATTTCATGAATCCAGTCATTGGGATTGCTGCAGATGAAGGCTTCTCTACGATCTATGTGCGTAAGTACTTAATGAACCGTGAAGTTGGTTTTGGTCGTAAATTACTCCAAATTCTTGAGGACGAGTGTCTTTCTTATGAGCATATGCCATCTGGAATTGATGATACATCCGTCATCCTTCGTCAAAATCAATTAACACCTGAAATCGAAGAACGCATTGTGAAACGTATTCGTGAAGAATTGGCTGTTGATGATGTGTATATTGAAAAAGACTTCGCGATGGTCATGATTGTTGGGGAAGGTATGCATAATACACTTGGTGTCTCAGCTAGAGCAACAGCAGCCCTTGCACGAGCGAAAGTTAATATTGAAATGATTAACCAAGGATCATCAGAAGTAAGTTTGGTTCTAGGGATCCATTCAGAGGATGCAGACCGTGCTGTAAGAGAGTTGTACCAAGAATTCTTTGGTGCTGCAGGTGACACGGTTCAATAAACAATGATGTTTTTATAATAAAAGGGTCTGACTACTAGTTAATGCTAGTTAGTCAGACCCTTTTTTGAATTATTTCCTTTCGGTTAACGTTCTTAGCATGGCTTTCATTTCAGACACTTCTTGACGGAGTTCTTTTAGTTCTTTATTTTCTTCTTCGGCTTTTTCTTCCTCGCTTGCTTTTTCTACATTATTGACGATAACTCCAATAAATAAGTTGAAAATAATAAATGTACCTACAAGGATGAAAATGACGAAATAAATCCAAGACCACCAAGCTTCTGCGAAAATGGGACGCATCACACCACTAGCCCAGGATTCAAGTGTGACAAGCTGAAAAAGGGTTAACAGTGTTAGCTGCAAGTTTCCGAAGTATTCTGGGGCAATGCTTGCAAATAACATCGTTCCAATAACCGCAAAAATATAAAAGAAAATGCTCATTAAAATCATGATCGTTCCTAAGGCAGGAATCGTCATCAGTAAGGCATCCACAAGTTTTCGAAGAGACGGGATGACTGAAATCGCTCTTAAGACACGTAGAACACGTAAAATCCGTAGTACGGTAACGAAATGAGCTCCAGCAAAGATATGACCAGCAGCAACGATTAGAACATCAAACCAGTTCCAACTGCTTTTAAAGAAATCCTTTGTCGGACGAGTCGCAATGAAACGCATGGCAATTTCAACGGTAAAAATCCATAGCAAAATGTAATCAGTTAGGAAGAACCACTCTCTATACCTCTCGTAAATAGAGGGATATGTTTCAAGTCCAACGAGAATCGCATTAACGATAATAAGGCTAATAATAATTGGCGTAAATGCACGATGAAAGACAATGCGTTGAATCGCTCTCACAAAACGAGATGAGGATAACTCGGTATTCGTATTTTCCATTTGTTTATTCAAACTCCTTTTTAAAGTGAAACTATCTTTTATTCTACAAGAATATCTCAGAATGAAAAAGACTTTTGACAGGTGAGAATCCGCAAAAAGATTGAACAAATGTTCACAAACTAGTAGATGAGGATTAACTAGAGCTCGTTTTTTGACGCAATTGAGTTCTATCGAAAAGCATTGATTATGTAAATGAATTTAAAAATAATTTGACAAAAAAGATCATTAGCTATATGGTTAATTACATAAGTAACTAACCAATGAAGAGGGTGGCACATTGGATGCTAATTTAAAAGAGGATAAACCAATTTTTCAACAAATAGCTGAAAAAATTGAATCCAGTATTTTAGATGGTTCGATCCAAGAAGGAGATAAGGTTCCTTCAACGAATGAAATTGCAAAGTTTTATCAAATTAACCCAGCTACTGCTGCTAAAGGAATCAATCAGTTAGTCGATCAAGAAATTGTTTTTAAAAAGAGAGGGATTGGCATGTTTGTGTCAGAGGGAGCTAGAATAATCATTTTAAACAAACGAAAAAATGATTTTTATAATGATTATATTGTTCCATTGAAAAATGAAGCAGCGAAGATTGGAATGAATAACGAGGATTTGGCAGCGCTTATTCAAAAGGGGGAAGAGAAATGAGAGTGGAAATGTCAAATGTGACGAAAGCATATGGGTCAAAAACCGTGTTACATGATCTTAATCTCGTCTTTGAAGAAGAGAAAATCTACGGTTTATTAGGGAGGAATGGTGCTGGGAAAACAACGTTAATGCAACTATTAGCAGGGCATACTCTCACTTCTGGAGGAACGATTTCTATTGATGGAATGGAGCCCTTTAATAATCGTGACGTATTAAAAGAGATTTGTTTAATAAACGAAAGTGGAAACTTCAAAAAGCGCTTAAAAATAAAAGACGTTCTGAAGATTGCTTCTTATTTTTATCCGAATTGGTCAGAGGAAACAGCAGATCATTTGCTGCAAGTGTTTCATTTAGATCGTCAAATGAACACAAAAAGTCTTTCAAAAGGAATGGAATCAGCATTAGGGATCATTATTGGTCTTGCGAGTCGAGCGAAAATAACGATTTTTGATGAGCCTTATATTGGTTTGGATGCGTCAGCTCGCTATGATTTTTATTCAATCTTACTTGAGGAATATGAAAAATACCCACGAACGATTATTTTATCGACGCACTTGATCGATGAGGTTAGTAATCTATTTGAGGAAGTCGTGATCCTTAATCATGGTAAGCTGTTGCTTCAAAAATCGATTGATGAGATTAAGGAATTAAGCATTCAAGTTAGTGGAAAGAAACAGGTTGTGGATGAGTTTATAAATGGTAGAAAAGCGATACATGAAACAGAGCTTGCTGGAAGAAAAACCGCTGTTTTGTTTGGTGAAAACTATTCGGTTGAGACAGCAAAATCACTAGGCCTTGAAGTGGATAGATGTACGATTCAGCAATTAATGGTTTATTTAACAGGAGAAAAAGGAGGTATGCAACTTGCTTAAAGATCTGAAAGCGATTATATATTTTTTAGCAATTGATACTCGTTTTAGTTTAATCGTATTTTGGTCGATTCTACTCGCTAGTCTTGGAGTTATGTATGTTACAGCTTTACTATTCGATACCCAAATGTTTGTCTCAACAAGTATGGCAATATATATATTTTCGGCCATTACTGGTTTTCTCATGACAAAGGAAGATTTTCCTTACTGTATTAAAATGGGGGCGACAAGAAATCAGTTTGTCATAGGGTCTTTTGTTTACACGGTCGGGCTAGCTCTTATGATGTCATTGTTCCATGTAGTAGTGTATCAGTTTTTTAGTTGGCTTATTGTTGTCGGAAATATTGCGGATTTTTCAATGGTGCATTTAGTAGAGGTGACGTCTTTATCACCTGCTTGGTATAACCTCTTTCTCATTGATGCGCTAGTCTGCTTCTTGTTCGTTTCAACAGGCTTCTTGTTGAGTTCCATTTTTTATCGATTAGGATTAATCGGAGGAATTACTACGATTGCAGTTTTTATCATAAGTTTGATCATTCCAACGTCACGAGAATGGATTTTAAACGTTTTCTTGCATTTTGAGCAGAATCAACTAGTGATTCATTATTTATCAATGGCCATTCTTTCGATACTGTTGATTATACCGAATTGGGGATTACTAAGGCAGGCTTCAGCAGCTGGGGCGACTCGTTAATGGTTCCAAGAAATAGGTACTTGGCATAACTCAAAGAAGATGAGTGGAAATAGCAAAAAGAGCCATGATCTCTCCTGGGAACATGGCTCTTCTTTGTTAGTAAGATTGTTAGTAAGAAATCCTATTAACAGTCTATATTAGTTGGGTAAATGTTTTTATTAACTGAAGTCATTAATTCGTCTTATTAAACACATCTCCTAGCTCTTTTGAACGAGCAATGGCTCGCGAGACAGCTGCCTGCATCGCTTCCTGTGCTTTGCGTTCGCGTAAGACATTAATACCAGCTTCTGTCGTACCATTTGGACTCATGACCTCTTGATAAAGTTCCTTTGATGACTTTGTTGTTGATTGCAATCGTTGTCCGACTCCGACTACCGTTTGCGTAATGAAGGCAGATGCTTCCTCTTTCGTAAGACCAGCATCAGCGGCTGCTTGCTCCATTGCTTCAATTAGGAAGTAAAAATAGGCTGGACCACTACCTGCAAGACCAGTAACAGCATCAAGCTTATCTTCCTCTACAACCGTGACAGTTCCAACCGCAGCAAAGAGTGTCTCGACTTGCTTCAGGTGAAGATCTGTTGCGTGTCTTCCTTTGCTGATTGCCGTTGCCGAAGCACCAACTTTAGCGGATGTATTTGGCATCGTTCTAATCAAGCTAGTGTCTTCGCCAAGTAAATCTTCCATGTACACAGTCGGAATTCCTGCGAGTACAGAAACAAATAATTGATCTTTGCGAGTTGACTCACGGACAAATTCTAAGGCTTCTTTGACATGTTTAGGCTTCATCGCTAAAACAATAATATCACCTTGATGAACAGCCTCTAAACGGTCGTTTGTTGTGCGAATATTGTATGTTTCTTCAAGATAATTCAGTTTATCCTGATCACTTACATTTGTTGCAATAATTTGGGTAGGGCTGACAATTTGATTGCGAACGAGTCCTGCAATAATCGCCTCTGCCATCGACCCAGCACCTAAAAATGTAATCGTTTTGTTTTCTAGCAACTTCCTCACCTCGCCTTTTACTTTACTTGTCCATTACCTCGAACAATGTATTTTGTAGACGTTAATGCTTCAAGACCCATTGGACCACGTGCATGAAGCTTCTGTGTACTAATACCGATTTCTGCACCAAAGCCAAATTCAAAGCCGTCTGTAAAGCGAGTTGATGCGTTATGATAAACGGCTGCCGCATCGACTTCATTTAAAAACTTCGCAACATTTGCTGCATCTTCGCTAATGATTGATTCAGAGTGCTTCGTTCCGTATTGATAAATGTGAGCAATCGCTGCATCAACCGAGTCAACAAGCTTCAAAGCTACTTTTAAATCTAGGAATTCATCTGTCCAGTCTGATTCAACAGCTGGCTTAATACGGGCATCTAATGCTTGAATTTCCTCATCACCAACAAATGAAACACCTTTTTCAGCAAGTTGATCTAATAAGGAAGTCAGATGTTCACTTGCCCAATTCTTGTCGATTAAAATCGTCTCAATCGCATTACAAACAGATGGACGCTGCGTTTTTGCATTGACAGCAACTGAAATCGCCATATCAGCTTTTGCGCTCTGATCAATAAATAAATGACAGTTTCCAACGCCTGTTTCAAGAACTGGAACAGAGGCATTTTTCACGACTGCTTGAATCAATGATGCCCCTCCACGTGGAATGAGAACATCTAAATATTCATTTAATGTAAACATTTCTGAAGCTGTTTCGCGGCTCGTATCTTCAATTAATTGAATTGCTTGTGCGGGGATTGCTGTTTTCTCTAAAGCACGCTGAATCACATGAACAAGCGCAGTATTCGAATGAATCGCTGATGAGCTACCACGTAGGATAACAGCATTACCTGCTTTTAAGCATAAGCTCGATGCATCAACTGTTACATTAGGACGAGCTTCGTAAATCATGCCAATGACGCCAAGTGGAACACGAACTTTTTCAATTTGCAAGTCGTTCGGACGCGTGTTTTTCGACAGGCTTTCACCGATTGGGTCAGGTAATGCTGCAACCTGTTTTAAACCATCTGCCATGTCCGCTAATCGTTGGGCTGTTAACGTAAGACGGTCAATCAAACTTTCACTCGTACCATTTGCACGAGCGTCATCGATATCTTTTTTGTTCTCATTTAATACGTATTCCTGTTCCTCGAGAAGTTGCTTTGCTATGGTAAGAAGTGCTTTATTTTTTTCTTCTGTCGTCTTAATGGCTAACTCTCTAGCACAATCTTGTGCGTGCTTTTGCTTTTGTACGTAGTTCGCTCATCGTTTCATCGTCTCCTTTGTATGTGGAACCCATTCGTTTCGGTGAATCACCACAGGGTTTTTATATTTATTTACTTGATTTACTGGGTCATGGTGCTGTTTGCGATACTGCTCAAGCTCTAGAACCGTCATATTCGCTTTTCCTTTTCCAAGCAGTAGGCCTTGTTGATTGCATACCTCAATGACATCTCCAACAGAAAAGCTTCCTTGAACATCATTTATTCCAACAGGTAGTAGACTCTTTCCCTTTAGAGAGCAGGGCCGTTTCTGCTCCTTGATCGATGACAACTTTGCCATTGGTTTCGAGTGAAGCGCAATCCATTGCTTCGTCGTCGGCATAACCGCTTCATGCTGGAATAGTACCAATATAAGTGCCATTTCCTTTTCCCGCAAGAATATCTATAAACGTCTCATCTTGATCAGCTTTGCCGATAAAGACATTCACTCCAAGAGTAAGAGCTGTCTTTGCAGCACTAACCTTCGATTTCATTCCTCCTGTACCGACTTTTGAATTCGAGTCCCCAGCAAGTGCTAATAATTCTGGAGTTAAAGTAGGGAGATAATGAATTTTCTTCGCATTTGGATTTATTTGTGGATTCGCATCATATAATCCGTTCACATCAGTCATAATGCATAGAATATTGGCGTGAATCAGTCCACTAACAAGTGCAGATAACATATCATTATCACCGAATGTTAACTCAGCAATCGATGTTGAATCATTTTCATTAATAATCGGGATAGCTCCACGTTTCAATAATTCGTTTAATGTGGAATAGGCATTGCTGTATCTTGTTTGATCTGAAAAATCCTCACGTGTTAACAGGAGCTGAGCAGGAGTCATGCCATGTGTTAGAAAATTGCGCAATATAAGCTTGCATCAGCAACCCTTGCCCAACAGCCGCAGCTGCTTGTTTACCAGCAATCGTCACTGGTCGAGTTGGATAGCCGATCGCTGAGAATCCTGCCGCAACTGCACCAGATGAAATGACAATCACTTCATGACCTGTCTGTTTTAGCTTCGACAATTGCCTCAACAAACATCGTCACTTTTTCCATACTCAATGCCCCAAGCTTTGTCGTGAGTGAGCTGCTTCCAATTTTGACAACAACACGTTGTCGACTCATACTTATCACCTCATTTCTATTATAATATAAAATAAAAAAAGCCTTCACGTCCAAAAAAAGGACGGAGAAGCTTTATCCGCGGTACCACCTTTGTTGGCAAAAAATATGCCCACTCGAACCCGTATCGTGGGGAACGGTCAGAATTTAGACTGACTAGCTCCAGGGCAGGTTCAATTGCATCAGAGGTGATGACCCTTTCAGCCGATGAGGTCACTCTCTTTTCACATGAAAACATATTTACTAATCCCTATCTACGCCTATTCGTATCATTTTCCTCATTATAAGAGCGGGATAAGATGATCGTCAACTACTTTCTGCACATTCCCATACATTTCAAAGGTGTATTATGTATTTCAATAGCTGTCGATTATGATTTCCTGTAAGATAAAAAGAGAAGAAAAGAGGAGTGGCTGAAATGAAATCAGGAGCAGTCGTTTGGATTACTGGCGCATCAAGCGGACTTGGACGTGAGTTGGCCTTACAAGCAGCAAAGCGAGGAGCGACAGTCGTCTTATTAGCTCGAAATGAAGAGAGGCTTGCGCGTGTAAAAACAGAGATTGAAAATAGAGGCGGGAAAGCTCTTTCCTTTGCACTCGATATGAGTGATCAGCCGGCAATTGAAACACAAGCCACGCAGATCCTCAAGGAAGTAGGCGGTGTGGATGTCTTAATCAATAACGCCGGGTTCGCTGTATTTGAGGAGGTCGAATCGGCTTCAATCGAAACCGTGAAAGAAATGTTTGATGTAAATGTGATCGGCCTGATTGCGCTAACAAAAGCGGTTCTTCCATATATGATGGCTAAAAACAGCGGTCACATCATTAACATCGCTTCACAAGCAGGAAAGCTAGCGACTCCGAAATCAAGCGTATATGCGGCAACAAAGCATGCTGTTCTTGGCTTTACGAACGGATTAAGACTTGAGCTAAGTGCAACGAACATTCATGTCAGTGCTGTTAATCCTGGTCCGATCAAAACGCCTTTCTTTGATCGTGCAGACGAAGAAGGATCATATGTGAAAAATATCGAAAAGTGGATGCTCAAGCCTGAAAATGTGGCCGCCTTAACGCTTGATCTCATTGACAAACCGAAGCGAGAGTTGAACTTACCACGTTGGATGGGCATTGGTTCGACACTCTATCAACTTATGCCTCGTGTCATGGAGCGTGTCGCTGGGAAACAGCTTAGACAAAAGTAACATGCTAGGGAGGGGAGTGCGAAGATGGGGAAGAATTATCACTGCTGTGCAACATGTAAACACTTTTCTGCTGGAAAAAAGTCCGGTGGAGGGATGCATTACCATTGTGTTCGTCTCGGCTTTGAAACGAAACCGACGTATACCTTTAATTGCTGGAACCCAACAGACACTGTCAAACGCCTAATGAAAAAGGAGGAGGACTAATCCTCATTCTGACCCGTGAAAAACGTATAGACAACATCATGTACAATATCTCGAACATCTCCTGTTTCCCCATCCGAGAGCATTTGTTGAATACGATCCAACAAATGCTCTTCTTCTTGCTCTGAAAGGGGCAGGCCCATTTCCATTTCTGTGTACGTTTTGGCAACGGCGCTGATTTGTTTTTGTAGAAATTTTCTTTCCAAATGAACGTTCCTCCAATATGTTTTGCAGAGCTTTACTCCGAAATAAACCAAAATCCCTTCTAACCATCGATTCGATTAATTCCATTATACATGATGATCAAAGCTTATAAGTTTTCGTTTCATTTTCAATAAAGAGACGTCAATCTAACAATAAAACGTACACATCTGCCTAATCTGCTGAATAGGATAGCTCATGGGTATAGAGCCTAGCATGGGGCGAATAGAGTAGTGAAAATAGAAATTTCCCAAAAGGGGCTGATCATACATGTGTGGAATTACAGGATGGATTGACTGGCGCCATGATTTACGAAAAGAAGAAGAGCAGATGCAGAAAATGACGAAGACTCTTCATCGGCGCGGACCAGATGATATGAATGCGTGGACCTCAACTCACGCTGCATTTGGGCATACTCGCCTCGTTGTCGTTGATCCAGAAGGCGGCGTGCAGCCTATGAGTCGAACGTATCGAGATAAGACGTATACGATTGTCTATAATGGTGAGCTCTATAATACGGAGGATATTCGTATGGAACTACTTGGTCATGGTCATGATTTTAAAGGACATTCAGATACAGAGGTATTATTGAAATCATACATCGAATGGGGCTATCAATGTCTTGAGAAGCTAAATGGCATTTTTGCTTTTGCGATCTGGAATGATAAGGATCAGAGTTTGTTTTTGGTAAGAGATCGCTTAGGCGTAAAGCCACTCTTTTATACCGTCCGAAATGGCTGTCTCATGTTTGCTTCTGAATTAAAAGCATTATTAGCACACCGCGAGATTGAAGCCGTTGTAAAAGCAGAAGGTCTGTCGGAAATCATCGGATTGGCTCCATCAAGAACACCAGGTCACGGGATATATGATAATATTCACGAGCTCCGACCAGCTCATGCCCTAATCTATGATCGTAATGGAGCAAAGCTAAGTCGTTATTGGACGTTAAAGAGTCGGAAGCATGAACATTCAGTGGATGAAACGGCTCAATATGTTCGCGAGTTAATGGAGGACATCGTCGAGCGTCAGCTTTTTGCTGATGTACCAGTAGGCATGTTTCTTTCTGGAGGTGTCGATTCAAGTGCCTTAACAGCTTTAGCAGCTAAAGTATATGAAAAACAAGGAAAAGGTCCGATACGCAGCTACTCCATTGACTATGATGAAAATGATAAATACTTTAAAGCAAACGATTTTCAACCCAATGCAGATGCCCCGTGGATAAAAATTGTTTCGGATGCAATCGGAACTGACCACCATAACAAAGTCATCTCAATTGATGAGCTTGCTAACCGTTTAAAAGAAGCCGTACTTGTTCGTGATCTGCCGGGGATGGCAGACATTGATTCGTCCTTACTCTGGTTCTGTCACGAAATTAAACAAGATGTTACAGTTGGATTATCGGGAGAATGTGCCGACGAAATCTTCGGCGGCTATCCTTGGTTCCATAAGCCAGAGATTATGAATATTGACGGTTTTCCATGGATGCGCTCAATCGATGAAAGAGAAAACCTTCTAAATGACAATTGGAAAAAGAAATTAAATATTAAACAATATGTGTATGATCGCTACAAAGAAACAATCCAAGAAACACCTCGCTATGAACATGATACGAAAGAAGAAGCGCGTAGACGTGAAATTTCATACTTAAATATCGTTTGGTTTATGAGTAATTTACTAGAACGTAAAGACCGAATGAGTATGGGAGCGAGTTTAGAGGTAAGGGTGCCATTTTCTGACCATCGCCTTGTCGAATATGTTTGGAATATTCCTTGGGAAATGAAACGTCTAGACGGACGAGAGAAAGGGATCCTTCGTAAATCATTAGAAGGATTATTACCAAATGATGTTTTATATCGCAAAAAAAGCCCATATCCCAAAACGCATCATCCGAATTACGCAGTTGCTGTCCAGAAAGGCATGCAAGAAGTCCTCGCACAAAAAGACGCTCCTCTTTTCGAGTTTGTGAACAAAGCAGCTCTTAAAGAAGTCGCTGAAACAGGGGGATTTCCAATGGGAAAGCCTTATTTTGGGCAACTAATGGCCGGTCCGCAGCTCCTCGCTCACTTTATCCAGATGGATTATTGGTTGAAGGAATATAATGTGAAGATTATCGGATAGGTATGATCTAAGCCCACCTTGGAATGAGGTGGGTTTTTAGTGGTTTGGAAAAGGTCACGACAAGGTGCTATGAGACATTCGTTCATTAAAATGCTCGGACAAATGTCGACTCGCCAATTTGGGAAAGTCGTAAGGAAGGAATTTTGTTAAAGACGAATTAAGTGTAACAAAAAGATAGAGCAAGCAAGACGCCCTATCTACAATCATTAATCCATTTATTAATCGTACTGTAGTAATTTTGAGCTTTTGTAGCTCCGTATACTTGGAGAACAATACTAAGCATTATAGCAAAGATCCACATTTGATTATTAGCCATTGCGAGTAATATTGCTAATATAGCAACGATTAAACTAGGGATAAAACCAATTGATGCTTTCCAGTGCTTAAAATACTTCTAATAACCTCCCTAACTAAGGGTGCGGATGCTCGAATATTATGAGAAGCGCTTTCCTTGTTGCGCTAATGACACAGAAGAGTTTAATGAGCTATGTTAAAATAAGAAATAGGAGTTGGTTAAATGGATGCACAAGTTCAACGTTTTTTTGAGGATTTAGAATCAAAAGACAAAGGAATCCAATATGAAGCCTATAAGAATTTATTAACCGTAACAAAAAAAGAAGTAGACTGGGCTTATGAAGTTTGGGATCAATTACTACAAGATCTAACCGACCGTGATAATCATAAAAGATCACGTGCAGCACAATTTCTTGCTCATTTAGCAATAAGTGATCCAAAGAAAAAAATGCTTAATGATTTTCCGAAGTTGTGGGAAGTAACGAAAGATCCTAAGTTTGTCACAGCAAGACATAGTTTACAATCAATTTGGAGGGTAGGTTTAGCTGGCGATGAACAACAGAAATTACTAATTGATAGCTTCACCTACCGTTTTACAAACTTCTTAGATGAAAAAAATGATACATTGATTCGATATGATATTATCCAAGGGCTTAGACATTTATATGATGAAGTGGAGAGAGTAGAAATAAAACAAATCGCTCTTGATTTAATAGCAAAAGAAGAAAATAGTAAATATCAAAAAAAATATGCAACGGTATGGCGATAAAACTAAAGTTCTTAGAAGGAACTCTTTGCAACACTATTATTTAAGCCATGATGATAACAAGTTAGAAGATCACTAGGAATATACTCGGAAACTTAATAAATGATGAGGTTGTGATCATTAATGGATGAATTACGTAAAACTATACAAAAATTAAGTGGCAGTGAAGCAAAAAGTATACTGTTAAATATAATGTATCGAATAAAAACTATAAAAGAATCGAAGGCCTCACAAGAAAAGAAAAAACAAATGATGTGTACCTTATAAACACAACAATGGCCTATACGGAGTTATTTAATACAAGCGAGGTTCAGTATCTTTGTTTCCATACTGGAGAAGTTATACCAGAAAAATTAAATGATATCTATCGAAAAAAAGTAACGGAGCCTTTAACGCTTAAGGAACGATTAGGATTTGAAAAAGATTGGACAGTTCTCTCGAATACGGAAGATGTGGTACGGATTTGGGAGAATCATAAAATCAAAGCTGTAAATGAAGAATACTTCGATGAATGGATTGTTACGACTGCGCAAAAATTACATGCTAAACAAAAAGAACATGATTTTGTGAAATCAGGTCGGTTAATCGGGAGGTGTATGCTGATCTAGTCTCCTATGTAGGTGATGCCTTTTTAGAATACAGATTGAGAAGCCTAATATATAAGGGAGTTTTTGAAATAAAGGAGATTCCAAAAGGCAGAGATTGATTGTAAAGTACGAAATTCAGCCATTGAGTAAGGAGGACGTTTCCTCTTATAGTAAGCATCATTTGAAGGTAGCTGGAGCCAAAATGTCTATTTTCACAGAAACCGCATTGGAAGCCATCGCATTACATTCGCAAGGTTGGCCACGTGTGATTAACCAATTAACCATCAATAGTTTTATTATTTGGTTTCCAACTCAAAAAAGAGCAGACCGACGAGGAAGTTATCAGGTTAGCTATTGAGGACCGTGGCTTGTGATAAAGCGAGGTATTTTAGTATTCGATCACCAAGAGCAGGGATGGAAAGTATGGATTGGACAACAAGCCTACAAATTTGAGTTACGTATTAATAGTCGGTATTTTCAGGCGTATGTAGAGAAAGAGTTTGATTGGTTCGTGACTTTAGATGGAGACGTAAGCTTCGTTCTTTACTACCATGAAGTGTATAAAGTTCGAATAAAAACAGAAGAATTCATCCCAGTGTTTGCCCCGTTTTAGGCTTCCTTTTCATCCATTGTAGATGGAATATTTTGAACAGACATGTGCACATTCCGAATGATAGTGAAAATACATTCACATTATTTCAGATTTCCCTCTGGATTAAAGTGAAAAAAAGGATCTGAAATAATGTGCTCCTTTACAACACAGAAGAGGATCCATTTTTTTGATCCTTTTCTTTTGGGGAAATATCAATATGATTGTTTAGCAGTGCATTCAAAATTTAAAAAATGCTAGCTGTGTTAAAACTAACTACTTTTAATATGATCAGATTCTTTCTACACTTTTTAAGCAATCAATATCAATATAAAATCCTCATCACTTCTGAATGTAATCTGTTTCATCTGCAGATCTACTCGATCGTCAACAGCGAAGGCTTCTTGATAAAACCTATCCTCCCAGTAAATGACCCTCAAATCTAGTTCATGATTCAGTGAATCCATGACCACATAGCCTAATTCGATAAGCTCCTGCTCATCAAGTTCATGTTTCTCGATTTTTTTCTGTTCTTCTTCCGTTGACGTAGTCGAGCTACATGTTCGGGTAGTATCATTCTGCTTGATCCCCATCTCAGAAAGAGTAAGGAAGCTAATTAAACAGGTATGTGAAGCAAGAGGAATTACGATTACCTTAGCTATCTTTAGAGTTTGCTTCAGTTAGGATGATCTCTTCTTCTTTTTTAAGGGTTACTAAAATCCACTGCTATTCAAACACTATGTACAAAATTAAAAACGGGTGTAAATTGATATTTTGATATAATATTTAGTTTTTATTAC
>CAWIQZ010000014.1:0-42377 GCA_963838465.1 uncultured Bacillaceae bacterium
TTCCTAATTGTTAAAGTCTTTTCTGTCTTGACAATATAAATATCGAACAACCCCACTTCATGCTTCTCATGCATGCAATGGGGTTGTTCTTGTTTAATGAGTTGCTGAGTCCGTCTTAGATCACTTATAGATGCAGCGGTGCTAGCGAAAGCTTTTTCTATAACCACCGACGATGATCACCCCTAGGATAACGACAACCTGAAAGAACAAGGTAAATAAAGGATGTAGACTAAATAATGGGGCAAGCATTTCTTCATGTGCGATCATTCTCGTAGCAGTAAAAGTAAGAATACCTGCGCCTACGTAAATAATAACGGGGAAGCGATCAAACGCGTTTAAAATTAGTTTGCTGCCCCAAATAATGATCGGGACGGAGACTAGTAATCCGATCATCACGAGAATCGGATTTCCATGAGCCGCTCCTGCAACTGCGATGACATTATCAAATCCCATGACAAAATCAGCGATGATAATGGCTTTAATTGCACTCCATAAGTTTGTTCCGCCTTTTATATCTCGATTATCATGTTGCTCTGATAAGAGGCTGTAGGCAATGTAAATTAAGAGGGCGCCACCAGTTGCTAGCAGAAAAGGAATCGCTAATAATTGAACAGCAATGATCGTTAATCCCATGCGAATGATTAAAGCTAACCCAAGCCCAAGGATGATTGCGCGATTGCGAATCTCTATAGGAAGGTTTCGACAAGCAAGCGCAATAACAATCGCATTGTCACCACCTAAAATGATGTCAACGCCAATAATCGTAAGAAGAGAAATAAGGAAATCCATATCCATTTTACTCATCATCCTTTAGCACATACATTTGTTTCATAATCGTTCTTGACATCTCATACATTAATCAGTGAAAATAGTACATCAAAGAATTAAAAAGGCTTGTCTTAATTGCCCTCTTAAAAACGTATATGGTTAGAGTCTGAGAAATATGAACAGAATATTGGAGTTCTCGTTCAATAAAACTTTCTAAACTAACCAGAAAGTATAAAAAGCATGATAACTTTCTGAACGAATAAAAAAAGACTAGGGCTTGGCGATAAGCCAAGTTTTTCTAAGCATATAAGTCATATCAATGAAAATAAGAATTCATTGGAGTACACTAGACGAACCTATTTTCTGAAAAATATGAGAAAAAAATAGTTTTTAGATTTCCATTTTCAATGGATTTATCATAAAATAGGACTAAGACAGAACAAGCACTTCGTATATGAGATTTTTACTACACATTATCAGTAATTGAATTAACCGTAGAAAACATTATTCTTAGTAACGAAATGGTTTAGAAAAAGTGTCTTATTGCTAAGTTTTAAAGGTAAAAGCCTTAGTCGAACTCCTCCTTTCATTTTTTATAAAGGTAAAGGATCTTAAAGTAGAAAAAGGATCGTAAATTCTTTTGATTGACTAAGCGACAGAAAGGGTATAACGTAACTATAAAGTAATGATAAAATCATCCATTGAACCGAACGAATGACTCGATTAGGAGGGAGAGCGAACATGGATATTGAACGCGTCAATGATACGACCATTAAATTTTTTATAACGTATAAAGATATTGAGGACAGAGGCTTTGACAGGGATGAAATTTGGTACAATCGTGAGCGTGGAGAAGAGCTCTTCTTCGAAATGATGAACGAAGCAAGTGATAGTGATGAATTTGAATTGGATGGACCTTTATGGATACAGGTACATGCCTTAGATAAAGGGCTTGAAATTGTCGTGACAAGAGGGCAAGTTTCAGATGGGAATGTTAAATTAGAAATTCCAGTTTCACAGGATAAAGAGAACGGAGATCAAGATGTTGTTGATTTAATGGCTGGTAACGGAGAAGATGATGAATTAGAAGCGTCGAACGAACAGCTTGAAATTGTCATTGGTTTTCAAGACTTTGAAGATGTCATTTCATTGAGTCATAATTTCTTTATTAGTGACTTGCATAATGAGCTTTTTCATTTTGAAGGCACGTATTATTTGCATGTATTATTTAATGATGAAAGCTATAGTGAAGATCAACAAGATGATATGCTCAGTCAAATGCTCGAATATGGCTTTGAATCTGATATTTCGATTTATCGTATTATGGAATATGGAAAAGCAATTGTCACTTCCAATGCGCTTCCCGTCATTAGATCTTCATTTTCTAAGTAAATATGGAAGAAGCGAGTTGATTCGATCTCATAATCAACTCGCTTTTTTGACTATTTGGGAAGAATGCTTCTAAAAGGTATAAGAGAACTGTAGTGAGATATTTCGATACCTTTATCAAAATGATTACCATATGAAGACAATAAGCTAGGCTTCCTTATGATCGATTAATAAAAAGAGAAACATGAAAAAAGAGAGAATTCACAACAATCGGGAGTGTCCAATGAAGAATCAGTTGAATATTATCGCATTTTTAGCCTTAGTCCTAGCGCTTGTTTATATGACCCGTCTCCATTGGGAAGGGTGGGTAGTTGGGGCAATAAGTGTAGCATTTACTTTATCCGTTGTCTTTATTGCGATTGTTATCTTTTTTGAAAATCGTCATCCAACAAAGACATTAACATGGCTGCTTGTCTTAGCAGCATTTCCGTTAGTAGGTTTCTTCTTTTATTTACTGTTTGGACAAAATCATCGCAAGAACAAATCCTTTTCCTTAAAAGCGATTCAGGATGAACAAGCATTCCAACAAATTGAAGGGAACCGTCAATTAAATGAAGATCAGATTCAAAAGATGGGTGGCCATCAACAGCTTCTTTTTCGACTTGCTCACCGACTTGGTCATAATCCTATTTCTTTTTCTACTGAATCAAAAGTTCTTACAGACGGAAAAGAGACATTTGCTCATATTCTCTACGCTTTAAAAATGGCTGAGCATCACATTCATCTTGAATACTATATTGTTCGTGATGATGAGCTTGGACAAGAAATTAAGAATATTTTAATAGATAAGGCAAAAGCAGGAGTGGAAGTTCGTTTTCTTTATGATGCAGTCGGAAGCTGGCGTCTTTCAAAGGCTTACATTGAGGAATTAAGGGAGGCTGGGGTTGAAATCGCAGCATTTGCTCAGGTGAAGCTCCCTTTCTTAAACCATAAACTTAATTTCCGTAACCATCGAAAAATCATCGTCATTGATGGAGTAGTTGGATTTGTAGGTGGTTTAAACATTGGGGATGAATATTTAGGTAAAAATGCTTATTTTGGCTATTGGCGAGATACGCACTTATATGTTAGAGGTGAAGCTGTTCGAACGTTGCAATTGATTTTCTTGCAGGATTGGTATTATCAAACAGGTAAAAAGATTCTTAATCCAACTTATTTATCACCTGTCCTTACCTCAATGAAGGCTGATGGTGGTGTACAAATGATTGCAAGTGGACCAGATACGAGGTGGGAAGTAAATAAAAAACTTTTCTTTTCGATGATTACGTCCGCAAAAAAATCAATTTGGATCGCAAGTCCTTATTTTATTCCAGATGATGATATTTTGAGTGCCTTGAAAATCGCTGCTTTAAGTGGAATTGATGTCAGAATTCTCGTGCCAAACCGACCAGATAAGCGAATTGTCTTTCATGCTTCTCGCTCTTATTTTCCGGAGTTATTAGAAGCAGGTGTGAAGGTATATGAGTACAATCGAGGCTTTATGCATAGCAAACTAATTATCGTCGACCATGAAATTGCTTCTATTGGAACATCAAATATGGATATGCGTAGCTTTCATTTGAATTTTGAGGTTAATGCTTATTTATATCGAACAAAAAGTGTTACAACTCTAGTCAGTGATTTTGTCTATGATCTTGAGCATTCTAATCAGATAAGCTTTGAGTTATTTAAGAACCGCTCCATTTTTCACCGTATTATTGAATCAACCTCTAGGCTACTATCTCCATTATTATAAAGATGGCCGAAATATGAATATAAAATGGGGAAACGCTTGAATTTGTATCATTCGAGCGTTTTCGTCATATCTCGTCATTGTTCTTTGCTACCAAAACAAGAGATTACAACAGATTGATTTTCAGATATTCGTCTATATTATTTAGGCTGACCATCAGCAGGAACTTATATAAAACACGATGAAGGCAACATCGTATCTGGCCATGCGTGGGATGATCTAAAGGATTTAGAAAGTCTAATTTAACAGAAATAGGAATAAATGTTTACGAGAATAAATGATTTATGGTGACTCAAAGCCAATTTGAGTCACCTTTTTTTCACTAATCAAAAAGGATAAAAACATGGTCACTTTATAAACGATAAAAAAAGTCGATTTTCTATTCAATTTAAATTTTTTGCAGGAATTTAAGGGAAAGGCAAGAAGTGTTATACAGACAACTTTATAGGAGGTGAATAAATGTTTACTGCAGCTTTTGAAGATGGCACGGTCATTTCGGTTATGGATCGCTGGCATCTTGATGAATTAAAGGAACTAAGGAAAAAACGATTATTTTATTGTCAAATGTGTAAGGAGCCTGTTCAATTAAAGCTTGGTACAAAGAAGCAATGGCATTTTGCTCATCAAGCTAACTTCGAATGTGATTTCTTAATAGAACGAGAAACGCTCTATCATCTGAAGGGAAAGCGGCACCTTTATGAATGGCTTAAACGTCAATTTAATGAAGTAGCATTAGAAGTATATCTTCCTATTATACGGCAACGTCCCGACCTTTTACTCCGTTATCAACACACACTTTATGCGCTTGAATTTCAATGCTCACCTATTTCTCCTACACTTTTAACTAAGCGAACAAATGGCTATCTTCAACTAGGTATCACTCCAATGTGGATTCTTGGTGGAAATCGATTTAAGCGTCACGGACAAAAAACCTTCTCTTTAAAAGCATTTGAATGGTATGCAACGCGTTCCACTCAAAAAGATGGCAACTTCCTCACCTATTATTGCCCCGAACAACAAAGCCTAGCTCTACTTCAACAATTAACTCCGTATACAGCTACCAAAATACTTGCAGCCTATCAAGAACACCCCCTTCAATCGCTAACTATCGAAAACCTTATATATCCTCCTAAGCAAACAGATCTCCCTATCGATGAATGGTTAACGATCAAAAAGCATTGGCGTTATCGGCTCCCTACTCCTTACCCCTCACGAACTGATAAATTCCTTCAACAACTTCTCTATCGCAAGCAAATACCGACTAGTCTCTTTCCGATTGAAGCTGGTTGGCCAACAGACCACCATCACTTAATTGAATCTCCGTCTTATCAATGGCAAACGCTCCTTTTACTTGAATGTCTAGAATATCAACCCTTGCATCATGTCTTTTCTGCTCGCCTCGTCAAACAATGTCTCCTTCCATATATGAACAAAGGTCTTTTTAGCCACCGAGGAACATTCGAACAGCTTGAGTGGTCAATGGCTGTAGATGGCTTCCTTTTCTGGCTTAGAGAGATTGGCTATTTAGAAATGGTTAACGACAATAACGAGACATATAAAAGAGTAAAAAATGTTGTCATTCCTTCTTCGACTGAGCAAGCCATTTTGCTTGATCATTGTCTTTTTCATACCGTAAGGAAAAAAGATAAAACGCCAGATTCTGGACATAATAAAGGAATACATGTATAAAGGAAGAATGTATATAAGGAGGGGAAACCCTGGAATGACAATGTGGAGGTGCATACAACGTGGCGAAAGCATTAAAAAAACGTAATGAAATAGCAGTTGAACATACGTGGGATTTAGAAGCTATTTATAAAACAGATGAAAAGTGGGAAGAAGAATTTAAGGAAATTAAAGAAGGATTCCTGAACTAACTGCTTATCAAGGCAAATTAGCTGATTCAGCGAAAAGCTTATATGAGGCGACTTGAAAAGCAAAATGAATTATCAGAAAAGCTTGGACGACTTTATACTTATGCTCATATGCGCTATGACCAAGACACAACAAATTCTTATTATCAAGGCATTAAATGACCGAGCAGCAAGCTTGGCTTCACAAGTTGGTCAAGCTGCTTCATTTATTGTTCCAGAGATATTATCGATTGACGAAGCAACGATTGAACAATTTATCAATGAGCATGATGGTTTAGAAGCTTTATAAGCAAATGTTTGCTGAATTGAATGAGCAACGCGCTCATGTTTTAACTGAAGCAGAAGAAGCGATTTTGGCACAAGCAAGCGAAGTGACAAGTAGCCCGAGTAATACGTTTGGCATGCTTAACAATGCAGATATGAAATTTCCAACCATTAAAGATGAAGACGGGGAAGAAGTGGAGATCACACATGGACGTTATATTCGCTTTTTAGAAAGCAGTGATCGCCGCGTGCGTGAAGACGCGTTCAAAGCCGTTTATCAAACATATGATCACTATAAAAATACATTTGCCTCAACATTAAGTGGTCAAGTAAAGCAGGATTTATTCTACGCAAATGTGCGAAAATATCAATCGGCTAGGCAAGCTGCATTGAGCAAAAATCATATTCCAGAGGTTGTTTACGATCAGCTCATAAAGACGGTCAACAATCGTCTTGATTTATTGCATCGCTATATTCGTCTTCGTAAAAAGGTGCTTGGAGTAGATGAGTTACATATGTATGATCTCTACACTCCGTTAGTAAAAGATGTAAAGATGGACATTCCTTATGAAGAAGCAAAAGAGCTGGTTTTAAAAGGGGTGGAGCCATTAGGAGAAGAGTATGTTTCAACACTCAGAGAGGGGTTTGACAAGCGGTGGGTTGATGTGGAAGAAAACGTAGGAAAACGTAGCGGTGCTTATTCGTCAGGTGCTTATGGTACAATGCCATACATTTTAATGAATTGGCAAGATAATGTGAATAATCTCTTTACCCTTGCTCATGAATTTGGTCACAGCTTGCATAGCTACTACACACGTAAGCACCAGCCTTATTTATATGGCGATTATACAATCTTTGTTGCGGAAGTTGCTTCCACCTTAAATGAAGCGTTATTAAATGATTACATGGTGAAGCATACAGAAGACCCTAAAGAAAAATTATATTTACTTAATCATTTTCTTGAAGGCTTTAGAGGGACCGTTTTTCGTCAAACGATGTTTGCTGAGTTTGAGCAACTAATTCATGAAAAAGCTGCGAACGGAGAATCGTTAACTCCTGAGTTACTTACGAAAACCTATTATGATTTGAATGTGAAATATTTTGGAGAAGACCTTATTATCGATGAAGAAATTGGCTTAGAATGGGCTCGAATTCCACATTTCTATTACAATTTTTATGTGTATCAATATGCAACTGGCTATAGTGCCGCTGCAGCGCTATCAAAGCAAATTTTAGAAGAAGGGGAGCCTGCTGTAACCCGTTATTTAGAATTTTTGCAAGCGGGAAGCTCAGATTATCCTATAGAAGTACTGAAGCATGCTGGTGTAGACATGACTTCACCGGAGCCAATTGAACAAGCTCTATCTGTTTTTGAGAAGGCGTTAACTGAAATGGAGCAGCTTCTTGATACACAAGAATAACGATAGCTGTCAACTCTCTCCTTAATGAAACCCTTTAAATCGTTTATGAGTTGAAAGCGGAGAAAGAGTGAATACAATGGAGAGAAATAATAGTGGTGCGGCTATAAGTAATGGAAACATATTCATTAAGGATAATAAAAAAAAGTAAAAGCTGATCAAAATAAAGAGAATGCCACTGATTAATCTCAAATGTTTCAAAGCAATGACCACCTTTCGTCACACACCTGTACATGCATTATCAATAGTGTATGAATCAAGATGAATGGATAGAATCAATAAACAATGTCTTACATGATTCACTAGAAAATGAAAAAAGAGTATGGCTCACACATAGATTTTGAGCCGTACTCTTTTACGTTTTTTTCTATTTCTTATTTTGTCTTGTTCAAATAGCGCCAAAAGGTACCGTATTTCACAGGAACGGATTCGACTTTTTGTTGAAGCATAAGTGCTTTCAGTCGTCTTTCTGCTTCATCTTCTGAGAGATCAAACACAACAGCAACCTCAATTGTCGCAACGAATTGATAGTGTGTTAAAAACTGCTCTAAGGATATCGGGGGAGCTGCTTCGGGTTTAAAACCTAGCATTTCCTCGAGAATTTGAACATAGACATGATATGGATAATTGCCTGTCACCTTTATCCCTTCGTCATCCACATTATTATTAAAGAAAACAAACGTAGGAACGATATCGACACCCATTTCATTTGTTGTTTTAATGTCGCATTGCAGTGCTTTCGCTGCTCCCTGTGATGATAAATCCTTTTTAAATTCTTCACAATCTAAGCCAACCTGCACTGCACAATGCAGAAGTACCTGTTCCTCTGTAATATTTAGTTTCTCAAGAAATAAAGATTCTCTTAATTTTCGTAAGTAGCGAGCACCAGCATGCGGACCTTGTAATTCTGCAGCTTTAATCGCAATTGATACCAAATAAGGGGAGGACCAGTCATTTTCAAGCCAGACGTCGCCATCACAAGACATGCCAGATTTAGATGCTATTTGTTCCCAAATCAATGCAATCTTTTGTTTTTTGGCAGCAAGCCCATTTTGAGTATCCTTACACATATTCCAAGCTTGAAGCCTTCCTGCGACAAGGGTTCTGATACGGAAATAATTGCCATATTCAACTTGTAACTTTTTTAGTATGGGTTCAAATGCCCAACATTCTGCACAGAGTGGGTCAATAAACGTATACAATTCAATCGGTTTCTGGCGTTTTATTTCGAGAGTTTGCTTAGGATCTAGACCACAAACGCCAAGTTGATTATCGCATGTTGTCGGAATGTTCTTTTGGTTCAATGGTCATTCTCCTTTCTAAACTAATCAGAAAGTATAAAAGTAATTGTACCTTTCTGAACGAATAAAAAAAGACTAAGGCTTTCGCGATTAAGGATTTGTCGAGAAACCAGGTTTTTCTAAGATGATGGATGATTCACCATATGATGAGCGGTCATGGTTAAGCGTTCGAATAAATACTCACGAATACTGCCGTCGATTCCAATATCATCCATCGCTTTCTTCATGCAAGAGAGCCAAGCCTCAGCCTGTATCGGTGTTATGACAAAGGGCATGTGACGTGCACGTAGCATGGGATGCCCATGCTCTTCCAAGTATAAGGAAGGTCCACCAAGAAATTGAGTAAGAAATTGCTTTTGTTTTCTGGCTGTCTCTCTCAAATCATCTGGAAAGAGATGATGAAGATCTGGGTGATTGGCAACATATTGATAAAACGTATCGACTAATGAAGACAAGACAGGCTCTCCGCCTAATGCTTCAAAAGGGGTTAAGTTAGAATGTGTCATACCTATTCTCCTCTTAGTGTTTCTAACCGTACTAAGCTCACAATTTGATTTGTATGTTGTCTCGTTCAAAAATGTGAAATCACCAAGGTTTATTTCGGAAACTCTTTTCATATTGTAGCAACCTCTTGCTTGAACAGCAAATTTTGTGATCGTAACTTTTTTATTTTACACTGATTTTGTTTACTGAGCTTGTTTTTTGAACCGAAAAGACGAACTGAAAAAGGTCCTCTCCCTGATCATTTCACACTTTAGTAGAGTATGAAAAAACGGGATGGACCTTTAAGATTTTGTAAGCAGAATAACTAGGCATTCATATATGAGTTATAGACACGTGGAACATACGCTTGAGTTTCTTTAAAGGGTGGAATGCCATTATGACGATCAACATTACCAGGTCCAGCATTGTAAGCCGCAAGCGCAAGTCGAACATCACCGTCATAGCGGTCAAGCATTTGCCGTAAATACTTGGCACCACCGTCAATGTTTTGCTGAGGGTCATACAGATTTTGAACATTAAGCATACGTGCTGTACTTGGCATAAGCTGCATGAGACCAGCTGCCCCAGCATGGCTTTTTGCATTTGGGTTAAAGTTCGATTCATGCTTAATAACAGAATGAATTAATTTCGGGTCGATATTGTATTTTTTGGACGCTGATTCAATAAAAGGCTGAAAACGCAATTCTCGATCTGGTAGTGTGCTTGTCCAAGATTGATCTAGCGCTTGCTTTTGAGATAGTGAAGGACTGAGATTTTCTAAGGTTGCTGAGCTAGTATTTGTTTGAAGTTCAGCAATTCGAAGCGCAAGAGTCGGATCAAGAAATAAACCCATATTGCGTACAGGAGCTGGATTAAGCTGAAACTCATCCATCTGCTCTTCTAGAAAAGAAGAAAACATTGATGGGACCAAAGGAGACGGCTGTTGTTGATTTGTATACAAACGACTTGGCAATGATTGAACACCATTCATAAGTTGAAGAAAGGAAAGATCCATTATTTACACCTCTTTGATTGATCTTAGCAAGCGAATGTGAATGATCATTCTCACTTTAATGTAACCGTTCATGCTTACGACGAAAGAAACGACGTACTTTATTTTCTGTAGGCTTGACCTCAAGATGAAATGAAGCGAACAATGTTAAAAGTGTAGTTTGAGCGTGTTCCTCATCTGTTCCTTCAAACTCGATCTCATAATCTGTTACATCAAAATAAGTACTTTTGTCGAAGCAAAGGATCCCATTTTGATAGTTGAGTTCAATTCGACTAGTCGTCAATGTCCCTACATATTGGAGTTGATAAATTGGAATGCTAAGCAACTTAAGCTGACTAATTACTTCTCCTAAAGGGAGCAAGTGAGAGGTCTTAGCTCGGTCCCATTCAGATTCTGAGATCGTTTGATGGGTTTCTAGCTTGCCGATATCATGTGGCTGTTTCAATGTAAGGGTGAAGGTAGCATTTTTTTCACGAATACGCAGAGCGGATCCCTTCTCCTTTAAAGAAAAATCAGGTGTTTCAAAGTAATGATTATGTTGGATAACGGCATCTGCAACATTTACGTTGAAGCCTTTTAATAATGTAAGGAAAGCTTGCTCTGTTACCATTGATTTTGCTTCTATCTCAACTTCTTGTGTCATTTTGTCACGTCCTCTAGACTAAAATCCTTTAACGTTTCAATCTTATAATCAAAACAGAAAGGATAGAAATCACGATAACTTTCTGTACGAATAAAAGAAGACTCAGGCTTTCGCGATTTAGGACTTGGCGATAAGCCAAGTTTCTCTCATTATGTCACATTGGCAAAGATCTCTCAATGGGCAATGGTACGTATTTAGTAGGAAAATATGTTAAAATAAATACGAAATCTATTGGTAAAGAAAATGGGATCTAAATCGTTGGGGGTACATAATGAAAAAATTATACATAGACACGGTCAAGCGAGGAAATGACGGTTACATTGCAACGCTAACAGAAAAGGTTGAAATCAAATTGGCTCAATCATTAAAGGCAGGAGAGCGAATGCTCGTAGATTCGGAGGGTCTGGCTTTTATTTATATAGTAGAGGATGATTCAGCGTTTTATTATGTTAGCTTCCCGCAGCATACATGGTCAGAGCTACATCAACTACATAAAGAAGACAGCAAGTTAGAGCTCATTCTCCATGAAAACGTGAAACTAGAGTTAATGTCTGTTTGTGAGGAACTATCTTTCTTGACGGAGAATATAGAAGGTAATAGCAATTACGGTGAGGAGATGGAAAAAGCCGTACAGGAGGCATTTAGCTAACACTCATAGGAAAAACGGATGGTGATTGGATGAGTAACTGGAATATTTTTTTGACACCGTATAAGCAGGCTGTAGAGGAATTGAAAATTAAGTTAAAGGGGATACGTGAGCAATATCAGAAATCGTCTAAGCATACTCCAATCGAATTTGTGACAGGGCGGGTCAAACCTGTTTCGAGTATTTTGGATAAAGCAAAACGAAAAAACATCCCACTTGATCGGTTGGAAGAGGATATGCAGGATCTCGCTGGTGTCCGTATTGTCACTCAATTTGTCGAAGATATCGAAACGGTTGTTGACTTAATACGAATGAGAAAAGATTTTGAAATTGTTGAAGAACGAGATTATATCGCATACAAGAAGCCTAGTGGCTATCGCTCCTATCACCTCGTTCTTTGCTATCCAGTTCAAACAATCGAAGGGGAAAAGAAAATCCTAGTGGAATTACAGGTTCGTACGTTAGCGATGAATTTTTGGGCAACGATTGAGCATTCTCTAAATTACAAATATAGCGGTGAAATTCCTGAAGATATTAAAATGCGCTTACAAAGAGCTGCAGAGGCAGCCTTTTTGCTTGATGAAGAAGTGTCGATTATTCGTGATGAAGTAAGAGAAGCTCAACAAATTATTACGACAAAGCAAGAACAAGGAAGAAAGCTTTAATACGAGGAGGAACACCCCGATGAAATTTACCGTCACATCACGCGGAGATGACGTGTCAAATACGCTACAACAACGAATTAAGCGTTATTTATTGGATTTTGGTTTGACGCACGACGAAGAGGCACCAGAGATGGTTGTGACCGTTGGTGGAGATGGGACCCTCTTGCAAGCGTTTCATGATTATAGTGAACGTCTTGAGGATACAGCTTTTGTTGGGATTCATACAGGTCATTTAGGCTTTTACGCTGATTGGGTGCCTGATGAAGTGGAGAAGCTTGTGATACACATTGCCAAAACGCCTTATCAAATTGTTGAATATCCTCTTCTAGAAGTCGTGATTAGACATGAGGGGCAAGTTGAATCAGAACGGCATCTTGCCTTAAATGAATGTACGATTAAAAGCTTTGATGGCTCCCTTGTTAGTAATGTAGAAATAAAGGGAGATACTTTTGAAATTTTCCGTGGTGACGGTTTATGTATTTCTACTCCTTCTGGCAGTACAGCTTATAATAAAGCACTTGGTGGAGCGATATTGCATCCATCCCTTGCTTCGATTCAAATAGCAGAGATGGCCTCGATTAATAACCGTGTCTATCGGACGATTGGATCACCTCTTGTCCTCCCGCAGCATCATACTTGTCTGTTAAAGCCATTAAATGATGTTGATATTCAAGTAACGATTGATCACACGACATTAGATCATAGTCGGATCAAATCGTTGCAATGCCGTGTAGCAGAGGAAAAAATACGTTTTGCAAGGTTTCGGCCTTTTCCATTCTGGAAGCGTGTGAAGGAGTCGTTTATTCGTGAATAACCAGCTCGCAACATTACAATGGATCGTCGGAAGCGACTGTGATAAGCTGTTGCTTCGGCTTTTTTTGCGTGAAAGATGCCAGCTCTCGAAGCGTGCATTAGCTGATATTAAATTTAATGGGGGGAGAATTTTGTTAAATGGGCAAGACGTAACGGTTCGTGCGATAATTCGCAAGGGAGATCAAGTCATGGTTTCATTACCTGCTGAGACCGTGAGTCCTACCGTACAGCCAGAGGCAATAGAGATCGACATTGTGTACGAGGATGAACATGTACTTGTTATTAATAAAGAAGCTGGGATGGCGACCATTCCTTCACGAGAGCACCCAAACCATACGCTTGCAAATGCGGTGTTAGGCTACTATAAACAAAAAGAAATTCCGGCTACATTCCATGCAGTCAATCGCTTAGACAAGGATACCTCGGGATTACTATTAGTGGCAAAGCATAGACTGGCCCATGATCGTCTGTCAAAGCTACAGCAGGATGGCAAGTTAAAACGATATTATCTGGCGCTAGTTGAAGGGCAACTTGAAAGAGGAAGCAGGAACGATTGATGCACCAATCGGACGGAGCTCAGACAGCATTATCGCTCGAGAAGTGAGAGAGGATGGTCAACGTGCTGTCACATACTATCGCGTAAAAGCTGTCATGCAACACGCAACTCTTGTTGATATCAAGCTTGAGACAGGTCGAACCCATCAAATCCGCGTTCATTTTTCCTATTTAGGACACCCATTATTAGGTGATGATCTGTATGGTGGAGGGCGAGACGCCATCAATCGTCAGGCACTGCACTGCTACCGGGTTGAATTTCAACATCCATTTGAGCAGAAGATAACAACGATTGAAAGAGATGTGCCTGCTGACATGAAAGCCTGTTTGGGGAGGGCGTAATATGATATCGATCCGGGGTCAGTCGCCATCGTATGACCGAAATTTTTCCGCGATAAGTGGCTGTGTAGAAGGCACTTGAACAATGTCCATTTCTGGATAACGTAAGGCAGATAGGTAGCCTCCGAACACACAGCCTGTATCAATATTAACAGAGCGATGAAGGAAGCGCGGTTGTCTAACTGGGGTATGACCATATACAATCCATTGCGGACCTTTATGGTGTTTAGCCCAATCAAGTCTTACAGGAGTACCATCAGGGTTCGCTTCTCCTGTAATATCACCGTACAGAACAAACGTCTTCACACGTTTGCCTGTTTTACCGACATCGTGTGAACGGATGCCCGCGTGTGCAAGAACGAGTCTGCCTTCATCAAGAACATGATAATGAGGAGCTCGTTCAACTAAGGTCATAAATGTGTGACGAATCGTTTCATATTCCTTCTCTGATAATTGCTTCAGCTCAGCCACTGTCGTCTCTAAGCCGTGACGGATGGAGACATGTCTACCGAGAAAATAACGGTACAGCTTATCACAATGATTCCCAGGGACATAATACGCTTGTCTCTCTGCAACAAGGGAGGCAACGAACCTAATCACATCTAATGAACGTGGGCCTCGGTCTGTTAAGTCACCGACAAATGCGAGCTTTCGTCCATCTGGGTGAAGATAGTTGTTTTCTTTTTTTTGATAGCCTAACGTTGAAATAAGGGATACTAGTTCATCATAACATCCATGAATGTCACCAATCACATCGATCTTCATGAGCTACTCACTCCTTTCCTTTACACGAAAATACATATGAGACTGAATCATATTTTAGCTAATATCATTTTAATATGCAAAGAATCACTTTGTAAGAAAAAACTGGTTTCAAATTAGCGATCATACAATCGTCTAAGAAAACATAGAATGACAGTTGAAAGAGGAGACATTCGCATGACTGGTTGACTTCTGATCATTGCTTCATTCCAATAGATAAATCCGTTGGCAAAATATGAATAAGGGTGTGAAAGTGCTTGTTGTCTCAACCTATAACAGATCCAGTTTTAATTTTTGCAATCGCTATGGTTATCTTTTTAGTTGCACCGCTAATTATGGCAAAGCTAAGAATACCTGGTATTATCGGACTGATTTTTTCTGGGGTCATTGTTGGACCAAATGGACTCGGCTTACTTGATCGTGATCCGACAATCATTCTCCTCGGTACAGTTGGATTACTCTACATCATCTTTATTGCAGGTCTTGAAATTGATTTAGATGGATTTAAGAAATACCGCTCGAGAAGTATCGTATTTGGTACGCTTTCTTTCACCCTTCCATTTATATTAGGATTGATTGCGACTTTTTATTATGGGTTTTCAATTGGAGCAGCTATTTTATTAGGCTCTGTGCTAGGTTCTCATACGTTATTAGCTTACCCAATTGCAAGTCGCTTAGGTATTTCCAAAAACAAGGCTGTGACGACCGCTGTTGGTGGTACGATTATGACCGATACGCTTGCTTTATTAATTCTAGCTGTTGTTGCTGGAGCTACGCAAGGGGAGTTAACGCCTGATTTTTGGTTTATGCTTATCGTATCATTCGGTTTATACGTAGCGGCTGTATTCATTATTATTCCAGTGGTGGCGAAATTTTTCTTTAGAACATTGAGCAGTGAAGGAACATTAGAATATATCTTTGTCATGACTGTCTTATTCGTCTCTGCTTATTTTGCTACAGTTGCAGGCCTAGAACCGATTATTGGGGCATTCTTAGCGGGGCTGGCCTTAAATCGCTTTATTTTTGAACAAGGGACGTTGATGAATCGAATTAAATTCATCGGAAATTCGATTTTCATCCCGTTTTTTCTTCTATCAGTCGGAATGCTTATGGATGTTAGGATCCTTTTAACGGAGCCGTCTGCTTGGATGATGGCATTGATCGTTGTCTCACTTGTCATCATAGGGAAATTTTTAGCGGCATGGATAGCAGGGAAAATATACCGATATTCATCTGCGGAAATCAAATTAATTTTCGGTCTATCGATACCACAGGCAGCGGCTACCCTAGCGGCGACGTTAGTAGGCTATGATCTTGGCTTGTTTGATCAGGCTACTGTGAATGGTGTCATCGTGATGATCTTGGTTACGTGTATGATCGGGCCCTATACGGTTGAAAAATTTGCTAGGTTCATTGCATTAAAAGAAGAACAAAAACCATATGAACCTTCCGCAGCCCCTGAACGAGTGATGGTTCCGATCGCCAACCCAAAAACGATGGAGTCGCTCATGGATTTAGCTTTCATCATTCGTGGAAAGTCTCCACAACCTCTTTATACATTATCTGTTGCACAAGGTAATAAAGAAGAATCACAGGCTCGAATTGTCAAAGCAGAGAAAATGCTTCAAAACGCTGTCACATATGCAGCCGGAGCTGAAGTACCCATACAAATGCTCACAAGAATAGATACAAATATCACAACAGGTATGATTCGAGCAATGGATGAGTCGCGTATTACAACGGCTGTCATCGGTTGGAATGGAAAGCTCTCCACTCCACAAAGAATCTTCGGTGGCGTTCTCGATAAGCTTCTTGAAAACTCTACTCAAATGATTATTGTTTCAAAGTTTGGTCACCCATTAAATACAACGAAACGGATCGTCATGATTATTCCATCTGGATTTAATCGTAAACCTGGTTACTATGACGCCGTTCGAAAAGTGAAACAGATGGCAAATCAACTTGGAGCAACGATTGCTAGTTATCTGATCAGAGATGAGACAACTAGCTATGAAAAAGATTTTCTTGAAACAAAGCCAGATGTACAAGTGGCTATGACACAGACTGAGTTCCTGGAATGAGTGGCATCAGACCTATATGCCGCTTCTACGCAAGGATGATATCGTAGTCGTCTTCAGTGCGAGAAGAGGAACACTTGCTTGGCATCCACAATTAGAAAATTTACCAAGAGTTCTTGCCCATTCTGGACCAGAAAGTTTTATCATCTTCTATCCTCCAGAAAATGAGCCTGTCGATTTACGAGGAACTAGAGGAACGGACGTACCGAAAACCTTTTTAAGCAAGAAATCATATGAATAATAACAGAAATAACGTTGTTGAAAAACTTTGGCTCTCTGCATATGATTGTAGGGAGTCTTATATTGTGTGAGTTATCTTAAAAAGAGTAGTGAATTCTTTAGAAGTCAGTGGGAAGCTAAGAAAAAAACAGTGGAGGTTATTTACATGTCTGAAATTCTTGTCGTATGTCCTAATTGTCGTGATCAACAGCCTATTTCGAACTTATTAACAGCGCAATCGAATCAAAATGTCATTTATACCTGCCTTTCATGTCATTTTGAAAAACGAAATATTCCGACGAAGAAGGGATAATAGCTCTTTGTGTTGAACCTATCTAAGTATAGAGAGGTATGCTATAATTATTAGTACTTGGTATTAATAACAACTCGTAATGGAGGAGAACAAATGATTCAACTTTCTTTAGCAGAACGTACATATGTAGTCATGGGTGTGGCAAATAAGCGTAGTATTGCCTGGGGGATTGCTCAATCTTTAGCAAATGCAGGTGCTCGACTTATTTTCACCTATGCTGGTGAAAGATTAGAAAAAAATGTTCGTGATTTAATGGGAACGTTAGAGCGTACAGATCATCTTATTTTACCGTGTGATGTAACGGATGATGCTGAAATCGATAAAACATTTGCTAGTATTAAAGAGCAAGTTGGCGTCATTCACGGTATCGCTCACTGTATTGCGTTTGCGAACAAGGAAGAGCTTGAAGGGGAATACTTAAATACAACGCGCGATGGATTTCTTTTAGCTCACAATATTAGTGCTTACTCATTAACAGCTGTCACAAAAGCGGCACGTCCACTTATGACAGAAGGTGGAAGCATTGTTACGTTGACGTACCTTGGTGGCGAAAGAGTTGTTCGCAACTACAATGTCATGGGTGTGGCAAAAGCGTCACTGGATGCGAGTGTGAAATACCTTGCCAATGATTTAGGAAAAGAAAATATTCGTGTGAATGCCATATCTGCAGGTCCGATTCGGACACTTGCGGCGAAGGGGATTGGCGGCTTCAATGATGTTCTCAAGGAAATTGAAGAGAGAGCACCACTTCGTCGCACAACAACTCAAGAAGAAGTTGGCGATACAGCTCTCTTTTTAATGAGTGATTTATCACGAGGAATGACAGGTGAAATGCTTCACGTTGACAGTGGCTATAATATTTTGTCAATGTCTTAATAGAAGAAAATCACAAAAGGACTAGCTCAAGAGGCGTAAGAAAACCTCGTGAGTTAGTCTTTTTTATGAAAACAGAGCAGATATCTAATGACACCTACTCTGTTTATCATTCTTTACCCCATTCTTCGTAAAACTGCTCAAGAAAGGTCTCCATAAAGGCATGACGTACTGTAGCGATTCTTTTCCCTTCTTCTGTATTCATTTGCTCTTTCAGTTTGAGCAGCTTTTCGTGAAAATGATTAATCGCACTTGAGCGACCGTGGCGATATTCTTCAAATGTCATCTGATCACGAATTGGAAGTGTGGGGTCATACATCGGTTGACCTTTGCTTCCAGAATAGATAAACGTACGGGCGATGCCAATTGCACCAAGGGCATCTAATCGATCGGCGTCTTGTACGATCATGCCCTCGATGGTGGTCATCGCTGTGTTATTTCCTCCTTTAAAGGACATCGTAGAAATAATCGTCATAATATGATTTTGCTTTGATTCGGGTAAGTCATATTGATTAAACCACTGATTCAGGGTCGTTATCCCTTGCTCTGTGCTTTCGACTACTTTGTCATCAATAAGGTCATGTGTAAGAGCGGCTAGTGTAACAATCAGGTTGTCTGCCCCTTCCACTTCAGCTATTTCCTGGGCTTGCTTTGTGACACGTCGAATATGCTGCCAATCGTGCCCCGTTTTTTCAGTCATTAGCTGTTCTTTAACCCAATGCTCTGTGTGGGCAATGATGTTTGTAGTATTTGTCATATTATTTGGTCCTTTCTGATGAGCTAAGCTGTTGTTTGGGAGCAAAGCGCTGCATTTCACGAACAAAGCGAGAACGAAATGCTTTTTTTCCCCGTCTCATCATGGGTACGGACACTTTAAGGCTTTCCTCTGCTCTAGTCATAGCGACGTACATTAATCGTCGTTCTTCTTCAAGCGGCTTATCGTCTCCTTCACGCAACGCATCTAAAGCGTAATCGTGAGGTAAGCCACCTTCAACAGCTCCAATGAGATACACATGCTTAAATTCTAATCCTTTTGCGCGGTGAATCGTCATCAACTGTACGCCTTCTCGATTTCCTCGTTGTTTTCTTAGCTCATTAAATTTTGCCGTCATATGATCTGTATGGTCTAAGAAGCCTTGAATGGAGGTGTGAAGGTTAGCTGCGACTTTCAAATCACGAACATCATCAGAACCTCGTTCCATTTTATTTCCTTCATTTCCTTGCTTTTTGACATAATCATTGAAGCCCATACTTGATTCAATAAAGGAGATCGCATCTACAGGTGATTTTGTTTTTAATTGTTTGAACTTCTCCGGTAATGAAGCAAGCTTTTTCAATTGAAACGGTTGCAGGCCTTGAATGTGGGGCAGGGCTTCAACGAGTGTACAGTCTTTCGTGATACTTGTCGCTTTTATATCTTGTGTGACGTGTTGCTTTAAAAATAAAGCCCCAACCAAATCGATAAGCGCTTGAGAATCATCTGGATTCATGGCTAAACGTAAGTAAGCGAGAATTTTTCGAACGGACTTTCGACGATAAAAGGCTTCACCATCGGCATCAAGCTGAAACGGGATGCTAGAAGAAATGAACCGTTCAATTAAGGCCCTTGCTGAGCTGTTTGTCCGAAATAAGACAGCAAATTGACTTGGCTTTTCCCCTTTTTCTAATCGCTTTTTCATGTCCGTGACAATCATTGTCGCTTCTTCTTCTTCATCATACGGATAAAAGAGCAATGGAGCTTGTTCAATAGATGATTGCGCACGAAGCTTTTTTGCAAAACGGATTCGGTTAGTTGCGATCACGTTGTTAGCAGTAGAGGTGATCTCATGGTTAGAGCGATAATTCTCATCAAGGATAACGACTTTTGTATTCTGATAACGTTCTTTAAACGCAAGAATGTAGGAAGGATCACTTCCACGAAAGGAATAAATGGATTGATCATCATCACCGACAACACAGATGTTCTTTGTAGGCTCTGTAAGCATCGAAATTAATTCAACCTGGACTTTATTAATGTCTTGAAACTCATCAACAGACACATAAGCGAAGCGTTGCTGATAGCGTCGCAAGAGACGTGGATTGTCACTTAATAGTTGATGTGTGCCAAGGAGCATATCATCAAAATCGAATAAATGCTTTGCTAGTCTCATTTGTTCATACCGTTTATACAAATAGGAAACCCGCTCTTCCCAAATGTCTTTTGTCTTAACTTGTTCTGGTGAAAGAAGATGGTTTTTCCACCAGCTTATCTGTGTCAAAGCCTGATCAAAGGCGAAATCTTTTTCATCGAGATCGATTTCTCGACCGGCTTCTTTTAACATTGCCTGTCGTTGCCACTCCATATTTAATAGGTTGGACGTGTTCCAGCGCTCTGGATCATGGTGCACGAGCATCTTATAGAAAATACTGTGAAAGGTCCCGATGACTAACTGTTGAAGAATGGCTGGGTCAAGCCCTGGATAAATACGCATGCGATCCTTCATTTCTTGTGCTGCTTTTGCTGTAAAGGTGACGAGAATCATTTCTTTAGGGGAAAAGTTCTGTTCTGAAAGCATATAGGCTGTTCGAGTTGTTAGTACTCGTGTTTTACCACTTCCGGCACCTGCAAGAATAAGAAGTGGTCCTTTTGTTGTTGTGACAGCCGACCATTGATTATCATCAAGGTAAATGCCAGTTTCTTGCAGAGATAAACGGTACCCATTAACATCCTGTAATGGGCGAGAGTCAATTTTATGAAAGGCTGGTATTGCTTTTATCGATTCAGGATCCTTCCAATTTGAATCATTATTAGTGCTTGTGTCGGATATAGTTCTGCGCTTAGGAAGTTTTATGCTAGAATCATTTTGAGAATGTATCTGTTGTTCTTCCTGTTCTTTAACTTGAAGTTTATTTTCTATTAGCATTGCTACTTTCTGACACTCTTCCGTCAACTGTGAATGAGAGAATTTGGCAGGATCTTCTATACCTATTTCCATCCGCAACGAAGCTTGGCAATGTATACAAGTAACCTCTTGTCTCATACTAGCCATATATAATTGTTGCCATTGCTCTCGATCGCAGGTTGGAAGGTGGATCAACTTGTCCTGATAATAAGCTACTTGCATGCTAAATTCTCCTCTCGTTCTTGCATCTTATCTATCGTAGCAAATTTCATCTGTAATTTGTGTCTCATTTTGTATAAAAAAGAGGAAACTAAGAAGAAAACTAGAAGGAAGAAGCAGGTCTTTGAAATAAAAAATACCAAGTGAATGTCATTCCACTTGGCAAGTCCTGACTATAGCAACGAAAAAATTAGGTTACTGGGCTAGCTGGATTCGAACCAACGCATGACGGAATCAAAATCCGTTGCCTTACCGCTTGGCGATAGCCCATCAATTTACATATGTTATTTTAACCTTGAATGAAAGGTTTATGCAACAATAAAAAGGATTTTTTTTGTTTGTGTGGAATATAGGTAACAAGGTTTCGCGTTATTTGTTATGAAAGGAGTTGAGAATGAAGTTGTATAATATTGAACAATATAGTCGAACAATGATCGATGAGTTTATTCATCTGAAAGCAACAGATGTTCATTTTATTCCAACAAATGATAAGTGCCTTTTGACGTATCGCCTTAATGGCAAATTAGAACGGTGGAAGGAACTGAGGCTAGGATTGGCTGACCGTTTAATTAGTCACTTCAAATATCAATCTGGTATGGATATAGGTGAACGTCGTAAACCACAGAGCTCCTCAATGATTCATGTTACCTCTTCTTCTACTTTTTCTCTTCGTTTATCAACTTTACCCACACACGATAAGGAAAGTTTAGCCATTCGGATTTTGCCTCATCTTTCTTCTCAGGTCTTACCTTCCTTAGCCATTCTCCAGCATTCTCGAAACACTCTATTTGAAGCCAGTCAACTTTCCAGAGGGCTTTGCCTTTTATCAGGTCCAACAGGTTCTGGAAAGTCAACAACCCTTTATGCGATTGTTGAACAAATTATCAATGAGGGAGGAAGGTCAATTATTACAATAGAAGATCCTGTTGAAAGACCGATACCAAGCATTATTCAAGTAGAAGTAAATACGAAAGCAGGAATGACCTTCGACGCTGTTTTACGAGCGAGCTTACGTCATGACCCTGATGTTATCTTGATTGGAGAAATTCGAGATGAGGTTACGGCTTCTTTAGCGGTTCGGGCTGCTTTAACTGGGCATATGGTTCTTGCTACTGTTCATGCAAGTAGTTGCTATGCTGCGCTTTTGCGATTATTAGATTTAGGTGTTTCGCAATTAGATCTCGCTGAATGTTGTCGAATGGTGTTAGCACAACGATTAGTTCGAACAAAATGTCCAATTTGTCGTGGACCATGTAATCCACATTGTGAGAGGAGACGACATATGTCGAGAGCAGCTTTGTTTGAGATTTTAAAAGGTGAAGCGCTACATGCTGCACTTGAAAGTCAAGTTAGAGAACAACATCATGAGTTTGTATCTGAAGCAAAAAAAGCCTGGGCACTTGGCTATTTAACGGATGAAGAAATGATGAGGATTTTCAATGAACGATAAAATGAAACGAAAAAAAAGTAGACAGTTACAAGCGACAGCAAAGCATTTTGTCTCGATTGGTCGATTATTGAAACAAGGCTATCCATTAAATACGGCTCTTACATTTATTCAACTTCATGTATCGAACCAAACAAAACGACAAATTACCGATGTACTTGAGCATTTAAAAAACGGTCATCCAGTTTACGTAGCTTTCCACTCCTTTGATATCCCTCCGAGCCTTAAGTCATTTCTTTATTTTTACGAACAGCAAGGTGATATGGCGCAAGGTTTTATCCACGCTGGAGCTTTATTAGAACAACGAGAAAAAATGAAACAAGAGCTTATCAAATTACTGCGGTATCCGATTCTGCTTATCTGGCTTTGTCTCCTCATTATTGTCCTCATGTATCAATTTGTTGTTCCTCATTTCCGTTCTTTTTTTTCAATGGCTGAGGATATACCTCTTTTGACTAAAATACTTCTATCTTTTCTTCAATATGCTCCCTATGTTTTTACCTTGCTCTTTGCTTTCTTGTTAGCCTTTACCCTTTACTATTGGTACAGGATAAAGTCATGGTCACCTTATCAAAAGGTGATGAAGCTTTTGTCTTTGCCTGTATGCAGCAAATATGTTCAAATTATTATTACCTATTATTTTGCCTTACAGTTAGGACAGTTGTTAAGTGTAGGTATGTCGTTACAGCAGGCACTTCGTGTATTTAATAAACAAGATTATCTTCCTTTCTTTCAACAAGAATGTACACAACTTATGCACGAACTTCATCAAGGCCATTCCTTGCCAAGCATGTTGAGTAAAAGGGTGTATTTCAGAAGCGAACTATCGTTTGTCGTCGAAAATGGTGAAAAAACAGGATATTTAGCTAACGATTTGGTGCATTATAGTGAGATGCTGTTTGGTGAGCTTGATGAGTCGTTTCAAAGAGCTCTACGCTTTATTCAACCTGCGTTTTTCATAATGGTAGGAGGAATTGTGTTTCTGCTTTTCTTAGCAACGATGCTGCCTCTCTTTCAAATGGTAGGAGTTCTTTAAAAGTAGCCTTGAACTAGCTACACGTGGTAATCATTCGAGATGAAATGACGTAATAAATCTTGAGGGATTTTAGTCGAATGATGAACATATATGACCTTACCACTGCTCTTTAAGATGGGGTAAGGTCATTATGATATAAAAGCATAGTCAAGAGATTACGAAAAATAGCGTCTTATCAAGTTTGTTCTATAGAAAGAGAATGTAACATGACAAGTAATATTTTTTTTAAAAAACCATTGCATTTTTTAATAAATATAATATAATGAAAGCAGTTACAAAATATTATCGAAATTTCATTATACGCTTGATTGTAATCGATTACATTTGAGTGTTAAAGAATTTTTGATTTTCCCTTTAAATTGACTGGATAAAGGCTTCTTTATTTCAATTTAAAGGAATTAATTTATTCTGTTATGTAATCGATTACACCAGAGAGGGTAATGCCATGGCGAAAATGAGTGATGTAGCAAAAAAAGCTGGCGTTTCTGTCGCAACTGTTTCAAGAGCACTTTGCAAACCAGAGACAGTTAAGCCAGAAACAAGAAAAAAGGTACAATTAGCGATTAAAGAACTTAATTATGAGCCCAACATGTTAGCAAGGCAATTTCGAACAAATGAAACGAAAACCATTATGGTCGTTGTTCCAGATATTGCGAATCCTTTTTTCTCAAGCGTGCTACGTGGGATTGAGTCAGTAGCTCATAAAAATGGCTATCAAGTACTTCTCGGTGATACATCTAATAACATTGATCAAGAACAACGTTATCTAGAGATATTAAAGCAACGTTAGCTGATGGAATGATTTTGTTAACAGCAAGAATGGATCAAAGATTCTCTACTTGAAATTTCTCAAGACTATCCGGTTGTATTAGCCTGTGAGTATATCGAAGGATCGGATATTCCGATTGTATCAATTGATAATATTAGTAGTGCGAGGAAAATAACAGAGCATCTCATTAAATTAGGTCATACGAGAATTGCTCATATTACTGGACCAACAAATGTCATCTTAAGTAGGGATCGCTTTAAAGGCTATAAACAAGCGTTTGGAAACAAATGATTTATCTTATGAAGATGTTCTTGTTCAAGAAGGGAGATTTCACTTATGAATCTGGATTTAATCAAATGAGTAAATTATTAGCTTTGAACAATCGTCCTACTGCAGTCTTTGCTGCGAATGATGAAATGGCGATTGGGGCGATTAAGGCTATTAAATCACAAGGATTAAAGTTCCAGAGGACATTGCAATTGTTGGCTTTGATAATATTAGGATTTCTTCAATTTTTGAACCATCACTAACCACAATTTCTCAACCGAAATTTGAAATGGGTAGCGTTGCGATGGAACTTCTTTTGAAAATATTAAATGGACAAGAGGTAAAAAGAAAACAGTTTGTCCTCTGCAGATGAATTAATTATTAGAGAATCATGTGGTGGTAAAATCGATTGAACACATCGAATGTTGAAAGGTAAAATAATCAATTTTTTCGAATGAATTATGTAATCGATTTCATTCTATGTAAGGGTGATGTATATTCAACGATAATATATCAAAGTATACCAATGAACATAAATGAAACATATACAAGGAGTGATTTTCAATGAAATTAGGTTATCAAACAAATACGTGGGGTGGAGTTGTTGGACACCCGGGTGGAGTTACATCGATCAAAGACAACTTATTATATGGCAAATGGTTCAACAGAAGAAGCACTTAAGGATATTTCTAGCGTTGGTTACACTGGCTTTGAATTGTTTGATGGGAATTTGATGCAATATGAAAATAATAAAGAAACATTTCAAAGATTAATCGATTCATTACAGTTAAAGTTAATTGGTGTTTACTCAGGAGGAAACTTTATCTACGATGAAATTCTCGATGAAGAGCTAGCGAAAATTTCAAAAGTGGCGAAGCTTGCAGCTGAATTCGGTGCAGAACATTTAGTCGTTGGTGGTGGTGCGATAAGAGGGAATGGCATTTTAGAAAGTGACTATGAAAAATTAGGACAAGCCTTAAATCAAGTTAGTGAGATTGCTAAAGAACATGGTTTAGTAGCAAGTTATCATCCACATTTAGGTTCATTGGGTGAAACACCTGAACAAGTTGAAAAGTTGGCTAAATTTACAACGATTGATTTTTGTCCTGACACTGCCCACATTGAAGCAGGTGGCGGTGATCCAATTGAATTTATTAAAACGTATAAAGATCGAATAAAATACGTTCACTTAAAAGATTACAAAGATGGAGAGTTTCTACCATTAGGAAGTGGAAAGCAAAATTTTGACGGAATGATGGAAGCGCTTCAAAGCTTTGGTTACGATGGTTGGATTACTGTTGAATTAGATAGTTACGAAGATCCAAAACAAGGGGCACAAATAAGCTTTGACTTCTTAAAAAAATACGATAAGTAAAACCTAGGGGGAACGATATTAGATGAAAAAAACAAAAAGAATTTTAGCTGCTACACTGTTGGCGGGTATGCTTGTATTAACTGCTTGTAATACTGAAAGTGCACCAAATGGGGAAAATGGAGCTGAAACAACACCAGAGAGTTCAGAAACGCAACAGAGGCAGTAACTGAGCCAATGACAATTAATCCAGATATTCCTGCTGATCAAGAAATTCAGAGTAAGGGTCCATACGGAGAAGAGGCTGTCTCAGCAAACACACTTGAATTAACGGTCGAAGATATTGAGAAAATTCGTGAAGGAAATTACAAAGCAGCACTCGTTATGCACTATGCAGGTAATGACTGGTCAAATGCACAAATTAACGGATTACAAACTGCATTTGAAAAAATGGGTATTGAGGTTATTTCTGTAACGGATGCGCAATTTAGTGCAGAGAAGCAAGTGTCTGACCTTGAATCAGTTCTAGCAAGAAACCCTGACATTATCGTAAGTATTCCTACAGATCCTGTTTCAACAGCTTCAGCATATAAACGAGCTGCAGAACAAGGTGTTAAGTTAGTGTTTATGGATAATGTTCCAAGTAACTTAGAACATGGTGACAGATTATGTAAGCGTTGTATCTGCTGATAACTACGGTAATGGAATTGCGGCGGCCGATATCATGGCAGAACAACTTGGCGGAGAAGGTAAAGTTGGTGTGGTTTATCATGACGCAGACTTCTTTGTAACAAAGCAAAGAACAGAAGCATTTGAAGCAACAATGGCTGAAAAGTATCCAAACATTGAAATTGTAGCTCGTGGAGGCATCATGGGTCCGGATGATGGATTACAAGTAGCTTCAGCAATGTTAACAACAAACCCTGATTTAGACGGTATTTTCGGGGTGTGGGATGTACCAACAGAAGGAATTTTAGCAGCTGCCAGAACAGCGGGTAGAGATGATTTAGTCATTACAACAATTGATTTAGGTACAAACGTAGGGTTAGATATTGCAAGAGGTGGTCCGATTAAAGGACTAGGTGCACAACTTCCTTATGACCAAGGAGACGGCTGAAGCCATTTTAGCTGGATATGCTTTACTTGGTAAGGAAGCGCCTTCATATGTTGCAGTACCAGCTTTAACAGTAACACAAGATAATATTCTTGAAGCATGGGAAATGGTTTATCAAACATCAGCACCTCAAGAAATTCAAGACGCAGCTAATCAACAATAACTAATTGTAACTATTTAGGAGGAATTTAAAATGAAAACATTTAAACGTAGGATTAATCGGTGCAGGATTTATGGCAAAAGCACATTCACTAGCATATGCAGGGATGCCAATGTATTTCTGGCCAGCTCCAGCTCTAACACATCGAAAAATGGTGGCGGATGTAACAGATGAATTAGCAAAAGATGCTGCAGCAAGACTTGGATATGACGAGTATACATCTAATTGGATGGATATTATTAACAATCCTGAAATTGATATTGTCGATATCGTAACTCCTAATAATTCGCATGCTGAGATCGCGATTGCAGCAGCAAAAGCAGGAAAGCATATTATTTCTGAAAAGCCATTAGCTCGTAACGCAGCAGAAGCTAAAACGATGCTAGATGCGGTAAAAGAAGCAGGAGTTAAGCATATGGTGGCATTTAACTACCGTAGAACACCTGCAGTTGCTCTTGCGAAGAAATATATTGAAGAAGGAGCGATCGGAAAAGTATTAAACTTCCGTGGAACGTATCTTCAAGATTGGTCTGCAGATCCGAATTCTCCTCTTTCATGGAGATTTAAAAAGGAAATTGCTGGTTCAGGTGCATTAGGTGATATCGGAACACATGTTGTTGATTTTGCTAGATATTTAGTCGGAGAAATCTCTGATGTAATGGCAACAACTCAAACATGGGTGAAAGAAAGACCAATTCAAACTGGTGGTGTTGATAAATTAGGAACAGTTAAAGCAGATGCAAGATGTTCCAAAAGGACAAGTTGATGTTGATGATGAATTAATGGCACTTATTAAGTTTGAAAATGGAGCTGTTGGTAGCATCGAAGCGACAAGAAATGCATTTGGTCGCAATAACTTCCTTAACATTTGAAATTCATGGTGAAAAAGGATCAATTGTGTTTAACTACGAGCGTCGTGATGAATTACAAGTATTTCTTCGCAGATGATCCAGCAGATCGTAGAGGGTTTAGAACAGTTTATACTGGTCCTGCACACCCGTACGGAGAAGGGTCTATGGCCAATCCCTGCATTAGGAATCGGTTATGGAGATACAAAAATTATTGAAGTATATGATTTTGTAAAAGCGATTGTAGAGGACACGGACGTATACCCTAACTTTGATGATGGATACCAAATTTGTGTCATTAGTGATGCAATTTTAGAATCTGCTGAAAAAGGCGAGTGGGTTAAAGTAAACAAGCTATAAGTTGCAAATCCTTACAGAAAATGAAAAGGGGTAACTCGTTACCCCTTTTTAAAAAAGGGTGATTTTAATGGATAAGATAGCATTGCAAATGTCAGGAATTTCAAAATCATTTAATGGAGTAACAGTACTTGATAATGTAGATTTTGAATTGAAAAAAGGCGAAGTTCATGCTCTCATGGGTGGGAATGGAGCGGGTAAGTCTACGCTTATGAAAATTTTAACGGGTGTCTATCAGTTAGAAGCAGGAAAGATTGTTATTGAGGATAAAGAGGTTCAGATTGAAAAACCTCAAGATGCACAAGAAAATGGCGTGGCGATGATTTTCCAAGAATTTAGTGTAATCCCATCCATGACGGTATCACAAAATGTATTTCTAAATCGCGAAATCAAGAAAAAAAATGGATTATTAGATGAAGAAGCGATGTATAAAAAAACGGAAAGTTTATTAAAGCAATTAAATGTAAATATTAGTCCGAATATGTTGATTGAAAATTTAAGTGTAGGTTATTGGCAAATGACCGAAATTGCTAAAGCGCTTGCACAAAAGGCAAAGTATCTTAATTATGGATGAACCAACTGCGACCCTTTCGAAAAATGAAACGGAAACGTTGTTTAAACTAATTGATAAATTAAAATCAGAAGGAATGTCCATCATCTATATTTCTCACCGAATGGATGAAATCTTCCGAGTTTCTGACCGAATCACAGTTCTTCGGGATGGCAAAAATGTGATTACGGCTCCTACTACAGATCTAACGATGGAAGAGCTTGTTCAACACATTGTCGGTAAATCGATGGAAAATAGCTTTCAATGGAAGCCGCGACAATTACCAATCGCAGAAGTCGTGTTAGAAACGAAAAACTTGCATTCTGGTTCAAAAGTGAATGGAATTAACCTTTCGCTAAATAAAGGTGAAATACTTGGTATTGCTGGATTAATGGGAAGTGGACGTACTGAATTGGCACGGACTTTATTTGGTGTAGATCCAGCTGATCAAGGAGAAATCTTTGATTAATAATAAAGTTGTTAGCATTAAAAAGCCGAAAGATGCGATTGAGGCTGGAATAGCACTAGTGCCAGAAGATCGACGTGTTCAAGGATTAGTGTTGGGGACGGAAGTAAAAGAAAATATGATCTTACCAGTGTTATCAAAAGTTTCGAAATTTGGATTTATTAACAAGAGTAAGGTAACTGAGTTGTCTGAAAGATTCGTAGAAAAATTGAATATTAAAACAGATAGTATTTATAAGTCTACTAATTTATTGTCTGGTGGTAATCAGCAGAAAATTGTACTTGGTAAATGGTTAGCAAACGAACCAAATATTTTAATTCTTGATGAACCAACAAATGGAGTAGATATCGGATCAAAATCAGAGATTATTGAAATCATTCGTGAGTTAGCTGATCAAGGGAAATCAATAATCGTTATCTCTTCAGAGCTAGCAGAACTGTTAGCGGTTTCAGATCGCATTATTACTTTAAGAAATGGACAAGTTACAAGTGAATTGAAACGTGAAGAGATTCAATCAGAGGAGGATTTAGAACATGCCATCCAAAGCAATTAATACAACATCAAAAGCGTCCTGCATTTGATTGGCGAAATTATATCGTATATATCGCGTTCATTGGAGTTTTTATTACATTTTCAATCACGCTTTATGAAGATGGATTTTTAACATTAAACAACATATTAAATATTGTTAGACAAACAGCGATGATTTCAATTATGGCTGTAGCAGTAACATTTGTTATTTCGACTGGCGAAATTGATTTATCAGTTGGTTCGATTGCAGCTTTATCTTCATTAACTGCAGCGCTAGCGATTCAATCATTTGGTCTATTCGGTGGTATTGTTGCAGGTCTAGGAACAGGTGCACTTATTGGTTTGGTTAATGGATTACTCGTTACAAAAGTATTAATACCATCTTTCTTAGTAACACTTGGGACGATGGGGATTGTTAAAGGTCTTGCAATGTGGATTACAGGAACAGCTCCAGTTCCAATCTTAAACCAAAATTTTATCTTCTTATTTGGATCAGGAGAAATTGCTGGAATTCCAATGCTTTTCATTTGGACGATTGTCATTGCTGTTATTGGACATATTGTACTAAGAAAAACAACGTTTGGTAGACAGACACTTGCTGCGGGTGGAAACGAAAGTGCGGCAAGATTTTCCGGAATTAACACTGCAAGAGTAAAACTGTATGCGTTAATGGCTTCAGGAATGATGGCTGGTTTTGCAGGTATGCTATTTGCAGGTCGCTTGGAAGCGGGTCGTTTCACATTTGGTGAAGGTGCAGAGCTTTCTGTTATTGCTGCGGTTATTCTTGGAGGAACAAGTTTATTCGGTGGTGTAGGTACAGTAGTTGGAACCATTTTTGGTTCGATTCTAATTGGAACGATTAACAATGGTTTAATCATTATGGGATTAGATGTCAGTCAACAAATGATGGTTAGTGGTTTAATTATTATCCTAGCAGTAGCATTTGGACGTAAAGCTGCAAAACGATAAGTAATAATGGAGTGGGAGGTTACTATGCGTACAATTAAAGTAGGAATTTTAGGAACTGGATTTTCAGCTTCTTCACACATTGAAGCGCTAAGAAGAATACCCAATATAGAAATAGTAGGGGTTTCTTCTAGAGAGCTAAAAAAAGCAGAGCAATTTGCAGCTCATCATCATATTCCAAAAGCATACGCTGACGCAACTGAATTAATCAATGATCCAGAGATAGAAGTCATTCATAATTGCACGACGAATCATTTGCACTTTCAATTTAATAAAGAGATTCTTTTAGCAGGAAAACATTTAATGACGGAGAAACCACTTGCAATCAATAGTGAGCAATCAGAGGAATTAGTGGAACTTGCGAAAAAGAGCAATGTTATAAGTGGTATTTGTTTTAATTATAGATTTTATCCATTGGTGGCACAAATGAGAGAAGATATTCGTACAAAAAAACACGGTAAAGCTAACCTTGTTTATGGCGGATATGTTCAAGATTGGTGCTCGAATGTGACTGATTATAGCTGGAGAATGGATAAAGAGCTAAACGGAGAATCACGTGCAATTGCTGATATTGGATCACATTGGTGTGATACGGTTGAGCATATTCTAGGAAAACGAATTGTCAGTGTTTGTGCCGATCTAGGAACCGTTCATAAGGTGAGATATAAATCAAAGGATGGAAATACTACTTTCTCTCAAGCTAAAGAAGATACAGAAATGGTAGAGGTTCCGATTGATACGGAGGATTATGGCAGTGTTCTTGTAAGATTTGAAGACAATATCCAAGGTGTCTTCACGGTGTCGCAAGTAAGTGTCGGAAGAAAAAATAATTTTCATTTTGATTTAGTAACTGATCAAGCAACACTTGCTTGGGATCAAGAGAAGCCTAATGAATTATGGATAGGTAGAAGAGACAAGGCTAATGAGGTCTTAGTGAAGGATCCTTCCCTTTTATCCGAGAATGCTTCAAAAATGGCGCATTTTCCAGGTGGACATCAAGAAGGTTGGCCAGATGGCTTGAAAAACCTCTTCTTAAACTTCTATGAAGCGGTTTCAAAGAATGATACGCAAGCTGGTGATTTTGCAACGATTGCTGATGGTCATCATATTATGCAAATTATTGAAGCGATCCTAGAAAGTAACCGTACAAGAACTTGGGTAGATATTAAAGAGGAGGGATCACGATGAAAATAGGTGTATTTACAGTACTTTTTCAAGACCTTCCTTTTGAACAGATGCTTGATAAGGTAGCGAGCTTTGGTATTCAATCTGTTGAGTTAGGGACTGGTTTTTATCCTGGGACAAGCCATTGTGATCCAGCTTTTTTACTAGAAAATGAAAGTGAAATCCTAAAGCTGAAACATATGGTTCAAGATAAAGGGTTAACGATCAGTGGCTTAAGCTTTCATGGAAACCCACTTCATCCGAATAAAGAGATCGCAAGTCAATCTCATGAATCGTGGCGTAAAACAGTTGAGTTAGCTGCTAAGTTAGATGTTTCAGTTGTAAATGGATTCGCAGGATGCCCAGGCGATCATCCAGGAGCGAAATTTCCAAACTGGGTAACGTGTTCTTGGCCGCCAGAGTATCTTGAGGTATTAGAGTGGCAGTGGAATGAAGTAGTAATCCCGTATTGGAAAGAAGAAGCAAAGTTTGCAACAGATCATGGGATTAACAAAATTGGCTTTGAAATGCATCCTGGATTTGTCGTGTATAATCCAGAGACATTATTGAAGTTACGGAATGCTGTTGGACCTATGATAGGTGCAAACTATGATCCGAGTCATTTAGTGTGGCAAGGAATTGATCCAGTTGAATCAATTAAATTACTTGGAAGAGAGAATGCAATCTTCCATGTCCATGCGAAGGACACTTACTTAGATCATGAGAACATTAAGAAGAATGGTGTTCTTGATACAAAGCACTATAGTGAAGTGTTAGATAGAGCTTGGACGTTTAGGACTGTTGGATATGGTAGTGACGAGAAGATGTGGAAAGATATCGTAAGTGCTTTGCGTGCTATTAACTATGATGATGTGTTGTCTATTGAGCATGAAGATATTTTAGCATCTACTGATGAAGGTTTAGGAAAAGCGGTAAAACTATTAAAGAATGTAATTTTTGAAGAAAAACAAACAGGTATGTGGTGGGCTTAAGGATTTTATGATTGATCATTTAGAGGTTTAGCGGATGCTAAACCTCTATTGCATGTTATGTAGTTAAGGGTGTCTCCTGCATATCTTACTTGTGATACTTTGTTCCTTCTTTATCTGTTAGTTTGAAGAGACGCGATTGTTATTGTTTTTTTATTGTATACATGTTATATTTGTAATTCTTCTGTTGAAATTAGAAGCGATCAATTAGAATGAATTGATTGACCGTATGTTTGATTTAAATCTTTTCTATAATATAGAAGTTTTTATATTTCGTTAAGGAAACTATTGTATATGAATTTTTTATGTGTTATTATATTAAATGTCGCCAACAAGCGAAAAGTCGAATTTTGAGAGAATCAATATAAGGGGCCTTAGCTCAGCTGGGAGAGCGCCTGCCTTGCACGCAGGAGGTCAGCGGTTCGATCCCGCTAGGCTCCACCAATGATTTTTTACGGAGGAATACCCAAGTCTGGCTGAAGGGATCGGTCTTGAAAACCGACAGGCGGGTCAAACCGCGCGGGGGTTCGAATCCCTCTTCCTCCTCCATATTAAACTTATATAAATATGGAATGATGATTTTTTTAGTGACGCGGGGTGGAGCAGTCTGGCAGCTCGTCGGGCTCATAACCCGAAGGTCGGCGGTTCAAATCCGTCCCCCGCAACCAAAAAATGGTCCGGTAGTTCAGTTGGTTAGAATGCCTGCCTGTCACGCAGGAGGTCGCGGGTTCGAGTCCCGTCCGGACCGCCATTATATATTTCGAATGATTTTTGGAGGGGTAGCGAAGAGGCTAAACGCGGCGGACTGTAAATCCGCTCCCTCAGGGTTCGGCGGTTCGAATCCGTCCCCCTCCACCATTTTTGAATTTTGGGCTATCGCCAAGCGGTAAGGCAACGGATTTTGATTCCGTCATGCGTTGGTTCGAATCCAGCTAGCCCAGCCATTTTGCGGAAGTAGTTCAGTGGTAGAACACCACCTTGCCAAGGTGGGGGTCGCGAGTTCGAATCTCGTCTTCCGCTTTTATATAATAAAATATGCGCCCTTAGCTCAGCTGGATAGAGTGTTTGACTACGAATCAAAAGGTCGGGAGTTCGAATCTCTCAGGGCGCACCATATTTATGCGGGTGTAGTTTAGTGGTAAAACCTCAGCCTTCCAAGCTGATGTCGTGAGTTCGATTCTCATCACCCGCTTTCTGTTACTGTGGGCCTGTAGCTCAGCTGGTTAGAGCGCACGCCTGATAAGCGTGAGGTCGGTGGTTCGAGTCCACTCAGGCCCACCATTCCACAGTAGCTCAGTGGTAGAGCAATCGGCTGTTAACCGATCGGTCGTAGGTTCGAGTCCTACCTGTGGAGCCATGGAGAAGTACCCAAGTGGCTGAAGGGGCGCCCCTGCTAAGGGTGTAGGTCGTTTACGCGGCGCGAGGGTTCAAATCCCTCCTTCTCCGCCATAGTTTGATTTTGTTTTTATTAGTTTGTATGGCCCGTTGGTCAAGCGGTTAAGACACCGCCCTTTCACGGCGGTAACACGGGTTCGAATCCCGTACGGGTCACCATTTATAGGAGTGTTAAATAAGCAAGAGCCATTAGCTCAGTTGGTAGAGCACCTGACTTTTAATCAGGGGGTCGAAGGTTCGAGTCCTTCATGGCTCACCATTTTTATACTTGCGGGTGTGGCGGAATTGGCAGACGCGCTAGACTTAGGATCTAGTGTCTTATGACGTGGGGGTTCAAGTCCCTTCACCCGCATTTCGGTGATATAATTAGATAAAGAGAAGACTCTGAAATTTGTGTTCAGAGTCTTTTCTTTTTTGTCTCTTCTGACGGGACTTCATCAATACCCCCTGGATGAAACGGATGACATTTACTGATTCGTTTCACTGTCAGCCACGATCCTTTTATTGCTCCGAATCGCTGAATGGCTTGGATTCCATAATGTGAGCATGTCGGATAAAACCGACAAGTTGGTGGCTTTAACGGAGAAATGAATGTTTGATACATTTTAATAATTAGTAACAATAAATTTTTCATTTTTATTTGCAACCTTTCAAAAAAAAATAAAAAATAAAGAAGGAGTTTTTAAAACTTTGTCTAATTATAGCAAAGAACGACAAACATAAGAACTTTAAGGAGGCGATATAGTTCAAATAACGTTGTCTGTGCATCCACCGCTGTCAACCCCAATATCATGCTTTGATCCCCTTCCCCTACTCTAGTTACTTTCTTCTCTTTTAAGTAAAATCAATCTTTCTTGAGGTGATGACAATTGAAAAAATTTTTACGAGCCGAAAAAGGATTCACATTAATTGAAATGCTCGTGGTGCTTATGATTATTTCTGTATTGCTTTTAATCGCGATTCCAAATATGACAAAAAATAATGAGGTTGCGGCAAATAAGGGTTGTGATGCCACTGTAAAACTTTTACAAGCACAAGTTCATGCATATGAGATTGAAACCAAAGAAAAATTAACCTCACTTAGTGTTCTAAAAGATAACGGTTATGTTGAAAGTATTGAATGTCCAAACGGTGATGTTCCTAATTTTAACGGAGGAAATGTTAGTGAACCTACTAAATCAAGTTGAACAGGTTTATGATCGAATCAGAAAAAGGTTTTACCTTAATCGAATTACTCGTAACACTCTCCATTTTATCTATCCTACTCCTATTACCCATTATCACCTTACCTAATTTAGCATCTACAACACATCAAGCAGATTTAATGGCAAAACAACTAAAAGAGGATTTACTTCTAGCACAACAGTTAGCCATGTCAACTGGTCGTCAAACTTATGTAAGAGTGGATAATCAATTGCAAGAATATACAATCCGCTTCTCCTTTTCTGAGGTTTATTTAAAACGAACATATTTAGAGAATGGAATGTCAATTGAACCAAATACTCTTAGCATATCCTCTATTTCTTTTCTTGCAAATGGTCATCCCACTCACTCTGGCTCGTTTATTTTACGTATTGATGATATTCGTTATAGGTACACGATTTATCTCGGGAAAGGAATGATTTCATATAAGAAATTGTAATGGCTTTACCCTGTTAGAAGTTATCTTTGCTTTAGGTATGTTGATGATGGTTTCTGCTAGTATATTACCTATACTTATCGTTATTTATCAAGAACGTCTAACGATTCAAGAGGAAGCGAAGGTGCTCAATCGCCTAGAAGAAGAAACCCAACGATATATGACTAATAGCTCTAAGTCAGTTTTTATTAACAATGATATTTCTGTAACAACAGAAGAAGTTAGACAAGGTCTGATGCGCTTTTGTTCAACATGGATAGGAGCGAATGGGAGGGAGTATGAATACTGTTTATTGGCGCACAGATGAACGTGGATTTACGTTAATTGAAATGCTCTTAGCTTTGTCGATTTCTCTCTTGATCATGCTCTTATTGCCTTCGCTTGTAAAAACAATCGGTTCTGGACATGAAATAGGACGTGATTTTTCTCGAGACGTCTCACTCTTTTTTAATCATCTTTCATGTGATGTAAGAGAAGCTCAAACCGTGGAAACAGGAGTGAATATGCTTTTTATCGATAAAGGCAGTAGGGGGCGTTATTCAATTGAGTTGACTTCATCTAATCAATTAAGGCGAACGCTTAACAGGGCAGGACATGTGTTGCTTTTAGAGGATGTTCATTCTCTTCATTGTCAATTAAGTGGTCAAATGGTTCTCTGCGAAGTTGAATTGTTAAATGGACAAAGAGAGTCGAGATCGATGTTTATTCCCCATCCAATAACGAGGGAGGAGGGGTAGCTTGAATCAAAAAGGTTTTATTTATCCATTAACAACGATCATTTCTCTTCTTCTTTGTACGGTTATTCTTTATCAAGTAGATGCATACCTGACGGAAAAACATTTTATTTATGAACAAGAACGAATGTTACAGCTTGAATCACTTCTCCAAGTGGCGATTTTTGATTTTCAAAAATCCAACGTAGAACCGAATGTCAATGAAAGTTATGTCTTTTCATATGAGCCTGGGACGGTCACAGTAGAGGTAAGGGATTATGATGAGGAGGGAGGGATAAGTAATATTTTTATGAGAGCGAGGTTAACGACAGGGCATGAACGGATAGCTGGTTACTCTTACCACTGGGAGAATGCTTCAGTCGAACAATACTGGGAAATTTCAAATAGTGTGACGATGATGGGTCCATTACAAAATGTAATCTAAATCAAAAGGCTGCTTAAATTTTCATATAACGGACATACTAGCTGCTAGAACTGGCAGAGGTGATGAAGGTGTCATTTAATGACTACGTTAAATTTGTGACGCAGCAAGTTGTACTAAAAATGGATGAGCCTAAAGAAATGAAACAAGCCAAAAGAGCTCAGCGTAAGCAAGAGCGGTTGCCTTTTCAGTTTCAAGCTTTTGGATTGATTCCATTAGGATTATCCTTGTTTTGGAGAAAGCGCATCTCACGAAAACATAATCAATAGGAAAAGAGGAGATGTCGATATAGTAGGCATCTCCTCGATTTTTCTGTTTATTTGACTCCTTAATTAAACTATAATGAAAAGAGAGAATATATTGAAGACAATTAGCGATAGGTTTTTCGCATTTAAGAATCCATCTGAAAATGGTTATGTTCAAATTTTTTGTTTATGATCATATTAACGAATTTTTATTTCCTTTTTGGAGAGTATAATATAAAAGTAAAATGATCCTAATAGGCTAAGTATAATTGAGCTTATTAAACGGTAAGTATAAATCGTGACACAGTTTTGCCACTGTTCAAGCATTTACAAGTAAAGTACCAGTCGTATATAATAAGGCTGTACTAATCACTGGATATCCTAAGCAATTGCTGCCAGTAGAAGGTGGTAACTTGTATAAGAAGGAGGGGAAAACAAATGGATCGTATGTTTCGCGTGTTAGCATTTTGGACAGGAATTTTCGCTGTATTGTTCTTTGTTGGGCATATGTATACCATATCATTGCTATTCTTTGCGCAAACAGCTGCATTATTAGCTCTAAGCTATTTAAACTTATCTGAGCGCGTGTACGTGTACATTTTTGGCGCCTATTTAACGATTTTCTTTGTAGGCTTCACGTATTATTCAACTTTCTTGTTAGTACCAAGCTTCGGTGGTCATTAAACGTCGCGGTACATAAGTACTAAAGAGACTGACTCACCTGAGTTGGTCTCTTTTACGTTTTTTTTATCATCTAAAAAAGCCTAGCATATAGCTAGACTCTTTTAAAATCCTGATAGAAACGGATTACCATCCATTTCCTGTCCAATGGTCGTAGTTGGACCATGACCACATGCAACTACGGTTTCTTCTGGCAACTCAAGCAATTTTTGATGAATACTTTCAAGTAGTTGCTGTTGGTTGCCACCAGGTAAATCAGTACGACCTATACTTTGAGCAAATAGAGCATCTCCTGAAAAAACAATCGATTCTTTCTCAAGATAAAATGAAACACTTCCGGGAGAGTGACCAGGTGTTTCTAAGATGTTAAAGACAAATGGTCCAATTGTTAAAAGCTCTTCTTCATGAATAATATGGTCAGCCTTTTTCACTGTAATCGCTTGTTCTTCACCCATAAAGTTTGTTGATCTATTTTTTATCGGATCCATCAGCCAATCCTGTTCATTCTCATGGAGATAAACTGGACATGAAAAGGCATCGCGTACATGATCCACCGCACCAATATGATCAAAGTGAGCATGGGTTAAAAGAATGGCTAGAGGGTTTAAGATCTTGATCGTTTAGCCATTGTACGAACGCTTCTCCGTCTCCACCTGGATCAAAGACAATGGCATCTTTTTCATCATTTTCAATGACGTAGCAGTTCGTTTGTAGTGGACCTAGTGGAATTTGTGTCCATTTCATAATATACCCTCCAAGCAAAAGTTCAATAGCTCTATCATACAATACGAGAACCTTCTCGACAAACATATAAAAAGAGAGTAAAATAAAAGCAAATTGTCCATCCTAATTAATGAGAATAAATTTGTACCAGCTTTGTCAAACTTAATGGCTGACAACGTTCTCATATAGCATTATAATAGGACTGTCAAGCTGGGTACTAGTTTTTACATAAGGAGGTGGAGTTAGTATGTTCTTATCCATTACACTTTTACTTGTTGCGGTTTTATGTGCAGTTGCGATCGTTCGTGAAATTCGTAAAAAGAACTTTATTCGCAGTTGGATTTGCAGCACTTTCATTTGTTGTATTTGGTGCATTCTCTATTGCGACGATTATTTCAATTATTACAACTGGTGGAGGCGCACCAACTGGTCATTAAGAAATTGCATGAGGATCTACAAAAAAGAGACCGACTTTTCTCAAATGAGTTAGTTTCCTATTTCTTACATACACTTTAGTTTTTCCTAGAACACTTGCTGTTTAAGGTAAAACATTCCTCCATTAATAATGGATACATGTATATGGGGCTCATATTGTTCTTTTAACGCTTGCTTCTCAAGTGATAGCTTTCTGGCTTCTCTTCTTGATCTTCATAGAATCTTTCTAATAAGGTTAAGTCGGCATTCATTCCTTTGGTGCTGCCGACAGCCCAGAATTATCCTTCGTTTTCAGCATAGGTTTGAATCATCTTTTGGAATCCTATTAAATCCACTGCTTGCCGTAATTAATGGTGACAACTTAAAACAATAATCGGGAATTTTGGTGTCATCTTTTTTTGAATCGTTTATCATAAAATTGTGGAACGATTTGTCCATGAATGAGGTTTAGCCCAAGTGACAGCAGCACGTCTTTTTTTCGATCACATTGAAAAGAAACTTTGGCATTCAAGCAAAGCCAAGGTTGTAGGGGAATCGATTTGTTGCCTGATGCCTCTACTTGTTCGTAAGAGTCGAATATAGCCTCCAAGTGTGCGTTAGTTGATCAAATAATTGGCGAGACCGAGGGGAACCAAAATGAATGGGTTCTCCTTTCAAGGTTTCAGGTGCTTGAGATTGATCAGTCACAAAAGTAACTTGCATTGGCTGTGGTATTCGCCACCAGTTTTCTCTAAGTAATGCCAATAAAAAGGTCGATTCATTAGCAATTTATCTAACTCAATTGAGAGTTGAATAGTAAATAACCATAGTGGTTTTCGAGCAATCGGACTATCATTTGCTTCGAAGTACCGAGCTAAAAAATCATGAACTTGATGCTGTTGCATCGATTGGATCATCCTCATTTGTTCTGAGACTTCTTCTTTCGCTTCATTCATAATTGCTGCAAATGATCAAATTTAATTCTCATTTCTCCTTCAGAGTCTGAATGTAGAAGAATATCTTGTACATGTTCTTCAATAGATGGAAGAGCAATTTTCGTTAAAATATCATCAAGCTCTCCAATACGGATTCAAACAGATGAATTTTTTCATAAATAACTTAAGAATATGCTGTTCCACCGTATCAGTGACGGCAAAGTTATAAATGCGAACATCCTCTTTGTTGACCGAGTCGATGAATTCGTCCAATTCGTTGTTCAATTCTCATCGGATTCCATGGCAAATCATAATTAATGATATGACTACAAAATTGTAAGTTGATACCTTCTCCACCTGCTTCTGTGGCAATTAATACTTGAGCATGATTTTGGAACAGCTGTCGCATCCAATCTTTTTTCCCACGTTTAAAGCCACCACGAAAGGGGACGGAGGAAATGCCATTTTGTTTTAAATACCATTGCAAATAAAGTTGGGTTGCACGATACTCTGTAAAGATAATAACCTTATCATTGAATCTTGTTGTATAAGTTCAAGTGCTTTTTCTGCTTTCGCGTGACCTTCAATTTCTCCTATTTTATTGAGGAGTGCTCTCGCACTCTGGTAAGGACTGCCTTCTGCATGTGCACGTTCAATCATGTTTTTTAAAGTCATAAAGGCAGCTTCTCTACTACTGCAAAGCTCTCGTTTTAACGTGAGTAGAGCAAAGTGACTAGATCCATCTTTTAATTGTTCAATTTCCTTATAAAAAGCACGTTCTGATTCACTGAATTCAATAGGGACGGTTTCAACAATTCGTTTTGTCCATTCGATTCCTGTATCTTCTCTACGATTACGAACCATTACTTTATTAACAAGCTCTTTTAATTTTTCTTCATTTTTTGGTGAACGTTTGTTAGAGCGGTATTCTTTTTCAAAGGAAGTAATATCACCTAGATGTCCTGGTTTTAATAGTGACACTAGATTAAAGATTTCTTCTAATTTATTTTGAACAGGTGTTGCTGTTAACAACAGACAAAACTTTTTCTTTAAGATGCTTAATGAATTCATAGTTTTTTGTTTTTGGATTTTTTAGTTTATGTGCTTCATCAATAATGACTAAATCATATGGCTGATTCAAGCACAATATCACGGTGAGGTTGTCTTTTAGCCGTATCAATTGAGGCAACAACGACATCACATTGTTCCCACACATAAGATTTTCTTTGAGCAATCGCTGGAATATGAAACTTGGTATTTAATTCAATCGCCCATTGAGAAACTAGGGAAGCTGGTACGAGTATAAGTACTTTTTTAACGAGTCCTCGAATCATGTATTCTTTTAAAATGAGACCGGCCTCAATTGTTTTTCCAAGTCCTACTTCATCAGCTAAAATGGCTTTCCCATTCATTTGTTCAATGACGGTATTGGCCACCTCAATTTGATGAGGAAAAGGTTGTAATTGCGGGAGATGTTTGGGTGCTAGTAAACCATGAAACTCGGGTATGACTTGATGTTCTTCCGCTTCATAAGCGAGTTTAAAGAGCTCCCAATTGGACCAGGGGCCATCTTGGTCTAACCTTTCAAAAAAGGTGTCCTTCCACTTTTGATCAAAATGAATATCTATATTCACTATTTCCTCATCCTTTCGAACAAACTTGATCAATATCCGAATGAAAAAGTTATAAATCATTTTATTGTCAGATTTTAAAATAAATGTTGCGTCTAAGCGTTCAACTTGATAAGATTAATAGAAATTCCGAATTAACTTGCTTCAATAAAATGAATAGTATATCGATAGTATGTACCAATTGTAAAATTCATGGAAAGTATAAATAAATCAATGTATTGCGGATGAGGATAAGGGGAGAGATTGAAGCGATGCAACGCCGAAGGAGCAAGTGTCTGATAATGTGTTATCGATACGAATCTCTCAGGCAAAAAAGACTCTTATTTGACGCAGCT
>CAWIQZ010000015.1:0-89235 GCA_963838465.1 uncultured Bacillaceae bacterium
TGCCCCCTGTCAAGTAGACAGTGGAAATAATAAAAATGATCTAAGCGGCTTTAGCTCTATATTCCATAGGGCTAAGGCCGTTTAGTCGTTTTTGATATCGATCATGATTATAAAAATGGATGTACTCATCTATCGCATGTAGATAAGTTCTTCAAATGTCTTATATTTATGTAAATAATACTTCTCACATTTCAGTGTTCCCCAAAAAGATTCCATTGGTCCATTATCAATACATCGTACCGACTCGTGACATACTTTGTGTCATCTCTGCTTTATCTATCTTTCGTTTAAATCCATGAGAGGTGTACTGGAATCCACGATCACTATGGATAAGTGGATGTTCTCCATTCAAAAGTACTGTAGCTTGATCAAGTGTCTTGAATACAAGTTGATTATTATTGGAATGTCCTAGAACATAACTAACAATGGATCCATCATATAGATCACGAATCGCACTTAAATAAGCCTTTTTTGATTGGCCATATTTAAATTCTGTGACATCCGTTACCCATTTTTCATTTGGTTTTTCCGCTGTAAATTCACGATTTAATACATTTTCTGCCACATGTTGAGGGGTAGAGCGTTTATAATGTTTTTTCTTTATCCGAATGACAGACTGTAATCCAGCCACTTTCATCAATCGATAGATTCGTCTTATGATTGAAGTTTCTCCTCAAACTTTCGATTCATGTGAAACGTCATTCGACGATAACCATAGATGCCATTCAACTTTTTCATGGAGAGCTTTCATCTCTTTTATAATTTCTTCATTCTGTAGTTCTCGGGCGGAAGGTGTACGATTCAGCCACTTATAGTAAGCAGCTCGTGCAATACCAGCAATTTCACAAAGTAAGATAATGCTTAGACTCTTCTTTCTCATGAAGTTCTTGAATAGCGATATACTTATCTTCAAATCGGATTTGGCTTATTTTCGCCTCCTTTCGATCTCCTCTAACTTTTTTAAGAATAAATTCTCTGCACGTAACCGTTCATTTTCTCTTTCTAACTTTTTCATCTCGAAGTTTGATTTTCTCTTCTGGAGTAAGTTCTAGCTTCTTCTTTCTTCCTTCCACGTTTATCTTTAAGTGCTTCATCTCCACCATCTTCATACTTTTTAACCCATTGATAGACTTGTTGATAAGAGACCTCATAGGTCTCAGCTGTCTTCTGATAATCTTTTCCGTTCCCCAAGCAATCAAGTACAATTTGTATTCGTTCATCCCAAGTAGTTTTTCTTCCTTTAGTCATAGAGCTCGTCCTTCCTTTTGACGTATCCTTTAATTCTCTATGACTATTATACTTGTTAATCCACTTCTGGAGGACAGAGTCACTTGATATTTCATACTTTCTAACAATCTCACGTATAAGAGTACTTCCCAGAAAGATAATCCTGACAGCTGCTAGCTTTAATTCCTTAGAATACGTTTTCCAAGTTGAAGATTCTTTAAACCTTCAGTCCATATTTATCATAACTTATATTTCCATTCCATAATTGTAGATTCAGTAACCTTATATTTTTAACAATTTCTGCTAATAGTGAATGAATCCATCTTCCTAAGCTTTTAATACTTCAATTTTATACTTCTGCAGAATAAGCTCTTTTAGACATAAAAAATACTCCCCTTATAGTAGACAGATTTTTATTTTTTAATCTGTCTACCTAAAGGGGAGCATATCATTGACTGGTCTCCGTGATTTTTGTTATGCATTTTTTCATTCTCTTGCGAGTGGCGGTCAGCCGCCACTCGCTTCCTCATATTATGGGCTAATGCTACAAGTCCAAGCTCAATTTTCACTTTTTCGCTTCCGCGAAGATGCAATCTTCGAAAGTTGAGATTTTGTTTGACATGACCAAATACGCTCTCCACATCAATTTTTCTTTTTTGGTAGAGCGTTCCGCCTTCTTCACTATTCAATTTCGCATTTTGTTGTGCTTTAAAATCTTCATAGACTGGATTAAAGTGAACCTGGCGATTCCCTTTCGCTTTCGTACAATCCGACTTAAATGGACATTCTTCACATGTCTCACATTCATAGATCTTAAAATCTCGTGTATATCCATATCGATCCGTTTTCTTACTATACTTTTAGAAAAGGAACCTTTCGATTATTTGGACACCAATACAAGATCTTCTTTTTCATCGTAATCCCAATTATGTGGATGATACAGTTTCTTAGAAAAAGAACGCTTTTGTTCTTGGCGGTAGGTATTGTAAGGGATTAATGTGTCAAATTCTTCCTCTTCCATAGCGACATAATTGGATTCACTTCCATAACCAGCATCGGCAATGATGAACTCTGGTAAAGGGAGATTTGCTTCTTTCAATTGGGCAATATGTGGCTCGAGACATCGAGTATCCGTTGGGTTATGATGCACTGTGTAAAAAAGGATAAATTGATCCTGTGTTCCTACTTGCCAGTTGTAGCCTGCTTTTAATTGTCCATTGTTCATATGATCATCTTTCATACGCATGAAAGTCGCATCTGTATCTGTTTTCGAGAAACTATTGCGCTCGCCAAAAATCCCCACTTGATGTTCATATTTTTGAAGACGGGGAAGGTAATCGTTTAATAGAGTTCTGTGAGTCTTCTGTAGAGAACGTACTTCTTTTTTCTTCTCTTTTTTTGTCGCAGGTTCTTTGATCTCTTCAAGCTTTTCTTCTTGAGTTTTCATTTCTTCCTCAACCTTGTCGACAACCGTTTGAAGAGCTTCACTAGAAATACGATCTTTCTCAAATAATGCATCCTCTTGCTTTAACGAAGTAAGATCCACATGGATCGCTTCGTCAATGGCTTGAAGCATCTCCTCTACCTTAAGTTGAAGCTTTTCCTCATAATGAAGAACGCTTTTTTTCCAAACGAAAGAATATTTATTCGCATTGGCCTCAATCTTTGTTCCATCTAAAAAGTAGTGCTTTCCATCAATGTATCCTTCCGTAATGAGGAGTTTGGTTAGTTCCGTAAACAACGTGTCCATTAACGGTTTTAAACGTTCGGACCGGAACCGGTTTATTGTACGGAAATCCGGAGACTGTTGGGAGGCAAGCCACATCATTGGAAGGTTTTCACGAAGAGCGCTCGCAATATCTCGACAAGAGAACATCTTCTGTGTATATCCATATAGAATGATTTTGGTCATCATTTTAGGGTGATAGGCAGGTCTCCCACCGCCTTTATACACGTCAAAAAACAGATGGTCATCTAGCCGGTTCACCATGTCGTTGACCACACGAGCGACGTGATTTTCTGGAATTAAATCTGAGTAATCCATAGGAAGAATCAGTTGGTTCATGTTATAATCTTTAAAAGTAGCCAATTGGTTGCACATAAAAATCGCTCCTTGTTGAATGTTTGTTGTGGTGACTTCATTTTAAACGATAGGGCGATTTTTTTGTGCACTTTTTTATTTGAAATGACAAAAAAGAGGGCTGCCCATAAGGTCATTTTATGACCTTATGGGACAGCCCCTTATTGGTTGAACTGATTTTCTAATTCAGCGTAATATGCGAATCCCTATGCTGATACACCCCATCAAGCTGGTCGTCGATGACCTCTTCAATTTCTTGGTTTGTTGGGAGCGCGTCATAGCTCTCAACAATCGTAAAGGTTTCCAGGCAGAGAAGATGATAAGGAAATTTCTCCCCTTCTTCAAAGATAATCGCATAAATCTTGTTGTTCTTGGTTGTGACAAGATCACCTGGTTCTTGGATTGAACGCTTCCGATTAATTGTGATATTCATAGACGTATCACCTCTTTTTTACTCCATTATGGGAGCATGGAAGAGGTTTTATTCATTTAGGAGCTATTTCTTCTTGTGATTGGCCTTGTTTTGACCATTGTCGACCATTTCACTTGCTACTTCTTGATTGAACAAGGTTTCTGTTGGTGTTTGGTTGTTTGTTGTTGCTTTGTTTTTCTGGCGATCACGCTTCTTCATTGTCTCTCTCCTTTCCGTTGTTTATAAATCGATTCACTGTTACTATTTCTTTAGAACGAAAACTTATTCAGAGAAGGTGTCCTTATGGCGAAAAAGAAGTATTATGTCGTTTGGAAAGGTCGGAAAACGGGAATTTTTTCAACATGGGCTGAATGTGAAGCGCAGGTGAAGGGATTTACAGGAGCGAGATTCAAATCGTTCCCGTCTAAGGAAGAAGCCGAAGAAGCATTTGCAACAGGTGCTACGACGACTGCAAAAACGAAAACAAACACAGCAACGAAGAGAAAGAATAACATAGATATAAACGAAGAAGTCGATTGGGATAGTATTTCGGTTGATGTTGGTTGCAGGGGTAACCCAGGGATTGTGGAGTATAAAGGCGTTGATACAAAAACAGGAGAAATTCTCTTTTACCATGATGAAATACATATTGGCACGAATAATATGGGTGAATTTCTCGCAATTGTTCACGGTTTAGCCTATTTAAAACAGCAAGATAGCGCGAAAACGATCTACTCTGATTCAATGACCGCCATTAAATGGGTAAAGCAGAAAAAAGCAAAATCAACATTAGAAAGAACAGAAAAAACAGCCTACATATGGTCTTTAATGGATAGAGCGGAAAGATGGCTGCAAACGAATACGTATGAAAATAAAATTTTAAAATGGCAAACGGAAAAATGGGGAGAGATCAAGGCTGATTACGGACGCAAATAAGGTGAAATCTGCATATGACATTCTCTATTTTAGTTAAGGGGACAACGTCATGTATGATCGTTTATTAAAGAAACAGCGTGATTATTTTTTTCGAGGTGAAACAAGAGATGTGGCATTTCGTATTAAGCAGCTAAAGAAATTGAAAAAAGCTGTTGAAGTGCGTGAAACCAAATTAATGGATGCGCTGCGAATGGATTTAAATAAATCAAAAGAGGAAGCGTTTTTAACGGAATTAGGTCCTCTCTTTCAAGAGATTGGGCATATAATCAAGCATTTGCCTAAGTGGGCAAAGGAGAAAAAGGTTGAAACGCCTGTGTCTCAAATGGGGTCTGAAAGCTATATTTATCACGAGCCTCATGGTGTTGCGCTTGTGATTGCACCTTGGAACTATCCATTGCAGCTTGCACTAGCTCCAGTAGTGGGTTCGATTGCTGGAGGAAACTGTACGGTCATTAAGCCTTCAGAATTAACGCCACATACGTCAAAGATGATTGCGGCATTAGTGAGTGAGACTTTTCCAGAAGAGTATATTGCAGTTGTTGAAGGAGCTGTTGAAACGAGTCAAGCTTTGCTTGCTGAGCGATTTGATTATCTTTTCTTCACTGGTAGTGTAGCAATTGGGAAAGTTGTAATGGAAGCAGCGAGTAAGCATTTGACCCCTGTTACGTTAGAGCTAGGGGGAAAAAGCCCAGCGATTGTTGATAAGAAGGCGAAGGTTGATCTCGCTGCTAAACGAATTGCATGGGGGAAATTCTTAAATGCGGGACAAACATGTGTCGCACCTGATTATGTGTATGTTCATGAAGATGTGAAGGATCAATTTTTAAAACGACTTGAACATCATATACAGGATTTATTTCGTTCTAAGCTAGAGAAGGGTGAGTACCCACGTATTGTGAGCGAACGGCATTTTGAGCGCTTGCTAAGCTTTTTGCATGATGGTGATGTGGTCGTTGGTGGACAGCACGAGCGCGATACGTTAGTGATTTCACCGACTGTAATAACAAACGTAGAGTGGGATCAGCCTGTCATGCAGGAAGAAATTTTTGGTCCGATTTTACCCGTGTTTTCATTTTCAGATTTGGACGAAGTGATGACGGTCGTTCGTGAGCATCCGAGTCCACTAGCATTATATGTTTTTACAGAGGATAAAAAAGTAGAAGAAAAACTGATACATAGCTTACCGTTTGGTGGTGGTTGCGTCAATGATACAGTAATGCATCTGGCGACTCCCCATTTACCATTTGGCGGAAAAGGCGAGAGTGGAATGGGAGCTTATCATGGGTATGAGAGCTTTGCCGCTTTTACACATCGAAAAAGCATATTGAAGCAATCGACATCTTTTGATTTACCTCTACGCTATAAGCAAGGTCGTTTGACAATGAAGCTGTTACGTAAGCTATTTCAGTAAGAATACAATCTAACAGAATGGTGGAGAAGCATATGAGCGCATGGGAACAGTATGATGTGGTAGGCATGGGATTGGGCCATTTAATCTTGGTCTTGCGGCACTCGCAGAAGAAGGAACGTCATTAAAAACGGCCTTTTTTGATAAGACTCAAGTGTTTCAATGGCATCAAGGGATGTTACTTGAGCGATCTGATTTGCAGTGCCATTTCTTGCTGATTTAGTGACGTTTGCGAATCCGACCAGTCAACAAGCACATTTCATCTACCACTAATCCAAGTGGGAGACTTTTATGTTTCATTTTTTGTATATAGTTTCCCGTGAGTCCCTTAAGTTGGGAAACGGATTTGAATTTTAAAAGCAACTGATGAGGGGTTTCACGTCAGTTGCTTTCTCACTTTGTAGATAAAATGGATTAGGAATGCTTGTTTGTTTTTTTCATTTTACTTTTTTTCGATTGACCTGGTTTCCCACCAGAACGAGAGCCGGGATTGGTTTCATTCGCATGTTGGATAGCTTGTTCGAGTTCTTTTCTCAATTTTGCTCGTTCCTCCTTAATGAATAAATAAGTAATTCTGTTATAGAGTGTCCAGATCATTTGAGTTTCACTCTGTTAAAACTTTACACTATACAATCGGACTAAATGGGTCAATGGTCGAATTTTATGTTTACTACGTCTTTAAGCAATATAATTGTTCTTCGTTATTTCCTTTTACAATCTGACCAGTATCTTTAAAACCAAGCCCTTCATATAATCTTCTTGCGATGACGTTTTCACTATCGAAACTCAAATAAATTTCTTCGCATTGAAACTCCTTTTTCATTTCTTCAATAATCTGGAGCAATGCCATTTTCCCGTACCCTTTTCCTTGGAATTTAAAGTCAATCATCAGTCGGCAAATTTCGTAATAATTCTGTTTGAAATCAAATCCATACATCGTGAATCCAATCAATGTATCTTCATGATAGATCGATTTTGTTTTCCAGTGCGGTTCTATTTTTGATTGGGCTAATGATACGGCATTTGAAACGACAAATCCTTCAAAGAGGGTGTGAGCGCCACTTGGATTCGTTGTAAGTAACATGCATTGAAGCCAATTATCTGAGGTTACATCTTTTAATGTAATCATCACTTATGTTGACCTACTTTCAGTGATATTGATATTAACATAAAGTTCTTGATTCAAGGTTATCACCTTCATCGTAACTGAACAATATTCTAAAAATTATAATTATTAATAGACGAACATAAAGACATCATTTATACTCGGGATGAATACAATTTGTTTTGATTTTCGTATTTTATTAATACATATGAAAATAGGTAGCTTCAATATCGGTATTTACATATAAGGGGGAAAACAAATGTATGATGCACAAGTTTATCCGTACCCATCAAAGCGTAACGTTATTTACGGGAGCAGAGGGATGGTGGCAACATCTCAGCCATTAGCAGCAGAGGCTGGACTTGAGGTAATGAAAAAGGGTGGGAATGCGATTGATGCTGCAATTGCCACGGCTGCTTGTTTGACGGTTGTAGAGCCTACTTCAAACGGCATTGGATCTGATTGTTTCGCGCTCGTATGGATAGACGGGGCCTTACATGGCTTAAATGGAAGTGGTCAAGCTCCGCAAGCGTTATCAATCGAAGCTGTGAAATTAGCAGGATATCAAGAAGAACTGCCCAAATTCGGGATGATCCCAGTGACAGTACCTGGAACGCCAGGAGCATGGGCAGAGCTTTCGCGAACATTTGGGAAGCTTCCATTAACAGATGTTCTCGCGCCAGCAATTGAATATGCGGAAAAAGGATATCCGCTTTCTCCAACGCTTGCTACCTATTGGCAACGTGCGTATAAGATGTATTCCAGTCAAGTGCAAGGGGAAGAATTTGCGGCTTGGTTTGAAACCTTTGCACCTAATGGGGTGGTGCCTAAAGCTGGTGAGATGTGGTCATCACCAGGTCATGCACGGACGTTGCGTTTGATTGCGGAAACGGAGGCTGTTTCTTTTTATCAAGGAGAATTGGCGGATGAAATGGATACCTTTTTTCGAAAGCATGGGGGCTATTTGCGAAAAGAGGATTTAGCTGCCTATCAGCCTGAATGGATCACACCAATTAGCACGACATATCGCGGGTATGATATTTGGGAGATTCCGCCAAACGGGCAAGGGCTAATTGCGCTTGAAGCTCTAAATATTTTAGAGGGTTTTGAGTTTGTTGAAAAGGAATGTGTTGACACGTATCACAAGCAAATTGAAGCAATGAAACTAGCCTTTGTTGATGGTATGAAATATATCACTGATTATAAGAAGATGCCTGTTGGAGTGGAGGAGCTTCTTTCTGATCAGTATGCTGATGAACGTCGGAAGCTTATAGGTGAAGAGGCTATGGTGCCGGAGCCTGGGACGCCATCAGGAGGTGGGACGGTTTATTTAGCAACAGCAGACTCGGAAGGCAACATGGTTTCGTTTATTCAAAGCAATTATATGGGATTTGGGTCTGGCATCGTGATTCCAGGTACGGGTATTGCTATGCAAAATCGTGGCCATAATTTCTCTCTTGATTCAACTCATGCTAATGCTCTAGAGCCTCGTAAGAAAACGTATCATACGATTATTCCTGGTTTCTTAACAAAAGAAGGCGTGGCAGTAGGTCCCTTTGGTGTGATGGGAGGCTTCATGCAGCCACAAGGACACGTACAAGTTGTGATAAATACAATAGATTTCGCTTTGAATCCTCAAGCAGCACTTGATGCTCCAAGATGGATGTGGTCAAAGGGGAAAACGGTCCATGTTGAACGACATCTACCTGCCCATATTGCCCAAGAATTAGCAAGACGAGGGCATGATATAAAAGTTGCTTTAGATGAGGGGCTGTTTGGAAGAGGTCAAATCATTTGGAGAGATCCGCGTACCGGTGTCTATGTAGGAGGAACAGAATCAAGAACAGATGGGCATATTGCGGTTTGGTAAAGGTTCAAAAAAAGCTAGGATAAGCACCTATGATCCTAGCTTTTTTGTGTGTTTACAATTTTAGCCCACTCCGACTCTTGAATCGTCTAAGCAGGATATGACTTTCGACTCGGGTAATTCCTTTTAGAGCATACAATTCTTCATTAATGAAATGTTCCAATTGCTCAAAATCATCGACAAGGACATGCATATGAAGGGTGCTTGGTCCTGTCATTTGATAGCAGCTAGCTACTTTAGGATTCTCGGCTAAAGTTTCAGCAACTGACACAAGTGAGGTCGGTTCACAATCAACTTCAAAGAAAGCTGAGACTTTTTTGCCGACTTTATCAGAGTTGATGACAACACTAAATTTTTCGATAACCTCTTCTTCTATTAAATTGTTAATTCTCTCACGAATGGCGACTCGTGAAAGACCAAGTTCTTTTGCAATATCGACATAGGACATCCGGCCGTTCACAGTCAGTAACTCTAATATTTTTCGATCAATCGCATCTATTTTCATGTGCAAGCCTCACTTCATCGATTTGTTTTGTATCTTAGTTTGATTATAAAACAATTTCTATAAAGGTTATATAGATTATGAAGATAATAGCTCGTTGAAGAGAAAGAGCTTTTCAATAGGAGTAATGATGAAACCGAGGTAAATAATAAGTCATTTTTGTGATCTATTCGATAATGAAGCAAGTTATCCTTCAAATACGGCAACTTGATTCCGAGTTTCTTTTGCTTTATAAAGCGCTTTGTCAGCATGCTCAATTAAAAGAGGAGAGCGTTGAGAGTATAATGGAGTCAATGTCGCAACACCTACACTAATCGTTACATATGGATTGGTCATTGAGAATTCATGAACTAGCTTCAATGCCTCAATGTTTTCTCGAAGCTGCTCAGCTACCTTTATCGCTTGACTGAGTATGCAATTCGGTAAAATGATAGCAAATTCTTCTCCGCCATAACGGGCAGTAAAAGCATTTGTATCTTTGAAAGTTCGCCGTACCTCAGCAGCTAATTGTTGAATACAAACATCCCCTTTCAAATGTCCATAGTTATCGTTATATTGTTTAAAATGATCGATATCAAAGAGAAGCAATGAAATTGGCTGATGTGTATGCTGCGCTTCTTGAAACTCTTTTTTTAATGTTTGATCAAATGAGAAGCGATTATGTAGCTGACTTAAAGCATCGATCGTCACCATGTTCTCTAATTGTCTATACACTTTTTGCAATTTCATAAAATGAATCGCAGCAATACCGATAATCAACGTTAAAATAAGACCAATTATGGTAATGATTCTTGAGCGTTGACTAGCAATCCTTGTACGATTCCATGCATCGTTTATGATATTTGTAATGTTCTTCTCAATCAGGATATGAATTTCTCGGTAATGGTCCATTTCGCGTTTTCCCTCATCTAATCGTGCAAGAGCAAGGTTCGAATGACCATTTTCGACTAGAGTAATTTGTGATTGAAAAAAGTCTTGAATCTTTTCTATTTGTGGTAGAGCCACTTCATTAATCAAAGTCTGCATAACTGGGTGATTTACCTGATGTTTCTCAACCAAATCTAAATTGCGCTCTAATTGGATTTTTCCTAATTCAAATGCAGCGAGATATTTTTCCTCTTCTGTGGCGATAAACCCTCGAATTCCTGCCTGTTGATTAAGAAGAGAGGTAAGCAAATGATCTGCAGACCGTGAGATAGGAATCGTATCGAGAAGAATCTTATCTGTCTCATCCTCGACCTGTGTAAGTGATACGTAACTACTGACACTTGTAGTAATAAGGAGAATGATAACCAATGTTAAAAAAAAGCTCATCATATTGTTTCGGAATCGTTGCATGTTATCCCCCAGTTAGCTATTTTTTAACAAGTGTACGAATTGTTGGATCTTTCTGTCCTAATGGTAATTTTCTCTGTCTATAAGGGAAAAAAAATGCGTGTAGCTCCTTTTATTTCTCTACATCTTTATACCCTATATGATAATATTTATCTATATTCTACAAATTTCGCACATAAGAAAAATGTGGTTTATGTCTAAATTTGATGAAAAAAGGGGGAGCGTAATGAAAGGATCAATCGGACAAAAAATTATTACTGCATTTATTATTGTATCAATCCTTTTTGGAGTTGCCAGTGGATTTTCATACTACAGTTTAAAACAAGTGGATGAGTCCTATAGTAGCTTAATTGATGGTGCTGAAGAACTACGTGCGTATGCACTGAGAATTGAGGGCAACGTTAATCGCCAAGGTGGAAATATTAGAGGGTATCTATTGAATGGTGACGAAGAAATGGTCGATACCTTCTATGCAGCTAATGAGGAAATCAATAGGTTTATTGATGAATCATTAGCTCTAGTGGAGCAGCAAAATTCAATTGAGACTTTGGAGCTATTAAGACAGCAAAATATCCAATATCTCGATCGGGCCAATGTTGTAATCAACCAATATAACTTGGATCCAGATACAGCAGTATTAGCAGCAAATGCTACGGTTATTCCAATAGGAAGAGATATGCGTGATGAAGCTGCTGCTTTTGTGCAAGTGATTGAAGAGTACTTGCAAACGACTCAAGCTGAAGTAACTGCACAGACAAATCAATCAATTATGATATCGACTATCATTAGTGCTGTTGCTTTGATCATTGCCATCGCTTTTGGCATCGTAATCTCTATCAATGTCTCTCGACCGCTTAAAGAAATGACAAGTGTGGCAGAACAAGTAGCAGATGGCGATTTGACAGTATACATTAAGGAGCCAAAAGGGAAAGATGAAATAGCGAAACTAGCACAGGCTTTCATCGTGATGAAGGATAATCTGCGCTCTTTAATCGAGCAGATTTCTAATAACTCGAACCAAGTAGCTGCATCATCAGAAGAGCTTTCGGCTAGTGCTGAACAGACGTCAAGGGCAACGGAACAGACTGCAGGAGCGATTGAAGATATTTCAAAAGGATCTGACCAACAAACGAGAGCTGCTAATGAAAGTGCTCGTACATTAGCAGAAATGACTGATGGGGTTAAAGCCATTGCGGCAAGTTCATCAACGATTGAGACACTTTCTTCAGAATCTCTTTCTGATGCAAATGAGGGTGGTAGCCTAGTACGTGAAACTGTTACACGTATGAATTCAATTGATCAATCGGTTCAAGATACAGATAGAGCAATTCAGCTGTTATCAAATCGAGCAACTGAAATTGGCTCGATTTTGGATGTCATTCATTCCATTGCTGATCAAACTAATTTGTTGGCGCTTAATGCAGCTATTGAGGCAGCGAGAGCAGGTGAACATGGTAAAGGATTTGCCGTCGTAGCCGATGAAGTTCGCAAGTTAGCAGAACAATCTGCGGGTTCGACATTGAAAATTAACGATCTGATCGCTGAAATGCAAAAAGAGACAGAGAACTCTGTAGAAATGATGGGGTTAGTAAAAACGGAAGTAAGCAGTGGACTTGAAACGGCTACAGAAACTAGACAGCGTTTTGATTCAATTATCTCATCGATTCAGGAAATGACTTCGCAAATTGAAACGATGAATCGTACAGCGCAAACGATCGCTGAGAAGTCTGAAGAAGTCACAAAAACAGTTGTTAGTATGACAAGTATTGCCAAAAATACATCTGAGCATACGATGTCGGTTGGAGCAGCCGCTGAGGAAACACTAGCCTCGATGGAGGAAGTAACGTCATCAGCTAACGCTTTAACAGGAATGGCAGAGGAATTACAAGACCTTATTAAAAAATTCAGAGTTGAATAATGAAGAAAGAGGGGATGACCATTGTGTCATCTCCTCTTTGTAAATGTATGAATTGATTTAATTCTTGGCCAAAATCACTTCATACATTTTCATGAAAAAATGTTCATTTACCATTTAGAAGTAAATAAGCATTTGATCCCGACTTATTGAACTTTTGATCCTACGTCATTACTGAGCTTTTTTCCGTTCTTTCTCACTTTTCTGAGATGTTCGATCATCGATTCGTTTCTCGATTTTAGCTAATGCCTCTGGATCATTTAAAAGTTGCTTCTTGTTTTCTAATACAAGATCTTCGAATGAAATAACTTGTCTTCTCATGTATACATCACCTTTATTAGTGTAGTTTATATTTTTACTCTTTCATTATATCAATCTTTTGATAAAAAACGACAACTGAATTGTTACAATTTTGCGAAAAAGAATATAATTGTAGAAAGGTGTCGAATGTGTCTATCTCAAATGATCGTGACATAAAATGAAAGAAAAAGAGATAGAGGTGATTAATGGAATGTATCAACAAACTTTTCGGTATGTCATCTACCCACAAAACATTCTGCTTATGATGAGAACAGAAAGTACAGATATATTAACAATTGATTATTTATCAGTATTAGCTAAGACAGAGCAGGAGCGCTATTTATGGAGACAATTACTGAGTAGTCGCGAACAATATTATAACTGGATGAGAAGTTTATTTCGTTATATGACAAGTAGAGATCCAGAAGTCGATCAAGAGACTTTTCAGCGGCCGGAATCATATCAAAATGGTTTACAAACTCAAATGGATAAGCAGCAAATTCGTTTACTGCAGTTGCACAATTTAATTGCTAATGCAACGAATCCCATTATTATTCAGTACCTTCAAATTATTCTTAGTCAATCTCAATACGAAGAGCTATTATTACGCCAAATAATGAGGTTTTCATCATAGAAAGATAGCAAATTGGCAACTATTATTAATGATAGGTGGCTTTTTCCTACTTTGAAACAATTTGTCCACATTTTTTCACCATAACCTATTTACATATATCATTTATATTGTTAGAATATTTTTAACATTTAAATTGGTTAGCACTAAGAGATAGATAAAAAGTGAGCGAGTGCTCAATCGTTTGCTGGCCTTCTAAAAAATAACAGCATAGAAAAGGGAGAGAGAAGACGTGACAGTATCCGAAAAGAAAATGCTTGACGAAATGGAAAAGAAACTAGAGCACTTAGCAAGTGAAATCAATGACCTAAAAAAAGCAAGTTATGATGGATTTGAGCAGCTTGAAACAGATGATTTTCTTACACAAGCATATAATTAATGCTATGATGGGGATGTTTAACAAACGTTAAGCATCTCTTCTTTGCGTATGTAAGAAAGCGGTTTCGGATTAAAAGGAGGAAAGAATTATGGGAGTTGAGCTAGAGACGATACACCAACTAACAATCCCAACACCTTTTCTTGTTGGACCAGTTCATGTGTATCTTATTAAAGGTGAAGCGCTAACGTTAGTCGATACAGGTCCTTTGACTGAAGAAGGACAAAGGTCGCTAGTCGATCAGCTTGATCAGCTTGGCTATGAAATAAAGGATATTGAACAGGTTATCTTAACGCATCATCATCCTGATCACGTTGGACTGGCGGGGAGGTTTCAAGAGCATGCGACAATAATTGGTCATCGCTATTTACGTCCTTGGCTGCTAAAGGATGCCTTTTTCTTTGAACACTATAAGCTCTTTTTTACCGATTTTTATCGTGAGCATGGAGTAACAGAATTAGTACTAGAAAAAGTAAAAAAGACAAGTAAGAGATATATGGACTTTATTGAAAAAGCAGATATTGATGTGGTCGTTGCTCACGGTGACGATGTTCCTGGTTTAGCTGGATGGAAGGTAATGGAGGTTCCAGGTCATGCGCAGGATCATATTATGCTTGTTCGAGAGCATGATCGTCTGGCTATTGGAGCGGATGTTTTATTAGCATCAATTTCCTCGAATGCTTTACTTGAAGCACCGATGGAAGGAACAATTAGACCGAAGACATTACTGCAATATCGACATTCCTTGCAATTAATAAAAGAGGAACAAATTTCAACGATGATGCCAGGACACGGTGCGATCATTCACGATGTTGAGACACTTGTCGATCAGCGCCTAGCAGCTCATGAAAAACGTGCGATGGTGATTAGAGATATTCTTGGAGATCGAAGTATGAGTGCAAATGATGTTAGTCATCACTTATTTAAACAAAAGCATGTCAAACAACCTGAGTTAACATTTTCTGAAACGTTCGGTCATTTGGACTTTTTAGTTGAAAGACAAGAGGTCGTGACGGAAGTGATAGATGGTTTGATTTATTTTAAAAATGAATGACTAATCACTCACTGAATTTGACTATTCATTCCTTTTCCAAGGTTTTATTGATAAAATAATAGGAAGAAAAGTCAGGAGGAGGAGCAGATGATGGATAAGAGTTGTAAGACGTTATGTAAAGGGTTGTGGATAGGTGGAGCAGTAGCACTTTCAATCGTTCTCTCTAAAAAGGAATATCGTTCGAAGCTCGCTACAGAGTTAAAGAGGGTAAAAGAAGAAACAGGTGAAGTGCTGAGTTATATTCATGAGAATCGTGAACAAATTTATGAACAAGTACGTGTAACAGCGAACGAAGTATCAAGTGTCATTCGTGATATTAGTGAGGATGTCAAGCAAATCGGAAAAACAGCTTCTCATCTCAAAGAAAGTTCAGAAGAAATAGTCAGGGCGACGAAAGATGCAGCAGCAGAAATGAAAAGTTTAAAAAAATAAATGAAGCATGTATATAAAAAAGAAAACTGAACATAATAGTTGATGAGGACGACAGCAACGCTGTTCCCTCACACCAGATCCTTCAAGTAGCTGTTCAAAGAATGCAATAGGCAAGTAACGTAAATTGTATAGTAAGTACCTTAATGAGGTGATTACATTGGAGAGTGTCAAGTATTTTCAAGATTGTTTCTAACATGAATGAAGGTAGGTGTCTCCAAAAGACAAATATCGTTTCGACCCCAGATTGTTCATTGAATAATGATACTTGTTATAGGTGAATGGTGATAAGAAGGTGACCACATTTCGTTGGTCACCTTTTTTTATTCTTACTGTTGAGATGTTGACCAGCTGCAAAACAAATTCCAAAGAAAGACCATATAAGCTAATGTTACGACCTCTTTTTTCTTTCGGTGAAAAAGAAGTAATACGTTTGAGTACCGAAATGAAGAGCATTATCCCCAATTCCAATTCACATTCGTAAGAAAAACCAAAACCAAAATGACTTCCACAATGGAAAAAGCGAAAGAGCCAAGACAACAATTAATCCACCCACTATGATGATCGGTTTGTAGCCATATTTCCGCAATGGTGGTTCCCTAAAAGGAGAAATATAAGAATACCTATATACAATGCTGTTGCATGTAAGCCATTTAATGTAGCAGAGATACCGTCTTGCTCAAAAATAATTGCAATAAGTGGAAGGAGCATCCCTTGACTAAATCCGCTTATCGCCACAATACTAATTAATATCCAAAAATGAAATCGGTTCATCAAATCCCTCACTTTTTGAGTACACCTTTTCCATTTTAGCTTTTTCTATTGATCATGACCATATGCAGAGAAGTAAAAGAGCATGACGTTCATCTAAAAGGCTGATACAATGGGATAATGAGAAAAGGGAGGAATGTATAATGGATTATCGAATGAAAGAGCATAGCTTTGTAAGTGAGTTTGAATTCGGCGAACTAGAAGTTTCGGGAAATGCTGAGTATGGTTTTCGTCCTTACCAGCTACTTGTGTCTTCTGTTGCTGTTTGTAGCGGTGGCGTTTTTCGTAAAGTATTAGAAAAGAAACGTATCTCGTATCAAGATATTCGCATTCATGCTGATGTAAAGCGCAACGAAGCTGGAGCAAATGAAGTGACGGATATCCACCTACATTTCACCATTATCGGAACAGATGCTAGCGATGAAAAAATTGAAAAAGCTCTTGAAGTATCGAAAAAGAACTGTCCAATTGTTCAATCGGTAAAAGATAGTATAAAGGTGACCGAGACGTTTGAATGTCAATAAATTGAAAAGTGGAGGAATTCCGCTTCTGGCTTTAATCATTGCCGCCATTTTGCAAGGAATCTCGATGGCTTGCTTTTTATTTCCTCATGGCATTGCTTCAGGAGGAGCGGCTGGTGTAGCGATTTTATTTGAGTCTTGGTTTGGGTGGAACTATGCTTGGTCGTTATGGGGAATCAATGCGCTTTTTTTATTAGTTGCAATAAGGTGGATTGGGTTAAGTAGTGCATTAAAAACAATCTTGACAGTTACAGTCACATCCGTCACAGTGGGCATAGTAGGAATCATTCAGATTGAGACGATGTTTTCTATTTATGTAAGTAGTTTAGGTGGAGCTTTGTTATTTGGAATCGGGGTAGGGATTCTCTTTCGTTATGGAGCCTCCTCAGGTGGCTTTGCTATAATTGCCCACGTTCTTTATAAAACAGTAGGCATATTGCCGGGTAAGTCTATGTTCTGGATGAATATATCCATTTTTACATTAGTGGCTATAGTTCTGGGTTGGCATTTATTTTTATTTGCGATTGCGACACAATGGATCGCAACAAAGGTCATTAATCAGGTTATTGTATATAAAAGGAACAGTCATCAGACAGACACCTCCTATTCGACGTAAATGGTGTTTGTCTTTCTTTTGCTTATTTGGACAAGGAGCTTCTTATGAAAAAACATTCAAACCAAATTGATTTTACAGAAGGTCAAATAGCCAAAAAAATGGTTCTGTTTTCTTGGCCGATTTTTTTAAGCAATCTATTACAAGCCTCTTACCAATTTGTTGATGCTCTTTGGGTAGGGAATTTATTAGGAGCAAGTGCACTTGGCGCTGTCTCCATATCCGCTACAGTTGTCTTTACGATCCTTGCTTTCATTATTGGATTAAACGGGGCAACATTAACCGTCTTAAGTCAGAGAAAAGGGGCCAATGATGAGGAAGGCTTAAAAGATTCTTTAAATGCATTTGTCGTTGTTCTTGGTGCACTCGCGATTATTCTTGGCCTCATTGGGTTTCTTTTTTCTGGAGCGATTTTACGCTTTATGGGAACTCCTGCAGACATTTTGCCGATGGCGCAATCGTATTTACAAATCAACTTCATTGGTATTCTTTTCTTGTTTGGTTATAATTTTATTGGGACCGTTTTACGAGCAATGGGTGATAGTAAGACGCCGATTCGGTTTATTTTTCTTGCTGTTATTCTGAATGCGATATTAGATCCACTCTTCATTCATGTGTTTCAACTAGGGATCGAAGGAGCAGCTTATGCGACGGTTATTTCTCAGGGGACGGCCTTCGTTTATGGATTGCTATACTCGATAATCAAAGTTGGGATTCCTTTTCAATTACCTACTTTTCCAGAGCGAAGATACTTTGTTGTGTTATTTAAAATGGGACTGCCTGCAGGCTTGTCAATGATGGCAATTTCTGCTGGAGTACTAGCAATTATGACAGTTGTGACGAGCTTTGGAGAACAGGTAGTTGCCGGATTTGGTGCGGCCCAAAGATTAGACAGCTTAATCATGCTACCAGCATTAACACTTGGTTCAGCCGTTAATGCGATGGCAGGTCAAAACATTGGCGCAAAACAGTGGGATCGAGTCAATGAAATTGCCAAACAAGCGATCATCCTCATTGTCGCAGTATCCTTAGCAATCAGCACCATTATATTCTTAGGTGCAGAAACCTTCGTTAGAATGTTTGTTCAAGATGAAGAAACGGTAGCCTTTGGAACAATGTATGTGCGCACAATTGCTTTCTTTTATCCATTCTTAGGAGTGAATTTTGTTTTGAATGGAGTTGCTAGAGCTGCTGGAGCAATGCTTCCTGTACTTATTTTAAATATCGTCTCATTTTGGATTCTTCGCTATCCACTTGCTGCCTTATTCTCAATGTGGGTAGGCGAACGCGGGATTGCTATTGGAATGGGTTTGAGCTTTGTTATTAGTAGTGTCATTGCAGCCGGGTATTATTTCCTCGGAAATTGGAGGAAAATAAGTGAAGATATCGCTGAAAAAACAGAAAAAAAAGAGAATGTACGTGAGTAGAAAACAAGAAGAGAATTGAGGGTAAGGAATGAAACCTGTTTTAATAAGAATAATGAGTTATCTAGGAGGATTGCTCATCTTATCATTTGGTATTACCTTAACCATATTAGCTGGTCTTGGTACTGGGAGCTTGGGACGCGTTAAATGTTGGATTAGCGAACCAAACTGTTTACTCTGTGGGAAATTGGGTTATTTTTATTGGCATACTACTTATTCTTTTAAATGCTCTTTTATCAAAGTCAAAGCCTGAATTGCTAGCGCTTGTGACCGTTATTATGATGGGGTATTTTATTGATTTTTGGTTGCTATTCGTGTTTGAAAATAACATGTTCAGTGGTTTGGCCTTGCAAATCATTGTGTTGATTGTAGGGGCGACAATTATTGCTTTTGGTATATCAATTTACTTACAAGCGGAATTTGCGGTGATTCCGATAGATCGATTTATGTTTTTGTTAAAGGATTTACTAGGCGTTAACGTTATGGTCGCGAAAACGATCGCTGAATTACTAGCTCTATTCGCTGCCTTTTTAGCAGGTGGCCCGATTGGATTGGGAACGATTATTGTTACCTTTATCATTGGTCCGATGATTCAATGGTTTTATCCACGTGTTAAAAAGAGAGTTAACTGGAAAGCAGCTCAATGACTTAGTCATTAAGCTGCTTTTTTGATGAATCAGTAAGGATAAAAATCATGGTAACTTTCTGAAAGATTAAAAAAGACTAAGGCTTTCACCATAAAGACTCGGCGATAAATCAAGTTTTTCAAACAGTGTGTGTGCAACAACTACTTCAGAGTGTTTTTACGAGCCTTGTTCCTTTGCTCGAGCATTTGTCGCATGAATGGCACGAATGATACTTTCGGAAAAATGGTCATTTGCTAGTGAAGTCAAGCCAGCAGCAGTTGCCCCACCCGGTGAGGTGACCTGTTCTCTTAGCTTCGCTGGATCGCGATGTTTGTCAAGCATGGCAGCGCTGCCGATGACCATTTCAATAACGAGCTTTCGTGATTGTTCAGCAGTTAGGCCGTAAGAAATTGCAGCTTGTTCCAAGGCTTCGACAAAATGATAAAGAAAAGCAGGAGCACTGCCAGTGACAGCGGTCATATCATGAACTTGTTGTTCAGAAAGCTCTTCAGATGGTCCAATTGCTGAGACAATCGTCTTGAATAAGCTGCGATGGGAATCAGTGATTGCTGACCCATATGCATAAATTGACATTGACTTTCCGACATCAGCAGACGTATTAGGCATGAGCCATGCAACAGGTATTCCTTTAGGCAAGGTAGCTTCTAATGTTGAGGGACCTATTCCTGCTGCAACAGTGATAACAAATTGTTCTTTACTGACAAGTGGGCTCATTGTTTCCAAAACGGATGCATGTGCATCTGGAGGACAAGCAAGTAAGATCACATCTGCTTGACCAATCTCTTCTCTCCAGTCAGATGTTGTTTGAATCGGATAGTGCTCGCTTAAATATTTTAGACGACTGCTGTCTGATTGATTCGAAACGGTAATGATTATTTTTGGTTGCTGTTTAAGCAGACCAGAGAAAATCGCCTCAGCCATTCGCCCAGCACCGATAAAAAGAATATGTAGGTTTTTCATTTTTCTGACCTTCTCCTTTCTTGTTCCTTATTACGTTAACAGAAATGTATTGTTTACGATAGCAAAGGATAATATTTGTTGGAAGACAAATACTAAGCACAGCGAAGGATATGAAAGATATGAGGAGGTAAATAAAGATGAAACGAATGATCGTCGTACTTTTGACGATGCTTCTGTTAACAACATCTTTCCATGCATATGCAGAAAAAGAAGGAAAGAAAGATAACAAGGCATTTCACATTCCAGACTCGGTATTGAACATTTCAAAAGAAAATACGTACACCAACCCAACACAGGACTTACCTTATTTGCAGCCAAGTTCATTAGCGAAAGAACTTCTTGAATCAACCGATGTAGAAATTGAAAACCCTGACTTAATTCGAATTTTAAATGAATCGACAATGAATGATTTTAAATTAGCATTAGGCTTTCGCGCTTCTATTTATTTAGGAGAGTGGCCATTGTCTTATGACTCAGCCGGTACTGATGTGAATTGGGAGTATCAAAAAGTAAATACGAATTATATGGATAATCGTGGAGGACGTGCGCCACAAAAGCTAAACTACAATCAAGAACAGCAAAAGAAAGTAAGTGGTGGGTTAACAGCGAAAATTCCGAATAGTGAAGCAGTTAAAAAAATGATGATGATTAAAGCAGCAGAGCATACCAACTTGCCATTGTCTTTTGAAACGGTCATTGGACAAGGCACACGTAAAACGAACACGTACAATATTGCTCCCAAACAAATCGGCTACTTATATAGCTTTGTTCCTGCGGCAAATGAAAAAGGCAAAGTGACATATGGGGAAGTGTATTTAACGTTCAAAGGAGGGAATCGTAAGCTAGAGGTGAAAAATGTGACACAACAGGGCGTTGGAGCTTGGATCCCTGTTCAAGATCATTTATCGTTTTCATTCATGACCGCTAATCAACCAAGGTAATAAAAAAAGGCTGCCTTCTCAATGCGCTTATTCTCATAAAAGAGAGGAGGCACTTTGATGTTGTCAGCCTTTTTATTATATATTCGTCTTTCTCTTTGTGAAATCAATATCTTGATAATATGCATCTTTTACGAGGACATTTGGGCCAAGACATTGAACAGATGGACAGTGACAGTTAAGTGATTTGGCAATAGGTGACTCCATCCAAGTATCATATGCTTGCTTGTAATGTCGTATTCGTAATATTTCCTAATGGAGGAGTGTCTCCAAAGTCTGTAACAATAATATTTCCATCAAAAATGTTCACATTTAAACGAGAGCGACCATCAGGATCATTACGAACCGTGACATTTTTTTCAGCAAATAAGCGTTTTTGTAACTCGAGATCTTCTTGATTTGCGCTACAAGGATAAAACGGTAGCGTTCCAAAAAGCATCCATACATCTTTGTGACGAGCATCTAAAAGGCGATGAATGCCATCGCGGATTTCAGCAAGAGAGGCCACTTCTAAATTGCTAGCGAAGTCACTTAAATACATTGGGTGTATTTCGTGACGTTGACAGCCCATCTCGACAATTTGCTCATGAATTTGTTCAAGATGAGGCAATGTCCGTTTATTAATCATTGTTTCAGCTGAAACAATCACACCTTGACTTGTTAAGGCTTTTGCATTTTCAACCATTTGATTAAATAATTTTGCTCGTTGTTCAAAGCTAGGCTTACGGTCCATTACTGCAAAGCCAATCTCTGCAAAGTCTTCAACACTTCCATAGTTATGAGAGATATGCAGAACATCAAGGTATGGGATAATCTTTTCATATCGCTTTAAATCAAGAGTTAAATTTGAGTTTATTTGAGTACGTACGCCTCGTTCATGAGCATATTTCAGCAACGGAACAACGTAGTTATCAACTGATTTCATGGAAAGCATCGGTTCTCCACCCGTAATGCTAAAGGCGCGTAATGTTGGAATTTCCTCTAAACGCTGAATAAGCAAATCAAGAGGAAGTGGGTTTGGGTCCTTTGGCTGTAAAGTGTAGCCAACCGCACAATGCTCACAACGCATATTACAAAGAGTCGTTGTTGTAAATTCAACATTTGTTAATTTAAGTCTTCCGTATTCTTTTATATCTTCATACGCTTCCCAAGGGTCGAAGGTTGGCGTGATAGGTAGTAATGTGTGTATCACAAAGATCGTTCTCCTTTTTCAATAAAATCCTTCAATCATCATAACGCATAAAGGTGAGATACAAAAGGACTTTGATCTACTTCTTATTCGTTATGTTGATTGTCTAGGGTATAGCAATCTGTTACACTTTAATTAAATTGGTATGTAAGGAGCGAACGCAATTGGGTGGAGCGATTCATGATAAAAAGGAACAAATGAAATATTTGCAAAATCGGTTTGATATGGTCATGACAGTTCTAGAAACGATTGATCCGGAAGAAGCAGGCGTAGAAGAAATAGATCGATTGTTAGCGATTTTAGATGATATTGAAATTAAATGTAAGCAATTCCGCCGTGACTGGTCAGAATAAGGGGATGAGTAGGTGAACGTATATCTTATTCGACACGGAGAATCATTGGGTAACCTCGAAGGGAAAATACAAGGTTGGATGGATTTTTCCTTATCAGAGCTCGGACTTTTGCAAGTTCAAGCTGTAGCGAATCATCTTAAAGATATTCGTCTCGATTATTTGTACAGTAGTGATTTGACAAGAGCTTATGAGACTGCACAGGCTATTGGAAAGGTAAAGGAGCTAACTGTTCATGCTTGGGATCAGGTTCGTGAAGTGAATCTCGGTCCATTTCAAGGGCTTTCTCGTGCAGAGATTTATCAACGTTTTCCGGTGACTGAAGAGAGCTCGATTTTAACGTCAGGCGTAGAAGGTACAGAAACGATAGAACAATTAACAGCACGTTGCCAACATGTTATTCAGCAGCTTCAGCTTGCCCATAAGCACGATCATGTGGGAATTGTTTCACATGGCGGATTTATTAGTATTTTGCTTATGTATGTATTAACAGGGGAAAAATGGTTTACTTTTCATAGGCCTTTTCAAATTGGCAATACAAGTATTACTCATATCGAATGGGAAGTCGAGCAAAAAACCGTTGATTCATTATATGAACCGAACGCAGCATTTAGAGACAATGAACACAATAAGTCCAAAGATGGGCTTACTTTAGAACAAAGATACGGTCACCTCGATGGCGACGTGTCTTTGTTTAACGTTGTTTCCATAAAACAATAGAAAAGTGATTAATCAAAGTGAAAAAATAGATGCAATCGATTGTACACGCTTCCACGTTAGACTTTCGGAATGTTTGGACTAGCGTTATAATAGTAGTGGTATGAATAGTACATTAGAGAGTACGCTTAGCTATGCTTTTTAAAAAGAAAGGGAGATGGAGATTATGCAAAAGTTACAAGAAAGTATGTATCAATTAATTGTTGAAACATCTACGAATCTACCAAACGATGTACGTCGTGCGATTGTTGCGGCAAAAGCAAGAGAGAATTCTGGTACACGTGCGGCATTATCACTCTCGACTATTACTGAAAATATTGAAATGGCTGATGATAAGGTATCACCTATTTGCCAAGATACTGGAATGCCAACTTTTAAGATTAAAACGCCAGTTGGTGTCAATCAGCTCGAAATTAAAAAAGCGATTCACGAAGCGATGGAGCGTGCAACAGCTGATGGGAAGCTACGTCCAAATTCAGTGGATTCACTAACTGGTAAAAACTCTGGTAACAATCTCGGACCAGGAACTCCAGTGATTCATTTCGATCAATGGGAAAAAGATTATATTGATGTGCGCCTGATCTTAAAAGGTGGTGGCTGTGAAAACAAAAATATTCAATACAGCCTACCTGCTGAGCTTGAAGGGTTAGGTCGTGCAGGTCGTGACCTTGACGGGATTCGTAAATGTATTCTGCACTCTGTCTACCAAGCACAAGGACAAGGCTGTAGTGCTGGCTTCATCGGTGTTGGAATCGGTGGAGACCGTACAACTAGCTACACTTTAGCAAAGGAACAGTTATTCCGTACAGTTGACGATGTGAACCCAATTGAAGAATTGCGTAACCTTGAAGATTACATTATGGAAAATGCGAACAAGCTTGGCATTGGCACAATGGGATTTGGCGGGGAAGCAACATTACTTGGCTGTAAGGTCGGAGTGATGAACCGTTTACCTGCGAGCTTCTTTGTTTCTGTTGCCTATAACTGCTGGGCATACCGTCGTCTAGGTGTTGAAATTAACCCAGAGACAGGTGATATTAAAGAGTGGCTATATAAAGATGGTGAGACGATTGACCTTAACGTATCATCAAAAGAAATTTCGGATGCTGCTGAAGTACAAGAGGAAGTACGTGAAGTCGTTCTTGAAGCACCAATTACAGAAGAACAAGATTCGTGAGCTTAAAGGTTGGGGATGTGGTAATCATCAATGGCATGATGCACACAGGCCGTGATGCGATCCACCATCACTTAATGGATCATGATGCACCAATTGATTTGAATGGTCAAATCATTTACCACTGTGGTCCTGTTATGTTAAAGGATGATCAAGGTGAATGGCATGTGAAGGCTGCTGGACCAACGACAAGTATTCGTGAGGAGCCTTACCAAGGTGATATCATGAAGAAATTTGGTATCCGTGCAGTCATGGGTAAAGGTGGAATGGGTCCTAAAACACTGAAGGCCCTTGAAGAGCATGGTGGCGTATACTTAAATGCAATCGGTGGAGCAGCGCAATACTATGCTGACCGTATTAAAAAAGTTCAAGGTGTTGATTTAATGGAATTTGGTATTCCCGAAGCAATGTGGCATCTTGAAGTTGAAGGCTTTGCAGCAATTGTCACAATGGATTCACATGGCAATAGCTTACATGCTGATGTTGAAAAAACCTCACTTGAAAAGCTAGAGCAATTTAAAGAACGAGTATATAACTAATGAGAGAGCGGCTGAGATGCTGCTCTTTTTCTGTGAAGATAATCAGAAATCAAAACAAACGCAAATGTTGTGTCTCTTGCATTCTTTGCTTTAATAAGTGTACTAGCCATTTTCGTTTGTCATCGTTCTATTCTCCTTTAGAAAAAATAAACATTAAATCAATGTACCCTTAATGTTTAAAAACGAACCTTGATAAATTTGGACGAAGGTGTGAAAATAGAAGATAAAACGATGATACATATTGGTTAAAAGGAAGAGAAAGACTAATAAAAAAATGAAGGAGATGGATTTATATGTATCAAACAGCCTCAAAACTCCTTTTACTTATTAGTCTAATCATGGCCTGTGTATTGGCCGTCAGCTGTTTGGCAAGTAGCAACATGACTTATAATTGGAGTTACAAGCCTGAAAAAGACAATAAACCAGTTACAACGGAGCCATATTTTTTAGAAATGCTTGAGAAATCGAATGGCTTTTTTATTGGGGATACGTCAAAAAAAGAGCTTTATTTAACCTTTGATAATGGGTATGAGAATGGATTATACCGAGAAGGTACTTGATGTGTTAAAAGAGAAAGAGGTTCCTGCGACTTTTTTTGTGACAGGTCATTATTTAGAAACGGCACCGGACTTAATTATGCGAATGGTGGAGGAAGGTCATATCGTTGGAAATCATTCCTGGCACCATCCGAGCTTGCCCGAAATAGGCGATGGTCGATTTGATGGAAGAATTGAATCAGTGAAGGAGAAATTTACTGAGATGACAGGTGTAAAGGAGATGAATTACCTTCGTCCACCGCGAGGTCAGTTTAGTGAGAGGTCTTTAATGCTGTCCAATAAATTAGGATACACGAATGTATTTTGGTCATGGCTTATAAGGATTGGGAAGTTGAATAAGCAAAAAGGTGGTCAGTATGCCTTTGATCAAATCATGAAGCGTATTCATCCAGGGGCGATGATGTTAATCCATTCTGTTTCAAGTGACAATGCAGAAGCTTTCCTCGGGTGATTGATGACGCACGTAAGCAAGGTTATGTGTTCAAAAGCCTTAGATGAATATCATGCTCAACAAACAGCTTCAAGAGCTACCTTTTCCATAAGATTAAAAAAGAGGTCAACCCAATTTCGTTGAGTAGACCTCTTTCCATTATTAATTAGCAAAACTTTCTTGACCAATGGCCGCAGCAATCGTTTCTAATGTGCTAACATCTGTCACATCAAACGCAATCGGCTGAAGGCTGCGAACGATCATCATTCCGATTTCTTCTTTGTTGATTTGAAATCGGAAACTTTAGTTCACCATTACTTTCCCATCTTAAATCATCCTCAAAGTTGGAAGCAGCAACAAGATTATGATTTACATTCTCATACATATAAATACCGACCCAATCAATGTATGGAACTTGTTCAACTAAGCTTTCGACCGTCTTTATCAAAAATGGAGTGCAAACTGGCCCGCTTATATACATGAGCCATAATTTGTAAGGATGCAAGGTCTGTTGGTATAGACAACGATAATCTCTCCTCTAATGTTTGTTTCCATCTCCTATTTTAACAGATGAATAACCGTTTTCGGTCTAGTAAGTTTAGGAAGATACAGAGGATGTGCTATAATGGGTGCGCAGATAACGGACGGAGTTGAATTGAATGAACCAACAGAAAAAACAAGCAAATAAGACAGTTAGCATAGAGAAAGGGCAGCAATTCCCTTTAACAATCAAGCGACTTAGGTATTAATGGAGAAGGAGTAGGCTATTTTAAAAGACAGGTCGTCTTTGTACATGGTGCGCTCCCAAATGAAGAAATTGTGGCTGAGGTCATCAAAGTAAACCCTCGTTTTGCTGAAGCAATCGTGAAAAAAATACGTAAGAAGTCACCAGAACGCGTGACGCCTCCTTGTCCGATTTACGACAAATGTGGAGGCTGTCAGCTCCAGCATATGAATTACGCGGCAACACTCAGAGAAAAGCGTGATATCGTCAAGCAAGCATTCGAACGACACTCGACATTAAATGTAGAGAAGCTCGATATAAAAGAAACAATTGGTATGGACGATCCTTGGTATTACCGTAACAAAAGTCAGCTTCAAGTAGCAAAGAGAGGAAATGAGGTCATTGCTGGATTATATGCGATGAACTCACATAAATTAATCGACTTAACCGAATGCATGGTCCAACATAAGACCACAAACAAGGTAACTCAAGTGATTAAGCAAATTTTAACTGACTTAAATGTCTCCATTTACAATGAACGAAAGCACCAAGGCGATATCCGTACGATTGTAACACGCGTTGGCTTTGCCACTGGAGAGGTTCAAGTCGTTCTCGTAACAAAAGACAAAAACTTGCCTCGTAAAGAAGCGATTGTAGCTGAAATCAAAAGAAGACTTCCAGAAGTCACATCACTGATTCAAAATATCAATGGCCAGAAAACATCGATTATTTTTGGGAAAGAAACGATTCATTTAGACGGTGAGGAAGTCATCGAAGAAAAACTCGGCGACATCTCCTTCGCCTTATCAGCCCGCGCCTTCTTTCCAGCTAAATCCACAGCAAGCAGAAAAACTATACAACCTCGCTAAAAAAGCAGCTCAATTAACTGGAACGGAAAAAGTCGTTGACGCTTATTGCGGCGTTGGAACAATTGGGCTATGGCTTGCTGACCAAGCAGGAGAAGTACGCGGAATGGACGTTATCGAAGAATCAATAGAAGATGCCCGAGCAAATGCTAAAAAACATGGCTACAATAACATGATATATGAAGTCGGAAAAGCAGAAACATGGCTACCACGCTGGGTAAAAGAAGGATGGAAGCCAGACGTCGTTGTCGTCGATCCACCAAGAACAGGCTGTGATGAGCAGCTCTTACAAACGATCATCAACGTAAAGCCAAAACGTATCGTCTACGTATCCTGTAACCCATCAACACTCGCTAAAGATGTTGAACGGTTAAGAAAGAAAGGGTACATGGTAAAATCCGTTCAGCCTGTGGATATGTTTCCGTGGACGGCGCAGGTGGAGAGTGTGACGTTGTTGGAGAGGAAAAATTAAAGTAAGCTGCCTTAGTGTCTAGACCCTTCCGAAGTGATGGAAGTGTTCTCTTAATAGGCAATTATAGAAATGGTTACTTCTGAAAGTTCAAAATCGCTTTAAGTTGAGATTACAAAACAAGCTATCATCAAATTGTATTAAAGTATAAATGAGTACAAGAGAATCTCAAAGTAGAATTCAACTGTATGAAAAGTTTTACAGAGAGGAATTGTGCGTGTACCACAGAAAATGGTGAAGAGACAAAATTGAGAATGACAAAATGGACAATGAGCAGTTTTATCAGTTTCTATTAAATTCATACATGGGGAAAGCTGAGATTGAGATGGTCATTAAAAGCCTTGCTGTATTAGTTAGCAGCAAGGCTTTTAATGGTTGAGGAAACTAAACGTTTTTAATTAACAATTAGGATTTACAACATAGTTCAAAAGTCTTAAAATGTAATTAAAATCCATATTTGCTAATTAGGAGATGAACGTGTGAAAAAGCTAATCGGTTTACTTGTTTTTTTTCTTTTTTTATCAATAAATATTGAGTTTGTGTTTGGCCATCCCGGCAGAACAGACAGTAGTGGCGGACATACCTGTAGAACTAATTGTGAAAAGTGGGGTTTAAAAAATGGCGAGTATCATTATCACAGTGGAGGAGGTAACTCTAGTTCAAGTTCTTCAGGAGGGTCTTCATCAACAGGAGCCACAACTCCAAAACCAGATTATACTCAAGCTGATGTAGACGAAGGACATGAGGCTGGTAAAGAAAAAGGATATGAGGACGGGTATGCGGGAAGAAAGCTGACAGTAGAAATAAATTCAAAAAATAAAAGCTATCAGAAAGGATATACTTCAGGATATGAAGCTGGCTATGCGGAAGGGGTGGAAAAAATAAGAGAAGAGGATACTAAGAAAGGTAAAGAAGCTGGAAAAACAAATGGAAAGACAGCTGCTAGAAATGGAGAAGCTATTGAAGTCACTGCTAATCATTCTAAATCAGAAGATTGGAATCATGCCTATGCAATGGCATTTAGTGAAGCATATGAAAAAGAAGAATTCATTATTCAATTGGAGAAAAATGGATTCGATTTTGGATATACACTAGAAGAGATAAATTATCCTAAAGATATTGAGGATGAGGACGATTTAAAAGAAATATACCAAACTTTTTATAATAAAGGGTACAAGAAGCGTATGGAAGAAGAAGAAAGCAAATATTTTGATCTTGGTTACAAGTTTGGTTATCAGTTAGCTGATAGAAATTCAACTGATATTGACGAAAGGTTCTTGATATCATATGACAAAGGGTATAAAAAAGGTGTGGATACAATTAAAAACGAGACGTTAGAAAAAGGATATCATTTAGCTTTTGCAAAAATGAATTATGAAGAGCCAGAAGATATTAAGGATGATACATTGCTAGAATGGTTGTTAGAAGGCTATGAATCAAATAGAGTGGCAAAAGAGATAAAAGAATCTGGATTTCAATACGGCTATGAGAATTCTAATTACTACATTCCCGAGGAATTTAAGGAAATTGATGAATCTATTGCGCTATATGATCAGTTATTTTATGTAGGGCAAAAAGCTAAAAAAGAAGAAACTCGTAAAAATATAATGATTGCTGGAGGGGTAGGAATTACTGGCCTTTCACTTGGTGGATACTATGTGTATAGAAAAAAGAAACGGAGTTAATATATATGTTTAAGACAAGTTCGAGACCTTTTTAATAGGGAAATAAGGTCAAGACAAAAGTGCGTAAGTATGAGTAAGAAAAAATATGTTAGTGAATTGATAGTTACAATGCCGTTCAAGGATGGTTAGATCATATTTTGAGTGGTGATCGAAATGTCTATCCATCTAGCAGATTTCGTGGTGAAAAATGGGTTCAATGTATATTGAAAATATCAGTAAACAATGGATGAAGAAGTGAAGAATCTATTAAGGGTTTTGCCATTGCCTATAATTACTATAATGGATATATCTAGTACGAGGATTTTAAAATCTAAAAAGAAAACAATATTTTCCCTGAAATAATTAATAATATATCTCATAATGAATCTTTAAAAAGAATAGAGAGTGGTCAAAATCCTTAGGTCAAATTTAGTTGAATTTGTAGAATATTGTATCAATTTAGAAGCTAGACTGTTAGAGATAAGTGTTTAACTACATGTTTATTATTTTACTGGAAAATAGGTGGCGACGATGTCTGACATAGTTTATGAAGAATATCTGAAAGGCTCACTTGAAAAATTATTAAATTGTATTAAAGAAATGCAGTGTAGCCCAATACTCTTTGTGGGCTCAGGCCTTTCTTTAAGATATATGAATACTCCAACTTGGCGCGGTTTAGTAGAAAGTAATCCACTAATTAAGAGACCTTTAAGCTATTATATTATGGACAATAAAGTAAATGAAGAAGATAATTTACCAAAAGTAGCTGCTGGATTTATTCCATATTACTTTGATTATGCCTGGAGTGAAGATGCAATCTCTCAGAATATTTTTCCTCAATCTTTATACTCCGATGGTCAAAATAAAGACATATACCTGAAAACAGAAGCTGTAGATATTATTAATAATTATTTTGTTTCTTTTAGAGAATTATTTAGAAATCATGAACACCCATATATAGGAGTTAGAATTGTTTTCGGCTATCGATCCTCATGCAATAGTTACAACAAATTATGATCAAATGTTAGAAGAACTGTTTGAAAATTATGATGTTATAGTATAGTATAGGGCAACAAATTATAAAGAGATCTATGTATACACATGTGGGAGAAATCCTTAAAATTCATGGATCTTCTAAAGACCCTTCATCAATTGTTTTAACAGAAGAAGATTATTCTTTCTTTACAAAAAAGAAAAAGTACTTAACTGCTCAACTATTAACGTATTTTATCGAACACCCAATCGTAATTATGAGGTATTCTGTTCAGGATGAGAACATAAAGAATATATTATCAGATATTGCCGAGATGTTGGAGGATCCTAATACCCTTCTTCCAAATATTTGGTTAATTGAATGGTCAAATAACATTGACGAAAGTTTAGCACTTCCTAAAGAAAAATTATTAAATTTAGGACAAAATAGAACTTTAAGGATTAACGTAATAGTTGCTAACTCCTTTAAGGAAATTTACAAAGCGCTAGGTGAAAGTATAGTAGTCGAAAAAGTAAATATGAAACTATTGAGAAATCTATCACGAAGTGTTTACAACATAGTAAGAAGTAAGACAACTCAAATGAGTGTTAATATAGCTACTCTTAACGCATTCTCCGATGAGGAACATTTATTCAATGTTTTAAATCTCCAAGATCTCAATCCGGAAGCATTATCAGCTTTATACCAATATAGGTTATCAGATATTACAAGCGAGTGGGGGTGTAAATGTAAATGAAGGAGTTAAAATTTTAAATCTATCTAGTAATGTAGGATTTGATATCCGATCTTCACAAAATAAATATCATATTAATATGAATGTAGGCAGAAGGAATAACGTAGATAGATGGTATTCAGAGGCCGCAAAAGCCCTTTTAACAAAAGTATATTACCAAAAAGAGGTGAAAATTTCTATGCCTGATGGAGAGGAGTTTGATTACCTCTACTTAATCAACCCAGATGATGAGGCTTTGTCTTTTAATGAAGTGGCTGCTGTAGAGGAGGACTAAATAATTTTGACGAAAAATATTTTAAAAAAGTATTTCTTCCTCAAAGTGTACTCTTCGGTTTGTTTTTCTTAATTTAACCATAAATTTTTGTTAATAAAGGATGTTAAAAAATTGCTAGATTTGTTTCAAAATAATTTAATGATATTTGTTTATTTGCTAGCTTTTATTTTTATTTTTAGACTGATAATACTAGTTTTCAAAAAGCTGGAACTACGTTTAAATTACTGTGGATGGTATGAAACTGTTAAGAATAAGTTCGGTTCAAAAATGACACTGGTTATTTTTTTGTCAATTGTACTCGCATTTTTAACTACACTACAGGAAAATTATAAAGTAATCTCACTGGGTACTGAACAAAATCATATAAGTATTGTTATCTCAATTTTAACACTATATGGTATTTTATATGCATTTATTCAGTTTACAATTAGTTACTCACTCCAAAACATTAATGATAAATATTTAGGTAGAAGTGTGACTAGACACGTACTGTTCAGTGAACCTGAATTCAAAGTTTTTAATTCATACTTTTTTATGGTTTTTTTAATTTATGCTGCAGTTTTCCCATTTTTAAAGTTGATATTTGGTATGAGGCTTTTTAATAATTATTATAGTTTCGCATTTGCTTTATGGGAAATAAGTGTGTTCGGAATCTTTGTATTATATGTATTTATATTCTTAAAAAGTTTAATAGTAATGAAAAAATTTTTTGATATTCACGAGGGTCAGAGTAGTATGTGGATTCAATATTCAATAGAGAAGAAGATTAAATTGTATTATAAAGAATTATTTACAGATTCCATGAAGTATAAAGACTTTTACGTTATGAATGTTTTATTTGATGAAATAAAAAAACTGGATGGAAATGAACAAAAAAAACTGTTAAGTATTGTGATAGATGCAACATTCGATGAGTTAAATCATGATCTTATGAAGATTAGCTCAAAACGTCTAAAAAAGAAAAAAAGAAATTTTTACAATGATAGAAGCTCATTTGTCTACAATTTATTTTTAAAACTTTTTATGAATATTAAACAAAATAAGGTGGATTTGGAGTTTAATGAGTTACTATTTATATTTAAGTTACAAGAGGAGACTATTAACAAGCTTCTAAATACAGCGCTTTCGGGTAATGAATCTGAAATTATTGATAGTACTCTTTATTTATATAGGGATAATTCTCCAAGAAATTTCTTTGAAACAAATTTCTATTTCAAACCACCTGATATTATATGGGATTCCGTGTCTTCTTATAGGGACTTGGATGAAATACATAATAGTATAATTAATCGAGAAATAGTAAAACAAATTCTTAGTGAAAAAAAACTTACAAATTCAGAAGCTAAGCTCTTAGAAAGTTACGAGCGTTACTTTAATACTATTCTAGATAAATACAGATCGTATACAGAGAGTATAAAGACAAATGATCATTCGTTGTTTCTTTCAAAATTTAATTTAAATAATATCGATAAAAATAATATTTACAACTATATTATTAATCTATCATACAATAACGAGAATAAAGAATTTGTTTCGTTTTTATTAAAAAAACTTGATTATAAATATAAGGTCTCCTTTACCATGTACCAATTAGTGTATACAGGATCTTATAATAAATGGAAAAAAGATATTTTATTTTTAAAATCTATTTTTCAAGATTCTACTGTTGATGAAAAAGTATTAGAAAAAGACGTAATAGAATTTGTTTGTAAAAAGATAAAAGAAAACACAGGACGTAGAATTGATCAAGAATTAATTAAATGGGTTATGTTAATTTCAAATCATAGATCAGTTAATATCGATACATTAAGAAAAGTCAATGAATTTAATCATTTTTCGATTCCCGAATTTTTCAAATTGAAATATATACTTTCTGAACATGAAGGGTTATATTTGGACTTAAATAATTTAAATTATAATCATTTAAAAGACAAAAAGGGTGATAATTGGTTACTCATCTTTTTAAGAGAGTTACTTGAGAGTCCAGAAATATTGAAAAATGAATTTTTTATAAGAATAATTTATAAATTTTTTCAAAAAATTAAAAATCCTTATGAAATAGAGGATTATATTTGGATAAATGATTTTAGAATGTTCTATGTAAATCCATTCTTAAAAATATCAGAGGATAAATTTAGAGAAATTTCAAATGAATCATATTTAGGAAAAGGATTGATTAATTATTTAATTTTAAATTTAGATAGAAAAGATTATAGTTATTTATACGAAAATGATTTTTTTAAAAGTATTTTTTCAAACCGTGTTAAGACCGTCTTAAGTGGAGCAGATATCCCGGTTGAGACTTATCTTGATAATTTAGTGGGAATGACTAAAAATACATGGGAACCTATTTCAGTACTTCAGAAAGACGAAATTCTTTCAAGACTTAAGATGGTAGTAGATAAATGATCAAGTTTTGTTAACCAAAATTTTAGATTAATATTCTTCAATAAGTTAGAAAGTCTGTGATCACAATTTGATCACACACTTAAATAATTCAGGTGAAGCCGCTTAATTTCTAGTTAACAAGCAAAACGAAAAAACGCATTACAATAGGCTTTATTAACCATGTTCAACTCAATGACTTTCCAGCCCCGACACTGGCAGGGGAGAGGTCAATCGAGATTCTAATTTGACCACTTGACCACAAAAATGACCACGCAATAAAATCAGTTGCAAGTATATTCACTTAAGTTAGTGTAAATAAGGTTTAGTAAATTATGTTAATTCCGTCTCGAAACGGCGCATGTGGAGTGCGTGGTAGGGATATATCGTGAATGATAACAGTTAAGGGAGAGACAGTTGTATGGAATGGGGGTTTACTGAAGAACAAGATATAAGAATATCAAACGTGGTTAAGGATTTGGAAAGTGAGATAGAAATCATGGAAGAATGGCTAAGGCGTATTCAACAAGTAATTCAATTTCCTTTTTATACAAAAGTGACTGAGTGGCAGGATGATAGGTCGATTGTTCAAGAAGGAGATTTATTAAAAGTACATGCAATAGGTGGTGATATTGATGATAAGTACGGTATTATTGCAAATACAAGGATTGGTAGGAAGAAGCTATATTTTCCATATTCAAGACTTATATAGAACAATATTTCTTAGTTTTTCAAAATATAGCACTCTATCGTTAATAGAGGAAACGGGGGATAAGGAGATGACAGTAGATCAGCCAGTACTTGACCAAAAACAAATGTTTACTGCTATGGAGCAATCGTTTGCGATGATTACATTTGATCCACAGGGGAATATTTCGTGGATCAATCATAATTTTTCTCAAGTGATGGGGTATAAAATGGAAGAGATACAGGGTATGCACCATAGGCAATTATGTTCTTCTGAATTCAGAAATAGCCAGGAATATGTGGATTTCTGGAAGGATTTACGTAATGGCAAGGCCTTTCATGATAAAGTAAAACGGATCTCAAAAGATGGACAGGTACTCTGGCTTGAAGCCTTTTATACTCCAGTTTTTGCTTCAGATGGTCAAGTACAGGCTGTTGTGAAGATTGCAACGGACATTACGGATCGCCAGGTATTTTTGCAGAAGAGTATTGCTGAATTTACTGCTCTTGTCGAGGAAATGACCGCAAGTACGAATACAGTTCACGATGATTCCGAAACCATTGTGAACGATATGGAGGCACTCAATAAAGAATCAGAGATAGTTAATAATTATGTAGCAAAGATACAATCCGTGGCTTCTTTTGTTAAAGACATCGCAACTCAGTCTAACTTAATTGGACTTAAATGCCTCTATTGAAGCGTCTAGAGCAGGGGAACATGGTCGTAGCTTTGCTGTCGTTGCTAATGAAGTGCGAAAGATGGCTGAGAAAAGTAAAGATTCTGCGACTGATATTTCAGATCAATTAAAGGAGATTTTACATTCATTATCCGTCATGGTAGAAATGATGAAAAATGTTTCCGGAAAAATTGAAAATAATTCGGAGTCTATTAATGAACTCAAAAAAACCTATGAACAAATTGCTCAAATTGCGGATGAGCTTTCAACCATTATGTGATTGTTGATAGATCCAGATAACAGAAGAGCAGGAAAGTAACACTGCTCTTCTGTAAATTATTACTATTATTCTTCGCTATAATACTTACTCAATTGTCTGTCCAAGTGTTCCAACTAAATCATTTCCGAGTGAGGCAATCCATCTTTATTCATTTTCTGAGAACATAAGAACACTGCACTTTTCTTTCAAAACACCCCTCATAATGAACATACCATCCTAATCGTTTGAACAATCTTAGCTTTACATTGAATGACTCTCTTAGGCACTACTCTAGTTATTAGCACCGCTTTATATGGAGTGGTGACTGTGGTAGGCTATATGCCTTGCGAAAGAGAAAACTACAACCTTTCGCCCTTCGTAAAATACCACACTCACAGTGGCTCCATGTCAAGCGTCATCGTTTTACGCACTATTATGGAGAAATAGGATTTTTACTTAACTAATTTGTGTTCAAAATATTGACTTAGATCCACTAGTTTGGTTTTACATTATAGCAAATAATTATCTAAAAACATTTAAAAAAGGTAAATATTTTACTTTTGATTTGAATTATATTGATTTGATTGCTTATTAGTGTTCTACTGTTATTAACAATTAATTAGGTTAGTTAATTAACTTTGTTATTTAATTAGGAGGTGTGGTATGACATTTAGTGAGCAATTAACGAAACAGCGCCTTAATCTAATAGTAAGTTTGCCGGCAAATTCAGAAGAATTGGTGCAGGCTGCAACAGAAGGTGGAGCAGAAGTTCTGAAAGTACATATGAATGTGGACCATCGGGCGAGTGGTAATAGCTTTGGTGGTCTGGAAGAAAATTGTGTAATTTTCCAAAGGTTAGTGAGCGGTTTTGACGGTCCGGTCGGAATTGTTCCGGGGGATTCGCCGGAAAAAATTAAGGAAGATGAACTTTCAACACTGAGTGATATGGGCTTTCAGTTTTTGTCTTTATACGCGGGAGCGGCTCCTGCATGGCTAGAAAGTTCAGAAAAGTTAGAAAAAATGATCGCCTTTTCGAATAATTTCACTCATGAAGATGCCGTTTCTTTTACTGATAGTTCGGCGGACGTCCTAGAAGCATCGATTATGTCTCCAGGATTATACGGTACCCCATTGACAGTGGATGACTTATATAAGTATAAGTCATTAAAAAGAACTGTTAAGCAGCCAATTGTCGTTCCTACACAGAAAAAAATAGAGGTGAAAGAATTGAAATCTCTTTACGACATAGGAATTGACGGACTTATGATAGGAGCAGTTGTCACTGGAAAGTCCCCTGAAAAGATGTATGAAAAGACAAGAGAATTTAAACAGGAAATACTTTCATTAAGGAAGTGATAGTATGGAAGCTGGCAGTTATTATGATGTTATTGTAGCAGGCGGAGGCCCTTCAGGTATAATGGCCGCTGTATCCTCTGCAAGAGCAGGAGCGAAAACATTATTAATTGAACGGTACGGATTTCTTGGTGGAATGGCGACAAATGCCTTAGTAGGGCCTCTACAGACTTTTCACGCAGGCGACACACTTATAGCCAGGGGGCTTGCGAATGAAGCAATAGACCGTCTGAAAAAGATTGGAGGCTCCCCGGGACATGTTAAGGATATGATTGGTTTTGTTCCTACCGTCACACCAGTGGATGTAGAAAAACTGAAATACATATATCAGCAAATGGTGGAAGAAAGCGGGGCAGATCTATTGCTCCACACAATCATAACAGGGGTTAAAATAACCGAAAATTCAGAATATAAGGAACTGAAAGCTTTTAAATTATTTAATAAATCAGGGGACTTTGAAATTGCTGGAAAAGTGTTTATAGACTGTACTGGTGACGGAGATGTAATTCAACAGGCTGGGGTTCCTTATGAAAAAGGCCGCAAGAAAGACGGGCTTGCGCAACCTATGAGCATGATGTTCCGACTCGGCAGTGTTGATCTTCAGGCAGTTAGAAAATATATGAAACAGCACCCTGAAGAGTTTGTGCTTGCGGATAATTGGCAGGATGCTCCTTATATAGGGGTTTCCGGATTTTTTAAGCAAGTGAAAGAAGCAAAAGAAAAGGGCGAATTTAATGTAGAGAGGGACAGAGTGCTATTTTTTGAACTTCCTGGCGAAGGAGAAGTGACCGTCAATATGACGAGGGTGGTACGTCATGACGCTACTGACGGTAAAGCACTCAGTAGGGCTGAAGTGGTCAGCCGCCAGCAGGTAATGGAAGTGCTTAAGTTTCTGAAAAAGTTTATACCGGGATTTAGTAATGCTGAACTTATAAACTGCGGTACACAAATCGGAGTCAGGGAATCCCGCCGGGTAATTGGGGAATATGTCCTCACTGAAGAAGACGTGGTTCAAGGGAGAAAGTTCAAGGATGTAATTGCCCTTGGTTCTTATCCAATTGATATTCATTCTCCTGACGGAAGTGAGTTGGACGTGATGAAGATGGAACCGGGGACTGTTTATCATATACCGTACAGGTCAATACGCAACAAGACCGTGCCAAATCTCCTTGCAGCAGGACGATGTTTGTCAGCAACACATAAAGCCCTTGCTTCAGCAAGAGTGACCCCTACAGCTATGATCGTTGGCCAGGCGGCAGGAAGAGCTGCTGCAATGGCAGCAGCAGAAGGTGTGCTTCCAGCAGAAATTAACACAGTTGATCTTCAAAACGCATTGGCAGAGGATGGATGCTATTTAAAGGGGTAGTGAGTAAATGATAAAAAAAGGCGGCGACCAGCAATTTGTAAAAGTGCATAATCAAAATCTTATTCTTCAGGAGATTATTAAACAGGATAAAATCTCTAGGGCAGAGTTATCCAAGAAGCTTAGCATAAGTGCGCCTAGTGTTTCCAATAATGTAGAAGACCTCATCCGGTTAGGGCTTTTGAATGAAACCGGTCCAGGAAGCTCCTTATCCGGAAGAAAGCCAATTATGCTTCAGTTTAATGTGGAGTACGGATATATCATAGGTATTGATCTTAGCAGAGGGCAGATTATTTGCGCACTGAGTGATTTGAGCGGCAGTCCAAAAGCAGTTTTAAAAGGAAAAAAGACTCTTAATGCTGTTGGTTCTAAGCTTATCGATATGCTTGAAGAACATATACATTTAACTGTAAAACAAGGGGGAGTTTCCCTCACGGATGTACTGGTTATTTCCATTGCCTCACCGGGAATTTTTTCTAATCAGCGCCACATACGGCTCGACCCGGATCAGCTGAATTGGCTTGATGTAAATCCATCCCTGGTTCTTGAAGATAGATTAAAAATTCCGGTGATCGTAGAGAATGATATAAATGCTGCCGCAGTGGCAGAATATCAGCGCCTGAAAAGCTATGAAGTATGCGACAATATGGTATTTATTAGTATCGGAAGGGGGCTGGGCTCTGGACTAATATTAAACGGAAAACTCTACAGGGGCTCATTTGAAGGGGCCGGAGAAGTTGCGTTAATGAGCTCTTCCATGCAGAATGGCAAACTTTCATATTATGAAAACCTACTTTCCATTGATGCTTTGAAAGAGCGGCTTGCAAAGGAAGCATTCATGAATGTAAACGATGATAATGATGCTTTACTTTTGGATGTCCAGAAAGAACTTTTTCATGGTAACAAGAAAGTGGTGCATGTTATGGAGGAGACTGCTTCGCAGATCTCTTTAATGATTGCGAATGTAGCTGCCCTGCTCAATCCTCAGCTGATAGTATGCGGCGGGGAAATGATGGTTCTTTCTAATTACCTTTTTCCATTGATAAAAAAAGAGATTTACCGGATTTATCCGTTTCCCATAGAGTTGAAAGTTTCTGAAGACATGAGAGATATTGGGATGCAGGGGAGCCTTGTGATAGGGAGGGAATATGCAATCAGCAAGCTGATTTACTAGACAGGGGGTGAAATAGAACAAAAGGAGCGCTGGATCCAATTCGGGAAGTGCATACATTAAAATTTTAAGGGGGCTTATTAAATGAAAGCTTTTAAAATGTTCAGTGTGGGGATAGCGGCTGCATTGTTGCTTGCTGCTTGCGGCAACAATGAACCTGTGACGGAAGGACAGGAAGAAGCAGTGGAACTGACTTTGTGGGTAGCAGGGAACAGCCCTGAGATTCAGGCGACCTTCAATTCTATCTTTGATGAATTTAATGAAGCAAATGAAAACATAGATGTTAATGTCCAGTTCGAACCATGGACAGAACTGGACCAGAAATTAACAACATCCCTTGCCGGAGGAGTAGGGCCTGATATTTTTATGCATGGGGCATCAGCAGCAGCAGGCTTTGAAGACGGGGGCCAGATTGAGCCGTTGACTCCTTATTTAAATGACTGGGATGATCTATCTGACTTTAATGAAGGGTATTTAGAAGCAGGTAGGGTTGGTGATAATTACTATGTACTGCCTATTCAGGGAGCAAATCGTATGATGTTCTACCGTACAGACATTTTTGAAGAAGCGGGAGTAGAAGTTCCGGATACGATAGAAGAATTAATTGAAATCAGTGAATATTTCGTAAAGAAGGACGGTTCCCGCTTTGAAAGAGCGGCTACCACGCTTCCAACCGAAGGGAATGATTTACAGCAGATATGGAGTGCCTTCCTGTGGTCTAATGGTGGTGACATTTTAAACGAGGACTTCACGGAAGCTACTATTAATTCTCCGGAAGGGATAAAGGCGATTGAAGATTATATTGCTTTTTTTGAAAATGATCTGACACCAATATCTGGCATGGACGGACAGGGGGACCAACATCCGCTTGGAACCGGTGAAGTAGCCTTTACATTTGATGGTGTGTGGACGATTGACCAGATTGCCACTTACACCCCGGATGCTTACGATAATATTGCTATTGCAGCTCCGCCTGCAGGCTCTGAAGGCGTTACTACATTAGTAGGGGCCCTCGGGATTCTTCATGAATGCAAATTCTGACCACAAGGATGAAGCGTGGGAAGTACTGAAGTTCGTAGGCTCTTACGATAACCTTGAAAAAGTATCGAGTGAATTAAAATTTCTTCCAGTGCGTGATTCTATTGCCGAAGCAGACTTTATTCAGGATGATCGCCTGATGGCCGAATTTGTTGAACTGGCTGCGGTGGTAGACGGCAAGGCAAATCCTAACATTCCGAGATGGACAGCGATCCGAGATATCGTTGCTTCCAATGTGGAAAGTGCTATATATGGGCAGCTCACACCTGAGGAAGCATTACAAAAAGCTGAAGAAGAAATTAACGCCGAACTGGGGCGGTAGTGCTTTAAGAAAAAAAGGGGGAGGTATGGGGAATACCTCCCTACTCCTTGATTAAGCTGGGTGATCTATATGTCAAATAATGAACCTGTCATTTCCAATAAGCCTGCTCCAAAACCGCCGATGAAAAAGAAAAAATTGAATTACTTCAAGAGACAGAAACTGTTTTTAAGCAGCAGAATGAACCGGCGTAAAGCTATGGCCGGATACGCATTCATAACACCTGCGTATCTACTGTTTTTTGTTTTTTTGTTTATACCGGTTTTCTGGGCATTTTATCTAAGTTTTACAAACTATAATATTTTTTCTCCTGGTACATTTATTGGTTTGGATAATTATACAAGACTGGCTAGTGATGGAGCCTTTCACAATGCCCTTTGGAATACAACTTACTATGCGATGATGGTCATTCCGCTGAATATTGCTATTTCTCTGTCTCTTGCACTGATGGTTAACCGTGCGATCCGGGGGATGAACTTATTCAGGGCAGCTTATTATATCCCGGTAGTTACTTCTATTATTGCGGCTTCTATGATCTGGATGTGGCTATATGATTCCAATAACGGTTTAATTAACTATTTGCTGATTCAGATTGGCCTGAATCAGCAGAATTGGCTGAACGATCCTAACCTTGCTCTTCCAGCACTTGCGCTAATGCGGGTTTGGAAGGGTGTCGGCTGGAATATGGTTATTTTCCTCGCGGGGCTGCAGTCTATACCTAAAACATTATACGAAGCGGCTTCTATAGAAGGAGCCAGCAAGTGGAAAAGCTTCTGGAAAATCACTTTCCCACTTCTTGCCCCTACAACATTCTTCGTATTCGTTATGGCGACCATCAGTACTTTTCAGACGTTCGGTGAAATATACGCTATGACTGGCGGAGGTCCGGTAGGTTCCACTACAACCCTTGTTTATTTAATCTTCGTGTATGGATTTGAAAGATATGAAATGGGCTACGCTGCGGCGATTGCTTTTGTCCTTTTCGCAATTATTTTCGTTTTGACGCTGTTCAATATGCTTATCACTCAGCGTAAGGTTAACTACGACCTGTAAGGAGGCACAAAATGAAAAAGAGAAAGCCAAGGGCTTTAACTAAATTATCCTTATTATATATTGTTTTGACGGTAGTATCGATTGTCATGCTCTGGCCTTTTTTATGGATGGTCGTAACTTCTTTAAAACCTAACACTGAAATGTTTTCTTACCCGCCCACCATCATTCCAAGCGAGATTACGTTTCAGCATTATATAGATGCGTGGTACGCGGCACCATGGGTAAGGTTCTTCTTTAACACTACATATGTAGCCTTTGTGATCACCTTTACTTCCCTATTTTTAAGTGCTCTTACAGGATATGCTTTTGCCAGGCTCGAATTCCCGGGACGCGATTTTTTGTTCATTTTGCTTCTCGCCTCTATGATGATGCCTTTTGAAGTGATTTTGATCCCATTGTACCTCATTATTGTCAACTTTCCATTTGTAGGAGGAAATGAACTTTGGGGAGGCGGTACAGGTATGCTGAATACTTACAGTGCACTTATAGTGCCCCGTCTGTTATTTCCTTTCGGTGTATTTTTAATGAGGCAGTTCTTCCTCACATTGCCAAAAAGTCTAGAGGATTCAGCGAGAATCGATGGCTGCTCAGAATTTGGAATATTCTGGCGTGTTATGTTTCCACTTATTAAACCGGCCTCCGCAACGCTTGTTGTTTTTGTATTCTCTATGATCTGGGATGATTTCTTCTGGCCGCTTATCGTCATTAACGATCAGAGCATGATGCCGCTGCAACTAGGGTTACAGAGCTTTCAAACATCCCAGTACACAACAGCCTGGGGTCCTTTAATGGCAGCTACAGTATGGGTAACGGTGCCTATCATTATTGTCTTTTTATTCGCCCAGAAATATTTTATGAATATTAACATTCAGTCGGATAAATAGAAAGGAGGATATCGTATGAAAAAAATTGCTATACTTCCATTAGATACACGCCCTTGCTGTTATGATTTTACTGAAAATTTCGGTCAATTCGGCGTTGTGGAGGTGCTTCAACCGCCAAAAGAAATTATAGGGGGTTTTACGTATTTCGGTGACCAGGAAAAAATCATCACCTGGCTGAAAGAAGTAGCGGGTGAGGTAGACGGGATGGTTATTGCTGTGGACCAGCTTGCATATGGCGGACTTATTCCTTCTAGGATGACAGAGCGAACCTTTGAAGAAAGTGAAAAGTTAGTGGAAGTGATTAAAGAGATTCGGAAGGACCACCCCGGCATTCTAATTTATGCTGTAAACGTACTTATGCGCATTTCTATTACAACTAAAAATAAACAGTTTACAGAATACTGGTCTCATGTTTTTGAGTATTCACAGCTTTATTACCGAAAAGTCCGTTTAAAGGAAGCGGTGGGAAATAAGCTGAAGGCCGTTACAGCAAATGTTCCTCCTGAAATTCTGGAAGAATATTTACAGGCAAGAGAGAGAAACCACAAAATGAATATGAAAATGATACGCTGGGCATCAGAAGGAATTATTGATTATTTAGCAATAACTCAAGAAGACGCCAGCGATATAGGTATCCATCTGCTGGAACAATTTGAGCTGATGAAGGAAATTTATCGGTTGAATATTCAGCGTAAAGTCCTTGTTTATCCTGGTGCAGACGAAGCTACGCAAACATTGCTTGCGAGAATGGTTCAATATTTTTCCGGTAGGAGGCTTTTAATTTATCCGAAGTATAATTCACAGGCAGGGCGGCTTCTGGTAGCGAAATTCGAGGACAGACCGGTGGATGAAACAGTTACAAGCCACATTACTGCATCAGGGGCTCTGGTTGCCTCCTGCCCAGAGGAGGCTGACTTCATTCTGTATGTAAATACTCCCCTGACGGGAAACTTGGATGGAAATATTGACACTCAGCTGAAAGGGCATTTTAATTCCCGTCATCAGCTCCAGGCTATGATTGAGCAGATTGATGAAGATCTTAAGCGGGGAAGAGCAATTGCTTTGGCAGATATTAGTTTTCCAAATGCTTCTGATTTGGAGCTTATGCAATTATTATTTAAAGAAAAACTATATTTTTCCCTTACTTCCTACTCCGGGTGGAACACAGCCGGTAACTCCATGGGCACGTGTCTCTCCCACGCTATTCTCCATATGTTAGGGAAATCGGAGCATAAAAGTAAGCATAAGGTCGGGGAAGGTCATATTAGCTTTATGCTTGAAAGAGCAATGGATGAATGGGCATACCAAGCTAACGTGAGGGGGGAAGTGAACAAAGAAATAGAACGAGAGCTTAATCTTCACAGTACGAACCTTGAGGACTCCTATGAAATAGTAAATGCTAAAGTGGAGCAGAAAATGAAGCCTTACTTTGACAAGCTGTTTCAGCATCTCCAGGAATGGGAATCTTCTGCAGAATACATTGATACAAAATACGAAGCTGGTTCTTATAAATGGAAGCTTCCTGTCTGTCGCCTCCCATGGAACAGAACCTTTGAAGTGGAGGTGAAAACAGACCTGTGACGTAAAGCTGGACATTTACTGGCGTTCTGCTACAGAGCATTGGATTTTGAATATTAGGAGGAGAGAGCTATGACGAATACTCAGCTAAATGATCAAATAGGCTGTAAAATCAACGGCACTTCTGATTTGGGGAAAATCCAGTCGATGGACAGAGATATTGAACTTGCCCTTGAATCCTACGATGTTAAGAAAGTAAAATCATTGCTTGAAACATATATCAGAAGAGTCATAGTCCATCCGGCGGTTGAAACAGATCTGAAAGAAAAACACTATCACCTGATGAGTTTGTTTATCGCTTATGTGCAAAAGAAAGAATGGTATGCCCATAAAGTGCTGGATCTCACAAGATTTGCCCACGCTCCCTGTGGTTCGGAAGCGGTACAGCAGCTTATCTCCTGCTATTTAACTATGTCCGAAGATATTATTTGTTACAGCCAGAAGACCACTGCGAGCCAGCATCCGTTAATCGTTAAGACCATCCTCTATGTCAACAAAAATGTGAAGGATGACATTTCATTAACAAGTGTTGCTGAACATGTTTATGTCAATCCTTCTTATTTAAGCAGGCTGTTTAAAAAAGAAGTGGGCATTTCTTTTTCGAGTTATTTGAATAAAAAGAAGATGGATCTCGCCCGCTACTATATTTTAAAAGGCTATACTGTATCAAAAGCAGCCCATATCTTATCTTTTAAAGATGTAAGTTACTTTACTAAGGTTTTCCGAAAACACTGGGGAATCCTTCCACGGGAACTTATAAACATAGGGAAGAGCAGGGGGAGCAAACCATAAGCAGTGAAGCCTTCCAGAAGAAAATATCCCTAAAGATAATCAAGAAAAGCAGGCACTGGCGATTTTGCCAGAGGCCTGCTTTTCACATTTCTTTTTGAAAATGGGAATACGTTTCACAAGGCGTAAATCGGAATTTTCCATAAAACTCTAGCAGAATGGTTCAGTCAATGCGTATTTTTTTAACTCCTTCTCTTTTAAGAATATTAAGTGATTGACTAAAAAACCACTGGCCCAATCCTTTCCCTCTGTATGCTTCGGAAATACCGATTGGCCCAAGGCCGCCAATTAGGGGGAGCTGTTCTTTTTTCCAGTATACGCTTGGAATCCAAAAACGGTCGCCTGGACGATGCACATGTGCAAATCCCATCAGCTTTCCTTCATGGAATAACCCAATTACTGCATCAGCTTCTTTTTCTCTCGTTAAACTCTCCATCGTCTCATACTGCCACCTGAGACTAAATTCCTGCTTGAGCAGACTGAACAACGCGCCTTGTTCACTGGCTTGCAAACGCCTTACCACATATCCCGGCTTCTCATTATAAACTTCATTAAAATCACTAAGATTGCCAATGAGATCATAGGCGGTACCAGTAGGGTGAAAGCCGCGGCTGGAAAAGAAACGCTTCGCTTGAGAAAGCCGAGATGGAACACCAGGGAAGAAATGCTGAGGATCTGATCCTGTATGTATTTCTTCCACACCTTCTTTGTTTTCTGAAATTTTGCTTAGTAAAGCTTTTCCGATTCCTTTTCTTTGGTACTCCGGATGGACAAGTATCAGGGATATCCAAATTCTTACCGGCTGTGCAGCAGTATGGAGTAAGGAAAAGGGTCCTGATTTAACAATGCATACACCGGCCAGCTTTCCGTCGATAAGAACAACAGAGGAGCGTTTTAAATCGAGAAATTGGCAGTATATGGTGTTTCTTCTGAACAAATCCATGCTAAGGGGAAAAGATTCAGCTATGGTAAGCTGCCAGAGATTTATAATGTCTTCTTCCAGGCTAAGCAGGTTTGTTTCATATAAGTTTATTATTTTCATCTTTGATTATCATTCCATAACAGGGTTACTGGAAGAGAGCCCTTTGGTGCAATTTTGCCAAAGAGAATATCAGTTAAAGCTTCGAAAGTTTGTGTCGTATTGCTGTAAGCTGCTATTAACGTTAGTACCGGCCCAAGATCTATCTGGCTGAAAATTTGTGGGTTCCACAAAGAAACTATAATTATATTTTTATTTACTTGATGTAAAGAAGTAATAAGGCTGTTCCAGGTGCTGCTGAGATGCCTTCGTTCGTTAATAAGCAAAACAATATTCTCCACATTTTCCGCAAGATGGACTGCTTTGGAAATATCATCTTTGTCGGGGTTGGTTTTTTTTAACAGATAAGTTTTGTGGTTTTTAGTGTTCTCGTTTTTAATAATAGGATTCTTTCTCGCTCCTCTGTAGTTTTCATCGTTTAGTGTTTCCTGTGTAATAAACAGGTGGGTGTTATTCTGAAGGGGGAGAAGGCTTGCTGGATCCTGGATAAGAGTAATCCCTTTTGAAGCAGCAGTTTTCATTTTGAAATGAATCGAGGGATCGCTGCAAATCTTAGTTATTTCCTCTTCTGATTGAACGGTAGAAATCATGTTAATCCATTTCTGTTTGAATTTCCTGATACGGCACAGAGAATCCTCTACCGTTTCTTTCAGGTACCCGCTCTCAATCAATTCTCCGGCAGCTTCGATCATTTTCCACTGAGTTTCATAACTTGTTCCACAGGCGAGAACTATATCGGCACCTGCTTCGATGGCCATAATTGTCCCTTTTTCCCTTCCGAAATGAGCTGATACTGCTTCCATCTCCATTGAGTCGGTAATTATAAGACCATTAAATGAAAGCTTATTCCGTAAGATATCTGTAAGTAGTTTTCGGCTCAAAGTGGCCGGACGGTTCGCATCTATTTTTGAATAGACAATATGAGCGGTCATCACCGCTTCCATTCCTGCGTCAATAGCTTCTTTAAAAGGAATAAGCTCAAAATCGAGCAGGTCACTTAAGTTTTTATCTACTCTTGGAAGACTCAGGTGGGAATCCAGATGAGTGTCCCCATGGCCTGGGAAATGCTTGCCACAGGACAGAATGAGCTGTGAATGAAGCCCTTTAATCGCCTGGACCCCTAATTCTGACACAACTTCAGAGGATTCACCAAACGAACGGCTGCTTATGACAGTATTTTTCGGATTGTTATTTATATCGAGTACAGGAGCAAATATCATATTAAAGCCAGCATGCTTCATTTGACGCCCCATTTCAGCATAAGCTTCATATGTGAATTCAGGCTCCCCTGAAGCAGCGAGAATCATATTGCCTGGAGAGACTGCCATTTCGTCACTTAGATAAGAAATGCCCCCTCCTTCCTGGTCGATAGCAATCCATAGAGGAGACCTGCCAGCTTTTTTGGCGAATTCCTGCACATCTTTTATAAATAGAACCGTCCGCTTCAAACTGATTAAATTCCTCTGAAATAAAATAAGACCTCCTACATTGTAATACTCAATCGATTTTTTCAGCTTATCGTCAAGTAAATCAGATTCAGCTGTTATTATAAACAGCTGTCCTGCTTTTTCAACAGAAGTGAGAGTTTGCTGCATGTTTGTTCCTCCTAAAAAAGAAATAATACTGAAAACGGACGGCGCAGATTTTAGCCGCCCGTTTCTATCAGCTTATAGTAATGGTTTGTTGTTTTAATAGTTAAGATATATTTTTATATGAGTCATCTCGGCAAGGTTGTCATCATGGGTTCCTGTAACCGGTACAGGATCCTGCCAGGTTTCGCCTCCATCAAAGGAAAACTGAAAATGGGTTGATTGTCCTTTGATAGGCATCTCAGGTACTCTGTCTTTAATTGCATTCTCAGGAATTCTGTCATGGGTGGTTACGTATTTTGGTTTCAGGTAATTGGCGAACAATGGTGCGATACCTTCAAAGTGAGGATCATAGGACAAGCCTTCTGATTCGTCATAATAAACAGGATTAAAAAGATTTTCAGGCGTTGAACCCTTATGTCCTACAATCATGTACTGAGGACGGTCAATATAATTCAAATCAAGGAAATATCTAGAATATACTGCGTGGTTTGAAGGGACAATCTGGAACCCTCCCATTTGTTCAATATCCCATGTAAAGCCTGCGTACGGGGAAGTAGACAGATCAATAACCCCCCCGTGATTGGCTCTTAAATAACCTGTATGAGCATATTCTGATCCTCCGAACCGACCAGTTCCCTCTACACGCTGAAGTACTGTAGCGATCGTTTTGGTAAAACCATTTTCATAGTTTAATGTTACATCGCCATTAACCTGATTTTCGAAAACAATAGAAGAGGGGCTTCCGTATTCTGAAGAAGGCTTGTAAACCTCGATTTTCAGTTTTTGAGGAGCAGTACCAATGCTGTTTTCTTCGTAGTATTTCTCAAGGTCTGCCCAATCTCCTGCATCTGTTAAATACTTTACAGGAGAGCCTACATAGGCAGAAGATTTACCTCCGAAAAGCCCTGTTCCGCCTGGTATGTCTGTAGCAATTCTTCCAGGGTGAGGGCCATTCCCCGCTTTGAAGTATTCTCTGTCTGGCAGTAAGGAGATCAATTGTGGCTTCCACACTTCACTCCGTCCTTTTTGTGCTTCTCTCGGATCATACATATAATCAGGAGCTACACGAAGATGCATTGCGTTAACCGCTGTTGCCGTTACGTTCGCTGATGACCCAAAAATCGAACGGGTATACTGTGCTGCCCAGAAACCATCAGAAGCAGTATAAGTGGAATCTGCAGCACGGGTTACGTTCCCAAGCTTTGTTTCCTTCCCATTATGATTTACTTTGTAAATGCTGCCTCCTTCTGTATTTTCTATAATAATACTGTACTGAAGATTATAATCAGCATTATTTTCAGAAAGCACCTCATCCGGAACATTGGAGTTCAGGAAATTGGATCCAACTGCGGCTGTTGAAGTGAGTAATAGAATGACAAATATCAGCAATATTATTTTTTTGGCACAATAAATTCCCTCCTTTTGAATAGTTATTTTCATTTTATATGATTTTGAGATAAAGTCGGCTATACAAATGAAACATGTCATTAAATTACTTTAAAATAAAAAAAAACTACGGTTTTTTAGCGACGGGGTTGACGACTGCTCAGAAAATGAAAACGAAAGAAACCTATTATCGGATCATTGAGCAATCAACAAGCAGTGGTATATTTCAGATTCTTGGACACATTGATGCCATGGAGGGGTTCTATCACACCAAAACAAGTTGAAATACTCATTAACACTTTTTTAACTAGACAAATGGTGGTGTAAAGAACAAAGCATCACTACAAAAATAGGTGCTGAAATCAAAGCAATAACTTGACACAGACTATAAAAGTTTATATACGCTGTGCTGAAAGTTTCAATTGTCGCGACTCCAGTCCATTACGGTATTGGAAAAACAATTAGCAAAGCGATCATACCTATAGCCCACACCAGTAATGGCAAACAAAATAGATGACCAAAAACCGAGTTTTGAAGCAATTTGATTTTCCTTCTCTGTTTGACTTATTATGAAGACACCTACTATCAATTTGGGATTGGGGTAAGTGTATTCTTTATAATACTTACGCAAACTTTCTTGATATGTCATACTAAACTGAACAAATCATTTATCTTCTTTGAGGAAACGAACGTATCGGCTTGAATAGAGAATTTTCGGAGGATGTTTATGAGTACTGAACAGATGAGGAAAATGATGACCAAAGAGCTTAAACAATCATTACAGATGATACGTTCCTATCAACCGCAATTCGGGATAGAGATTGATAAGCTAAAGGGTCATATCAAGCATTATTGTGAATTTTATGATCTCGATTTTCCAAGCTGTACTATCAATTTGGTTATATACAATCGTCAGATGAGCAGCTTTTTGTACAAAGATTTACACCTTCTACTTCTAAAGGGAACGGTATTATTGCTTCATGGCTATCTTGATCATGCAGGATCATTGAGTAAAACGATTCATTTTTTGATAAAGGATGGTTATACTGTTGTTTGCTTTGATTTACTTGGTCACGGGCTCTCAAGTGGAGAACGAGCGACAATCGATGCTTTTTCGACCTATACAGACTCACTTGCTACCGTTTGGGAGCAGGTGCTGCAAGATTGCCAGCGTCCTCTTCATCTTGTTGCGCATAGTACAGGTGCTGCTGTTGGACTAGCCTTTATTGAGGAGCATAAGAATTGTTTTGACAAGGTTGTTCTCGTTTCACCATTATTTCGACCCCACTTATGGCAGATCTCAAGAATCTTGTTGAAACTTGGTAAACCATATTTGCGCAAGCTCAAACGGAAGTTCACTCGAAATTCAGGAGATAAATCATATTTGACATTTACTCGGCATGATCCCTTGCAAGAAAAGGTTTTGCCTCTCGATTGGCTATATGCTCTTGAAACGGCTATAAAGGAAAACCAGACACAGAAAAAGAGTTTGGTTTCGTTTTTAATGATTCAAGGGGATCAAGATCATACTGTTGACGCATCATACGGATTGAGGTGGGCGATACTCGCATTATCCAAGAAGTGTATTTGTTTTAATGAATAACGGTCGTCATCAGCTCTTGAATGAAGAGCCGATCATTCGAAAACAGACCTTTTCAATCATGAAAAAATATTTGGATGGGAATGAGTGATGCGCGATGAATGAGTCGATTGTAAGATTCACACAAAATGTTACTATCAGGTGAGCAGAAAGGGGCATTGCTTTATGTAATGCCTTTTTGTTTTGTGATCGTTAAAAAAGACCTATAAATGCAGTAGAGGCTCTCTCATTTCATCTTAACCAATATACCGTTTTAGATGCACTTTTTTGCTTATGTTCATCTATATAGTTAGTGGAGTATATAATTAGCTCAGCTGAAGATAATAAGTGCGTGCAGACTCAACCGGATAACTATGGCATATAGAAATGTCATTATTTAATTGGAGTCGTGAAACATAATAGTTAGGTTAAATTTTCAATAATTGAGGTGTAAGAATGGAAAACGGTAAAGATGAGAGTATATGGCCTATTTTTAGCATGGCATCGATCCCTTTAGTTATGACACTTGGGAATTCTATGCTAATCCCGGTCTTACCGCTTTTCGAGGAAAAGGTAGGCATATCTTCTTTTCAATCGAGTATGATCATTACAAGTTATTCGGTTGCTGCTATTTTTCTTATTCCAGTTGCAGGTTATTTATCGGATCGTTTTGGAAGGAAAAAAGTGATATTACCTAGTTTAATTCTGGCTTTTTTAGGTGGCTTAATTGCCGGGTTTTCTTCATGGAAAATGGACGATCCTTATATGTGGATTATTATTGGACGGATTTTACAAGGTGTTGGTGCAGCTGGAGCCTCCCCAATTATTTTGCCTCTTGTAGGTGACATTTACAAAGATGACGATGAAAAAATAAGTTCCTCTTTAGGTATCATAGAAACCGCCAATACTTTTGGAAAAGTGCTAAGCCCTATATTGGGTTCGTTATTTGCAGCCGTTATATGGTTTTTGCCGTTTTTTTCTATTTCTTTTTTCAGTATTATTTCTATTGTTCTTATTTTCTTCTTTATTAAAGTACCAGTAGAAAGGGAAGAGCCTCCGAAAATAATCGATTTTTTGGTTAATACAAAAAAGATCCTTATTCAGGAAGGTAAGTGGTTATATACTCTATTTTTAATCGGGATGGTTGTCATGCTTATTTTGTTTGGTGTTTTGTTTTTCTTATCGGAAAACTTAGAGAGCATTCATCACATTCATGGAATAAAGAAAGGCTTTGTCTTATCAGTCCCTTTATTTGGATTATGCGTTTCTTCTTATATAATTGGACGTAAGATAAAAGGAAATTTAGCGACGATGAAAAAGGTCATTATCATCTGCTTGTTTTTTATGTCAGCAAGTGTGATTTTTGTCGGATTTATAAGTGAAAAGCTTATTTTGCTTTTAACGGTTTCAAGTGTATTAGGAGTAGCAATTGGTGCATTACTTCCAACCCTGGATGCAATGATTACCGAAAATATAGAAAAAGAAGAAAGAGGCACAATTACTTCCTTGTACAGTTCTGCCAGATTCACAGGAGTTGCCGCTGGTCCGCCGATTATGTCTCTCTTTATGAGAGATCATCTGAATACTATGTATATGACAGCTGGCGTTATTGGGATTGTCATCTTATTGCTGGCAATAAAGTTTATTCATACAGATAAATCGAACGTAGGTAGAGAGACCATTGCCTAAGATTATGAGGGAAATAAGAGTAGCTGTTACAGTTGCTCTTATTTACATTCAACGAGACTTGAACTACCCACCACTTAGCTAAAGCTTGAAGTGGGGGATTCCTACGAACACCAGTGTAACCACCAGTTATTGAATAGGCTCTACCCGTAGTCCCTACGGTGAAATCTTACCTATCTTGTACGTTGGACTCTCCACACGTCCTACTCTGCTTGGTTTTCGCTACTTCGGTACATGTGGGGCGATTGTTGCTTGGATATTTTACGTGACAAAGCGTTTCTCGTCACAACCTCATATATCCAGTTTTCAAAGAGCAATCTGTACAAGACTATTTTACCATGCAAATAAGTGTTTTGCTAGGCAAAAAAGGCGATTCATCCCCCACTTACTCATTGGGCTTCGCCCTTCACATTCCTTGAAGATGGGGGTTTTCTCGCCTACTTAATGATAAAAAAATAGACACGTGGAATAAAGAAAAAATAAAAATATTCCATTATAATAAAGAAGAGATAAAAAAGGAGGAATCATCAAATGGATCGTATTCAGTTAGCGAAAGACTTATCTTTTTCACGTCTTATTTATGGATTATGGAGATTATCAGAATGGAAGCAATCGAGTCAAGAAACACTTGATTTAATCAAATTTGCAATGGATCAAGGAATTACAACCTTTGACCACGCTGATATTTACGGGAGCTATACGTGTGAGGAGCTTTTTGGACGGGCGTTGGCGAAGGAGCCGTCCTTGCGCGATCGGATTGAAATCGTGACGAAGTGTGGAATTGTGTTAAAGTCGCCTAATCGACCATCGCATCAATCTCATCATTATAATACAACAAAAGCACATATAATCGCCTCTGCAGAACAATCATTACGCAGCTTACAAACAGATTATCTTGATGTCTTGCTTATTCATCGACCAGATCCATTAATGAATCCTGAGGAGGTTGCTGAGGCATTCCAAGAATTAAAAAGCTCAGGAAAGGTGCGCTACTTTGGGGTATCGAATTTTAAAGATCATCAGCTCACGATGCTACAATCTTATTTTAATGAAAAGCTTGTGACGAATCAAATCGAGCTATCACCATATGAGCTTGAGAACATTGAAGATGGCACACTAAATACATGTCTTGAACAACGTTTACCACCAATGATATGGTCCCCACTAGCCGGAGGAAGGTTATTTACAGGGCAGGATGAAAAAAGTGTTCGAATTCGTGCGGCACTTAAGCAAATAAAAGAAGAAATTGGTGCTTCCTCAATCGATGAAGTTGCTTATGCCTGGATACTTCGCCATCCTGCTAACGTGATGCCAATCATTGGCTCAAGTCAAACAGAACGTATCATGCGAGCAGTGTCAGCTTTAGATTATCAGTTAACACTAGATCAATGGTTTAGCATTTTACATAGCTCGATGGGACATGAGGTGCCGTAAGACTAACGATAAGCTTAAATTTTCTAATAAGAGCTCGCTGTTCTTTCAATAAAGAAACATTGAGCTCTTTATTTAATTATGAAAGATAGTTACTTACATCTGTCACTTCACCATTCGGGAAATCTTTCGTATCAAGAAGCTGGATCACAATATTGGCTACTTTGTCGGGTGGTAAAAGCTTGCCGTTTTCTTTATATTGTTTAAAGGTTTCCACGTGAATGAAATCATCCTTTTTACTTGAACGAATCTCTTCCTGCATAGTTGTATCCATAATTCCGGGACCAAATGAGCAAATTTCAACAGGATTGATGGCCTCCTTTTGTTCAGCAGCTACATTTTGACTAAAGAGATCAATGCCAGCTTTTGATGTACCGTAGCAACTCCAGCCATAAATAGGACGTTTACCAGCCCCAGAAGAAATGTTGATAATCCGTTTGTCTGTAGCGATGTCTTCTGTCTGTTTGATAAATTCTGCCGTAAGAATCATTGGTGCGAGTAAATTAACTTGAATATTCGTTGTGATTTCAGCAAGCTCTACACGTTGAATTGGTTTGGCAGGAGCAAGAAGACCAGCGTTGTTAATAAGATGAATGCTTGTTGCACGACTAGAATTAATGTGAGAAAAAATCTCTTTTACCAAAGGTGGAATAGCCGTAACATCGCTTAAATCAAAGGGAAAGAAATGATAAGGGAGCTGCTGAGCATTTGCTACTTCTTCAAGCTCTTTATTTTCAGTTCGTGCAAGGCAAAAAAGGGTGGTCTCTTTCCTTTTAAGCACCTGCTTCACAATTGCTTCACCTAACCCTTTTGAGCTTCCAGTAATAATAATGTAGTTCATCATATGACCTCCTATTGTTAGATAATCTTCCTTACAATATCAAAAGAATGGCTTTATTTCATTCAAGATGGTAGCTGTTTCTAGGTTATCAGAATATAATGAATACTACTATAGGTAGATTGACAAGTCGCAATAGTCGAGGTGATGAATATGCAAGGTCAATGGGGAACGAAGACTGAGATGATCAAGCTATTAAAACGAGTGGTCGGCATTGACAGCATTGTTGGAACGGATGGAGAAAGACGGATGGGTGAAGAGCTTATTCAGATATTAAACGAACATACTTATTTTCAAGAAAAGCAAGAGCACATTGCTAGAATCCCTATCCCAGATGATTCTTTGGAGCGTTTTAGTGTAGCTGCTATTTACCAAGGTAATAAAGAGAGTGAACAAGCCTTTGTGCTGTTAAGTCATTTTGACGTTGTTGGTGTAGAAGATGCAGGAAGAAATCGCTCTGTTATATTTGATCTTGAACGTTATACCGATGCGTTAAAGCAGGAAGAGCTTTCAGAGAAAGTAAGAGAAGAGCTTGAAAGCGGGGATTGGTTAGCGGGTCGTGGTGTAATGGACATGAAGGCCGGATTGGTTGCTCAACTAGCTGTCCTCGGGGAGGCGATTGAACAACAGCTGCCAGTCAATATCATTTTATTAGCGGTACCTGATGAAGAGAGGAATTCAGAAGGAATGCTTACAGCTGTAGAGTGGTTAGCTGATTGGAAAGATGATAATAAAGTAGAAGATATGATCGGTATTTGTTCAGAACCGAGCTTTTCGAGCTATCCAGGAGATGAAACGAACTATATTTACACAGGCTCGGCTGGGAAAATGCTGCCGTTTGTCTTTGCAGTTGGTTTAGAAACACATGTTGGTGAACCTTTGTCAGGAATCAATGCTTCATGGATGATCGCTGAAATGGTCTCAGAAATGGAGCTAGCTTCAGAATTTCAAGAATGCATCGATGGAGAAAGAACTCCTCTTCCAACTATTTTACGACTTGCAGATTTAAAGAAAGAGTATGATGTCCAAACGCCACTGTTTGCTTATGCCTCCTTAAATGTCATGGTCGTAAATCAGACAGCAGAAGATATTATTTTAAAATTGAAAAATGCTGCTCTTGTATGTACTGAACGAATTCAGCAACGGCTAGAACAACGATTTAAAACAGAAAGAATAATAACTAGGAAATCGATAAAACCAGCTATTTATTCTTACGGAGAACTCCTTCAAGAAGGAATGTTGATATATGGAAATGAAATTGAACAGACATTTAAAGAAGTAGAACAGAAGGTAAAAATGGAAAAAGGTGATTCTAGAGATCTATCAATTGCGATGGCTCAAGCGCTAGCTTCCTTCTTTAAAGATCGAGCGCCTTTTTATATGGTTTTACTAGCACCTCCAATTTATCCATCTGTTCATTTAAACCAATCTAATCAGCTTGAAAGAAGAATAATGAAAGAGGTTCAACGTTTAACTCATTGGGCAAAGATTGAATTTAATGAAACAATTGTTGAAAAAGCTTATTTTAGTGGATTATCTGATGTTAGTTATAGTCGATTGCCAGAATCAGAGTTATTTCAGTCAACGTTAACCAATGAAATGCCGGCATTAGGAAAAGGCTATCAGCTACCGTTTGAAGCAATGAAACGACTGAATATGAGTACGGTTAATATCGGCCCTTATGGTAAAGACGCTCATAAGTGGACCGAACGATTATATGTTCCTTATTTTACTAATGTAACTCCTCGTTTATTATTAAGGTTTATTGAAAATATATCCAAATAAAACTGAATATGTAGGATAGGGTGTCTCAAATGAGCATGACTTTAAAATTTCCATTTTATGTTTCATTGATGGAATTTGAGAAGTTCTTGTTAAGAGACACTCTTTTTTATAAAATGAAAAAGTAGGATCATGATGAATTTTGTCGTATTTAAAAAATTCACGAATAAGCTCACGTCAAATATTGTACTTACAATCGTTATATTACTATTGAAATAGGGTATTACTATTTAATTAGCGATTAGGGAATGGAGAGGAGGGACAAGAATGAAAATAGTACGCCATAAGTTTTCAATTCATCATTTAATGATATTTATTGCCTTTGTCTTATTGCTGCACTTAATAAATCATTATGTCTTTCCGTTATTAAATATTTATTCATCATGGCTTTCCTATTTTATTGATTTATTATTTATTACTGCATTTATTCCTTTTATTATTTTATTTTTTAGACGGTTTCGAGAACGAGATGACGTTCAAAATCAATTAGAAAGTTTATATGAGGCGGTTGATGCGATTATTTGGTTAAAGGATGTCAAAACTCAGAATGTGATTCAAGTTTCTAATTACGTTGAGAAACTTTATGGGTATACTGTTGAGGAAATGAAAGAAAACCCAAACCTTTGGTATGAAGTTATCCATCCAGATGATCAAACAAAAGGAAGCTTTGAAGAATGGAAAAATTGGTTAACTGTCGAAGATCATGTAACGGTCAAATATAGGATTATCCATAAAGATGGAAGTGTGAAGTGGGTTCGTGACCAAGTATACCCGATTTATTCTCCAACTGGAGAGTTAGTACGAGTTGGAGGAATGATTACAGACATTACGAATGAGGAAGAAGCGAATAAACAAGTTCGCTATCTGGTGTTTCATGACCCGATAACGCAGTTCGCTAATTATGAGGGGCTAAAGTATACAATTCTTGATAAGGTTAGAAATCGCACTCCTTATTTTTCCTTATATATGATAAAAATTAGTCGCCTGAATTTTATTAGAGAACATGTGGGTCACCCATTAGCTGACCGAGTAACAAAGCAGCTTGCTGAGAGACTACGAATCTATTTCGGTTCAAAGATCTATGTTGCGAGGGTCAGCGATAGTCGTTTTGCGATTATCAATGAGATCGGACAAACAAAACAAGAAGCGATAATGATGCTGAACAAATTGATTAAAAAGTTGGAAGAGCCCATTCATATTGAACAATATGAATTTTTTCTGTCCATTACAATTGGTATTGCTGAATATCCTATTAATGGTGAGGGATTAGCAGAGCTCGAGAAAAATGCTCACTATGCTCTAGAATATGCCAAGCGTCATCGTCTTAGCTATGGTTTTTTTCGGGAGCAAATGGTGACGAAAACGAATGATCTATTGCGCCTTGAAGCAGACTTAAGAAAGGCGATTGAACGTCAGGAGTTATTGATTTACTATCAACCAAAAGTAGATGTCAAAACGGGCGTTTTAATAGGTGTGGAGGCACTACTGCGTTGGAAGCATTCAAGCGGAAAGTTTATTTCCCCAAATGAATTTATTCCATTAGCAGAACGCACGGGTTTAATTCTTACGATCGGTGATTGGGTCATTGAGAAAGCTAGTCTACAAATGAGGGAATGGATTGATAGCGATGCAAATATCCCATCTATTTCAATTAATTTATCTATGATGCAATTATTTCAGCATAATTTAGTTGGGAAAATAAAAAATGAATTACGTAAAAATAAACTTGATCCTAAGCGACTGGAGCTAGAAATTACGGAATCAATGGTAATGGATCAGACGAATACAAAACTTGTTCTTAACCAATTAAAGAAAATAGGTGTAAGACTTAGTATAGATGACTTTGGAACTGGCTATAGCTCATTAGATCAATTACGCAAAATGCCAATTGATATTATCAAAATTGATCGCTCATTCGTGCATGATATTACATGTGATAAGAAAGCGGAAGCGATGATTTCGACTCTTATTAAAATGTCCAAGCTATTAGAGCTTGATGTGGTTGTTGAGGGAGTAGAAACAGCAGAACAAGTGAAATTACTTCGTTTAAACGGCTGTGATGTCATTCAAGGGTTTTACTTTAGTGCGGCGATCCCAGCGAATCAAATTGTAATAAAGAGAGAGGAAATGAAGCAAAAGGTCAAAAAATTAAATGAATCTTATGATAAAAACCTCTTAAATGAAAGACAAATGTCTTGATTCTTTTAGCTGATTTTGTATAGTAAAGACAAAGAAAGAATGTGGAGGAGGGGGAAGATGGATCTTTATAAAGCTCATTTTATTCATCCATTTACACAAGTACCTTTAATTATTTATTTCAATCAGAGTGAAGGACATATGACATTTGAAAAGGATAATGAGGTCATTACTATTTTATTAAAGCTAGAGAAAAGACTTGCAGAAGACAAACAATTTCTTAAAGGGATCAGTCAATCGACAAACATGTGTCAAACGCAATATCCTGTAGATACGTTCAATGATGTATTTGAATTTCTAGAGATGCTTGGTGTAAATAAGGAAGATCTGACATTTCAGCAACTCTATGTCCATTAATACGAAAAATATGGCGGAGGATTTTCACTGAATCTAGCAGCCGCAAGCCTGTACTTTAGACTATCCAGTATAGTTACTGGGTAGTCTAAAGTATTTTTCACGGGCAAGCAGGATAAAGGAGAAACGATTAATAAGTTGATGTGTTCGTTAATTTTTGAAACCGATATAATGCTCTAAGCCAAAGAGAATCATCACTGTGTGTCTCGTAATCAGTAGTATAAATTCCATTTTCATTGGTCCAAATTCGTGTGAAATATTCTCGAACGTCTGTTGAGACAGCGTCGTTTGTTGGAGCTTCAATAAATAAGCTTGTTTCTAACGTTAAATCACGCAAGTTTCTTCTTGTAAAATTAGCAGATCCGCTTATCATTTGGCTTTTATCAGGCCCGTCGATAAATAACAGCTTAGGATGATATTGCTCATCCTCTGTTTCATACCAACGAACGTCAATTTTTCCATCTGATTTAGAAATGAGTTCCTCTGCAACGGGTTTATTTGGCAACCCATTTTTTTCTTGCCCAAAAGATTCAATATTTTGATCAAGAACAATCTTCACATCTACTCCTCGCTCAGAAGCGTCTAGTAATTCCCCTATCACATCTCGTTCTGATAAATAAAGAAGAGCAATCCAAATCGTATCGCCTGAGTTTGCTTCACTAAGCAATTCTAATAGTTTTTCATGAATTTTCCCCTCAGTAAGAACTTGGCTTGTAACCTGATCTCCATGGTTGCCGGTGTAGTCAACTGTTGGTAATGCTAGGTTTGCAGAGTACTCTGCGACAGCTTGCTCGGTCTGTAGTAAGTCATTAATAATATCTCCTTTAACAGCGAAAGCTACATTGCTATGGAGAGCACTCGCATCATGCGGATTCGCTGAGCTCACGATCGCCTCTTTTTCAGTAATGATAAGCTTTCGATGGTTTGCTTTTCCGTTTAACGCTGTCAAATAAGAGTGAATCGTTACATCTTCACCATTGGATCCTTGTGGGTGAGGTAAGCGGCCTGTCCAATTCAGATAGTCAAACCATCTCAAGATGAGTCTCCAAGCACTAGAATAGAGTGGGTTTGAATCACGAAGAGGTGTTAGTTCACTAACGACAACAGGAATGCCTGCTTCCTTTAGATTAAGAAAATGTTCGGGCTCGTAAGCACCATACATCGAGTTAACAGGATCAGTAATGACGACGATCTTAATGGAAGGATGATTTTGTTTTTTATGAATCAATGCATCTGTTAATTCATCTGTTAAGGGAGGAAACGAATCACCCTCATCATAGACATCATGAAATAAAAACATATCAACAACGATTAACTCCTCAGCTTCATCAATCACTTTGAATGTATAATCAAAAATATCTTGTTCATACACTCTGCTACCGTCTTTTTCATAGCTTACATCTGTTAAAAAAGTGGGGCTCTCAATTAAATGTTCGTCACCTTGAAACGAGAGATCTTCGTGAGGAAGAGGTCGATAAACCCCGTAGATGATCCCACCAATATAGATGAATAACAAAACTAATAAAATAAGGCTGATTTTCTTAGAAAAAAATTTTTTCGAAAAAGTATGAATAAATGACTTCACCATTTTCTCTCCTCGAATTTTATTTTAATTAATCATACGAGAAAAGGGAGGAAGATACGAGTAAAATAAAGAGGATTTTGTTGTTTTTTCTCGAAAGCTATTAATTAAGATAATTAAAAGCGAGAAGGAGACATGAGGAATGAAAATTATTATTACAAGTAAATTACCAAGTGAAATCACCAGTAAGCTAGAAGATAAGTATGATGTTGTCATGTGGGATGTCGAAAATGAGCCAATGCCTCGTGAACGATTGCTTGAAGAGATTGTCGATGCGAATGGCTTGTTATGTAATGTAGCAGATCGAATTGATAAGGAATTATTAGATCGAGCAGAACAGCTAAGTGTGATAAGTACAATGGCTGTTGGCTACGATAATATTGATATAAAGGAAGCGAATAGTCGAGGAATTCCAGTTGGACATACGCCTGGTGTGTTAACTGAAGCGACTGCAGATCTCACATTTGCTTTATTGCTTGCGGCTGGAAGACGTGTTGTTGAAGGAATGGATGTGATTCGTGAGGATGGGTGGAAAAATTGGGGACCTTTTTTCTTAACGGGTCAACAGGTTCATGGGGCAACATTAGGAATCATTGGAATGGGTAGAATCGGATTAGCTGTAGCAAAGCGTGCTAAAGGATTCTCGATGAATATTCTCTATCATAATCGAAGTCAAAATCAAGAAGCAGAGCAGGAGTTGGGCGCAACTTATTGTGAGCTTGATGAATTACTTGAAAAAGCGGATTTCGTTGTTTTACTTGCTCCATCAACGCCTGAAACCTATCAAATGATGGGAGCAGAGCAATTTGTAAAAATGAAAAAGACAGCTGTATTTATTAATACATCAAGAGGAACGAATGTTGATGAAAAAGCATTATATGAAGCTTTAAAAAATGAAGAAATTTATGCGGCTGGATTGGATGTCTTTGATCCAGAACCGATTTCATCAAGTCATCCATTGCTTGAGTTACGTAACGTCACGCTTCTTCCTCATATCGCTAGTGCTGCAATCGAAACGAGAATGGAAATGGGCAGATTAGCTGCAGAAAATTTACTTCAAGGAATTGAAGGCAACGATTTGGTTCACCGAGTGAAATAATTGAACAAACATAGTACAATAATGATTTCTTTGGTTTTGTTAAAGAAGAACATTAAATAAGCAGCGGACTCGTTATAAGAGCCAGCTGCTTATTTTTATTCGTCATCTACAATTGGATAAACACCATTTTCATCATGTGTTTCTGTACCAGTAATAGGTGGATTAAATACACAAACCATACGCATATCTGTCTTAGCGCGAAGAAGATGTTCATCGTATTGGTCTAAGTGCGTATATTTCATCTTTATTAATTGGCCAAACTTTATTATCTTTCAATGTTTCCACTTCACCTTCACCTTCAATGCAATAAACGGCTTCAAGGTGATTTTGGTACCAAATATGTGTTTCTGTACCTGCTTTAATGATTGTATCGTGAACAGAGTAGCCCATGCCATCCTTTTTCAAGAAAAGGCGACGACTAATCCAGTTATCTGATTTAACCTCTAGATCAGTTCCAATAATGTCTTTAAGTGCAACTACTTTCATGTACTAATAACCTCCAATTGTTGTGTCCGTATTGGATTGTATGATGGGAGAGGGACTGTCACCCTCTCAACTTTAATTTCCTAACGAGTTCTTTTGTTCCGAGGACAGATTTAACACTATTCTCAATAATTTCAAATCCTTTTTCTAAGCCGCTCATTATCAATTGTAAGTGGTGGGAATAGCTTAAATACTTCATCATTTGGACCAGCTGTTTCCATGATCAAACCACGTTTAAACGCTTCTGCTGCAACTTGAGATGCGAGTCCATCTATTTCAGATACAATTCCAACCATAAACCCACGACCTCGGACTTCACCTTTGATTTCAGGGTATTTAGCTACAATATCTTCAAGAAATGTGTAAATGTGCTCTGATTTCTCTTGAATGCTTTTCTCGAAGCTATCATCTTTCCAGTAGGATAAAGCGGCAGTAGCTGTTACAAATGCATGGTTATTTCCACGGAATGTTCCGTTATGCTCACCAGGCTCCCAAATATCTAACTCTGGACGAATGAGCGTGATGGCAAGTGGTAAACCATAGCCCCCAATTGATTTCGACATACATACGATATCTGGCTTAATACCTGCTTTTTCAAAACTGAAGAACGTTCCAGTACGACCAACTCCAGCTTGAACATCATCAACAATCAGGAGAATTCCCCAACGCTTACAAATAGTTTCTATGCGTTGTAACCACTCGAATCGTGCAGCATTAATACCGCCTTCACCTTGGACTGTCTCGAGAATCATTGCAGCAGGGATCGCAACTCCACTACCTCTATCTTCTAGGAAACGCTCGAGATACTCCAGAGTCGTCGAGGTTGTCATTAACAAAGTTATCATATGGCATTGTTACGACATTTTGTAATGGAATTCCAGCACCTTTTCTTTTGAAAGAATTTCCGGTGACAGATAGAGCGCCAATTGTCATTCCATGAAACCCATTTGTGAAGCTAATAATATCGGTACGTCCTGTTACTTTACGTGCGAGCTTTAAGTGCACTCTCAACTGTATTTGTTCCAGTAGGTCCAGGGAACATCACTTTATAATCAAGATTTCTTGGTTTTAGAATCACTTCATTAAATGTTTCTAAAAACTCAGCTTTCGGTGTTGTTGCCATATCGAGTGAATGCGTAACACCATCATTTAAAATATAATCGACTAATTTTGATTTCATGACTGGATCGTTATGACCATAATTAAGAGCACCAGCTCCTGAGAAGAAATCAACATATTCTGTGCCTTTTTCATCCCACATTTTATACCCTTTTGCTTTTGTGAAAACAGTTGGGAAGCTACGGCAATAACTACGTACCTCAGATTCAAGTTTTTCAAAAACCTTCATATCTGTTTTAGTCATATTCACTTTCTCCTCCTAAATTATAATACCTATACTTGGTAGTGTATTTATAGCTATTAATCTAATCCCTGTCATTAACTGTTACTTAAACCATTATTTATAAGTTAATTAAATAGGTCCGATTCGAAATGTTAGTTCTTCTTCATGATGTTCACCCGGAAATAATTCTTCAGGAAAGCATTCACGTTACTTCACATTCTGTATTATAGGTTCTAGCTAAACGGCGAAAAAGTGCTTGAGATGCATCGTTTGAAGGAGTAACAGTTGCTTCAACATATTCTACATTCAGTGCCATCTATGACGTTGAACAAGCTCTTCAAGTAGCTTTGATGCAAGACCTTTACCACGTTGAGAAGAATCAACTCCTATTTGCCAAACAAAGACAACATCTTGTCTTTCTGGAGGGACAAATGCAGTGACGAAGCCAACAAGTTTATCGTCTTCTTTTGCGACAACACATGTTTCGGCAAAAAATTCACACATCATAATGTATTTATATGCTGAATTTTGATCAAGTGTTGATTGATTTACTAATTCCCACATTGCTGCTCCATCTTCAACAGTTGGTTTCTCAAAGCGAACTGTTTCCAATTTTGCAGGTGCAGGTGCGATTTGACTTTCCATAACTAGTGGCCCCCTTGATTTCAATTTTTGTTCATAAAATAATCATACGGGGAGTTGCGAAGGATCGCAACTTAGCTTAAGAGGGATTAATCGTCATAAATAACGCTTAGATAGGATTAAGTGAAGTAAGGGCATTGATTGCTGTAAATGCTACTGAATGGTGAAGTATTCTAACAAATTGAAAAATAACGAATTATTCATGTTGATGGAAAATCCTTATGTGACAAGGCTTATCGCTAGTTTTTGATCGCGTTCTAAAATAAAAAAGAAAGCACACGAATAATGAATAATCACTCGTGTACTTTCGACAAAAACATTATTTTTGCTTTATGGAACGCTGTTTTGCTGGCGTTTGTTGCGGAGTACTAGCAGAATCAGTTAGTTCACTTCCAAATTCAGTGTTATGCTGTTGCTGCATTTCTTGTTGCTGCCTGTTTTTGTTCTTCTTACCCATTTTAGCCATGTGCATGATCCTCCCATAAGGTGAAAGTATGATAAGCAAATAGCACTTACCTGTACCTTATTATGAGTCGCAAACCATGGAATGATACATTTAAGATTTCGTATCCATTCGCCCTCGGGCTGCTCGATCTGCTGCTTTAAACTCGGCTGCATAACGTACTTCTTGTGCTTTCCGTAATGTGCTCTGTTCTTCTTCTGCTCGGCGTTTCTTACTTTCCACAATGATCACCACTTTCGTAAGAGATACTCTCAGTGTGGACAAAATCACTGCAAATATTCAAAAACTATGCTTCTTTTGCTCCAAACTCATCAAGAGATTGTTGTTGAGTTCTCATCATATGAAGGTGGTATTGATCCTTTTCAATTTGAAAAAGATTATAAATGTCCCCTTCATGATTGATTTGTTTATAAATATCGTGCCGAATGTCATTTGCAAGTGTGCAATAAGGAAGTTTGTTTGCAGCCATATACGATCTTACATTTTCTTTACGAATACGCATGAAAACCGTTTGAATATCACAAGAAAAGAATAATTCATCAAAAAAAGCATCTTTAGCTAATTTGTTATATCCTTTTCCAAAGTATGGCTTACCAACCCATGTTCCTAAAAAGCCGCTTTGTTCCGATACATCAAATAAATTAATCGTTCCAATCGGTGCACCCCACTCGTCAACAATCGTACGGGAGATGAGTTCGCCGCGTTCTTCAGCTTCAATTGTCTGCTTCGTTAAGAACACAAACTCATCATACGAATATGCCTTTTGACGAACAAATGGAAAAACAGCCGGGTCCACTAATAATTCGTACAAAGCATGACAATCAGCGACGTCTCGTTTCTTTAAAATCACAAAAAAGCCCCCCTTTGACGTGAGGGCAGAGAAGTTGCTCCACCCTCGAATTTAATAGTAGTGCGTATCAAATTCGGGGTGGGAATCGAACCCACTAGAACCAGCAGAGCTGGTGGCGCACCAATTGCCTTCCCAATGCTTATATAATTGAATATACAGCGATAATGGGTATTCTAGCGTGATTATTATAGTTAAAGTACATGTTAAGGTACATATTCGCTCATTTACTCTAGAATCCTTTTATATATTAAATGTTTTTATGCGAAAAAGATACTCTTTTTTATTAACTTTTTATGAAGATTTTTCACTTTTTTTGTACGAAATGTTAACGGTATTTTCTGAAGAATAAGATAGCTGATTTTGCCAGAAACTTCGTGTTTATTCGACTCATTTTAATAAGTTTTCAAGCGCAGGTTTAAGCGAACGAAAAGCATATGGATAATCGAGCGTTTCTGCTTTTTTGGGGAGAACCTTTTGACCATCTAAAACAAGGGTGCTCATTTCACCAAGCATGATTTTCAAGGCAAAAGAAGGAGCTGGAATCCAATGTGGTCTGTTTAGGACAGTGCTAACGACTTTTCCAAAATCCTTCATTTGCGCAGGGGAAGGTGCTGTGACATTAATGGGACCTTCAACTGCTTGTTGCTCAATCGCAAATTGAAACATCCCGACAACATCATCTATATGGACCCAACTAAGCCACTGTTCTCCAGAACCGATTGTACCTCCTACAAAAAGTTTATAAGGGAGTAGCATCTTCTTGAGAGCTCCTTCATCCTTATCAAGCACGATGCCAAGCCGACAATATGCTACTCTAATATTAAATGCTGAAGCTTTTGAGGCTTCTTCCTCCCATTGCCACACAACATCTGCAAGAAAATTTTTATCAATCGGTGCTGATTCTTCTGTAAATGTTTCCGTTACTGAGTTGCCGTAATAACCAATTGCTGAGGCATTGACAAGTACTTCTGGCTTTTTATTTAGTTTGGATAATAAATGGATGGTAGCGCGTGTTGAATCGATCCGACTTTGAAGAATTTGTTTTTTTCGTTCTTCTGTCCAACGACCATCCCCTATAGATTCCCCTGCGAGATTGACAAACGCATCAATTCCTTCTAAGTCAACTTCTGGTGTGGTATCATCTTTCAGCCATTCTACATACTTCACATTTGATTTTGCTGGTTTGTTAGTGGCATTCCTTGTTAAAATGTAGACAGTATGACCTTGATTAACTAAACGATCTGTCAGTTTTGTTCCGATAAAACCAGAACCACCTGAGATGGCAATGTTCATTTCGTATATCCTCCTTCATAGGTCTTCTTAATGGCTCCTTTACCCGTTCTGAGTTAATGCTAGTCATTATGTACAATTATTATATATCAATTTTATAAGTTATTTATTAAAGTGAAATGAAAAACTGGAGTTGGTCTTTGTGGCAATCGTTACGAAAATTTCTGTTCAGAAACGAAATAAATCACGTTATAATTTGTTTCTTGATCGTGGGCAGGGAGAAGAATATGCATTCAGTGTTGATGAAGATTTATTGATAAAATATGGACTAAAAAAAGGACTTGAATTGGATGAAAAGGAATTAATGAAGTTGATTGATGAGGATGAGCAGAAAAAGGCTTATCATCTTGCTATAAATTATCTTTCCTATCGTATGCGTTCGGTTGAAGAAGTGCGCGCATACCTTCAGAAAAAGGAAAAGGAAGAGCGGCATATTGAGGCTGTTATTAAACAATTAATCAATCAGCGTCTTTTAAATGATACGGAGTTTGCTGATGCGTTTATTCGAACGAAAAAAATAACATTGATGAAGGGCCCCTTGAAGCTTAAGCAAGAACTGGTCACAAAAGGGTGTGAATGCTGCGACCATTGAGGCTGCACTTGAATCATTTACAGTTCATGAGCAAATTGATCAAATGGTAAAATGGCTAGAAAAACAAACAAAACGCAATACGAAGCAATCAAGTCAGGCTTTTTCTAATAAGCTGGCTAACCAATTACTAACAAAAGGCTATTCTCGTCAAGCGATTATGGAAGCGATGAAGCATGTTGACCTCTCAAAAGATACTGATGAGGAATACGAGGCTTTGTGTCATCAAGGTGAGAAAATTTTGCGTAAGTATGAAGGGAAATATCAAGGATGGGAGTACCGCCAAAGAGTGAAGCAGGCATTATATCTTAAAGGTTTTTCCATCGAGCTAATCGATCAATTTTTAAACCAGCAGGATAGTGAGAAATAGTCTGTTCATTGATTGCAGCTAAGGGTTTTGTTAGGTGCCTTAGTTTTCTCTATAATATAATGTAGATAAGAGAGGAATGAAATAATGGATACAAAACGATTTAGTCAAATGAGTGAGTATGAACTTCGAACAGAGATTGGCAATCTGAATGAAAAAGCAAAAAAAGCAGAACAATTAGGAATGATGAATGAATTTGCTGTATATGAACGAAGAGTACTAATGGCAAAAGCTTATTTACTTGACCCAGAAGATTTCAAGCCAGGAAAAACGTATACATTAATAGACGGGGAATCAACGTTTCAAATTTCATATATGAATGGTCATTTTGCGTGGGGCTATCGTGATAACGGGACTGTTTTGGATGCTGTGCCGATATCTTTATTAGTAAATGAAAAAGAAGGTGACGTATAAGGAACTAAACCGATCTAGAAGATCAGATGCCTTAGTTTATGTGTCACCTTCCGTGCTGTTAATAATTTCTTATCTTCTACGGGATCTTACGTTATTTCTGAGCACAATATCATGTTGAGTCATTTGGGTTTCACCATTTACCTGATCTGATGCGTGTTTCGGGTTCGCACGAGGCGAATCGAAGGGGCTTTTATATTGTAGTGTATTTTTCTCCTTACCCATAGTAGGCACCTCACTTCCAACGTTTTAAGAACTAACTCACGTCCCGAAGGCAGGTAACTTCGCTAAAACCACTCATGGCGTTGCGAGTAATGCCAAGTATCGTTATCGTGAGAGTATCCTCGTGTTTAGAGCAAGTTTTTATTCATCGCCTTGTCGCATCCGTTCTCTTGGACGAGTGTTGATCGTTCCGTCAGCTCGCTTAGACTCATGCTCGTTGTGATTCGGTGATTTTCCAGAAAACGACATGTGATTTGGAAAGTCTTTTGCCTTGTTTCTCAATGGTGAACCCCCTTTATAAAGTGCTCACTACTAGTATAGGCATATAATTTCTCGTTATAAGCCGTAAACATTGTCAAAGGAGGAAGGAAAGTGGAAGATCGATTTAAGCGGTTAACAGAAGAGCTTCTCAAAGTGAATACATCCATATCAGCTGCTCAGGCACGTACGTGGGTGGAAAGTCTTATGGGAAGATTTTGAAACGTCAAGAGCTAAAGCAGGCTGGGAGTACAAAGGGCCAGATGTGACAGAGCAGGTTGTCATCAAATGGATTAATCAGTATGGTCCCTATCTGCATAAGTATGAACCACAAAAGCAAAAATTTGCTCATTTAAATAATGAAGATCATTTGAAGCATTAACCAATATAAAACAGGAAAGAGACTGACTCAGAAAGCTATCCCTAAGGCGTTCTAAATAATAAGGGAAAAGCTCTTTTAAGAGTCAGTCTTCTATTCCGTTACAATATTTAATTTTTTTTGTAAGGTCTCCTCACTAAAAACCCAACCCGTGTACGAGTTAATAATATCAAGATGTTCATCAAGTTGAACAATAGCTACAAATGGATAATGACCCTTGCTTCGATAACGTAAATCGATAAATCGAACTTCGATTATGTCATCCTTATCCTCAATTTCCCAACGATATGTTGGTGAAAAAGATAAAAAAGCAGCTAAGTTCGAATCTTTTCGTGCAGCATTAATGACAGGAATATCTGGAATTGGGTCAAATGAATACTGTTCAAAATACTCGATTTCATTATTACGTGATTCCGCAACAAATAATAATTCTGGTGTTCGAATAACTAAATGCCATTGGTTCCAACGAATCGATGGTGAAACAAATACATGAGTGGCATCAGGATGTAGTGTTCTTGCGTGTTGGACGACTTGTTTCTTCTCAAATATACGCCAAGCGTAATACAAAACTAAGACGATATAGAGAACAAGGAAGGTCGGTCCTGCGGGCGTTCCGAGTGCCCACAAAATAAATGCGACTAAATGGCTAAAGAATATAAACGGGTCGAAAATATTGATCACACCAAGGGCAATCCATTTATTTGAAATCGGGCGAAGAGCTTGTGTACCATACGCATTGAAAATATCGACAAAAACATGCAGAAAGACAGCGATAAACGACCAGAGCAAGACGAGTGGCCAATTTGTTTCTGGCGTAAATGTAATGATTCCGCCTGTTATTAAAAGAGGCCATAGAAGGATGGCTGGCAGTGAATGTGTAATCCCTCGATGGTTGCGAATGTATACAGCGTTATTTCTTAGTTTCAATATGGTGTCAAAATCTGGAGCTTGAGAGCCGATAATGGTGGCGATCATGATGGAAGTTGGTAGCAGTGGGTCGTTTGCAATCGTTGGATCAATCGTTGCAAGCCCACCTAATGAAAGCCCCATTACAACGTGAGTACCTGTATCCACTTCGCAAGAACCTCCTTTTCATTTTTTAATCCTTAAAGGATGATATAGTTTATTTATACCCGAATCATAGACGAATAAAAAGGGGAGATCAATAAAGATGACGCAACCTTTGCAAATTTTTATGGAATATAAAGTTTCTGAAGAAAAAATTGAGGCATATGAGCGTGCGATGGAGTCAATTATTGAAGCATTACCTGATTATGGTGCAAGTCGTATTCAATGGTATGTTGCTGAGGATCAACCTCTATCTCTATGTCGAGATGTATGAAGTACCAACATCTTCTCATTATCATGCTTTAAAGAAATTAAGAAAATCCAGTGAGCATACGATTTTTAGTGGAATTATTCCTTTTATCGAGGGTGGAGCAGAGAAAATTCATTGCTGGGCATTTCAGCGTAAAAAGTAAGAAGGAGGATCATTGTGAGTACGAACAGCTTAGAAATTTTAACATGATGGTTTTCAAGGAGATTTAATTGATTGGTTTCGCGAAAATCAACGCGTTTTACCGTGGCGCCAGTCGAAGGATGCGTATCGTGTCTGGGTGTCGGAAATCATGCTTCAGCAAACAAGGGTTGATACAGTGATTCCTTACTATCTTGCCTTTATGCGAGAATTTCCGACACCAGATGCATTAGCAGATGCCACAGAGGATCAAATTCTAAAAGCGTGGGAAGGGTTGGGCTATTATTCACGTGTTCGTAATTTACAAACAGCTGTACGTGAAGTCGTTGCAGAGTACGGTGGAACGGTTCCTGACACACGTGAAGAGATATCTACATTAAAGGGAGTTGGCCCCTATACGGCAGGAGCAATTTTAAGTATTGCTTACGGAAAACCTGAGCCAGCAGTGGATGGCAATGTGATGCGTGTGTTATCGAGAATTTTGTTAATTGAAGAAGATATTGCAAAGCCTGCGACGAGAAAAATATTTGAGCGTATCCTTTATGATTTGATATCAAAAGAAGACCCATCTTCGTTTAACCAAGGATTAATGGAGCTGGGGGCGCTTGATTTGTACACCAACCTCTCCTGGTTGCTTACTTTGCCCTGTAAGAGAACATTGCAGAGCAAGTCATGCAGGCATTCAAGATACATTACCGATAAAATCAAAAAAGAAAAAACCAGTACCGAAGCAAATGGCGGCTGTTATCATCCGAAATGAGTCTGGTGAAGTTTTGATTGAAAAGCGACCAGAGACGGGATTGCTTGCTAGATTATGGCAATTTCCTAATATCGAAACGACGAGTCTTGCGAACCAAGCGCAGGAATTAGAAGCAGTATTAAAAGAAGATTTTCAGATTGAAGGTAAGGTAGGAAATCCTGTGCAAACGGTGGAGCATGTTTTTTCTCATTTAATTTGGCATATTACCGTTTATGAAGTAACAGTTAAAAGACGACCAAATGTCGAGTCAGAGACGAGAAAATGGGTAAAGAGGAATGAGGTGGAGCAGTTTGCCTTTCCAGTTTCCCATCAAAAAATTATTCAACAATCGTTATAAGGAGGCAGTGGTTGGCTATGGACTTACAATTAAATGAAAAAGTAGTACTCGTTACAGGTGGTTCAAAAGGAATAGGTCTTGCGATTGCAAAAGCTTTTGTAAATGAAGGAGCGAAGGTGGCGATTGTTGCAAGAGGAGAAGAAGCATTAGAGCAAGCCCGTACTGAATTAGGTGATGTTCTTGCGATTCAGGCTGATTTAACAAGTGAAAAAGAACGAGGGCAAGTCATTGAAAAAGTGATTAGTCATTACGGAACGATTGATGTGCTTGTCAATAACGCTGGTGGAAGTAATGGCTCAACAACAGCAGAAACAGACTTAGCTGATTTTCATGCTGCGTTTGAATTAAATTATTTCTCGGCTGTTCACCTTAGTAAGCTTGTATTACCGATTTTAAAGGAAAAGCAATCAGGAAGCATTATTAATATTTCCTCGATCTTCGGAAGAGAATCTGGTGGCAAGGTTACATATAACAGTGCGAAGGCGGCGATGATTAGCTTCACGAAATCGTTGGCTGATGAAGCGATTGCAAGTGGAATTCGGGTGAATGGTGTCGCTCCTGGTTCGATTTTGCATCCGACAGGAAATTGGCAAAAGCGTTTAGAGCAAGATCCAGAGAAAATTAAGAAATTTGTAGAAAGATGAAATTCCAGCAGGGCGTTTTGGAACGCCTGAAGAAGTCGCTAATGTTGTCGCTTTTCTTGCCTCAGAGAAAGCAAGCTGGATTGTTGGTGCAACAATAAATGTCGATGGAGGGCAATCACGATCAAATTTTTAAATTTCGACGCATGATCAATAATAAAGGGTAGGATCCCTTTATTATTGATCATCATTAATTAAGTGAATTTCCTCGATTTTTTGCTTTGTTTCTGGGGTTCCTAAGCGGTATAGTTCTTCAAATACATCATTTAAGCCGCGTTGGTACTCGTTTCTATCGATATCTCCTACTTGATCATCGAAATGCCGAAATGTAAACATGTTCCCAAGCTCCATATCATGTGCTTGTACTTCATGTAGTAAATCTTCTAATGCTTTTTTCTCGGCTGGAGTTGCTTCGATTTCGTATTCAATTAATTGCCCATCATTCACTTTCGTTGGATTAATCGTGTCCATACTAATGGGATTGAGATTCACATAATATAATTCCTTCTCCATAAACTAATCTCCTTTCACGATACGTTATGATTTATTTTCTCCCGTTTTTAAAGATTTACTAAACTTATGCAAAATAAAAGAAAGAACTTCATCAGCACTCTGATAAAGCTCTTTCTAAGTAATACTATTCTTCGTGATTTAAAATAATCCGACCATTCACTTCTTTTTCTTCGAGTAATTGGTGAGCAAATGCTGCGTTTGTATAGGAGACAACCTTGCCAATATGAGTTGTTAGCTCGCCGTTTGCAAATCCATCAGCAATCTCCTTTCCAGCTTTGAGCAATTCTTTTTTCGGTGCTGTAAACAAAAGAATACCAAGTAATGAGGCATTTTTCATGTTTAATTGACGCCAGGGCAGGGGCGGAGTGTTATTGACTGGTGATCCAATCGTCACAATGCGTCCACCAACCGTTAGCATCTCAAGATCTTTTTCGATGTTTTCACTTAAAGACATATCAAGAATCAGCTCAATTCCTTTGTTGTTCGTTAGTTCCTTTGCACGAGCAACAATATCTTCTTCTTTGTACATAATGACCTCATCAGCTCCAGCTTTGCGAGCGATCTCTGCTTTTTCAGCGTTTCCTGCTGTTGCAATGACATGCGCTCCTGCTTGTTTGGCAAGTTGTACAGACGCATGACCGACAGCTCCAGCAGCACCGAAGATAAGGACAGATTCATTTGCTTGTAGATTTCCTTTGAAGAAAAGCGCTAAATGAGCTGTCAAAAATGGCATCGCGATGGCTGCTCCATCTGCATATGTGAGACTTCTATGCAATGGAAAGACTAGATCGCTATCGACCGCGACATATTCTGCAGAAGCTCCCTTGGCATTAGTAGCCCAAATGCGATCTCCTACTTTTGCATTTTCAACAGCTGCCCCTACCTCTACAATCTCACCTGCAGCATCAAAATGAGGAATGTACGGGAATGAATCAACTTGCCGAATTCCTTTTCGAAAATACGTATCAACTGGATTAATTCCACTTGCTTTCACTTTAATGAGAACTTGATTTGGCTTTATAACCGGCTTTTTGACTTCTGCTATTTTTAAAACATTAGGTTCACCGTATTGTTCATATACAACTGCTTGCATGCTATCACTCCTGTAGAATAAAATAAGGTTCTTTTTCATTTTATACGAATGTTCAAAAAAAATATAATCTGAAACAGTAGATATAAAGAATTCGTAATCATTAGAAACGTATTCAATACAATGTTCTTCATTAAAAATGTTTCATAAAAACAAAAAATGTTTCAAATTCGTTTCAATTTGAAACATGAAACGAATAGAGTATTGAATGCATTCATTTATATAAGGGTTTTAAAGTTGGCATAATAATTGCATTTACTAAAGTGTATAGAAAATAGCAAAAAATGAAACCGTAAAGGGGAGATTATACATGTTTGAAGAAAAGATGGATTTGAGATTACCAGGACCAGTTCAAGTACCTAAAGAAATTCAAAGGGCGATGCAAAGAAGTTTCGATCATCCGATGATGGATTATCGAAATCCTGCATTTCAGGAAGTGTTACAGGAAACGATTGAGAAATCAAAAATGATTTTTCAAACAGAGAATTTAGTTATCCCACTTACAGCTAGCGGAGCATCTGCATTAGAAACAGCGATTATTAACACTGTGGGAGCTGATGATACGATCATTCTTTGTGTTGTAGGATACTTTGGTGAATACTTGCAAGGGATAACGAATCATATTGGTTGTAAGGTTGTCCGCGTTGATGCTGAGTGGGGGGAAATTGTTGATCCAGAAGATGTAAGAAAAGCATTAAAAGGCAATCCAGAAGCTAAGGCTGTATTTGCAACTCATTGTGAAACGTCGACCTCAGCGCTTAATAATATAAAAGATATCGCTGCTGTCGTTCAAGAAACAGATGCTATTTTCTTAGTTGATGCCGTTAGTTCAATAGTCGGCGCTCCGTTTTACATGGATGAGTGGGGTATTGATATTGTGGCAACAGGCGGTCAAAAAGCTTTAATGCAACCGCCAGGTCTTGCTTTAATTACAATGAGTGATAAAGCATGGAATGTCATTGATAATCATCAATGCCCATCATTTTATTTTGATCTAAAAGAATATCGAAAAGGCCTGGAAGCTGGAGTAGGTACACCTTATACACCGAATATCGCTCTCGTTTGTGGATTGCTAGAAGCATGCAATATGATTGAGAGAAGCGGTGGGATGGAAAGTGAATTTAAGACGACATGAGGCGCTTCGAGAGATGACTCGTGCTGGTGTTCGTGGCTTAGGGCTAGAATTGTTAGTTGAGGATGGTGCAGCAAGTCCAACTTTAACAGCTGTTAAGTTAGAAAATGCAGATGAATTCCGAAAAATGATGCGTGAGGAGTTTCATATTGCTCTAGGTGGAGGGCTTGGAAAAGTAAAGAATCAACTGCTTCGTCTTGGTCACATGGGCTATACAGATGCTGCTGACATGTTGAAAATGTTTGCTGCAATGGAGCTTGGCTTGAAGAAAATTGGTCACGATGTTGAGCTTGGTTCAGGCGTTTCAGCTGCACAAAGACAATGGCTTGAAAACCCGAATTGCTAAATGGAAGCCCTACTGAAGGAGTGATCGGATCAGTGAATATTATTGAAAAAAGTTTAGCGAAGAAAGCTGATCTCGATACAGTTACTCCAAGAGAATGGGTGAAACTTGAGCCGAGTGCTATATATATATCTGAAAAAAGTGCAGTAAGTGTCATAAATGAATTTTACGAGTTAGGCTATCAAAAGGTGTTTCATCCTCAGCAGGCTATCTTTACTTTTGGTCCTATTGGCACGCCTAAAGATTGGACAAAAATAAAAACATTTTGTGAAGTGAACGAGCTTACGTCTAGTTGAAAAAGATGAGGAATATGTAAATAATAGTCTATTTCATCATCAGAATAGTCTTTATGAAGAAGTTATCGCAGGGGTGGATATGGACATAGCTACAGTTGGAGCTTATGGAGCGATCCCTCTTCGTATCTCTCCTACCTCTATGGCTCGTTGTCTTGGTACAGGTACAGTTGAAATGATGATTCCGGAAACGGTGTATATCGAGATTAATGGTAGCTTAAAAGTGGTGCAAACGCTGAAAGCATCTATGAATTTTTACTGGAGTATTTTCATGATAGTTTAGTAGGGTACGGTATCATCATTGGCGGAAATACGATAGAGCAGCTAGAGCTGGAAGCGCGTAGATCGATTACACGATTCATTTTTGATACAGGAGCAACACTTGGTATGATTTCACCTATGGGGCCGCTTGGACAGGTGGAAAGTGTGATTAAGATTAATGCTGCCCATATTCCAAAGCACATCCGTACTTCTTAGATTAATAAAAGACTGAGTCTCATTCGTATGTATAACATACCCTATATTTCACTTGGCATATGAGTGTAATCGGATACAATATAATTACAGCTTGTTCCAAATGCGTAAGTGGATATGGGGGGTAAATATGTCTGAGATTGCTATTTTGGCTCCGATTGACGAATTACTGCAAGTGGCTGAGGAAGCCTGTAAAAGAACAGGAGAGAATATACCTGTCATGAAGGTTGATTTTGATAGGGCCGTTTCGATTGCTAAACAGGTTGAAAAAGAAGGAACGGAAGTCATTATTAGTCGTGGAACGATCGGATGGAAAATTATCGAATCGGACGTTACTATTCCAGTCGTGCAAATTCCTATTACGGGCTATGATTTACTACGAACATTTATGGAAGCACGTAAACATGGGAAGAAAATTGGAATAGCAGATACAATTGACATTCTTCAAGGGATTGAAAGCATTGAAGCATCGCTAGAATGTCATGTTGAAAAATATAAGATTATGTCTATGTCTGAGGTTGAAACAGGAGTTCGTACACTTATCGACCGTAAAATAGATGTCCTTATTGGGAAAAGTGTGTATGTGAATAAAGTGAATGACTCCCGCGTGAAAACGGTCATGCTTTCATCTGGAGTAGAGTCGGTCATTCAGGCAATAAATGAAGCGAAGAGCCTACTAGAAGTTCGCCGTACAGAAATTTCAAGAACGAAGCAACTACAAGTCATTCTAGACTTTATTGCCGAGGGTGTCCTTGCTGTTGATGATAAAGGAATCATTACTGTTTGCAATCCACCTGTCGGAAAAATTCTTAATATTCCGTATAAACAGCTGATTGGAAAGTCGATTGATGATATTTTTGTCAATTCTAATATAAAAAAGGTCATTTCTTCTGGTAAAGAAGGAGTTAAACAGAATCCAAGAAGAGAACGGTCATAAAATCATCACCAATCAAATTCCAATACGTCATGAAAATAAAGTATTTGGAGCAGTGTGTACTTTTCAGGAACTGCAAAAGCTACAGCAGCAGGAGCAGGAAATTCGTAAAAAATTATTGCATCGTGGTCATATTACGAAATATCGCCTCGAGAATATTGTCGGGCAAAGTAACATTGTTTCAAAAAGCGATTGAGAAGGTGAAAAAGTATTCACAGGTTGACTCGACAGTATTGTTAACAGGGGAAACAGGTGTTGGGAAAGAAGTGTTTGCCCATTTGATTCATAGTTACAGTAAACGTTCGGATGGACCGTTTGTCGCGGTGAACTGTGCAGCGATTCCAGAGAATTTGCTAGAGAGTGAACTGTTTGGCTATGTAGAAGGAGCTTTTACAGGAGCACGAAAAGGTGGAAAAACTGGATTATTTGAGCTTGCGCATCGTGGAACAATTTTTCTTGATGAAATTGGAGAGTTAGCAGAACCTCTACAGGCTCAGCTGCTAAGGGTGCTTCAAGAAGGCGAAGTGATGCGTCTTGGAGATGAGCGGGTGATTCCGATTGATATTAGGGTTATTGCAGCTTCTAATCGAGATTTTGCTCAAATGATGAATGAAGAAAAATTTCGCGCTGATTTGTATTATCGCCTGAATATCCTTGACATTATGATCCCTTCTTTACGTGAACGAATTGACGATATTCCGTTACTGAGTGATTACTTTATTGGTGAGCTCAAGCAAAATATTCAAAAGGAAATAGTCGGCTTTGATGCTAGTGCGATGGAGATTTTACAAAGCTATCATTGGCCAGGAAATATTCGCCAGCTTCGAAATATTGTCGAGAGGTCGATGATCCTTTCTGCAGACAAAGTAATTGATGCTGAAACAGTAATGATTGCAGGCGGAAAGGATTTTAAGAATAAAAGTATTGTACAAGAGTGAGTTAGATGAACCAATTGAATCGGATCATGTGAAACTTCAAAATCATGAACGAGAATATATTCTCAATGTCTTAAAGCAAGTGAATGGAAATAAAACGGAGGCGGCAAAAATCTTAGGGATTGGACGTACAACTCTATGGCGAAAAATAAATAATAAGTAAAGGAGAATGACTTATGAGGGAAACAAAGACACCTACTTCACTAGATGAATAAAGTCATTGAACGCTTAAAAGGTATTTTTAGCGAAGAACGGATTATGACGAGTAATACGGATATGATCACGTATTCTTATGATGCCTCCTTTGAAACGCAAATCAACCCTCAAAAGCCTGAGGTAGTGGTTATCCCTCTTTCAACAGAAGAGGTAAGTGAGTGTGTAAAGCTAGCAAATGAGTTCAAGATTCCGTTATATCCTAGAGGAGCTGCAACAGGTCAAACAGGTGGAGCAGTGTCAACGAAAGGTGGAATTATGATGGACCTTTCAAAGATGAACCGCATTTTAGACATTGATCACCGAAATATGCAGGTAATGATTGAGCCTGGTGTCGTGCAAAATGATTTAAATGAGGCGTTGAAGCCTTATGGATTGCGTTTCCCGCCTGATCCAGGTAGTGCAAATATGTGTACGGTCGGTGGGATGGTTTCGAATAATTCGAGTGGACTTCGCGCTGTTAAATATGGAGTGACGAGACATTATGTTCTTAGGGATGGAGGTTGTTCTTCCAACTGGGGAGATCATCGTCACAGGTGGAGCAAAATCAAAAGCGTTAAAATCTGTTTCAGGCTATGATCTTGCTCATCTCTTAATTGGTTCAGAAGGGACACTAGGAATTGTGACTCGTCTACGATTAAAATTATTGCCATTGCCGGTTACGAGAGGAATTGTTCTTTGTTCCTTTGAAAGATTAGAAGAGGCAGGGGAAGCGGTTAATGCCGTATTCTCATCAGGATTGCAGCCTTCAGCAATTGAAATCATGGATTTTAATTGTACAAAAGCAGTAAGCATGATGAAGCCAGAGTTAAATCTTCCTTTAGATAACGAAGCAGTCCTTGTATTTGAAGTTGACGGAGCGAAAGAAGAGGTATCCTCCCAGGTTACTCGCTTAAAGAAGGTCGTTGAACCTTATTCAAATTATCTAAAGTTTAGTGATGAACCCGAAGAATGTGAAAAGCTTTGGCAAGCAAGAAAGCTTGTTGGTGCCTCGGTAGGTTTATTAAAGCCAGGTGGATTTCGCGTATATGGCGGAGAAGATATTTGTGTTCCGATTTCTCGTTTACCAGAAACATTACGCGCCATTCATAATATCGCAGAAAAATATGGAATTATCTGTGGGATTTACGGTCATGTTGGAGATGGAAACATGCATACCGGACCAGTTATAAACAGTAACAATGACATAGAAGTAGAAAATGTTCAAAAAATGATTGATGATATTCATCAGCTTGCAATCGACATGGAAGGTACGACAACGGCAGAGCATGGTGTCGGTTTAGTGAGAGCAAAGTATATGGATATTGAGCATGGTCCGGCTATGGAAGTGATGCGTGCCATTAAAAAAACACTTGATCCAAACAATATTTTAAATCCTGGAAAGATGGCACTGCCAAACTAAAGCAAGAGCTGGAGGTGAGTCAGAATGAAAGTATTAACGACAGAAGAGTCGATGCATACATGTGTACGTTGTGGTGCTTGTCGCGATGTATGTCCGACCCTTGATATAACAGGTAGAGAAGCGGATGGTCCTCGGGGGCGCGTGTTAATGGCTCGAAGCTTAATCGAGGGAGATATCCCAGTCAATCAAGAAATTAAAGATCAACTCGATCGCTGTTTACTTTGTTCAGCTTGTGTAGATGCTTGTCCAATAGATGTGCAGGTTCCCGACATTGTTATGCTTGCTAAGGAGAAAATTGCAGCTGCAGTTGAGACGAGAACTGTTCAAGGAGAAGGTAAAAATACGGATGTGAAACAACCGGCGTATCCTGTGCGCACATTCAAAGACTTTTTCTTTGATAAGGTCCTCCCAAATCAAAAGCGGTTAAATACGGTCGGAAATTTATTATGGTTCTATCAAAAGAGTGGATTGCAATCGGTGGCAAGAGGTGTTGGGATTATGAAGCTCTTTCCAGAACAGATGCGCTTAATGGAAAGAATTACACCTAGTATTTTACCGCCTGATGAACGGAAGCCACATCCAGAATTTACTCCTCGAGAAAAAGACAAACAGCCATCTAGAGGTCGGGTAGCGTTCTTTCAAGGTTGTATTATGGATGTAATGTTTAGAGAGACGAATAAAAATTCGATTAAACTATTATCAAAATCTGGCTTCGATGTTGTCACCCCGCAATCGCAAATGTGCTGCGGTGCCTTACATCATCATAGCGGCAAAAAGAATAAAACGATTGAATTAGCAAAAGCGAACATCGAAGCATTTGAAAAAGCAGAAGTGGACTATATTGTTTCAAATGCTGGTGGATGTGGAGCTGCTTTAGCGGAATATGCAGATTTTTTCCGTGATGACCCAGAATGGCTAGAACGTGCCAAGCAATTTTCTGCAAAGATCCGCGACATTAGTGAGATCATTCATGAGCATGGTGAAATGCCCGAAACAGTTGGTCGAGGAGAGCGTGTAACCTATCAGCCTTCCTGTCATTTACAGTATGTCATGAAGGTAAAGGATGCACCTGCTAAATTAGTTAAAAGTGTTCCGGAAGTGGAATACGTAGAACTCGCAAATAAGAAGTTATGCTGTGGTTCTGCTGGGATCTATAATCTTTTACAACCAAAATTAGCGAATGATATTTTGGATAAGAAAATGAATAACGTGAAAGAGACGGAATCGGCCGTGCTAATTACCGCGAACCCTGGATGCTTTTTGCAAATGAAATTAGGCATTCATAGAGAAGGAATGGAAGAGAAGATTGAAGCAAAGCATGTCGTTGATTATTTAGTCGAATCAATCGAAAGAGCAGAAGCAAAGACGAATTAAAACGATAATAGTAAAGGATGTCAACCAAATGATAAAAGGGTTGGCATCTTTTTCTTTTTGTAAAAACTAATCTCATCTAGTTACATTCCATGGTTTATAAGACATAAGACAATCATGATGAACGTTTCTATTTGAAACGAAATCGGGAAGAACAACCGTTGCATAAAGGAACGAATACGAACCTCTTTATCAAAATACAAAGGCTAATTAAGGAATTTTAAAATGGCATAATACTTGCATTATAAATAGATGAAAGAAAATTTATAAAATTAAGAATTTTACTGAGGATAATCTGTAAGGTGGTGAATGTCAAATGTGAAGCTTGTAAATGAATCAGAAGAAACAGAGGTTAAAATCTATTTTAGTATGGAATAAAATGATAACGCTTTCTTTAACGGGCAGGCTGGTTACATAAATCGTTTAGACAGTCCTCTAGCTATCTAACTTTTGTAGAGCTCTATTCTTTATTCATTTTACTCTGAGGACGACAATAAGGTTTTGATCTGTTAAAAAGTTGTTATCAAGCTTCACTTAGTAAAAAATGTCGAGGGGGAAATGTTATGAAATCAAAAAGATATTTATTAACGTTTTTCATTGCAATTGCTATGCTTTTATCTGCCTGTGGAGATTCTTCTGAGGAATCTAGTTCTCCAGAAGCGAATGGTGACAGTAATAGTGAACAACCTGCTTCAGAAAATACCAATGATAGCAATGGGGAGCAAACAGCAACTGATTACCCTGAAAGACAAATTGAAATTGTTCTCGGTTTTGGAGCTGGTGGTGGAAGTGATAATTTCGCTCGTGCTATTGCAAAAGAGTTATCGGATATTCTCGATGTAAATATTAATGTCGTTAATATGCCTGGAGCAGCTGGGATTAATGCTGCTGACCATGTAGCAAGACAACCGGCAGATGGTTATACAATCTGGTCAATGACATCCAATTATCCAATTAATTTAGCATCTGGTAACACCCCTCATGATCTTAGTACCTACACAGCTATTGGGCGTGTTCAGCATGATACGATGGCTTTACAAGTATTGGGTGATGGAGATTTTGAAGACATTGATGATCTTATTGCTCAGGCTCAAGCGAATCCTGGTCAAATAACAGTTGGTGGAACAGGTTCGGCAGGATTTGATGAACTTGTTGTAAAGCAGTTTGAAGAGGCTACTGGAGCAGAGTTTAACTATATTGCTTTTGAAGGAACTGGAGATATGATTGCTGCCCTTCTTGGTGGTCATATCGATGTCATGGCCGAAGAACCAGGACCATCTATTGCTCACTTAGAAGAAGGGACCATTAAGATGCTTATTGCTTTTGCGGATAATAAATTAGAGGGATTTGAAGATGTTCCGACTACAACTGAGATGGGAATTGATGTAACAGATGGACAAAACCGCGGCTTCATGGTCCATTCCGATACCCCTCCTGAAATTGTTGCCATTTTAGAAGAAGCTTTAGAGGAAGCAAAAGATCGTCCAGACTACAAGGAATATGAACAAGCAAGTTTCTTACATCTTCGAGATGGCTGGCTAAACTCAGAGGATTTCCAAAGTGAGCTTGAGCAACTGGTTGAAACGTATGGATCGATTCTTGAGGGTATCGAATAAGCAGTTACATTTAGAAAGGTAGGGAGACCTGCCTTTCTATTATCTTAACCTAATATAAGGGGGACGCTATGCTAATTGAACGATTTTTATCGATTGCGATAATGATCTTTGCTTCCTTTTTCTTAGTTATGTCCTTACAACTTGAGAGCCGATCATCAGTAGAAATACCTCCAGGGGCGTGGCCTCTCTTTCTTACTGTAATGATGTTGATTTTGGGAATTGTTCTAACAGTAAGAAGTTTTAAAAAGCCTAATAATAAGCTAGATCATTCATCGGCAATGAAGCAAGAGGAAACGGCAGAAGACATTCTAGTTGAAGATGAGCTCGTTTATCCGAAGAATTTTATCTTTCTTTTTGGGGGATTGGTTGTTTATGTGTCCCTGTTAGGTTATTTGGGATTCATTGTAGCTACATTGCTCGTTATCTTCGGGATTACCGGGCTATTCGGAATGAAGAAGTGGTTCAATCGACTTCTAACATCTGTATTAAGCACGGCAGGTTTTATTATTTTGTTTCCTATTTTACTACAATTACCTTTCCCTAGAGGCGAAGGGATTTTTCGAACAATCAGTTTGTTATTCTACTAATTTGTTCTAATTATGTAAAGTGAGGTGTCATTCATGATTGAGGGGTTGCTTGGAGGCATCAGCAACATCTTACAGCCAATGCATTTACTTATTCTATTTGCAGGTGTCATGCTTGGGTTCATTGGTGGAGGTATTCCGGGAATAAGCGGGACGATGCTTGTCATTATCCTGCTTCCAGTTACTTATGCGATGGATCCGATTCCAGCCTTTCTACTATTAACGTCCATTTATGCAACCTCGGTTTTTTCAGGTGCGATAAGTGCGATTTTGTTTCGGACACCAGGAACCCCAGAAGCTGTAGCAACTGTATTTGATGGATATCCAATGGCGCAAAAGGGTGAAGGAGGGAAAGCACTCGGAATCGCGATATTTAGTTCGGCGATAGGGGGAGTATTTGGGACAATTATTTTAATCTTCTTAACCCCATTGCTTGCTTCATTTGCATTAGCTTTTTCGTCTCCGGAGTATTTTGGGCTTGCTCTACTTGGCTTAACTGTTGTTGCTTCGTTAAGTGGAGATAATCTCGTCAAAGGGTTTGTTCGGGGTCTTTTTGGGCTTATTTGTTGCGACGATTGGCATCGATACACTGACGGGAGATCCACGATTTACCTTTGGATCCGGACAATTAATGTCTGGTATCAGCTTTATACCAGTGTTAATTGGACTATTTGCGATCTCAGAAGTACTCCGCCGAGTTCAACAAAGACCGAGATTGAATTCAAAAGATAAAATTAGTTCAAATCTTCCTGATAGGAGTTTATTGCAACGCCTTGCTGGTGTTATTGCTCGTTCAGCAATTGTTGGAGTTTTCATTGGTATCTTACCTGGTATCGGAGCAACCACCGCAGCCATGTTAAGTTATAGTCAGGCTGCTCGTTCTTCAAAAAATTCATCAGAATTCGGTAAAGGAGCACCAGAAGGGATCGCTGCTCCAGAAACAGCAAATAATGCTGCGGCAATGGGAGCATTAGTTCCATTACTGTCGCTTGGTATTCCTGGTAGTGCGACGACTGCCATTTTACTTGGTGCTTTTATTTTACACGGTATTCAACCTGGACCACTAATGTTTTCCACACAAGGGACGCTTCTTTATACGATTTTTATCGGATTGATTTTGGCCAATGTTGCTATTCTCGTCTTAGCTAAACCCTTTATATCAGTATTTGCTAAGATCCTAAAAGTTCCGTATACCATTGTAGGGCCATTAATTATTATTTTTTGTATGGTAGGAACTTATGCCGTTCGAAATTCCATTTTTGATGTTGCGGTTATGTTGGCATTTGGTTTTGTAGGGTATTTTTTTGAAAAAGCAAAATTTCCACTTGCTCCGATTGTTTTAGGTATTGTCCTTGGGCCTATTGCTGAAGTGCACTTCAGACGAGCTATGGAAATGTCGAATGGAGATTTTTCTATCTTCTTCACGAGACCAATAAGTGTCATTTTTATCATCCTAGCTGTACTAAGCTTTGTCGTTCCATTTATTAGAATGTGGAACGACAAGCGTAAAGCAAGTAATGATCATGCACAGAAAAATCAAGCCCTTTAAAGGAATTAAAAAATGTTTTATGAAAGGAATACGATATGAAGTTTACGAGGTTTGTTAAGAAATCCAATATCTTTTATGGTGTTTTGACTGAAGATGTTATAAAAGAAATTAAGGGTGATATGTTTGGAGAATGGGAATACACTGGTCAATTATTTTCCAAAGGTGAAGTAAAACTATTAGCCCCTCTTAAGCCAAATCAGATTATTGGAATCGGTGTGAACTTTGTTGATAAAGTCGAAAATATTCCTGTTATTTTACCTGAGATACCGGAGTTCTTCTTTAAACCAACATCATCAGTCATTGGTTCTGAAGAAGAAATCGTTATACCTGATGGAATTGACTAAGGAAATAAGATTATTAGAACCTGCCTCTGTCTTCAATTTCGCGAATGATTTCTCGGTGAATACTTGTTCCTTCTGCATTTAAATAAGGTGTCATTTGTTGCAATCCATGATGAAAATAAATTAATTCTTTGTCAGTCCAGTCATGAATCGACATCATCGAAAGTTCAGTCATGTCACGTCCCGTATACAACTTAAATCCCTCCTTCTACATGATATTTTTTAGTGTTTCTATTCGAGTCGTGTCCTATACGATATAATAAAAAGCATCATTGAAATGGAGGCATTTAATTATGGGAGAGAAAGTAGCACTTGTTACAGGAAGCAGTCGAGGAATTGGGAAAAATATTGCATTGAAATTGGCGAAACGTGGCTATCATATCGTTATTAATTACGCAAGAAGTAAGCAAGCTGCACTAGATACAGCGAAGGAGGTTGAAGCGTTAGGACAAAGAGCTCTTGTCGTAAAGGCAAATGTTGGGAAACCAGAGAAAATCAAAGAATTATTTGAGCAAATTGATCAAGAATTTGGACGACTGGATATTTTAGTCAATAATGCGGCTTCTGGGGTTTTACGCCCGCTAATGGAACTTGAAGAAAGCCATTGGGATTGGACGATGGATATTAATAGTAAGGCATTGCTCTTTTGTGCGCAAGAAGCAGCGAAGCGGATGGAAAAGACGGGCGGTGGTCATATTGTGAGCTTAAGCTCTCTTGGTTCCATTCGCTATTTGAAAAATTACACAACTGTTGGGGTATCGAAAGCAGCGGTGGAGGCATTGACGCGTTATCTTGCGGTCGAATTAGCTGAAAAAGGAATTGTTGTCAATGCTGTTTCGGGTGGGGCTGTTGACACGGATGCATTAACTCATTTTCCAAATCGTGAAGAATTGCTTGCTGATGCAGCAGCTCGTACACCAGCTGGACGAATTGTAGAAGCAGATGATTTAGCTAATACAGTGCTATTTTTGTTATCAGACGAAGCGAAAATGATTCGAGGTCAAACGATTATTGTTGATGGTGGCATTTCTCTTCTTGCGTAAAATACAGCTTAAAATATAAAAAAATTTATTGTATAAACTTGAGCTCTCCGCGGACATCTTAACTAGCGTGGAGGTGATATCATAATGAATAACAACCAAAACCAACAACAAAACCAGGCTCAGCAACAAGCTTCTAAAACAAATGCACAACAAGTTCAAAAGCAAAATGCTGCTTCTGCACAAAATCAAAGCTACAACACTGAGTTTGCTAGCGAGACAAATGCGCAAGAAGTAAAGCAACAGAATGCACAATCTCAAGCTCGTAAGCAACAAAATTCAGCAAACAATCTTCAATCAACAACAAAGCTAACTGTTTATCAACGTTGTAAGCACAAACACCCTCTGACATCTACGTTCAGAGGGTGTTTTACGTTGTGCTTTAAGAAAGTTTAACTCAGCAGAACTTCGCTAAGTACGCTCACGTTGTGAGACTGAGAAACTTCGCAAAGTGCGCTCACGTTGTGAGACCGGAAACTTCGCAAAGTGCGCTTGAGACCGAAGCATCGCTAAGTGCGCTACGTCCTGTGAGCAACGCCAAGTACCTACATCACGTAGGCAATGCTAATGTGCCAATTCTCCATTAAAGCTTGGCGATAAGTAAGTTTTCTAATTGCTGTTATGGAATATACATAAATTCATGCTTATTTTTTTTCTAGAGGCGCTTACCGTTTCAAAACTGGAAAGAACACGTTATAATATAAAAGAATGTATGCAAACTGATACGTACGTAAAATGTGTGAACGGTAGAGAATAGGGTAGAAAAGGCTTTGAACTGGTCAAAAGCAAGCAGTACAAGCTTAGAGATTAAGAACTACTCTACCTACAGACGTCCGAAAAAGTGAATGGAAGGGAGTTATTTATGAACTTTCCCAAAGTAGGCAGCAATATTCAGATCCATAGCTATAAGCATAATGGATCGATTCATCGCATTTGGGAAGAAACAATTGTGCTTAAAGGGACGTCAAAGGTTGTGATTGGAGGAAATGACCGAATTCTAGTAAAGGAATCGGATGGTAGAAATTGGAGAACGCGTGAACCTGCTATCTGTTACTTTGATTCTGAACAATGGTTTAACACAATCGGTATGATTCGATCAGATGGAATTTATTACTATTGCAACCTTGGGTCACCTTTTACCTGGGATGATGAAGCATTAAAATACATCGATTATGACCTAGATATTAAGGTGTACCCTGATATGACCTTTAAGCTCTTAGATGAAGATGAATATGAATTACACAGTCAGCTTATGAATTATCCACCGGCAGTGGATGATTTTTTAAAGCGAGGTGTTGATGAGTTAATCTCTTGGATTCATCAACGAAAAGGGCCGTTTGCACCACAATTTGTTGAAAGCTGGTACGAACGGTTCCTGCAATATCGTTAGAAGATGCACAGGGTCTGACTACGAATAGATAGTAGGCAGAGTAAGGTAAGTCATGCACTTACATGAACAGCTTAATGTCTCGTAGGTCAGACCTTGCGCTTAGAAAGAGAAGGGGGTGGCGAATCTGGATAGCATTAAACGCTATATGGTGTTCGTCAAGCCATATTGGAAAGAGATTTTGATTACGATTGTCATTGGTATGTTGAAATTTGGTATTCCCTTATTATTACCGTTAGTGATGATGTATGTGATTGATGATATTATTTTTGCTGGAGTCAATGGCTCAGAATGATAAGCTCTCACTCTTGTTTAAAATTATGCTGGGGATGTTTTTTATTTTTGTTTTTTTACGTCCACCGATCGAATATTTCAGACAATACTTTGCTCAATGAATTGGAAATAAAGTGTTGTATGATATTCGTGATCAGCTTTTCACGCATATCCAAAAGCTTAGTTTGAAATTTTATTCGAATCGAAAAGTCGGCGAAATCATTTCAAGGGTGATTCATGACGTCGAACAAACGAAGAACTTTGTCATAACAGGGTTAATGAATATTTGGCTTGATTTATTTACGATTATTATTGCGATTATTATTATGTTAAATTTAAATGTTTGGCTCACGCTTGTTGCGATATCGATGTTTCCTTTTTACGGGTTTTCAATTAAGTTCTTTTATGCAAAGTTGCGCCATTTAACGAGAGTGCGTTCACAAGCTTTGGCTGAAGTTCAAGGTCATCTTCACGAGCGTGTCCAAGGGATGAGTGTCATTCGTAGCTTTGCACTTGAGGAGCATGAGCAGACTCAATTTGCGAAACGTAATAATCATTTTCTCGACAAAGCTCTTGATCAAACGCGATGGAATGCGAAAACATTTGCTGTAGTTAATACGATTACGGATATCGCTCCATTATTAGTTATTTTTGTCTCTGGCTATTTTGTTATTACTGGCAGATTAGAAGTTGGTGCGATGACGGCTTTTGTCCTTTATATGGAGCGTCTATATGGGCCACTTCGTCGTCTTGTTAATTCATCAACGACTTTGACACAAGCGATTGCTTCAATGGACAGTGTCTTTGAGTTTATTGATGAGAAGTATGATATTGAGGATGAGCCTGAAGCAAAGCCATTAAAAAGAGCGCAAGGATACTTGAATTTTGAAAATGTAACGTTTAAATATAATGAGGATGATAAACCAGTATTAAAAAATTTACAGCTTGCATGTAAAACAAGGAGAGACGATTGCTTTTGTTGG